>OZ245797.1:0-1563548 GCA_965228195.1 Cloacimonadales bacterium (SeqCode)
TCAGATTAAAACTGGCTCCCTTAGCCGTAGCGACAGAATTGCCAAATACAACCAACTGCTTAGAATCGAAGCAGAACTGGGTAGCGATGCCAAATATGCGGGCATCAAAGCTTTTTACAACTTAAAGAAGTAATCTACTAGACAAACAAAACCTTGTCTTTGCCAAATCAAAAGGTGAAGGCAAGGTTTTTTCTTTGCCCTTCTCAAAAAAAAATTATCTTTACAAAAAAACAGGCAAACAATTTTGTTTCATAACAAATAATCGTAAGCAGGAGTGACTTTATGGAATACCCATTTATAGAGATCGAGAAGAAGTGGCAAAAAATCTGGGAAGAGCAAAAGATTTTTGAAGCTCAAGAAGATAGCGACAAACAAAAGAAGTACATCTTATCTATGTTCCCTTACCCTTCGGGCGATTTGCATATGGGTCACATCTCCAACTACTCCATTGGCGATGCTCTGGCTCGATTTTATCTGCAATCTGGCTACAACGTCTTGCAACCGATGGGTTACGACTCTTTCGGTATGCCCGCAGAAAATTTCGCTATCCAACACAACTCGCACCCCAAGTTAACCACCGAAGAGAACATCGGCAAGATGAAAAAACAGCTAACGGCGATGGGGTTTGGCTTCGATTGGTCGCGTGAGCTTTCCACTTGCCGACCCGACTATTACAGGTGGGGACAATGGCTTTTCAAGCGGATGTTTGAAAAAGGGCTGATTTACAAGAAAAAATCTTTCGTCAACTGGTGTCCTACCTGCGCCACGGTTCTTGCCAACGAACAAGTAGAAGAGGGCAAATGCTGGCGCTGTGAGACCACCGTCGTCAAAAAAGATCTGGCGCAGTGGTTTGCCAAGATCACCGATTACGCCGAAGAGCTTTTGGACACCTCCGACCTTTTAGATTGGCCAGAAAAAGTTAAGCTGATGCAAAAAAACTGGATCGGCAAAAGCACCGGTGTGACCATCGACTTCGTTTACCAAAAGCAAAAACTACCCGTGTTTACCACCAGACCAGACACGATCTTTGGGGTCACCTTCATGGCTATCGCTCCTGAACACCCGCTGACCCAGGACTTCTTGGCAGAAGAGGGCGAAGAGTCCCAGCTTTACAAGTTTTGCCAGAAAGTGATGAGCCAAGACAACAGCCAGCGCACCGCCGAAGACAAAGAGAAAGAGGGCGTCTTCACCGGTAGATACTGCCTCAATCCCGTCAACGGCGACAAGGTGCAGATCTGGATAACCAACTATGTGCTGATGGATTACGGCACCGGCGCAGTGATGGCTGTGCCGGCTCACGATAGCCGCGACTTCGCTTTCGCCCGCAAATACGGTATCGACATCAAACTGGTTGTCCAAAACGAAGAAAAATCTTTGCAAGCTACCACCATGGAAGAAGCTTTTATCGAAGACGGAACGATGGTAAACTCTGGGCAGTTCGACGGAATGAACAACCGCCAGTGCCTGGAGGAGATAGCCGACTGGATCGACGCCAAAAAGTTTGGACAAAAAAGCATCAACTACAAACTCCGCGACTGGGGACTCTCGCGCCAACGCTACTGGGGAAACCCCATTCCGGTGGTTTATTGCCAGAAGTGCGGCACACAACTGGTTCCCGACGATCAACTGCCGGTGCTACTGCCCGACGATATCCAAATCGGCAAAACCAAACAAAACCCGCTTTTGTCTGCCACCGACTGGCTGAAAACCACCTGCCCCAAATGCGGCGGTGCGGCAACCAGAGAGACCGACACCATGGACACCTTCGTCGACTCGTCTTGGTATTTTGCCCGCTACTGCGATGCTCACAACACTAAAGCTCCCTTCAGCCAAGAAAAAGCTAACCACTGGCTACCTGTCGATCAATACATCGGCGGCATCGAACACGCTGTGCTGCACCTGCTTTACGCTCGCTTTTTCCACAAGTTTATGCGTGATATAAATCTGGTCGATTGCAACGAGCCTTTCTCGCGCCTTCTCACCCAAGGGATGGTGTGCATGCAAAGTTTCAAATGCCCCAAAGACGGCTACATCTTCCCCAAAGACGCTATCATCAAGGGTAAGACTGCCACCTGCGCCATCTGCGGCTCACCGGTGGCTATCGGCAACATCGAGAAGATGAGCAAATCCAAGAAGAATGTGGTCAACCCCAACGACTACTTGCAACGCTTCGGCGCCGACACTTTGCGAACTTTCGTCCTTTTCGCCTCTCCGCCAGAAAAAGATGTCGATTGGAACGACAAAGCGGTAGGTGGAGCTTTCCGCTTCTTGAACAGGATCTACAAAACTTTTGCTAAAAACTGCCAGTTCCTCAAACAAAATTATGCTCCCGAAGGCGAGATCTCCCCCCAATACAAAGAGCTTCGCTACTCCAGCCACTTCACCATCAAGAAAGCGATCGGATACGTTAAACAAAAGCTGCAGTTCAACACTGCCATCGCCGCAGTGATGGAACACCTGAACAACCTCTACGCCGCTGAGGAGCCCAAGAGTCTTGCCGAAAAAGCGATTTACAAGCACGCCCACACCTTGATACCCCAGATAATCTACCCTTTCGCTCCTCACCTTTGCGAAGAGATTTGGCAGATGATCGGCAACACCACCCTTTTGCATAGTAGCGGACTGCCAGATTATCAAGAAAAATATTTGATCAAAAACGATATCACCTTAGCGGTTCAAGTCATGGGCAAGATCAGGGCGCAACTGGAAACGAGCAAAGACACCTCAAAAGAGCAGATCATCGCTCAAGCTCAAAAAATCGAAAATGTGCAAAAGTTTTTGGCTGGCAAGACGATCGTCAAAGAGATTGTCGTCCCGGGCAAACTGATCAACTTCGTGGTTAAATAGAAGCTTTTCAACTTTGAGCAAACTAAGCGGAAAAGTCGCCAGGGCGATAAAAGATTACCAGATGATTCCTGCCGGGTCCAGAGTAGGGGTGGCAGTCTCGGGTGGAAAAGACAGCACGGCTTTGCTTTACTTGCTGGCTCACTTGCAAAGATCGCTTCGTTTTAGCCTCTACCCTATTCATGCCAAAGTTGCCGACTACGACACCAATGCTCTGGCTGAGCTTTGCCAGCGGTTGTCTTTGCCTTACACCGAGCTGAGTGTCAGACTCGACTACTCGGCTCTAAACAAGAAAGAGTGTTTCGTCTGCTCCCGCTTCATCAAAGGGTTCATCACCAAACACCTGCAAGAGCAAAAGATTGGTTTGGTCGCTTTCGGTCACCACGCCGAGGATGTTGCCGCAACTTTCTTGATCAACCTTATAAACCACCACAAAATCGGCGCTTTCTTGCCGGTGCTCTCGGGCACCAAATCTGGGGTGAACACCATTCGCCCGCTGCTCTACACAAAAGAAAGCGAGCTGGAGAGGTTGGTAAAGAAGCAAAAATTGCCCTTACTAGGCTATAGTTGCCCTTACGCTAAAAACAACATCCGCTCTCAAATAAAAAAGAGCCTGCCCCAAATAGAAAAACTTTTAAACACTCAAAATCTGCCCCAAAACATCTGCAAAGCTTTACAATCTTCTTCCAAAGCCGAGTTTTGGAATTTTAATAAAAACGGAGAAATTTTATGAGCATTAGCTGTTTACGCCTAGAAAACGAAAAACTTTTTTTGGTCGATCAACGCAAACTCCCCAAGAAGTTCACCGAGTTTGTTTGCGAAAACTATCAAGATGTCATTTTTGCCATCTCCCAAATGGTGGTCAGAGGCGCCCCTGCCATCGGAGCCGTGGCAGCTTATGGGATCTGGCTTGCTGGCAGTGAGTTTTTAAACGAAGCCGATTTTTGGGAAAAGCTAAAAACTGCCAAGAAGGAGATCGACGCAGCCAGACCAACGGCAGTCAACTTGGTTTGGGCTACCAGCAGAATGTTCAATGCCCTTGACAAAAACGCCACCAACGCCGAAAACTGCCAAAAACTAAGAAACGAAGCCGATAAGATTGCCCAAGAAGATATTGCTACCAACCAGAAGATGGGCGAAATTGGCGCTAAGATTGTCCCCCAAAAAGCTACCATCCTCACCCACTGCAACACAGGAGCTTTGGCAACCGTCGCTCATGGAACCGCTTTGGGGGTAGTCCGCTCTGCGGTAGCCGCTGGCAAAGATGTTTTCGTCTATGCCGACGAGACTCGCCCTAGATTGCAAGGAGCCAGGCTCACCGCCTGGGAACTTCGCCAAGATAAAATCCCCTCTTGTTTGATAGCCGACAGCACAGCTGCCACCCTCATCAGGGACGGCAAGATAGACCTGATCTTAGTCGGAGCCGACCGCATCGCCGCCAACGGTGACACCGCCAACAAGATCGGCACCTTCATGCTCAGCGTGTTGGCTCAAAAGTATAAAGTGCCTTTCTATGTGGTTGCCCCCACCTCCACCATCGACTTGCAAACCGCAACAGGCGAGCAAATTGAAATCGAAGAGCGAGACGACACCGAGGTCAGCTTCGTCTTCGGCAAACAGGTTGCCCCTTTGGATATGCCCATCTATAATCCCGCTTTCGATGTGACTCCAGCCGAGCACATCACCGGCATCATCACCGAAAAAGGGATAGTCGAACAACCATTTGGGGAAAAGTTGAACATCTAAACAAATTTTAACCCATCTTTTAGATTGACTAAAACTTGAACTTTGGAAAATAGGAAAAATAAAATTTATTAAGGAGAAAGAAATGAAAAAAACCATTATTTTAATGAGCATATTTACTATGCTCCTGTTAACAGGGTGTGCTAGAAGAATAACTGACTTTACTGTAATCTCGACAAAAAATGTAAATCTTAATGACAAGTTTACTAAAGGAAGAAGAGTCGTTGGAGAAAACAAAATTCCTATTATTTTTGGAATCCCAATCGGCACTCCTAACATGAAAGAGGCAATCGATGATGCTATAGAAAAAGATATTGAAGCCAGTGCTTTAGCTGATGGAGTAATTTATTCGAAAGCATGGTCTTTCTTTATTTACGGAGAAGCGAGCTATGTTGTAGAAGGTACGACCTTACAACAATAAGATAATTAAAATAAAAATTTAAGGGGCAGGTTTTCTGCCCCTTTTTAAAAAAAATGAAAAACTCTTTAATCACCATTACCCTAATCTTGAGTTTAGGATGTTCAGCTTATATTGAAAAAAACGGTGGATTTTTAAGTAATTTGTACTCTACCGAGTCATATAAACTTCCATCTCCCTTTGTTCCTCTTTTCGCTAAGAAAGAAAAACTAAATAATCCTCAACAACTTAAGAATCAAAGCAAAAAAAACTTGTCGTCACCTAAAGTTGAAAACTTTTCTGTAGCGGAATCCAAAAGCCACCAAGATTCACCCCCGCCTCCAAAAAATCTTAACTCTTCTATAGACATTCACACCGACATTCCTATCGCTCACAAGAAAAATAAGTTAGCCATCGGGGTTATTATCGGTAACAAAAATTACTCCAACCAAGATGTTCCCAATGTCGATTTTGCGATTAACGACGCCCAATATATGAAAAAATACTTAATCAACACCCTAGGCTACGACGATAACAACATCATCTACCTCGAAAACGCCTCTCAGACAGATTTCATTACCGTTTTTGGCAACGAAAATAATCACAAAGGAAAACTTTACGATTGGATAAAAAAAAGCAAGTCGGATGTTTTCGTCTATTATGTCGGACACGGCGCCCCCAATCCTGAAAACAAAAACGGCTACTTCGTTCCCTGCAACGCCGACCCTACTAGATTGGATCTAACAGGTTACAACTTAAACACTTTTTACAAAAATTTAGGCAAATTAAACTATAAGTCTTTAACCGTTGTTTTGGACGCCTGCTTCAGCGGGGTGAGCGAAAAAGGGATGCTGCTAAAGAATGTTTCCCCCATTATGCCCAAAGTCACCACCAACTACCTGCTAAAGCCCAATACCTGTATATTCACCTCTGCCTCCAACACCGAGGTCTCCTCTTGGTATCCAGAGAAGGAACATTCGCTATTTACTTACTTTTTCCTCAAAGGGATCAAAGGAGAAGCAGACCAAGATAAAAACAAAGTTATCTCGTCCAAAGAGCTAGACAACTACTTAAACGAAAATGTGACCTATTTCGCTCGCAGAATAAACAGCCGTGACCAGCATCCGCAACTCGTTGAAAACAACTCTTTCAACATAGCCAAAATTCAATAATGAAAAAATTTCTCTTCATCCTAATCCTCATTTTTTGCTCGCAAGCTTATGGACTTCAGCTCGATTCTATCTGCAAAGTCAAAGAGTCTGAATATCTTGTCACTATCTACCAATCTATGGAAAACATCTCACCTCAACAAGCTCTAAAGTCAGCCAAGGATAAAGCTTACCACAAGGCTTTAGAGTTTGAAGGTATAAATGTCAACGCTTCCACCGTTTTTATGGAGTCCCAGGGTAATAAGAAGTTCAAAGATGTTTTTGCCAAATACCTTTCCACTTCCAGCAAAGGCATTATCATCAATAGCACTATAATCGAAGAAAAAAAGTATATTGAAAATAATCAAGTTAAGCTAAAGCTGGTGTTAAAAGTTTTAACAGGAAAACAAAAAGAAGATAAAGACCCCTACTTCAACATCCAAGCCTCTACCAATAAATCAACTTTGCGAGAAGGAGAGTCTTTGTCTTTATCGATAACCTCTAGTCAAGATTGCTATATCACCGTCTTAAATGTCCAGTCCAACAACAAAATCAACACTCTTTTTCCCAATCAATTCCAAGACAACAACCGTTTACAAAAGAACCAGCAGTTAACCCTTCCTACCAAAAAAGAGTTAAACTTCGGGCTAGATTACATTGTCAGCTTGTTACCTGACAAAGATGAAGATATGGAACTCCTGAAAGTTATTGCCACCAAAAAGCCTCTTACTCTTGTTATCGACTTTGAGAAAGACCAAAACGCATTTGAAAAGTTACAAAAAAGTTTAGTCAACATCCCCAGAAACGAGATGGAAACAATCAACCTATCTCTTTATCTTCATAAAAAATAGTTAATCACAAACAAAAAGCCCACAGCTAATGTGGGCTTTTCTATTTCAACTAATTACTAAAAGTGATAAAGTTTGTCCAAGTAAGTAGATTTTTTTTGTAGTTCGGTGAAACGAGCAAACATCTTGTCCGAAATGGCTATTTGATTGTCCAAAAGGTCGGCAAAAGGCTTGTCCAGCTCTGGATTAACATTGAAGTTATCCAAAAGAATTTTTCCCTCTTTTATCACATGTTGCACCCTAGCCTCGGTGATACCGAAGAAGTAGTGACCGAAGAAGCTATTAGCGTCGAAAGCGGTCATCGGCACATAGTCGGTGATAGACAGGTCAGCTTTTTGTCCTTCGATGACTCCCAAAGGAAATCCGTAATTTTTCTTGATTTCGTAGGCGCTAGCAAACATCGAGATCATCTCAGGGAAGCCCAAATCGGCGTTGCGGCTTTGGAACTTGCTCACGATAGCCGAGTTCTTTTGCGCCTTGAGACAACTGGAGTGCATTCCGTCTGTTCCTGCGGTGATCCTCAACCCCGCATCTACCAGTTCGTTCAACTTAGCAGCGTTCAAACCGTTGTTCATATTGGAGTCGATAGCCTGACCAATGAAGATCTTCTTGGTAGCCAATAACTCCAACTCAGCAGGAGTCAAGTTGCTGGCGTGAATAATCAAAGAGTCATCACGCAAGAGTCCGAAGTCGTTCAACCTCTCCACAATCGGCTTACCGTAGTTACGCCAAGAGTACTCTTGATCGACTCCACCTTCTGCCACATGGCAGTGAATAGGGGCGTCGGTCTTTTTTGCCAAGTAGTCCAAAGCGGTATCTGGCAAAGTCAAAAGAGCGTGCATTCCGGTAAGACCTTTGAGCATCGGCTTGCTGGCAGCCTCTTTGGCAAAACGAGCGTTCTCTGCCACCGTCCTTTGGAAATAGTCTTGCCCATTACGGACAGTCGTCTCGAAAGCCAATCCACCGTTGACGCCATAAGCTTCAAACACTTCACCCATCTCACTCAGTGAGTTTTCCACATTACCAGAGATATGGTGATCAAAGACGGTGGTCACACCAGCCTTGAGCGAGTCCCTCATACACAAAGCCGTCGAGAGTCTCGTCGCCTGTGAATCTAAGGCTTGATCCAAGAGCCACCAAAGCTGAGCCAGCGTCCTCTCGAATGTGCAAAAAGGCACCTCGCAGGGGATTCCTTTCGACAAACAAGAGTAAATATGATGGTGAGTGTTTACCAGTCCTGGCAAAATCACCTGGTTTTCAGCATCTATCTGCTTATCCACAGGTTTTTTCGACGAAAAGCGAACAATTCCGTCTTCTACATAAACATCTTTTTTTTCTACCGCTACATCTGCTCCACCACGCGGTGTAACTAGGTAGCCACCTTTAATGAGAATATTCATCATTAAATCTCCTTAATTTTTATCTGCTTCAACCCAAAAAAAAGGCTAATATGTTGTCAAATGCTATTTGCCAATTTTATTATCCACCTAACAACACTTGACATTATCACCACAATAAAATTTTTACTTCCAACAAAATAGAAGGATTAAAATGAAAATTAAAACAACCATCGTCTTCTTTTTCCTGTTCAATATCTTATGGGGAATAAAAATCAACGACACCACCTATCAAATCGGTGACGAAACTTATATCTACCAAAAACCAAAACTATTTGACTTCATCACCAAAGCTCCTTCTGATATTTGGGACTTCATAAAAGCGGGCAAAGACCCCAAGAACTTCAAATGGATGGCTCTGACGACAGTCTCGACGATGGCACTGATCGAATACGACGAGCAGATAACAGCCGAAGGCAGAAGATGGGGTGAAGACGCCAACATCGGCGACCAAACATCCAACACAATAGGATTTCCATTCTTAGAGCTACCCTCAGATCTGGGCACCGGGCTTTACTTCATCGGCGATGGAGCAGTAGACATCAGCATCATGGTCGGATTTTTGACTTACGGACTTTACCAAGATGATAACCGTGCCTTACAAACAGCCTCCCAAATAACCGAAGGAATGATAACCTCGGGACTTTTCACCGTCCAACTACTAAAACATATCACCGGTCGCACATCACCACGAGCCAACGAAGACGAAAATGGAGTTTATCGCGACAAATGGCGAGCTTTCCCCAGCCAAGTGGCTTATCACCAAAGTGTCTCTCACTACGACGCCTTCCCCTCGGGACACTTGGCGACATCTATGATGACTTACACCGTCATCACCCAAAACTATCCCGAATATTTTTGGATCAAACCTTTAGGAATCACCTTGATGAGCGCCTTGTCTTTTCAGATGGTCAACAACGGCGTCCATTGGGCGAGCGATTACCCTTTGGCTATCGTTATCGGGCATGTTTACGGGAAGTTGGCAGTAGATAAAGGATGCAAAAAACTAAATCATAACCCAGAAGAGGAAAACGATAAAGATACAGATTTCACGATTTTGCCAGCAATAGTTGGAAACGGCTACGGAATAACGGCTTGCTATGAGTTTTAAATTTAAGGAGTTTACCGCCTCTGCCAAAAAAGCTGCTCTTCTGCTGATCTTCATCTTGTTCACCAGCACAGGATTTGCACGCACCAAAAGCGATTTCGAGGTAGCCGGAGACATCCTTCAGATTTTGTTGCCTATCTCCACGGCTACCACCAACCTCTACTTGCAAGATTATGAAGGACTAAAGCAGTTTTCTTACGCCTTTGGCTCCACTCTGTCAACCACCTACATCCTAAAGTATACCATCAACAGAGAAAGACCCGACGGCACCGACCACTCTTTTCCCTCAGGACACACATCCGCCTCATTCTCAGCCGCCTCGTTTATTCACTTTCGCTACGGTTGGAAAAAAGCTATCCCCTCTTACCTAGTGGCGTCTTATGTGGGCTACTCACGAGTCAGGGCAGAAAGACATTATCAGTCCGATGTTTACGCAGGAGCTGCCATCAGCGTCCTCTTCTCTTACCTTTTCGCCAAGTCTTACACCCCCGAGGATGTAATCTTAACGCCGATTGTCGAAAAAGAGTTCATAGGGCTAAAATTTAGTTACAACTACTAAAAAAGGTTTTCTCTCTTTCAAACTTCATAAGGCTGTTAAAAGTCATTTCAATTAGTTTATTTGCGCCATAATTATTGACATTATCATCAAAAATAGATTGTAGTTGCTTAGCATTAAATTGCATAAGAATCTCCTTTTTGTTTTGTTTTTTTTACACAAAAATGGAGGTTCTTTTTTTTTGTCCAACATTTTTTTAGACACACTTTCTTGGACAGTCCCCAAAAAAAATCCACTCTACCTGCTAGGCGGGGTGGATTTTTTCACTTTTCATTTTTAATTAACAATTATTCATTGTAACTCATCAATTGCTTTGGAGCGGGAGCGACAAAGCTGTGGGACGGGCTAGTAATCAATCAAGACTAAATCCGTCAAACTTGCTTAAACAACTGAAGTTATGGCTGTGTGAGGAGTTTATTTCTCTGTCTTTAGCGATGCTCCGAAAGAATCTAAACGATGCACTACAGCCACAACGAACGAGTTTTGCAAGTTAGGATTTTGTCTTTTGATTTGATTTTTTCTTTCGGTCACAATTATTTTTGTTCACACAAAAAGAAAGGTGACATATCATCGCCTTTAGGCGAAAAAACCCACTCTACTTGCCTTGCTTCTTAGCCTCTTGCCACAAAGCTTCCATCTCCGCTACACTCGCCTTAGCAAAATCTTTCTTGTTCGCCTTGAAATGGTCTTCGATATGACCGAAGCGTCTTTTAAACTTGGTGCAAGCCTCGCGCAAACTGCTCTCAGGATCTAGCTTAAAATAGTTGGCGTAACTAACCAGAGCAAAAAGCAAATCGCCAAACTCCTCTTGGGTGTGCGCCCGGTCATGCTCTTGCACAGCCTGCTCCAACTCAGCCAACTCTTCCCTGATCTTCGCCAAGATCGTGCCGACAGAGTCCCAACTGAAGCCAATCGCATCCGCTTTTTCTTGCATTCGGCTGGCTATTATCAAAGACGGCATCCCCGAGGGTATTCCGTCCAAAATCGACTTTCTATCTTTCTTCTCGACGCGTTTTGCTGCCTCCCAGCTGAGTTTGGCTTCGTGGGCGTTAGCCGCTTTATTTTGCCCAAACACATGCGGATGGCGTCGAATAAGCTTCTGCTTTATCTGCTCCACCACACCTTTGATATCAAACTCACCATTCTCGTCGCCAATCTGCGCCTGAAACAAGATGTGTAGCAAAACATCACCCAGCTCCTCTTTCAGGTTGGCAACATCTCCTGTCTCGATAGCTTCCACCGCCTCATAAAGCTCCTCGATGAAGTTGGGCACCAAACTCTCTCGGGTCTGCTTCTTGTCCCAAGGGCAACCTTCTAAAGGGTCACGCAAGCTCCGCACCACCTCAACCAGCTCATCAAACTCCTTCATCTTAAGGATGAATCCTGTAGATCATTCTAGGGAAAGGTATCGTCTCTCTGATGTGCGGCGTGCCACAAACCCAAGCCACCAAGCGCTCCAGACCAATGCCAAAGCCACTATGAGGCACCGAGCCGTATTTGCGCAAGTCCAGATACCAGCCATAATCTTCCATCGACATACTCTCAGCCTCCATCTTGGCTTTCAGCCTCTTATAATCGACCTCTCTTTCCGAGCCGCCGATAATCTCACCAAAACCTCCTGGAGCCAGCAAATCGCTGCCCAAAACTAAATCGGGATTTTCAGGATCTTGTTTCATATAAAAAGATTTGATACTCGCCGGCCACTTCTGGATAAACACCGGCACATCGCTACCCTCGGTGATAGCAGCCTCCTCTTTGGCTCCAAAATCTTCTTCGTAACCAATATCAAACCCTTTAGCTTTCAAGATATCTATCGCCTGACGATGAGTAAGTCGCCCAAATTTGCCACAAGCTGCCTTTAGCCTTTTGGTATCACTCTGCAAAACCTCTAGCTCTTTACCGTTTTTTTGTAACACATCGGCGATCACCGCTTTGATCAAACCTTCTTGCAAGTCCATACTTTGGTAATGATCGACAAAAGCTGCCTCGGCGTCCATCATCCAGAACTCGGTCAAGTGCTTCCTCGTCTTCGACTTCTCCGCCCGAAAAACAGGTCCAAAATCGTAAACTCTGCCCAGAGCCATGATGCCCGCTTCCAAATAAAGTTGCCCACTTTGCGAGAGATAAGCGTTGCCTTGGTCGAAATAAGGCAACTCAAAGAGGGTGGTCGTCCCCTCACAAGCGTTGGGTGTCAAGATGGGCGAGTCGAAACGCTGAAAATCCCGATTTAGTTTTGGGCAGCGATTTGCTGGCTCCAGGAGGTTTTGGTGAGATTATCGGCGGCTCGGAAAGAGAGGTCGATTATAAGAGGCTGAAAGCCAAGATGGAGGCTGAGAGTATGTCGATGGAAGATTATGGCTGGTATCTGGACTTGCGCAAATACGGCTCGGTGCCTCATAGTGGCTTTGGCATTGGTCTGGAGCGCTTGGTGGCTTGGGTTTGTGGCACGCCGCACATCAGAGAGACGATACCTTTCCCTAGAATGATCTACAGGATTCATCCTTAAGATGAAGGAGTTTGATGAGCTGGTTGAGGTGGTGCGGAGCTTGCGTGACCCTTTAGAAGGTTGCCCTTGGGACAAGAAGCAGACCCGAGAGAGTTTGGTGCCCAACTTCATCGAGGAGCTTTATGAGGCGGTGGAAGCTATCGAGACAGGAGATGTTGCCAACCTGAAAGAGGAGCTGGGTGATGTTTTGCTACACATCTTGTTTCAGGCGCAGATTGGCGACGAGAATGGTGAGTTTGATATCAAAGGTGTGGTGGAGCAGATAAAGCAGAAGCTTATTCGACGCCATCCGCATGTGTTTGGGCAAAATAAAGCGGCTAACGCCCACGAAGCCAAACTCAGCTGGGAGGCAGCAAAACGCGTCGAGAAGAAAGATAGAAAGTCGATTTTGGACGGAATACCCTCGGGGATGCCGTCTTTGATAATAGCCAGCCGAATGCAAGAAAAAGCGGATGCGATTGGCTTCAGTTGGGACTCTGTCGGCACGATCTTGGCGAAGATCAGGGAAGAGTTGGCTGAGTTGGAGCAGGCTGTGCAAGAGCATGACCGGGCGCACACCCAAGAGGAGTTTGGCGATTTGCTTTTTGCTCTGGTTAGTTACGCCAACTATTTTAAGCTAGATCCTGAGAGCAGTTTGCGCGAGGCTTGCACCAAGTTTAAAAGACGCTTCGGTCATATCGAAGACCATTTCAAGGCGAACAAGAAAGATTTTGCTAAGGCGAGTGTAGCGGAGATGGAAGCTTTGTGGCAAGAGGCTAAGAAGCAAGGCAAGTAGAGTGGGTTTTTTCGCCTAAAGGCGATGATATGTCACCTTTCTTTTTGTGTGAACAAAAATAATTGTGACCGAAAGAAAAAATCAAATCAAAAGACAAAATCCTAACTTGCAAAACTCGTTCGTTGTGGCTGTAGTGCATCGTTTAGATTCTTTCGGAGCATCGCTAAAGACAGAGAAATAAACTCCTCACACAGCCATAACTTCAGTTGTTTAAGCAAGTTTGACGGATTTAGTCTTGATTGATTACTAGCCCGTCCCACAGCTTTGTCGCTCCCGCTCCAAAGCAATTGATGAGTTACAATGAATAATTGTTAATTAAAAATGAAAAGTGAAAAAATCCACCCCGCCTAGCAGGTAGAGTGGATTTTTTTTGGGGACTGTCCAAGAAAGTGTGTCTAAAAAAATGTTGGACAAAAAAAAAGAACCTCCATTTTTGTGTAAAAAAAACAAAACAAAAAGGAGATTCTTATGCAATTTAATGCTAAGCAACTACAATCTATTTTTGATGATAATGTCAATAATTATGGCGCAAATAAACTAATTGAAATGACTTTTAACAGCCTTATGAAGTTTGAAAGAGAGAAAACCTTTTTTAGTAGTTGTAACTAAATTTTAGCCCTATGAACTCTTTTTCGACAATCGGCGTTAAGATTACATCCTCGGGGGTGTAAGACTTGGCGAAAAGGTAAGAGAAGAGGACGCTGATGGCAGCTCCTGCGTAAACATCGGACTGATAATGTCTTTCTGCCCTGACTCGTGAGTAGCCCACATAAGACGCCACTAGGTAAGAGGGGATAGCTTTTTTCCAACCGTAGCGAAAGTGAATAAACGAGGCGGCTGAGAATGAGGCGGATGTGTGTCCTGAGGGAAAAGAGTGGTCGGTGCCGTCGGGTCTTTCTCTGTTGATGGTATACTTTAGGATGTAGGTGGTTGACAGAGTGGAGCCAAAGGCGTAAGAAAACTGCTTTAGTCCTTCATAATCTTGCAAGTAGAGGTTGGTGGTAGCCGTGGAGATAGGCAACAAAATCTGAAGGATGTCTCCGGCTACCTCGAAATCGCTTTTGGTGCGTGCAAATCCTGTGCTGGTGAACAAGATGAAGATCAGCAGAAGAGCAGCTTTTTTGGCAGAGGCGGTAAACTCCTTAAATTTAAAACTCATAGCAAGCCGTTATTCCGTAGCCGTTTCCAACTATTGCTGGCAAAATCGTGAAATCTGTATCTTTATCGTTTTCCTCTTCTGGGTTATGATTTAGTTTTTTGCATCCTTTATCTACTGCCAACTTCCCGTAAACATGCCCGATAACGATAGCCAAAGGGTAATCGCTCGCCCAATGGACGCCGTTGTTGACCATCTGAAAAGACAAGGCGCTCATCAAGGTGATTCCTAAAGGTTTGATCCAAAAATATTCGGGATAGTTTTGGGTGATGACGGTGTAAGTCATCATAGATGTCGCCAAGTGTCCCGAGGGGAAGGCGTCGTAGTGAGAGACACTTTGGTGATAAGCCACTTGGCTGGGGAAAGCTCGCCATTTGTCGCGATAAACTCCATTTTCGTCTTCGTTGGCTCGTGGTGATGTGCGACCGGTGATATGTTTTAGTAGTTGGACGGTGAAAAGTCCCGAGGTTATCATTCCTTCGGTTATTTGGGAGGCTGTTTGTAAGGCACGGTTATCATCTTGGTAAAGTCCGTAAGTCAAAAATCCGACCATGATGCTGATGTCTACTGCTCCATCGCCGATGAAGTAAAGCCCGGTGCCCAGATCTGAGGGTAGCTCTAAGAATGGAAATCCTATTGTGTTGGATGTTTGGTCGCCGATGTTGGCGTCTTCACCCCATCTTCTGCCTTCGGCTGTTATCTGCTCGTCGTATTCGATCAGTGCCATCGTCGAGACTGTCGTCAGAGCCATCCATTTGAAGTTCTTGGGGTCTTTGCCCGCTTTTATGAAGTCCCAAATATCAGAAGGAGCTTTGGTGATGAAGTCAAATAGTTTTGGTTTTTGGTAGATATAAGTTTCGTCACCGATTTGATAGGTGGTGTCGTTGATTTTTATTCCCCATAAGATATTGAACAGGAAAAAGAAGACGATGGTTGTTTTAATTTTCATTTTAATCCTTCTATTTTGTTGGAAGTAAAAATTTTATTGTGGTGATAATGTCAAGTGTTGTTAGGTGGATAATAAAATTGGCAAATAGCATTTGACAACATATTAGCCTTTTTTTTGGGTTGAAGCAGATAAAAATTAAGGAGATTTAATGATGAATATTCTCATTAAAGGTGGCTACCTAGTTACACCGCGTGGTGGAGCAGATGTAGCGGTAGAAAAAAAAGATGTTTATGTAGAAGACGGAATTGTTCGCTTTTCGTCGAAAAAACCTGTGGATAAGCAGATAGATGCTGAAAACCAGGTGATTTTGCCAGGACTGGTAAACACTCACCATCATATTTACTCTTGTTTGTCGAAAGGAATCCCCTGCGAGGTGCCTTTTTGCACATTCGAGAGGACGCTGGCTCAGCTTTGGTGGCTCTTGGATCAAGCCTTAGATTCACAGGCGACGAGACTCTCGACGGCTTTGTGTATGAGGGACTCGCTCAAGGCTGGTGTGACCACCGTCTTTGATCACCATATCTCTGGTAATGTGGAAAACTCACTGAGTGAGATGGGTGAAGTGTTTGAAGCTTATGGCGTCAACGGTGGATTGGCTTTCGAGACGACTGTCCGTAATGGGCAAGACTATTTCCAAAGGACGGTGGCAGAGAACGCTCGTTTTGCCAAAGAGGCTGCCAGCAAGCCGATGCTCAAAGGTCTTACCGGAATGCACGCTCTTTTGACTTTGCCAGATACCGCTTTGGACTACTTGGCAAAAAAGACCGACGCCCCTATTCACTGCCATGTGGCAGAAGGTGGAGTCGATCAAGAGTACTCTTGGCGTAACTACGGTAAGCCGATTGTGGAGAGGTTGAACGACTTCGGACTCTTGCGTGATGACTCTTTGATTATTCACGCCAGCAACTTGACTCCTGCTGAGTTGGAGTTATTGGCTACCAAGAAGATCTTCATTGGTCAGGCTATCGACTCCAATATGAACAACGGTTTGAACGCTGCTAAGTTGAACGAACTGGTAGATGCGGGGTTGAGGATCACCGCAGGAACAGACGGAATGCACTCCAGTTGTCTCAAGGCGCAAAAGAACTCGGCTATCGTGAGCAAGTTCCAAAGCCGCAACGCCGATTTGGGCTTCCCTGAGATGATCTCGATGTTTGCTAGCGCCTACGAAATCAAGAAAAATTACGGATTTCCTTTGGGAGTCATCGAAGGACAAAAAGCTGACCTGTCTATCACCGACTATGTGCCGATGACCGCTTTCGACGCTAATAGCTTCTTCGGTCACTACTTCTTCGGTATCACCGAGGCTAGGGTGCAACATGTGATAAAAGAGGGAAAAATTCTTTTGGATAACTTCAATGTTAATCCAGAGCTGGACAAGCCTTTTGCCGACCTTTTGGACAATCAAATAGCCATTTCGGACAAGATGTTTGCTCGTTTCACCGAACTACAAAAAAAATCTACTTACTTGGACAAACTTTATCACTTTTAGTAATTAGTTGAAATAGAAAAGCCCACATTAGCTGTGGGCTTTTTGTTTGTGATTAACTATTTTTTATGAAGATAAAGAGATAGGTTGATTGTTTCCATCTCGTTTCTGGGGATGTTGACTAAACTTTTTTGTAACTTTTCAAATGCGTTTTGGTCTTTCTCAAAGTCGATAACAAGAGTAAGAGGCTTTTTGGTGGCAATAACTTTCAGGAGTTCCATATCTTCATCTTTGTCAGGTAACAAGCTGACAATGTAATCTAGCCCGAAGTTTAACTCTTTTTTGGTAGGAAGGGTTAACTGCTGGTTCTTTTGTAAACGGTTGTTGTCTTGGAATTGATTGGGAAAAAGAGTGTTGATTTTGTTGTTGGACTGGACATTTAAGACGGTGATATAGCAATCTTGACTAGAGGTTATCGATAAAGACAAAGACTCTCCTTCTCGCAAAGTTGATTTATTGGTAGAGGCTTGGATGTTGAAGTAGGGGTCTTTATCTTCTTTTTGTTTTCCTGTTAAAACTTTTAACACCAGCTTTAGCTTAACTTGATTATTTTCAATATACTTTTTTTCTTCGATTATAGTGCTATTGATGATAATGCCTTTGCTGGAAGTGGAAAGGTATTTGGCAAAAACATCTTTGAACTTCTTATTACCCTGGGACTCCATAAAAACGGTGGAAGCGTTGACATTTATACCTTCAAACTCTAAAGCCTTGTGGTAAGCTTTATCCTTGGCTGACTTTAGAGCTTGTTGAGGTGAGATGTTTTCCATAGATTGGTAGATAGTGACAAGATATTCAGACTCTTTGACTTTGCAGATAGAATCGAGCTGAAGTCCATAAGCTTGCGAGCAAAAAATGAGGATTAGGATGAAGAGAAATTTTTTCATTATTGAATTTTGGCTATGTTGAAAGAGTTGTTTTCAACGAGTTGCGGATGCTGGTCACGGCTGTTTATTCTGCGAGCGAAATAGGTCACATTTTCGTTTAAGTAGTTGTCTAGCTCTTTGGACGAGATAACTTTGTTTTTATCTTGGTCTGCTTCTCCTTTGATCCCTTTGAGGAAAAAGTAAGTAAATAGCGAATGTTCCTTCTCTGGATACCAAGAGGAGACCTCGGTGTTGGAGGCAGAGGTGAATATACAGGTATTGGGCTTTAGCAGGTAGTTGGTGGTGACTTTGGGCATAATGGGGGAAACATTCTTTAGCAGCATCCCTTTTTCGCTCACCCCGCTGAAGCAGGCGTCCAAAACAACGGTTAAAGACTTATAGTTTAATTTGCCTAAATTTTTGTAAAAAGTGTTTAAGTTGTAACCTGTTAGATCCAATCTAGTAGGGTCGGCGTTGCAGGGAACGAAGTAGCCGTTTTTGTTTTCAGGATTGGGGGCGCCGTGTCCGACATAATAGACGAAAACATCCGACTTGCTTTTTTTTATCCAATCGTAAAGTTTTCCTTTGTGATTATTTTCGTTGCCAAAAACGGTAATGAAATCTGTCTGAGAGGCGTTTTCGAGGTAGATGATGTTGTTATCGTCGTAGCCTAGGGTGTTGATTAAGTATTTTTTCATATATTGGGCGTCGTTAATCGCAAAATCGACATTGGGAACATCTTGGTTGGAGTAATTTTTGTTACCGATAATAACCCCGATGGCTAACTTATTTTTCTTGTGAGCGATAGGAATGTCGGTGTGAATGTCTATAGAAGAGTTAAGATTTTTTGGAGGCGGGGGTGAATCTTGGTGGCTTTTGGATTCCGCTACAGAAAAGTTTTCAACTTTAGGTGACGACAAGTTTTTTTTGCTTTGATTCTTAAGTTGTTGAGGATTATTTAGTTTTTCTTTCTTAGCGAAAAGAGGAACAAAGGGAGATGGAAGTTTATATGACTCGGTAGAGTACAAATTACTTAAAAATCCACCGTTTTTTTCAATATAAGCTGAACATCCTAAACTCAAGATTAGGGTAATGGTGATTAAAGAGTTTTTCATTTTTTTTAAAAAGGGGCAGAAAACCTGCCCCTTAAATTTTTATTTTAATTATCTTATTGTTGTAAGGTCGTACCTTCTACAACATAGCTCGCTTCTCCGTAAATAAAGAAAGACCATGCTTTCGAATAAATTACTCCATCAGCTAAAGCACTGGCTTCAATATCTTTTTCTATAGCATCATCGATTGCCTCTTTCATGTTAGGAGTGCCGATTGGGATTCCAAAAATAATAGGAATTTTGTTTTCTCCAACGACTCTTCTTCCTTTAGTAAACTTGTCATTAAGATTTACATTTTTTGTCGAGATTACAGTAAAGTCAGTTATTCTTCTAGCACACCCTGTTAACAGGAGCATAGTAAATATGCTCATTAAAATAATGGTTTTTTTCATTTCTTTCTCCTTAATAAATTTTATTTTTCCTATTTTCCAAAGTTCAAGTTTTAGTCAATCTAAAAGATGGGTTAAAATTTGTTTAGATGTTCAACTTTTCCCCAAATGGTTGTTCGACTATCCCTTTTTCGGTGATGATGCCGGTGATGTGCTCGGCTGGAGTCACATCGAAAGCGGGATTATAGATGGGCATATCCAAAGGGGCAACCTGTTTGCCGAAGACGAAGCTGACCTCGGTGTCGTCTCGCTCTTCGATTTCAATTTGCTCGCCTGTTGCGGTTTGCAAGTCGATGGTGGAGGTGGGGGCAACCACATAGAAAGGCACTTTATACTTTTGAGCCAACACGCTGAGCATGAAGGTGCCGATCTTGTTGGCGGTGTCACCGTTGGCGGCGATGCGGTCGGCTCCGACTAAGATCAGGTCTATCTTGCCGTCCCTGATGAGGGTGGCAGCTGTGCTGTCGGCTATCAAACAAGAGGGGATTTTATCTTGGCGAAGTTCCCAGGCGGTGAGCCTGGCTCCTTGCAATCTAGGGCGAGTCTCGTCGGCATAGACGAAAACATCTTTGCCAGCGGCTACCGCAGAGCGGACTACCCCCAAAGCGGTTCCATGAGCGACGGTTGCCAAAGCTCCTGTGTTGCAGTGGGTGAGGATGGTAGCTTTTTGGGGGACAATCTTAGCGCCAATTTCGCCCATCTTCTGGTTGGTAGCAATATCTTCTTGGGCAATCTTATCGGCTTCGTTTCTTAGTTTTTGGCAGTTTTCGGCGTTGGTGGCGTTTTTGTCAAGGGCATTGAACATTCTGCTGGTAGCCCAAACCAAGTTGACTGCCGTTGGTCTGGCTGCGTCGATCTCCTTCTTGGCAGTTTTTAGCTTTTCCCAAAAATCGGCTTCGTTTAAAAACTCACTGCCAGCAAGCCAGATCCCATAAGCTGCCACGGCTCCGATGGCAGGGGCGCCTCTGACCACCATTTGGGAGATGGCAAAAATGACATCTTGATAGTTTTCGCAAACAAACTCGGTGAACTTCTTGGGGAGTTTGCGTTGATCGACCAAAAAAAGTTTTTCGTTTTCTAGGCGTAAACAGCTAATGCTCATAAAATTTCTCCGTTTTTATTAAAATTCCAAAACTCGGCTTTGGAAGAAGATTGTAAAGCTTTGCAGATGTTTTGGGGCAGATTTTGAGTGTTTAAAAGTTTTTCTATTTGGGGCAGGCTCTTTTTTATTTGAGAGCGGATGTTGTTTTTAGCGTAAGGGCAACTATAGCCTAGTAAGGGCAATTTTTGCTTCTTTACCAACCTCTCCAGCTCGCTTTCTTTTGTGTAGAGCAGCGGGCGAATGGTGTTCACCCCAGATTTGGTGCCCGAGAGCACCGGCAAGAAAGCGCCGATTTTGTGGTGGTTTATAAGGTTGATCAAGAAAGTTGCGGCAACATCCTCGGCGTGGTGACCGAAAGCGACCAAACCAATCTTTTGCTCTTGCAGGTGTTTGGTGATGAACCCTTTGATGAAGCGGGAGCAGACGAAACACTCTTTCTTGTTTAGAGCCGAGTAGTCGAGTCTGACACTCAGCTCGGTGTAAGGCAAAGACAACCGCTGGCAAAGCTCAGCCAGAGCATTGGTGTCGTAGTCGGCAACTTTGGCATGAATAGGGTAGAGGCTAAAACGAAGCGATCTTTGCAAGTGAGCCAGCAAGTAAAGCAAAGCCGTGCTGTCTTTTCCACCCGAGACTGCCACCCCTACTCTGGACCCGGCAGGAATCATCTGGTAATCTTTTATCGCCCTGGCGACTTTTCCGCTTAGTTTGCTCAAAGTTGAAAAGCTTCTATTTAACCACGAAGTTGATCAGTTTGCCCGGGACGACAATCTCTTTGACGATCGTCTTGCCAGCCAAAAACTTTTGCACATTTTCGATTTTTTGAGCTTGAGCGATGATCTGCTCTTTTGAGGTGTCTTTGCTCGTTTCCAGTTGCGCCCTGATCTTGCCCATGACTTGAACCGCTAAGGTGATATCGTTTTTGATCAAATATTTTTCTTGATAATCTGGCAGTCCGCTACTATGCAAAAGGGTGGTGTTGCCGATCATCTGCCAAATCTCTTCGCAAAGGTGAGGAGCGAAAGGGTAGATTATCTGGGGTATCAAGGTGTGGGCGTGCTTGTAAATCGCTTTTTCGGCAAGACTCTTGGGCTCCTCAGCGGCGTAGAGGTTGTTCAGGTGTTCCATCACTGCGGCGATGGCAGTGTTGAACTGCAGCTTTTGTTTAACGTATCCGATCGCTTTCTTGATGGTGAAGTGGCTGGAGTAGCGAAGCTCTTTGTATTGGGGGGAGATCTCGCCTTCGGGAGCATAATTTTGTTTGAGGAACTGGCAGTTTTTAGCAAAAGTTTTGTAGATCCTGTTCAAGAAGCGGAAAGCTCCACCTACCGCTTTGTCGTTCCAATCGACATCTTTTTCTGGCGGAGAGGCGAAAAGGACGAAAGTTCGCAAAGTGTCGGCGCCGAAGCGTTGCAAGTAGTCGTTGGGGTTGACCACATTCTTCTTGGATTTGCTCATCTTCTCGATGTTGCCGATAGCCACCGGTGAGCCGCAGATGGCGCAGGTGGCAGTCTTACCCTTGATGATAGCGTCTTTGGGGAAGATGTAGCCGTCTTTGGGGCATTTGAAACTTTGCATGCACACCATCCCTTGGGTGAGAAGGCGCGAGAAAGGCTCGTTGCAATCGACCAGATTTATATCACGCATAAACTTGTGGAAAAAGCGAGCGTAAAGCAGGTGCAGCACAGCGTGTTCGATGCCGCCGATGTATTGATCGACAGGTAGCCAGTGGTTAGCTTTTTCTTGGCTGAAGGGAGCTTTAGTGTTGTGAGCATCGCAGTAGCGGGCAAAATACCAAGACGAGTCGACGAAGGTGTCCATGGTGTCGGTCTCTCTGGTTGCCGCACCGCCGCATTTGGGGCAGGTGGTTTTCAGCCAGTCGGTGGCAGACAAAAGCGGGTTTTGTTTGGTTTTGCCGATTTGGATATCGTCGGGCAGTAGCACCGGCAGTTGATCGTCGGGAACCAGTTGTGTGCCGCACTTCTGGCAATAAACCACCGGAATGGGGTTTCCCCAGTAGCGTTGGCGCGAGAGTCCCCAGTCGCGGAGTTTGTAGTTGATGCTTTTTTGTCCAAACTTTTTGGCGTCGATCCAGTCGGCTATCTCCTCCAGGCACTGGCGGTTGTTCATTCCGTCGAACTGCCCAGAGTTTACCATCGTTCCGTCTTCGATAAAAGCTTCTTCCATGGTGGTAGCTTGCAAAGATTTTTCTTCGTTTTGGACAACCAGTTTGATGTCGATACCGTATTTGCGGGCGAAAGCGAAGTCGCGGCTATCGTGAGCCGGCACAGCCATCACTGCGCCGGTGCCGTAATCCATCAGCACATAGTTGGTTATCCAGATCTGCACCTTGTCGCCGTTGACGGGATTGAGGCAGTATCTACCGGTGAAGACGCCCTCTTTCTCTTTGTCTTCGGCGGTGCGCTGGCTGTTGTCTTGGCTCATCACTTTCTGGCAAAACTTGTAAAGCTGGGACTCTTCGCCCTCTTCTGCCAAGAAGTCCTGGGTCAGCGGGTGTTCAGGAGCGATAGCCATGAAGGTGACCCCAAAGATCGTGTCTGGTCTGGTGGTAAACACGGGTAGTTTTTGCTTTTGGTAAACGAAGTCGATGGTCACACCGGTGCTTTTGCCGATCCAGTTTTTTTGCATCAGCTTAACTTTTTCTGGCCAATCTAAAAGGTCGGAGGTGTCCAAAAGCTCTTCGGCGTAATCGGTGATCTTGGCAAACCACTGCGCCAGATCTTTTTTGACGACGGTGGTCTCACAGCGCCAGCATTTGCCCTCTTCTACTTGTTCGTTGGCAAGAACCGTGGCGCAGGTAGGACACCAGTTGACGAAAGATTTTTTCTTGTAAATCAGCCCTTTTTCAAACATCCGCTTGAAAAGCCATTGTCCCCACCTGTAATAGTCGGGTCGGCAAGTGGAAAGCTCACGCGACCAATCGAAGCCAAACCCCATCGCCGTTAGCTGTTTTTTCATCTTGCCGATGTTCTCTTCGGTGGTTAACTTGGGGTGCGAGTTGTGTTGGATAGCGAAATTTTCTGCGGGCATACCGAAAGAGTCGTAACCCATCGGTTGCAAGACGTTGTAGCCAGATTGCAGATAAAATCGAGCCAGAGCATCGCCAATGGAGTAGTTGGAGATGTGACCCATATGCAAATCGCCCGAAGGGTAAGGGAACATAGATAAGATGTACTTCTTTTGTTTGTCGCTATCTTCTTGAGCTTCAAAAATCTTTTGCTCTTCCCAGATTTTTTGCCACTTCTTCTCGATCTCTATAAATGGGTATTCCATAAAGTCACTCCTGCTTACGATTATTTGTTATGAAACAAAATTGTTTGCCTGTTTTTTTGTAAAGATAATTTTTTTTTGAGAAGGGCAAAGAAAAAACCTTGCCTTCACCTTTTGATTTGGCAAAGACAAGGTTTTGTTTGTCTAGTAGATTACTTCTTTAAGTTGTAAAAAGCTTTGATGCCCGCATATTTGGCATCGCTACCCAGTTCTGCTTCGATTCTAAGCAGTTGGTTGTATTTGGCAATTCTGTCGCTACGGCTAAGGGAGCCAGTTTTAATCTGACCTGCGTTAACA
This sequence comes from Cloacimonadales bacterium (SeqCode), assembly GCA_965228195.1. Lineage (GTDB taxonomy): Bacteria > Cloacimonadota > Cloacimonadia. The sequence continues at coordinate 23,971 of OZ245797.1, forward strand.
CCAACTGCCAAATCGGCGATGAAGGTGTCGGAAGTCTCGCCGCTTCTGTGGGAGATAACGTTGGTGAAGTTGTTGGTTTTGGCCAGCTCGATAGCTTCCAAGGTTTCGGTCAGAGAGCCGATTTGATTAAGCTTGATCAAGATTGAGTTGGCACTTTCCTCTTCGATGCCTCGGGCTAACCTTTTGGAGTTGGTCACGAAAAGATCGTCACCTACCAGTTGGATCTTGCTACCCAACTTCTCTTTGAGCAGTTTCCAGCCGTCCCAGTCGTTTTGGTCGAGTCCGTCTTCGATAGAGATGATGGGGTATTTATCGACCAAGTCGCTCCAAAAATCTACCATCTGAGCCGAAGTGAGGCTTTTGCCCTCCGCTTTCAGCTCGTATTTACCGTCTTGGTAAAACTCGCTAGAGGCAGGATCCAGGGCGAAATGGATGTCGTCACCGGGAGTGTAGCCAGCCATTTTTACCGCTTCCATCAGGCAACTCAGAGCCTCTTCGTTGGAGTTCAGGTTAGGGGCAAAACCACCCTCGTCACCGACGGCGGTGCTGTGTCCTTTGTCTGCCAGCAGTTTTTTGAGGCTGTGGAAGATCTCGGTGTTCATCTGCAACGCTTGAGAAAAAGATTTGGCACCGGTAGGCATAACCATAAACTCTTGGATGTCGATGTTGTTGTTGGCATGCTCACCACCGTTGATAACGTTGCTCATCGGCACAGGCAAAAGGGAAGCGGAAGCTCCACCGATGTGGCGATACAAAGGGATCTCCAGCTCTTGAGCGGCGGCTCTGGCACAAGCCAAAGAGACGCCCAAGATGGCGTTGGCTCCAAATTTAGATTTGTTTTCGGTGCCGTCAGCGGCAATCATACACTTGTCGATCTGGGTCTGGTTGATAGCGTCCATCCCGATCAAAAGTTCTCTGATGGCTCCATTAACATTGGCAACCGCTTTTAAGACACCTTTGCCGAAATAACGACCGTTGTCGGCGTCTCGCATCTCGATAGCCTCATACTCTCCGGTGGAGGCTCCAGAAGGGACGGCAGCTCTCCCCATCACACCGCTATCCAGATAGACGCAAGCTTCCAGAGTCGGATTTCCTCTGGAGTCTAAAATTTCCATTGCTTTAACATCAATAATTTTTGACATAGTTAATCTCCTTTATCTTTACTATATTTTAAGGCAGCTTATAAAACATCTATTTTTAAAAGGTCTTAGTTTGTCAATTATCAATAATTATTTATTCTCTTCTTGACTGAACCAAGGTCTGTCTTGCTGTTGTTTAGGTCTTGTTAAGATCTAGAAACGATTAAATATAAGAAGGTTTTATGTCTAGGAAATATTTGAAGAGAAACTTTTGGATTCTTTTTTTTATCGACATTGTTAGTTTGTCGGCAGTTTTTTTTACCTCTTACTGGGTGCGAATGGATTTGGGGTATCTACAAGACAATTTTCATAAGATTGCTTTAGCTTTACCTTTGATCTTGTTTTTTAAACTTGTCTTCCTTTTCAAGTTTGACTTGTATAGCGGGATGTGGCGTTATACGGGGATCAAAGATTTTTTAAATCTGATCAAGGCAACTTCGGCAGCTTTTTTGATTACCCTTGTTTTAACCAACTTGCCGTTTAGGTTTATCTTGGTTTCCCGTTCTGCCTCTATCATCGATTTCATCTTGGGGATTATGGTGCTAGGTGGCGTGCGCATCTCGGCAAGAATCTACTTCGATTATATGAACGGCACCAGCGAGGTTTCGAGCAAGAAGCGGCTTTTGATCTTGGGAGCCGGAGACGCAGGTGAGAAGATTTTGCGAGATATAATGAAAAACAAGGGACTCTCTTACTTTGTGGTTGGCTTCTTGGACGACGATAGAAAGAAGATTGGGCACAAGATTCATGGCGTCCAGATTTTGGATTGCATCGCCAGAGTGAAAAGGGTGGTGCAGGAGTATAAAATAGATGAGTTGATTATAGCAACTCCATCTGCCGATAGAAAAGAGTTTCGCAAGATCGTAGACAGGTGTAAAGCTTTGGGGGTGGAGTATCGGATTATCCCTAGCTTGAACGAGATTATGAACAAGAAGGTTAAGCTAAGCTCAGCACGCAAGCTCTCTTACGAAGACCTTTTGGGACGCAGTGCGGTAAAGTTGGACTCCCAGAAGGTTGCTCATTTCTTAACCAATAAGGTGGTTTTGGTCACCGGGGCAGGAGGCTCTATCGGCTCCGAGTTGTGTCGCCAGATAGCCGTTTTTAAGCCGAAAAAGCTTTTGCTTTTTGATATGGCAGAGTCTTCTTTGTACCATATAGATATGGAACTATCGGACAATATTCCTTACTTGGAGGTGGAGCCGATCGTGGGCGATGTGAAAGACAGGGATCATCTGGAGAAGATTTTTGCTAAGTTTTGTCCCGAAATAGTTTTTCACGCAGCGGCTTACAAGCATGTGCCGATGATGGAGTTGCAACCTTGGAAAGCCATAGAGAACAATATGATCGGCACCAGAACTTTGGCAGAGGTCGCCAAGAGGTTCGCCGTGGAGAACTTTATCTTGATCTCCACAGACAAGGCGGTTAATCCCACCAGCATAATGGGTGCCTCCAAGAAGTTGGCTGAGCTGGTGGTGCTAAGCAAAAATAGCCAAAACTCCAAGTTTTCCGTGGTTAGGTTTGGTAATGTTTTGGGTAGTGTGGGTAGTGTGATTCCTTTATTTGAAAAACAGATAGCCAAGGGCGGGCCGGTGACGGTGACTCATCCGGATATCGTTCGCTATTTTATGACTATCCCTGAGGCTTCTTTGCTGGTGTTGCAAGCCGCCGAGTTGAACGCAGGCGGAGATATCTTTGTTTTGGATATGGGCAAGCAGATAAAGATCGATAAGATAGCCAAAGAGATGATCCGTTTCTTTGGGTTTGAGCCGAACAAAGATATCGAGGTCGATTATATTGGGCTTCGTCCCGGAGAGAAACTTTATGAGGAGTTGAACGCCGACTTTGAAAACTTGTTGCCCACATCACATCCGAAGATCAATGTGGTTAAGACAGGTGCGCCCAGGAAACTAGCGGAAGAAGATGTTGCTCGGCTAGAGAAAGAGGCAGGGGAGCAAAACGATTTTGAGATAAGGCAAGTGGTGAAAAAGATATTACCAGAGTACGAATTTAAGATGATAGGAGAGAAGTAGGATGAAGATTTCTGTGATAGGAACAGGTTATGTAGGACTCGTCCAAGGGGTCGTTTTGGCAGATTTTGGGTTAACCGTCACCTGCATGGATGTGGATGAGAGCAAGATCGAGAAGCTTTTGAATAACGAGATTCCCATTTACGAGCCTGGCTTGGCTGAATTGACCGACAAGGTTGTCAAGTCAGGAAGGATCAGTTTTACTACCGATATCAAGAGGACGGTGGAGAACTCTGAGGTGATTTTCATCGCGGTGGGAACTCCTCCCAAGGAGGACGGATCTGCCGATCTGCAGTTTGTTTTGTCGGTTGCCCAAGAGATAGGCAAACACATAAACGGCTACAAGGTGATCGTAGACAAGTCAACTGTGCCTGTCGGAACGGGGAAGTTGGTGCGTCAAACTATTCAAAAAGAGCTGGATGAGCGAAGAGTCGAGTTTGAGTTCGATGTGGTGTCCAACCCTGAGTTTTTACGGGAAGGTAAAGCTATCGGAGACTGTTTGCATCCAGATCGGATCGTGATCGGCACCGAAAGCCAGAAAGCCAAAGATATTATGCGCAAAGTTTACAGCGTCCTTTATCTGAACAAAACCCCCTTTGTGTTCACGGGGCTAGAGTCTGCCGAGATGATCAAATACGCCTCTAACGCTTTTTTGGCAGTGAAAATATCTTTTATCAACGAGATGGCTCTCTTGGCTGAGAAGGTCGGAGCCAATGTGCAGGAGATAGCTGGGGCAATGGGAATGGATGGGAGGATCTCACCCAAGTTTTTGCATGCCGGTCCTGGATACGGCGGCTCTTGTTTTCCCAAAGATACCAAGGCGATCGTGGATATAGCCAAGCAAAACGACGAGGATCTATTGGTGATAAAAGCAGCCATAAAGGCTAATGTGAAGCAAAAAAGTAAGATGGTGGACAAGATCTTGAGCAAGATGAAAGATGTCAAGGGCAAGACCGTTGGCGTTTTGGGACTATCTTTCAAGCCCGAGACGGACGATATGCGCGATGCGCCCTCTTTGGACATCATCAAAGGTTTGGTTAAAAACGGAGCTAAGATCAGAGCTTTTTGTCCAGAAGGGATGGAAGAAGCTTCTTGGCGTCTGGAAGATTGTAGCCAGAAGATCGATTATTGCAGCGATGGTTATCAGGTGGCAGAAGGTGCCGATGCGCTGGTGTTGATAACGGAGTGGAATCAGTTCAGAGGAATGGATTTAGAGAAGATTGCCAATCTGATGAAAGGCAAATTTTTCTTCGACTTGCGCAACATCTATCTAGAAGATCCGTTGGCGAAAAAACTTTTTGATTATAGCAGTGTGGGCTGTTAAGATTGCCCTAAAAAAAGGTTGAAGTCAAGGTAAGCTCCCCTGAATGGCGAGCTTACCTTTTTTTGTGGCTAGAAAAATTGAGGATAGAGCCAGAGCAAAAAGGTTGCCTTAAGCCGTTGTCCAAAACAAGGACTATCTTGCCGTCTTTGCTGATCTCTTTGACTATTCCTTGGTAGTTGCTAAATTCCGTTCCCAGAGTGACTAATCTGCCTTTGAGTAAAGAAAATTTGTTAAGATAGTTTGCATCCAAACCTTGCTCTAGGTACTCACCAAGTTTGGCTTGGAAGTTGTCGAGAAAGCAAGAAAGCACCTTGTGGTTGTCGATTTTGCCCAAAAATTGCAAAGAGGTCGCCGTCTTTTCTAGCTCCTTGGGCAAGATGCAGTTGGTGTTGATACCCACACCGATCAGATGGTAATCTTGCACTTTCTTGACGATGATCCCGGCGACTTTCTTCTCTTGGTAGTAGATGTCGTTGGGCCATTTGATGGTCATGTCATCGCAGGCGGTGATCTCTTGCAGGCTCAGGTGCAGGCACTGCCCGACGAAGAGGGTGAATCCGCTGGGAACATCTAGCCCCTTGATAGCCATAGTAAACCAAAGACCTCCTGCCGGGGAGTGCCAGCTGTTTCCCTTTCTACCACAACCTTGAAGCTGCTCTTTGGCGATAAATAGGGCGTTACCGCTCAAGTTAGCCAGATGGTTTCTGGCTTCCGAGATGGTCGAGCCACAACGCTGATAAGAGAAGATCTGCTCGAAAAGAGGGTGCGATTCCATTGATGGTAACGAGATAAGATTACTCGGCTTCTTTATCGAGCTCTTGGAAAGATTTCTCGGCTCTTTCGATGCTTTGTTGGTTGGTTGGTGTGCTCTTCTTTTCGGGGGCAGTGGCACAAGCCGCTAGTGCTGCGCAGACGAAGATGGCTAAGGTTAATTTTTTCATATTTCTCTCCTTATTTTGAGTTGATTTTTTTTTAAGTAAACCAAGATTGAGGTTATATCAGCGTGCGAAATTCCTGAGATTCTGCTGGCTTGCCCCAAAGATGTTGGTTTAATTTTTTGCAACTTTTCTCTGGCTTCCAAGGTGATGGTGTCTATCTGAGTAAAATCTATGTTGTCGGGAAATTCGGTGTTTTCCAAAGCTTTGAAGTTTTCGATGTCTGCCAGCTGCCTTTTGATGTAACCTTCGTATTTGATCTCTATCTCGATTTTTTCGGCAGCGACTTTGCTAATCTCTTGGTGCTGTTTGTAGCCAAACTCTTGCAAGGTTTGTAAGTTGATGCCAGGTCTTTTCAATATCTGGGCTAGTTTCAGTGGCTCTTTCAAGTTGGGGTGTTGAGTAGATTTTTTGCTTTTCAAAAAGTGTATCTCTTTATCGACAACGCGGCAGGTTTGCAAAAATTTGTCGTATCTTTTTTGACTGACGGTTCCTAGCCGATAGCCAAAGGGCATCAAGCGCAGGTCGGTGTTGTCTTGGCGTAAGAAAAGGCGATACTCTGCTCTGGAGGTGAACATTCGATAAGGCTCGTTGGTGCCTTTGGTGACCAGATCGTCGATCAAGACGCCGATGTAAGAGGTTTCTCTGCCCAAGACGAAGTCGCCGCTGGTGCCGTTTAAGCTCTTCACGGCGTTGATGCCGGCGATTATTCCTTGGGCTGCGGCCTCCTCGTAACCTGAAGTGCCGTTGATTTGTCCGGCGAGATAAAGCCCTTTGATCGGCTTGCTCTCCAGGGTGGCTTTGATTTGCGAGGGGATGATGTAGTCGTATTCGATGGCGTAGGCGTAGCGGACGAATTTGGCTTTTTCCAGACCTTCAATGGAGTGAACAAACTGGTGTTGCACCAAAGGGGCAAGGCTGTTGGACATCCCGTTGATATACCCCTCGTGGGTGTTTAGCCCCTCCGGTTCGATGAAAACTTGGTGGCGATCTTTGTCGGCGAAGCGATCAACTTTGGTCTCGATAGACGGGCAGTAGCGAGGACCGGTGCCGCTGATCCTGCCTGAATAGAGAGCCGATTTGTCGAAGTTGGAGCGGACTATCTGGTGCGTTTTAGGGTTGGTGAAGGTTAGCCAGCAGCTACAAAGGTTTCTAATGGGGATATCTCTGTAGAGGCTAAACCCTTCTGGCTGGTCGTCGCCCGCCTGCTGGATGAGCTTCGAGTAGTCGATGGTGCGCAAGTCTATGCGGGCAGGTGTTCCTGTCTTGAATCTGCCGATGGTAAACCCTAGGTTTTGCAAATCTTGAGTAAGCTTGTCTGCCGATGGCTCTCCCGAGCGACCACCGGGGTAGCTGGTTTGTCCGATGTGGATGACGCCTTGCAAGAAGGTGCCACACGCCAAGATCACTCTGGGCGCTAGATACTCTTGTTGCAGGTGGCTAACCACCCCTTTTATCTGTCCGTCTTTGACCAAAAGGTGGTCGATACAGCTTTCGATAATATCTAGGTTCTCTTGCTTTTCGCAGTTGATAAGCATTTGGTGTGAGTATTGCTGGCGGTCGTTTTGACTGCGAGGCGACCAGACTGCAGGACCTTTGCCTTTGTTGAGCATGCGAAACTGAATGCCCGTCTTGTCGGCAGTTTTTGCCATTACGCCACCCAGAGCGTCTATCTCTTTGGCGATGTGTCCTTTGGCTGGTCCACCGATAGAGGGGTTGCAAGACATCCTGCCGACAGACTCGTATTTGATGACGAACATCGCCGTTTTGGCACCCATCTTGGCAGCGATGCAAGCGGCTTCGCAACCCGCATGTCCTGCTCCGACTACGATCACATCGTATTTCACAGCTCCTCCATAACAGGCAATGGCTTTTGCAAAAACAAAGAGAGGATGAAGAAGAAGCAAGCCGTCCAGATGAAAATAAGGGCGATGAACTGACCTTGGTTGATACTCTCTTTGAAAACAAACTTGCTCAAGAAAAAAAGAATTGTCGGAGCCAGAAACTGGATAAACCCTTGGGTAGAGAGGTTGATCTTCTTCACTCCTGAGGCAAAAAGGATAAGGGGAACTCCCGTGACCACGCCTCCTAGAGCCAAAAGCAGGTGAGTTGTGGGGGTAAAAGAGTAGGTTGCCGGAGAAAAAGTGATAAACAAAAAAACAGGCAAAAAGAGGAGTAAATTTTCCATAAACATAGTTTGGATCGGCGAGTATTTAATCTTTTTTTTGATAAGTCCGTAGATAGCAAAGGTGGACGAGAGGCTCAAAGAGATGTAAGGGATGTGACCGTAGTAAAAAATCATTATCCCAATTCCGCTAAAAGCGATACCGATGGACAGTTTTTTGAGCCAATCGAAGCTCTCGTGCAAAAATATTTTCCCTAAGATGATTACCATCAAAGGGTTTATGTAGTAGCCCAGCGACGCCTGAATCACTCTTCCTTTGCCTACAGCCCAGATGTAGATCGTCCAGTTGCAAAACATAAGGCAGGAGCAAAGTAGCAGTAGCCCAAGGCTTTTCGTGTCTTTGAAGATAGTTTTTACCTGAGGTAGTTGTCGATAGCCGGCGACGATGAAAAGCATCATAACGCAAGACCAGGCGACTCTGTTGGCGACGATGATGTAGGGGCTGACCCCAGAAAGGAGTTTCCAAAACAGCGGCGATAGACCCCAGATTAGATACGCCAAGATAGACTCGGCTCCGCCGATACTTTTTTGATAGTTAAAATTATTCATAAAGTTATTTTTTTAGGAAGAGAATTTTGGTCAATATAATATCAGATTTATGCTCTTTTTTACTCCAAGTGGTTCTCTTCTTTTAAAAGCAAAGCTATGCCCGGACAAAGTTTTGCCTCGGCTACGATAGCTTTATCGCTTCTCAAAATCTCAGGGACGAGCGGGTATTGGCGGCAATATTTGGGGCGCACAGGGTATATTCGGCATTTTTGGTTTTGATCTAAGTAGCACTCAGGGCAAAACTTCTCGTCGCTGAGCACCAGCCACCCTCTTTGCTTTTTGCAGTTCTCTTGCAGGAACACAAACAAAGGCTTTTGCAAAAACTGGGCGATAGCGGCAGCTTCTGCTCTGGTGATGTAAACTATTCCGCCTTTCCTTTGGCAACAGTTGCCGCAGTTTTGGCAGCGGAAGTTTTCAAGCAGTTTTTCTCTAAGCGTCATTTTTGTTTTTGCAGATTAGGGCTTGTGTCAGCTTGAGGTTGTTCACCAGTTTTTCGGAGAAGCTGATGATGCTCAAGTAGTCGATGTCGCTGGGCAAGAAAATTGGAATCTCAGAAGGCGTGGCAAACTCTAGCTCAATATCCAGAAAGTTGCTTAAAACCTCAAACTCTTTGTTAACCAGGGAGTGAAATAGGGTTTGATAGGGACGAAAATCTTTGCCTTCTTGCTTTATCTTGTTCAAGACGAAGAAGATGTCGGCAGTGATGATTAGGTTTCGGTTCAAGATTTTGGAAAGGTGAAAGTTTTTCCAACTGCGGAAAGTTATCAAGTTTTTGAAAAATATTTCGAGCTCGTTTTTGCGCAAAGTGGAGAGGTATTGGCGATTTTTTTTCAAGATCTCCCAGTAGCGTTGGTAAGAGAAGAAGATGTGGCTACCCTCTTGGTAAAAAAGCAGCTCTTGGCGCAAAATCTCTTGGACGGTGGCAAAGTATTTGGTTTTGTTTCGCATCGGGGTGATGAAGACGGAGACCAAGATGGCAATTCCCGCTCCCAGAGCCGTTTGCCAGATGCGCTGGTTGACGATACTCCAAGACCAAGGCTCGAGGATACCGAAGGTGGCAATGACCATCACGGAGGCAGAAAAGATGGTTTTGAAGTAAGATATCTTGCCGTAGTAAACCACGAGATATGCTCCTAGACCCGCTAAGAAAAAGTAGGTTTGAGGGTAGTCGAACAGCCACAGGGTAACCCCGCAAAGGGTGCTGCCTAGCACGGTGGATGCGATGCGCAAGAAGCTTTTGTAGAGGGTTTGCTCGTAACGGGGGCAGATGAGAAGGATAATGGTCAAAAGGCTCCAGTAAGCTTTCTCTATTTTTAGCAAGTGCGTCAGGGCAATGCCGATGCCGATAGCCAAAGATATCTGGATGCCTAGGCGACTATTGGTTTTCATCTTTTAGGCTCTGGTATATTTCGGTGGCTAAACTGGATAGCCTGGCTAAACTGACCAAGATTTTTGCTTGGGCTTGGCTGGGGAACTTTGCATATTTTTGCTCGAAATCTTGGTAGATCTCTTGCAGGCAGTTTTGTCTGATGACCACTTTTTTGTGGAAAGCGTAAGCAGCTAGCCTTCGATAAGATTGTGAATACTGCTCTAGCACAGGCGATAGACAAGCGTTAAACTGGCTGGGGCAAAGGTGAATATTGGACTCGATTATCTTCAAGGCACGGAAAGTTGCGGCAGTGACGAAGATGAGTTTGGTGTAAAAAACTTTTTGCTTCTTTTCGGGGATCAACACCGACTCCAACTCTTGGATTTCGTTGATAGTTTCCAGATAAAAGAAGTAGTTCTCTTTTTGTTTGTGTCTTTTCAAGTTTTTCGACTTTTTACTCAACTTATTCAAGGTCAAAGGGATCTTCAAGAAAGTTCGCAAAAGGTTAAACTTGACGATGCGAAAACTTTTGTTGTTCAAGATGAGTCGGTCGGAAAAGCAAGATACTACTCCACAAATGACGGCAATAAGCAAGAAGTAGGGGTCGAACTTGCCCGAAGGCAGCAAGAAAAGGAAGACGCAAAAGTCCAAAACGAAGTGGTTGGCAAGGTTGTTGTTGAAGATTAAAAACCTCTCTTTGAGCCTAAAGGTTAAGAAGGTGACTACCAAAATAAGGATCGATTTGAGGAGCAAAAACCCCGAGACAAGAGGGACGATAGACAGAGCTAGCCCCAGACACACAGACCAAAAGATGGTGAAAGGCAGGCGCTTTTTTAGGCTGATGCCGCTTTTGGCATAGACGAGTTGCAAACAGAAGATAAAGGCGAACTTGGAGTGAGCGGGGTTGTCGGAAAGCAAGAGGGCGAAACCAAGAGCCAAGACGATGCCCAGGGAAGCTTTTAGGCTGTCCCAAAAAAGGTTCAACCGAACCGGGTTTATGTGGCGATACAAAAAATCGAGCATCTTGACCTTGACTAGATATTAAAAAGGTGGCCGAGGAGTTTCGACCACCAGATTTTTTTTTGATTAGAAGCTGTCGTAAAGAGTTATCTCTTTAGCCGATTTTCGTTCTTTGGGGGTGAGCATATCTTTTGCGTAACCGATGGTTACCAGCGAGATGACCCGATAATCTGAGGGCAAGTTTATTAGCCTGGCAGCCTCGTCTTGGTTGAAAGCGCCCAGCCAGCAAGAGCCAAGACCATCGGCGGTGGCTTGTGCCAGCAGGCTCATGGTTGCCCCAAAGCCGTCTGCTAGATAGGATGGATGCCCGCAACTCATGATGTGATCTAGGTTGGTGCAACACACGGCGATCACCAAAGGGGCTTGGCTAGGGAACTCTTGTTTGCAAACAGATTTTAAGCCAGCCAGCTTTTCTGGGCTTTGGATCAGCACGATCTTCCAAGGCTGTTTGTTCTTTGCCGAGGGAGCCATCCTGATGGCTTCCACCAAGTTAGCCACTTTCTTGGGCTCGATAGGAGCGCATGAGTAAGACCTGCAGCTGTATCTTTTGCTCAGGCAATCTGTTAACATTACTAACTCCCTTTAGACCTTGTCTACATTTTGGATAGCTTCGACGATTGGCTTGTAGCCTGTGCAACGGCAAGCGTTGCCTTCCAGAGCCTCTTCTATTTGAGCCAAGGAAGGATTGGGAACTTTGTCCAGCAGCGCTTTGGCACTCATCAGCATCCCCGGAGTGCAGAAGCCGCATTGAACGGCGCCGTGCTTGAGGAAGCTCTCTTGTAACTTGCTCAGAGTCGCGTTTTGTTCCAGATTTTCCACGGTCTCGACTTTTCTGCCTTCTAGTTGCCCTGCCATCACCAGGCACGAGTGGACAGCCTCGCCGTCCATTATCACGGTGCAGGCACCGCACTCTCCCACGGCACAACCTTCTTTGGTGCCGGTGAGTCCCAAATCTTCTCGGAGAACATCCAACAATCTTTTGGAAGGATCTACATCCAGAGAGTACTCTTTTTCGTTTACGATAAAATTGATAATCATTTTTTTCTCCCTAAGGGTTAAAACTTAGATAAATTTTTCTAAGCTGTCTTTGAAAAGGTTGATAAAGACAGGTTTCTTGTATTCGCTAGACCATCTGCCACCGATTTGCTCTTCGATAATCGCATCAAGGCAATCTTCGGCTTGTTTTATCAGCGATGCGTCCAGTTTCTTACCAACCAATATTTTCTCTACCTCTGGCAGGCGGCACGCTTTGACGAACAAAGCTCCACAGCTGATGATGATCTCGTCGATGGTGCCGTCGTCGTTTTTGGCACACATACTCAAAAGTGAAAGACGCGAGATGTTCACCGCACCCCTTCTACCCAGTTGGAAGTAAGAGTATTGGTAATCTTTGCTTGGGATAGGCAGGACGACGCTTTTTATGATCTCGCCTTTTTCGATTTGAGTCTTGTAGCCTCCTGTGATGAACTGGTCTACGCTAAGCTCTCTTTCTTTGCCGCTGCCCACGAGCAAAACCTTGGCTGCGTAGGCGACCAAAGGTGGCAAGCTGTCGGCAGAAGGTGAGGCGTTGGCGATGTTGCCAGCGATAGAGCCTCTGACTCTGGTTTGCTTGGCTCCGATGGTGGAGATAGCTTCGACCAAAGCGGGGAAGTGCTTTTGCACCAGCGAGTCGTTTTTGATTTCGTTGATCTTTTGGTTAGCGCCGATGATCACTTCACCATTTTTCTCGCTGATGCCTTTCAGTTCAGGGAGTTGGTCGATGTTGATCAAGGTGGTCGGTGTTTGTTTACCACGCAGCTCGATAGTCACATCTGTTCCGCCGGCGATCAGCTGAGCGTCGTCGTTGTCCAAAAGCATTTGCGAGGCTTCTTGGAGGTTTTGGGGGTTTAGCGTTTTGACATTAGCGATGATATCTTTGACATCTTTGTTGCCTTTGTGGGCTTCGCTGGCTCTGGCAGGTTTTACCAGTTGTTTGTCCAAGAAAACCTTTTCCAGAGTCAAAGGAATTTCGTAGCTTCTTTTACCGGTGGCGTTGCAAAAAGCGTTGGCGATACAGGCAGCTCCAATCTCCAAAGCTGGCTCACCGATACCTTTGGCTCCATAAGGTCCCACGGCGTCAGGGTTTTCCACGATGATCGGGGAGATCTCCTTGATGTCTTTGACGGTCGGCAAGATATACTCGTCCAAGTTTTTCGACTTTACCACTCCGTTTTGGATGTTGTAATGCTCCAAGATGCCGTAGCCCATACCTTGGGTCACCCCGCCATAGATTTGTCCTTCTAGTCCCAGACGGTTGATAGCTTTGCCGATGTCGTGAGCCGCAGAGATTTTATTGACAACGATTTTGCCGGTGTGAGTATCGACTGTGAGGTCTGCTACTTGGCAACCGTAAACATAGGTGAAGTAGGCGTTGCCTTGTCCGGTCTCTTCGTTCCAAGAAACCTCGGGAGCGTTATACCAGCCGTAGGCGCTGAGGTTGTAGCCGTCGAAATAAGCTTTGGTGCAAGCGTCGGCGAAGTTCACCTTGTTTTTCCCGCAGATAACATCGTTTTCCCAGGTGGTCTGCTCGATAGTGTCAACACCTAAAGCTTCTTTGTTAGCCTCGAAAATTCTTTTCTTGATCTTGGCTGTTGCATCCAGCACCGCATTTCCACCCATGATGGTGCCACGCGATGCCACGGTCGGTCCGCCGTCGTTGATGGCAGCCGTGGATGGCTCGAGGAAGTGCATTTTTTCGTAGGTCATTCCTAGACTCTCGGCAGCTACCTGAGCGAAGGTGGTGCGAAGACCTTGTCCGTTTTCGTTCAAGCCTGTCCAAACATAGCCGGTGCCGTCTTGCTGAATAGAGACGATGGCCGAGGTGGCGTCGGTTCCTTCGGCGCCAAGGGCACAACCTCTAAACGAGCAAGCCAGTCCAACGCCTTTTTTGTAGCGGTGGCTGGTTTTGTTATAGTCGGCATACTCTTTTACTTTTTTCTCGTATTGCATATCGTCGGTAGCTTTTTGGATAACCTCTTGCAAAGAGACGATGTGTTTGTCCAAGATCTGTCCAGAGGCGGTGATAGAGCCTTGTTTGTAGCCGTTTTTCGCTCTGATCTCCAGAGGTGATAGTCCACAGATTTGACCGATTTCGTCCATCAAAGACTCTTGAGCGAAGATAACCTGAGGCGAGCCAAAGCCACGATAAGCGGCGGTGTAAGTGTTGTTGGTGTATACGGCTTTGATGTCTGTGCAGACATTTTCTATCTCGTAGGGACCGGTGGCTTGTACTACCGAGCGCCAAGTAACGAAGAAACTTTGTGCGGAGTAAGCTCCTGAGTCTGCCAAGATATCGACTTTCATAGATTTGATCTTGCCGTCGTTGTCGAAGCCGACTTTGTATTTCATATTGTAAGGGTGTCTTTTGTAACTCTCTTTCATCGACTCTTCACGAGAAAGGCTAATCTTGTGAGGCTTGCCGGTCAAAAACGCTAACATCCCTACACGGCAAGCTACCGAGTTGACGGTGTCGTCTTTGCCTCCGAAAGAGCCGCCCATGTTTGAGCAGCGCACATCGACTTGGTTCAGTCCTAGTCCCAAAAATTTGGCAACCTCTCTTCTGGTGGTGTGTGGGTTTTGGATAGAGCCGTAAATCTTTACGCCTTTGCAAGTTGGGTCGGGAACAGCTACCAAGCTCTCTGTCTCGATGTAGCCGTGCTCGTGAAAGCCGGTCTTATACTCTCTTTCGATGACTTGCTGGCTGGCAGCAAACCCTTTTTCAACATCGCCTTTGCGCAAAGGGTAGTGAACGACGACGTTGGTTTTGAACTCTGGACGCACCAACTTCTGGTCTTTGGCTGACTCGACGATGTCGTAAACGCCTTGTTCTGCCTCGTATTCCACTTCGATCAGATCCGCAGCGAGGTTGGCAATTTTTTTGCTGGTGGCACTGACGATAGCCACCACATCCCCAGAGTAGTAAACCTTGTCTTTGCAAAGGACATATTGGTCTTGGCGGATAGGACCGATCTGGTCTTTGCCGATAACATCTTTGTGAAGAGCAATCTTGACAACGCCATCCAGCTTTTCTGCTTTGCTGATGTCGATAGATTTGATCTTTCCACAAGGGGTGTCGGTGTATTTTTGCGCCATATAGAGCATATCTTTGAGCTGTATATCATCTCCGTAGATGGCTTTCCCGGTGACTTTTTCGTAACCGTCCAGTCGAACGACTTTTTTTCCAACTATGTTCATTTTATCTCCTTGAATTTTTTCTTTTGTCCGTAAAAATATTTACCCTTATTCGCTGGCAAGAAATTTTTGCCGATTTGTTTAACTTTTTTGAAAAGCGGCAAGAAAAGTTAGTGATAAAGCAGTAGAGGCTTGTGGGTGTAGGGGTTTTTGTCCAAAGTTAAGTTGTGTCCGTAGCTCTCTTGCAAAAGCTTTTTATCCACGATTTTGCTAGGTTCTCCTTGTCGTAACAACTTTCCATCTTTTAAAAAAACGATCTCTTGGGAATACTCTAGTGCCAGATTCAGGTTGTGAGAGATAAGGACGACCATCTTTGTCTTGGCAAGGTCGGTGAGTAGTTTGAGTGTCTGTAGCTGGTGCTTGAGGTCTTGGTGAGCCAAAGTCTCATCCAGTAGCAGCAAGGGCGTGTCTTGGATCAACACTCTGGCTAGCTGTGCCTTTTGGGTCTCGCCTGCCGAGAGGGTGGCGAACTCTTGTGATAAAAGGTTCTCTATTTGCAGCTTTTGGGCGACTTTTTGGCAAAGGGCAACATCTTCAGAGTTGTAGCCGATAGTGGGGGCAAGGTAGGGGTTTCTCCCGCTTAGGATAAACTCTCTGGTACTCAGGTCGAATATGGGGTTGGTTTGCGCCGGAACGAAACTGACCAGCTTGGCTCTTTGGCTAGGTTTTAGTCTCAGTAGCTCTTTGCCTTGGTAGTAAATTTGCCCTTTTTGAGGGCGGAGGTAGCCGATGATGAGCTTGAGAAGGGTCGATTTGCCGGCACCGTTGGGACCGACAAGGCAGAAAAGTCCCGTAGATTTTAGACTAAGGTTTAATCCAGAGAATATACGCTTGTCTTGATAGCCAAAATCTAGATCCTTTATCTCGAGCATAGCGCAGATAAAGCTTCCTCAATCGGCAGATTTTTTTGCTCGCCGGTGAACATATTTTTGATGTTGATGGTGCTGTTTTGGTGTTCTTCTTCGCCTATGATGAGCAAAAACTCGACCCCCAGCTTGCTAGCGAACTTCAGCTGTTTTTTCAATTTAGCAGGTTGCCAATAGACGAAGTTGCTCACCTTTTGCTCTAGTAGCCGGCAACTAAGGCGAACATATTCAGGCAGCAAGTTGGCATCCAGACAAGCTATCATCGCTTTGGCTGGCGAGCTGGCAACCTCCTTGATTAGTCCTAGGTTGTCCAAGATGTAAAAAAGGCGAGTGACGCCGATAGAGACGCCTACTCCAGGCAAAGCCGATTTGGTGTAATGAGCAGCCAGATTTTCGTAGCGACCGCCAGAGCAGATGCTGCCTATCTTGGGATGTTCGTCCAAGAAAGTTTCTAAGACGGTGGAGGTGTAGTAGTCCAAACCTCTGGCGATGCAGGGGTTGAACTTGATGTGGGCAGAGTCTATTTGGTAGTAGTCCAAGATTTGCCAAACCTCTTTGAGCTCCTGTTTTCCTTGGGCAAATAGATCGTTATCGATGACAAACTTATCCAAATCTGCCAGCGGATGGGCAGACTCTTTTAAGCTCAAAAAAGAAAAAATCTTCTTTATTTGAGCCTCACTCAGGTGTTGGCTCAGGTTCTCTTGCACCCTTTCTTTGCCGATTTTTTCCAGCTTGTCTATCTCCCGCAAAGCTACTTGAGAGTCAGCTTCTGCCACGCCAAGGCTTTGGAACAAGCCTTGGAAAAGCTTGCGGTTGTTTATTTGAATGGTGAAGCTGCCCACCTTTAGAGCCTTGAAGATGCGGTAGATCAAGCAGATTAGCTCCGCATCGTAAGCCATAGGCAAGCTGCCACTGCCGATGATGTCCGCATCGCATTGGTAAAACTCGCGGTAACGCCCTTTTTGTGCCGACTCACCTCGGTAAACTTGTTGGATTTGATACCTTTTGAAAGGGAACACCAAATCGTTTTCGTGTTGAGCCACATAGCGTGCCAGCGGGACAGTTAGATCGAACTTGAGAGCGTATTTGGGCGTTTTGTCTGCCGATGTTTTGGCAAGAGAGCCGGTGGGCACGGCGAAGTAGATCTGTTTTTCGGTTTCGCCACCGCTTTTGGTGAGCAAGACGCTAGATTTTTCCAGCAGGGGAGTCTCCAGCGGGGTGTAGCCAAAACTTTTGTAACACTCTTTGATAGTTGCCAGCATCTTATTGAAAGCCAGTTGTTTTGCCGGCAAAAGCTCCATTGTGCCAGCCACGGTGGAAGGTTTTATCATTTATCGCTCCTGAAAGTAAAGTTGTCGGACATAATGCCGATGGTGAGTTGAGATATCTTGTCGTTGAAATGGATGTTGTAGTAATCTTTGCCGTAGTAATATTTGGCAAAGAAGGAGAAGTCGTCGAGCCAAAAAGGTTTGAATGAGTAGATCGTCTCCAAAATTATTTTGTCTTCTAGGTGTTCTGTGCGCCTCATATAGCCCATCAAAATGCCGACATTGATTTTTATTCTGTTTAGGGTGAAAAGCTCATCGTCGCCGTTAAAATCTTCTTCGGTGATGCCAAAAAACTCATAAACATCTTTGTGCCAGTCGGTGATAATCCCCTCAAAGCTCATATCCAAGCGAGCTATAGGGAAGTCGGGTTTGACTTTGCTGTCGGTTTCGAAGTAGTAGCGCAGCTCAGAGCCAAACACATTTTTCACATTGTGCCTTTTGGGATCACGCTGCAAAGAGAAACTTTTCAGGCAAACATAGTTGGTGGAGAAGTTGCCGTCTTTGTAGTTAAGCGTGCCGTCTTCGTTTTCGTATGGTCCCTCCTGGCCATTGGAGTAGTGGTAGAAACCCAGAGCGTAGATGATATCTTCGTCGAATATTCCGGAGCTTTTGGAGAAGTGGTAAAAGTTTATGCCCGGATTGTAGCTGGGGGTGTAGATAGGCACCGACTCTTGGTTTAACATGCGCAAGGTAAGGTTGATGGCGGCGTCGGCGGCGAACTTTGAGTTGCGGCGGAAGTTGATGAAGAAATGGTTGGAGAAGCGTCCCTCGAAGACAAGATCGCTGACATCGCCGAAGTTGACAGGGGCGAAGTAGCTCCTTTTGTGGGAGGCGTTGACCGTCTGTTTGAAACTTTGATACTCCTCTTGGCTGAGAGCAAAAAGGGAGTTGCAACTTAAAACAATCAAGGCGAAAAATATTTTTTTGTTCACTTGCTTACCACACTCTTGTTTGGATATAATCTTGACTTTGCAAGGTTTCGTTGGTGTTCAAAACCGTTTTCAGGAGTGGAAAGCTCTTTAGTTTTGTTTGCACAAACCCCTTTAGCCAATTCATCTCTTGGGGATAATCGACGATGTTTGCTTGTTTTATCTGGGCTAGCTCTTTGGCTTTGTCAAGGGCGTCTTGCAGATAGCCGACTTGGTCGATAAGGTGCAGCTCTTTGGCTCTTTGGGCGGTGTAGATCTTCCCTTGTGCCAGGTTCTTCACCTTGGGCAAAGGCAAGTTTCTGCCTTGGGCAACGAAGTAGCAAAACTCTTGGTAAACCTTGTCGATGTGTGACTGGATAGCGGCGATCAGCTCAGGAGATTGGGGTTTGGTGATGTCCAAACTTTCGGCGAACTTGCCGTAACTAACGCCGCTGTAGTTAACTCCTAGCTTTTGGCTGGCTCCTTGGATACAAGGCAATAAACCGCAAACCCCTATCGAGCCGGTAATGGTGTAAGGGCTGGCGATTATGTAATCGCCGGCGCAAGCCAGGTAATATCCACCCGAGGCTGCCACCGTATTCATCCAGATTACCACCGGTATCTGGCAGTTTTTTATCAGCTGGTCGGCGATGAGATTGGAAGCCAAGGCACTACCACCAGGAGAGTTAATCGTCAAGACAACCGCCTTGATTTCGGCATCTTTTTCTATTTCGCTAAAAATCTTCTGGCTAGAGGTGAAGTCGATTTTTTGCTCTAGCTCTTCTGCATCCAAGACGATAGAGCCCTCTAGATGCACCACCGCAATCTTGTTTTTCGTCTTTTTGGGCAAAACCTCTGGGTTGTATTGACTGATATCAAGGCAGTTTTTGATCTTCTTGGCAGATAAAAACTGTTGGTAGTAAGCCAAAGAGTCGACCAGCCTTAGTGCCGATTTGCCGCTGAGGGTTAGCTGGGGCTTGTCGGAGAACAAAGATTTAATCTCTGGGGTGGGCATTCCAAGGTTTTTAGCCAGCTGTGTTTGAAAGAGGTTAAAAAATGAGCCGTAAACTTCTTTGGTCTGGGCAAGACTCTCTGGGCTGATGCTATCACGGCTAAAGGTTTCCCCGAAAGTTTTGTAGTTGCCGGTGCGCACTACCTTGATTTGAACGCCTATCTTTTGCAAGAAAGATTTGAGGTAAAGCTTTTTGGCGTCAAATCCCAGCAAAGCTATCCCCGCGGCTGCCGAGGGACACAAGAAAATTTGGTCGGCGCAAGAGCCGAGCAAAAGCTTGGTTTGGGAACAAGAGTAGATGTAGGTAAAAAGTTTCTTATCGCTTTGCTTCTTGAAGTTTTGTAGTAGCTTGGTAAGCTGGTCTGCCCGGCTGTAACCAAGTGGAGAAAGCCCCGAGATTTTTAATATTACTCCTTCAATTTGGGGGTCTTGGGCAGCAGCTTTTAGTTTTTTAGCCAAGATGTTCAAAGCTATCGGTGACTCTTTTTCCCAGAAAGGGCTAGAGGCTTGGCGATAGTCGATGATCTCTTTGCTCAAATCCAAAACCAGGTAGGTCTGCTCTTGCACTTTTTCGCTCTTGTTTTGTAGCCCCAAAACGGCATAAAATCCCAAGAAGCCTGCGGCAAGCAAAGCAAGGGCTAGTAGCCCCAAAGAGGTTAGACAACCAAAAGAGTAAGATTTCCAGTTCATACACAATCCTGTTTTTTTCTTTTCAAGATTTGGGCTAAGGTGCAGTTGTCAAGAGCTTTTACTCCCTTTTGCCCGAGACGGTTGTCGGTTTTTCGGAACTTTTTTTGGACAAGACAGCCAACCCCGAATAAAGGTCAACATCTTCCACGGTGATCTGGGCAGGTAGCACGAGTTTGGTGCAGGTGAAGTTCCAGATGCCTTTGATGTTTGCTTTGAGCATAATCTGGGCAACTTCTTGGGCTTGGTTTGCGGGGGTGCAGATGATGCCGATGTGAACATTCATCCTTTTAGCCAGCACCCCTAGTTTTTCTAGAGGGAAGATCTTTATTCCGTTGATCTGGGTGTTGGTCAGACTCAAGTCGGTGTCGAAGCCTGCCAATATCTCCATACCAAAGTTTTGGTGGTCTTGCTTAAGTAGAGACTTGCCGATGTTACCTGCGCCCACAAGAAAAGCGGAGCTGATACGATCGAAGCGCAAAAACTTCTCGATAGCTTTGCTGGCTTTGCGGATGTGGATGCCCACGCGGGGACGGCTCTGCAGTCCGATAGCTCCCAAATCTCGGCGCACTTGTGAGGGGTGGTTGCCGCTTAGCAAACCCAGCTTGTCAGATGGGATAACTTTGTTGTTTTCGTCCGCTTTTTGGCGTAGCACCAGCAGGTAGGAGCATAATCTACGCAGGAGGGAAATTTTAGGTTTGTTCATTATTTGGTAAGAGAAAGAGGGAAGGGGGAGGCGGTCAAGGGAAAATAAAAAATTGGAAGTGAAAAATGGAAATTTCACCTACGGTGGGTCTCCACCTTTTCGTTGAGCGCTCAACGAAAAGATGGAGGGGAAAAGAAAACCGCTCCGCTTCAATTCGCTAGAGACGGTTCGTGAGATGTCTTAAGATTACCGTGGCGAAGAGCATCTCCGAGATTTGTTCCTGACTGGCTAATCACTTTGTTCCCTGCGTTTTCAACACCTTAAGTGAGTGCCAAGTGTCTCTGCTTTAGGCAAGGAACGAAAACGGCTGACCCCGATGAAGCGGAGAGTGCCACCCCAAAGGCTTTGGCTCTGACGAGCCACAGCCAAAGAAAAAATTAAGAATGAAAAATGAAAAATTCGACCGCAATCCCGCACTTTTCAGAGCATCGTCTTACTGATGGATTCCTGCTTTTGCTAGGAATGAGGGAAGCTCTGACTCTGACGAGTCAGAGAAATAAAAGAGAAAAAACGAAAAATGAAAATTCCCCCAATCCCTTTCCCACTAAGTAATGGTGTAATTTTTTCACTTTTATTTTTAATTAACAATTATTCATCGTAACTCATCAATTGCTTTGGAGCGAAGCGACAAAGCTGTGGGATGGGCTAGTAATCAATCAAGACTAAATCCGTGAACTTGCTTAAACGACTGAAGTTGTGGCTGTGTGAGGAGTTTATTTCTCTGTCTTTAGAGTAGCTAAGAAAGAATCTAAACGATGCATTACAGCCAAAACGAGGAAGTTTTGCAAGTTAGGATTTTGTCTTTTGATTTGATTTTTTCTTTCGGTCACATTTATTTTTGTTCAGACAAAAAGAAAGGTGACATAAGCTAAAAGCTTCATTCTTTTTGCAAAAAAAAGGCTCTTCGAAAATTCGAAGAGCCTTTATAATCTTTAGACTAAATAGATTAGAAGCTGTAAGTAAGGTTAGTAGAAAGCAGAGTCATAGCATCGTCTGTTCCGGCAGTGCCTTGATTAGAAAATGCTGTAGAAAGATTGTAGCTAGTTTGTGAATTAACCATAGCTTCGCCTGGCATTACATAAACGGCGCTGAAGCCCCAGCTAACATTCTCTTTCACCATCCAGTTCAAACCAAGATCGATCTCTGTTCCCAGAACATTG
This sequence comes from Cloacimonadales bacterium (SeqCode), assembly GCA_965228195.1. Lineage (GTDB taxonomy): Bacteria > Cloacimonadota > Cloacimonadia. Next base: position 45,416 of record OZ245797.1, read on the forward strand.
TCGTCTTTATCGCTTCCATCATTCCACTCAACTTTTTCGCTAGTCATGGCGTAGCCAAGACCCAAGTGGGCAGAAAGGTTGCTCAAGATAGGTTGATCCACGAAAACGGCAACCGCTGTTTGACCATAAGCGTCAACAACATTACCCAAGTCACCGTAGAAATCCATAGAGTTAGCAGAACCGAAAAACTCCAGTCCTTGGCAGTAGAAAGAGCTCATATTCATCCAGCCAACATTTTCGTCTTGGTCATTTTTAGCTACACCAGAGATGTAAAGAACATTTGCAGAGATTCTTGTGCCACCGGCAAGGCTGTAGCTAGGGTTAAGGTTAAGAGCCATCACGCTAGCATCAAGATCTTTTGCTTTAGTTTGTGCTTTTGTTTTATATGCCCAAGTATCTCCGACATTATCACCATCAGTATCCAAATAATAGTCATCACCATCTTTAGCATCGAAAGAGCCCATCATATAAGCAAAGTTAGCGGTAACGCTGAAGTTGTCCATAGAGAAAGTGTACCAAGGAGAAATCCAGAAAACATTACCTGGTTTGTAGGTATCCAATGTACCATTATAATCAGCGTCAACATCAGGTCTAACATTTGTTTTAGCAAGCACATCAAGACCCATATTGCCTTTAGAGACGCTAGCTACGAAGCCGTGAACATCGTCGTCGGCGTCGCCGGCGGTGGTGTACATTCCGTCGTCAGAGGTTGTCTCATTTCTATCAACATTGTCACCGTCAACAGCATAACTTGCAACAGCGTTGTTTTCAGACCAAGTGAATCCACCAAAACCGAAGTAGATGTCGTCGAACATTCTGCTAGCATACAAACCTGGTTGGTTGTCGCTGAGGATCAGTCCGTTTTTGGCGTAGAAAGGCAACTTACCAGCTTGAAGAGTGAAGCCTGCAAAAGCGTCAGGGATCACGATGTAAGCTTGGTCAACGGTAACATCACCGTTAGCGTCTTTTTGGTAGTTAGATCCACCAATATCGCCGTTGGTCCAGTGAGAACGGATCACGAATTTAACGCCGTTTTCAGCCTCTCCTGTCAAGAAAAGTCTTATCCTTTGATCTTTCCAAGATTTTGTGCTGGCATCTTTATCGTAGCCTGAGCCATCTACGATACCCATTCTTGTGCGAGCGTGTCCGCCCCATTGCATGTCGATAGCCATCAAGCTACTAAAAGCGAAGACGGCAATCATTCCGATTGTGATTAGTTTTTTCATACTAATTCTCTCCTTTTTTTTGATTTTTTTCCTTAATACCCTATCGCTAGGGCGCTTCTTTTTCTTGTGCAAGTTTTCCCTCTTGTATTTATCTCAATTTTAGTGTCAAGAGGTTTTTCTTATTTTTGTCTATTTTTGGCTCTGTTTTTGGCTGCCAAAAAGTTAGACAACTCCTTGATCTATCATAGCATCGGCTACTTTGATAAACCCGCCGATGTTGGCACCTTTGGGGTAGTTGATGAAGCCGTTTTCTTTGCCATATTTGGCACAAGTGGCGTGAATATTGGTCATAATCGTGTCCAATTTCTCGTCCACTTCGGCTTCGCTCCAGTTGAAGCGCAGGCTATTTTGGCTCATCTCCAGTCCAGAGACAGCCACACCACCAGCGTTGGCAGCTTTGCCCGGAGCCATAGGGATCTTGGCAGCCTTCAGCGCCTCGCCTGCTTGGTTGGTGCAGCCCATATTGGAGGTCTCTACCACATACTTCACGCTATTAGCGATAAGCTTCTTGGCGTCGTCCTCGTCTAGTTCGTTTTGGATAGCACAAGGGAAAGCCAAGTCAACTTTCACCTCCCAAGGTTTCTTGCCGGCGATGAACTTGGCTCCGAACTTCTTGGCGTAAGGCTCGACCACATCGTTGCAAGTGGCTCGCAGCTCCAACATATAGTCCCACTTCTCTTGGGTGTTGACGCCGTCTTCGTCCAAGATGTAGCCGTCGGGGCCTGAGATGGTGATCACTTTGGCTCCATATTGGCTGGCTTTGATGGCAGCACCCCAGGCAACATTGCCAAATCCAGACAAGGAGACGGTTTTGCCTTTGAGGTCGTCGTTATGCGCTTTGAGCATCTCACGGGCGAAGTAAACAGCGCCGAAGCCGGTTGCCTCGGGGCGCACCAGTGAGCCACCCCAGCCAAGACCTTTGCCGGTGAGAACGCCGGTGAACTCGTTGCGAAGCTTCTTATACATTCCAAACAGGTAGCCGATCTCTCTGCCGCCCACGCCGATGTCTCCAGCTGGCACATCTGTGTTGGGACCGATATGGCGGAACAGTTCGCTCATAAAAGCTTGGCAAAAACGCATAATCTCGTTGTCAGACTTGCCTTTGGGATCGAAGTCTGAGCCACCTTTGCCACCGCCCATCGGTAGACTAGTTAAGCTGTTTTTGAAAGTTTGCTCGAAGCCCAAAAACTTGAGCGCACTTAAAGACACGGTAGGGTGGAAGCGAAGGCCACCTTTGTATGGACCGATGGCAGAGTTGAACTCCACTCGGTAGCCACGGTTGATTTGGATCTCGCCCTGGTCGTCGATCCAAGGCACGCGAAAACTGATAGCGCGCTCCGGCTCTACCATTCTTTCCAAAATCTTTTGGCTTTTGTATTTTGGATGCTCATCCACAAAATCCCAAAGAGTAGCCACAACCTCTTCTACTGCTTGCAAAAACTCGTTCTCTCCCGGGTTTTTAGCTTTCACTTGATCTAAGAACTTTTTCATTCCAGATCCTCCTTCTGTTAATCATTTTCGTCATTAGCCAAAAGTGAAAAAATTGTGTCAACCTATTTTCCTAGATTTGTCTTTTAGTGAGTTTGCTTAACCGCTAGGTTTGTCAAAACTAAGCCAAGGTAATAAGGTTGTGGAGCACAAAGTGTTATTTTTTTTAGAAAAAAACTGTTCAAAAGCGAAAACTAAGAGTTGACACAGGACAAGTAGCCCTTAGGTTGACTTTGCCTGGCAGATTGCCAAGATGCAAAATCATATTTTTAAGGGGGTTGCGATGTTGAAAGAGTTAAAACTGGGCAGAGTTTTCGTAGGCAGAGTAGCCGCGGGCGAAGACGCTCTTGCGGCTATCACCAGATTTGTCCAAGAAAAGCAGATAGCTTTGGGCAAAGTGAGCGGTATCGGTGCTTTGAGCCGAGTTGAGATCGGTTATTTCGATGGCAAACGCTACCACTACAAGGAGTTTGAAGAGTCTGTGGAGGTTGCCTCTTTGGAAGGGAACATCAGCCGCAAAGGCGCGGAGATTTTTTGCCATCTGCACATCAATGTGGTGGATAAGAAGTTCAACTCTTACGGCGGGCATCTGTCTAAATCGGAAGTTTTTTGTCTGGAGTTTGTTATTCAAGAGTTTTTGGGTGATGAGTATGTTAGGCTGGACGACCAAGAGATACCTCTGGCTGTTTGGGATAAGAAAATATATTAAAAGAGTAAGGAATTGAATAATGGATATGAACTCGATGCACGATCTGATCACGCATTTGCCACAACACATCTATAACGGTTATCACGATGTGAGCGTGCCGGCACAATCTGCCAAGGTGGATAAGGTGGTGGTTTGTGGAATGGGAGGCTCTGGAATAGCAGGGCATATTATCGCCGGTGCTTATGGTAAAGATTTATCGGTGCGGGTGGTCAGCGACTACGACTTGGGATTTATCGACGCCCAAACTTTGGTGGTGGTGGTCTCTTATTCGGGCAACACGGAAGAGAGTTTGTCGTGTTTTGAGCAGGCACAAAAGCAAACCAATAACATCGCCGGGGTGACCACAGGGGGCAAGTTGGGAAGTTTGCTGGAAGGCAACTTTCCGATGGTGAGGCTCTCAGAAGGTTATCCACCCAGAGCGGCGGTAGCTTACTTGTTTGGAGCGTTGCACAAGATATTGGAAGCTTACGGGCTTGTTGGCTCCATAGATAGCCAGATCAGCGCTGCCACCAGTCAGCTGGCGGGCAAAGTGGAAGCGGTGTTTGAGCCTTCGCCTTTGGAGCAAAATCTGGCTAAGCAGATTGCCCAAAAGTTGAAAGGCAAGATTGCGGTGATTTACGCCAGCCATCCAGCTTACAGTTGCGCTGCTTATCGAATGAAGTGTCAGATAAACGAAAACGCCAATTCGCCCGCTTTTTGGCACTTTTTCCCCGAGATGAACCACAACGAGATCGAAGGTTACTACCACCAAGATTTACCGATTGTGCCTGTGTTTTTGCTCGATTTTGATCTGGATGCCAGATACCAAAAGCGGATAGATGTTTTCTCGCAGTTGATCGACCAGAAGATAGAGATTTATGCCGAGGGCAACTCTTACCTCGAAAAAGTTTTTTCGCTTATCTTCATCGGAGATATGATCAGCTACTACTTGGCACTGGAGAACGGAGTCGATCCTTTCGCCATCGAAAACATCATGTTTCTCAAGAAAAGCCTCTAGCATCGTCTTGTGTTATTATTAAGGAGCTTTTAGTTGTTTTATCTCTATTTTGTTTTGGTGCTGTCGCTCATCGTGGCTTTGCACGAGTTTGGTCACCTCTTGGCAGCCAAACATTTTGGCGTGCAGGTGGAAGCTTTTTCGATCGGGTTTGGACCGGTTCTTTACCAAAAAAAAATTGGGCAGACCGAGTTTCGCCTGTCTTTGATACCTTTGGGTGGCTATGTTAAGATGCTGGGGGAGAACGACAAAGAGTCTTGTGACAACCCTGCCTCTTTTGCCGCTAAGGCTTGGTGGCAAAAGGTGCTCATCGCCTTGGCAGGACCTTTTTTCAATCTGCTGGTGGCGTTTGTTTTATTTAGCTGCTCTTTTATGGTAAACGGCTCTTACCAAGATTTTTTGCCGATTATCGGGCAAGATGGGCAAGGGTTTAAACAAGGCGATTATATAACGAGTGCCGACGGCGAGCAGATAAAGAGTTGGTCGCAGATAAAGACGACTGCCAGAAACTTCACCGTACAGCGGGACGGCTGGCAAACTTCGCTAACCTTGAGCGAAGATTTTGCGGCAGAGCCTTGGATAGAGCCGATAGTGGGTGAGGTGGCAGTGGGGATGCCCGCTTACCAGATGGGACTAAAAGAGGGCGATCGCATCTTGAGACTGAACAATGAAAAGATAAGCTCTTGGAGCGATATTGGCAAAAGCATCGACGATACCAAAGAGGTGGAGGTTGTTTTCGCTAGGGGGGATAAGGTTTTGACGGCAAAGATTGCTCCCATACAAGATCCGCTTTCGGGCAGGTTTTTGCTGGGGGTTTCGGCAGCGATGGTAACTTTCCCTCAGCAAAGTTTGGGGCTTTTTGCTTCTTTGGGAAAAGGAGCGCTAAGCACAATCAGTGCGGTGTGGCTCAACTATTACGGGCTTTACAAACTTTTTTCCAAACCTTCGGCTATATCGCATAGTCTCTCGGGACCTGTGATGATATCGCAAGTGGCAAAAAGTTTTTCGCAAAAAGGGGTAGCTTCCATCTTGGTTTTTATAGCGTTTATCAATGTGGTGCTGTTTGTGATGAACCTCTTGCCGATTCCCATCTTGGACGGAGGTCTTGTTTTGATGGCAGTTTTGGAGCGAATTTTGCGACGCCCCATTCCAGAGAGTTGGCAGACGGGGTTGCAATATTTGGGGCTGATTTTGTTGGTTTCCCTGATGTTTTTTTCTTTTTATAACGATGCCGACAAGTTGGCAAAAAGGCTGAAGAGTAGTAGAGTTTTGAGTGAAGGAGTGGAGTAGGATGTTTATAGATTCGGCAAAGATCAAGATTTTTTCTGGAGATGGTGGTGCTGGTTGCACCAGTTTTAGGAGGGAAAAGTTTATCCCCAAGGGCGGACCCGACGGTGGTGATGGTGGTGATGGTGGCAGCGTTTACATCGTTGCCGATGAACAACTTAACACGCTGGTCAACTTCCGTTCTCAAAAACTTTTTCGGGCAGAAAGGGGACAATCGGGACAAGGCAAAAACAAGTTTGGACACAAAGGCAAAAGCGTTTATATCAAAGTTCCGGTGGGGACGATGGTGTTCGATGTTGATAGCGGGCAAAAGATTTTGGATCTGGTTAGAGCCGGGCAAGTGCATCTTTTGGCACAAGGTGGCATAGGAGGCAAAGGTAACTCACGCTTTAAGACCTCGACCAACAAAGCTCCGCTTTATCACCAACCAGGCACGCCCGGGCAAGAGTTGCATCTGCAACTGGAGCTTTCGCTGATGGCAGATGTGGGGCTGGTGGGTTTTCCCAATGTAGGCAAATCGACGCTTTTGTCGGTTATCTCCAGTGCCAAACCGAAGATTGCCGATTACGAGTTTACCACCTTGCAACCTAAGCTGGGCGTGGTAAAGCTCAGCTCGTATCAATCTTATGTGATTGCCGACATACCGGGGATTATCGACGGAGCCGCAGCAGGTAAAGGGCTTGGTGACCAGTTTCTCAAACATATTCGTAGAACCAAGATTTTGCTTTTCTTGCTCGATGCCACCAGCGAAAACATTCGCCAAGATTACCTCACTCTCAAAAAGGAGTTACACCTTTTTGACTCCTACTTAGACAAGAAAAGAGAGTTGGTGGTGATCAGCAAAGCCGACTTGATTCCCGAAGGAAAAGAGCTAGATTTGCAAGATTTTGGTCAAAAAAACAAAATAATGTTCATCTCGTCGGTGACGAACAAAAATATTCGTAAGTTGGTAAGTTCACTTTACCATATGGTGCAAGATGAAGCAGATGCGATCTTGGATTGAACTGATTCTCACCAAGGGGTTGGGAGTAGGCACCGCTTACAAGCTCGTCAGTGAGTTTGGGCAGCCAGCCGACTTTGGTAAGCACAAACAAGAGATAGAGCAGATGCTCAGCGCCAAAGCTGCCGATAACTTGTGGAACAAAAGCTTCATCCCCAACGAGCTGGGGGTGGACGAGATTTTGGCAGTCATCGAAAAAGAGAGTATCAGGCTGGTTACGATTTTGGACGACGACTATCCAGCCAGACTAAGAAACATCAGGATTCCGCCGATAGCTCTTTTTGTCAAGGGTGAGCTGCCTTGGGAGAAATCTTTTGCAGTGGTAGGTACAAGGAAGCTGAGCGAATACGGAAAGTCGGTGACCCAAAAGATAGCAAGGGAAGTGGCAGCCGCAGGCTTTACTATCGTCAGTGGTCTTGCTATGGGTGCGGACGCTTTGGCACATACGGCAGCGATCTTGGAGCAAACACCCACCATCGCCGTTTTGGGGACTTCGGTGGACAAGGTTTATCCGGTTGTCAACACTGGCTTAGCCAAGAAGATCTTGGCATCGGGCGGTGGGTTAGTTTCCGAAAATCCTCCCGGCACTCCAGGCTCAGCTTGGCTGTTCCCGGTTAGAAACAGGATTATTGCCGGCTTGGCAGACGGGGTGCTAGTGACCGAGGGCAAGCTGGACTCGGGCGCTTTGATCACCTACAAATATGGTTTGGAGCAAAGCAAAAACATCTACGCCATCCCAGGGGATATCAATCGCTCTCAGGCAAAAGGTCCTAACTTCTTGATCTCCAAAGGTGCCAAGATGGTGACTTGTGGACTAGATATCTTGGAAGATTACGGCTATCTGCCTCGTAGTTTGGACGACGAAAAAAATCCCAAGAAGTTCAAAAATAGCCAGCTAAAAAAGGTTTACACCATCATCTCCAAAAATCCAAAAATCTCTTTCGACAATCTTTTGCGCCAGACCAAGCAAGATTTTGGTGCTTTGAGTATGAACCTGATGGAGCTGGAGATGTCTGGGGATATCCGGAAGTTGAGCGGAAACCTTTACTGCAAAACTTAAAAGAAGCTAAAAAAAGTGTTTGCTTAAAAGGCGTCCAAGATTTCGTTTATAACCATCACCGCCTCTTGGGTGGAGGTGGTCTGCATATCCAAGACCAGATCGGCAACATCCAGATAAGACTCTAAGCGAGTGGCGAAAAGCTCTTCCATCTTGAGAAGATCTTGGGAGAAGAGAGGTCTTTTCTTGTCGTTTTCTACTCGCTGACAAGCTACTACTGGGGGTAGATAAAGGAAGATGTTGAAGAAGTTGGTCTTTAGCTCTTGGCGCGCCGGCTCTTGGGTGATAACGCCTCCGCCGGTTGCCAAACAAATAGGGTTTGGACTTTTGCCAATCTCGCCCAGTAAAGACAGCTCTAGCTCTCTGAATCTTTTCTCGCCAAAGTTTTTGAAGATGTCGTAAATCTTGAGCATCGCCTTCTTTTCGACCAAAAAATCTAGGTCGAGAGCTTTACTGCCCAAGGCGTTGCAGATGGTGGTTTTGCCGGCTCCCATAAATCCGACTAGACTAATATGTTTCTTGTTGCCCAAATTAAAAGAAACGATAGGAGCGCTGCTGCCCCTATCGTATTTTAGGTTCTCGATTTTTTTTAACTGTTCTTTGGTCATCGTTTATTGGTTAATTTTTTGCCACTTCCGTTGGGTCCGCCTACGATGACAAAAAGTTTTCTCACCTAGTGGGTCCTCTTAGTTCTTCACCTTGCACATATCTGGTTTCGCCTTCGATGTCCAGAAGCTCAACAATCCTTCCGTTAGCAAACTCTTGAACCATTCGACCTTTTTCATCTTTGTAGGATATAGAACCACCGCAAGCAAAAGCCCTTTTTTTGGCATCTTTAAAACTTTTTTTACCAGACTCAGGTTTTTCAGTTTTTCTGAAATAGTCTCTGATAGCTTTGTTTGCTTCGTAATTTTTATCCTTCATTCTCATATTTTTTTATCCCTTTGCAGCTTCTTGCAACCTTGCTACCATATCGGTAGCTTCCCAAGGAAATCCGCTACGACCGAAGTGTCCATAGGCGGCTGTGGTAGCGTAGATAGGTCTTTTTAGGTTAAGGTGCTTAATCAGATCCGCTGGTTTGAGAGGGAAGATCTCCTTGACGGCTGCCACGATTTTGCTATCGACCACACAACCACTGCCAAAGGTGTTTACAAACACGGAGACAGGCTCGGCAACACCGATAGCGTAGGCAAGTTCCACCTCGCACCTGTCGGCAAGACCAGCTGCCACGATGTTTTTGGCGATGTATCTAGCCATATAAGAGGCGCTACGGTCAACTTTGGAAGGGTCTTTTCCGCTGAAACATCCACCGCCGTGACTTCCCATACCACCGTAAGTGTCTACGATTATCTTACGACCGGTAAGTCCTGTGTCGGCGTGGGGTCCACCCAAAACGAAGCGTCCGGTTGGATTGATATGAATCTTGGTGTCGGCATCGATTAACTTCTCACCGATGACAGGTTTGATGATCTTGTTCAAGACATCTTGGCGGATTTGCTTCAAGCTAACCTCGGGGTCGTGCTGAGTAGAGATGACTACCGCCTCTACTCTGGTGGGTTTGTTCTCCACATACTCCACGGTCACTTGTGATTTGCCATCGGGTCTAAGGTAGCTAAGCTCTCCAGATTTACGCAACTCAGCCAGCTTCTTGGTCAGTTGGTGGCTGAGCATAATCGGTAGAGGCATCAGCTCGGGTGTCTCGTTGCAGGCGTAACCAAACATCATTCCTTGATCGCCAGCGCCTTGTTCGTGCTTGGCGTATTCGTCCACGCCCATGGCGATGTCGCGGGACTGTTTGTCGATGGTGGTCATCACCGCACAAGTTTGGGCATCGATGCCGTAGTCGGCGTTGGTGTAGCCTATCTTGCGCAAGGTGTCGCGCACCACAGAAGAGATGTCAACATAGCAACTGGTGGTGATCTCGCCACCTACCAAAGCCATGCCGGTGGTTACGAAAGTCTCACAAGCCACGCGTGCCTCTGAGTCTTGGCTTAGGATTGCGTCTAAGATCGAATCTGAAATTTGGTCACAAATCTTGTCGGGGTGTCCCTCGGTCACAGATTCACTGGTGAATAAATGTTTTTTCATCTAAAACTCCTTTTTAGCTTTTTTTTGTTTGTTGCGGTGCAATACGGAACAAATCCCCGCAACTTCTTATAACTTCTTTACTTTTTGAAAATTAAATTTTCTACTCTCAGAAATCGATCGCTAAGATTTTGAGTCAATACTTATTTTTTCTTTTATTTTTGCGTTTTCGATCGAACCGCTCTCTGTTTGATAATGGAGTGACTTTGATAGGTAAGTGGGCAAAACTTTTTTTGCCTAGTTTGTCGATAACTTTTTGAACCACCTTTCTGTCGATCTCCACCTCTGTTTTTTTCTCAAAAATATTTATTTGACCTATCTCGATGCTTTTTTGGACACTTTTTATCAGACCAAACAGATCGGCTTTTTGAAAATCGTCCCTCTTGCCGAGGTTGATCTTAATCCGACCAAATCTCACCTTGGCAGGAGTGTTGACATTGAGGTCGGGCAGTTTGTGGTAGCGGTGCCAAAACTTGCTGAGTTGCAAGCCGACGAAAGATTTGATCAGCTCTTCTTTGGAGAAGCGAGAAAACTCGAGGTAAGCGTTTTGGGCAAAATCGTCTAGTTTTTGATCTATCTGGAACTCTTGCAAGGTTTTGCTCAGGTCTAAGAGTCTGTTTTGGCAAACTTCGTCGCCGGTGGGCACCCTTTGGAACTCGATGGGAAGACCGAGCATTTTTTGGATAGAGGTGATCTTGCCTTTCTCTTTTTTGCCCACAATGGAGATGCAGACGCCGTTTCCGCCGGCTCTGCCGGTTCTGCCACTACGGTGAACATAGATCTCGGGGTCGTCGGGCAAAGCGTAGTTGATGATGTGGGTAAGGTTTTTCACATCGATGCCGCGGGCAGCAACATCGGTGGCAATCAGGAGCTTTAAGTTTTTGCTGCGGAACTTTTTCATCACCTGCTCTCGTTGAGGTTGTGACATATCGCCGTTAAAAGCTTCGACGCGGTAGCCCATTTTTTGCAAAGTTGCGCAGATATCGACGGTGTCTTTCTTGGTTCGACAAAAAACGATACCATAAATGCCGGCGAAGTTGTCCAAAATTCGGGAAAGAACAGCCGTTTTTTGTTTGCCCGAGCAAAGGTGGTAGTAATGTTTGATGTTGGAGGCGCCTTGGTTGCGTTTGCCGATGGTCACCTTCAGTGGGTCTTCCATATAGCGGTTGGACGCCAAACGCTCTATTTGTTTGTTCATCGTTGCCGAGAAAAGCAGCACCCTCTTATCTGGATTGGTGAAAGTCAGAATCTCTTCTAGCTCTTCTTGGAAACCCATATCTAGCATCTGGTCGGCTTCGTCCAGCACCAAAGTTTTGATAGAAGACAGATTGAGGCGACGACGCTTGAGGAAGTCCAAAGTTCTGCCGGGAGTTCCCACCACCAGAGTAGGGTTGGTGCGGAGCGCATCTATCTGATCTTTGATGCTGCCACCGCCGAAAAGGCTAACGACTCTGAAGCCGCGGGAGTTAACCGAGTAATCTTTTAGCTCTTGGCAAATCTGTTGCACCAGCTCACGCGTGGGTGCCAAGATGAAAAACTGGACATTTTTCTCCTCTTTATCGAAAGATTGAATCATCGGCAAGCCGAAAGTGGCAGTTTTGCCAGAACCTGTCTGCGACAAAACGATCAGGTGCCGCTCGTTCTCCAAAACCATCGGAATTACGGTGGATTGAACTTCGGTAGGGGTGTCAAACCCCAGTTTATCGATGGTGGACAAAATCTCTTGGTCTAATCCTAGTTGGTCAAAATTTAACACTAACTCTCCTTAAATATGAGTTCACAAAAATATAAATTAACTTTTTGTTTTTTAAAACTTTACGGTAACTTTGTAAAATAGCCAAAACTGTCAAATTCTTTCTTGAAATGATGTTTGCTATTTGAAAAAAAAACTTGACTTCTTCGTTTGATGAAAAGCCCTTGAAAAAGAGGTGGATTATGAAAAACAAAACGAGAAATGCAAAAAAATCTATAATTAGCGGCGTTTCGAGAATTTTTGATTTCACAGGTAGAACCAATATGTTGGTCAAAGAGCAGATTATTTGGGATGACAAACAGGCGTTACAGCAAGATTGGGAAGCAGTAGGCTTTGACATTCAAAACGCTATAGATAAGCAAAAATGAAAAACAAGCAATCTGCAATTAGAAAGGCTGTAACTCATAAAATAAGCTATTCTGGACCGTTGCCTCCTGCCGAGCAAATGTCGGTGTATGAAAAGATTTTGCCTGGGTCAGCTGAACGAATTTTAGCTATGGCGGAAAAACAGTCTGAGCATAGACAATCTTTGGAATACAATTTAGTAAAAAGCTCCATTTTTGATGCTAAACTGGGCTTAACTTTTGGATTTATAATAGTTTTGATCTCTATTTTGTCTTCCTCTTTTTTAATCTATTTTGGGAAATCTTCAGGTGTGTGGTTAGGCAGCCTTTCTTTGGTCAGCTTACTGTCTATTTTTGTGTATGGCACCAGAGGAATTTCACAAAAAAAATAGTTTGGCGTTTTTTTTGTTTTGTTGTTTTGTAGTTTTAAAAAATTTTACCAATTGAGAAGATTAAGTATTTAAAGGATGAGTTAATGTTAGCCACCAGAATAATCCCTTGCCTAGATGTAGAAGACGGCAGAGTGGTAAAAGGGACGAGTTTCAAAGAGATTAAAGACGCTGGCGATCCTCTGGATCTGGCAAGAAAATACTATCTACAAGGAGCGGACGAGCTTACTTTTTTGGATATCGGAGCCACTTACAAAAGCAAGCAGACGCTTTTGGATGTGGTAAAGAGGGTAGCCCAAGTGGTGTTTATCCCTCTGACTGTCGGGGGTGGTATTCGCAGTGTCGACGATATTCGGCAGGCGCTTTTGGCTGGAGCGGACAAGGTGAGCATCTGCTCGGCAGGCATCAAAGATCCAAATTTAATAAAACAGGGAGCGCAGATGTTCGGTAGCCAGTGTATCGTGCTATCGGTGGACGCCAAGAGGGTAGGGGACAGCTGGCACTGCTTCGTGGCTGGCGGACGAGTCGATACGGGATTGGATGTGTTCGCTTGGGTAAAACAAGCCATACGCCTTGGTGCCGGCGAGATCTTGCTCAACTCCATCGATGCCGACGGCACTGGTGATGGTTACGATTTGGAGCTGACCAAGAAGGTCGGACAGATATCTAGCGTGCCGGTGATCGCCTCGGGAGGTGCGGGCAAGCTAGAACATTTTGAGCAAGGGGTGAGGGTGGCAGGCGCCGACGCTTTGCTTTTGGCATCACTCTTGCATTACGACAAGATGAGCATCCCGCAGATAAAAGATTACTTAAGCCAAAAAGGTTTGCCTATTCGCCAAAGCGATTTTCAGGAGTTAAAAAAATGGTAGATTATAGTTTGTTGCAAAAAGAAACCTTTTTGCTGGCAGGACCTTGCGTCTTGGAGAGTCTGGAGATGGGAAAGAAGGTCGCCGACTACTTGGTGAGCAAAGCTCCTTGCCCAGTTGTTTTTAAAGCCTCTTTTGAGAAGGCTAACCGCACCAGCAGTAGCTCTTACCAGGGTCCTGGTTTGGAGCAAGGTCTTGCTAATCTAGCCAAGATAAAAAAGGAGTTTGGTTTGCCTATTGTTACCGATATTCATCTGCCCAGCCAAGCCAAGCCGGCGGCAGAGGTTGCCGACATCTTGCAAATTCCAGCTTTTTTGTCTAGGCAAACGGCTCTCTTGCAGGCGGCGGCAGCGACGGGTAAGATCGTGAATATCAAGAAGGCGCAGTTTATGGCAGCAGAAGATATGGTGGGCGCTACCTGCAAGTGTGGCAAAAACGAAAAGATATTGCTCACCGAGAGGGGCACCAGCTTTGGTTATCACAATCTGGTGGTAGATTTTCGCAGCTTCATCAAGATGAGCGCCCTTGGCTATCCGGTGGTTTACGATGTGACTCACTCGATGCAGGAGCCCTCTAGTGGCAAAACTAGCGGTGGCACGCCGCAATACGCATTGCCTCTGGCTAGAGCCGCTCTGGCGACTGGAGCGGTTTCGGGACTGTTTGTGGAGACTCACCCTCAGCCATGTAAAGCTCTTTGTGATGCTAGCACGATGCTCGATTTTGCTCAGTTGGATGAGCTTTTTTTGATTATCAAAGATCATCAGAAAAATAAGGTAAGGATTTAAAACTATGGATGTTTTGATTAAAGGCACAGGCGATGATTTGAACTTTATGGCAGTCGACTCCACTCAGGTGGTCAGGCAGGCGCAGAAGCTACACAATCTGTCTATCACGGCGAGTGTGGCTCTGGGCAGACTCTTGACGGCAGGACTACTTTTGGGATCGCAGATGAAAAACAAGCGCAACAAGCTGACACTGCGAGTAAACGGTGACGGCCCGCTGGGTAGTGCCACCGTGGTGGCAACTCAAGACGGCAAGGTGAAAGGGACTATCTCCAGCCCAAGCCAAGAGGTCGTTAAATCTAATGGTAAAGGTTTCGACATCGCCAAAGCTATCGGCAAAGGGTTTTTGAGCTTGGTGAAAGATCAAGGCTTGAAAACTCCCTATCAAGGGCAGGTGCGCCTGCAAACCTCAGAGGTAGCCCAAGATATTGCCCACTTGTTGCAACAGTCGGAGCAGGTGGCATCGGTGGTGGTTTTGGGTGTGCTGATAAACGAGAAAGCCGAGATTTTGCAAGCCGGTGGGTTCATCGTCCAACTCACTCCAGGAGCCAGAGAAGAGGTGATCGCCAGATTAGAGCAGAAGATGCAAAAGTTCCCCAACCTCACCGACTTGATGGATATGGGCTACTCTATTGATGAGATCGTGGCAAAGTTCGTGGTGGACGAGCCTCAAATATTGGCAGAAACCCCGGTAGAGTATCGGTGTGATTGTAGCCAAGAGAGGTTCAAAAACGGGATAAAGCTCTTGGAGAAAGAGGAGATCGCCGAGATTTTAGCCAAGAAAGGCAAAATCAGAGCCACCTGCCAATTTTGTGGCAAAGTTTATGAGTTCGGCAAAGAAAATTTGGGGATATTGTAAATAATCCTTGACTTTAATTTGAAAAAAAATTTCCAAAGAATTAAGATAAGAATGTGGGAGTTGAGATATGAAAGAAAATATTGATTGGAACAATCTCGGTTTTGAGTATAGGAAAGCCAACCAGATGTTTGTCTGCCGCTACAAAGATGGGAAGTGGGGCAAAGGGGAGATGGTGGCAGAAGACACACTTAAAATCCATGTGTCGGCAACGGCTTTGCACTATGGGCAAACTTGCTTCGAGGGGCTAAAAGCTTATCGCAGCAAAGACGACCAGCTGTTTTTGTTTCGTCCCCAAGAGAACGCCAAGAGGATGATAAACAGCTGTAGGCGGACGCTGATGCAGGAGTTTCCGGTGGAGAGGTTTGTGAGCGCCTGCCAAGATGTGGTCAGAGCCAATCGAGAGTTCGTGCCACCTTATGGCAGTGGTGGCACCTTATACATAAGACCATTTATGTTCGGCGATGGAGCCAACATCGGGGTGAAACCCGCGCCAGAGTTCGTGTTTTGCATTTTTTGTATGCCGGTGGGAGCTTACTTCAAAGGCGGTCTGACGCCGGTGAACTTTGATATCTCAGACTACGATAGAGCCGCACCCGCAGGCACCGGAGCGGTGAAAGTCGGTGGAAACTATGTCGCCAGTATGTTGCCTCACCAAAAGAGCGTTGCCGCTGGGTTTGCCGATTGTATCTATCTGGATCCTGCCACGCACACCAAGATAGAGGAGGTGGGGGCAGCCAACTTCTTCGGTATCACTCACGACGACAAGTTTGTCACTCCCAAATCTCCTTCGATCTTGCCCAGTATCACCAAAGACTCACTCCTTTATCTGGCTAAAAATCACCTGAAGATGGAGGTTGAGCAAAGGGATGTGTTTATAAATAACTTGGCTGAGTTCAAAGAGGCTGGCGCTTGTGGCACCGCGGCCGTCATCACTCCTATTGGCGGTATCAGCTACCAAGATAAGTTGCACACTTTTTACTCGCAAACCAAGGTGGGTCCGGTTACCACCAAGCTATACAACACATTGACTGGCATTCAATTCGGAGAAATTCCTGATCCTGATAATTGGTTGGTCAAAATTTAAAAAGCTTGACACAAAACAGAAAAAATAATTAGTTCGAAATCAAAGTGGAGGTAAGATGAAAAAAAGTTTATTGCTCATCGTTTCTTTGATTTTTTTGGTTGGTTGCGCTGCCAAAAAAAGACAAATAGTGGTAATTGACGAGCCGGTAAAAGAAGAGGTGGTGGTGGAGATCGATCAAACTCTTCAGGAGCAAACCGTGATGCTGGAAGAGGTCGCTCCTATGCCAGAAGAAGAGCAAGCGGTGGTAGAAGAGGTTGTGGTGAAAGAGGCTGGAGTCTACACGATAGCCTCTGGCGACAATCTTTACCAGATCTGTCTGGAAAAAGATTTGTTTATCTGGCAACTGGCAGAGCTTAATGGAATAAAAAACCCGCGCATCATTCCTATCGGTAAAGATCTCAAGATTCCGCTTGAGAAGAAAAGAGCCGTCAGTAGCGGCAGCTACTACAAAGTCGATATTGGTGACTACCTCTCGGGGATAGCAGGGCAAGTGGATAAGAGCGTCGAAGATCTGGCAGATTTGAACAACATCGCCAATGTGAACAGGATCGAGGCTGGTTCACTGCTGAAGGTAAAATAATTAAGATACTAATAGACAGTCGTTTATAAAAGCCGTGCTCAACACGGTTTTTTTATTGGTTTAAATAATTTGAGAAGTCGGCAAAAAAAGTTTGACATAAAACCGAGTGAAAAAGTATTGTTCTAGAAAATAAGAAACATTTTTGTCCCGTTCGTCTAGTGGTCTAGGACGCTGGCCTCTCACGCCG
The DNA here is from genome assembly GCA_965228195.1 of Cloacimonadales bacterium (SeqCode). Taxonomy (GTDB): domain Bacteria; phylum Cloacimonadota; class Cloacimonadia. The sequence goes on from OZ245797.1 coordinate 62,106, forward strand.
GTAACAGGGGTTCAACTCCCCTACGGGATACCATTTTTCATCGTGCTTCTGTAGCTCAGTTGGTAGAGCAACTGACTCTTAATCAGTGGGTCTAGGGTTCGAATCCCTACGGGAGCACCATTTTATAAAACATCGTCTATCTTCAGACTTCCCATCAAGGGGTTTGAAGATAGTTTTTTTATGCCCAAAAAATGCAAAAAAATATTTGACACCCTAGTTTGAATAAAAAAGTTAGCACTATGATAAATAGATTGCTAAAAATAAAATTTTAGGAGGATAAATGGCAAAGAAAATGGAATTTTCTCATGAATCTAGGAATTTACTAAAAGCTGGTGTAGACAAGCTGGCTAACGCCGTAAAGGTAACCGTTGGACCCAAGGGCAGAAATGTTGTTTTGGACAAGAGCTACGGCTCGCCCGTGATCACAAACGATGGGGTGACTATCGCCAAAGAGATCGAGCTGGAGAACAAGTATGAAAATATGGGGGCTCAGCTTTGTAAAGAGGTGTCGGAGAAGACTAACGACATCGCTGGAGACGGCACCACCACTGCCACTATCTTGACTCAGTCTATCCTTGATGAAGGGTTGAAGTTTTTGACTGCGGGTGTGAACCCCATCTTCCTCAAGAACGCTCTTTTGAAAGTTTCTAAAGATGTGGTTGAGAACATCAAAGCTCTTGCCAAAGATATCAAGACCAACAAAGAGGTGGCTCAAGTTGGGGCTATCTCGGCGAACAACGATATCGAGATCGGCAAGATTATTGCCGATGCGATGGAGTCTGTGGGTCGTAACGGGATCATCAATGTGGAAGAGGCAAAATCTATCGACACCTATATGGAGAAGGTAGAGGGTATGCAGTTCGACCGTGGCTATGTTTCACCTTACTTCGTTAGCGATGCCAACAAGATGGTTTGTGAGTTTGACGATCCTTACATCTTGGTGTTTGACAAGAAAATCTCGGTGATGAAAGATCTGGTTGAGCTTTTGCAAAAAGTTGCTCAAAGTGGCAGACCTTTGCTTATCATAGCCGAAGATATCGAGGGTGAGGCTTTGTCCACCTTGGTTATCAACAAACTCAGAGGCACTTTGAATGTTTGTGCGGTAAAAGCTCCTGGCTTTGGCGACAGACGCAAAGAGATGTTGCAAGATATAGCCGTGTTGACCGGTGCGACGATGATCAGCGAGGAGATCGGTAGAAGCTTAGATTCTGCCGAGCTAGAAGACCTTGGTTCTGCCAAAAAGGTTATCGTGGACAAAGACAACTCTATCATCCGTGAGGGTGCTGGTGAGCAAGCCAAGATCGATGAGAGAGTGGCTCAAATCAACGCCCAAATCGAAGGCACCAGCTCCGATTACGATAAAGAGAAGTTGCAAGAAAGGTTGGCGAAGCTCTCGTGTGGTGTGGCTGTCTTGAGGATTGGCGCTGCTACCGAAACCGAGATGAAAGAGAAGAAAGCCAGAGTCGATGACGCTTTGCACGCTACCAGAGCCGCTGTAGAAGAGGGAATTGTTGCCGGTGGCGGACTCACCTTGATAAAAGCGGTTAACTCGATCAAGGTTGAGAACAACTACTCTGAGGAAGAGAAGATGGCTGTGGATATCTTGAAAAAAGCTTTGACTGTGCCAACCAGACAAATTTCTGCCAACGCTGGTGTGGAAGGCTCGGTTATCGTTAACAAGATTGTCGAAAATTTGGACAAGAAAAATTTTGGCTACAACGCTGCCACAGGCGAGTTTTGCGACTTGGTGGAAGCTGGGGTTGTAGATCCTGTCAAGGTTGTGCGTAACGCCGTTCAAAATGCGGTGAGTATCGCAGGGCTAATCTTGACCACCGAGTGTATCATCACCGATGTGGAGAAAGAGGAACCGGCTAGCCCGATGCCAGGTGGAATGCCAGGAATGGGTGGCGGCATGCCAGGAATGATGTAAACTATTTAATTGTATCAAAAAAGCTGGAGAGTAACTCTTCAGCTTTTTTTTTGTGTTTGTGCTTCCAAAAGGAAAATAAAACATAATAAGAAAAATGAGGAAAAACCTTGTAGGTTGGAGAGCTTAGATAAAGTTTAACAACTAAAAAGTAGATGGAGCTGTAAATTGAAAATTGCTGTTTTATACAAAGGTAGATCACCCGAGAAAGATGTGTCTTGCAAAAGCGGAAAAGCTATCGCCAAAGCTTTGGAGAGCTTGCACCATAACCCTGTTTTGTTAGACCCTGCCGATTTTTCTTACCAGGAGCTGATAAAAAAGATAAAAAGTTTTGGAGCTGAGTTGGTGTTTTGTGGTTTGCACGGGGGCGAGGGCGAAAATGGACAACTGCAAGCACTGCTTGAGTTAGAGCAAATACCTTTTACTGGCTCTGGCTCTAAGGCTTGCGCCGTGGCGATGGACAAGTTTCTTTGTGAGAGGCTGGTCAGCGCTTACAACATTCCTATCGCTCAAGGCAAATTGCTGAGCTCAGCCTCCGACTGCCAAGCTTTGGACTTTTTGCCAGCGGTGGTCAAGCCCAACGATGCTGGGTCGTCGGTAGGCATCACCATGGTGGAAGACAGCCAAGAGCTTCTCCCAGCTGTTCAAGCGGCTTTTGCTTGTAGTAGCACCGTCATCTGCCAAGAGTTTATAAAAGGCAGGGAGTTGACTGTGCCGATCTTGGGGCAGCAACCTTTGCCGGTTATCGAGATTGAACCGGAGAGGGGATTTTTTGATTACCAAAACAAATACACCAAAGGTTGCACCAAATACACTGTCCCGGCGAAGTTGAACCAAGAGCAGACCAGCCAAATACAACATCTGGCTCTTTTGGCTCACCAAGCGGTGGGGGCGCAGGTTTACTCCCGTGTCGATTTTCGCTACGACGGCAAAAGGTTTTACTTCTTGGAGGTTAACACCTTGCCCGGGATGACGGCGACCTCACTGGTGCCTATGGCAGCTAAGGCTATCGGGATGAGCTTTGATGAGTTGGTGGACAAGATTTTAAGATTATCTCAAGCCAAGGAGAGCAAAAGATGTTAGGAACTCTGGTCAACACCTGCACCATCATCGCAGGTAGCATAATCGGTATCTTGTTAAAATCGAGACTGCCCAAAAAATCTACCGATATCATCTTTCAGGTGATGGGAATTTTTACGATTTATCTGGGGATCAGGATGGCTTTGGATGGGAAAAGCATCTTGCTTATGATCTTATCTTTGGTGCTAGGGGCAATCATCGGACAGCTCATCGGGGTGCAGGCGCTTCTAGATCGTCTGGCTGCGTATCTGCAGGCGAAGGTGGGAGGTAAAGGAAACTATTTCGTGCAAGGGTTTATCACCTCGACGCTCCTTTTTTGCACCGGTTCGATGGTGATCTTGGGAGCCATAGAAGAGGGCAGCGGTCGGACGCCATCTTTGTATTTCACCAAGGCGATTATGGACGGCACTATCTCGATCGTGCTGGCTGCCTCTTTTGGCAGAGGGGTTATTTTTTCCGCTTTCGGGGTTTTGTTCGTTCAAGGTCTGCTTACGGGCGCTGTTTTTTATTTTGGTGATTTTTTGCCCGAGTTGGTGGTGGTGCAAATAGGAGCCGTGGGCGGGGTGATCCTTCTGGGGTTAGGGCTATCTATCTTGGAGATAAAGAAGATAGCGGTTGCCAATATGTTGCCTGCCTTGGTTGTGGCTGGCGTTTTAAGTTACTACTTCCTTTGATTTTGGGCAAAAATTGTGAGATATTGAGCCTTGACGAAAATTTACAGCTTTTAGGGCTGATTTTCTTTGCCAAGCTATGCCGATATAAAAAACTTATTTCAGATAAAATATGAGTAAAAATCGTTTGACAAATTTTTAAACACAAAAATTTTATGAGAAAAAAATAGAGGAGAAGTAATGTTTGTTGACGGCCTTAATATCATGGTTTTGGGAATGGTGATCGTTTTTGTCTTTCTGATAGTGATCTATCTGTCTATGACGCTTAGCTCTACATTGATCCAAAAGTTCCACTTGCGCTTTAATCCTGAGCCTTTGCATGTAGTCGGAGAAGAAGAAACGAACCAGAGTGAGCTAGCGGCTGTGATCAGTGCTGCCGTGGCTTATTATAAAAATTAAAAGGAAGAGGTATAGTTTAATGTCATTGAAAAAAATTAAGTTTATGGACACATCCTTTCGGGATGGATTTCAGTCTGTTTTTGGCGCTAGAGTCAAAACCGAAGATTTTTTGCCGGCTATCAAAGCTTCTGTAGATGCGGGTATCGAGCATTTCGAGTTCGGCGGAGGAGCCAGATTCCAAAGTTTGTTTTTTTATTGTAACGAAAGTGCTTTTGATATGATGGACAAGGTGCGAGCCACCGTTGGTCCTGAGGTTAAGTTGCAAACCTTGGCAAGAGGAATAAATGTGGTGGGCTTATCGCAACAACCCAAAGATATCATCAAGATGCACGCCCAGCTCTTCAAGAAGCACGGGACGACCCATATTAGAAACTTCGACGCTTTGAACGACATCGAAAACCTGAACTACTCAGGAAACTGCATCTCCAAAGAAGGTTTGCATCACCAAATATCTATCACCATGATGGGTCTAGCCCCGGGTCTGCTCGACTCTGGAGTGCATACAGCCAAGTTTTATATGGAGAAGTTGGACGATATCTTAGCCAAAAACATTCCTTTTGACTCTTTGGTTTTCAAAGACGCCTCGGGAACTTGTCCGCCTAAAATCGTTTTTGAAACTCTTAAGAAAGCTCGCAAGAAACTAGGTGACAAAGCGACTTTGTGGTTTCACACCCACGCCACGGCTGGTATCGGCACAAACTGCATCATGGCAGCTATCGAGGCTGGAGCCGACGGGATCGACTTGGCTCAATCGCCTGTCTCTGGCGGCACCGGACAGCCAGATATCTTATCGATTTGGCACATCTTAAAAGGCACCGACTACACTTTGGATGTAGATTACAAGAAGCTTTTGAACTCTCGCAAAACTTTTGAAGATTGTATGCAGAAGTATATGATGCCCCAAGAGGCTAAGCAGACTGCAGCCAATATCGTCTTATCGCCGATGCCTGGCGGCGCTTTGACTGCCAACACGATGATGATGCGTGATACCAAGACTTTGCACCTTTTCCCTAAAGTTATCGACGAGATGGCAGAGGTGGTGGCAAAAGGTGGCTTCGGCACCAGCGTTACCCCTGTTAGTCAGTTCTATTTCCAACAAGCTTTCGTTAATGTGACTCAAGGTAGATGGAAGAAAATCACCGACGGCTATGGAAATATGGTGCTTGGCTACTTTGGCAACACCCCAAGACCTGCCGACCCCAAGATTGTCGCCTTAGCCGAAAAACAGTTGGGCAAACCTTCTTTTACTGGCAAGAGTCCACTAGATATCTTGAGCGATGGTGTGCCAGGAGCTAAAAAAATGTTGAAAGACAGCGGTGTGAAAGAGACACCCGAGAATATCTTTATCGCTGCCACCTGCAAAGAGAAAGGAATTTCGTTCTTGAAAGGCGAAGCTAAAGAAGCAATTTATTACAAAAAAGAGAGCGCTGAAGCCCCCAAAAAATCAGACTCTGCCAAAGGAGCAAAAATGGCTGAAAACTTAATCGTAACCGTCAACGGGAAAGAGTATAATGTAAATGTGAGAGCCGAAGGCACCGCAGCTGCAGTTAAACCTGCCGCTCCTGTCAAAAAAGCTGCTCCTGCCGCTGAGAGCAAACCTGCTGCTGCTTCTGCCGGCGCCTCCGGGGCAAAAGTTGCCTCGCCCATCGCAGGACAGATAGCGACTATCAACGCATCGGTTGGCGATGAGGTTGCCGAAGATACGGTAGTTTTGGTGCTAGAGGCGATGAAAATGGAAAACGATATCTTCGCAGAGTCTGCAGGTGTCATCAAAGAGATTTTGGTCAACAAGGGAGACACCGTAGCCGAAGGCGATCCTCTTTTTGTGATCGGATAGTTGCTTTTTTAAGGTTTATATATGAATTACAAAAAAATTACGATAGCCTTATTCCTGACCATCGTTTGCACCTCACTCTTGGCGTCTGAGGACATCTCTATTGCCAAAGGGTTTATGCAACTCTACGAAGGTTCTGGAATGAGAGGCTTTATGAATGTGGGGGGATGGAAAAATCTGGTGATGATCGGCATCGGTTTTGTTCTCCTTTATTTGGGGATCGAAAAAGAGTTCGAGCCTCTTATCTTGGTGCCGATGGCTTTTGGAGCTATCTTGTCCAACATCCCTTTCGCTGGATTTATGGAAGCACACGGTATATTGCGCTATATCTACGACATCGGGGTCAAAACGGGCGTTTTTCCTCTGCTTATCTTTATGGGGATAGGGGCGATGACCGACTTCGGTCCTCTGATAGCTAATCCTAAGACTTTGCTTTTGGGAGCTGCCGCTCAGTTCGGCATCTTTACCGCCTTGCTGGGAGCTTTGCTTTTGCCGGCGATTCCCTCGATCGGGTTTACCGGCTTCGATATGGCAGCCGCTGGCTCTATCGGCATAATCGGTGGAGCCGATGGACCTACTTCCATCTTTGTGACAGCCAGGCTAAAGCCCGACTTGCTGGGACCTATTGCCGTGGCAGCTTACTCTTATATGGCTTTGGTTCCTATTATCCAACCTCCGATCATGAGATTTTTCACAAACAAAGAGGAAAGAGTGATCAAGATGGAGACTTTGCGCCCAGTTAAGAAACTGGAGAAAGTTTTGTTTCCTTTGATACTGCTGTCTCTTTGTGCTTTGTTTTTGCCGTCTGCCACACCACTGATTGGTATGGTCGCTTTCGGTAACCTGCTTAAAGAGTGCGGGGTGGTAGATCGCCTGAGTAAAGCGGCACAAAACGAGCTGATGAATATCGTCACCATCTTCTTGGGGCTGGGTGTGGGTAGCAAGCTGGCTGCCGAGAACTTCCTTAACTTTAACACCATCGGTATCTTGATCTTGGGACTGATAGCTTTTATGGTGGGTACCACCACAGGGGTCTTGTTTGGCAAGATTATGTGTAAACTCAGTGGAGGCAAGGTCAATCCGCTCATCGGGGCTGCGGGAGTTTCGGCTGTGCCGATGGCTGCCAGAGTGGTAAACAAAGTAGGACAGATGGAGAATCGCTCCAACTTCTTGCTGATGCACGCAATGGGACCAAATGTTGCCGGCGTGATCGGCTCTGCGGTGGCTGCAGGGGTGCTACTTGCTTTGATTGGCTAAACTTACTTTTTTTTTAAAAAAACTAGTAGATCCGACACCTCCAAAGCTAAAACTTTGGGGGTGTTTTTTTGTGCTAGCTTTTTTTAGTTGACACAGCTAAACCCTTTTTAACCTTGTCGGGTATAATTAAAATTAACGAGGTAAGGTATGAAACCAATCACAAGTTTAGCCATGGCTTTGGAAGAAGCGGCAAAATCTAGTTCAAAAAAAAGGTTAGTGGTGGCTTTTGGACAAGACTCACACTCTATTCAAGCCACCAGCAAAGCCATCGAGATGGGTATTGTGGAAGTGACTCTAGTGGGAGACAAAAACAAGATTTTGGAAGTTTGTCAGCAAAACAAGATCGACCCTAAGATTTACACGATCGTCAACGAAACAGAAGAGATTGCCGCGGGGCAACGAGCGGTGGCTTTGATCAAAGAAGGCAAGGGCGATATCATCATGAAGGGGCTAATCTCGTCCGATAACTACTTGCGGGCTATCTTGAACAAAGAGAAAGGTTTGTTACCACCTAAGGCGGTGCTCTCGCATATTGGAGTGGCAGAGATACCGGCTTACCACAAGCTTTTGATGTTCTCCGATGGGGCTGTAATCCCAGCACCGACTTTCCAGCAGAAGGTTGCTATTGCTGGATATTTGGCGAAGTTCGCCCGAGCCTTGGGGATAGAAAGACCCAAAATCGCTCCAATTACCGCAATAGAGAAGATGCAACACAAGATTCCTTCTTGCGTGGAGGCGGCGATGCTCTCCAAGATGGCAGACCGCGGGCAGATTAAAAACTGCATAATCGATGGTCCCTTGGCTCTGGATGTGGCTATCGACAAAGAGTCGGCAGAGATAAAGGGTGTCAAATCGGAAGTGGCTGGCGACGCTGACTGTCTTTTGTTTAACGCCATAGAGGCGGGCAACGTTTTTTACAAAACGATCTGTAAGTTTACCAAGGCTGGATTTGCGGCTGTGGTGATGGGTACCAGCGTCCCTTGCGTTTTGGCATCGCGCGGAGATAGCACTCAAACCAAGCTTTACTCTATAGCTTTAGCTACTTTCTTAGGGTAACTATTTAAAGGGAGTTGTGTTTAGATTTTTAAGTAAACTTTGGGCGCCAATGTCCCTGTTTATTTCTGCAGAAAAATGCAATTTATCGGTTTTGGATAAAAAAGTGGAAACAACTTTTTTTGTTCTTGACAAAAAAGGGATAGATAAAAAGTTGAGTTGAAAGAGATTAGATAAAGGATGTTGAGGATGACAAAAGCAAACTTAGTTCAAAAGATTTCTAGAGACACTGGAATTATCAGAAAAGATGTGGCGATTGTGGTAGACGCTTTTTTAGAATCTACCATTGAGAGCTTGAAAGAGGGCAACCACATTGAGATCAGGGGTTTTGGAACTTTTAAAAACAAGATCAGAAAAGCTGGTGTGGGCAGAAACCCTAAAACAGGTGTAGAAGTAGATATTCCTGCACGCGTTGTGCCAACTTTCAAATTTTCCAAGTCTTTTAAAGACGATGTAATTAACAGCAATAAAGCTTAAGTAGGAGAGATAAAGAATGCCTTGCGGAAGAAAAAGAAAAAGAAGTAAAATCAGCACTCACAAGAGAAAAAAAAGACTTCGTAAAGATAGACACAAAAAGAAAAATAAATAGCGTTAAATAGCTCCTTAGCTGATCTAGATGCTAAGGAGCGTTTTTTATGAAAAAAATACTATTACTAATACTATCAAAAGGACTATTTTTTGGTGGTATTTTTTGTTTTGAGACTCCCGAAAAACTCACTTTTTCTTTGGAATACGGACTGATCACGGCAGGGGAAGCCACCTTGAGCATCAGCCAAGAGAGTTATAGCGATTTTTTGTTTAATAACGGAGATTCGATCGATGTTTACAAAATCGTCTCGACTGCCAGATCTAACGACTTCTTCGATGTTTTTTACAAAGTCAGAGACTCGATTATCTCGGTTTGGGACAAAGAAAAAAAGGTGCCGTTGGAGTTTAGCAAGGTGTTGAGCGAAGGCAGTTATCGCCAGAAGCGAACCCACTACTATTTTCACGATAAAAATCTGACTCTTTACAAGAAATACGACTTCAAGAAGCAGAAGTATAAAGACAAGATGATGAAAATATCTGAAGGGACACAAGATATCCTTTCTTGTTTTTATCTGACCAGGATGCAAGATATCGAAAGCTTTCTTGCCGCGGGGAAATCTTTTTTCATCAGGGTTGCCGCCGACGGTGACAACTACTTCGCCAAAGCTGTTTTTATGGGAAAAGAAGAGATCTACTCTCCTTTATTTGAAAAGAAGATAGAGTGTTACAAGATTCGCCCCATTTTGGCGAGCAACGCCTTGTTCAAAAACGAAGGGAAGATCTATATGTATTTGACAGCCGATGAGCAGAAGTTGCCGATTTTGCTAGAGAGCGAGTTTTTGTTTGGCAAGTTTAAAGCGATACTGCGTAAGGTGGAAAGATAGACCTTTTTGACACCAAAAATTATCGCTTCGACCTTCCTGAGCAGCAGATTGCTCAAACACCTGCCAAGATCAGGGGAGAGAGCCGTTTGATGGTTTTGGACAGAAACAGCGGTGAGTGTATCGACTCCAGTTTTACCCAGATAGACGATTTTCTCCGGAGCGGAGATCTGTTGGTGCTTAACCAAAGCAAAGTGATCCCAGCACGACTCTTGGGCAAAAAGCCCACCGGAGCGGCGATCGAACTTTTCTTGCTGAAGGAGTTGGGTGATGATCGCTGGCAATGTTTGCTGCGTCCTGCCTCTAGGCTGAAGGTCGGCTACACTATTCTCTTTGCTCAAGGGTTAAAAGCGGAAGTTTTGAGCAAAGAGGGGCAAGTGAACACGGTCAAGTTTAGCGCTCCTTACGGCAGCAAGGTAAAGAGTTTAATTCAAAGCGTAGGCAAGATGCCACTGCCTCCTTACATCAAAAGAGAGGCAGAAGATGGAGACAAGCAGAGGTATCAGACCGTTTACGCCAAAGAGGATGGCTCGGTGGCAGCACCCACGGCTGGTTTGCACTTCACCCAAGAGAAGCTGGATGCGCTCAAACAAAAAGGGGTGAGGGTCGCTTTTCTTACTTTGCATGTGGGTCTGGGAACCTTTTTGCCGGTGACTACCTCTAACATCTTGGAACACCAGATGCATAGCGAACTTTGCAAAATAGATGCTGACACGGCAGAGCTGATAAACGCTACCAAATCAGCGGGCAAGAGGGTGATCGCCGTGGGCTCAACCTCGGTGCGGACATTGGAAAGTTTTGCCGATAGCAAAGGAAGAGTCCAGCACGGCATCAAGCAGACTGATATTTTCCTCTACCCGGGCAAAAATTTTGCGGTGATCGATGGGATGCTGACCAATTTCCACCTGCCGGAGTCAACTTTGATCATGATGGTGGCAGGCTTTGCTGGCTACCAGAACACCATCAGAGCTTATCGAAAAGCCGTAAAAGATAACTACAAGTTTTTTAGTTATGGCGATGCCATGCTCATCTTATGACAAAATTTTCACAAAACTTTCCTTTTTGGGTGGCGCAGATGAAAAACTGCTCTCAGTCACCGGACAAGCCTGTGGCAATAAGTTTGTTTTTTTGGAAAGATAACAAGGTTTCTCAAAAAGAAAATTTCCTTTGGGAAGACAAAACAGAAGAAGATCTTGGTAGTGGTTCTGCGGATAAGTTGCCTTCCAGCCATGCTATAAACAAAGCTTGTCGGGCGATAAAAGAGAGATGCGGCAAGCAACCTTTGTTTGTTTTTGCCGATTTGGAGCTGAAACAGTTTTTGGCTGAAAAAGATTTTATCGACTTCTTGTGGCTTTCCAAGGCGATTTTCCCTTTCTTAAGCTCGCACACCTTGCTCTCTTTGGCACAGAGGTTTGAGGTAAAAGATAAGTTACTAAAAAAAAACATCGCCTATCGCAGAGCTTTGGCAGGGATAGTTTTATCCACCTTAGACTATATCCAAGAGAAGTTTACCCCCGAGCTTTGTCGCTTGCTGGCAGATTTCGGCAAAGAGGCGAGCATTGCGGGGGCGGAGATTTTTGGACAGATATCCGACTTTTTGATCTCACAAAGCGTTTTGAGTAGCTCCAGCTTGCGCAAATATCAGAAAGACATCAACTACTTCGAGCATATAATCGAAGACGAAAAAGAGATTAATCTCGATAAGTTTTTCAAAAGCGGTGGAAAGTTGAGCAAGAAGTTCGCTCTTTATCAAGCCAGAGAGCCGCAGATCCAGATGTCCAAAAATGTGCTTCAAGCTTTTGCCCAGAAACAGATCTTGCTGGCAGAGGCAGGCACCGGCACGGGCAAATCTTTGGCATACTTGGTGCCCTCGCTTATTCACGCTCGAAAATCTGGCAGCCAGGTGGTCGTGTCTACCAACACCATCAACTTGCAAAAACAGCTGATGAAGAAAGATGTGCCACTGTTGATGGGCAGCTTGCCACTAAACTTTAGGATTGCCCTTTTGAAAGGAAGAGGCAACTACTTGTGTTTGCAGAAGTTTAATCAGATCAAGAACGACCATTTTGAGCTGGGACAAAAAGAGCTAGAGCAGATGTTTTTGGTGTTGCCTTGGGCGTGGTTCACGGCTACTGGCGATGTTAGTTACCACAGCGGATTTAGCGCAAATATGCGCTTGTGGAGCAGATTGTGTAGCGACTCCAACTTTTGCTTAAAGCGAAAATGCTCTTATTTTAAAGATTGCTTTTTGTATAAGGCACGCGCCCAAGCCAGCAAGAGCGATGTTGCTATCATCAACCACTCCCTTTTGCTCACCGAGCTTATCAATCAGATGCCCACCCTCTCTCAAGCCGAGAGTGTGGTGGTGGACGAAGCCCACAACCTGCACAATGTTGCCCTATCTTATCTGGGTCCACAAGTAAGCTACAACCAGATAAACAAGTTTTTCGATTCGATCTACAACAACAAAAACCGTTTCCAAAAAGGGTTTATTGCCTTGCTAAAATCGAAGTTAGCCGCTTCTAAAACCCCTGACGAAAACAAGAAGAAGATCGATGCCACTATCAAAGCTCTGAGCAAAATCATCAAAGAAAGGGAGTCGGTGCAAGCTTTGTTCAAAAGTATGTTCGCATTTTTTAGTGAAAAATCGAGCTACGGCAAGCTAAGATTGAAGAAGATGATTTGCGAGCTGGAGATGCAAAATGCGGTGGTAGAGCTACAAAAGTTGCACGCCAAGTTTAACATCTTGGCAAATCTGCTAGAAGAGCAAGACAGTGGTTTGATCGCCGATTACGATGTGGTGAGCGACTCTTTGAAAAAAATCAGAACAAGCTTGCAAGAGTATCTGGAGTTTTTCGTCGCTCTGAGTAAACCCGACTGGGACAACTACTGCCTTTGGCTAAGCGGGGGAGAGAGCTTTTATGGCTTGTCGATAAACTACACTCCCATTCAGATCGGACAAAGGCTCAAAGAGATCTTTTACGACCGTATCGACTCTTTGGTTTTTTGTTCGGCAACCATAGCACTGCGGGGAAAGTTCAAATTTTTCGAGAGCAGAATGGGGCTAGATTTGCTCGAAGACCAAAAACAGGTGGTCAAACAGACGGTCGAGTCGCCATTCGACTATCAGAAACAGAGCCGAGTCTTCGTGCCCAGAGGCTTGGAACAACCAGGAACGGAGTTGGGCAGAGAGCAGATTTTAGCCAATATCTGCAAGGTGCTGGAAGAAAATCAGGTAGGAAGCTTGATTTTGTTCACCTCTTTGTTCGATGTCAAAAAAGCACGCGACTTCTTGCACGGCAAACTAAAAAATCGGGTGATTTTGTCTCAAGACGGCTCGAAAAGCAGAGAGTCGCTCTTGGAAGAGTTTGCCAAAGTCAAAACCAGCGTTCTTTTGGCCACTAGCTCTTTTTGGGAAGGTGTGGATGTCTCGGGTGAGGCTTTGCAGCTGCTTATTCTTTACAAGTTGCCTTTTGCCGTGCCGAGCGACCCCTTGGTGGAAGCCAGTTTGGAGTTTTTGCAAAAGAACAACAAGAACTCTTTTATGCACTATATGTTGCCCACGGCTCTGCTCAAGTATAAGCAAGGGTTTGGTAGGCTCATCCGTAGCCAAAAAGATCACGGCATCCTCATCAGCTACGACAACCGAATCTTCACCAAAAGGTATGGAGAGTATTTCAAGCTGATTTTGCCGACGGAAACGGAGTTTATAGAGCATCAACAGCTATCGAGCAAGGTGCTTGCGGTGTTGCAGGAGCAGTCCAATGAGAAGAGTTAAACTGGTCTTGGAATACGATGGGACAGGCTATGTGGGGATGCAAAAGCAGCTAAACGGCTTGAGTATTCAAGAGGTGGTCGAAACTGCTCTTACCAAGATTTGCCAAAAAAAGGTGGCGATACTTGCCAGCGGGCGCACCGATGCGGGCGTGCACGCCTTGTGTCAGCCGGCTCATTTCGATTTGCCGCTGGAGAGTATTGAGCTTACAAACTTGCAAAAAGCGGTTAATAACCTTTTGCCAAAAGATGTAAGGGTTGTTGAAATAGAGCAAGTCGCCCCAGATTTTCACGCTCGCTATCACGCCAAGCAAAGGGTTTATGTTTATAAGATCTGCCGGGAGACAACGGCTTTTAATCGCAACTACTTTGCTTATTTTCCGCACGCCAAGATCGATCTGGACAAGTTCAAGACTCTTCTTGGGATTTTGGTGGGTGAGCACGATTTTAGCAACTTTTGCAAACACAATCCCAAGCTAAAACACAACCGTTGCACCATCCACAAGGCTGAGATTGTGGAGACAAAAGAGGGCTGGCTGATTACGATCTCTGCCAACAGGTTTTTGCACAATATGATAAGACGCATCGTCGGCTCTTGCGTGATGCTTTTGGCAGAAGAAGATCCGAAGGCAAAGATGGCAACTTTTTTGCAAGAGAAGGATATTCCCAGCAGATACAAGTTTACCGCACCGCCACAAGGGTTGTATCTCAAATCGGTTAAATACTAGCTGTGGGCTAAAACTAATCTCGCACATTTTTTCTTTTGAGGTGTATTGGGGCAAATTTTTTAGCCTTTTTCTGGTTCGGTTTTCTTATTTTTAGTTATGAAAAAGAAACTTGACACTAACCTTCAGATTGAGCTTTTTGTCCAAAATAGTATTTTTTCAGTTTCCTCTTTGAGGGAAGTTTATTTTTTAAATTGAAGAAAAGGTCGGACGATGGATAAAGTGAAAGTTTTTGCCCCCGCAACAATTGCTAACCTGTGTTCAGGTTACGACCTTTTGGGTGTGGCAATAGACTCTCCTGGAGATGAGGTCGTCCTAAGGACAAGAAGTCAGGCAGGAGTGCAGATAACCAAGATAGAGGGCGATGAGGGCATGTTGCCGCTCGACCCCAAAAAAAACTGCGTGAGCGTGGCTATCCAAGCTTATTTGGATTTTATGAACTGCCAAGACGGATTTGAGGTGGAGCTACACAAAAAGATGCCTATCGGCAGTGGTTTGGGTTCTTCTTCTGCCTCTTCTGTGGCGGGCGTTTATGCCGCTAATTACTTGCTAGGAGAGCCACTGACCAAAAAAGAGCTGATCAGATTTGCCTCAGAGGGCGAGAGAATCGCCTGTGGTAGCGCTCATGCGGACAATGTTGCTCCCTCGTTGATGGGAGGCATGGTTTGTGTCAACTCCTATAATCCTTTAATGGTAAACCAGGTAAAGTTGGGTATTAAACTTTTTTTGGGCGTTGTTCATCCCAATATCCAGATAAAGACTGCCGATGCAAGAGCCGTTCTGCCCAAAAATATTCCTATGGCGCAGGTGGTCGAACAAAGCGGCTACCTTTCGGCTTTGCTACTAGGGCTAAGCCAAGGTGATGAGCAGATGATCAAGTTTGGTTTGCAAGATGTATTGGCAGAGCCGCACCGAGCGGGGTTGATTAAAGGATTTTTGGAGAGCAGAGACTTAGCTTTGCAAATGGGAGCCTTGGGTTGCGGAATATCGGGTTCTGGGCCATCTATATTTGTGATGACCACCCAAAAAGAGGTGGCTGCTGAGATTTGTGCTAAAATAGAAGAAGTTTTTGCAAGAAAAGGTGTAGAGTGCAGTAGCTATTGCTCGGGAATAAACACACAAGGCGCCAGGGTCATCTCTGGATGAGTAAAAGAGTTTAATTTTAAAGAAGAAGGATTTTTTATGAATAAAACAGATGAGATTTTTCCCAAAGAGAAAAGAAAGTTTCAGTTTTATGAAAAGTTGCGTGAGAAATACAGCATCAAAAGGAGTTCTAAAGACGATCCTCAAAACATCAGTGACTACCTTTTTTTGTTGCCCGATGTTTTTGTGTTGATCTGCCGCTTGGCTCTGGAAAAAAGGTTGTCGGTCTCCAACAAGCTGTTTATGTCGGCTGTGGCAGCTTACTTTATGCTTCCTATCGATATCATCCCCGACTTCGTTCCTTTCATCGGCTTCTTGGACGATTTCGTCTTAGCCATTTTCGCTTTCGATCACCTCTTTAAAGAGGTGGACAACAAGATTATTTTGGACAACTGGAGTGGCGAGGTCGATATGCTGGAAACCACCAAAAGGGTGATAGGTCTTGCCAATAAACAGATATCCAGCAAGATATTGAATAAGATAAAGAAAATTGTAAACTCCAAAGGAGAAAAAAATGAATAAGAAGTTAATTTGGATTTTAGTTGCGGTTGTCGCCTTGGCAATCTTGATTTTTTCGGGCGTAAAGCTTTATTACAACATTAACCAAGAAAAATGGCTGACTATCGCCGAGGAAGCTACCCGCAAAGGTATGGATTTCCAGAATAAAGCGATGGTGAAAAAGGCTATCGGTGAGTATGAAAAAGCTCTTGTTTACTATGGTCGCACCGTGGATGACGACAATCAGCTCTACATCATCTTATTCAACAACCTAGCCGGAGCCTATGGGGCAGACAAGCAGTTCGAAAAAGCCAAGGAGTTTTACGAGGAAGCTTTGGTGCTTTACAAAAAACTCAACGGAGAAAGACCGAGTGCCGTGTTTGCCAGTTTTTACAACAATATGGGCGGGGTCTATTTGGAGGAGAAGAAGTATCGTCTGGCAGGAGCCAACTTGCTGAAATCTTTGGAGATCTTGAAAAGCTTGCCTAAAAAAAGCAGAGACGATTTTGCCAGGATGGCAGCTTCTTTGACCAATCTGGGCGAGATATATCGTGATAATGCCGATTTTCCCAATGCGATTAAATATTTTGGACAAGCCTTGGAGATAGACAAGCAAAACATCGGCGAGGAGAGCATTGTAACGGCAGTAGATTACAACAACTTAGGGCTTGCCTATATGAACAACAAGGAGTATAAGAACTCTCTTACGAACTACAAAAAATCTTTGCAAATAGTCAAAAAATTGAACCCAGAAGATTTGAATGTGAAGGTGCTAGAGAGTAATATCGAATATCTGCAAAAGAAGATTGCCGAAGGAAAAAAGTAGGTTGTGACAAAAACTTTTTTGATTGCCTCTGGCAATAAACACAAGATTCAGGAGATAAAGAAGATTTTAGCCGACTCTGAGTTGGAGATACTCTCAGGACTGGATTTCGACTTGCCCGAGGTGGAAGAAGACCAAGATAGCCTAGAGGGTAACTCCCTCAAGAAAGCCAAAGAGTCTGCTTTAGCCTCTTCAAAAGCGACCCTTGCCGACGATACGGGCTTGTTTGTAGAAGCTTTGAACGGACGCCCTGGAGTGTTTTCTGCCAGATACGCTGGCGAAAACTGCAGCTTTGCTGACAACAGAAAAAAGCTCCTTGCTGAGCTGAAAGGTAAAGTCAATCGCAAAGCTTATTTTGCTACCGTCGTCACTTTTTGTGACTGCAGGGGGAAGAAGCTCTTTGCCTGCACGGGAGTTATGAAAGGGGAGATCTCAGACCAAGAGGTGGGAGAAAGAGGGTTTGGTTACGACAGCATCTTTATCCCCGAAGGGTTTGAGCAAACCTTGGGAGAGTTGAGCGAAGAGGTAAAAAATAGAGTAAGTCACCGCGGGAAAGCTTTGCAAAAAATCTTACCCAAGATCGAAGCTTATTTTGAGAAATAGGAAGAGTAATGAATAAAGAAATTTTTCGTCAATACGACATACGAGGGGTTGTGGACAAAGACCTCACCCCCAAAACCGTTTACCTTTTGGGAAAAGGGTTTGGCACATTTTTGGCTCGCCGAAACCTAAAAAGCGTGGTGATTGGCGGTGATGCTCGCTTGTCTTCGCCTTTGTACATCCAAGAGTTTAGCAAAGGGCTCGCTCAGACAGGAGCCAAGGTGATCGTTGCGGGTATTTTGGCAACGCCGACCCTATACTGGAGTGTTCAATATCTGCAAGTGGAGGCAGGGGTGATGATTACCGGCAGCCACAATCCGCCTGAGTTTAACGGCTTTAAGATGAATATCGGCTGCACGGGGAGCATCTTCGGGCAGGATATCCAAGAGGTTTATAACATCATCCAAAGCGAGGATTTTGTCCAAGGGGAAGGCTCTATTAAAGAGCAAGAGGGGCTTGTAAACGCCTATATCCAAGATTTGATCTCTCGCTTTACGCTGCAAAAACCGGTGAAGGTGGTGGTGGATGCGGGCAACGGAGCCGGCGGCCCTATCGCTCCTGCGGTGCTGCGAGGTATTGGAGCTGATGTAAAAGAGCTTTATTGTGAGCAAGATGGCACTTTCCCCAACCATCATCCCGACCCGACCGTGCCGGAGTATGTGCAAGATTTGATCAAAAATGTCAAAGATTGGGACTGCGATCTGGGTATAGGTTTGGATGGAGACGCCGACAGAATCGGTGTTATCGACGAAAATGGCAAGATGCTTTTTGGCGATCAGATACTGAACATCTTTGCTCGTGATTTTTTGAAAGAGAACCCGGGCGACAAGGTGGTTGCCGATGTTAAATGTTCCAAGAACTTTTACGACGACATCAAAGCCAAAGGCGGAGAGCCGGTGATGTATAAGACGGGGCACTCGATGATCAAGAAAAAGATGAGCGAAGACCAGATCAAGTTTGGTGGAGAGATGAGCGGACACATTTTTTTCAAAGATAGATATTTTGGATTTGACGACGCTATCTACGCCAGTTGTCGATTTTTGGAGATTTTGAGCAAGAGTAGCGTGCCGGTGAGTCAGATGCTCGCCGATTTACCCAAACTTTATAACACGCCCGAGATCAGGTTCGATTGTGAGGACAGCAAGAAGTTTGCTATCGTAGAAAATGTGAAACAAGCTTTCCAAAAAAAAGGTTACGATTGCGTGGATATCGATGGGGTAAGGGTCAACTTCGAAGACGGCTGGGGTCTGGTGAGAGCCTCCAACACCCAACCGGTGTTGGTGATGAGGTTTGAGGCTACCAGTCAAAAGAGGGTCGAAGAGATTGAAAAATTGTTCCGAGATGAGTTGCAAAACTTCTGCAACTAACTTTTGCTGACGCTTTTTTAGAATGGTAAAAATAAAAGATTTGCGCGTTGTGCTGGGTAAGCAGACGATCTTGGACGGGATAAACTTAGAGATAAAAAAAGGAAAGCGGACTGTGATCGTAGGGGAAAGTGGCTCAGGTAAAAGCGTCTTGGTGAAAATCATCATGGGGTTGTTGTCGCCTACCTCGGGGCAGATTCAGATCGAAGGCATTGACCTAAACAAAGCCAAAGGTAAGCAAGTTTTGCAGATTAAGAAAAACATCTCGATGCTTTTTCAAGGTTCTGCTCTTTTGGACTCGCTCTCGGTGTATCAAAATGTTGCCTTGCCTTTGTTTGAGCATAGAAGAGATTTGCAAGAGAGTCAAATAAGGAAGATCGTCGCCGCTAAGCTGGAGATGGTGGGTTTAGAAGACACTTTTCACAAGATGCCCTCAGAACTCTCTGGAGGCATGCAAAAAAGGGTGGCTCTAGCCAGAGCCATAGCTTTGGATCCTTTGTATATCATCTACGACGAGCCGACCACGGGGCTAGATCCGACCAGCGCCAAAGGGATTATCGACCTTATCAACAACATTCACAACAAGGGTGGCTTCACCTCGATAATCATCACTCACGACAAAGATTGTGTGCGTCAAAATTCCGATGTGGTGGCTCATTTGTTGGACAAAAAAATCAACTTTTACGAAAATCCGAAAGATTATGTTTGGGCTGTTTAAGAGTAAATCTGTCAACTTCGGCGCTTTGATCAAAGAAAGAGATAAGGTGGTCGTCTTGTTGCAAGCCGATTTGGCCTCTTCTTTGGACACCCTCTCGTTTCTTGGCTCTTGGCAGAAGGAGTTTAAGAGGGTGATCGTTAAGACCGACGAATACAGGGTAAGGTTTTGGCAATCTTTGCTTAAAGAAGACAACTTGGAGGTCAAGAGCCAGCTTAATCCCGAAGACAAAGAAAAAGCGATTGTTTTAGATTTTGATGGAAATAAGGCAGATGTGCAAAAGTTTAAAGAGTCCCTGATTTTGAGTAGTAACCAGCAACTTTGTAACTTCTCTTTTTCTAGCTGGGAACCTGTCTTAGCCAGCTTTAGCAAACTTTTTTCTTTAAAGTTGCAGAGTAAACAGGTAGTAGATACCCCCAAAGATTTTGGAAACTCTCAAGGCTTGATTTTGGTCGATCTTGCTTTTGATAAGAAGATAAAAAGATTGCAAGAGCAGCACGACATCGTGGCAACCAAGGGCGACCCGAGACTGCAAGAGAAAGATTTCTTGGAGGTTTACAACCTGGCTCTAAGTGCGAAAAAGATAGTTTGCTTCAACCAAGAAAGAAAAAAGATGTGGGAGCTTTTGGGGTTTGAGCCGACTCTTATCGAAAAAAATCAAGATTATGCACAAATACTCTAAAGAAGCTTATCGCAAGTTTTTGGACAAGTTTTGCGAGTCTGAATGCAGTGACAACGACTGCATCTTGAAGTCTTTTCTGGTGCGGATGCAACCCGATGTGAGGATGTTGGTGCAACTCAAGTGTCTGCAATATTTTGCCCTTGAGCAAAACAAGGAGCTATCACGAGAGGAGCTGATGAAAAAGTGGGTGAGTGAAGGTTTTGCCAAAGCGTTTGGTGAACTTTACGAAAAGTTTATAGCTAATAAAACTGTTGATAAAATAGACGCAAAAGAGCTTTATCTGACTGTCAAGAAAGGAGTTAAAAAGTGAATATTAGATTTGCGAAGTTGCAAGATGCTGATGTAAACGGCAAAGTGGTTTTGGTGAGAGTAGATCATAATGTTTTGAAAAACGGGGAGATAAAAGACCCCGAGCGGATAAACAGAACTATCGGCACCCTCTATCACATTGTGGAAAGAGGTGGACGCCTTATCTTGATGAGTCATGTCGGGCGCCCCAAAGGTAGCGATGGCAAGATAAAGATAAACGATAACGACTCCGTTGAACCGATAGTCAGATACCTAGAAAACAGGCTTTACACCAAGTTTGTGGTACCCAAGATAAGTTACGGTCAGCCGATCCAGACTATCGATACCTCTATAAACATCTTAATAAGGAAGCTGCGAAAACGCAAGATTGGAGGAATTTATCTGCCTAACACGCGCTGGTTTTTGGGCGAGGAGGCTGGAGACAAACAAGAGGATATCTTGAGCAAACAGCTGGCAGGGCTTGCCGATATTTTCGTCAACGACGCTTTCGGCTCTTGGCAACCACACGCCTCCACTTGCGGTGTTGCCAAATATTTACCCTCTTACGCCGGATATTTGATGCAATACGAGGTGCAAAATCTCAAGAGTGTTTTGCAGCCCAAAAAGCCGATGATGGCAGTGATTGCGGGGATGAAGTTCGACACCAAGATTGAGACGCTGACCTCGATTATCAAGACCGTAGATTACTTGATCTTGGGTGGTCATATCTACAACACCTATCTGGCTGCCAAATACGATTTGGAGATAAAAGGGGTCAAGCCCGAGCAAAAAGAGCAAGCCAAGGAGTTTATCAAAACTATTGGCGAAAATCAAAAAAAGATATTGATCATTAAAACCTTGATCGAATCTGATAAGCTGGCTGGCAAAGAGCAGTCCAACTGGCAACAGATAAAGCTGGAGGAGATCGAGAAAGGGCAAAAATTGGGTTACATCTTGGACGCTGCACCTTGTTTTGTCGAACAAGAAGATATCAAAAAAGCTTTGGCTACCTCCAAGACGATTTTTGTGAACGCCGTGATGGGGTTCAGCCCCCACTATCTGGAAGGGAGCAAAGCTCTTTACACAGCCATCGACAAAAACAAGAAAGCTCATAAGCTCTACGGTGGTGGCGACACCAACCAAGAGTTTAAGCTGGGATTGCCGACGGTTTTTCGCCGCGCCGAAGACGACCCAAACTACTACTTTTTTACAGGCGGTGGCACAATCTTGAAAGTGCTGGAGTCTCGCTCGATCAACAAGTTAGAGCCGATAAAAGCTTTGGTAGAGAGCAACGAAAACATAAAAAGAGGTTATTTTGAATAAAACCCTGATTGTTATCCCCACTTACAACGAGAGGTCGAACATCGAAACTTTGTTCGCCAGGATTTTTGCGGCAAAAGAGGATGTAGATATTTTGATCGTCGATGATAGCTCTAGTGATAAAACTTACCAGCTAGTAGAAGAGATTGCAAAAAAGGATGAACGAGTCCACCTGCTGCTGCGACCTCGCAAGATGGGTCTTGGCTCTGCCTACATCAAAGGGTTCAAGTGCGCCCTTGAAAAAGGTTACGACTACATAATGGAGATGGACGCCGATCTCTCACACAACCCCGCGGATATCCCCAGACTCATCGAAGCTTGTCAAGATAACGACTTGGTTATCGGCTCGCGCTATATAGGAGGAGTGCATATTGTCAACTGGCCGCTGAAAAGGCTTTTTTTGAGCTACGGTGCCTCTTTTTATGCCAGAGTCATCACCGGCATGAAGATCAAAGATCCCACCGGTGGGTTTAAGTGTTTTAAGGCTAAGGTGTTAAGAGCGATAAATCTCGATAAGATTAGCTCGGAAGGTTACTCTTTTCAAATCGAGATGAACTACCGCGTTTGGAAGAAAGGGTTTAAGATCAAAGAGGTGCCTATCGTGTTTACCGATAGAACCTTGGGGCAGTCGAAGATGAATTATGGGATTATCTTGGAAGCTATTTTTATGGTTTGGAGATTGAAGTTTAGCAGACAAAAATGATCTACTTTCTTTTTTTGTTTTTGTTTTTATCCGCTTTTTTTTCAGGGTTAGAGACTGGATTTTTATCTTTAGACAAGATTTCGCTCAAGCTAGAGGCGCAAAAGAGCAAGACGGCTAAGCGAATTTACAACCTTTATCTTGATATGGACAAGGTGATCACCTCCATTTTGATCGGCAACAACCTTTCTAACATCGCCTTGGCTTCACTCTTTACCTATTACTGTAGCCAAAAACTTGGCTTGGGCTACTCCTCGGAGGTGTTGTCTTTGTTTTTGTCTGGGTTTATGGTCGTTTTTGCCGAGAGTTTACCCAAGATTTTTTATCGAGAGTATCCTCGAAGGATGGTAAAAAAGTCGCTTCCTTTGTTTTTGTTGTTTTACAAGCTGTTTTATCTGTTCACCTTCTTTTTCACTTGGATCGTGAAGAAAGCGGAGAGATCACCTCAGTTTCGGGAAGAGAAGATCTTGCCTTATCAACTGGCGAGCATCTTAGAAGAGGAGAGCGGTAGCAAAGACGAAAGCTTGATCCAAGAAGGGTTGGAGTTTTCGGTGGTAGAGGCTAAGAAGATTATGACCCCTCGCACGGAGATAGTGGCTATCGACAAGAGCCAGAGTGTCGAAGATGTGTTGAGCCTAGCAAGAGAGAGCGGATTTTCGCGCTTTCCGGTCTATGCCGAGTCTATAGACAACATCGTCGGCGTCCTCACCCTTTACGATTTGCTCAAGCTCAAACTTAAAGAGGATGAGAAAGATATCTTGACGCTGGCACGAAAGCCTTTTTTTGCTCCCGATAGTATCGAGATAGACAAGCTTTTGGTAAATATGCAAAACAGCAAGAGCGTTTTTTGCGTCTTGGTAGACGCTTATGGAGGCACATCGGGACTGGTGACTATCGAAGATATCTTAGAGGAGCTGGTGGGTGAGATAGAAGACGAATACGACGCCGACACCCAGATCTTGGTTCGACAACTGGATAGCGACCTTTTTTTGATCGATGGCAAAGCCGAGGTGAATATCTTGAACGAAAAATACAGCTTTGATCTGCCTGAGAGCCAAGAGTATAACACCATCGCAGGGTTGATGCTCTATATGCTCGAGGATATCCCTTGTGTGGGGACGACCCTGAATTTGGGTCAATGGCAACTGCAGGTGGAGAGGTCGAACAAAAAAGCTCTTAAATTGATTAAAATGAGTAAATTATGAAAAAGAAAGTTTATATAATTGATGGCAGTGCGATAGTTTACCGCTCGCACTACGCCTTTGTTCGCTCACCCTTGACCAACGACAGGGGCGAGGTTATCAGTGCGATTTACGGCACCTTCAATATGTTTTTCAAGTTCATCAAAACTTTTGATCCGGAGCTTCTTGCCATCACCTTCGACCAAAAAGGAGGCTCTTTTCGCAACCAACTTTTCTCGCAATACAAAGCCAATCGACCTCCGATGCCCGATGAGCTGATCAGACAAATCAAGATTGTTCAAGATATTTTTGCTTCTTTAAACATAGCCACCCTTAAAAAAGATAACTACGAGGCGGATGATGTAATCGGCTCTTTTGTTACCGCCTTAAAAGATAAGCACGATGTGGTGGTGGTCTCAGGCGACAAAGATTTTTACCAGCTGGTGGACGATAAGGTTTCTTTGTTTGACCTTGGCAAAAATATGGTAATCGACAGCCAAGCCGTGGAAGCAAAGCTGGGGATAACCCCCTCCCAGATGGTAGATTATCTGGCTATGGTGGGGGACAGTGCCGACAACATCCCTGGGGTGGCAGGCATCGGCAAAGTCGGAGCAAGCAAGCTTTTGCACCAGTTTGGCTCTTTGGCAAACATCTACGAAAACATCACCGAGGTTAGCCCTAAATCTTCGCAAAAAAAACTGCTGGAAAGCAAAGATAACGCCTTTCTTTCTCAGAAGCTAGCTCAGATCGTCACCGATTTGAAGCTGGACTGCTCGGGGCTAGAGTTTGATAAGAAGAAGCTTGCCAAGCTGGAGAAGCTTTTGTCGGAGCAGCAGATTTGGAGTCTGGCAAAGAAAGCCAAGACGCTTTTTTCTGCCCCCCAGACAACCTCAAAACAGAAGCCAAAGCAGACAGGCAAAGAGTCAAACAGTTTGCAGATGACTCTTTTTGCAGATTCAGCGCAGAGCGAAAAAGCAGAAAAAAACGAAGACGACTACTTCAGCTTCGACTACACAGTGGTGGACAGCAAGCAGAAGCTGCAAGAGCTAAGCGAAAAAATCGAAACCGAAAAGGTGGTCGTCTTGGATACAGAAACAGACGGACTTGACCCTTTGCAAAACAATCTAGTAGGGGTTAGCTTCTGTTTTGAAGACCAGAGGTGTTACTACTTTCCTTGGCAGCATCCGGAGTTTGGCTGGAGCAAAGACAGCTTGAGAGGTTTGCTGAGCAAGTTGCAAGGCAAGCTTATCGTCGGACACAACCTGAAGTTTGATTTAAAGTTTTTGCAAAAAGAGGCGCCTTTGCAGAGTTTAACATTTTTTGATACCATGGTCGCCGCCTACCTTTTTCAGCCAGGCAAGGGCAATATCAGCTTAAGCGATTGTGTTTTCAGGGAGCTTGGTAAGAAGATGGTCGATTTTGAGGAGGTTGCCCAAGACAAAAACTTTGCTGCGGTGCCACTGGCTAAAGCGGCAAAATACTCTTGCGAGGATGTGTTTGCCACCTGGCAGTTATACGAAATATACCAACCTCGCCTGAAGAAAATGCAGTTAGAGGAAGTTTTTGCCCAGATAGAGATGCCACTGTTGCCGTGCCTGATGGATATGGAAACAAACGGGGTGTTCGTGAGCGAAAAGATTTTGGATGAGCAAAGAGCAGATTTGATGAAGGCGGCAGGTGAGCTGGAAAAAGAGATTTTCACTCTGGCTGGAGTGGAGTTTAACCTGAACTCGCCCAAACAGATGCAGGAGGTTCTTTATCAGCGTTTGAAGTTGCCGGCAAAAGCGAAGACGAAGACGGGCTTTTCGACCTCCGAGGCAGCTTTGGAAGGTTTGGTGAACGAGCATAAGATCGTCAAAGATATCTTGGAGTTTCGGACGCTCAACAAGCTGCTTAGCACCTACATTTTGGCTTTGCCCAAGCTAATAAACCCCACAAGTGGCAGGATTCACACCAGTTTTAATCAAACCATAACCTCCACCGGTAGGCTCTCCAGCTCTCACCCTAATATGCAAAACATCCCCATAAGGTCAAAGGCGGGCAGAAACATCCGCAAAGCTTTTGAGGCGCAAACCGAAGATTGTTGTATCTTGGCAGCCGACTACTCCCAGATGGAGCTAAGAATATTGGCAGCTCTCAGCCAAGACCCTGTTTTGCTGGAAACTTTCCAAAAAGGCGAAGATGTTCACGCCCAGACAGCCAAACAGATCTTCGAGACAGGGGAGATAGACAAGGCTCAAAGAGCTTTGGCAAAAACGATAAACTTCGGGGTGATCTACGGTATGGGCGCCAGAGCTTTGAGCCGCACCGCGGGGATCTCTGCTCAAGAGGCGAAAGAGTTCATCGAAAAATATTTTCAAAAGTTTTCGGTTGTGGAGAGCTTTATCAAGGCACAAATTGAGAAGGCCAAACAAAAAGAGGTGGCTTACACTTACTTCGGCAGAGCTTTACCTTTGGGAGAGATAAACTCGATCAACCAAAGGCTTCGCTCTCAAGCAGAAAGGATCGCTGTCAATATGCCGATTCAAGGGACGGCTGCCGATATCATTAAGCTTTCGATGATTAAGCTCAAGGAAGCTTTGCCCGCCGATGTCAAAATCGTTTTGCAGGTTCACGATGAGCTGGTTTTCGAGGTTCCCAGAGCTAAAATTGAAGTTTTGACTCCTTTGATAAAAAAAGAGATGGAGTATCAATTTAGTTGTGGCATCAAACTTTGCGTGAACCTGAAGTCAGCCGACAATTGGTTAGATGCTCATTAAAGCCACTATTTTGTCAGCTTTTTTAAAAAGGTTTTGGCGATGAACAATAAGGTTATCTCGGCTTCGGCTGGCACCGGCAAAACTTATCGCCTTTCTTTGGAGTATTTGGCAGCTTTGTTGACAGACAAATCACTACTTCCTGAAGATATCTTGGTGATGACTTTCACCGTCAAGGCGACTTCCGAGATTAAGCAAAGAGTTTTGGAGCATCTAAAGCAGGTGAGTAAAAACAGCTTGTTACAACAAAATCTGGAGGCTATCTGTCAAAAGAGGGTGGAGAAAGAAGACCTTGACCACTTGCAGGCGATGGCTTTGTATCTAAGCACCCACAAGAGTCGCTTCAAGATCTTTACCTTGGATAGTTTTATCCAAAACTTCTTTTACTCGTTGATGGCAAAAAATCTTGGCTTGGAACAAACCTCGGTCACAGAAAATCTTGGCAGCGATAAGAAAGAAGATATTTTAAACCAAATCTTCGCAATTCCCGCTCTACATCTCTTCTTTGCCAGCAGCCAAAATAAAAATCTTAACAGCTTTTCTGGATTCGTGGAGGAGCTACTGAAGATAAATCTGCAAGAACACGAAGCTAAAAAAATCGATTCTAAGCAAGAGAAAGAGGCTTTTGGACAAGCTTTACAAGATTTGCGCATGGCAGTCGCAACCCTTAGTAGTCTGCCTGCCTTGCCTGCCTCCTCGATTTTGTTGAAGCCTTATGTCGATTTTTTTGAGCAGTATCAGGGCAAGAGGTGTGAAAACTTTAGCGAAGATTTTTTGGGGACTTTAAAAGATGAAAGCTTTTTCTTAGAAGCGTTCCAAAGCTTGGGGGACAAGCTTTGGGAAAAGCTCCCTTTCAAAAAATTTAAAAAAGGTGCTGCCAAAGAGGTTTTAGAAAGTTTTAAGGAAAGTTATGGCGAGTTTCAGCTGAAATTAAAAAACTATTTTGTTAAGACAAAACTTTTTAGTCAGCATAATCAAATTTTGGAACTGGTAGAAGTAGCTCAAGCTATCTATCGCCAAAACTCTCATCAAGAGCTTACTTTTGATGATTTCAACAAGATTTTGCAAGAAAATCTTTACTCACAAAAATATTTTTTGGACGAAAATAAGATGTTGAAAAAGGAGTTTTGGCAGTTTTTGGAGGTTATTCCCAAGGTTTTGATGATCGATGAGTTTCAAGACACCTCGATTGTTCAATATCAAAACCTTTTACCGATTATCAAGATCGCCGAGCGGCAAAAAGGCTCGGTGATAGTGGTGGGCGACTCCAAACAAGCGATCTACGCCTGGCGTGGTGGAGAGCAGGGGCTACTAAGCAAAGTTGGAGAGCACCTGCAAGATTGTCAAAAGTTGGTCTTGGACACCTGCTACCGCAGTAGCCAAAATGTGATAGATTTTGTCAACCATCTGTTTTGCCAAGAGAGTGGTCAAGGCTGGCACTACAATGAGGTTAAGTGTGCCTTGGCAGAGCAAGGGTGTGTAGAGCTTGTAATAGACAGGATCAGCAAAGGCAAAAACAAGCTGGAACAAGAGATAGAGAAGGTGGTTGAAACCAAAATCTTGCCGCTATTGAAAGAAAAAGATCTAGATCTAAGTAAGATAGCTATCATCGCTCGCAAAAAAAAGGAGTTGGACTCTTTTAGCCAAGCTTTGACAAAAAACGGCATTCCTGTCTATCAAAAAAGAAGTGACTCCCTTTTGAGCCACAGAGCCATCGCCCCCTTCTACCTTTATTTGAAGTTCTTGGGTTATAACGACTTGCACTCTTTGTTTCTTTTCTTGAAAGGGGCGCCGCTACACCTATCGGGAGAGGAGATAGCCAAGATATTGTCCGATCAGGAGCTGATCAAAAACTTTCGGTTGGAGCAAAACAAACGGCTATGGGAAGATTTTAGGAAGAGGTTTGACTACTTGAGCTACTTCGACTCCCCTGACGACCTTGCCAACATTGCCGCTTTTGCCGAGGTTTTTGAGCGACAACAACAAGGGGTAGTGGCAACTTTGCAATATCTGCACGAGAACGAGAAAGCGCTCAAGCAAGTGGCAGGTGAGTCCAAGCAGGCGATAAACTTGATAACTATCCACTCTTGCAAAGGGTTGGAGTTCGACACCGTCTTTTACTTTTTGAACTGCGCAGGCAGAAGCGGCAACTCTCTAAAACTCCACAATCTGGTTCAATACAATCAAGATTTTAGTGGCGTAGAAAAAAGTTTGCTCACCTTCCATTTTCCCAAGTTGGCTAAATCTCTTTTTGAAAAGAGGCTGGACCAAGAAAATCTGGAGATCTTGAACTTGGCTTATGTGGCTCTCACCAGGGCAAAAAGCAACCTTTTTATTTTTTCCAATCTGAGTCTGACTAAGGTTGACGACCCCAAAAAAGAGCTAAACAGTTGGGAAAAGGTAGCTAACAATATGCGATCTTTTTTCGGCGAGGAAGAGGTAGAAGATAGTGGCGAAACCTATTTTTCTGCCCGAAAAGGATCACCCCGTTTGGCTCAAGCCTCCTATAAAAAAGAAAGTTCTGTAGATGGTTGGAAGAAAGAGAGCTTTTCTGCTTTTGGAAAAGATGTTAATCCAGTAAAGATCGAGCCGATAAACAAAGAGAACGCCCTATTTGGAGAGATGGTGCACCATTACTTAAGCTATATCAGGTGGAACACGGCAGCAGAGAAAGAGTTAGCCCAGAAAATGACTTTAGCTAAGTTCGGCAAAAGATGGCAAAGTAGCTTTGTTCGGCTGGAGAGATTTTTGCAAAAAAATAACTGGCTTTACGACAAAGATAGGTGGGGAAGTGTGTTGTGCGAATATCCACTGCTGCTAGAAGAGAAAGAGTTTCGCTTGGACAGGGTGATGATCTCAAAAGATAAAAAGAGTGCCACCATCGTCGACTACAAGACAGGAAGCATCGAAAACCCCGAGCAACTGAATATCTATAAAAAGCTTTTTCAAAAAGCCAGTGGCGTTGCCGATGTAGAAACGGTTTTTTTGGAGATTAGCTAAGACTTAGATCAAAACCGACATAATCAGCTTAATCGGCGGGTAGATGATATAGCGTAAGATGTTGATGTCAAAAAGGTATTCTGCCCCTAAGATTATCAGCAAAAAAATCATCCCTTTCTCCTCGTTGAGCGTGTATTTGGCAAAAGCCGAATCGGAGAGGAAGCCTCCCAAAACCTTACTGCCGTCCAAAGGGGGCAAAGGGATGAGGTTGAAAATTCCCAGACCAATATTGAGCTGAATGCCGATATAGATGAAAAGCATAATCGATCGACTTGTTTGGGTGGCTGGCAAAACAAACTGAAGCTTGTTGAAAGCAAAAGCCAAAATCACTGCCAAAAAGAAGTTCATTAAAGGTCCTGCCGCGGCGGTGATCGCCATATCTTTCTTCATATTTTTGAAGTTGTGCGGATTGATCGGCACCGGTTTTGCCCAACCGAAACCGGCATAAAAAAGTAAAAAAGCTCCGACGATGCTGATATGCTTTATGGGGTTGAGGGTCAACCTGCCTGCTTTTTTGGCGGTGTCGTCGCCCAGCAAGTAAGCTGTGTAACCGTGTGCCAGCTCGTGCAGAGGGATAAACACCAATATTCCTAAGAGTTTTACTACAAATTCCATACTAACCTTAAATACCTTTTTGAAGACCAAGTTGGCTATGGCTCTAAGATGTCAATCTTTCCTTAGATGATTTTTTTCAAAAAAAAGATAACCTCTTAAAGCCGCTAATCTTTTTATTTGGCTGATTACATTTAAAGTTTGACAAAAAATGGTCTAAAAAAAATTGTTCTCAGCGTAAGGTTTCGCTCTTTTTTTAAAAGTTTCTTAAGAATTGAGCTAAACTCTTAAAAGCTTTTAGTTTAAGGAGTTTTGCTAGATGGAAGTCAGAGAAGATCTTTTTTACACAGAAAATCATCATTGGTTAAAAGTTTTTGACAACAATGTCGTTTATCTGGGCTTAACCGAGTATATTCAGTCCAAATACGGAAGCATCGGCTTTGTTGAACTGCCCAAGATTGGGTATGTTTTCGAAAAAGGAGAGGTTTGCGGCTACATCGGCACCAGCGATGGACCAAGGCCTATTATCTCGCCTGTTAGTGGAGTGATTGAGCGGATTAACGAAGATCTGGACAACGAGCCGGAGCTGATCAACTCCTCGCCTTACGAAAACGGCTGGCTTTTCCGTTACAAAGTTGACAACATCAGCGAGTTTGACTATTTCTTTAAAAGCGACGATTACTGGTCGATGATAAAAGAATGAAAAAAAAAAGAAGCCTTATTATCTTGGCAGCTCCTTCTGGAGCGGGCAAAAGCACCATCTGCAAGCAGATATTGCAAGAGCGAGAAGATGTTGAGTTTTCCATCTCTTACACCACCAGAGAGCCTCGCCAAGGAGAAAAGAACGGGGTCGATTACTTCTTTGTTAGCCACCGGGAGTTTGCCAAGAAGATAAAAGAGAAAGATTTTTTGGAATACGCCAAGGTCCACTCTGATTTTTACGGCACGGACAAAAGCTATGTTTTATCACGCTTGCAAGATGGCAAACACCTCTTGCTAGATATTGATGTGCAAGGTGCCAGCCAAATAAAAGAGCATACCGATCTCAACTCATTTTCTGTCTTTATCATGGCTCCCTCGATCGAAGTTTTGTTACAAAGAATAAAAAAGCGCGGACAAAACTCGCCAGCGGATATCGCCGTCCGCCTTGCTAGTATGCGCAAAGAGTTAAAAAGGGTGAAAGAGTTTGACTATTTGGTAATCAACGCAGAGCTGGAGAAAGCGGTGAGGCAGATTAACCAGATTATAGATGCCCAAGAGTGTAAGATACAAAATTTAAAAAACATTTGTTTTGAATAAAAATTGGAGAGGTTTTTATGTTGAATAAAAAAGTTGATCAGGTGCTAGAAAATTTAAACAAAGATTATCTTTTTTTGATCGCTGCCGAAAAAGAGGCGCAGAGATTGAGGAAGTTGCCCAATGTGATAAAAGAGCAGTTTAAAAAACATCTTTGCCAAGAGGCTATCGAACATATAGCTATGGACAACATTCCTGAATACACCATAGACGATATCGAAGACGACACCGAGGAAATCGTTGAATCCTAACAATCAGTTTCTTCAACTTTTTGATGAGCTCAAACTGGCTGGAGTGAACCGCTGGTTTTTTCCGACACAAGAGCAAAGTAAAAGCCAATGCGATTGCCAAGAGTGTGCTTTGTCCAAGACCAGAACTAACATCGTCTTTGGAGAGGGTGATGCTAACGCCAATCTTTTCATCATCGGTGAGGCTCCTGGCGCCCAAGAGGATGCCAGCGGCAGACCTTTTGTGGGACGCTCTGGCGATTTGCTCACCAAGATGCTTTCTGCCATCGGCATCCAAAGAGAGAAAAGTTTTATCTCTAATGTGGTTAAATGCAGGCCGCCAAACAATCGTGACCCGAAGCCAGAAGAGGTGAAGAGTTGCATCCCGCTTCTGCACAAGCAGCTGGAGCAAATCAAGCCCAAGGCGCTGCTGCTCTTGGGTAAAGTGGCTGCCAAGCACCTTTTGGGCTTGGACGACAAGATGGAAGATTTGCGCACCAAGGTTCACTCTTTTCAAGGCGTTCCCACCTTCATCACTTACCACCCTTCGGCTCTCTTGCGGAAAAATGCTTGGAAAAAGTTGGCTTGGATAGATTTGCAAAATTTGCAAAAATTTTTAGAGACCGCATAAGATTATGGAAGAAAAATCTTTAAAACTGTTACCGCACAACTTGGAGGCTGAATCGGGCATCTTGTCGGCGATGATGATCAACAACCAGAATGTGGCTATCGCTATCGAAAAGTTGCGCGAGAAAGATTTTTACAAACAGGCGCATCGCACCATCTTCAAGGCTATTCAGGAACTTTTTCACGAAAACACCGAGGTGGACATCATCACTATTGCCGATAAACTCAAGAGCATGGCTATGCTGGAGCCTATCGGTGGCATCGCTTTTTTGAATCAGCTCTCCGATGTGGTGATGAGTGGCGGCAACCTAGTTTATCACACCAAGATAATTTTGCAAAAATCTAGGCTTCGCCAGTTGATAAACGCCTCCAACAAGATTTTGGAAAAATGTTACGCCGACGATCAATCGGTGGATAAAACCGTTGAGCAAGCCGAGTCTTTGATCTTCAAGGTTGCCGACGACAAGATAGGCGAAGGACTAAAAAGCGCCGAGTCTTATCTGGACAGCGTGGTGGAGATGATCGACGAAAAGTCCAAGTCGGATGGCTCGCTCTCGGGCATCAGCACGGGATTTCGTGATATTGACGAGCTTACGGGTGGATTTAGCAAAGGGCAACTGATGATCTTGGCAGCACGACCTGCGATGGGAAAAACTTCGCTGGCTTTGAATTTTGCCCACAACGCTGCTGTCTTGGATGGTAAAAAAGTGGCAATCTTCAGCATGGAGATGGATGGGGAAGAGTTGCTGATGAGGATGCTCTCGGGCCCTGCGGATGTAGATGTGGAGTGTATGACCAGAGGAAAAGGGCTGAACCCAAACAAGCTCAGGGCTATCTCTCAGGCGGCGATGATCTTGTCGGAAGCCTCTTTGTATATCGACGATAGTGGCTCCAACACCATCAGCTCCATCAAATCCAAAGCTATGCGCCTGAAGGCTCAGCTAGAAGGGCTGGATATCGTCATAATCGACTATCTGCAACTGATGACCTCCAACTCCAAAGAGGCCAGACACCAACAAATCTCGGACATCTCCAGAGGGTTGAAGATTATGGCAAAAGATATGGGTATCAACATCATCGCTCTTTCTCAATTGAATCGTGGCGTGGAGTCTCGTGATAATAAAAGGCCGTTGCTCTCGGACTTGCGTGAGTCTGGCTCGATCGAACAAGACGCCGATCAGGTGATGTTTATCTACCGCGACGACTACTACAATCCGTCCTCGGAACACCCAGGAACAGCTGAGATTATCGTCTCCAAAAACAGGCACGGCTCGGTGGGTTTCAAGCGGCTGAAGTTTGAAGGACACAAAACCAGATTTATGCCTTACGATAATATTCACACCCAGTTTGACGAGTTTGACAACACCTTACCTCCTTCCAATTTTGAGGATATGGACACAGAACTAGAGAACGATTTCAACTAACTTTTGTCTGATTGGTATGAAAAAGTTATACTCTTACTTCTACTGCTTCGGCGAGTTTTCCCTCTTTTTTAGAGATTTTTTAAAATCTTTGCACTCCCTTACTTTTCGCAAATACCAGATATTGAAACAGATGAAATCTATCGGTTACGACTCTTTCTTCTTGATCGTTATCACCTCCGCTTTTACTGGCCTTGTTACCGCCGTTCAAACTATTTATCAGACAGCTGGACTTGCGCCAAAAGGGATGATTGGCATTTTTATCGAAAAAACGACTCTGACCGAGCTGGCTCCTGCCTTGACGGCTCTGGTGCTTAGCGGCAAAATAGGGGCGTCTATCGCCGCCGAGATCGGCACGATGAGGATATCCGAGCAGCTGGACGCTCTGGAGTGTATGGCTATCGACCCGGTTGACTATATCTATATGCCCAAGATCGTGGCAGGGGCAGTAATGTTGCCCATCTTGACGATTATTGCCGATTTTGTCAGCATCTTTTCGGCTTTCGTCTTAGCTTACTTTAAGCACAACATCAGCTTTTACACCTACTTTGAGGGGATGCGAAACAACTTCTTGCCCTCGGATCTGTGGGGAGGTCTTATAAAAGCTTTTTTCTTCGGGGTGACCATCACCAGCATCGGATGTTTCGTGGGAAGCCGTGCCAAAGGTGGGGCCGAGGGGGTAGGCGTGGTTTCCACCACCGCGGTGGTTTACTCTAGTATCACCATCTTGATTATGGATTTTGTGGTAGCCTCGGTGATGTTCGGAGGCATAAGTTGAAGAAAATAGTTATCGCTTTTCTGCTTACCATTGTTTTGCTCTTGCTCTTGGGTTGCAAGAGTGAAGATAAAAGCTTGAGCGAGGCAGAAACAAAGCCAACTTTAAGAGTAGGCATAACCAACAACCTCAACGGTAAGTGGTTTCCCAAAAGCTTAATCGACAGCTTGGAAGACGCCTTACAACTCGACCTAGAGTTTGTCTATTTCGACGGAGCAGACAAACTTCTTACCGGGCAAGACAGCTTAGATTTGGCTCTGGGTATAGACAAATCTTTTTTGAGACAGGCGATAGTGAGTAAAAATTTTTGCAAGTATAAGAGTAAAAACGCAAAACAGATCAAAAAAGATGCTAGTTTGAACAAAAGCTTTTATTTTACTCCTGTCTTTTACGACTTTGTTTGTATCTTGGTGGACACCACCCAAATAAAAAATATCCCCTCGACTTTGGGAAAGTTTCAAGAAGATGTTTACAACCAGCAGCTCATCTTTTCCAATCCCAACTTTTTTGCTTACAGCAGGATGTTTTATGTCAAAAGTTTGTCTCGATTTACCCAAAATGGACACCGCCAATTTTGGCAAAGTATGAAAAATAAGGTGCGCGAGATAGTCCCCAATCCCGCATACGCTCTTAGGATGATTATGGCCAAAGAGGCAGCTTTTTGGATAGGCGGGGTGAGCTACTGCGTCCACTATCCTCGCCTAAAGCCTATTTTGATAAACAGCTTGTCGATCAAAGATGTCTTCGGGGTGGGCATCTATAAAAAATCAAAAAACAAACCAGCTGCCCAGAAGTTTATCGATCTGATGCTCAGCAAAGAGGTTCAACGGGTTTTGACCCAAAAGCTAGCAGTTTATCCGATCATCAAAGATGTCAAAAAAAATAAGTTTCTTCCTAAAGAAGGTTTTGTGGATGAGACAAAAGACGCTATCAAAAGCGGTTATATCGATTGGCGATCCAAGCTTTATTTGGACAAGCACAAAGATTTATTTGAAAAATTGTAAAGGAGATTTTTTTAAGATGAATAAAAATATGAACAAGATGTTGAAACAGGCGCAAAAGATGCAAAAAGAGCTGCTGAAAGCTCAGCAAGAGACCAAAAATCTAGAGGTTACCACCACCAGTGGTGGCGGAATGGTTGAGGTGAGTATGAGCGGAAACTTTGATTTGACAGCTCTAAAGATCGACCCCGAGGCTGTTGACCCTAGCGATGTGGAGATGTTGCAAGATATGATCATCTCTGCTATTAACGATGCCAAGACTCAGATAGAGAGCAAGAGCCAAGAGAGTATGAGCGCTATCACCGGCGGGATGAAAATCCCAGGCTTGATGTAAAGAAAAAGGAGCCCTGATGAAATTTTTGAAATTTACGATTTTTTCTCTGGTAGTTTTGTTTGGTTGCAAACAGACAAAAACTACCCAGATCCCTATGGAGCCGATGGGGTTCAACTTTGATATCCCCAGCCAGTGGGAACAAAGCGACGATATTTTTGCCGTTCCGCTACTAAAAGAAAACAGCTTGGAGTTCTCTTTTTACTTTTTGACAGACTCGGCAAAAGAGCAAAGAAAAGTTTTGTCTGCCAAAGGCGAGATCACCTCTGAGTCGGTGAACAAGATTTGCGACAAAGCTTACAAGTTGTTCAAAATCTCAGTCTACCAAAAGAAAGATTTTGCAGGCGAAGTCACCTCTGGCAAAGGTTGGGCAAACATCACAAAAGCTGGCAGTAACCAAGAGTATCTTATCTATTTTGCTTTAGCCCAAGAGGTAAAAGTAGAAGCAGATTACAGCGAGCGCTACCGGCAATACTTGGCTCAAAGCAAGAATATAAAGGCGACCATCAAAACTTATCAGCCCAAGAAAGAGGAGCCTTCTAAATCTGGCTCCAGTTTGCCTGAGAGCCTAGAGTTTTCGGCAACCGATTTGGACGGCAACACTGTTAACTCCAAATCTCTTTTTAGCAAAAATAAGATCACGATGGTAAATGTTTGGGGGACATACTGCAGTCCCTGCATCCAAGAGATGCCCGAGCTTGCTCAGATGGACAAAGAGATAAAGAATTTTGCTGTGGTGGGAATAGTGATAGATGGTGCTGACAACCAAGAGGTAGCCAAAAATATTTTGGCAAAATCTGGTGCTAACTTCAAAAATATTTTACCCAACGCGGAGCTGGAGAAGAAGATACTTAAAGCCGTTTCTGCCATCCCTACCTCTTTCTTTGTCGATCAAGAAGGCAAGATCGTCAGCCAAGCTATCGTGGGGGCTAACCCTAAGGCTTACCACCGAGAGATAGACAGATTGCTAAAGTAGTCAGATGAAGAAAGTTTGTTTTTGGTTGTTGGCAGCTTTTTTGATGATCGGTTGGGGAGTTTATCGAGGTGAGCAAAAAATCGTTTTGATCAAGGCGGTGAACATCTGTTTGGAGTGCATCGGTGTGGGGTAAAAGGAAGTCGGTTCAACTCATTTGCTCCTTTTTGCACAACCCTTACCTAGCTGGATTTTGGCAAAAAAGTATCTACAAGGGGGGCGTTAAAAACTTTTGCTTCCCAGGACTCAATTGTTACAGCTGTCCAAGTGCTATCGGCTCTTGTCCCATAGGAGCTTTTCAGTCGGTGGTCAACGGCTTTAAATACCAGTTCAGCTTTTACGTTGCGGGGTTTATCTTGCTTTTTGGAGCGATTGCCGGCAGATTTATCTGTGGCTGGATTTGCCCTTTTGGGCTTTACCAAGAGCTTTTATACAAGATACCTCTTGCCAAGAAGCGACTCTATAAGCCACTACTACTGGGCAAGTATCTGATTTTGCTGATATTTGTCTTGATTTTACCTATTTTTTTGCACAACCAGTTTGGACTGGGCACGCCAGCTTTTTGCAAAGCTATTTGTCCGGCTGGATTTTTGGAGGCAGGCATCCCAGCCTTGTTTATCTTTCCGTCTTTGCAAAGTTTGATTGGCAAAGCTTTTTATCTCAAGCTAACCATCTTCTTGCTTGTTACCAGTTTTTGTGTCAGCCACTATCGGTTTTTTTGCCGAGTAGCTTGTCCTTTGGGAGCTTTGTATGCGGTGAGTAATAAATTTTCTTGCTTGCAGATCGGCTTCGATAAAGATTTGTGTATAAACTGCGGAAAGTGCCAACAAGTTTGCCGCATGGAGGTAGATATAAGGCGCAACCAAAAAGATTTGGAGTGTATCAGATGTGGTGATTGTCTCAAGATTTGTCCGACCAACGCTCTTAAATTTACATCGGTTCTAGCTAAAAAAGAAAATATAGCTAACGCTAGCCAGGCCAAATAAGTAGTGAATTTGTCTTGACTTTTGCAACCACAAAAAAAGATTTGCTTTCAAGAGTAAGATTTTTAATAAAAGGGAAATAGAGGAATATGAACTTAGAAAAGACTAGGAATATAGGAATTAGCGCGCACATCGATTCTGGAAAAACCACTCTAACAGAGAGAATTTTGTTTTATTGTAACAAGATTCACAAAATTTCTGAGGTGAGAGGAAAAGACGGCGTGGGTGCCAAGATGGACTCGATGGAGCTGGAGAAAGAAAGAGGTATCACCATCGCTTCTGCGGCAACATATGTTAACTGGGGCAAGACCGATATCAACATCATCGACACACCTGGTCACGTTGACTTCACCGTAGAGGTGGAAAACGCTTTGCGGGTGCTAGACGGCGCTGTGTTGGTGCTTTGCGGTGTTGGTGGTGTTCAATCACAATCTTTCACCGTTGACAGGCAACTCTCACGCAACAACGTTCCCAACTTAGCCTTTATCAACAAGTTGGACAGAACGGGAGCCAACCCTTTTAAAGTTACGGGGATGCTTTGCGAGAAACTAGGTAGAAATGCGGTGATGATGCAGATTCCCATCGGCAAAGAGGACGAATTTCAAGGCGTGGTAGATTTGGTAGAGATGAAAGCTATCTACTTCGACGGCGACAACGGTGAAAACCTTCGCTACGAAGAGGTGCCAGCCGACTTAAAAGATCAAGCTGCCGAGTATAGAGAGAAGATGTTGGATGAGCTCTCCATGCTAGACGACGAACTCGCCGAGGCGATTTTGGAAGGCAAGGAGAACTCAGATCTGATCAAAAAGGCTGTCCGAGATGGCGTTATCTCCGATCAAATCACTCCAGTTTTTATGGGTTCTGCTTTCAAAAACAAAGGCGTGCAACCACTTCTGGACGCTATAGACTCCTACTTGCCCAATCCTACCGAAATTGAGAACGAAGGTTTCGATGCCGATAACGACGATGCTCCGGTGATCATGAGTATGAAAGATACCGACCCCGTGGTGGCTTACGCTTTCAAATTGGAAAACCAACAATACGGGCAGTTGACCTACATCAGGCTCTATCAAGGTTCTATCAAAAAAGGCGACGAGCTGATCAATAACAGAACCAAGAAAAAGGTGAAGATCGGTCGTCTTGCCAAGATGCACTCCGACGAAATGGTGGAGCTGGCTGAGTTGAAAGCAGGAGATATCGGAGCTATTTTCGGTGTCGACTGTGCCTTGGGTGACACCTTTACCGACCCTTCTATTCATTACCACCTTCGCTCATCACACATCCCCGAGCCGATCATATCACTGTCTATCAAGTGTAAAGACAACAAGAGTCAAACCAATATGGCAAAAGCTTTGAATAGGTTTACCAAAGAAGATTTGACTTTCAAATCTTATCTGGACGAAGAGACTTCCGAGACGATTATCCAAGGGATTGGAGAGTTGCACTTGGATGTTTATATCGAGAGAATGAGGCGCGAGTATAATGTTGACCTAGAAGTAGGTAAACCACAAGTTGCTTACCGTGAGACGATTACCAAAGAGATTCCGTTTGAGTATGTTCACAAAAAACAGTCTGGT
Source organism: Cloacimonadales bacterium (SeqCode) (assembly GCA_965228195.1). Taxonomy (GTDB): domain Bacteria; phylum Cloacimonadota; class Cloacimonadia. The sequence goes on from OZ245797.1 coordinate 101,068, forward strand.
GGTCGCGGTCAATACGCTAAGATTATGGGAATTTTGTCTCCAAGTGGCTCGGACGACAACGATTTTTCTACCGACATCAAGGGTGGAGCTATTCCATCTAACTACTTCCCTGGTTGTGAGAAAGGGTTTAACGCAATGATGGAAAATGGATACCACACCGGTTTCCCTGCCGTGGGTATCAAGATGGTTATCAACGACGGTGATTTTCACCCGGTTGACTCCTCACAACTTGCTTTTGAGCTAGCCACCAAGGCGTGCATCAGAGAGAACTATCGCAAAGCTGTGCCTGCTATTTTGGAGCCGATGATGAAAGTTTCTATCGATGTGCCCGCTGAGTTCCGTGGAGCTGTGCTTACCAGCATCAACCAAAGAAGAGGGACTGTGCTAGAGACCAGAGATGAAGAGCATTTGGCGATCGTCACCGGCGAGATTCCTCTTTCTGAAATTTTTGGATACGGCACCGCTTTGAGGTCAAACACACAAGGTAAAGCCGAGCTTTCTATCGAGTTCGACCGCTACGAAAAAGTTCCTAAAAACTTGGAAGAAGATATTTTGGCAGAGATCCAAAAAGCTAATGACGAGAAAAAGAAGTAATCTAAGAACAAACTAAGTTAATAGTCGAGCTTCCTCACTTTTTAAAAGTTGGGGAAGCTTTTTTTTTGCGGGACAAAAAAAATTCCTTAGATGTTAAACTGCTTGTGCAAGGTGTGTAACTCTACCAGCTGTTGTTTTCCATAAGAAGCGATTTTGGCTTCGACCTCGGCAAAACTGCGTTTGTGGTAAATATTGGTTTTGCTAAAAAAAAGATCGGCGTAAGTTATGATCTTCTCAGGCAGGGTAGAGGGCAACATATTGCAAGCGGGCAAAGGGAGATTGTTTCTCAAGATTATCTCTTTGCTCAGACCTACTCCGATATGGTTACGACAAACTGCCGCATGCAAAGGGTAACCTAAATCTTTCAAGATTTTTTCGCCAAAGATCCCGTGCAAGATGTAAGGCGGCTTGTTTTGTGGATTTTGCTTGTCCATACTCACCTTGCCGATGCCGACATCGTGAAGCAAAGCAGCCTCTTCGATAAACTTTTTCGTTTTTTCGTCTAAGCCCAGTTTTTCGGCTATCTGCAAAGAGAGCTGAGTAACCAGCACCGAGTGGACAAAAAATGTTTTCCACAGGTTGGCAGGGATACATTGGCTGGCTATTTCTATGCAGTTCACTTTTTTTATCTCCTTCCAAGCTTTGGATAGCAATCTCAGAAAAAAAACTGTCTTAAACGAAGCTGTTTAGCAAATCTTCAAAAGTTTCTCTTTTTCTTATCAGTCTGTCGTTGCCTTCGGAGTCGATAAGCACCTCGGCAGGGCGAAGACGGTTGTTGTAGTTACAAGCCATACTGTATCCATAAGCTCCTGCATCCATCACGCCGATGATATCACCCTCTTCGATCTTGGGCAGATAGCGGTCTGAGGCGATAATATCACCAGACTCACAAATATCACCAACGATAATCACCTTCTCCATCTCTTTGGTGTCGATATCTCCATTTTGGCGATAAAGCTCCACATCGTGATAAGAGTCGTACATCACTTTTCTTTTGAAGACGCTGAAGCCCAGATTTGTCCCCACATATTTGCGGTAATCGTTCTCTTTCTTGGTAAACACGGTTCCCAAAAGGGCGCAACACTCAGCCACGATATAGCGTCCCGGCTCGACTCTAAACTCTATTTCGCGATTGTATTCGCTTGACCATTTCAGCAATCTTGCGTTAAGTTCACTGCCCAACTCGGAAAGATTAAGACGCTGCTCTCCGTCTTGCTTATGGTAGGGGATACCAAATCCACCACCGAGGTCGATGATCTTTAAGTTGTCGAACTCTTTGGCGATATTCAAGACAACATTTACGGAATTGATATACTCGAACCAGCTCATAAAGTGGCTGCCCAGGTGCTGATTTATGCCGATGAGTTTCAGCTCGTGCTTACTCAAAATCTCTTTGAGCTGCGGAATAGATTTCATCTCGATACCGAACTTGGTTTTCTTGCCGCCGGTGATGACATTCTCGCTGTGCCCGACTCCGATACCCGGGTTTATTCTGACAAAAACATTACCTCCGGGATTTAAAGAACCATAAAGGTCTAGTTGAGACAAAGAGTCTACGCTGACATTGATGTTTCGCTCGATGGCGTATTTCATCTCTTCTGCAGAAACGTTGTTGCAGATAAACAAGATCTGCTCGGGGGTGAAACCGGCTTTCAGCTCAACAAACATCTCACCCGGTGACATCGCATCCACAAAAAGACCTTCCTTGCGAATAATCTTCAAAAGCTCCAGGTTGGAGTTGGCTTTCACAGAGTAGTGCACCTTGAAGTGAGGGTATCTGATGAGGTTCATCATCTCTCGACAGCGTTGCTTTAAGATGTTTTCGTTATAAACATATAGTGGCGAGCCATACTTCTCCACCAACTCTACCGCCGAGCTTTTTCCATAAAAATCGTTTTTTTGCGAATACTTGTCAAAATTCATCTTTATCTCCTGTTTTTGCAGTTGCTATTTTTTCGCCCATCTTGAGTTCCGTCTCCATTCCTTCTTGAGAGTTTTTCACTAAATCTTCGTCTATGACGATCTGGTTTTTTTCGAATAGAAGCAAGACGGAAGAACCACCAAATTTAAAATAACCTTTCTCGTCTCCTTTTGCTACCACCTCCGACGGGTAGGTAGAGACGATACTCCCTACCATTGTAGCGCCGATCTCGCTCATCAGCACATCCCCAAACTGCTGCGTCTTGATAAGCGTGTACTCTCTTTTGTTCAAACAAAAAAGCTCGACAATCTTCTTGATGGCGATGGGGGAAACGGAGTAGTAAGCACCATCAATCTTTTTAGCTTTTTCGATTATGCCCGAGACGGGGAAGTGGTAACGATGATAGTCGGTAGGGCAGAGCCGAAACAAAAGCATGGTTCCACCTTTGAATTTTTTTGCCAGCTCCTCATCTTGCAGATATGTGTGTAGGTCGAATCGATACCCTTTTACGAAAAAGCTTTCTTCGTCCAAGTTTTGCCAAACCAAAAGTTTGCCATCGGCTGGAGAGACCACGATCTGCTCGCCTTCAGCAATAGGTCTTGCGGAAGGTTTTACCTTGCGGACGAAGAAGTCGTTGAAGTTGGCAAACTCTTCTTCTTGGAAGATGTTCATATCTATCTGGTAATCTTTTATAAAAGGCTTAATTTTCTTCTTGGATTTGGGGTCGTCCATCTTCTTGCCATACCATTGCGAAACAAACTTTCTTTTGACCAGACCGGCGATTGTTAATCTGCCCAAAGGGTTGTTGTAAAGCCAAACCAGCCATCTTTCGCCGACCACCTTTTCGATCTTAACCTCTCTGGTGCTTCTTTGCACATACCTAATCTGATGCTTTTCTAAATCCGGCACGCAACATGCGAACACGAAAAGTAGTAGCAAAAACAAAATAAACAGCTTGCTTTTCAAAAATCTCATCCTTCTTACTCCTTGATAACCTTAATCGGATCAACGCTTTGTAGTCGCCGACAAGGGTAATAACTAAAAATTAAACTTACCAATAAGACCAAACCAAGCAGATAAACTCCGCTAGCGTAAGATACCTCCACGGGCAGGTAGTCGAACCCTAGACCTTGCACCGGCACCGCCAGCCAGCGGTAGCTGTGTTGGAGATGCAAAAATGCGTAAGCCAGCACTATTCCAGCACCAGATCCCAATCCAGCGATACAGACGCTGCAATAGACGAAGATCTTCTTGATCTGGTTTTGGTTGAGTCCCATAGCTTTCAACACACCAATCTCGCCACTTTTCTCGTTTACCAGACGCAAAAAATTGCCACTCATATTAAAAATAGCAAGCACGATAATCAAAAAAAGCACCAAGTTTAGAGCCATCGCCTCCACTCTCAGCGAGTCGTAGATAGCCTTATCTTCTTGGTTCCAGCCGGTTATCCGATACGCACTGCCCAAATTTTGCTCTAAAGAGTTTAGCACCTCTTCCACGGCGTAGGCGTCTTTTAGGTGAATTTCCAACTGGGCGTTGGCACTTTCCCCGGCGATTTTTTGGGCAGCGGCAACACTCACATAAGCTAGGTTGTCGCTCAAGATTTGGTTGTCCGCCTTGTAGCAAGAGACCAGAGCAAACTTGGCTCCTACCGGCACTTTCCCAAAAGCTGTTTTTTGCATGTTTTGGGTCGAATAAAGGAAAGCAAAATCTTCGTTAAAAAGGTTTGCTTCCACTGCCAAGTTTTCGCTGAGGACGATCTGGCGATCGCTAAGTTTGTCTACAGACAAATCTTGCAAAAAAGGTAAAATCTTTTTTTGTTTGTCCAAATCGATTCCGCAAACCAAAACGCCTTTGGATATCTGACCAGCTTTCAGCAGTCCTTGTGTATAGACAACTTGCGAAAAATCCAAAACTTGCGGCTCTTTTTCGAGCAAATCGAAAACAGCTTGCTCAAAAGCTACTTTGTTTTTCGCCTCGATGGTAATATGCGCTCTTTTTTGCAAAAGCTCTTCGATCATCACCTGTTTTAGCCCATCCATAAAAGAGGAGGCGACCAAAATCGAAAAAACACCGAAAAAAATGCCCAGCACACTAAAAGTTGACCAGAAGTTAAGCAAAAATTTGTTGCTGCCTTTTAAGTATCGCAACGCCAAGAAAAAGGGGAGGTTCATCTTTCCCAAGGCTTACTAAAAAAATAGTCCATCACAAACATCTTCTTCCCATCGATCTGCTCAGGAATTGCCAGGCTATTTTTTTTGAGCACACAGTAGTTGCGAAAATCGACCTTCTTGGCTTTGGCAACTTCGTCCACAATCTTCACTCCATCTCTTACCAGATTAGCGTCGGTGAACTCCATCAGGTTGGTGTTGCACACAAGAGTGGTGATCTTCATTCCCGAGCTTGCCTCAAATTCGTCGAAAACAGCTGTAATCTCTTTTCTGGAGCTAGTGGAAGGTCTTTTGGTATTTACTACAAGGCGCAAATCGTAACCTCTTTTTTGCAAACTTTTCTTGTAACGACCCAGCACCTTCATCCCGGTGGGGTCTCCGCCCACATCTATGACTATCTTCTTATCTACATCGTCCAAGCAAGCCTGAATCTTGGGCGATAACATCGGCAGCTCCGTGTGTCGAAAAGCACCTTCTGGCGCCACCAATTCGATGCCTTTCTGGGCAAAATCGTCGCTCAACTCTCTGGTGCGAAAATAGGGGTTCATAATATCCATATCGACAACGGCTGCCACCTTCTCTTTGATAGCTAAGTTCGCTGAATACTCACTTTTCCCACTGCCATAAGCTCCCACGACGATGATCACTTTTTCCATAAATTTCCTGCTGTTTTTTTTAGACCTTAGTTTTGCTATAGCCCAGTTCTATCAACACTTTTTTAGCTCTTTTTTTTTGCTCAAAGATCTCTTTCAGCGCAGAAGGGTTAGAGTTATTCGCCAAAAGTTCGCTCAACTTTTGGTCAAGCTCAGCAAACTCTTTCATCTTCTTTTTAATCTCAAACCCTTTGAGAAGCTGCTTAACATCTATGACTTGGCTACTTTGGGCTCGATAAATCAGCTCATTGAAAGTTTCTGGATATTTACTTTGGCACGCCAAAGCGTTAAAATTAAGCTCACCTTGTTGCAGAGCTTCTTGCAATTCAGAGAAAACCTCTTTGTATTCATCTATGCTAAAATCCTGCTTTGTTAGAGATTTAACTGCCAAGTCAGTTGTCTGCTTGTCTGACAACATTGCAGACAAGAGCAACTGCTCTTCTAAGCCCAAATCGGGGATATTTTTTTTCACTTTTTGATCATTGTTGGGATAGACTCGTCGTTTTTTTAGCTGAGAAGAGAAGACCGACTCTTCAACGCCAAAATTTTCGGCAACTTTGCGCGTGAAAACAAATTGATCCAGACGATTGGGGATAGAGGAGGCAACCTCTACCAAGGTTTGCATCGCCTCGCCTAAGCTCATACTGTTTTTGAGGTATTGCAAGTAGGTGGGGGAGTTTTCCAAAATATCTTCGAAAGCGGCGTTTCCTTTTTTGAGTAAGAAGCTGTCGGGATCTTCGCCGGCGGGCAAGCTGACGATTCGCACCTGCCCATTTTGAGAGATTATCTTAGCAGCAGCCCGCAAAGAAGCTTTGCTGCCAGCCTCATCGCCATCATAAACTATGTAAAAGTTTTTGCAGTAGCGGCGAAGCAGGCTCACCTGCTGGTCAGTCAGGGAAGTCCCCAGCGATGCCACCGCATAGTGGTAACCGCTTTCGTAGAGCCGCAAAAAATCTAAATAACCTTCACAAACTATCACCTTGTCGGCTTTGTTTATCTCGTGTTTGGTGGTATGAAAACCATAAAGCTCTTTGCTTTTTTGATAAACAGGGGTAGTGGGTGAGTTGATATATTTAGGCATCTTCCCGTCCATAGAGCGCGCCCCAAAAGCTACTGCCATTCCATTGGAAGAGATGATAGGGAAAACTATCCGATCAGAAAAAAGGTCGTAATAACCTCTCTGATTAGATTTTACGATCCCCGACTCCAGAAGAATATCTTTGTTTATGTTGTTCTTGCGCAAATAGTTATACAACGCCGTATGCGAGTTTAGGGAGTAGCCCAACTCGAAAGTTTTGATGGTGTTTTTGGACAGAGATCGGCTGGCTAGATACTCTAGCGCCTCTTTGCCATGCAGAGCCAAATTTTCTCGGTAAAAATCTTTGGCAAGGGAGTAAACTTGCAACATAAGAGTAGTCTTAGAATCTTTTTTTTGAGTAGCTTTGTTTATCTTAACCTGAACACCGTATTGAGTAGCGAGCTTGATAGCTGCCTCGTAGTAAGATATTTTTTCGTACTCTTTGACAAAACTAAGGGCGTTGCCAGCCACTCCACAGCCAAAACATTTGAATATCTGCTTGGTTTGACTAACGACGAAAGATGGCGTGTTTTCTTGATGAAACGGACAACAAGCTTTATAGTTAGACCCGTTTTTTTTCAGAGGAACATATTTGCCGATGACATCGACAATATCTACGCGATCAAGAACCTTTGTGTAAATTTCATTCACCCGTTTTTATCGCCTCTATTTGCGTTTTGATTTGCAAGATCTCTTTTTTGACCAGTTTTGATTTCACAAACTGCAAGTAAATCTCGATATCTTGCAAAGCTTTTTTGTAGTTTTTAAGCTCGACATTATTATTAATGGTAAACTTATACAAGCTAATCATTTTCTCGGAGGTTATCAAATCGTAGTAGATATCGTTAGATTGTGCGTAAAGAAAATTATCGTCGTAAACTTTTGCCAAAAAAAGAAGCAGGTCGATCTTGTTTTTTCCCTGAGGCATAAACATTATCACCTTGCTTGTTCTGGAGGTCACCCGTTGCCAAGGCAGATTAGAGATGGTTTGCATATACAGTTTGACCGCCTTTTCTGCCAATTTTTCGGGAGTTTTCGCATTTTTAAGCACCATCCCAAAAAGGTAGGCACTGCTTGAGTGTTTGCCCAGTTTTTGAAAGCTTACCCCTCTAAAATAGTCAAGATAGGGGAAGCCGGCAAACTTTTGGTTCAAGACATCGCAAGCTTTCCAATACTGTTTTTGACTCAAAAGGTACTTGCCTTTTTCCAAAATCAAATATTTGTTAAGGTAGTTGTCAGGATAATCTTTTATAAACTGCGTGACAAACTTTAGCTTATTTTTGCTTCCCGATATATAAAAGCTGCACAAAGCCAGCTTAAACTCAGCCTTTTGGTTGCTTTTTTCGGCTAAATAAAGACGATAATATTTCCTGGCCGAGTAGTAGTGACCCAAATCGAAATAGATGTTTGCCAAAGTCAAAAAACTTTTCAGATCTTTTTTAATCTCTTTTTTTTGCAAAGATTCCCAAAACGGGGTAGACTCAACTTGCACATTTTTGGTCAACTCCTTTATTTCGCTGGCAAACAAAGAACCAAAACAGAAAAAACCTAAAATCAAAAATTTTTTCAAAACTTCAACCCCTTGAATATCTCTTTTGCTTTATCTTTCAGATCGTCATTCTCTTCTAAAATCTTTTTCCCTTCGTCCAAAAGTTGGTTAGCCAAACTCTTCTTACTCTCTTTTTGCTTGCTGCTTATTGGACTCTCACCGAGTAAGATAGAGCTAACTTCTTGATCAACTCCTTTAAACAGTAAATCCAGCTTTTCTTGATGTTTTCTTTTGCCTATTTTCTTGCTCAGCTTAGCTTGCAACTCTTTTTTTTCAGACGAAAACTTCTGGTATAAAGCTTTTTTTACCACCTTGTCCAAGCTACTCTCTATAGAAGTTTTTACACCTGCTGCAGAGCTTTCAAAATCGACCTTAACCCACACAGCATCAGCAGAACTGCCCACTATCCTAGCTATCTCTTTCATCTGCTGAGAAGGTTCTTTTTTGTATTCATAAGAGTAGACAATCTGGCTAAAATTCAGCTTGCTCTTAAGAGAAATGTCGTCTGCTTTTGAGAAAAAATCGACCGTTCCATCCAGTAAACAGGAGTCTATTTTGGGCGGAAGGGCGTCTTGATTTAACTTCAGGTTCGCTATCACAATCCCTTTTAAATCAACCTTTAAGGTTTCGCTCGGTTCTTGATTTTGATACTCCATTTTCCCAGAGATCCTAACAGACTCGTCTTTAGCCGTCAAAAAATCTACATTCACTTCGATAGGTTTTCCGACTATTTTTTGAGCGTTGGAAAAATCGGTTATTTCGCCTTTTACCCAAGCTCCTCCAACCAGTTGAGAGTTAAAGCTTATCCTCTTTAACCAAAAAGTCAGCTTTTGCTCACTCTTGGGCTCAGCTACTCCAGCAGATTTTCTTGAGGTTTTTATAAGGGTTACAACCTGCAAGATAAGATCGTAGACGGTGCTACCAAAAAGAACCTCGCCCATCTTATAGCCTTGGGAATCGGGAAACTTGACCGCCTTCATCACCTTATTATAATCTTGTTTTGCCCACTCATCCAGCTGGTTTGCGGTTTTTAGCACTCCATACTGTTTGTCGAACTCCTTGCGCTGTTCTTCGCTATCTTTATAAAGTTGTTCTCCTTCTTTATACAACCTCTCCAAATCTTTGAGGGCTTTGGCCGTAATTTTAAAATCTATAGAGTTAAACTCTTTTTTAATATTTTGAGCTTTTTGGGCATAATCTTTCTCTTTCAAAAGCTTTTCCCAAGAGGTTTTTACGGCGCTCACCGCCTCTTGTAGCGAATCTACTTTACCGGGTGTTATCAGCTGACAACTAGCCAAAACAGAATCTACATTCATCTTTTCGTAAGTCAAGATCGGTATTGAGCGCTTCTGTTTTTCCAGATAATCTAGAGCAAATTTGCCGATTTTGGACTCACTTTCTTTCTCTTTTGGTCTTGGAGGCAAAGCACCGCTTTCGGCTCGCTTTGTGCCAAATCTCAGCTTTTGCAAGATTAGGTTGGTGCAAACAACCCGACCTTTTATAAGAGAAGAAAGATCAAAATCTAGCTCTACATAGCCTGTTTGGAAAAGATTTTTCATCGGCTTGCTCTTGTCAGCCACCGCAAAATCTTCCCACAAAAGCTTCCCTGAGAAAATTTGCAGATCACAACCTTTCATCTCCGCTTTGGCAGAAAACAAAGCCTCGGCTCCTTTTTCTAGCAAAGAACTCAAGATGAGGTTGCGAGAAAAATACAGTCCACCCAAAACAAACGAGATAACTAAAACTAAGTAGAAGAAAAATCTTCTCAATTTCTTAAACTTCAACATAATTATTACACCTTATTTTCTACTTTAATTTGCTGGCGATAAATCTATAAATCACAGCAATATATAGCCGCTAAACTTATAAAGCACTTAAACAAAAATTGCTTCTATTTCGTGGTCTATCTTTACTATTTTTACTCTTCGTCTTTGAGCAAGTTTAACACCGCTTTTTTTTGTCTTAACCTTTTTGGCGTCCCTTGTGAGAACATTTACAATTATTGGATATTTAACTAGCTCCAGCACAACCGAGTTTCTTTTAATATCGATGACGGTTGCCTGGTAGTCGCTACCCAGTAATCTTTTGCCAAACTGCTTATAATAAAGCTTTTGCACCTCTCTTTCTGCGTCTGTTGCCACCTGTTCCCGTTGGTTGGCACTAGCTACTATCTTCTTTAGCAAAGATTTAGATTTGAGCTGCTTTTTTAGCAAAAGATGGATGCCCAGATCGCATATGCGCCTGATGGGAGAGGTAAAGTGCGTATAGTGATCGATGCCAATGCCGAAGTGGTGCGTGTTTTTCAGGCTATACTCGGCTCTTTTCATACTCCGTAAAATCTTTCTTTCGAAAGCTCTTTTTTTATCGTCTGTGTTCATCAGCTTGAGAACTCTTTGATAAAACTCTGTTGGCGATTTATGGGGTGGAACATCGATGCCGTTTTGGTCTAATTCACTCTTAACTTTTTTCAAATCGTTAACAAAAGGTGGTTCGTGAACCCTATACAAACAGTTACTTTGTGCTAAAAATTTGGCAACATACTCGTTTGCGATCAACATAAAATTTTCGATTAGCTTATGGGATCCCGTCTCTTCTGAGCGAAAGATGTTGATAGGAGAGCCTTCTTCATCAAACTCAAAAACAGCCTCTGGCAAAGAAAAGCGAATATACTTTTTGCGCTTCTTAAAGTAACCTTTTGAAAGCTTATCTGCCAAAAACAAAGCTTCTTTGTCTTTTTTAGCAACCTCAGCGGCTTTATTTCCAGCAAGCACCGCATCTACCTGCTCGTAACTCAGCCGAACATCTGAGCAAGTCACAGACTTGAAAATCTCTTGCGACAATATACTAAAATCTTTGCCAAATGTAGTCTTGACGGTCATCGTATATTTATCTTCTAAGGGACGCAAGCTGCACAAATTGTTGGAAATAATCTGGGGAAGCATCGGTATGACTCTTTTGGGAAAATAGTAGGAATTTCCCCTGATTAGAGCTTCCTCGAATAGGGCAGAGCCAGGTTTTACGAAGTGCGAGACATCGGCAATATGCACATAAAGCTCATACTCGCCTTTTTTGTTCACCGCCACAGACACCGCATCGTCAAAATCTTTGGAGCCAGAAGGGTCTATGGTAAATGTGTGTAGCTTCCTCAAATCTTTTCTTTGCTCTAAATCTTCTTCTATCTTGAAGTTATCGTTAAGCTTTTGCGCCTCTAGGTTAACTTTTTTGTTGAACTCGAAAGGAAGCTCGTAGGAGTGGATAACCGACAAAATCTCTGTCTGAATATCACCACTATTGCCTAGAATTTCAACGACTTTCACTCGCGGTAGCAGCTCCAAATCTCCCCAAAAGCTCACCTGACAAACAACTTTTTCGCCGGAACTGACTTTTTCGGGATTCACGATCTGGGCATCTTTATGGAAATGACCACCAATTCCCGTGAGCATCGCCTCTTTGCCAAACTTAACCACCGAACCAACCAAAACATTTTTGCTTCTTTCCAATATTCTGGTTACCACGCCAAACTTGCCTTGTCTGCGTTTTCCCGTAACACACACCTCTACAAGGTCGTTATGAAAAGAACCTAAACTGTTTTCCAGATAAACCATAATATGCTCATCCTCTGTTCTGACAAAACCAAACTGGTATCCCTTCATCAGAGCCAAAGCATCGAAATTGCCTATTTTCAAGGCTTTTACGCCCTTATAGTAGTTGTGGTTAGAATAAGAGATCAACCCTTTTTTCTCTAATTTTCGCAAGCTGCTAAATAGCTTTTTCTTCTCGTGTTTACCCACCTTGACTAAATCGCTGATTTCTTGCAACTTAAGACCCTTGTTTGAGGAAATTACTTCAAGCAGTAGTTTATCATTCAACATTTAAGACCATCTCTCGGCATTTTTCCACCTCTTCTTTTATTTCCAAAATATAAGGGAACGCAGCTTCAGAAGCAAACTTTGAGCCCATGGTGTTCGCCTCTCTTTGCATCTCTTGCACAATAAAGCCCAAAGCTTTACCGCATCTTTCTTGCTCTATCTTGTCTTTAAAAGTGTTCAGGTGGTGCTTAAGGCGCTCAATCTCTTCTGTTATGTCGGCTCTTTCCATAAGGAAAGCTACTTCTGCCATAGCTTTGGAAAGCTCGCTCTGGTCTAAGCCTCTGTTTAGCACACCCTCCAAGTTAGCTTTCAAAGAAAGATATTTTTTTTCTCGGTAGGCAGGGAAAAGACTCTCTACAGCTTCTAGAGCGTTTGCTATCTTTTGCAAACAGCCGATAAAGAAGGACGCCATGCTAGAGCCCTCGGAAACGGTGGAAAGAACAAACTCTTCCAAAACCTGCTCAAAGCTTTGCAAAAAGGCGGACTCTAAAGACGCAAAAGGAAAGTTATTTGCAACTATCTCTTTATTTTGCAAGATATTGTCCAAACAATAGGGAAGACCCGATATCTTCTTTGCTTGATCGTAAACCTTTAGATACTGCTTTAACAAATCTTCGTTCAGCTGCAAGGCTGAAAACTCTTCCATCTCCACACTCACAAAAGCTTTAAACTTACCCCTGTTAACTTTCGTTTTAATCAAATTTAGTAGCTTCGCCTCCAAATTCATCATAAAAGGGGGTAGTTTTAGGCTAATTTCCAAATTGCGAGAGTTTACACTCTTCACGCTTATTGACGCTTTCGTCCCCTTGATTTCGAACTCTTTGTTTGCAAATCCAGTCATACTTTTCATAATGTTTCACCACTCCTTTGTCGCTGCATAACTATCGGAGAGAAGAGAAGATATCTACCGTATCGTCAAGTTTACATAATATATATTATCCGAGATTGATAATATTTGGGTTAATTTTGCTCAACTTAAGTCAGTTTGATTTTGGGTCAAGTTGTTTTTGTCCTTACTTTCCTAAAAGCTCAAAAACAGCCATTTACAACTTCCAAGGTGTTTGGATACCACTAAAACCGATTTTAACAGTTTATTTATCTGTTTTCCAACTCAATTTGCAATCTGAGCAATAAAAAAAACCGCTGCAGTATTTTTATCATTTATACTTGCTACGGTATATTTATAAGTCAGCAGTTGATAAACTGCGGGCTGTGCGTGATTATTCGTGATTTGCTCTACTTTCCTCGATTTGGCTCCTCAAATGATTTAAAAAAAGCTCTGGATCAACGGCAGGAATTTCAAAGATAACTGAACGATCATCATTATAATAAGCAACAAAAATAATTTTTTGCATTAATTTTATAATTTCTCCTAAAATTTCCCATGTAAATTCCATATTTCTATTTCCAAAAATAAACTTACTATCATTGTGGGACAACCTCTTGTTTCTATATTTCTTAATTTTCTCGCTTAAATTTTTTAAAGAAATAAAAAGGTTTGTAATTTTAGACAATTCATCACCAAACTTTTCTTTTAGTAAATCAAAACAAATATTTTCATCATTTCTAAAATTTTTATTATCAACTAAGTTAAATATTCTACGCATAATATCTCTAGCCACGCTTTCTCGAAAAAAGCAAAAAATCCCGTAATCAATTTTTTGAATCAACGATATAGATTCATTTTTCATAAAAAGAGAGTTATATATGTTATAACCATTGGTCAAATACACCACTTCATTATATATGAACTTTAAAACTTCTTGTTTATTTTCAGCTTGCATAAGCTTTCTACTCCTTCCAACATCTCAAAATAAAGGGAGAATTTGCTTAGTAAATTTTAAATTAAAAATAGCCTCCGACTTCGAGGGGTCAAGGCTTACAACCTTTATTAAGATATGCAACCACTTGAACATCTTATGATTCCATCTCTTGTCAAATTATTTTCACCTATTTTGTTCTTTCTTGGACAATCCCGTCCCCTTTATCACAATTCACTTGACTCTTGAGCTAATCATTTTTTTCTTCTTCCATAGAATTAAAATTTTAATTGTTAAAAGGCATTGATGAACACAGAAAAAATATTTTACGAAATTTATCGTTCTCCCCTTGGTGATATTGTGCTTGTTGGAAGCGAAAATGGCTTGATGAGGCTAAAAATTAACACCCACGCTGGCAAACGAGGTTATCTGAAGATTGAACCGTCTTGGATCGAAAACTCGGCAATTTTTGAAGATGTCAAAAAGCAGCTCGATCAATATTTTGCAGGCTCAAGAAAACAGTTTTCGGTTAAACTAAACATAGACGGCACCGGCTTTCAAAAGAAGGTTTGGCAAAGTTTATTGAGTATTCCTTTTGGGCAAACTCGCTCCTACAAAGAGGTTGCCGAGCTTATTGCCTTGCCTACAGCAGCCAGAGCCGTTGGTGGAGCGATTGGTAAAAATCGTGTAGAGATTATAATCCCTTGCCACAGAGTGATCGGCACAAGTGGTGATCTGGTAGGGTTCGCCTGCGGAGTTGAGACCAAAAGAAGATTGCTCGCATTGGAGAACGCTAAATTTTTGCCCTAATAAGTAAAAGCTATCTACACATAGATCCACTGGGCGCGCCTGCCCACCGCACAAAGGATTTCGTAACCAGAGCCACCGTAAAGATCTGCTACGGCTTGTGGATACAAGGCTCGATCTTGCCAACCGATTAGCACCACCTCGTCCCCTTTTTGTCCCGAAACACTGGTTATGTCCACTGCCAACATATCCATAGACACTTTGCCTATAACAGGGCATAATTTGTTTTTTAACAGCACCTTGCCTTTGTTTTTGAGCAAGTAGTTATAACCGTCAGCATAACCGACGGGAACAATACCATAAGTTACTCTATTTGTAGCTTTATAGGTTCGATTGTAGCCGATGGTTTCCCCTTTTTCTGCCGTTTTTACCAAAGCGATCCTGCTTTTAAAAGACAAAGCCGGCTTCAAATCAATCTTGTCGAAAAAACCGATCTGACCACCAAAGCTCATCAGTCCAATCCTTACCATGTTGGTTAGCTTAGAGTCGGTGGAAAAAATGCCACCACTGTTGGCGATATGCGCGAATTTCGGCTTGAAAGAGAGCTGCTGCAAGATACGCTCAAACCTTTTTTGCTGGGCCCGAGTGTATTGGGTATCTTCTTCGGAAGCTGCCAGATGAGTGTAGATACCTTCTACTTCCAAGTTCGGCAAACTGCAAATCTCCTCTAGCTGAGCGATACTCCCGGCAAAGCCACTTCTGCCCATCCCCGTTTCCACATTTAGGTGAACTTTGCCCGAGAACTTTTGGGCGAAATCCAGATCAGAAACCGAAGGGGTCAGTCGATACTTTTGCAAGGCGGGTATCTCGAAGTCGAAGCAAGGCGATAAAACCAGAATAGGCACACTATTTATGCCGTTTTGGCGGAGTTTAGCTCCTTCTTGGCAATTTGCCACGCCCAAAAAAGAGATGCCCATTTTTAGCGCCTCTTGAGCTATTTTCACCGAACCAAGTCCGTAAGCGTTAGCTTTGACGATTTGCAAAATCTGGGTTCGTTGCGGAATAAATTCTCGCAGTTTGGTTAGGTTGTCTCGATAGTTCTTCAAGCTAACTTCGATCCAACTTCTGTGCTGACAAGAGCTTACCATTATCTTTAGTTTGCTAAAGCTTAAAAGTGTCTGGCAGCAATATTGGCAAGCTCAGACCTCTCCCCTCTGACCAGAGTCACATGCCCCACCACCGCTTCGCTTTTTAGCTTTTCCACAGCAACCGAAAGCCCGTTAGACTCAGAGTCTAGATAAGGAATGTCTATTTGATAGGGATCGCCGGTGAAAACTATTTTCGTTTTTTCTCCTGCCCTGGTGATGATTGTCTTTATCTCGTGCGGAGTCAGGTTTTGCGCCTCATCCACGATCAAATATTGGTCGGTCAAACTCCTGCCCCTTATATAAGTCAAAGGCTCCAGCTCCAAGAGTCCGAAATCTAAGTAATCGTCGATTCTTTTTTGCTTTTTTCCTTTGCTGTTGTCGTTGCCAACCTCGGTGATTTTTTCCATATTGTCGTAAATTGGCTGCATCCAAGGGTTAAATTTCTCTTTTTTGGAGCCAGGCAAGTAGCCTATATCTTTGCCCATGGGGAAAATAGGGCGAGAAACCACCATCTTCTTATACTTGCCTTTTTGGGCGACTTGATCCATCCCCGCGGCGAGAGCCAAAAAAGTTTTGCCCGTGCCAGCCACTCCCAGCAAAGAGACCAGTTTGACATTTGGATCTAAAAGCAGCTCCATAGCCATTCTTTGCTCATCGTTACGCGGCACCACTCCAAAAATCGACTCGCTGCCTTTATAAAAGTTCAAAGGGTAGAAGATTTTTTGCTCGGCGCTATAACGAAAAATACTCTTGTTATCTTCGTTAGATATAACCGCAAATTCGTTGGGTTGGATGTTATCTTTTTCCGTGTTTGATGGTTCAAAATAACTTTTTTGTAAAACTTTGTTGAACTCTTGCTTATCCAGCTTGATCTCTCGAATACCATTGTAAACCTCTTCAAAGTCTACCTGATCGTTTTTGAAATTTTCTGCCTCCAGATCCAAAGCACTAGCTTTGATACGAACATTTACATCTTTGGAAACAAGGACGACTTTATCATCGGGGAACTTGTCTTGAAAGTAAAGAGCCGTGCTGATGATAAGGTTGTCGTTCTTTTTTTCTAAAAGCAAATCTGCCAACTTATTTTTGATCTTGCTAGAAAGGCCTACAAATAGGTGTCCGCCGGAGCGAATAGGAATCCCTTGGCGAAAATCGGTCTTAGAGCCTTCGCGGAGTTTATCCAAGATTCTACCAAACTCCCTTGCGTTGCGTCCCTTTTCGTCCAACCCCTTTTTAAATTTGTCGATCTCTTCCAACACCGTGATCGGAATGACCACGCTTGAATCTTTGAAAGCAAAAATAGAGTTGGGGTTGTGGATGATCACATTGGTGTCCAAAACAAAAATCTTTTTCACTGTTCCTCCTTATTTTGTCTACCTACAACTTAAAAATCTATCTCTTGAAAAAAAGTTTCATCGTCAAATATTTGTAGCTCCTGCTCAAAAGAGGTTGAATCTTCTTGCTCAGAGGCGTTGTTCTCTTGATAAGTTTTCATCAGCAAACTGTCTAGCAAATTGTCCATCAAAAAATCTTCTTCCTCCGCTTGGTTACGAGCATCGATCTGCTTTTTATCTTCTACATAAACTCTATCCCGCAAAATCGCTGCCTGTCCATAACTGGGGGCTTTGGGCAACTTCACCTTTTCCAAGACATAAAAATCAGGATTCAAACTGTCTGGATAAACTTTTACAAACTGCTCTTTATCGGCGTTTTCCCAATCGTAAGGATCACCTCCAAAATCGATAATCAACCTGTTTTTTTGGTTGTTTTTATAACAAGTCGGCTTGAAGTTGTAACGATGAGGGTAAGAGATGGTCGGTTGAGTCCCGTTTATAAAATATTCCAACATCACAGACTCGTTTGAGCTTTTGGGCAAAAGTCCGCTCACTTTGGATATTTTCTTGCTGATAATCCCATCAGGCTTCTCAAACTCCATCTTCTTGGAGTCGATGCGGTTGTTATCATCTCGCAGATCTTGGTTGTCGTAAACAGCTTTTTTCATAACTTTTACCCAAATAGGCAAAGCAACATTTGATCCTGCCTGACCATCACCAATGGTTCTAAAATCGTCAAAACCGACCCAAACTCCGGTGACCAAAAACTTGTTGAACCCAACAAACCAAGCGTCTCTAAAGTCGCTAGTTGTCCCGGTTTTGCCTCCAGCGGGCCAGCGATACCCCATCCACAAAGCTCTTTGCCCTGTCCCTTCTTTTATCACCGACTGAAGCATACTGTTCATCAAGAAAGCTTCTTGCTGACTAAGCACCTGTTCTTCTTTGACTTTACTCTCCAGCAAAACTTTCCCTTGTGAGTTTTCGATCCTGGTTACAAAAATCGGCTCTACCCTCTTGCCTTTGTTGGCAAAGGCTGTGTAGCCGCTGATTAGCTCATAAGGCAAAAGCTCATGAGAGCCAAGGCAGACGCTTTGCGAATAGGTCAGCCTGCCGGTAAGACCAAACTTCCTGGCCATATAAACGATCCGCTTGGGGGTAATATCGTAGCCCATCTTGACGGTGTAGATGTTCTTAGATTTCTTCAAAGCTTCCCGCATCCGCAAATAGCTGTAGTTTCGGCGCGAGTAGTTGACCGGCTCCCAAAACACGGTGTCGCTTTGCACAAACTCCACCGGCTCGTCTTGGATTACGGTAGCAGGAGTGTAGCCACTGTGAATCGCTGCCGAATAAACTATCGGTTTAAAAGAGGAGCCTGGTTGCCTTTTGGCTTGCATTATCCGATTAAACTTGCTATGGGCAAAGTTTCGCCCACCGACTAAAACCCTCACATAACCCGTGTGCGGATCTAAGCTAAAGACTCCTGCTTGCAGATAGTCGGTGTTGAAAGCTGCCGTGTCCACAGGGTAATCTTTGTATTTAACCTCGTATTCGTTCCGCTCTTCCACCTTGGAGAGTTCCACATTGACGATCGAATCGGCGAAGTTTTGCAACTCAAAATTCAGAGGAGTGTAAACTTTAAGGCCACCTCCGAATATCTGCTCAACCGAAAAACTTTTTAGAAGCTCCCTTTTCACATAGTCGATGTAGTAGTCTATCGCCTTACTCTTGCGACTGTAGGCGGCGAACTGCAATAATTGGTAGCGAAGCTTCTCATACTCTTGCCCAGAGATGACGCTTTCTTTGAGCATTCTGCGTAGCACCAAGTTTCTGCGATTGATCGAGACAAAAGGCCTTTTATAAGGCGAATAACCTTCGGGTGCTTTCAGTAAACCGATGATGAAAGCGGCTTCCAGCTTGGTTAGATCCCTTGCCGACTTCTCAAAATATCTTTGTGATGCTGCCTCTATGCCGTATTGCCCTGCTCCTAAATAAACTTTGTTCAAGTAAAATTCCAAAATCTCTTTTTTGGAAAAATGTTTCTCCAGCTTCACGGCAAGCATCGCCTCTTTCACTTTTCTGCCCAAAGATCTGTCTGAGGAGAGGAACATATTTTTGGCTAGCTGCTGAGTTACCGTGCTGGTTCCAGAGATGCGCTGCATGCCCGAGACTCCCAAAACCAAAGCCCTGAAAAGACCAAAGAGATCCACTCCCCAATGGTCATAAAACTTCTTGTCTTCCACCGCACACAGGGTGTTGTAAACATATGGAGGAATTTCGTTTATGGGCAGATAATCTCTGGATTCGTAGGCAAAGACATAAACGACATTGCCGTCTTTGTCGAAAACTTCGGAGCCGACCTTAAAATCGACAGATTTGATCGCCGCTAAGGGTGGCAACTGCGTGTAATAGTAAGAGAATACGCCATAAACACAGCCAAATCCCAAGGCAAAAATCCCCAAGACCAAAAACAGATAGTTACGCAAATATTTTCTAAGCACCGCTACCCTCGATCAACCGGCATTGTGATAAGAGGAAAACAAGCCAAAGCATCTTAAAACCAGCCACTATCATCGTCCTCAAACTCACCTTCAAACTCTTGTTCAATAGGCGGAAGCAAACTATCTTTTTCTTTGATAATTTTTCGCACATCAAAATAGTTTCTTTTATCTTGCTCCATCACATAGTATTTGACCTGATAATTGTTCAACTTGTTCAAAATATCGGTGTAAAAACAAGAGTTGGTCGAAATCTCAGAAAAGAGCTTGTTGTTGTAATTAGCAAGCCAAAAAATATGAAACCTTTTAATTTGCGACGGGGTAAGCTCGCCAACCTTATAAGCCATAAAATCTTCGTCTTCGGCGTAATCGGCAAAATCTAACGGACTCATCCACCTGTTAATCAAACCTTTTTTCTTTTTCAACAACTTGGGACCATAAACTCTGCCACCGATCGTAAAATAAAGCATCTTCTTCGTATAAACCACATAAACGCCGCTTCTTTCAAAAGTAAAATTCGCAAAAGAGAACTCAATAGGACCGTAAGGTTCAATATCTAAAAGGTCTTCATCAGACAGC
Organism: Cloacimonadales bacterium (SeqCode); assembly: GCA_965228195.1. GTDB lineage: Bacteria > Cloacimonadota > Cloacimonadia. Next base: position 120,966 of record OZ245797.1, read on the forward strand.
CTCTTGGTTTGTCCCCAGTCGGTGGTGCTTATTCTCTTTTTGGTAGCTTTTTGGGGCTTCCCTTTCTTTTTAGTTGTTGTTTTCTTAGGCTTTATTCGGCTTTTGCGTTGCACTGGCTTCTCTTGCTCCATCTTGAGCCTATTGGTATCTTTATCACGATTAAAGCTTTCATAAAACCGATTAACTTTTTCTTGCTTTCTTTGCAGCTCCTCTTCTTCTTCCTTGTCTATGGTTGGCTCTTGCCCCGATGGAGACAACATCTTGTTTGTTTCGTAAACGGAGTTGATGATCTTCCCTGTTTCCCGGAACTCCTTTTTATCTTTCCCTTTTTCGGCAGCTAAAATCAGCGAAAACGAAAAGCAGACAACTACAAAAAATAAAAATTTTGATCTCATAATATCTCTTATTGGTTTAATTCAATAAATTTTTTGGCACAAGATTTGGCCATCTCACGGACTCTTTTGATATAAGCTGTTCGCTGGGTCACCGAGATAACCCCTCTGGCATCCAAGAGGTTAAAAAGGTGGGAGCATTTTAACAAGAAATCGTAAGCGGGATAGACCAGCCCTTTTTCTACCAAGAGTGCCACCTGTTTTTGGTTTTCTTCAAATTGCTCGAACAAGACGGAGGTAGAAGCAAGGTTGAAGTTAAAGTCGGAATACTGCTTCTCCTTTTGATAAAAAAGCTCTCCATAGGTGGTGGTGTCGTTCCAGGCGATCTGGCGATAGTCGTCCACTTTTTGGATATACATAGCAATTCTCTCCAGTCCATAAGTAAGCTCAACGCTCACCGGGGCGAGGTTTATCCCGCCTATTTGTTGAAAGTAGGTAAACTGGGTTATCTCCATACCGTCTAGCCATACTTCCCAGCCGAGTCCCCAAGCACCCAAAGTCGGCGACTCCCAATCGTCTTCGATGAAACGAATATCGTGCTTTGCGGTGTCGATGCCGATGGTTTGCAAGCTCTTGATATACAGATCTTGAATATTGTCTGGTGAGGGCTTGATTATCACCTGATACTGGTAGTAATGTTGCAAGCGGTTAGGGTTTTCCCCATAGCGACCGTCTTTGGGACGACGACAAGGTTGAGGATACGCCACGGCGGTCGGCTTCTCTTGCAAAGCTCCAAAAAAAGTGGCAGGATGAAAAGTGCCTGCCCCCATCTGCTCGTCGTAAGGTTGCAATATGTTACATCCGTTCTTAGCCCAAAAAGCGCTCAAGTTTTGGATAATATCTTGAAAATTCATTAGCTTTATTCCTTATTTATCAACTATTTATAAATGTGTAATACTAAATGCGATCACTTTCTTGCACTTGGTTCAAAATTCCATTGATGAACTTGCCCGAAGATTCCGAGGAGAAAACTTTTGCAATCTCCAAGGCTTCATTGATCACCACGGCTCTGGGAACATCGGTAAACAAAAGCTCGTATATCCCCAAACGAAGCAAAGCTTTATCGATCGGCGATATTCTAGAAAATTCCCAATTTTTGGATTTGGTGATGATGACTCTATCTATCTGATCAAGATTGTCCATCACCCCGGTAGATAAGCTTTGGGCAAAAGAAAAAATAGAGCCTTCGGTTTCCAGATGGTCGTTTTCGGCAATCTTGCCTAAAGTTTCTTCGACCCGCTCTTTGCTGCTACCATCGGCGTATAAAGCTTGCATAGCTATCTCTCTGCCCTTTCTTCTAATTCCCATATTTTATAACCACTTACCTATAATTTTAATTTTTCAATATTCAAACTCCCGCCAAAGTTTTGATTAAATACCTCTTGGCAAGATTTTTTTTGCTTCTGCTTGGCAAATTATCTAAAGATGCTACCGCCGATAAACTCTCGCAAGATCGATGTCGACGGGATAAGCTCATCTTCCATCGGCTTGATATGCTTGAGGATCAGCAGTAACTTTTGCGCACTCTTATAGCAACAAGAGTTTTGCTTAACCTCCATAAGGGGCAGATAGGCGTGAGTCTTTAGGGCTGCCAACTCATAAGTCAAGGCAGAGTTGAAGATGAAGTCCGCCTGCTCTTGAAAAGGAAAGATGTTTTTGTCTTCACCCTCACGGATCGCTTGCCACCTGCTCAAGGTCTCTTCGGCTGAGTAACCTCGATAATAATTATCGCGGACGATGCGACGCAACTGCCTTATCTCGGTGGTGGTTATCCGGTTGTGTCTGTCCAGATTAAGCTGAAACAAAGGACTGATATAGACGCTTTTCTTTTGGAAAAAAGGTATCGAGTAGGTTAGCTCTTTGTTTAAGGCGTGAATCCCCTCGATTACCAAGATATGCTTACGCCCCATCTTCACCACATTTCCGCTCTTGCCCCGTTCTCCTGTCTTGAAGTCGTATTTGGGCAACTCAACCTTCTCCCCATTTAAGATCTTACCCAAATCTTGGTTCAAGTATTTCAAATCGATAGAGTGTAAAGACTCAAAATCGTAATCACCATTTGGTTTTCGAGGTGTCAGAGATCGAGACAAGAAGTAGTCGTCGAGGCTGATAAGCAAAGGTTTTAGTCCGTGAACCGAAAGGTGCAGGCAAAGTTTGGAAGCAAAAGTGGTTTTACCACTAGAGGATGGACCTGCGATCAGAATTAGCTTTAAAAGCTCGTTATCACTGATTTTGGTGGCTATTCGGCTTATTTGCTGCTCAGCTTTCGTCTCGTCCAGCAAGACTTGATTTTTGATAGAGCCGTTCTGGATAGCTTTGTTTAGGTAAGCCAGATTATACATCCTGGTCAAAACAAGCCACCTTTTGTAAGATTGGTGAGCGTTAAATATCCTCTTGGAAAACTCAAAACTTTCTTCGATCTCCCCGGTTTGCCAAGCTGCCATACGCAAGATGATGCCCGGGCTATAGCTAAGAAGCTCAAAGTTGCCCACCATCCCTGTGGACTCTAGCAGCTCATCTGCCACATAGTCACAAAAATCTCCGCAACAGTAAATATCAACACTCTCGAACTCCAAGATGTTTATGTTGTTCAAAACATCTTGGCGGTCGGCGAAAACCTCTTGAGCCTCTTGTGCGCTTATTGTTTTTTTTACGATCGGCATATTGTCCTTGACTATCTCTTCCATCTTCTTTTGCAACTTCTTTATCGTGTGCTTGGACACATACTCCTCAAAGAAATCTTCAAAATAGAGACCATTTTTGACAGAGTTTTCCACGATCAGCCTTCTTTTCTTGTCGGTGATCGAGTAATAAGCTTTGGTCAAGATGTAACTAAGAGTCCTTTTGCTGAGATTAAAATCCGCTAACTTGTTTTCACTTCTTTCCATTGTTAAAATCCATATTTATTTGTTCACAAATCAAGGCGCTTGTTTCCATCTTACACCTGCCTTTGCGAGCTTCTTTGCTAAACTTTTCGTAATTGTCTAAAATCTCAAAAATAGCTTTTTGCAAACTTTTCGGCGAGCATCTGTTTTCTTCCAAGACGATTCCCGCTCCACTGTCGGCATAAGAGACGGCGTTTTGATACTGATGATTGCCAGCGGAGATCGCCAGTGGCACCAGCACCGCGGGTAGCCCTCTGGCTTGCAACTCTGCCAGAGTCAAAGCTCCCGAGCGGCAGATTACTAGGCCCGCTCTATTATATATTTCGGGCATCTGTTTAGAAAAACCGAAGATGTTCACCTTTTCGCCAGCTAGATCTTGGTAGGTGTCGATATTGTTCTCGCCCACCTGCCAATCTATTTTCTGACTCCTTTTTATCTGGTTCTTTTTAAAAAGATCAGGCAAAATCTTAGCAAAGTTTTCGTTCAAGAACTGCGAACCTTGCGAGCCGCCCACCACCAAGATGTTAGAGCCTTTTTTCACTGGCCTGTCTTGAATAGGGTTGCCCACAAAGCAGCTTCTGGCGAAATATTTTTCGGCTTGTTTGTTGCCCAAAAAAACTTTTTGGGCATAGTTGCCTAACTTCCTGGTGACAAGCCCCGGAAAAGAGTTTTGCTCATGGAAGTAGATCTTCAAATTTTTTCGCAAGCCAAACTTGTAAAAAAGAGCTGCCAAGGCGGGAGCCCCACAAACAAACCCGCCACTGCCGAAGAAGATATCTGGCTTAAACTTGAGGAAGAAAAGTAAACTTTTCCCAAAGCTGTAACCTAACTTAAATGGGAAAAAAATATGTTTGAGAGTGAAGCTGCGATAAATCTTTTGAACATCGATAGTGATAAAACGAAAATCTTGGTTTAACCTTTGTTCCATGGAGTTTTTGTTGCCGATAAAAACAACTTCGCTTCCGCTTACCTGCAAAGCTTTGCCTACCCCCAAAGCAGGTATGATATGCCCTGCGGTGCCTCCTCCCGAGATGATCACCTTCATCTTTTTCGTTAGACCCTTTTCTTGGTTAAGTTTAAAAGTAGTCCCACCGAAAAGGAGTTGACCAGCATCGATGTGCCGCCGTAGCTGATGAAGGGCAAGGTGATGCCTGTGGCTGGAAGCATAGAGGTGGTAACACCTACATGGACGATGGCGTTGTAAAAGATGTTGTGGACAAGCCCTATTGCCAAAAGTTTTCGGTAAAGGTTTTGTTCACCGCTCACCAGCTTTAGGGTGCGGAAGTAGATGAAAGCGTAAAGAAGAAGCACCAAAAATCCACCCACAAATCCAAACTCCTCGGCGATAACAGAGAAGATGTAGTCGGTGTCAGCCTCGGGCAGATTGGCGTCTTTGGCTCTGCCTTCGCTCCCCCAAAATCCTCCTGAAGCCAAAGCCATCAAGCTTTGTCTGGTAGAGTAATCTTCCCCTTTGGAAAAAACCAAGCTAGGATCTTCGCTCATCAGCAAGTTGTATTTTTGATAAACGCCAATTCTTTGCATCCTGAACTTTGCCCCAATTCCGATCACCGCTCCTATCAAAACCAACAAGATCAAAAGGATGGTAAAGATTATCTTCTTTTTGAGTCCTGCGGCGATCAACATCATCAAAAGCGAAAACCCTAAGATTATCAAGATGCTCAAGTGCCGACCTGCCAAGATCAGGGAAAAGAACAAGATGGAGATGAAAATCAGTTGTTTGTATTGAGCTACAAACTCACTCAGGTTGTAAATGTCTGTCGCTCTTTTCTTGTTCAAAATATAAGCAAAGTAAAAAATCAAAACGATTCGAGCCAACAAACTGGGCTGAAAAGAGATGAAACTAAAGTGTAGCAAGCGCCTGGCTCCACGGATGTGTTCACCTTTTACCAAGACCAAAATAAGTAAAAACCCGACCAAGATGATCATCGGGAAGATATACTTTTTCAAGCTGTCCAGATCGAACTCGAAAGCCACCCAGATCGCTATAAACGAAAGCACCACCCAGACTAACTGCTTGGTAAACTTAAACATATAGCCGTAAGAGGCGATATCCATCACGAAGTAAAGCCCCAACATCAAAAGACATAGATACGAACTTAACAGTATTTTATCGGACTTCTTGAAAAAATTAAACATAATTTCCCTTACTTTAACCCTTTTACCAAAGATTTAAAAATCTGACCTCGCTCTTCGAAGTTGACAAAGTCGTCGTAGCTGGCACAAGCCGGAGAAAGCAAGACAACATCGCCTCTATTTGCTAGCTTTTTGCTCTCCTTCACGCAACTTTGCAAGTTTGGCAGGTACTCGCAATTCAGTTTACCCAAAAATAGCTTTGCCATCTTCTTGCCTGTCTGACCGGTCAAAAACACCTTTTTCGTCTTTTCTTGCAACTTGGACAAAAGATGAGAAAAATCTTCGCCTTTGTCCGAACCTCCCAAGATTAAAATAACTTCTTGGGAGAAAGAGTCCAGAGCGCACAAGCAAGAGTCGATGGTGGTCGCCTTGGAGTCGTTCACATAAGTGACATCGTCTCTCACCAAGCAAACCTCCAAGCGGTGGCTTAGTGGCTGAAAACTCTTAATCGCTTCTTGGATAAGCGAAGGCTGGACAATATCAATAGTCGCCAGCACCCCAAAAGCTATGTTGGTAAGGTTGTGTTTTCCCAGTAGATTAGGGTTGTTGTTCACAAAAGAGAAACCAGCTGCTCTAATCGTCTGACCATCCAAAAAATCTTCTACAAAACTGGTTTTCGCCTTCAGATCTAAATTCTTGATTGTTGTGCTGGTGATAGCTTTGTCTTGAGGCGTTTGATGATTAAAGATGTTTTTTTTGGCTGCCACATACTCGCCAAAACTGGCGTATCTATCCAGGTGGTCACAGGTGGTGTTCAACAGCAAAGCTGTCTCTGCCTTGAAGGTGTCCAAAAGCTCCAACTGAAAACTAGAAAGTTCCAAAACCAAGTAGTCGAGATTTTCTTTTGCCAGATCGTAGCTAGTCAGAGGAACGCCGATGTTCCCTGCCAGAGCCGCCCTCACTTTCCCTACATCCAAGATATGCTTAATCAAAGAGACCACCGTGCTTTTCCCGTTGGTGCCGGTTACGGCTATCACCTTGGTCTTGGCAGGTTTGAGCAAAAAACCTAGCTCCACTTCGGACAAAACCTTAATACCTTGTGCTTTTGCTTGTTTGATAATCGGGATATCTAGCCTAATGCCAGGACTGACCACCAGATAGTCGCCTTCCAAAACTTTGGCAGTGTGTCCGCCCGTCTCAAATTCGAAGCCCAATTTTTCTAGTTGCAAAGAAGATTTTGAGCAGCTATCGGAGACAAAAACCATCGCTCCCAAACTAGTGAGCCTAGAAGCTGCAGCCAAAGCAGATTTGCCTGCCCCCAAAACCGAAAATCTTTTTGTAAAATCTACCATTTTCTTTAGCGCAACTTTATGGTTATCAAAGCCAAAGCGGCAAAGAGTGAGGCGATAATCCAAAACCTTATCACTATCTTCTCTTCGGAAAGACCTTTTTTCTCGAAATGGTGGTGCAATGGAGCGCACAAGAAGATCCTTTTGCCCACTCCGAACTTTTTCCGACTATACTTAAAGTAAGAGGTTTGAAAAAATGAGGAAAGCGTCTCCATGATAAACACGAAAGAGACGATACCCAAAAACAGCTCCTCCTTGATGATGATAGATATTAAGGCAATTAGTCCGCCAAGGCAAAGCGAGCCGGTGTCTCCCATAAAAATCTGAGCCGGTTTGATATTATACCACAAAAAGCCCAGAGTGGTGCCGATCATAGCGAAGATGAAGATACATATCTCGGAGCTTTCTTTGATGAAGTTCAAGTGGAAGTGATTACACAAAAACAAGTTGCCTTTCATATAAGCCAAAACGCCCAAAGGCACAAGACAGATACAGACAAGCCCACTGGCTAATCCGTCCAAGCCGTCGCTGATATTCACGGCGTTGGACGAGCCGACTATCAAGAAAATCACAAAAGGGATAAACAGATAGCCCAAACTCCAAAAGCTGTTTTTCAAAAAAGGAACCGACACTTCACTCAAAAGTGCCAAATCGGGCTGGATAATGTAAAGAAAGCACAAGACGATCACCGATAAAGAGACTTGCCCTAGCAGTTTATGTTTGGCAACCAAACCTTCGCCATACCCCTTGATGTTTTTGAGATAGTCGTCCAAAAACCCCAAAATTCCCAGCCAAATCGTAACAAAATAAAGGATGAGGATGTAAGCGTCGGTGAACTTATTCCAAAAAAGCGATGAGAGCAGAAGCCCTGCGATGATTATCACTCCTCCCATAGAAGGCGTTCCCTCTTTGCCGCTATGCTCGGGGATGTGCGAGCTGATGCTTTCGACCACCTTGATTTTTTTGAAAAACCTGATTGCCCAAGGTCCTACCAGAAAAGAGAACAGAAAAGCGGTCACAAAAGCCATTGCCGACCTAAAAGTTACATAGCGAAAAACATTGAGATACAAATTTTCGCTCCCATAAAGTTCGTATAAAAAATAAAACATCTTAACCTTCCAGTTTATTGATAAAAATCTTTCGCAAACAAGACAATCCAACGCCGTTGGAGCCTTTAATCAAGACGACATCGCCCTTTTGAAACCGGGGCAAATTTTGGCGCAGCTCTTCCACATCGGCATAAAAAAAATCGGGATCGTAATTTTTGGCTAGCTCCCCCACCCCATAGACGACACCGCTTTTTATAAACTTGGCAACAGCTTGATGGTGACTTATAGCAGAGTTGCCCAACTCCAACATCTGCCCCAAAATCGCAAAGTGATTTTGTCCTTTTTTATAGTTTTGCCAAAACTCTAAGGCAGCCTGCATCGAAGAAGGGTTGGCGTTGTAACTATCGAAGATGAAGTTTACCCCGCCTATGCTCTTGCACTCCAGACGATCAGAGAGTTGCAAAGGCAGTCTTAGCCCGCGCTGAATGGCTTGGCTGTCTATACCCAACAAAAGGGCAGCTTTTATTGCCAAAGCAGCGCTTTGAGATCGAAAATCGGGCTGGTTGCCAATATTAAAAGACAAGCCATCCACGGTAACCAAAAGATCGCCCGCATCCCTTTGAAAGCTATACTCCAAGCCGTTGTCAAAAAAATCTTTGTCCAGAGTCAACTTCACTTGGCTGTAACTAAAAAGATTTTTTTTCTCTTCGTAGACGCCTTGCCTTGTGCCAAAAGATGCCAAGTGGCTTTTGTCTATATTGGTGATGATGCCAATATCTGGACAGACAATCTTGGCAAGAGCCTCTATCTCTCCCGAGTGGTCGCTGCCCATCTCGATCAGCAGATACTTATGCTCGGCTCGCAACTCGAAGATGGTTTTCGGCACCCCTACTTGGTTGTTTTCGTTTTCTTTAGTTTTCAAGGTTAACCCGTCTTGGATCAGCAAGTTGTAAAGCATCTCTTTGGTCGTAGTTTTGCCAAGGCTGCCGGTTATGCCTATTTTTTTGAGGTGAAATTGAGACAAATACGCTCGAGCCAAGGTTCCGTAAGCGGTAAGACAATCTTCTACCACCAAAAATTTAGCGCTCTTTTGCGGGCAATCTTTACCCACCACCGCACAGCAACCGGGCTGCTTGATCACCTCGGGTAAAAATTGGTAAGAGTCAAACCTCTTGCCCGGCAAAGCCAAAAACAAAGAGTTCGGTTTTAAAGATCTTGAGTCGGTGGAGATATGCTCGAAAACAAACTCCTGGGGAAAATCTGTGTCAAACCGAGCAGATAAAACCTTTTCGACCCAAAGGGGGTCAAACGCCTTGGCAAAAGAGACAGTTGCAGGTTTCTGCAAATAATCCAAATCAGAAAAAGGTAACTTCTGAAAACCCCTGTCCAAAATAGGCTCTGCACCTCTGCCCAAAACAAGCAGCAGATCTTGTTTGCCAGCCAGTGACAAGCCGTAATCGATCGCCCTTTTTCTGGATCTAAAGATAACAATCTTTTCTAGAGGTAGATCGCCGAGGATATCTGCAATTATATCGGTAACCTTCTCACGGCGAGAGTTGTCTTCGCACAAGATCACCACATCGGAGTATTTCACTGCCAACTTGCCCATAATCGCTCGCTTTAGCTTGTCTCGATCTCCGCCACAACCAAAAAGAGTGATCACTCGGCGCCTATTTTGCTTTTTTGCAAAGCGCAAAACTTTCTCCAAAGAGTCGGGGCTGTGAGCATAATCGACTAACACCTTGTTATGAAGTAGGTTATATCTGCCCTCTAGCGGCTTAAGCCATTGCAGCTCTTGCGCAAAGATCTTGCCCAAAAGCATATCTAGCAAGCTCAAGATAAAGGCGGAGTTGAAAAGGTTTACTTCCCCCAAAAGAGGCGAAAAGCATTTTTGATCGTTTAAGTAAAACTCGCACCCTGCCAAAGAGACAGCTTTTTTGACAAAGTAGTAGTCGGCGCTTTGCTCTGATTGCGACACTCTTTTGACTCTTTCCCCGACAAGCGTTTTGCCGAATTGGTCGTCTGCGTTCACCAAAGCTGTGCCGCCTTTGGCAACCACCTCTTGAACGAACCCCAGTTTGAGCTTGGCATAATCGTCCATACTCTTATGAAAATCTAGGTGGTCTTGAGAAAGGTTGGTAAAGCAAGCCAGATCGAACTTGAGCCGATCGACCCTGTGCAAAGCGATGGCGTGCGAGGAGACCTCCATCAACACGAAATCAACTTTTGCCGACACCATCTTTGCCAAGATGAAGCGCAGCTCCACCACATCGGGCGTCGTCCTTTGGCTGGCGAACTCCTTATCACCTATCAGATACTTCCCCGTGCCGATGGCTCCTACTTTGTAGCCCAGCTTACTCAGAAGTTTATGCGCCAAAAAACAGACGCTAGATTTGCCGTTAGTGCCGGTGATCCCCACCAGTCGCAACTTAGCCGAAGGGTGGTGATAAAACTTGTCCGATAAATAGACGGCAGCTTCTCTGCCACTCTCACACAAGATCAAAGGCACCGCAACCTGTAAGTTTTTGTTAGCCACCACCAGCGTAGCTCCCTTATCGACAGCCTCTTGGGCAAAGTTGTGTCCATCTTGAGCAAACCCTTGCACGCAGACGAAAATATAGCCCGGTTTAACATGGCGAGAGTCGGTGGCAACGCCGCTATAATCTGAGATTTTTATCTCTGCTACCGTTTTCATCATTCTGCCCTCAAATCTAAGACAAAGCCAAAGTCGTATTGAGACTTAACCACCCCAGAGCCTGTGACCTCTATGTTGACACCTTTTTCTTGCGCTAGGGCAAAAGCTTGCCGCAAAGTTAAGCCGACAAAATTTAACGCATCTTTCGCCTGCTCTGGCTTTTCTTTTAGCTCTTTGCCCAGCACCACCGTGGCAGGAATACCTTTGGCAAACTTCAGGTAAGATTTGGGAAACTGATCAACAACCAAACTATCACCTGGGCTATTTTGAACAAATTTGCCTCTGATGCCGGCTTCGCCCAAGATGAACTCGGCTTTCGTCTTGCTCAATCCTCTCAAATCGGGCATCACCAAAAACGGCTCTTGTCCGATCACATCGATTTTGGGGTCGATGATCATCTTGGTCACCACCTGTCTGAAGGTAGGCACGGCAGATTTGGAAGCATAATGGTAAACCCCTTTTGCGTCTCCAAAAACAATCAAGATGAGATATCTTGGGTTGTCGATGGGAAAAAATCCGCAAAAAGAGGAAGAGTGAACCAGCTTTTTCTTGCTACTCCTGGCCAGCTCCTCGGCAGTTCCCGTCTTGCCGGCGATGTGCATATTCTTAATCTTGGTTTTCACTGCCGTTCCGTCTTCGACCACCTTGCTCATCATCTGCTTCAAAAGATCGATATTTTTACCGTTAGAAACTTTTGCCAAGATCTTCTTGTTTTTCGCCTGCACCTTGCCGTCTGCATATTCGATTCTTTTGACCACATAAGGTCGAAGCAAAAATCCGCCATTGGCGATGCTGGCGTAAGCACTGGCTAGCTGGATGGGCGTCAGAGCGATCTCGTGACCTATCGACAAAGAGGTCAGGGTGTAATCGCTCCACTGCGAGGGTTGACGCAAAATCCCTTGCTCCTCGCCATACATATCGGTGAGAAGGTAAGAGCCGAAACCCAGCTTTTTCAGCCGCTTATAAAGAGCGCTGCCCCCCACCTTTTCGGCAACTTTCATCACCCCCACATTTGAGGAGTATTGCAATATCTGGGCAAAAGTCAAGGTGTCGCTTTTCCTGCTCGTCCAGTGGTCTTTTATCAACCGACTCTCCCCTTTCACTTGGTAAGGAGAGCAGTCTATTTTGGTGTGTTTATCGAAAAGATTTTTGTCCAAAGCCAGTTGCAAGATGAAAGGTTTAATCGTTGAGCCGGGAGCAAACAAGTAAGAGATGGCGTAGTTGGAGTATGGAAGTTGGAGTTTGCCTTTGGTATATCTGTAACCAGAGCAAGCCAAAATCTCGCCCGTGTTGGGGTCCATCACCAAACCCATCGCCGAGGTGGCTTTATACTTCTTGATGTTTTTTTTGAGCGTAGTGCTCAAGATCTCTTGAATGTCGCTATCGATCGTCAAGAAAATGTCTGCCCCATTTTTCGGCTTCTTCTGGTAACAGTCTTGAACAAAAGGAGTCCCGTTGGCATAAAACTTCTGCCAACCATCGACGCCGTGCAAAGATTGCTCAAAAAACTTTTCTAATCCGCTGACGCCGATCAGATTTTCCCTGAACTCTCTGCTGTCGAGAACCTCTTTGCTAACGCTCTTGGTCTTGCCGATAATCGGCTCTAAATCTAAGTCGATCATCGAAGTCCGTTTGGCACCGTTATAACTGATCAAGGGGCTAGGTAAATTGGCTCGCAAAAACCCTTCTCTGATTTTTTTGATGGTCACCGCCGGCACCATGTTTTTGATATAAACGGAGCCTAACTTCTTAGATTTGGTCAAGATAGCGTAAGCATCAACACCAAGGTTGTAGTCCAAAACATCGGACACTGCCACATAAATATCGGATAGCCCTTCGCCTGTCTTGCGCGAGTGGATGCCCAAAAGATTTTTGTCGATATCAACCTGATAAAAATTGTCTGAACTGACTAAGAGATTGCCCGAGCGGTCGTAAAAATCACCCCTCTTGGCAGATAAAAGCTTCTTGTGAGGGATGTTTCGAGTTCGCCAAACTTTTGCCAAATCGTAAGGATCGACCACCTGCACCACGAACAGATAAACCAAAGTAAAAACAAGAAGAGCCAGATTAACAACTTTTATAAATTTCATATCTTATCGGTAAACACAAAAACCAGATTCACTTCTCCTTGATCAACTTTAGCGTAAAAAATTTTCTTAGGCAAAACCATGCCTAAATCTTTTCCCGTCAAAAATTTTTGTTTGTAGCTTTGTGTCAACCGATTAACTTCGCTTTTTATTTGTCTGTTTTCGGCAATCAAAAGGGAGTTGGACTCCTCCAAGATGTTAATTTTCTTCGTGTTGTCGCGCAATATTTTCTTGTTCAACCTCTGACTCACCGTTCCTGCGATCAGCAAAAGCACCAGTAAAACGACTTTTTTCTTCATTTCTACCTCCTTTGAGCCACACGAAGCTTGGCGCTCCTAGCCCTTCTATTTTGATCCACCTCTTGTGTAGAAGGGTAAATCGGCTTTTTGGTAACTATTTTTAGCTTCGGCTCGAAGCCGCAAACGCACTCTGGCAACCCTGGTGGACACTGACAACTTTGCGAGAACTGGCTAAATAGCCTCTTGACGATCCGATCCTCTTTGCTGTGATAAGAGATCACCACCAGCCTGCCTCCAGGCTTGAGGGCGTCGATCGCCTTGGGGATAACCTTGGAGATCTGCTCAAGCTCTTTGTTAACAAAGATCCTGATCGCCTGAAAAACTCGCGACAAAGATTTTTTGTTGTGCAAGCCAACGATCTTCGCCAGATCTAGAGTGGTTTGCAAAGGCCTTGCTTTTTCGATGAGTTTGGCGTAATATCCAGCCTTCTTCTCGTCTCCATATTCGTAAAAAATCTTCTTCAACCGCTCGGTGCTAAAGGTGTTAACCACCTCTTTGGCAGTAAGAAGCAAAGATTTGTCCATCCGCATATCCAGATCACCCTCGTTGGTGTAGCTAAAGCCCCTTTCTGGGCAGAGCACCTGGACGGTCGAGACGCCCAAATCCAGTAGTATTCCATCAACTTTAGCAACTTTTTGCAAAGCCAAAACGGAGCGAAAAGAAGCGAAATCTGATTTGAGTAGCTTAAACCTGCCTTGAAACTGTCTCAAAACCTCGGCGCTAAAATCTATGGCTCGCTGGTCTCTGTCCACCCCATAAACAAAACATGACGGCTCTGTTTCCAAAATCTTCTTGGTGTGTCCAGCCTCCCCCAGAGTCAGATCGACATAAACCCCTTTTGGCTTGAGCTTTAACTGAGCGACGCTCTGCTCTAACAACACCGAGATATGCTTATCCATCTACCCTCGCAAATCTTTAGGTTTAAGGTTGGAAAAATGTTTGGCGCCCTCTTCTATCTTCTTCTTGTGCTCTTGCGGTGACCATAGCGAGATATAGTTGCCATTACCTTTCAAGATAGCTTTATCGTCGATGCCGGCGTAGTTCAAAAGCTCTTGGTCTATCTTCACCCTGCCTGAGGCTTCGATTTTTTGCTCTTTGGCGTAATCTGCCAAGTAGTCGATGATTGCCACTTGCTCGTCCGTCCCCTCTTCCATTCGGTTGCAATATTTGTCCCAATTGTCCAGCGGGTACAAAACTATCGACTTGCCCACCCCCACGGTCAGCACCACTCGTCCCAGCGATTCTGGAGAAAACTTCTCTTTCATCTGCGAGGGGATAACCACCCTGAGTTGGTTCAAGGTGACTTCACTGACTCCGTTAAAACGACCGGACATTAAACCTCTTTTTGACTATTTATGATTTTTTATGACTATTAAATAGTTTTGGTGAGTATGTCAACCCTATTTGTCTATTTTTTAATAATAAACAAAAAAAGAGCTTGGCAAAATTCAGTCGTTTTCAATTTTAAAGAAAAAAAATTTAGTGGAGGCAGATTCAAAATGAGTAAAATTTTAATCAAAAACCCTTTGGTGGTGGCAACGCAAAACGAAAATAGAGACGAGCTGAAAAATACAAACATCTTGATCGAAAACAACCTGATCAAGTCGATGGACTACTTGCCCGAAAAAGACGAGAAGTTCGACAAGATTATCGATGCAAAAGGCAAACTGGTGATGCCGGGGATGGTGAACTGTCATCATCACCTCTACCAAACACTGACCCGCAATGTGCCTAAGATGCAAGACCAAGAGCTTTTCCCTTGGCTGGTAAACCATTATGAGCTGTGGCGAGAGATCACCAACGAAGGCGTTTACATCTCGGCAAAGGTTGGACTATTGGAGCTGCTGCTCACCGGCTGCACCACCTCCACCGACCATATGTATCTTTTCCCCAAACACACCGATGGCAAACTGATCGACGAGGAGATAAAAGCTGCCCGTGAGATCGGCATCCGCTTTCAGCCCACCAGAGGCTCGATGACTCTCTCTACCAAAGATGGCGGCTTGCCCCCCGACGATGTTGTCCAAGAGGAGCAAGATATTTTGGAAGATAGTAAAAGGTTGATCGAGAAATATCACGACCCATCTTTTGGGGCGATGCTCAGGATTAGCTTGGCTCCTTGCTCTCCTTTTTCGGTCACCGGCTCCCAGATGGCGAGCGTTGCCGAGTTTGCCAAAGAGTGCAACCTGATGATTCACACTCATTTGGCAGAGACCAAAGACGAGGAGAACTTTTGTCTGGAGAAGTTTGGTGCGCGCCCGGCTAAGTATTTAGACAAGCATGGCTGGATCGCTGATTACTCTTGGACGGCACACTCCATCCACCTTAGCGATGACGAGATCGAAACTATGGGCAAAAGAAAGATGGGCATCTCTCACTGTCCGTCTTCCAATATGCGCCTGGGCTCAGGGATTGCTCGCATCAGGGAGATGCTCGATGCGGGTGTTTGTGTCGGTCTTGGTGTGGACGGCTCAGCCTCCAACGACTCGTCCAATATGCTGGCAGAAGCGCGTCTGGCGATGCTCCTGTCTCGGCTAAGAGAAAGCAAATCTAACTGGCTCACCGCTCGTGATGTTTTGTGGATAGCCACCAAAGGCGGTGCTTTGGCTCTAGGACGCGAGGATATTGGTAGTCTAGAAGAGGGCAAATGTGCCGACATCGTCCTCTACGATATGGAAAGGATAGCCTACGCGGGCGGGATGAGCGACCCTGTGGCAGCTCTGATCTTCTGCCAGGACACCAACAGTGTCGACACCTGCATCATCAACGGCAAAGTTATTGTCGAAAACGGCAAGCACAACTTCGATCTGAAGCCGCTCATCGAACGCCAAAACCAGCTCGCCCAAGAACTCATCGAAAGGGCCCAAAAAAGCACGGGCATCGACTTTATGAGTAAAGAGTAAGCTTATACATTTGTCCAATAGAAGAAAAAAAAGCCACAGATTTCCGTGGCTTTTTTTCTTGTTTTAAACTGATTTTTTTTCAATAACTTACCAGCTGAATATCCGCACCCAATTTTTGCAGTTTTTTCTCGATGTTTTCGTAGCCTCTTTTGATGTGGTAGATACGGATTATCTCGGTGGTATTATCACTGGCGAGTCCTGCCAACACCAACGCCGCACTGGCTCTAAGGTCTGTGGCCATCACCTTGGCACCGCTCAAAGACGCAACGCCCTCGACGATAGCAATATTTTTTTCCATCTGGATATTAGCGCCCAAACGCCCTAGCTCTGCCACATGCATAAACCTATCGGGAAAGATGGTGTCTTCGATGACACAACTACCTTTGGCAACAGACATATAAGTCATAAACTGCGCCTGCAAATCTGTCGGGAACCCCGGGTATTCGGTAGTGATTATCTTCTTTGCCGAAACTATATCTGCAGGTGGTATAACCTCTATGGTATCTTGGTCTATCTGGAATTTACAACCGGTGTCTTCCATCTTTTGTAGAAGAGCCTTCAAGTGAGCTGGACAACAATTTTTGACCGTTATTTTGCTACCCGTAATCGCCCCGGCTAGCAAGAAAGTTCCTGCCTCGATTCTGTCGGGAATCACCGTGTAATCACAAGCGTGCAAAGTGTCAACGCCGTTTACGGTTAAGGTAGAGCTGCCCACCCCCTTAATAGAGGCTCCCATCTTGGTAAGGAAGTTCGCCAAGTCGTCTATCTCTGGCTCTTTGGCTGCGTTCTCTATCACCGTTTGCCCTTGGGCTAAACAGCTAGCCATCAACATATTAGCCGTTGCACCCACCGAAATTTTTTCGAAATGGAAGTTGCAACCAGCAAGCGACTCGGCAAATGCCAAGATGTTGCCGTGATTGATGGTTATCTTAGCCCCCAAAGCTTCCATCGCCTTCAGGTGCAGATCCACAGGACGAGCGCCGATAGCACACCCCCCCGGAAAGGAGACGCTAGCTTTGCCCAATAGTGCCAGTTGCGGTGCCATAACATAGATAGAAGCACGCATCTTGCGGACAATATCGTAAGGAGCCTCTTGAAAACAGACACAAGATGTGTCGATGCTCATCGTAGAGCCTTGGTGTTCGACCTTGACCCCCATAGTCTCTAGTAGCGACGCCATAAACTCAACATCTTGCAGTTGAGGAACATTTCTCAAAACGAACTTGCCTTTGGCAAGCATGGTGGCAGCCATAATCGGCAACACCGCGTTTTTAGCTCCTCCTACCTCAACGGCTCCGGCAAGCTTTTTTTGCCCGTGAATTACAAATTTTTCCATTTAAACCCTTTTTGCCTTGCTGCCTCATAAAGGACAATCGCCACACTGTTACTCAAGTTTATCGAACGAATATCCTCATGCATTGGGATGGTGATGGTAGAGTCGCTATACCGCTCTAGTAGATCCTCGGGCAAGCCTCTGCTCTCGGGGCCAAACACAAAAAAATCTTCTGCTTGATAATCGACACTAGAGTAAACCCGCTTGGCTTTGGTGGTTGCCAGATGGAACCTTGCCAAAGGATTTGCTTGGCACATCTCTTGCCAGCTATCGTAAACGGTGTAGTCGAGCTTAGCCCAATAGTCTAGCCCCGCTCGTCGGACACTCTTATCGTCGATCATAAACTTCATCGGTCTTATGATATGCAACTTGGAGCCAGTGCCGACGCAGAGCCTACCGATATTACCTGTGTTTTGCGCTATCTCTGGCTGAAAAAGGACGATATTAAACAAGTTTTACCGCATCGAACTTACACACATCCATACAGATACCGCACTTGACACAAAGCTCTTGGTCGATTTTGTGAGGCTTTTTCACCTGACCGCTGATACACTCTTGCGGACATTTGCGTGCGCAAAGTGTACAACCGATACACTTTTCTTGATCGATTTGGTAACTCTTTAGGTTGGTGCATACACCTGCCACACACTCTTTGTCTTTTATGTGAGCGATATATTCGTCTTTAAAATATTTCAAGGTGGTCAACACTGGATTTGGTGCAGACTGTCCCAATCCACAAAGAGTGGAGTTTTTGATGTTTTCAGCCAGCTCATAAAGTTTGTCGATATCTTCCATCTTGCCTTTGCCGCCAGTAATTCGCTCCAAGATCTCCAACATTCTTTTGGTTCCGATCCTACAAAATGGGCATTTACCACAACTCTCTTTTTGGGTAAAAGACAAGAAATATTTAGCAACCTCCACCATACAAGAAGATTCGTCCATCACCACCATTCCGCCAGAGCCCATGATGGCTCCGGTTTGGTTGATCGAGTCGTAGTCGATAGGCAGATCCAGATACTTCTCAGGGATACAGCCACCAGATGGTCCACCCATTTGGACAGCTTTGAATTTGCCACCATCTTTTATGCCACCTCCGATATCGAAGATAACCTCTCTAAGGGTCGTCCCCATAGGAACTTCCACCAAGCCAGACCTTTTTATCTTGCCAGCTAAGGCAAAAACTTTCGTTCCTGCCGATTTTTCTGTTCCGTTTTTACGATACTCTTTGGCGCCGTTCAACACAATCCACGGAATGTTGGCAAAAGTTTCCACATTGTTCACATTGGTAGGACAGTCAAAAAGCCCACGAATAGCAGGGAACGGCGGTCTTCTTCTCGGCATTCCTCTCTTACCCTCGATAGAGGCGATCAAAGCTGTCTCCTCGCCACAAACGAAAGCGCCCGCACCCTCTTTGATATGCAGAGTGAAGTTGAAGCCGCTACCCAAGATGTTTTCGCCCAAGTAGTTTTTCGCCTCTAGCTCCGAGATGGCTGTGCGCAAGTGTTTGATAGCCAGCGGATACTCGGCACGAACATACAAGTAACCTTCGTCGGCTCCGATGGTGTAGCCGGCGATAATCATCCCCTCGATGACCAAATAAGGGTTGCCTTCCAACAAAGACCTGTCCATAAACGCTCCTGGGTCTCCCTCGTCGGCGTTACAGATGAGATACTTTTTGTCGCCTTTTGCCCCTTTGGCAAAGCCCCATTTCATTCCCGTGGAAGCTCCTCCACCACCACGACCTCGAAGTCCGCTGTCTTGCACCGTCTGCAAAAGCTCTTCTGGGGTAGAGTTGAGCGCTTTTTGCAAAGCTTTAAACCCTTCTCTGTTCTCGTAATCGGTAAAAGACTCGGGGTTAAGGTTTCCCACATTTCGCAAAGCTATCCTTTTTTGCTTGGAGAAAAAGGCGTCTTCGAGATTAACATCTTGATCGATAATCCGATGGCTTTCCACGATTTTACCACCCAAAAGGTGTTCATCAAAAATAGAGTCCAGCACTTTAGGCGTCACATGGGCGTAAACAGTTCTTTGATGATCTTCGTCTTCCACAAAAACCAACGGTTCGTTGTAACACATCCCGATACAGCCGGTGGTGTCCAGCTCCACATTGCTTTTGCTTTTTTTCAAAAGCTCTTGCGCTCTATCCAACACATCTCCGGCACCAGCAGATTTACCGCACGATCCCATACCGATTACCAATCTTTTCATTTTAATCCCCTTACAAATAAAATTTAATACGACTTGGCAAAAACAACCCTTCTTTGGCTCTTTTTACCGCAGTAAATGCACTCCCCTTCCTCTTCTTGAGAGGCAAAAGGTATGCACCTAACCGTCGCTTTTAACTCTTGTTTGATATCTTGTTCGCACTCTGGGCATCCGCACCAGTGCGACAAAGCAAAAATCTGTTTTCCACTAGATTTAAACAAATCAAAAAACTCGTCTTTTTTGTCAACAATTTTAGTGTTCGCCTTCAAAAAAGATTTTGCTTTACTATAGATAGCAAACTGAATGTTGTCCAAAATCGAGCCTACCTCTTGCAAAAACTTTTGCCTTGGCACACTCTTTTTTTGGCCAGGTTCATGATCACGGCGTCCCACAAAAAGCGCATCTTTCTCCAAATCTCGCCCGCCCACTTCCACTCTGATAGGCACGCCTTTTTTTATCCATTGCCAACTTCGGGCAGAAGAGGTAGCATCGCTATCGTCCAAGATCACCTCCAGTGGTTGTTTGTAATAGTAGATCTCTTCCAAGTCGCTTTTGAGCTTGCCAAGGTAGTCCAGCACCCTCACTTTTTCCTCATCGCTTTTGTAGATTGGTAAAAGGACAATCTGAGCCGGGGCAATCCTTGGCGGCAACACCAAACCGTTATCATCGGAGTGAGCCATAATAAGCCCACCGATAAGGCGGGTGGAAACTCCCCAAGAGGTCGTCCAAGCGAACTCCATCTCCCCTTCTTGGTTCTGAAACTTGATTTGCGAGGATTTAGCAAAATTTTGTCCCAAGAAATGACTGGTGCCGGCTTGCAAAGCTTTTTTGTCTTGCATCATCGCCTCGATACAGTAGGTATCCACCGCACCGGGAAACTTTTCCGACTCACTCTTCTTGCCTTTCAACACCGGCATCGCCAAAAAATCACGACAAAATTCGGCGTAAAGGTCTAAAATCTGCAAAGACTCCGCTTCTGCCTCTTGGCTGCCGGCGTGGACGGTGTGTCCTTCTTGCCACAAAAACTCGGCTGTCCGCAAAAATAGGCGAGGACGCAACTCCCATCTGACCACATTAGCCCATTGATTGATCAAAAGTGGCAAATCTTTGTAAGATTTTACCCATTTGGAAAAAGATTCTCCGATGATCGTCTCCGAGGTTGGACGCACCACCAACTCTTGGGTGAGCTTGCCTGCCGGCTTCAAACCATCTTCACCTTCCACTTGCTCCAGCCTGGAGTGGGTAACCACGGCACACTCCTTGGCAAACCCTTCCACATGTTCAGCCTCTTTTTCCAGATAACTTTTCGGGATGAAAAGCGGAAAGTAAGCGTTTTGGTGTCCTGTTTTTTTGAAAGCTTTATCCAAAGCTTTTCGTATGTTTTCCCAGATGGCATAGCCCCAAGGCTTTATGACCATACAGCCGCGCACAGAGCTACTTTCAGCCATGTCTGCCGCTTTTATGACTTCTTGATACCAAAGAGGATAGTTCTGCTCTCTGGTTGGATTTATTGCAGTTTTTGCCACTTTGTTTGCTCCCTATTTTATCACTTAATCAGTTTTAAATATCTGCCGGATCTGCGCCCATTCTCACCGACGGAAAACAAGATCAGATACGGTGTGCCGGTGATGTCTTGCTCGTCCAAAAATCCCCAAAATCTACTATCGAAACTGTTTTGGCGATTGTCACCCATCACAAAATATTTGCCTTGCGGCACCACCACCGGGCCAAAGTTGTCGATAGACCCCATAAACTCATCACCCCAAAAAATATCCAGCTGCTCGATCCCCGTGTAGCGGGGCAAAATCTGAGGCAAAGAGTTGTTAACAAACTCTTCTGCGATTTGTTTTCCATTGATGTAGGTTTGCCTGTCTTTAATCTCTAAGGTGTCACCCGGCATCCCGATCACCCTTTTGACCAAGTTGGCTTTGCCGTAGTAGCAGATTCCCGCAAAAGTTATCTTATCGATGCCGAAGTAGAACCAATCTTTTTTGTCCCAATAGAGCGGCGGATAGATCTTCACGAAATCTGAGCGGGTGTTGCGATAGCCATTTTGCACACACGGCAAACCTGGCTCTGTAGCCTGGGCTGGGTTGCGAAAGGTGACA
Organism: Cloacimonadales bacterium (SeqCode); assembly: GCA_965228195.1. GTDB lineage: Bacteria > Cloacimonadota > Cloacimonadia. The sequence goes on from OZ245797.1 coordinate 142,365, forward strand.
ATGTCGAACCTTTGCGGATCATCAAAAAAGTATTTTAACTTGTTGGCAATCAAGTAATCGCCCACAAGCAAACTTTTCTCCATCGACCCCGAGGGTATCTTGAAGTTTTGAAAGGTGTAGTTGCGGATAATCATCGCTACCACCAAGGCGAACAAAATCGCCTCTACCCACTCCTGCACCGCACCTTTTTTGCGCTTTAACCTCTTGGCCATCTAGTCATCTTGTCAGCTTACAACTTTATCTTTTGCAAAGATTCTTCGCTTGGAGCCACAGCCTCAGGCATCTTCACCACTCTTTGTGCCGAGGCAAGATCTTTGAGTCCACAACCTGTCAGTAGCACACAAGCATTACTGCCGGCTGGGATTTTGCCCTCTTGCGAGTATTTCAACATTCCGGCAAAAGCACAAGCTGCCGCTGGCTCGGAGAAAATCCCTGTGTTTTGACTCAAGGTGAGACTAGCGTTCAAGATATCATCGTCGCTAACGGTGATACAGTCGCTATCGTAGTCGCTCAAGAAATTTTTGACCATATAGTAGTTGGCAGGCACATCCACCGAGATGGAGTCAGCCAAAGTGGTCGCTGCCACACAACTAAAGTCGTCGTTTTGGTAGTTGCGATAGATGTTGGAGCTTTTTTCCGATTGAACAGCCACGATCTTGGGCATCTTCTTGATAATATTCATCTTCAAAAGGTCTTCAAACCCTTTGAACACACCGCCAACGATACAACCATCGCCAACAGAAACAAAGACGGTGTCCACATCTTTTACTTGATCGTAAATCTCGAAAGAGACAACCTTTTTGCCCTCCACGGTGTGTGGATTGTAAGCGGTGTTGCGATTATACCAACCGAACTTCTTGCTGGCTGCCATCGAAAGAGCAAAAGCGTCATCGTAGATACCGTCCACCGGCACCAACTTTGCCCCATACATCATCACTTGGGTAAGCTTGGCTATCGGAGCCGCCGCTGGCACCATTATCACCGCTTTTTGTCCTTGCGCGGCGCAAATACCTGCCAAGGAAGAGCCAGCGTTACCCGTGGAGGCTGCCACGATCACATCTTTGCCGTTCTCTTTGGCGTAAGCACTAACCACATAAGAGGCTCTATCTTTGAAAGAAAAAGTCGGATTGACCCCTTCGTCTTTGATGAAAAGGTTGAAATCCAGATCGCCGTATTTGGGCAAGGTGGTGTATTTATACATCGGAGTCTTGCCTACTCTAAGGTTTGGCAAGCTGTCTTTGTTGTCGATCGGCAACAAATCCAAAAACTCGTCCGCCTTCAACTGAGCAAAACTTTTGTCGATACCATCGTAATCGTAAACGACTTTCAAGATACCTTTAGTCGGTTGACCTTCCACATTGGTAGCCTCGCACACAGGACAAAGATACTCCACCTCTCCCTTTTGGTATTCTGCCCCACAGTTAACACACTTTAATTTGAACATATTTTCCAACTCCTATTTAACCAAAATTGCACACAAAGCCACTAAATACCCTATCGAAAAGATTATATTTAGATAAAAGACCACTTCCAATTTTAGCTTATTTTTAAGATTTTTTATTTTCGATTGGTCTTGCAAAGACCAAAACTTGCGGTTTTTGTTAATATAAAAAAGGGCAAAAGCGAACAAAGCCGTCAGAGCAGAGAGCTTCACCGTCCTGCCTAGCATAGCAAAAATAAGATAAACACCCAGAGCGACAATCGCCAGTAGTATCAGTTTTTTTTTCATAAATCGGTTACCTAATAAATTTAGTAGAAATCTTTTTCACCCCTTTAAGTTGTCAAATGAAAAGTGCGGGAATATGGGAAGACTCTTGCAGAGTGTCTCTTGCCAGAGTTGGGTTCTATCTTTTTTTTAAGTATCAAAGTAATATATTTTTCTCCTGCGGAGAGACGATCTTTTCGCCTAAAGGCGAAGAGTTTTTGCTTTTCCCTTTGGGTGTCCAAAGCTAAAAGTAAAAACAAAATACATAATCAAAGAGCTAAATTTCTAAACCTCGCCTTGCACGCTAATATTGCTTTCTCCTGCGGAGGGCTTACTCTTTTCGGATTGCCGAAAAGAGTAACAGAAAAGACAACTCCGCTTCAGAACGCCAGCGACGGGGCGTGTCACCAGCAAAGTAAAAAAGTGTGGTTGTTCCCGCTCATTACCCGTAGTCTTGTCATTTTCGGCATATGGCTTTGCACCTCTACTTAAAAAGTGATTGGTGTCGCTGGCTTAACAAAGTAATGAAAAAGGGCTAATTTCCCTTTAAGCGGAGGTTGTCCCCACAGCTTTGTCGCTTCCGTTCCAAAGCAATTAACAAGTTATATTGGATAATTGTTAATTAAAAATAAAAGTGAAAAAATTAACACCATCACTTAGTGGGAAAGGGTTTGAATGAATTTTTCATTTTTAACTCTTAATTTATGACCACTAATAATGAAGCAATAAATTTGAGACTATATTTTAGTGGTCATATAAGCCCTCCGCAGGAGAAAAAATTTAATTGCTTAGTAGAATAAGGACAGGACTAGTGCTTCCTGCTTTATAAAAAAAGAAAACAGATTAGCTCTGACTCTTCGCAAAGAGTCAGAGCTAATCCCCCCACAAAAACTATTTGACAACATCAACGCCGCTTATTCTTTGCCCAAAATGTTTTGAAGGAACTAGAGTGATAAAATTTAGCAAAATCTCGGGGCTTGGCAACGACTTTATCTGCATCTTGGATATAGAAAAAAGGATCGAAGATCCGGCTACACTGGCAAAAGAAGTTTGCCACCGCCGTTTTGGAGTGGGTAGCGATGGTCTTATCTTGGTGCGAAAAAACTCCGATGGGCTGCTAAAGATGGACTATCTAAACTCCGATGGTTCTTTTGCGGCGATGTGCGGCAACGGGCTTCGCTGTTTTAGCAAATTCGTTTACGACCAAAAGCTTGTCGGCTCAAACCAGTTCACCGTTGCCACCGACGACGGTAACAAGAAGGTAAAAGTTTTTGGACAAAGAGATCAAAAGATTTGCCCAGTAAGAGTCGAAATGGGAGTGCCGCTATACGCCAAAAGCTACCCGCCTTGGGAAGATGTTTGGGACTACCCCATCTTGAGCGATCGCTTCCGCCTCTACCTCGCCCAAGTGGGTGTGCCACACGGCGTGATTTTTGCCAAAAACGGAAAAGATTTGGTGGAAGAGTGCGGGGCTACCATCGAAAAACTAAACCTTTTCCCAAAAGGGATCAACGTCAACTTTATCGAGGTTGTAGGCAAAGACAAGATCAAGGTTTTCACCTGGGAGCGCGGTGCTGGTCACACCTTGGCTTGTGGCACCGGTTGTTGTGCCTCCGGTTTTGTCGCCCACAAACAAGGCAAAGTCGGGCAAAAAATTAAGGTGATCAGCGAAGGCGGTGATCTGGACATCACCATTGAAAACCAAACCATCCATATGCAAGCCACGGCTCAAACCATCGCCACAGGCGTTTTTTGGGATTAGGCAAAATCAGCCAAAATATTGAACGAAAGGTAACAAGGTAACTATGCTAAAAATTTTAATTAAAACTTTCTTTTTTAAGATGCAAAGAGCTTTCGGGTTTCCTCGCCTTTTACCGATTAACTACACGATTAGCGTCAGTTATCGGTGCAACTCCAGATGCAAGACCTGCCAAATCTACAAGAAAAGATCGCCTGAGCTGAGTCTGAAAAAATACGAGCAGTTTTTCAGACAGCTGGGCAAAGCTCCCTACTGGATAACCTTTTCGGGAGGCGAGCCTTTTTTACGCCGTGATATTATCAAGCTGGTCGAATCTTGCTACGATATCTCAAGACCCAAGATTATCAACATCCCTACCAACGGACTTTTGAGTAAGAAGATAGTTTCCAATGTGCTAGAGATTTGCAAACATTGCCCAAAATCGACGATCAACATCAACCTTTCCATAGACGAGATAGGCTCTGCCAACGATCAGATAAGAGGAGTGCCAGGCGCCTACAGCAAAGCGATTCGGACTTATCAGGGACTTTGCAAAATCAAAAAAAGAGTGAAAAATTTGAACTTGGGCATTCACACGGTCATCTCTGGCTTCAACTCACAAAACTTTGCTTACATCAGCCAAACCCTGATGGATATGAAGCCTGACGCTTACCTTACCGAGATTGCCGAAAATCGAGTAGAGCTAGGCACGATGAACGAAAATATTGCCCCTGCCCCTTGGAACTACGCGGCGGCAGTCGACTTGCTTATCCATCGCATCAAAAACGATCACTACACGGGACTCAACAAGATTACCCAATTTTTTCGGTTGCACTACTACCAGATGGTGAAAAAGATGCTGCTTTGCCAACACAAGATTTACGACTGCTATGCGGGGATCGCCTCTATGCAACTCTCGCCCGCAGGAGATGTGTGGTTTTGCTGTATGAAAGCCAAAAGTTTGGGAAACATTAACAAGAAAAAGTTCAAGAAGATTTGGTTTTCCCAAAAGGCCAAAAAAGCCCGCCAAGAGATAAAGAAGAGTGGCTGTTACTGCCCTCTGGCAAACGCCGCCTACACCAATATGCTGATGAACTACAAACTTATGGGCAAAGCTTTTTTGCATTTATTGAAGAAGTAGATGGTTTTTTGTAACATCACCCAAGAAAACTTCTGGGACGAACTGGCAAAGCTCAATAACAGCCCCGACATAGACCAGTTAAAAAGGGCAGTCGATTTTGCCAGTCAGGCGCACCAAGGACAAAAACGAGACTCGGGCGAAGATTACATCATCCACCCACTCAACACAGCCTATATCCTGGCCAAGCTCAATATGGACACCAGCGTGATAATCGCAGGGCTTCTGCACGATGTCATCGAAGACACCCAACACGACCACCAAAGCGTCTGTGAGCTTTTTGGTGAGCGGGTGGCAGGTTTAGTGGAAGGCGTGACCAAGATCTCCGACTTACACTTCGAGGGATCATCCCATATGGACAAGCAGGCAGAAAACTTTCGCAAGTTGCTGGTTTCGATCACCAAAGATGTGCGGGTCATCTTGATCAAGCTGGCAGACAGGTTACACAATATGCGAACTATCAACTATCTTCCTGCTGCCAAACAAAAAAGGATTGCTCGTTCGACTCTGTCTATTTACGCCCCGCTGGCCAATAGATTTGGTCTGTCTTGGATAAAAAACGAGCTAGAAGACCGCTGTCTGAAAGTTTTGCATCCTAGCTCTTACCAAAGGATTGCCGCTCTGGTGCAGATCAAAAAAGAGCAGCGGGACAAGTTTTTGAACGAAGTGGTGTGCAAACAGATCGATCAGCAGCTGCAAAAATACAACATCAAAGCCAAGGTGCTCTCGCGCAGCAAACATTTTTACAGTATCTTCCGCAAAAACAGCGTCCGTGGTGTCCCCTACGAAGAGATTTTAGACCTAAATGCGGTGCGAATTTTGGTGGATAAACAGGAAGAGTGTTACTACGCTTTTGGCGCTTTGCACGCCGTTTACAAGCCTTTGAACATCGTCAAAGATTACATCGCTAACCCCAAACCCAACGGCTACCAGTCGCTGCACACGGTGGTCATCGGGCCGCAAAACAAGAAGCTGGAGGTGCAGATCCGCACCCACAATATGGACAAATACGCCGAAGAGGGCGTGGCAGCGCACTGGCGCTACAAAGAGCGCACCAACTACTCCAACAAAAACTTGGAAAGAGCAGCCTCGCAAGGGGTAAGCCAAGAGTTTGAATCGCAACTCGGATTTGTGCGGAAATTTTTGCAAAACAACGCGGAACAAGTCAGCGACGACTTCTTGGACAACTTGCAGATGGACCTCTACCCCGAGATCATCATCGTCACCACCCCCAAAGGCGATCTGATCGAGCTGCCCAAAGGCGCCTGCATCTTGGACTTCGCCTTTTTTATCCATACCCAAGTGGGTTCTTGCTGTCTGAGCGGCAAGGTAAACGGGGTGATAAAGCCCTTGCGAACCAAGCTGAAGACCGGCGACAAGGTGGAAGTGGAGACCTCGAACAAGATCAACATCAGCAAAAACTGGCTAAAATATGTCAAATCTTCTAAGGCTCGCTCCAAGATTCGCTCTCACCTGAAAAAAAGACGCCTAGAAGACGCTATCGAGCTGGGCAAAGAGATTTTTGTTAAAAAATGCCGCAAGTTTCACCTCAAATTCGACTCTGAGCAAGAGGTCATAGATCTGGCTAAGAAGTTTCACTTTAGCAACGCACAAGATTTTTACGCTCATCTGGGACAAGGAAACATCATCTTCGATCAGATTATCCAAAAGATGAGATCTACCACACCAGAGAGCAAAAAGAAGATCCCAGAGAAGAAAAAAGAAAGTTTGACAGACAAGATATCGGGCGTGATCGTGGACGGACAAAAGAACTTGATGATCAAATACGCTGGCTGTTGCACGCCACTACCAGGAGACAAGATTATCGGATTTGTCACCAAAGGTCGCGGGATTATCGTTCATCGCCAAGATTGCCACGAACCCAACTTTTTGCTCAAACAAGAACAGATGCCCGAGAGGTTTATCTCCATCGATTGGGACTACTCCAGCGGAAAGTCCACCGGCAAAGGCAACATCAATCGATTGAAGATCGTTTGCAAAAATAAAAGTAATATTTTAATCGACATCTTGTCGATCATTGCCAAATACGATTTGAGCGTGGAAAAAACGGGAAGCAAACTTCGCAAAGACCATAACTTGGAGATTACTCTGTTTTTGGTCACCAGCACTCCGCAGTCGCTAAACAAAGCGATCGCCGAGATTGAAAAACTGGGGACGGTGCGCAGTGTCGAGCGGAAGATAAGAAGATTTTAAAAAAAGAGCAAGGAAAAAATTATTATGGATTACGCAGAACTTAAAAAGAAAAAACGGTTGAAGAAGATAGTGGCTGGATTTTTGATTTTGGGAATAATGATTGTGCTGTTTTTTTTGGGTATGTTTTCGACCAACATCGTTATGAAGCTGGTGGTTGACCACGGCAACGAGTCTATCGTCCCCAATTTAGTCGGGATGAACTTCCCCAAAGCTGCCGATGTGTGCAAAGAGAACAAACTTTATATTCAAGATATTGCCCGAGAATACAGCAGCGTTTACCCGGTGGGACACATCATCGAGCAAGAGCCAGCCGACAGCTCGATTGTAAAAAGGTTTCGCACCATCAATGTGGTGCTGAGCAAAGGGATGAAGATGATTAAGATGCCTTTGCTGATCGGCACCGACCTAGAGCTGGTCAAGAGCCAGATGGAAACTTTAGGACTGAAACTGGGTAAGGTTTCCAAATATTACAACCAAGAGATCAGAAAAGGGGTGGTAATCTCGACGGTGCCTGCCGCTGGTGAGGATGTTACTCTGGGCGGAAGTGTCGATTTGGATGTGAGCCTGGGCAACCTCAGTGGCAACACCAGCTCCAACGGCTCGGACTACTCTTCTGGCTCCGATCAAAGCGGCTCGGAAGAGATCATCGACTATGAAGACCTTTTCGAATAGCCTGCAAAGAGTCAAAAAAGTTCAAGCCAAACTGGAGCAAGGTCAGTGGGCTTTGTTTAGCCAAAAGGCTAACCTTACTTATCTCGATTTTGAAAAAGCCGATTTTTTGCTCGCCTCGAACAAAGAGGTCTATTACTTCATCACCAAAAAAGGCGAAACCGAGAGACTCTGGAGCGGACAAACGACGGTAGCTTACCGCTATGGGGTAAGCAAAGAGAGCCAAAATCTTTTGAGTTTCTTGCACAAGATCAAATTCAGCAAACTCTTCAACGACCTTGCTTGCGCTAAGAGTCTGGATAAAACCAACCCTCTTTGCCAAGAGGTGAGCGTTTTGGGCAAGGAGTTCAAAAACGAAAAGCTGGCGGACGCTGCCTCTATCGTAGCGCCTTTGCGGATGGTGAAAGACAGACAAGAGCTGGAAAAGTTAAAGCAAGCCAACGCCCTTACCCTAAAGGCAATAAACCACTTGCAACCTTTTTTGATCCCTGGGGTGATGGAGTGGCAGCTCAAAGCGGAGTTCGACTACTACCTTGCCCAAGAAGGCGTTTTAGAGCAAGCTTTCACCCCCATCATCGCTGCCGATAGCAGCTCGTGCATCTTGCACAAACAGGGCTACGCCAACAAGATGCAGGGCAACATCCTTTTCGACTTGGGAGCAAAGTATCAAAACTACTGCGCCGATATCTCTCGCTCTTATTTCTTAGAGCCAAGCAGCTTGCAAGAGCAAGCTTTACTCTGGGTGAAAAAGGCTCAAGAGCAGGTGATAAAAGAGGCTAAACCGAAGATGCTCTTATCAGATTTGAACAAAATCTGCCGCCAGGTTCTCTGCCAAGGGCTGATGCAGATGGGAGTGATCACAGACAAATCGGAGCTTGGCAACTTTTTTATGCACAGCGTTTGCCACCATCTGGGGCTGGAGACTCACGATTTGAGCCTTAGCGACCTGCCCCTGCAAGAAAATATGGTCATCACCGTCGAGCCAGGACTTTACTTCTGGCAAGAGGGGTTTGGCATCAGAATCGAAGACGATATCGTTATCAACAAAGATGGAGCCAGGCTATTAGCTGAGATCTAGAAGCGTTAAAATCTCGACTATCTTAACCAAATCTTGCTTTGCGCCCACAATCACCTTCAGACAAAAACCTTGCCTTAAATCGAACTCCACTTGATAACCAGAGGTCATCAACTTCTCTAGCCTTTTTTGGTCTGGCACTTTGCCAAAAGTCAAAACCAACCTTTTTTGGTAGTGCTTTAGCTTACTTATCCCGATGCTTTGGGCAAGAACCGTTATGGTGTAATAAGCCACCACAGACAATACGCCAGCAGGCAAAGAGCCAAAACGATTTTCTAGCTCCAAAACCAGCTGGTCGAACTGCTTCTTCTGAGTTAATTTTAGCATGCGGGAGTAAATCTGCAGACGAATTTCGCCATCTTGAATGTAATCTGCGGGGATGTAAAACTCTCCTTCCAGATCCACATCGACCTCTTGCGGCTTGAACCTCTTGCCCTCGCTAATGTTGGCAATGGCGTCGCTGAGCAAATTGTTGTAGTAGTTGAAGCCGATTTGGGCGATGTTGCCCGACTGCCCTGTGCCTACCATCGAACCCACACCCCTGACTTGCATATCCAGCATTGCCACCTTGTAGCCACTACTGCCTGGCGCCGAGAGAGATTGTAGCCTGCTTCTTTGCTCTTGGGTGGCTCCTTTAGGCAACAAGTAGTAGCAGTAGCCCCGTTGACTGCTCCTGCCTACTCTGCCTTTGAGCTGATAAAGACTAGATAGCCCAAAAAGGTCGGCACGATTGACGATAATCGTGTTGGCGTTGGCAATGTCGATGCCGTTCTCGATGATGCTGGTGCAGACCAAGACCGAAAACTTGTTGTGGTAAAAATCTAAGATTATCTTCTCCAACTCAGCCTCTCTCATCTGCCCGTGAGCCACCTTCATGCTCACCTTGGGCAAGAGAGCTTGCAACTTCTCCAGCTCTTTTTGGATACTTTCCACACGATTGTGGACGAAGAAAACTTGACCAGAGCGAGCCACCTCTTTTTGGATAGCGCTCCGGAGCAAACTTTTTTGGTAGTAGCTGACCACCGCGTTTATCGGCACTCTTTGTTTGGGACTAGACAAAATAAGGCTGATATCTTTCACACCACTCAAAGCCATGTTTAAGGTTCTGGGGATTGGCGTGGCCGACATATAAAGCGTGTCTATATTGAGCTTCATCTTGCGAAGTTTCTCTTTGGCACGCACGCCGAAACGGTGTTCCTCATCGATCACCAAAAGCCCTAGCTTAGGAAAAGCGATGTCTTTCGAGAGTAGCCGATGGGTGCCGATGACAATATCGACCTTACCTTGATTAAGTTCTTGGATAACTTTCTTCTGCTGAGCCTTGCCCACAAAGCGGCTGAGCATCTTGATTTTGACCGGATACATCGCCAGACGCTGCGAGAAAACGGTGAAAAGCTGCTCACAAAGCAGAGTGGTTGGTGATAAGACTGCCACCTGATAAGAGGAGCAAACCGCCTTGAAAGCGGCACGAACTGCCACCTCCGTCTTGCCGTAACCCACATCGCCACACAAGAGCCTCTCCATTGGTTTGGGCGACTGCATATCTTCTTTTATCTGCTTTATCGCCTTGAGTTGGTCACGCGTGGGCTCATACAAAAACTCCGCTTCCATACTTTCTTGCATCTGGTCGTCGGGCAAGAAAGGAATGCCTTGGACTTTGGAGCGTTTGGCGTAGAAATCGACCAAATCTTTGGCGATCACCTCGATGCGCTTCTTCACTTTCGCTTTGGTGTTTTTCCACTTCTTCGAGCCGATCTTATCTTGTCTTACCTCCACACCCTCGGCTGCCACAAACTTGGAAACTTTGCCCAAAGCGTAAGAGGGCAAGAAGATAGCATCACCACCTTGATAGTAAAGCACCAAACACTCCACCGTTTTGCCATCAACCAAGGTAGTTTTTAGTCCTCCGTAGATGCCGATACCGTAGTCGGAGTGCACCAGATATTCGCCTTGCACCAAAAATTGTGGCTTTTCCACCGCTTTCTTACCTTGAAAAGAGGAACCGCTGGCAACATAACGGTTGAAAATCTGGTGGTCGGTGAACACAGACAATCGAACATCTGCCAAGCTAAATCCAGAGGAGAAAACGCCCAAATCGAAACAGAGCTGGCTTTGGTAAGAAGGCAACATCTTCTTGAGCCTTTTTATCTGCGCCTTGTTGTCCGTCTGAATTATCACCGTCTGCCCCGAATCTAGCGCTCTTTTGAGCTCAAAGCGCAAAAGTTTGACATTGCCCTGCAGGTTCACCCCCACCTGCATAGAAGAAGGCAAAAACTTTTTCTGCTCTGGCTGAATATTGCTAAAAATAAAAGCCGAACTTTCGATCTCTGATAGCTTTTTTGAGGTCAAGAAAATCTCTTCTGGTTCCACCCAAATCTCGTTGGCCTCTTGACTGGAACTCTTGGCTTGTGCAGCCAGCTCCTGAGCCAGCTCAGCCAGACACAAATCGTCCAAGAAAAGTAGCCTCTGACTATCCTCAACGATAGCTTGGCAAGGGAAGATTGCGGACAGGTCGTTCTCGATGCCTTGATAGTAGCCAAACTCCTTCACCTTCTTGGCTACCTGCTGGTTTTGGCAAGAGGCATCGAACAGGGAAAACTCCCGAGCGGGTAACACCTTCACCGTCTTCAGCTCTTGGGTGGTCAGCTGAGTCTGCAAATCAAAATAGCGGATTCGCCCGATCGCATCGTAATCATACTCCAAACGCACCCCGTATTGACCTCCCGGGATGCAGATGTCGAAGATTTCACCCCTTTGGGCAAACTCCCCGCTATTGTAGGCTTGATAACTCTTTTGGTATCCGCAGGCGATCAGTTTGTTACTCAGCTCCTCTGAGGACAAAGTTTGTCCTGCCCTCAGATTGAAAGAAGGAAACTTTTTGGCAAGTGGTAAACGGCGCAAAGCGGCTGCCGCAGACAAACAAAACACGCCCGGCTTAGACGAGTGCAGACGATGCAAAACCACGATCCTTTGCTCCAACACCCCCAAAGAAGAGGAGCGGCACTCATAAGGCAAGATGTCAAAATCGGGCAAGTAGTGAGCAAAATCTTCTTGGAGCAGGTTGATATCTAGCACAATCTTCTTCGCTTTTTGCAAATCTGAGCAGACCAACACCACCTTTTTTTGTCGCTTCTTAGCCAAAAAATAAAGGCGCAGGGCAATATCCAAAGAGCCGTTGCTGCCGAACACGGTGTCTTGGGGTAACTGCAAAAAATCTGTTATCAGCTTCGATTGAGCAATTTTTTCTTTAATCTTTTCCATATTTTCTCTTTACAGAGAGATTATTTTTTATTCTAGTGTCAATAGATTTGACCCATTAATTAATAATAAGGAAAAACTTTGCCAAAACTCTTTTTAGCCGCTGGCTTTTACCTGATGGCTCTTAGCCTGCACTGCTCCGCCTTCTCACATCTGGAGAAGATCGTAAGTCTGGGAGTGCGCCAGCCAAAATCGCCTGGCTGTGAGCTAGCTCGCACCTACATCACCAAAGAGCTTGCTACCCTGGATGGTTGTCAGGTGATAAAAGACAGCTTTTATACCATGCTCGGCGGCAAACTGCAAATGGGAGTAAACATCTTAGCCAGACTCAACCCAAAAGTAAAAAAAAGAGTGCTGCTTTGCACCCACTACGACACCCGATTTGCAGCAGACAACGACACCTTAAATCCAAATCTGCCGGTGGTAGGAGCCAACGATGGAGCCAGCGGGAGCGCGGCTTTGCTGACTCTGGCTGCCAAGTTTGCCCAAAGCAAACTCAAGTTTGGCTTAGATTTCGCTTTTTTCGATTTGGAAGACCAAGGCGATAAAAACTCCAGTAACGGCTGGATACTGGGCAGCAAAAATTACGCCGACAAAATCGAAAAAGACGATTACCAGCTGGTGATACTGCTAGATATGGTCGCCGGCAAACGACAAAAGTTTTGTCAAGAGAAGTTTGCCCAACTCTCTGCCCCTGAGGTGAACAAACTTTTTTGGCAAACTGCCAACTTCAGCTACGACGAAGGCAGATATATTTGCGACGACCACCTGCCTTTTTTGCTCCTGGGTATCCCGACTATCGCCGTCATCGGCTACCCTTTTTCGCATCATCACACCAACCAAGACATCGTCAAAAATTGTAGTCCAGCCACCCTAAATATTGTCGTGGCTGCCACCTACCGATTTTTAGTGGTTTATCACCAAGATCAACACAACTCCAAGTAGTCGTTCTCTTTTTGTTGCAAAGTGTCTTCTAATTGGACAAGGCAGCTATTTTGCTCGGCGATAAGAGCGTTCACCCGCGCCAGCTCAGAAGGTTTTTGATAAATCTTCTTGTCGGTCAAAAGCCGATAGCCATCTTCTAAGTTTTGTTTGAGAGCGTTTATCTGGGTTTCCAACTTTTCGATCTCCGCTTCCATAATCTGCAGCTTGTGCGGATTGATCCGCTTTCGGGGTTTATTGTTGGGGCTAGGCGTCTGGTTCTTGCTTTTTTTGGGGTTTTTGCGCTGCTGGAAGTCGCTATAGTCACAATCAAGACTTTCTTTGATGCTACCTTGTTGAAAAACCCAGAACTTGGAAGCCAGCTTATCCACAAAATATTTGTCGTGGGAGACGAAAAGCAGGCTGCCTTGGTAATCGACCAGAGCCTTTTCCAGAGCCAAAATCGTCTTTAGATCCAAGTGGTTGGTCGGCTCGTCCAAGATGAGCAAGTTGGGGTTTTGCAAAATCAAGCGTGCCAAATAAAGTCTGGACTTCTCACCTCCGCTCAAAGAGCCAACTTTTCGCTCCACCGTATCGCCCGCAAATCCGTAAACGGCAAGGTAAGACAAGGGCTTGCCGATCGGCTCTCCTGGTAGCAAAGACCAAATCGCCTGTAGCACGGTCTGCTGGCTGTCCAGATGCAGGTGAGTCTGGTCGAAGTAACCTATCTTCAACTTGCTGCCGTGCTTCACTAGCCCCGAAAGAGGCGATAACTCCCCGCAGATAGTCGATAAGAAGGTCGATTTGCCACAGCCGTTTTTGCCCACGATGGCGACCCGATCTCCGTAAGAGAGGAGTAACTCTATCTCTTTTGCCAAAATCTGCTTTCCGTAGCCAACTGCCAAACCTTGGCACTGCAAAACTTTTTGCCCGGTTCGCTCCGCCTTATTAAACTTGATGCTAAGCTCTTTTTCTTGTGCCGGTGCGTCCAAAACTTCTATCTTTTCCAATGACTTGAGGCGTGAGGCTGCCTGTTTTGTCTTTTGCCCTGCCATATTGCGTGCCACAAAATCTTTGGTCTTCTCGATTTTCTTTTTTTGTAAGAGAAAATCTTTTTTTTGCTGGCGACAAAGGGCGACGAACTCCTTTTGGAAATGGGCGAAGTTGCCTTGATAGACGGTCAACTTTTTTTGGTTGAGATGAAAAAGTTTGCTGGTAACCTTATCCAAAAAACTCCTGTTGTGAGAGATAACCAGATAAGGTTTCTTCAGGTTGAGCAGATATTTTTCTAGCCAGGCGATCATCATAAAATCCAGATGGTTAGTCGGCTCATCCAACAAAAGCAGATCGAAGTTGGACAGTAGCACCTTAGCCAGTTGCAAGCGAGCCACCTGCCCCCCGCTGAGACTGCTCAAAGGCAGACACCAGCTGTCTTCAAAAAAATTAAGATGAGACAACACCGACTTAATCTCAGAGTTCACGCCATAACCGCCCATCTGGGCAAACTTTTCGCTCAACTCAGCATGGCGGAGCAAAACATCTTGGCTCTGGGTCTGCTCTAGATTCCTGGTCACCTCGTCCAATTCTGCCTCAAGGGCAAAAACATCGGCTCTGGCTCCGCTGACAAACTCCCAGAGCGTCTTTGACAAGCTAGCGGACAAACTTTGCTCCAGATGCGCTATCTTGAGTCCCTTTCTTTTGCTGATCTCACCGCCCAGCAAAGGCTCTTCACCCAGAAGTGCGGCAAAGAAAGAAGATTGCCACAGCCGTTGTCGCCGATTACGCCAATCTTGTCGGAGGCTTGCACCATAAAAGAGATGCTCGAGAAAAGCTCGTTTCCCAGATAACCAACTTTTAAGCCGCTGGCAGATAGAAGCATCTTATTTCTTGTTCAAAAGAGCTTTAACTTTTTCCAGATCCATCTCGATTGGCTTTTGGTCTCTTTTGACGCCTTGCAAAATCACCTTCTGCTTGGCAATATCACTGGAGGCGATGAAGTAAGGATCGCCCTTGTAGCGTAGCTTCAAGCCGATTTTGGGGAAATCTTGATAAGTTTGTTTCTCATAATCCAAACAACACAAGAGCCTGCCACAAGGTCCTGTTATTTGCGAGAGGTTGCCAGAGAGGTTTTGCTGTTTGACCATCTTCACCGATATGGGTTGAAACCTCTGCAGATAGGTGTGACAACAGTAAGCTCTGCCACAAGCACCAACGCCACCCATATTCTTGGTTCTGTCCCGGGAAGAGATCTGAATGAACTCGATTCTTTTGCCGAAGATAGTTGCCAAATCTTTGGCAAACTCCCTAAAATCGACCCTAAATTCGGAGGTAAACAAGAAAAGCAACTTCTTACCATCGAACTGCTGAACCCCGTAAAAAAGGTTCATCTCGATCGAATGGTTGGTTATCGTCTTGTTGTAAATCTCCTCAGCCTTCTTCTCTTCAACTTTTAAGGCGTGCAACCTCGCCAAATCTTTTTGGTCTGCCACGCGCAATATTTTCTTGTAATCTTCGCGAACCTTGTCTTCTTCACCGATGGCGATCACCGTGGCAATATCGTAACCGTATTCCAGATTAACGATCACCCTTTGCAATGGGGAGATAGCGAACTCTGGTGTGTGATATAGCTGCTGTCTGCCCGTTCTAAATTTAACTCTAATCGACATAATTTTTCAACTCTTTATTAAAATTTTCTTTGATCTTTTTTCTCTCTTCTGTGCTGATCTTTTGCCCGCGTCTGGCTTTGACCAACTGCAAGGTTTGCAAAAATTTGGGTAAGTCGTAAATATCTAGGCTTCCCACTTTGCCAAATCTGAAGCTTCCCACCTTGCCCTCTATAATCTTGGAGCCGTAAAGGCAACAACCCTCTCCGATGTAGGCTCCCGTGTTTATCATCGAGCCGATGCCCAGTCTGGTGTAATCTCCGACCACACATCCCAAAAACTGCCGTTTGGTGTCTTGTTTGAGTTGGCTACTAGAAAAACTTTTCACCGCTGAGTAGTTGTTCTTCAGGTCAGAACAAGTGGTGCCTGCCCCCAGATTTACCCAAGAACCGATATAACTCTCCCCGATGAATCCATAATGCTGCTTGTTGGAAAAGTCATCGATGATCGCCCCGTCTATCTCTCCCCCCACTTTGCAACTTCTGCCGATAGTGGTTCCGTTTTTCAAGTCAGCAAAAGGTTTGATCTGCGTATCTTTGCCCACAAAGCACGGACCTTGCAAAAGAGCGTTGCTACCCACTCTGACGCCGTCCTCGAGGATTATTGCCCCTTTGCGAGCGTCCAAGATTGCCCCCACATCCAGCTCCACATCTTTGCCTAGCCATACACTGTAAGGGTTGAGCAGAGTAGTGAACTGACTAGGAACGCTAAAGCTGTCTTGCTGGCTGTAAAAGTTTTGGAAATCGGTATCTATCTGCTTGCCGTTATCGGCAACAAGCTCCCACCAGTGTTGGTATAGCGCCGCGTGGCAGGTGAGTGTATCCTCTTTTTGCCAAAAGTCTTGCAAAAACTTTGGCGAAAAAGTGAACTCGTTTTCCACTTGCAACTTGCACGCCACCAGCCGCTGGCTGTCTTGCTCGACCAAAAAAGATCCTGAGGGCAAAGATTTTATCTTTTGGACAACCTCACCGTTTGGACAAAGCCCCGCATTAATAAGCAGCCACTGCCCACCAGCAAGACAAAGCTCCTCAATAGCCAGCGTGGCAAAATAGTCAGACACATCGGCAAAACTACTGGTTATCCTCTGTGCTTGGGTTAAACACCCTTTGCGCAAAGAAGCCACTCCCCTCACCCCAGAAAAAGGGGCTAAACTAGGAAAAAGGTGGTTATCTTCGAGAATGACCAGTTTAGGTCTCATACACCAAAACTTTTTTATTTTTCTCCCGCCACGCCTTGTGCTCTTGCAATATCTCCATCTGAAAAAGGGTCTTCTTATCTTCATCACGGAAAGTCAAGATGTCCATCCAGTGCATCCTGCCGTCTTTTCCTTTGAAAGATTTTTGGGGAAACTCCACCTGCAACTGACCGTCTTTCCTGAGGACGGAAACCTCGTTGATATACACGCCTTCACACACTTCGATGATAACCCGAGAGTCCACGACCCCGCGGGAAACATCTTTAAAAGTCATTTTCATATTACCTCTAATTTTTGTATCTTGTGCTTTGGAGGCACAAAAGTTTTTATGTTCATCTTGTTCAAAAGGTTTTGCAAAATATCGATTGCCACCTTTTCGCTCCAGTAGTGTCCAACATCCAAAATCGACACTTGGCTGTCTATGATTTGATGATATTTAAAATCTGAGGAGACCAAGATGTCCGCCTTACCTTGCAAAATTGGCAAGAGTGAACTTCCGTTGCCACCGCAAACTGCCACGGTTTGCACAAACTCTTGCAAAGGGTAAACCTTAGCAAAAGGCGCCCCCAGCTTATTTTTGCAACTCTTGGCAAACTCAAACAAACCTTGCTTTGACACTTGCCCCAAAAGCCCTATAGGCTCACTCTGGCTGATGGGTCGCAGATTATCTAGCCCCAAAAGTTTGGCTAAGGCGTAGTTTAGGCCTTTGGGAGCGATGTCCAGATTGGTGTGAGCACAGATAACGCCAATCTTCTGCTCGGCTATCTGCAAAATGGTTGGGTCGGTAACCGAGCAAAGAGGAGAGATAAAAAGAGGATGATGAGAAACTATCAGGTTAGCTCCCACTTGAGTAGCGGTCTGCAGCGCGTTTTGGTCTATGTCCAAACACACCACGGCTTTGCTCACCTCTTGGCTTTCCCTACCTAGCAAAAGCCCAACATTGTCCCACTCTAGGGCTGTTTGCCAAGGAGCAAAATTGTCTAACTCTCTTAAAATTTCTTCTATTCTCATGCGGTTAAAAAATCGACTACTTACTTTTAGTCAATAGTTTTTGCGGGGGGATTAGCTCTGAGCTGACCACATAATTGCGGCTAATCAATCAAGAGTTTATTTATGTGGTCAGCTCAGAAAATAAAAATTAAGAATTAAAAATGAAAAATTTCACCGCAACCCCGCACTTTTCAGAGCATCGTCCTACTGATGGTTTCCTGCTTCCGCTAGGAATGAGGGCGGGAGGGGAAATATGTTTTTTTCTCCTTGCGGAGATTTGGTGGTTTGGCTTTCAGCCAGACCCTCTCTTTTCGTTGAGCGCTCAACGAAAAGAGAGGGGAGAGAAAAGAAAACCGCTCCGCTTCAACTCGCTAGAGACAGGTCGTGAGATGTCTTAAGATTACCGTGGCGGGGAGCATCTCCGAGATTTTTTCCTGACTGGCTAATCACTTTGGTCTTGCGTTTTCAACACCTTACGAGAGTGCTAAGTGTCTCTGCTCAACCGAGCAAGTGAAAACGGGTGACCCCGATGAAGCGGAGAGTGCCACCCCAAATCTGACACCAAAATAGTTGCTAACCATTTTTTGCTTATATTTTGGTGTCAGATTCTCACCGCAGTGGATAAAACCGCTGCAGAGATTCAGCTGGTAGAAGCTTTTCCCCCAAAGGGATCTCCACCAAACCGTCCACGCCGCACAGAGCTTGCAGATGTCCCGAGTTGACGAAGTTTGCCTCCACAATCTTGTCGTCTAAAATATAGACAGGGCGGAACTCTTGCCGGTCCAAATCGTTTTTGCGCCTCAACTCTTTCCCCATCGGCAATTGAAAAGATCTGGGTTGCGGATGCAAGCCGACCATCCTTCTCAAAAGCCTTGCCACAAAAAGGTTGAAAACAACGAAACTGGCGACAGGATTGCCGGGCAAGGCAAAGTAAGGCTTGCCTTTGACCGTAGAAAAAAAGGTTGGCTTGCCCGGTTTAAACCTGATTTTCTGGAACTCAAACTTGGCTGCCAAACTTTGTAAAGCAGAAGGGATATAGTCGTAATCGCCCATCGAGGCTCCCCCCGAGGAGATGACCAGATCACATTCAGCCAAAGCTTTTTCGATAGCGGCGATAGTCGCATCCAAACTATCTGCCACCACCCGATACTCTTGCGGGACTCCCCCTTGCTCTTTTATCTGAGCTGCCAACATGGGGCTGTTACTATCGAACTTCTTGCCTGGTTGCAGCTGGCAGGCGTCTGCCACCAGCTCATCACCCGTGACCAACACTCCCACTTTGGGTCGGCGATAAACCTTGAGCTTCCTTTTGCCGACCGAAGCCAAAATTGCCACATCTTGGGGAAACAGCTTGGTGTCTTTGCTCAAAATCTTGGCTCCTTTGCTCAGATACTCACCTTGATAGCAGATGTTGTTGGCAACCTCAGCAGAGCAGATGTGTAGCCTGTTTTCAACAACTTTGGCGTCTTCCACCGGCACCAGCAGGTCAAACTCTTTGGGAACCACCGCTCCGGTCATAATCTTGATGCACTCACCCTTGGCATATTTTTTTTGCAAGTCTACCCCTGCCCTCTGGACTGCTACCACCTGAGGGTGGATATCTTGACTTTTGCACGCATAACCGTCTTTGAGCGCTTTGTCGAAAGCTGGCTCATCGCTAGGCGCAAAAAGGTCTTCTGCCAAAACTCTGGACAAAGAGTCAGCCAAAGCAACTTGCTCAATCTTCGCTTTGTCCAGATGGTAACTATCTATCAGCTGCCAAGCTTCTTGGGTTTGTATGAAGTTCATCTTTTCTTTCTCCCCTTAAAAATCTATTTTTCTACTTTCTTAAAGCCAGTGTTCGAGATTGAATATTTTTTGCCAAGCAGAAAATGAAACTAAAAAAGGGGTTGACAGATTTTCGATATTTTTTGGTGAATAGTTCGAGAAAATTATGGAAGAAGATAGAAACATCCAAATAAAATTAGCGCTTCTGGACGACGAAAACAAGCCGTTTATGGGCATCGGTATCGTCTGGCTGATGCAGGCAGTGGCTACTCACAAATCTTTGAAGAAAGCTGCCCAAAGCATGCACCTGTCTTACTCCAAAGCCAACAAGATGGTGCGGCGCGTAGAGTCGGTAACGGGTAAAACTTTCTTGCAGAGCCACAAAGGCGGAATAGAGCGAGGTGGCAGCGTCCTCACCCCTTTTGCTAGGCATTACATCCAAGCTTACCAAAAGATGAGCCAAGATCTAAAAGCTAACTCTCAAAAATTTTTTTATCGGTTCAAAGACGAAATAGGCAAGTTTAACCAAGAAGGAAAATAAGATGAAAAAAATAGTTATCGGCGTTTTGCTACTAACAATCTTGGCTTGCAACGCCAAGACCCCCAAAATCAAGCTATCCAGCGCTGCCAGTTTGACCGATGTCTTGACCGCTTTGAGCCAAGAGTATGGGAAGGAAAAAAATGCCGAGTTTCAGCTCAATTTCGCCTCCAGCTCCATCTGTGCCAAGCAAATAGGAAAAGGGATGCAAGCCGATATCTTCGTCAGTGCCAACCCCAAATGGAGTCAATATCTGATCGACAAAAAGATTGTTGCCAAAGAAAACAGCAAAACTTTGCTGCACAACTCGCTGGTGGTCGTAATACCGGCTGGCTCGGAGTTGGTTATAAAAAGCTTAGCCGATTTAGACAAGTGCCAGAAGATTGCCTGCGGCGATCTCTCCCATGTGCCGGCAGGAATCTATGCCAAAAAGAGCCTAGAGCGTGCGGGTGTCTTTACTCAATTGGAGCAAAAAATCATCGGTGCGGTAGATGTGCGAGCGGCGATGAGTATGGTAGAGTCCGGCAGCATCGACTGTGGCATAGTTTACAAGACGGACGCCTTGGTAGGCAAAAACATCGAGATAGCTTTTGAAGTTCCTGCCGAGTTTACTCCCCAAATCACTTACACCATCTCTTGCTTAACGCCCCAAGGGGAGAAGTTTTGTCAGTTTTTACAAAGCGATAAGGCAAAAACTTTTTACAAGAAATTTGGCTTCACGCCTGCCTTTTAAAACAAAAAGATGACCTCCATAGAATTTTTTGCCATCAAGTTCTCCATTTTGGTGGCGTGCCTTGCCACCATCATCAACTTACCTTTTGTGCTGTTGACGGCACACTTTTTAACCCGATACAAGTTCAAAGGAAAGATGCTGATCGAGGCTGTGCTTATCTTCCCCTTAGTGCTTCCTCCGCTGGTGACAGGCTATATTTTGCTTTTCATCTTTAGCCAAAACTCCATCTTGGGTAGCTTCTTGGCTCGCCTTGGCATCGGTTTCACCTTCAACTTGTCTGCGGCTGTGCTCGCCTCTTGCGTGGTCAGTTTTCCGCTGATGCTCCGCCCGATCAAACTGGCGATGTCCTCTATCGACCAAGGGTATCTGAACATCAGCCGAAGCCTTGGGCAAAGCCGCTTCAACACCTTTATCAAAGTCATCTTGCCGATGTCCAAGTCGGGGATCATCTCCGGCTCGGTGCTTTGCTTTGCCCGTAGCATCGGTGAGTTCGGTGCCACCATAATGCTGGCAGGCAACATCCCTTTCAAGACCACCACTATCTCGATGGCCATCTTCAGCTTTTTCAACTCCGTGGATGGCGATTTTGCTTGCTTCAGGCTAGTTTTGGTCTCCATCGTCATCTCCCTTATCGCCCTTTTGATAAGCGAATATTACCAAAAAAAAGGGTTGAAAAATGCTTGAGGTGCAGATAAAAAAGAGGGTCGGTAAGTTTGAACTCGATTTAGATTTGCGCTTCGACAAGGAGTTCACCGTGCTACTGGGCGAGTCTGGCAACGGAAAATCTTTGACGCTCTCGGCAATCGCCGGGTTCCTAACGCCCGATAAAGGCTACATCAAGCTTGACAACCGCTTTTTGCACTGCGACAAACAAAACATCTTCTTGCCACCCGAAAAGCGCCATATCGGCTATGTGATGCAAGACTCTTACCTGTTTTCGCATCTGAATGTCAAAAAAAATTTGCTCTTCGGTGTTAAAGATCTAGACCAGGAGCTACTGGACTCTTTGCTGAAGATATTGCAGCTGCAGCCGCTACTCTGCCGTGGCACTTGCAACCTCTCTGGTGGTGAAAAGCAGCGCGTGGCTATTGCCAGGGCTCTACTGACCAAGCCCAAGCTCCTTTTGATGGACGAGCCTATCTCGGCGATAGACCCTCGCCAAAAAGATAAGATCTTGATCTATCTCAAAAAAATTCACTCCGTTTTCAAGATTCCCATCCTTTATGTCACCCACAGCATCAGCGAGGCTGAGTTTTTGGCTGAGAAGATCGCCATCATCAAGTCGGGCAAGATCGTCAAATGTGACACCAAAGAAAAGATCACCTCCTCGGACGACATCTTCAAGCTCGGAAAAACTTTTATCAACTTCCTCAAAGGCTCACTGCAGCAACAAGACCCCAAAAAAGATTTTAGCATCATCAAGGTGGCAGAAAAACAGATACACATCCCCTACCTAAAGGCAAAACTGGGGACACAAATCTACCTCAGCTTGCCTGCCGACCAGATCTTGCTCAGCAAAAGTAACCTGAGTGATATCGGCTCGGTCAATGTTTTTAGGGCGAAGGTGAAAAGGTTTGTGCGCAAATCAAAGACGAAGAAGATTTTTTTGCTCGATTGTGGCTTCGATCTGGCAGTTGAGCTTCCTCAAGACGACCTAAACGACATCAGCCACATCAGCATCGGCGACCAACTCAAGGTCGTTTTCCGTCGAGAAGCTATAGAAATTTTTTAAGCGCCCTGATCCTTTGCAAGACAGGAGGATGAGAGTAACTAACAAAGACGCGCAAGGGCGATGGGGTTAGGTTACTCAGGTTGCTGGACGACAACTTTTTCAGAGCCGATATAAGGTGCTGCCCTGAGCCGGTCGTAGTGGCACTATACTCGTCTGCCTCGTATTCGTAACGGCGCGAGAAGTGCGCTGCACAAATATCTTGCGCTACAGATACGGGTGTAAAAATCAGCCCAAACAAGATCATCCCAACATAGATGCTGGTGCTACTAACACCGAAATCGGCATAAAGAGAAACCTCCTTGACGAAGAAAGAAAAAAGAAACAGCACCAATCCCGTGTTCAAAAAGCTGAGCAAAAGCCCTTTTTTGATATGACCTTTCAGGCAATGCCCCACCTCGTGAGCCAAAACTGCCACTATCTCTTGGCTACTCATTTTTTCGATCAAGGTGTCGTATAAGGCGATTCTTTTGGTCTTGCCAAGCCCGGTGAAGTAAGCGTTAGCTTTGGTTGACCTTTTGGAGCCATCGATAGAGAAAAGCCCTGATATTTTGAAGCGTTGCTTTGCCATATACTCCATAATCTTCGTTTTCAGATCACCATCCGGCAAAGGCGAAAACTTGTTGAACAGTGGCAAGATCACCACCGGCGAGAGGAACGCTAAAAACAGCCCCAGCAAAATCATAGCTACCCAAGCGTAAAGCCAAGCCAACTGCCCCAAAGAGGCGAAGATCCAAACAGCCAAGGCAAAAACGCCTCCCAAGATCAGCAAAGAGAGCAAAGAGCTTTTCAATTTATCCAAACAAAAAGTGGCAAGAGTGGTTTTGTTAAACCCGAATTTGGCTTCGATGACAAAAGTTGAGTATAAGCTAAAAGGCAAGCTCAAAAAAGTTAGGACAAGCAAAAGCACGCCCAAGTAAACGGCTGCCGAAAGAGCAAGAGGCAACTGCCAGCTTTTGACCCAAACATCAAGGAGTGCTACTCCACCAAGCCCGAGGAAGGTAAACATCGCCAGCAGATCGAAGCTCTTTTTCCACAGCCCAAATTTGGTGATCACCCGCGAGTATGCTTGGCTTTTTTGATACTTAGCCTCATCAAAAACATCGGCAAACTCGGCTGGCATTGGTTTGGCCAGCCACTTAAAAGTGGAGATATCGCAAACCAAATCTAAGATGTAGTTCGCCAACAAAAGGGACAAAATCAAGTATAAATACATAATCTAGGCGTCCAACTTTTGTTTGAGTAACTTATTGGCTATCTGAGGGTTAACTTGTCCTTTGGACAGTTTCATCAGTTGCCCTACGAAAAAGCCAAACAGCTTCACTTTGCCAGCGCGGTAATCTTGGAGCTGGACAGGATTTTCCTCTAACACTTTGTCTACCATCGCCAAGATAGCCTCTTGTCCAGATATTTGCACCAAACCAAGCGAGTCAACGATCTGCTTGGGGCTACGCGGATTTTTTACCAGCTCGGCAAAAACTTTTTTAGCCATCTTGGAGCTGAGCTGACCGCAAGAGACCAAATCTGCCAGCTCACCCATCATCTGAGCCG
Source organism: Cloacimonadales bacterium (SeqCode) (assembly GCA_965228195.1). Taxonomy (GTDB): domain Bacteria; phylum Cloacimonadota; class Cloacimonadia. The sequence continues at coordinate 166,249 of OZ245797.1, forward strand.
AGATAGGACACTGGCAAATATCTAGCTCCTCTTTGTTTAGATACGCCAAAAGCTCGGCTTGAATCAAGTTGGAGACGATTTTGGCATCACCGAAAGTGCAAGCTTTTTCGTAGTAGTCGGCGATATGCTCGCTATCTGCTAGCACAATCGCATCTTGACTGGTGAGACCATACTGCTGAGTAAACCTTTTGCGCTTGGCATCGGGTAACTCCACCAGGTGTGTTTTCAAGAAGTTGATATGCTCTTGGCTGACTCTGATCAAAGGGATATCCGGCTCGTCGAAGTAGCGATAGTCACTGCTGCCCTCTTTTATGCGCATGGTCTTCAGCTCCATGGTAACCGGGTTGAGCGTCTTGGTCGCTTGCAAAATCTTCTCACCTTTGGCTAAGGCTTGCTTTTGGATCTCTATTTCGATCTCGATCGCCTTTTGAACATTCTTGAAGGAGTTCAAGTTCTTAATCTCCACTTTCGTACCCAAGGTTTTGGTCTTGCTAATGGAGATATTGACATCACAACGCAGCGAACCTTGCGACATATTGCCATCAGAGATCTTCAGGTAAGTGAGGATCTGCTTAAGTTTTTGCAAGTAGTTGTAAGCTTGCTCCCCCGTGTGCATATCTGGATGGGAGACGATCTCCAAAAGCGGAACGCCTGCCCGATTGAAATCGATGTAACTCCTGTCTTGCGGCACATAAGAGGCGTCGTGCATACTCTTGGCAGTATCTTCTTCCATATGAACTCGCTCGATGCCGACTTTGGTTCCATCGTCCAAAAGCAGTGAGCCTTCAAAACAGATAGGCTTGTCGCTTTGCGAGATTTGATACCCTTTTGCCAAATCTGGGTAGAAGTAGTTTTTGCGAGCAAACTGAATATCTTCTCTGATCTGACAGCCCAAACTGAGTCCCAAGATGATGGCGTTGTCCACCAGCTTCTTGTTTACCCTGGGCAAAGCCCCGGGCATCCCCAAACACACCGGACAAGTGTTAGAGTTGGGTTGTTTGCCAAACTCTGTGGAGCAACCGCAAAAAGCTTTGCTTTTGGTCAATAGCTGTGTATGAATCTCTAATCCTATGGTCGTTTTCACTTTTTTCAATTCCTTTTTGTCAAAAATAGTATTTCACGCCGGCATAAATCTGCGGGCCTCTTTCTGGATAGATCGGCAGTTTGTTCAATTTATTATCGAGCAGGTTCAGTAGCCGCAAGCTCAAACTAAGCTCTTGGGTGAAGTTCCAACTTTGCTCCAAGTTTAGCTCAAACTTATCGTCCAACTGTTGTCCGTCTTCGTCTTTTATTAGCCTTTCGACAACGAAGCTCAGCTCGTTGGTGATAATATCGAACATCGTGCAAGACAAGCTCGCTTTTGCCTGATTGGCAGGCTCGTAGGCGATGTAATCTTTTGGGCTATTGAGCACCATCATCAAATAAGAGGAGAGCGACAACCGATACCCTTTGTAGTCAACACTCGCCTGGGCGCCGCTTTTGTTGAGCAAAAAATCTTCTTCGTCTAAAAGGTAGCTTTGTTGATCTGCCGCCTTGCTATAACAGATGTGATTCATCCGATAGCTGATGTTGTTAAATAGGGAAAAATACCTCTTGTAGCCACTCTTGATGGTGAGATCCAAAGGAACTATCTCTTGCAAAAGCTCGTAATCGAGGTCTTGGGCGTAGTTTTCGCTCAAAAGCTCAAAATGGGTCTTCTTGGAGATAGAGGGTGCGTTCTCGATGTGAAAGAAAATCTTGTTGGGTAAGAAGTATAGCCCCAAAAAACCTACCGACGGCATAATTTTGTCTTGCGAGATCCCAGCCCAAAAATCTACGGTGTAAAAGCCCCAGTCGTTGACATTCTTGTGCGCTTTGAACTCTGCGTTCAACACATCTGCGTAGTGGAAAAGATCTGCGGAGAGCAAAACATCTTTGATCGTCCCTACAGGAGAGATGGCGAAGTTGGAAAAGCTCTTAGTTTTGGTCACATCAGCCTTATCTTGTTGTAGCTCCTGGGCGAAAAACGAGATACTCACCGACTCCAATAGTGTGTCCAAAATCGCCAAGTTCCAAGAAAATCCGCCTTCTAACACCTTGGTAACAAGGGAATCGGCGCTGGCGTCCAACTGCTCAAAAGAGAAATCTATCTCGGTTCTGCCAAAGTTCGGACTCCACAAAAAAGATTGCCGCAAGCTATACCAATCAGGGTCGTAATAGAAGTTTTTGCTCTCAAACTCAAAGTCTAAAAGCTCGTTTTGCAAGCTGTGGTAAACGCTCTTGAGCTGAGCCTTGTGTCCATAACCAAGCCAAAAATCGAAAAAACCAACCCGAAGATTGCTCCCAGTGGTATCTTTTTTGCTGGCAAAATCTAAGTCTTGCAAACCGACATCGAAGTCGAAATCACCCTCGATTTGCCACTGCTCAGAAAGATCATCATCGAAGTAAAACTGCTCCTTCTTTTGCAACTCGTCTTTGCCCTCGATAGTCACCGAAGGCAAATCTAGCTCATCAGAATCTAAAGACCACACCAAACAAGGGACCAGCCAAAGCAAGCAAAGAGACCTTTTTAGTCCGCTCAAACTACTTCATCCCCTCTACAAGCTCTTTTCTCACTTCTTGTGTTTGCGCAAATAACCTTCTACCAAGATGGGACTTGCCACAAATATCGAAGAGTAAGTTCCGATTACCACGCCTACCAAAAGAGCGAAAGAAAAGTCGTGAATTACCGAACCACCAAACAAAAACAAAAACAAGATCACTACAAAGGTGGTGAAAGAGGTGATCACGGTGCGGCTCAAAGTCTCGTTGATACTGAAGTTGATGATATCGGGGAAAGCCATACGGCTGTTTTTGTTGGAGTCTTCCCGAATCCGAGCGAAAACAACGATGGTGTCGTTGAGGGAGTAACCCACCAAAGTCAACAAAGCTGCCACGATGGACAAACTAAGCTTTAGATCTAACACCGAAAAGATCCCGATGGTAATCAAAACATCGTGAGCCAAAGCTACCACAGCCGCAAAGCCGTAAGTGAACTTCTTGAACCTCCACCAAATGTAGAGGATGATCCCGCAAAGGGCGTAAAATATCGCTTTGAGCGCTTTGCCTTTGAGCTCCTTACCGATTTGCGGACCCACAGTTTGCGAGCTCCGCACCAAATCGGCGTTCTTGGTGTATTGCGGCAACTTCTCTTGCAACGCTTGGACGATCTCTTTTTCTACCAAAGGAGCGTCTTTGCCAGAAGGGATTTGAGTAGAGAGCAAGAAAATGCTCTTACCCCCTTGCATAGAAAGTTTTTGAAAATCCACATTGTCGTAGCTACCACCGACAAAAACATCTCTTAGTTGTTGCAAAGTTACCGCTTGCTCACCCTGGCCGCTAAGGTTAAGCTCCATCGACACACCGCCGGTGAAATCTATGCCGTAGTCGGGTCCACCCTTGAGTAGCAAAGATACCAAACTACCCACAATCAAAAGAGCCGAGAACAAAAACATAGCTCTTCTTTTGCCGACAAAATCTATTTTAGAGTTTTTAAACAATCTCATTTTTTACTTCCTTAATTTTTTAACTCTAGATACTCAGACGCTTTACCGCTCTGTCTTTGATAATCCGCTCAAAAAAGAGCTTTACCAAGATGAGGGTAGAAAAAAGCGATCCAACTATTCCGATGGATAAAGTCACTGCAAATCCACGAATAGGTCCACTGCCAAACTTGTATAACACCGCGGCTGTGATCAGGGTGGTGACATTGGCGTCCATAATAATCCAAAAAGCTTTTTGGAAACCTGCTGAGATAGCCGAGGAGACAGGTCGCTCCAGATCTAGCTCCTCTCTGATCCGCTCGAAGATCAAAACGCATCCATCCACTGCCATGCCGATAGTAAGGACAATCCCGGCAATGCCTGGCATCGTCAGAGTAGCAGAGAACATCGTCAGGGCTGCCAAGATAAACAAGATGTTAGCAGCCACAGCCACGATAGCCAAAATCCCTGATAGACGATAATAGAAGATCATAAAAAGCAAGATGGCTGCCAATCCCAAAAGACCTGCCATAAATCCAGCCTTGATGCTGTCAGCACCCAAAGTAGGACCAACAGAGCGGCGCTCCAAAATGCTCACCGGTGCAGGCAAGTTACCCGCACGCAGCACAATCACCAGGTTTTGCACCTCTTCCATGCTCATACTACCGGTGATGCTGGCTTTGCCATCGGCGATGCGAGAGTTAATCGTGGGAGCCATATAAACCACATCGTCCAAAACGATTGCCAACCTCTTGTGCAGGTTATCGGCAGTGATGTTGGCAAACTTCTTGGCTCCTTCCGAGTCGAACTCCAAAGAGACATAAGGCTCGTTGGTCTGGATACCACCCACATCTTGCCCGACGCGAACATCGGCAGACTGGAGGTATTTGCCCGAGAGTTGCACCTTCTTTTGCAAGAAAAAAAGCGGCGTGTAAAGAGGCACCCCGTTTTTATCCAAATAAACTTTGCCCAGATTAAAACTGTATTCGGACGGCAACAACTTGGCTACCTCGTTGCTGGCGACTATTTTCTTCAGCAGCTCCACATTCTCTTGAGCCACGATCAGGTTATTAGAACCTTGATAGTTTATCAAAGCCGAAAAAAGGTTTTCGTTTTTGCCATCTTGCGCCTTTTTTTCCTTGGGATCGTCCAAGACAGACTCGGCTAAGTTTTCGTCCTCGGTGGCAATTTTTGCACTCAACTCGGGAAACTTCTGGCTGTTTTTTTGCAAATAAGCGTCGATAGCGGAGATCACTTTCGCCAGAGATTCACTACTACCCAAAAGCTTAAACTCCAAAAGGGCAGTCTTGCCAATCAACTGCTCGGCTCTATTAAAATCTTTGACACCCGGCAGACTCACGGCAATCCTGTTGCTACCCACTCTTTGGATAACAGGTTCGGTCACCCCAAACTCGTCCACACGATTACGAATAATCTCCAAAGATGTCTCCACCACTTGGTCTTCTTGCTCTTTGGATATTCCAGCTGCCTTGCTATCCACTCCCAAAACAAGCCTCATGCCACCTTGCAAATCCAAGCCAAGATTGAGTTGTTTGGAAGTAAACCCTTTGCCTGCTACATTGGGCCAAACCAGCGGAACCAAATAGTAAACGATAGCCAAAATCACCAGAGTCACTACCGTAAATCTAAACTTACCTTTTTTCATCTAAATTTTCTCCTTAAAATATTATCGCCTTTCTTGCGCTAAACAAAATCAGAGCTTACGCTCCAACTCATTCACTTTCTTGGAAATTCTGTTCACCTTGAACTCGATTGCGTTCAATATCCAGAACTGAAAATGGCTAACTTTACTCTGCAGATGCATCATCCAAATAAGCTTGATCGAAACCAAAAAAAGACCGATTTCGATAGTCAACACGCCTGACCAGTTTTCGTAAACGAAGATGTTTTTGTACATATCTATCAAAAACAAAACCATCACCGTGGCAATGAAGATGCTCATGGTTGCCTTGGAAACATTACCGCTTTTACCCCCAATCTGTCCGAGCATATTGCGGAGCTTCTCTTTTTCGTTTTTGTAAGAAGCCAGCTCCTTTTGCAGTTGATCGAACTCTTGGTTGATACAATCTTTTTTATTCATTATCCTTTTTGCACTGCATCCAAACGAGCAATGGCTCTTTTTAGGGCGAACTCTGCCCTTCTGACATCCAGCTCAGGAGCGTTGCCATCAAGATGCTTCTGCGCTCTGTTTCTAGCTCTGGTGGCTCTGTCTTTGTCGATATCCACACTGCATTCTAGCTTGTCGCAAGCTATTTTCATCTTGCCAGAGTCTATAAACACAAACCCATCGTGAATAGCAAAAACCTTGGGTGGTTGGGTCTGCTTCTGGTATAACTTGAGCATCCCCGGACGCAGTTTGGTGATAAAGGGAGTATGCTCAGCCAAAACGCCAAAATCTCCCTCGGCTCCTGGAGCCACCACATACTCAAACTGCTGATGTAAATATTCACCACAAGGTTGCACTATGGTAAGATCTATCATTTACTCAGTTCCTCGGCTTTTTTTCGGGCTTCTTCGATATCGCCCACCATCAGAAAAGCTTGCTCTGGCCAGTCGTCACCCTCTCCATCCAAGATAGCTTTGAAAGAAGAGATGGTGTCTTTGAGCGGCACATACCTTCCTGGGGTGTTGGTAAACTCTTGCGCGACGAAAAAAGGTTGCGAGAAAAATCTCTCTAGCTTACGGGCTCTGTTCACCGTCAGCTTGTCTTCGTCTGAAAGCTCGTCCATTCCCAAAATAGCGATTATATCTTGTAGCTCCTTGTATTTTTGGATAACTCTTTGCGTCTCACGAGCCACAAAATAGTGCTCTTCGCCCACGATGCGCGGCTCCAAGATTCTGCTGGTAGAAGCCAGCGGATCGACCGCTGGGTATATACCCAGCTCCACAATCGAGCGAGAGAGCTGCGTTGCCGCATCAAGGTGAGTAAAGGTGGTGGCAGGTGCTGGATCGGTAAAGTCGTCGGCAGGCACATAAACAGCCTGCACCGAGGTGATCGAGCCGTTTTTGGTAGAGGCGATTCTCTCTTGTAACTCGCCCATCTCCGATGCCAAGTTGGGCTGATAACCCACAGCCGAAGGCATTCTACCCAAAAGAGCCGAAACTTCCGAGCCTGCTTGGGTAAAGCGGAAGATATTATCGATAAAAAGAAGCACATCTTTTTGTGCCACATCTCTGAAATATTCGGCGATGGTAAGCCCGGTGAGTGCCACCCGTTGGCGCGCTCCTGGTGGTTCGTTCATCTGCCCGAACACCATGGCTGTGTTCTCGATAACCCCCGACTCTTTCATCTCTCGCCAAAGGTCGTTGCCCTCACGAGTCCGCTCACCCACTCCCGCAAACACGGAAAATCCTCCATGCTCTTTGGCAATATTACGGATAAGCTCTTGAATAAGAACTGTCTTGCCCACACCGGCTCCGCCAAAAAGACCAATCTTACCGCCTTTTAGGTAAGGCTCGATAAGGTCGATAACCTTGATGCCTGTCTCCAAGATAGCCTCTTTGGTGTCCAAATCTTCAAAAGGTGGAGCATCACGATGGATAGGATAGTAGTCGTCGGCTTTCACCTCTCCAGCCTCATCGATAGCATCGCCGGTCACATTCAAGATTCTGCTGAGCACTCCCTGCCCTACAGGAGTCTTGATCGGTCCGTTGGTGTTTTTTACTGACATCCCATAAGTAAGTCCGTCGGTAGAGTCCATCGCCACTGCCCTTACTTTGTTCTCGCCCAAGTGCATTTGCACCTCTAACACCAAAATTTTCCCTTGGTCTAAATCTATTGTCAAAGCGTTGTGGATAGCAGGAACACTACCCTCTTCAAACTCAACATCTATAACCGGTCCGATGATCTGAACAATCTTTCCGTCTGTCATTTAAATCCTCCAGTTCTAAGTTTTCGCCAAACTATTTTTCTCAAAACTTCTTATCAATACTTTTTTTACTTTTTTTACAACTTCTCCAAAACCTCGTCCGAAATCTCGAAATTTGCATAAACTTTTTGGACATCGTCGCTGTCTTCCAGCTTGTCTATCAGGTTCAAGAGTTTCTCGGCTACATCGTCGGCGTTGACCGTGTTTTTGGGGATTTTGGTCAGCTCAAACCTTGTTACCTCAAACCCTTCCGATTTTAAGGCGTCCACCACCGTGTGTAGCTCTTTGGAGTCGGTGTAGACCAAAAACTCACCTTGGTCCATCTCGATGTCTTCGGCTCCACAATCCAGTGCCTTGAGCATAAACTCGTCTTCACCCAGATCGCTTTTGACCACGATCTCACCCTTGGAATCGAAAACCCAAGCCACCGCTCCGTTCTCTGCCAAACTTCCCCCGTGCTTGGAAAAAATGTGGCGAACATCTGCCACGGTCCGATTGCGGTTGTCTGTCAAACATTCGACGATGATTGCCACTCCCGCCTGACCGTAACCCTCATAGGTTATCTCTTCGTAGTTAACGCCATCGGTCTCGCCGGTGCCACGCTTGATCGCCTTGTCCACATTGGAGGTGGGCATATTGGCGTCTTTGGCCGCTGCCATGGCTGTCCGAAGGCGAGGATTGGAGCTCTCGTCTCCTCCCCCCTGCCGGGCTGCCACGGTAATCTCTTTGATCAACTTGGTAAAAAGCTTAGCCCTCTTTTTGTCCGCTGCTCCTTTCTTGTGCTTGATGGAGCTCCATTTATTGTGTCCTGACATAATCGGTTTAATTTTCTCCTTAAAATTAGTTCACCCTCAAATCAAAGCAAAAAAGGGAAAACGGCAAATATCTGTCAAATAGTTTCTTTGGTTGATTTCGCCGAAAGCTTTGTCGCTTCCGCTCCAAAGCTTTGGTTGATTTCCTATAAGTAAAAATGTCACCTTTTTTTTCTCCTTGCGGAGGGCTAGTATGACCACTAAAATATAGTCGCAAATTTATAGCTTAATTTTAGTGGTCATAAATTAAAAGTTAAAAATGAAAAATTTCATCCAAACCCTTTCCCTTTAAGTGATTAAATTTTTTCTCCTGCGGAGGCTATTTTTTTTGCGGGGCAGGTAAGCACCCGCTCCTTTCCTTATTTTGCTAAGTAAATTATTATTGCTTTCTCCTGCGGAGGGCTTACTCTTTTCGGATTGCCGAAAAGAGTAACAGAAAAGACAACTCCGCTTCAAAGCGCCAGCGACGGAGCGTGTCACCAGCAGAGTAAAAAAGTGTGGTCGTTCCCGCTTATTACCCGTAGTCTTGTCATTTTCTGCTTTTGGCTTTGCACCTCTACTTAGAAAGTGATTGGTGTCGCTGGCTTAACAAAGTAACGAAAAGGGGCTAATTTCCCTTTAAGCGGAGGTTGTCCCCACACTCTAAGCAAATAAGCAAGCACCTATCCACCCAGCTGGGCAGGGCAGGAAGCTCCCTGCCCGCCCCCCTCATTCCTAGCGGAAGCAGGAATCCATCAGTAGGACGATGCTCTGAAAAGTGCGGGGTTTGAATGGAAAAAAATCCTAATCGCACCAACCATCAGATAAATCTTTCCACTCAGGGTTGTCTTTTTCTATCAGCTCTATCTTCCACTCTCTTTTCCACTTTTTCAGGCTTTTTTCTCGATACACGGCTTCCAGCACTGTTTCATACTCTTCGTAATAAACCAATCGAGTAACATTGTATTTATTGGTAAAACCTTTATTTATTTTCTGCTTGTGGGTGGACACTCGCCAAACAAGGTTACGAGTGGTGCCGATATAGAGAGTGCCATTTCGACAGGATGCTAGTATATAAACATACTGCATTATGCTTCCTTTGATTTTTTAGCTAAAATGGTATAGCTTTTATTTTGTGTTTACTGTTTTTTGTTCCCTACCCAACCCTTCCTTGGATTCCTGCTTCCGCTAGGAATGAGGGTGGGAGGGGAAAATGGGTTTCCTACCTGACCACATAAATACGGCTAATCATTTGAGACTTCATTTATGTGGTCAGGTCAGATTTGGGGTGGCACTCTCCGCTTCATCGGGGTCACCTGTTTTCACTTGCTCGGTCGAGCAGAGACACTTAGCACTCTCTTCAAGTGTTGAAAACGCAAAGACCAAAGTGATTAGCCTAATCAGGAACAAATCTCGGAGATGCTCCCCGCCACGGTAATCTTAAGACATCTCACGACCTGTCTCTAGCGAGTTGAAGCGGAGTGCGTTTTCTTTTCTCTCCCCTCTCTTTTCGTTGAGCGTTCAACGAAAAGAGAGGGACTCACCGTAGGTGAACCAAAGGCTTTGTCGCTTCCGCTCCAAAGCAATTGATGAGTTACAAAGGATAATTGTTAATTAAAAATAAAAGTGAAAAAATCTACTCCACCAGATGGACAGGGTGGAAACACTTTACCCCTATTCCCTCATTCCTAGCGAAAGCAGGAATCCATCAGTAAAACGATGCTCTGAAAAGTGCGGGGCGAGGAAGAAAAAAACACCATCACTTAGTGGGGAAAGGATGGGGTGTAATTTTTCATTTTTCATTCTCAATTTTTAATTTTATGACCACTAAAATGAAGCTATAAATTTGAGACTATATTTTAGTGGTCAGATTTGGGGTGGATTTTTTCATTCTTCTTTTTTATTCTTTCATTTGCGTGAGCTACTGCTCACGCAACTATCAACTATCAATTACCTAGTTCCGCGTCCCAGTCGAACTGCTCTTTTTTCAAGAGAGGTAGTTTATCATCATCGGCAAAGATATGCCAAATATTTTCGTCCAAACCGATAGTGTTTTTCCAGTGATTTTCCATCGTCCCCGTAATCACGGTGCCTTGATTAGTAAATGTTTGTGAGGTACTTGATAAAGAAAAATCACTACTAGATTTATAGTAATTGTTAAGTGATTGGAGATCTTTTCCTAGTTGATTGGTCTGAACATAACCACCACCAGAAGATATAATTTGTATTTGACCTGTCCCATTACGCAAAACAGTGTTTTTTTCGATACTTGCATTTGCATTGTTGGCTCCTGAAATACTTGCCACCAAAGCTCCACCTTGAGAGTATCCATATCCTCTTACCTTGGTTATCTTCATAATATTTTTTTCTACTACCCCAGTTTTATTTTTAAAACCTCCTATAAGACCTCCCGTGTGAACAGAAGAATACGTTGTTAAAGAATTATAAACTTGAACAAGATCTATCTCCATATAACAGTTAGATATATTCAAACCGCTGCTTACAGCATATCCTATAAGACCACCTACAGCTCCACTGCTGGAATTAGTAACATTAAGATAGTAATTAGTAAGAGCCAATCTACTGAAATTTGAAGCATATGAATTAGAAACAAATCCCTGACTATATCTATTCCCGCTTATATTAATTCCATCTAATTCATGCCCTTTCCCATCAAAATTAGTGTTTAAAGTATAAATAAAACATCCAGCAGTAAATCCTTGGTCTATTTGCCAAATAGAGGCTGTTCCACTCTTAGAAAACTCCATATCTGTGTATAAACTCAGTGTGAAATCACTTCCCCCCCCCGCACTCTTACCTTTAGCATTCACAAGCCCTAGCCCGGTGTGGATAGACTCGGTAGCGCCTGAAGTAAATCCGGACATATCTGCCTCAAAGCCGCGCCGCGTGATAAGCCCATTGGTCGCGACGCTACTAACACCACCAGCGCAAGTCGGCACGGGATACTGGTCTCCTTCGGTGAAAGTCCAGTCAGTAGTTAAGTCGAAGTCTGCCTTGTTAGCCCAAAAAGTTGTCGTGTTGCTCTTATTATCTGAAAAACTCAAAGCGGCTAGATTGTAGTCGCCCACAAAAAGATTCTCCCCGTGTTCCTGCACATCGTCAACATCGCCAGTATAGGTACTATTGTTATCCCAGTAAGGGTAGTAAACCCAGTAGTAGTTACCGATGTCGTTGTTCCAGCGGGTGAAGCCGGTCTCCACCCAGCCATAAAGGTCAAGATATTCCATCCCACTTCTGTTTCCCGAAACCCGTCCAAGCGTTCCGTTTTTTGCCGGTTTGTAGTTGAGTTTAAACATATCGAGCATAGTAACAATATTAGTAAAATAAGCGTAAACTCCTATATAGCCAACTGCTCCTCCTACATGAGCATCAGTTATTAAAACGTCGGGGTCGTCACCGATGTTGCTGGTGATGGTGCCGTTGACCACCAAGCACTTTTGCACTTTCCCGCAATTTGAACTGCTAGCGCTAGTACCATCTTTGATACTTCCGGCAAACATACCCAGATATCTGCCTCCGGTGATGTGGCAATCTTTGATCAGGCAGTTTTGGATGGAGCCACCGTTGCAGACCTCGGCAGCCACGATACCTACCGTGTCGCCGTCGTAGATGACCTCGGCGTTTTCGATGACCAGATTTTGCACCGTTCCTTCTAGATTTTCGATAAACCCTTTGCCCTCTATCTTGAAGTTGCATATCTTGTATCCGTTGCCATCTAAGGTCCCTTTAAATTCGCTGATAGATTTAATCGTTGCCCAGTTTAGGTCGATATCGCCTTCCAAGGTCATATCGTGCTCGCCGAAATTGATCTTCCCCTCTTCGCCGATCAGCGGCTGGTCGGCTTCGAAAATATCCAAGAATTCGCTCTCGTTGCTGAAGATTTTACTCTCGCCTATCGTAATAACCCCGTCGCTGGAGGCGAAGTTCTTTTGATCTTCGTGCTGGACGGGGAAGCCTGTGCCCTCTTTCATATACCAAGGATTGGCAGTGTTCGCATTAATTCCTACCGCATCTTTCCACTGCATCGTATCTTGCCAAAATTCTATGGTTTGCAAAAGGTCAGTATCGGTCTCCTGCTTGCCGCTTTTATCGCCGAGAGCTGCCCACAGGCTCAGCACTCCACCAAGAAGTGCCAGCACGAGCATCGCTTTTATTTTGGGAAAATTTTTCATCTTCTATCCTTTGTTAAAAATAAGACAATTTTACAAGACGAAAAAAGGGTTGCAGGGTGAAGGTGTCAAATAGTTTCTTTGGGTGTTTTTGCCGAAAGCTTTGTCGCTTCCGCTCCAAAGCTTTGGTTTATTTTACCAAAAGGAAAAATATTACCTTTCTTTTTGGTCGTTCACCTTGCGGTGAGCTACTCTTTCTTGCAAAGCAGGTAAGCACCCATTCCTTTCCTTATTTTACGAAGTAATCTATTATTGCTTTCTCCTGCGGAGGGCGGACTCTTGTCGCTTTCAGCGGTGAGTCTTTTTTTCGCCTAGTGGCGAGATGTGTCGCCTTTCTTTTTGGTTATTGGCTTTCAGCCTGACCCTCTCTTTTCGTTGAACGCTCAACGAAAAGAGAGGGGAGAGAAAAGAAAACCGCTCCGCTTCAACTCGCTAAAGACGGGTCGTGAGATGTCTCTAGAGTTCCGTGGCGTAGAGCATCTCCGAGATTTTTTCCTGACTGGCTTATCACTCTGGTCTTTCGTTTTCAACACCTTAAAGAGAGTGCCAAGTGTCTCTGCTCAACCAAGAAAGGAAAAAAAGTGACCCCAGATGAAGCGGAGTATACCATCTTACCCCTCTAAGCAAGCAAGTGAGACCTAGTCTATCCCCCCCAGCTGGGCGGAATGGGTGCTTGCCTGCTTGCCTAGAGGGAGGGAACAATCTCCGCTTAACTGGGTCTTCTTGTTTTCCCTGCATTGATAAGCCAGTGACAAAAATCACTTTCTAAATAGAGGTGCAAAGCCAAAAGCAGAAAATAACAAGACTACGGGTAATAAGCGGGAACAACCACACTTTTTTACTCTACTGGTGACACGCCCTGTCGCTGGCGTTCTGAAGCGGAGTTGTCTTTTCTGTTACTCTTTTCGGCAATCCGAAAAGAGTAAGCCCTCCGCAGGAGAAAAAATTTAATCACTTAAAGGGAAAAGGTTTGGATGAAATTTTTTCATTTTTCATTTTTAATTTTTATTATCTGACACCAAAATATAAGCAAAAAATGATTAGCAACTATTTTGGTGTCAGATAAGAGCCAGAGCTATCAGCTCGTCTGCCACGAAGTAATCTTTCGGTTTTAAAGCCACCCTCTTATCATCAACCAGCAAAAATTCGGCATATTTTGCCAAAAATTGCCGATACTTCTGCCGAAAGTCACTGCCAAACTTCTTCCGATAATCTGCCAAAATGATGCCTGTTGCCAAGCGTAAACTCAATAAGATGAACTCCGACTCCCGCTGAGCCAGGCTCAGCTCCTCCACCCCGCCGTGTCCGTCGGTGCGCAAAAACTTATCGCCCTTTTGGTAATAACTGCATCCGCCCTTGCCCAAAGCCAAATACTGCTTGTCTTGCCAATAAGCCAAGTTGTGCTGCGAGCGGTAGCCCGGCAGGCAGAAGTTAGACAGCTCATAGTGACAATATCCTGCCTGCAAAAGCTTCTTTCTGATCTGAGCATAAAAATCAGCCAACTGATCGTCACCGGGCAAGTTTTGCTTTTGGGCGAACATCGGCACGCCCTGCTCCAGTGTGAGCAAATAGGTGGAGATATGTTCTGGACGAAGAAGCAAAAACTTCTCTAGACTCTTGTCTAGATCTGCCTGAGTTTGCCCCGGCAAGCCATAAATCAGATCCAAAGAGATGTTGTCAAAACCTACAGAGCGCAAAGTATGAAAAGCGGCAATGTTTTGGCGACTATCCGACCGGCGCCCTAGTAGCTGCAGCTCGCTATCCAAGAAAGATTGCATCCCCAGACTCACTCTGGTGAAGCCCAGTTCCTTGAGGCTACGGGCAAACTGGCTGGTAATATCGAAAGGGTTAGCCTCGATACTCAGCTCTTGCACTCTTGCCAAATCTAAACAAGACAAGAGCTTACCTAGCTGTCCATAAGTGAGCAAAGAGGGCGTGCCACCGCCGAAGTAAACGGTGATTGGCTTAAAAGTGGGAAAAGCAGCAAGACGCTTTTGTGCTGCCGCTAGATATTCGTCAAAATCGAACTCCAAGCCAGAGTAAAAACTACAGTAGTTGCACTTTTGACGACACCAAGGAATATGGAAGTAGAGGTGTTCCAAGCTCTTCAAATCAGCTTTAGACCCAGTAAAATCCCCAGCCAAACTGCCAACACCCCTAGTAGCAGATGCAAGAAAATATATTGCAAGCAGACAAGCCAGTCGCCCTTTTCTAGCAAGGCAAACACATCAAACATAAAACTGGAGTAAGTGGAAAATCCGCCCAAAAACCCCACGAACACGAAGCGGCGAAAGTTTTCGGAAAACCAGCTGTAATGTTCGGCAAGCGGAAAAAGCATCCCGAAAATAAAACACGCCAGAAGGTTGGTAAGCAGAGTCGGATAAGGAACCTTGCAATGGTCTAAAAGCCCTGTCAAAAAATCGCCATTCAAGTAACGGAAGCAAGCTCCCAAAAATCCGCCCAAACCGATGTAAAGCAAACTCATCTTAAGAGGGCAAACCCCATTGCCTTGCGCAAGTTATCCAGATTTCGCTGTGCCAACACACGCACCTTGGCAGCTCCCTGTGCCAACACCTTGTCCAGATAAGGTTTATCGTCGATTATCTGCTGATAAACTTGGCGCTTGTCGGCTATCTCCCGCTCGATCGCCTCAAACAAAGTTTGTTTGGCATCGCCCCAGCCCATTCCACCGGCTTTATACCTTTGTGCCAAAGCAGCTTGCTCGTCGGGGGAACTGAAATGTTTGTAAAGGGCAAAAACTCCACAACTCTCTGGATCTTTCGGCTCTTGCACGGTTTGAGAGTTGGTCTTTATCTTCATCACCAGCTTGCGCAGCTTCTTACTGGGCAAAAACAGAGGAATGGTGTTCCCATAAGATTTACTCATCTTGCGTCCGTCCAAACCAAGCACCTGCATCTCTTTGCTAAACTTCGCCTTGGGAATTTGCAAAAGCTCTTTCCCATAAGTGTTGTTGATCACCCTGGCTGCCTGAGCACACATCTCCACATGCTGCTTTTGGTCTTTGCCCACCGGCACGATGTGGGGATTGAAGATCAAGATGTCGGCTGCCATCAACACCGGATAGGTGAAAAGACCCACATTGACCTCGTCGTCCGCTGGGCGTCCAGCCTCCAAGTTTTTGGCAACCTTGTCTTTGTAAGAGTGAGCCCGATTGAGCAAACCTTTGGGCATAAAAGCTGCCAAGATAGTCGCCAGCTCAAAAATCTGGGGAACATCCGATTGACGGTAAAAGTGGATCTTGGCAGGGTCGAGTCCACAAGCCAACCAAGTGGCAGCGATCTGATACATACTCTCCAGCCTCTGGTGAGGATCTTTCACCGAGTTCAGCGAGTGATAATCTGCCATAAAGTAGTAAGAGTCGTAATCTTTGGCGTGCTGCAAGGCGGGCTTAATCGCCCCCAAGTAGTTGCCCAGATGAGGCACGCCCGTGGTTTGAATACCTGTTAAAGACCTTTTCATAAAACTTCCTTCCTCATTTCTAACATTTTTTCTTTTTATGGGCAACGCTCAAAACTTGCCCAAAACATTTTTCAAAAATTGGTCTCGGGATCGCACCGCTTTGGCGTAAGAGCCGTTTTCCACAAACGCAAACAGATACAAGCGCTGCTGCTTGCCCTGATACAACCCCGACAAGGCGCTAACATTGTAAAGCGAGCCGCTCTTGGCTTTCACCTTCATCTGGCTATCGATCCGCTCCAAGGTGCCTTCTTTGCCCAAATCTGGCAAACCTGCAAAAAAATCTAGGCGCAAAAACGGCTTGCTCCAAACATATTTCAACAATTCCAAGATCGTCTGCACTGACAAGTAATTTTTGCCCATCCCACTGCAACTCTCTAGCCTGGCGCTTTGCCCCAAGCTGTCTTGAATAAAACTCTCCACCATCCTCACCCCCATCTTGGCATCGCCAAACTTGTGTTGCCCAAGATAACAACCCAAAGACTCGGCAATGAAGTTGGAAGAGTAGATGTTCATCAGATGCAAAATATCTTTCAAAGGTTTAGAGTGGTGCGTGTAAACATCTCCATCGGCAAATACCTCGTCGCTCAGTTTTCGCCTGACCAACTGAGTGGTTTCGGGCAAATCTAGGTAGTAGCACAAGGTGTAAAAAAAATGGCTGGTGGGGTTATAAACCCGTTTGAATTTACGCCTTCGCCTCTTGCTCATTTTCTTACCCACCTCGATCAAAAGCTTGTCTTGATAAGCACGAGTGAGAATTTGCTCTCCCAGCTCTTCTCTTGGTTTGACCACAAAGTATCCACCGGGCGTTTTGACCGAAACCTTGCCTTTTACGATATCGAGCCTATAGGTGTTGTAGTTCAGAGCCAAGGCACTGACAGGAGCGTTGTAAGCTCGGTCGTTTTTGGCGTTGGGCAAATCTTGATAACCAGACGGAAAGTAAAGCTGGTCGTCGATCACCACTGTCACCTCTTTGCTTTTCAGCTGCTCTTTACATTTTGTTAAGGCTGTTTTTGCCCCTGACTTCTTCAGCTCCAGACCGATCAGATAAAGCTCCTCCATCACCAGAGTCGGGTCACCGCCAGCCTTGACAAAAAGCGTGTCTTGTTTCCATCTGAACTGGGTGGCAAACCGAAAGTCGGAGCCAAGCTCCTGCAACGCCACCAAAGATGTGAAAAGTTTTAGGTTAGAGGCGATGTTCAGACTCTGCCCTTGAGCTTGCTCTGCCACCGCTTGCTTACTTGCCAGATCGTAAACGATGTAACCTCCACGCGCCGACAACTGCCCGAAAGCTAGCCACACCAACAGCACCATCGAAAATTTGGCTACTTTCACCACAAACCTCGCACAGCCTCAAAATCTACCTTGTAATCTATACGCAAAGTTACCAGCTTGCTCCTAAGGCTTTGGTCTGTGCTCAACTTGACCAGATCTTTGTCGGTCACCACCAAGAACTCAGCTTGAGCCAACCGCTTCTTAGGCAAACCTTGCAGATGGTGATGATCGGCAAAAGAGAACCTCTTTGCCAAGCGGACACCAAAGTTTTCCACCATCTGCTCGAAAGCGGTTGGATCGGCGATGGCAGAAAGCGAATAACACCGTCCGCATCGCAGCTTCTCTATCGAAACCTTGTTGCCATCGGCATCGAAAAACCCTCGGGGGACAATCTCGCCTTTGACAAGCTGCTTCTTGTATCTCTTTGCCAACCTCTCCACGCTGGGGTTGTCGCCGTCCAGCACGATGCAATCGGCGTCAGCCAAAGCCTCTTCGCCCTCTCGCAAATATCCAGCCGGCAAACACCAACCGTTTCCGACTCCCACCTTGGCTTTGAACAAAACGAAGTCGAAGTCGTGCGCAAGCTTGAAGTTTTGGAAAGAGTCTTCCAAGATAACCACCTCTAAATCTTTGAACTTATCCAACAGGAGCCTCACCGCTCGCTGTCTGTCTTTGCCCACCACCACCGGCACTCCCGGTAGCATTTGCGCCAAAAGTTGCGGCTCATCACCAGCCATCTTGGCTTGCGGTAACACCGCTTTTCTATCACTAATTAAAGTAGCGCTACTCTCCAGCCGGCTCTTGTAGCCTCGCACCGAGATTGCCACCTTAACCTTCTTCTCTTGGTAGCACCGTGCTAGAGCCACATCAAAAGGCGTCTTGCCCGAGCCACCACAGACGATGTTCCCCACCCCCACTATCTTCACCCCTTTTATCTTCAGCGGGGCAGCTTTCTTCCTTTTGGCTGCCACCACAAAGCGGTAGATCAAAGAAGCTCCCCACAAAAGGTGCGAGAGCCAAGATTTTTTTTTCAGGTGTTTATCGGCAAAACTGCTCATCTGTCTAACAAAGAGTAATGCTCAAAATTTTTCTTGAAAAAATCTATGGTGAACAACATATCGGCAGGTAAATCGGAGGTAAAACTCATCTTCTCTGCACTGATAGGATGCTCAAAGCCAAGCAGATGAGAGTGCAAAGCTGTCCGCAAAAGATGATTTTTGAGCAAGTGCTTCATCTTCTTGGCGTAGCTGGGTGGAACCCGCATAATCGCATTTTTGTCGCTCCCATAAACTTTGTCTGCCAAGATCGGATGCCCCAGATGTGCCAGATGAACGCGGATTTGGTGGGTCCTGCCGGTCAATATCCTCACCTTCACCAGCGAAAAAAAATCGTAACTCTCACAAGTTTGATACTCTGAGATAGCCAGCTTCCCTGTCTGATAGACACCCATCTTGCGAAAATCTTTCTTGCTCCGAGCCATCATATTTTCTATCCTGCCCTCGGGCGGCTCGATGTTTCCCAGCACCAGAGCCAGATAACTCTTGCTTATCTGCCGCAGAGCAAACATCTTACTCAGTGCCACTGCCACCTCATCACGCTTGGCAATCATCATCAAACCGGAAGTGTCTTGGTCGAGGCGATGAACAATCCCTGGGCGCACCGTGTCCAAATTTGCCAGATTGTCACCAAACCTTTTCAGCAGTCCGCTCACCAGAGTCCCCGAGGTTTGCCCGTTGCCAGGATGAACGCAAACTCCTGCCGGCTTGTCGATTACTGCCAAGTGCTCATCTTCGTAAACTACGCCAAACTCCACATCCTCAGGCTGCAAATTTGCCGCCGACATCTGATTGGCTACTGCGTGCTCAGCTGACAAATCTATCTCTACAGCATCGCCTTGGCTCAATCTAAAGCTTTTCTTGGTCTCTTGTTTGCCGTTCACCCGCACCAAGCCATCGCTGATAATCCGCCCTGCCTCGGAGCGAGAGCTAAACTGAGTTTGCAAGAACTTATCCAATCTTTGCTCGCCGCCTTCCAAAACTTGCAAGGGAGCCGACAAAACTTTTTTACTCTTCACTCTTTTTTTCTTTTTTCTTGGTGCTACCTTTGATACTCACGGCGATCACAAAGCCCAAAATCTCCGAATTTTGTCCCCTGACCACCGCACTCTTCAGTCCGAAATGTAGCTCCATCTTCTTCATATTGTAGAAAGTGGGCTCTTGCGCCTCTTTGGCTTCCAGCACCTCCAAAACATAATCCCGCAACTTCTGCGAGCCAGCACCCAGAGTGACATTGAACAGGTTGGTATCTTCCTCTATATCGGGAAAATAGTCTCGTAGTAGATTGGAGATACTCACCACTTGAGCTTGCAAATCGACAATCAAATAAGCGTCGCTGGAGATCGAATACAGCGCCTCCAATCGTGATCTTTGCTCCAAGATCTTGACCTTCTTAAGCTCATCAAAATCTCTGAGTTCGTTATACATAATGCGCACATTCTCATAAAGTTTCATCAACTCTTTTTCCGCTTTGGGAACCTTGATTTGCGTGTTAAACTTACCCACAGCAATATCTTTGACCACCCGATTGAGTCCACTCAACATCTTGTTCAAAAATCTGGGGATAAACAAAAACAAGATCGAGCCCACGGCAAACTGCACCACCACCAAAATCATCAAGTTGTTCAAGAAAGTGTTCTTGATATACTTTTCCGCAATCGAGTAGTCGCCAGTAAACCTGAAGGTGTAGATCAGCTGCGATACCGAAAGCAAAATCAAAACTATCACAAAAAATCTTAGCGTAAATTTCAATCTCATAACTATCAGCTCCTTTTGAACTTATCTATAAATATGTTCACATTTTCTTGCAACCCGATGAGCAGAAAAGAGTCTCCGCTAGAAAGAATGTCGTTAGCTTTGGGTCTGTCGTTCATCACAAACTGAATCTGGTTCTCGCCGTTCTCGTCCACAAACTTCTTCCTTCTTTTGATAGCTATCACATTCAGCCCATACTTAGCCAAGATCTCAGCCTCCGAGAGCGACTTGCCAAAAAACTTCTCCGGTATCTCTATCTCCACCAAAGAGTGAGTCTTAGATATCTCGGTGTAAGCCAAGATGTTGTTGTGCAAGATGGTTCTGGCAAGCTCGATGCCCACCTTTTTTTCGGGATAGATGACATTGAAGATGCCCATCCTTTCCAAAATCTCTTTGTGTATCTGGTCTTTCACCTTGCTAAAGATGACCGGAATTTTCATCTTCTTCAAAAGCATATTGATGGTGATATTTATCTCAAGATTGCTACAAGTTGCCACGATCACCGCATCCATCTCGTGCAAATTCAGCTGATTGAGGACAGCCTCGTCGGTCGCATCGGCGTTGATAGCAGAACTCACCAACCCCTTTGCCTGCATCTTGTCGGTCATCTTCTTGTTGATGTCCACCGCCCAAACCTCCACGCCCGCCTCGTAAAGCTCCGATGCCACCGTGCTACCAAATTTCCCCAATCCTAATACTGCATACTTACTCATAACTTTTCTATCTCCTGTCTACTAATAACTCGATCTACCCGATGTTAATATTTTCCACTGGGTAAACAAAAACATTTTTTTCGCTGGCGTCCGACAAAGCGAAGATTATCGTCAAAGGACCGATTCTGCCGAAAAACATCAGAAACATCACCACCAGTTTGCCACCCCACGAAAGCCCTGAGGTGATCCCCATACTGAGTCCCACCGTGCCGAAAGCCGAAACAGCCTCGAAGATGATCGGCTTGAACCCAAAAGGCTCCAAGGCGAACAAGAAGAAGATTGCCACCAAAACCGTCAAAATGGCAATCGCCAAAAGAGCGATGACTTGGTTGAGCTTGCTCAACGGAATGCTCCGCTGAAACACCGTTATCCTCTTGTTGCCACGCATCAAAGAGATCACTGCCACCACAATAATCGCCAGAGTGGTCGTCTTGATGCCACCTCCGGTCGAGCTGGGACTGGCTCCCACGAACATAAAAAGCAATGTCCACAAAAAAGAGGAGTCGGAGAGCTGGGCTTGGTCTATGGTGTTAAATCCGCAAGTTCTGGTGGTAACAGACTGAAAGAAAGAGTGAGCCATCCGTTGCAAGTTGCCAATGCTACTCATGGAGCTGTTAACCTCGGAGAAGTAGTAAAAAATCGTGCCCACCACCAGCAAGATCAAGGTGGTGTTCACCGCAATCTTGGTGTGCAGAGCCAGGCGACTAAACTGCAAGTTTCGGTGCCTTACCATATTCCAAAGATCGATAAGGCTGGGGAAGCCAAGCCCCCCCAAGATTATCAAGATAGGCACAACCAAAACAAGATACCAGCTCAAATCTAACCCCACGAAACTTTCTTGATACAAAGAGAAGCCCGCATTACAAAAAGAGGAGATAGAATGAAAAACCGCAAAGTAGCCCGATTTGAGGTAAGAGTATTGCAAAGAGCGGAAGTTGAGGTAGAGCAAGATAGCTCCTACAAACTCGATGTGAAAGTCAAGACGATCACATTGCGCATCAAAGAGCCGATGCTGTAACCTTTCAAAATTCCGCTGACGGTCTCCTCCATAGATTTACCCGCCGAGTTGATCTTCTCCCCGATTATCAGAGCGAAGAGGGTCGATATGGTCATTATCCCCAAGCCGCCTATCTGGATCAAAGACAAAATCACCAGCTGCCCAAAAAGGGTGAAGTAGGTGTAAGTGTTTTTGACCACCAAACCGGTGACGCAAACCGCAGAGGTGGAGGTAAAAAAAGCGTCGATCACCGAGATTTTGCCTTCCACCACCGACATCGGCAACTTCAGCAGCACCGCTCCCAAAAAGATTGCCAACAAAAAACTGATTATCACCAAATAAAAAGGGTTGTTGTAATATTTTTCTAAGAGAGGGTTGTCTTGTGAATTGGTAGAAAACGAGTAAAGAAAACGCGCAATTTGCCTAAAGATGATGAAGAGGAAAAATATGTTGCTGCTGGAGTAACTCCAAAAAAAGGCAAAGCAGAAACTCTCGGCAACCACCAAGATTTGCCTGACCAGAGGAAAACTTTTGAACTGGAAATAAAACAAAGCAACATTGGCGCCATAAAAAGCCAACACCACCCTGCCATAATGACCCAAGATGAAGTTCGCCGACATCTCGGAGACATTGACCCCCAACAGCAAAAAGCACAAGTTTACCAGAGCAAAAAAGTAAAGAGCCACTCTGAGAGTGGCACTAAGCACTCCGACCTTGCTATAGATTTTCTTTAATAAATCCAAAAACTTGCTCCGGAGATTGATCGGCATCGACCCTTACCAAAATATTTTTGGCTGCGAAAAAATCGAGTAGCGGCTCAGTTTGTTTCTTGAAAGTAGCCACCCTCTTGGCAATCGCCTTAGGGTTGTCGTCTGCCCTTCTTTGCAAAGGCTTGCCACACACATCGCAAACATCTGCCACCTTCGGCTTGTTGATAAGGCTATACTCGATGTTGCAGCTAGGGCAATTTTGCCTTGCCGACATTCTGGCAATAGCCAAATCTTCTTGCAAATCCATATAGATCACTTTGTCTATCTCAAACTCTTGCAAAAGAAACTCAGCCTGCGAGATGTTGCGTGGAAATCCGTCCAAGATAAACCCTTTGCCTTGAGCAGCTATCTCTTGCTTCAAGAGTCTTATGACCAGCTCATCTGGCACCAGGGTGCCCTCATCCAGATAACCTTTGAGCTCTTTGCCGATAGGACTCTGCTCTTTGATGTTTTTCCTAAAAAGGTCACCCGTGCTGATGTGAGCCAAATCGTAACCCTTTTCGATCTTCTTCGATTGCGTGCCTTTGCCACAACCTTGAATACCCATTATACAAATAGCCAACTTGTTATTATACATCTGTTCTCCTGTTGTTCTAATTATCAAAATTTATACTTTCTTCTACCACCACACCCTCAGATCTGCCACCTTTGAGATGCACCATCAGCTCGCAAATAAGCCCGATGGAGATAAACTGAACCCCGATCACCGAGAGCAGCACCCCCAGCATCAAAAGAGGTCTGCCCGAGATGCCCTCTATCATAAAATATTTAAGGTAAACAAGATAAAGGCAAATTCCAGTTCCAGCAAGCGTCAACAAAGAGCCGATGCCACCAAAGAAGTAGATGGGGCTTTTTTTGTATTTGGTGATAACCCTGATGGTCAAAAAGTCCAAAAACCCACGCAAATATCGCTCAAACCCGTATTTAGACTTACCGTGTTCCCTTCTGCGATGTTCGACGATCACCTCGCCACAACTAAATCCCAAAGATTTCGCCAACACAGGGATATAGCGGTGCATCTCCCCATAGACATTCAGACTCTTGACAACTTTTTGGCGATAAGCTTTGAACCCGCAGTTATAATCGTGCAACCTCATCCTAAAAAATCGAGAAACCACGAAGTTGAAAAGCTTGGAAGGCAAAGTCTTACCCAAAGGGTCAAACCTTTTTTTCTTCCAGCCGCTAGCCATATCGTAACCCTCATCCAGCTTTGCCAAAAACTTACCTATCTCTTTGGGGTTGTCTTGCAAATCGGCGTCCAGAGTGATCACCACCTCACCTTTAGCCAGCTCAAACCCTTTTTGGATGGCTGCGGCTTTGCCGAAGTTGCGCTGAAACTTGACCACCTGCACCTTTTTATCTTTCTTTGCTTGCTCAACCATCCGAGCGTAGCTATCATCGTGCGAGCCATCATCGATCAAGATGATCTGATAGTCGTCGCCCAAAGGGATGTTTTCCCGTATCTCATCACACAAAATGCCGATGGTCTCTTGCTCGTCTAACACCGAGACGATAAACGAAATTAACCTCAAAACTGTCCTCCAACTCTCAAAACTATCATCATCACCACTCCCGCGGCTATGGGCATCTTCAGATTATCGTCGAACCTACCCGGGATAAGCTCGGCAATGGTGGCAGCCAAAGCCCCACCCGAACAAGCCGTCCAAAAAAGCCACTGCGAGGCTACAAAACTGCGGTCGGCAAAGAAGTAAACCAGTGCCAAACATCCCAAAAAACAAGCCAAAGATCCTTCTAAGCTCTTTGCCCCTAGCCGTATCTTGCCGAACTTCTTGCCGATCAAAGCAGCCAAAGAGTCACCCAAAGACAAAAAGCTCAGTGATAAGAAGGCGACCTCTCCCGAAAAAAATAAGATACAAACCGCACTCGCCACCAAAAGGTGAAAAGAGCCTGCCAAACTACCGGCTTTCTCGTGGTCCCGCAAGACCATCCCAAACCATCTATTCAGCAGTTTACCCATCTTTCCTTTGGTGCGGCGCAAATATTCGTAAGCAAAAAAAACAGCAAACACAATCGCCAGCCAAAACAAAGCAGCCGGCTTATCGTAACCAAACCAATACTTGTAACCAAAAGGGATCAGCAACGAGCAAAGGTGGATCGTTTTTCGCAGTAGCTCTTGTTTCATCGTCTTCTCAAGATTTTTTACCGCAACACTGCTTGTATTTTTTCCCACTACCACAAGGGCAAGGGTCGTTTCTGCCGACTTTTTCTTCCACCACTCTTTGCTTGGTGACAGGCGGTTCATCTCCGCTGGCACTGTAAGCAGAGCTATTAGAGTGTTGCAAGCTCAGTCTTTGATCTTCTGCGGTAGCCAAAGGTTGTCGTGCCACCACCTGAAAGATGAAAACTTTCTTGGCAACACTCTCGGTGATGTTAGCCAGCAGCTCCTCAAAAAGCTTGAAACTCTCTTTCTTATACTCGATCAAAGGATCTCGCTGTCCATACGAACGAAGCCCGATACCCTCTTTGAGCGAATCCATCTCGTGCAAATGCTCGCGATAAAGTTCGTCCACGGTCTCCAGCAGCACAAACCGCTCGATCTGCTCGATCATCTGCTTGCCCATGGTCTTGACTTTGTGATGGTAAGCACTCAAAACCTCGTCTTGCAACTTCTGCTCCACATCACCTGACTCATAATCTGCCGTCTGTAGATGCAAATCTAGCTCTCGGTTGATCTTTGCCAGCAGCTCAGCCACATCTATCTTGCCGTCCACATCGGTGGTTTGGCTCACCTTGTTATAAACAAAATCGCCGATAAACTCCAAAATCTCGGGGCGAACGCTTTTGCCTTCTAGCACCTTGCGACGATAAGAGTAGATGATCTCCCGCTGGCTACTGCCAACTTGATCGTATTCCAACAAGTTCTTACGAATCTGGAAGTTGTGCGACTCCACCCTCTTTTGCGCCTTCTCCACCGAGCGATTCATCCAAGGATGGTAGATAGCCTCGCCGTCTTTCAAGCCCAGCCTTTTCATCATCGGAGCGATCCTATCCGAGCCAAAAAGACGCATCAAGTTGTCTTCCAAAGACAGATAGAAGCGTGATGTCCCCGGATCGCCTTGGCGCCCGGCACGACCCCGCAGCTGGCGGTCTATTCGTCTGGATTCGTGCCTCTCGGTGCCTATCACATGCAGTCCGTCCATCATCTTGCCATAAGGCAACTTCTCACTGATTTTCTTGTTGTAACCTTGTCGGTAGCTCTCTTTAGATTGGCTGATAACGCCTTGACCCAGCTTGATATCTGTTCCCCGCCCAGCCATATTGGTGGCAATCGTCACCGCTCCAGGCTCTCCTGCCTTAGCTACAATCTCCGCCTCTTTGGCGTTTTTCTTGGCGTTCAAAACATTGTGCGGTATCTTGCGTCTTTTGAGCATCTTGGACAAAAGTTCCGACACATCCACCGAGACAGTTCCCACCAGCACTGGCTTGCCTTGCTTGTGCCAAAAAACCACCTCGTTTATCACCGCTTGATACTTCTCGTTTCTAGTCAGATAGATCATATCGTCGTAATCTATCCTGGTTATCGGCACATTGGTCGGCACCTCCAACACAGGCAAGTTGTAAATCTCACCAAACTCTTTCGCCTCGGTCACAGCCGTTCCGGTCATTCCTGAGATTTTATTGTAAAGACGGAAATAGTTTTGAATAGTCACCGTAGCGAAAGTTTGCGAGGCGTTCTCGATCCTAACACTCTCTTTGGCCTCGATGGCTTGATGTAACCCTTCGGAAAACCTTCTGCCCGGCATCAAGCGCCCGGTGAACTCATCGACAATCATCACCTTGCCGTCTTGCACCACATACTCTTCGTCTTTGTTAAATAGGGCATAAGCTTTCAGCAGCTGGTCGATGTTGTGTAGCTTCTCGTTTTTATCCAAGAAGTTCTCCGAGATCTCCTCTTTTTTTTGTGCCTTCTCTTCGACCGAGAGCTGACTGTCTTGGTCCACCTCCGCTAGCGCCTCGTCCAGCGAATTTACCAGAAACAGATCGTTTTCCAGTTTGCCGATCTCAGCCTGACCTTTCTCGCTCAAGTGACAAGAGTGACCTCTCTCATCCACCACAAAATAAAGTTGCTCGTCAGCCACATACATCTTCTTGTCTCGAATTGCCACATTCTCCGCATCGATCAGAGCTTGTTTGTAGGCAGGATCTTTTAGCAGCTTCAAAAAAGCTTTCCGCTTGGGCAAAGCCCTTTTTATCTTCAACAAAATCTCGCCGACTTCCACGCTCTGCTTGGTCACATCCAAGCTACCGATCTGCTTAAGAAGCTCGCCTACCAACTCGCGTTGCAACCTGAAGAGTCTGGAGATGATCGGTCTGAACTCGGCAAAGTAGTTCTTACTCTGCGGCACAGGTCCGCTGATGATCAAAGGGGTTCTCGCCTCGTCTATCAAGACGCTGTCCACCTCATCGATAATCGCATAGTTCAGCTTCCGTTGCACCAGCTGACTCTTGTCCACAGCCATATTGTCGCGCAAATAATCGAAACCGAACTCACTGTTGGTGCCATAGACGATGTCCCGAGCGTAAATCTCTTGCTTTTCTTGCGAATCCATCATATTTTGCAAACAACCCACCGTAAGACCGTGATACTCGAAGACGGGACTCATCCATTGCGAGTCTCTTTTTGCCAAGTAGTCGTTCACCGTCACCAGATGCGCTCCGTCTCCGCTGATCGCATTCAAAAAAAGCGGCAACACAGCCACCAGCGTCTTACCCTCACCCGTTGCCATCTCGGCTATCTCGCCATCGTGCAAGGCTATGCCCCCGATCAGCTGAACATCGAAAGGCACCATATCCCACACCTGCTGATGCTCTGCCACCTGATAAGTGTGCCCAATTAGTCTGCGGCAAGTGTCTTTTAGATACGCAAACACCTTTGGCAGATAGTCGTCCAAAACCTTCTTGGTTTGCTCTTTCAGCTTTTGTTGCTGCTTATTTAAAGCATCGTGATTAGCGTCGGTCTTGTGGCTTTGATACTCATCTTCCAACCTCGCCAAAACCTCTTTCTCCACCTTCAACTTCTGCCGAATATCTTTCTTAATCTCTTGCAAGTTGCTCTTGAACACCTCATCGGAAAGCCCTGGCAAAGATTTATAAACCTTATTTATCTCTTCCACAATAGGATAGATAGATTTCAGCTTCTTGGCAGATCTATCTCCAAAAACTTTTTCGATCATCGATTTTAACATACAATTTCCCCTATTTTCATAGTGTAAGCTTGATTTGGAGTGTGCCAAGTCAAGAGTTTTTTTTAAAATCTACCCTTGAGCCAAAACTTCCCTGCTGCCTGTCTTGCTCTGGACCAAATAGACAAACCCCAAAAAGAAAAGAACAAGCCCACCAACCACAAAGGCGTGATGAGAGCTGACCCACTGCAAAACAAAATAGACCCAAAAAGGTGCTACTCCTTGCCCCAAAAATGCGAAAGCACTCAACCCCGCAATCATCGCTCCTTTCGACTGCGGACAAACCATAGACATAAGGCAACTGGTGCAGTTGACCACCACCAAACCTCCCCCAAGCCCTGCCACAAACACGCCCAAAAGCAGCGGGTAATAACCGGTGGCAAACCCTATCAGCAAATAACCAAGCCCCATCACCAATGAGATCAAAACGAAGATTTTCCTGTTGTTAAACTTGCTTAAAATCTTGTCGAAAAAAAGACAAATAAAGCCGGTGGAAACATTTAGCACCACAAAAACCATCGAAACATAGTAGCTTTTAACAAAGCCACCTGTCTGCAAGATGAAGGGGATGATGTTGTGCATCATCAAAAAAAGGCACATCAACCCGAAGGTTGTCAGATATACAGGCAAAGCTTTATAAAAATCTTGCTTGGACAAAGCGGCACTAGTGGTTACAACTTTTTTGGGGGTTGCCGTAGCCGGCAAACTGACCAAGCTCAGCAAAAACAAGACAAATCCAAATCCATAAATCCAAAAAGGCGTCTTCCAACCGTAGGCGACCAAAAAGCCTCCACCCCCAACCCAAACAATCCCCCCAAGACTGATGGCAACCCCTTGATAGCCGAGCATCTTCTCCCTGAGCTTATCAGAAAAGTAGTCGCCGATAAGGATATTCACGCTGGTGTAAGCCCCGCCGATGGCAAGACCTAGCAACATTCGAGAAAACAGAATCAAAGGCAAAGATTGGCAAAATATGGGAACAAGCCCAAAGATGGCGTAAGCAAGCAAAGAGAGGCTCAAAACCTTCTTCACGGCAAACTTGTTGATAAACCCATTGCAAAACAAGAAGCCGACACCAACTGCCAAAGAGGGCAGAGTCAACACCAAACGAGCCAAGCTCTTGGAGTTAGGATAGTCAGAAAACTGCTCTGCCATCCCAGGCAAGCAGGCGCTTACGGCAAAGGCGCTAACGTATAAAGAACTGACTAAACAAAGAGATAAGACGCCCCATCGGGAGAGCCTCACTCTTTGACTCTCACGAATGTTTGCCCCGAAACATCGGTGTATTCCAGCTCATCTTTGCTCACCAACTTGGCAACTTTTTTGCTCAAGGCGTGCAGGTTGACCCCCAAAATCTCTGCCAACTCCACCACCGTGCAAGGTCTTCGCTTGATCGTGTTCAAAATCTGCTCTCGTAGGTTACCTTCCAGACTAACCAAAGAAGAGTCGACATCTTTGCGCACAGGAATATCTACCGGCACGCCCCACGGCAAAGCGGCTATCTGCTGCAACTTTTGGTAACTCACCGGTTTCACCCAGCTCTCCGTCCCCGGGCGATCCAGCGTGTTGAGCTGCACTCGGTTAGGCTTTATCTTCTGCACGGCTGCCACCAACTTCTCCAGCTCGGCTTGTGTGTCGTTCACTCCCGCTGCCAAAAAAATCTCCAACCACATTTGTCCTGTAAAACTTTTTTGGAACTTCGCCAGATCTTCTACGATTTGGGACGCCTTTATCCCCGCAACGGGTCTGTTGATTTTTTGGAAAATATCTTGGCTGACGGCGTCCAACGACGGCACCAACAGATCGACCCGCGGCTCTAGATAAGAGCTGGAGTTGGTAATAAGACAAAGCCGATACTGCGGATAGTTCGCCTTCATAAAATCGGTAATCTTCTCCAGGCTAGTGGACAAAGCCGGCTCTCCATTACCCGAAAAAGTGACATAATCTAGCTGAGGTGATTTTTGCAAATATTGGTCCAACTCGGCGATCACATCTTGAGTCGGCACCAGCTCAGCTCGCTTGGCACTGAGCTGCGTCGTCCGCCCCGATTCGCAATAGACACAGTCGAAACTGCAATGCTTGTAAGGAACGATGTCCACCCCTAAAGACACACCCAACCTTCTGGATAAGATAGGTCCGAAAACATACTTCATAATTAAATCTCCGTTATTAAAAAAAGCCCGATTATCGAGCCTATTTTATCTAATCGCTAGCTAGTTGCTCCTAAAGCAAAGGAAAAAATCACTTATTGCCAAACTCTTAGATCGTTTTTATCAAAAGATTTATTTGTTCTCAAATTAAGAGCTTCAAGAAGTTTATACCAATAGCAAAGTTAGCGCTTAACCGTCTTGGGAACGCTGAAATAGACATCTGAGTCTTGCGATCGTCTGTTGGCAAGAGCCTCTTGCCTACTCAAAGATTTCTCCAGCTCATCATCACGCAAATCATCGTAATCCAAAGCGAACCTTTGACCATTGTCGGTTTTCGACTGCACCTCACCGATGACTCTCACATAATCGACAATCTTACCAAAATCTTGACTGAACTCTTGCAAATCGTCGAAATCGACCTTGCAAAGATCGGCAATTCTCTTTATCTCGTCTGTCTTTATCATCTTTTTTCACACCTTCTTTTTTGGCTTATTAAGGATTTAGCTTCACATTCATAGGGTTGTCTTTGCTCAGGATATACTCGCCCACATAGTCGGTGCTATCGGCGAGCCAGACGGCGATCTGCTCATCCTCCAACTTCGCCTGACAACTCCTTCTCTCTTCAGCTTTTACCTTGCTCTTGCTACCTAACATGGGGTCAACCTGAAAGTTGCTATGAATGTAGCCAGTTGCTGCCAACATCAAACAGATGACCGCCGCTATTGGCAGTCCATACAAAAACCACTTCGACGACCAGAAACTTTTGGAGTTGTCAAAATCACCCAAACTCCGTTTGACTTTTTTCTCGCCCGAAAAGTTCTCATCGAAAGCGTCCAAAATCTTGCGGGTGTCGGCACCGATGACTCTGGCGTAGGTATAAACGAAGTTTCTTGCCAAGGTGCCTTTTTGGTAATAATCTTGGTCATCAGACTCTATCTTCTTGAGTATATCCAAAGAGATGCGTGTGGCCAAAGCCACCTCTTCTAAGCTCTTGCCTACAGACTCTCTATACTGAACTAATAACTCTCCAACACTCACGAAATCTCCCTATCTCCAAGATTTTGATACAAAAAAAAGGAGCCTAAAATCTATTAACTTTTTCTCGGAAAGCTTGCCGCTCGACAAAAAAAGTTAATCAAACTTCAATCTCCTTGACAATTATAAATAAAAAAATGGTGGACCCAAGTGGATTCGAACCACTGACCGTCCGGTTATGAGCCGGAAGCTCTACCAACTGAGCTATAGGTCCTATGACGATTTGAACGCTTAAAACAAGCCAAATTTTACCCTCGCTTATGTCAAGAAAAAATAGTTTGTGTCTGCTTTCTCCTGCGGAGGGCTCTGACCTGACCACATAAATACGGCTAATCATTTGAGACTTCATTTATGTGGTCAGGTCATAATTAAGAGTTAAAAATTAAAAATGAAAAATTCCACCGCAACCCCGCACTTTTTTTTGCATCGTGCTACTTATGGATTCCTGCTTCCGCTA
The DNA here is from genome assembly GCA_965228195.1 of Cloacimonadales bacterium (SeqCode). GTDB lineage: Bacteria > Cloacimonadota > Cloacimonadia. Next base: position 197,508 of record OZ245797.1, read on the forward strand.
GGAATGAGGGAATAGGGGTAAAGCGTTTCCGCCCTGTCCATCTGGTGGAGTAGATTTTTCACTTTTATTTTTAATTAACAATTATCCAATGTAACTTATCAATTGCTTTGGAGCGGAAGCGACAAAGCTTGCGGAGGGCTTACTCTTGTCGCTTTAGCTAGTGGTTCACCTTGCGGTGAGCTACTCTTTCTTGCAGGGCAAGTAAACACCCATTCCCTTCCTTATTTTGCTAAGTAAATTATTATTGCTTTCTCCTGCGGAGGGCTTACTCTTTTCGGATTGCCGAAAAGAGTAACAGAAAAGACAACTCCGCTTCAGAGCGCCAGCGACGGGGCGTGTCACCAGCAAAGTAAAAAAGTGTGGTCGTTCCCGCTTATTACCCGTAGTCTTGTTATTTTCTAAACTTAACCTTTGCACCTCTATTTAGAAAGTGATTTTTGTCGCTGGCTTATCAATGCAAGGAAAATAAGAAAACCCCGTTAAGCGGAGGTTTCCCCGCCTTTAAGTCATCGCTAGCTTTTGTGGTTGGCATATATTCAAGGCTCAGCACCAAATAAATACTCTAATCAAAAAGCGTCCAATTTCTTACACTGACTGAGCTTACGATAATTGCGTAGTGCTATATCACCGATAAAAAAGAATGATAGTGATTCATAGCACAAGCAATATTAGCGTGCGAGGCGAAGTTTAGAAATTTAGCTTTTTGATTATGTATTTTGTTTTTACCTTTTGTTTTACTTTTAGCTTTGGACACCCAAAGGGAAAAGTAAATAACTAGTCACCTATTAGGCGAAAGAATCCACTCTGACCAGTTAGGCGGGGTGGATTTTTTCATTTTTCATCTTTAATTATTATTTTCTGACCACATAAGTGCGGCTAAAGATTTTAGACTTAATTTATGTGGTCAGAAATCCCCTATCTTCTAAACAAATCGGTGGAGAGATACCTATCGCCGCGGTCGGTCAGCACGGTCACTATTGTCCCTTTTTCCAGCTTTTCTGCCAGTTGCACAGCACCCAACACATTGGCTCCAGAACTCATCCCCACGAAAAGACCTTCCTGTTCAGCAAGGCGCCTGGTCATCGCAAAAGCTTCGTTGCAAAAAACATTTTTCACTTGGTCTAACTTGTCAATCTCGTAAATCTTCGGTTTCACCGACTCCACCATATTTTTCAAACCTTGCAAATCGTGCTTCAACTGTGGCTCTAGCCCCACTATCTTAATCTTTTGGTTTTTCTGCTTGAAAAAGCGACTACACCCCATCAAGGTGCCGGTAGAACCCATCCCAGCCACGAAGTAGTCCAGCTTGCCCTCCAGCTGCTCATAAATCTCGGGAGCTGTCCCCTCATAGTGCGACAAAGGGTTAGCGGGATTACTAAACTGGTCAGGATAAAAATACTTTTCGGGATTCTCTTGTAGCAGCTCTTGCACCCGCTCAATCGCACCATCGGTGCCTTTATCTTTGGCAGAGAGAACCACCTCCACCCCAAAACCTTCCAAAATCTGCACCCGCTCTTTGCTGACGGCACTACTCATCACGATCTTGCACTTGTAGCCTAGGTGCGCTGCCAACATCGCCAAAGCCAACCCTGTGTTGCCCGAGGTCGCCTCGATAATCGTCTTGTCTTTGTTCAGGCTCCCGTCTGCCTCTGCCTTGCGGATCATCATCGCCGCGGGCCTGTCTTTTATCGAGCCTCCGGGATTCATAAACTCCAACTTGGCGTAGATCTTCACACCCCCATGCGGCTCGATCTTGGGCAAACGCAGAAGCGGGGTGTTACCGATGCAGTCCAATAAATTAGCCGGTCTCATCTGGTTTATACCCTTTCAACCCTGCGAAGGTTTTGCCACTTTTTTGGCTATAGTCCCAAATCGCCGCTTTGATGGCGTCTTCTGCCAACACCGAGCAATGCACCTTCTCGCTGGGTAGTCCACCCAAAGCTTCCAGCGCATCTTTGTTCTTGAAGCGCAAAGCCTCTTCCACGCTTTTGCCGATGATCATCGTCGAGGCTATCGAAGAAGAAGCCACCGCCGCACCACAGCCGTAAGTTTGGAACTTCAAATCGGTGATAATCTGGTTCTCGTCCACCTTGATATATATCTTCATCACATCGCCACACTGCGGACTGCCAATCTCGCCAATTCCGTCGGCGTCGTCTATCTTACCCACATTCCTAGGATTTTGGAAATGGTCCAAAACTTTATCTGAATACATCCTTTTCCTCCTTAAATTTTACCAATCTACCCTTTTAAAAAAATCAATCGCACAACGGCGAGAGCACCCTTAACCTTTTTATGCTTTTCTTCAAAACTTCTACCACTTGATCTACCTCAGCCAAGCTGTTGAAATGTCCCACAGACAAACGCAGTGAACCGTGCGAGATCATATCGGGGATGTTCATCGCCTCCAGCACATGCGATGCTCCCGCAGAACCGGTTGTGCAAGCCGAACCTGTCGAGGCGTAAATATCGGCGAAGTTCAAATCCAAGACGATCGCCTCTCCCTCTACATACTCGAAACAAAAACTGGCGATGCCGCTGTGCCTTTTTTGAGGATGCCCGGTCAAGTAAACAGAGTCTATCTCGCTGGTAATCCTCTGAATGAGCCTACTGCTCATCTTTTGCAAACGGTTTTGGTGGGCAGCCAGATCTTTGCTCAAAAGCTCCACCGCCTTGGCAAAACCAACGATACCCGGGATATTCTCTGTGCCTGCTCGCTTACCTCGCTCTTGCGCTCCACCTTCTATAAAAGGCAAAAGATTCACCTTGCTCTCCACATAGAGCGCTCCCACCCCTTTTGGCCCGTAAACCTTGTGAGCCGAAAAGCTTGCCAAATCTACACCCAACTCCTTCACATCTAGAGGCAAAACCCCTAAAGCCTGCACCGCATCTGTATGCAACAAAGCTCCCGCTTGGTGGGCGATCTTGGCGATCTTCTTTATGTCTTGGATAGTGCCTACCTCGTTGTTGACCATCATCACCGACACCAGCGTCGTTTGGTCGTTTATCGCATTTTCCAACTGCTGAAGATCCACCTGTCCATACTCGTCCACATCCAGATAAACCACCTCAAACCCTTCTTTCTCTAGGCTCTGAAACGAATGCAACACGGCGTGATGTTCAATTTTTGTAGTTATCAAACGCTTACCACCAGAAGCCAACCGCCTTGCTACGCTCTTAATCGCCCAGTTGTCACTCTCGGTGCCACCAGAGGTGAAAAACAGCTCCTGAGACTCGGCTCCGATAAAATCGGCAATCACCCTGCGGGCGTCTGCCAAAAGCTTGCCAGCCTCAACCCCCGGCTTATAATAGATACTAGAAGCGTTCCCAAAATCTTTCTCATAGCAAGGCAACATCGCCGCAACTACCTCCCTGCGCACCCGCGTGGTGGCAGAGTTATCCATATATATCATCTTCGTCTCCTTCTCAACCGTTTAATAAATCTTGCAAAGTAGTGGTGTCTATCACCTTCTTGATACTGGCATAAATCTTGGCAAAAGCTTTTTTACTCAAGCAGTCTGTCTGTTTGTCACAATGCTGAGTTGAGCCCAAACACTCGATGGGAAACATATCGTCTTCTAAAGACCGCAAGATCTCTCCCACCGTAATCTGCCCAGCGTCTCTTGCCAAACTATACCCACCGTATTTCCCCCGCTTGCTCTCCAAAATTCCCGATTTTTTCAGTTTGGCAGCCAGCTGCTCCAGATAGCTCAGGGAGATCTCTTGCTCTTTGGCAATCGTCTGCAAAGACAAAGGTTTTTGCGCCGCAGCGATGTGTGCCACAGCCCGCAAACCGTATCTGCTCTTCGTCGAAAAGTTCATCCTGCCTCCTTGAACTTAAACCTTTATTTAACCATTTTTAATTCCCACTATTTTTGTCAAGTATAAACTTACTCTTTAATCAATAAAAAAAACCTTCTCTTTTTTATTAGAAAAGGTTTCTTAAGGGGTCTGTTTTTTACATTAAAACCAGTGACGCACCTCTTTCCCTTCGTTGATGAAGATACTACCTTGGGCGATGTTCGTCGCCAAATCGGCTATCCGCTCTAGGTTTTTGGAAAAGTTGTTGATCAAAAGAGCGTCTTCTACCTCCACCTTATCTTTTATCAGCTTCCGCAAAATCTCGTCTTTAAGCTCGTCAACTTCGTCGTCGTCTTGGCACACTTTCTTTGCCAACTGGCTATCTTCACCAAAAAAACTTTTCAGCGCCTGCTCATACATCTCTTGCACCTTGCTCAGCATCTGCACCATCTGTTCTTGTAAAATCTGTCTGCCGCTTATCTTTACAAACTTTTCGATTATCACGCGGTTGTTATCACACAAATCGCCTATCCGCTCAAGGTCTGTGTTTACCTTGCGGATCATCAACACCTCTCGTAAACTCTTGGCGTGTGGAGTGCGCAAAGCCAAAACATAAAAAGCCATCTTCTCCAGCCTCAAATCTGCCAAATTAACCTCTTGTTCCAACTCTGCCACCTTGGGCAACTGGCTACTATCACCAGATCTGTAACTATCGGCAACAATTTCTACCATCTTTGCCACCCGCAGATTTTGTTTATGCAAACCTTTTTTAAGCTCTGCTATCTTCTTTTGAATCATCTCTACTCTCCTTCACTTTAGCCAAAATTGCCTTGCAAATAATCTTCGGTCATCTTCTGCTGAGGGTTGGTAAAAAGGTGCTTGGTCTTGCCAAACTCGACCATCTTGCCCAGATACATAAAGGCGGTGTTGTCCGAAATTCTGCCGGCTTGTCCGATGTTGTGGGTGACGATCAAGATCGTCATTTTTTGTTTCAATCGCAAACACAGCTCCTCTATCTTCAAGGTCGATTTGGGATCAAGAGCCGATGTGGGCTCGTCCAAAAGCAGCACCTTGGAGTCGTTGGCGATGGCCCTAGCGATACAAAGCCGCTGCTGCTGTCCACCCGATAACCTCAAGGCACTTTGCGACAACCTGTCTTTCACCTCGTCCCATATCCACGCCTGTTTTAAGGCTGACTCAACGATCTGGAGCAAATCTTTTTTGGGCAATCCTTTCAAACGCGGTCCATAGCTGATATTGTCAAAAATAGATTTGGGAAAAGGATTGGGACGCTGGAAAACCATACCCACTCTAGATCGCAGCTGGTTCACATCGTAACCAGAAGCAAAAATGTCCTTTTTCTCTAAGCAAACAGAGCCTTTAACCCTTAAGACGGGCGACAAGTCGTTCATCCGATTAAATGTCCGCAAAAGCGTAGATTTGCCACAGCCAGAGGGTCCTATCAAGGCGGTGATTTGGTTGGTTGCCACCTTCAAGTTCACATCTTGCAAAACATGGTTATCGGCAAACCACAAGTTTAAATCTTTGGTTTCTATTATATTCATCAAATTCCTCTTTTTAAAAAAAATAACTATCTGTTTTTCCTAATCCGATAACGCACCACCACCGCCAGTGAGCTCACGCTCATCACCAAAACTAGCAAAAGCAAAGCCGAACCATAAGCGATGGGTATCTGATTTTTTGGGTGCACCCCTTCGCTCACCAAAGCATAGATATGGTAAGGCAAAGCCATCACCTCCGAAAAAAGTCCCGTCGGCAAAAAGCGAGAATAAAAAGTGACCGCCGTGAACATAATCGGAGCTGTCTCTCCTGCCACTCTGCCCATGCTGATGATCACCCCCGTTAAGATATTGGGCAAAGCCACCGGCAGTGCTACCCGCAAAATCGTCTGCGCCTTACTCGCCCCCAGTCCATAAGAGGCTTCCAGATAATCTTGAGGAAGTTTGGCAAAGGCGTGACAAGAGTTGGAGACGATCACCGGCAACACCAACACAGCTAGGGTGCAAGCACCAGCCAGCAAACAAACCCCCATACTCAAAAGCTTGACAAAGACCGTCAGCCCAAACAAGCCATAAACTATCGACGGCACCCCTGCCAGTGTGTCCAAAGCTATCTGCACCGAACTCTTGAACAGTCCGGCTTTGGCATAAAACACCAAATAGATAGCGCTCATTATTGCCAAAGGCGTAGCTAAGGCGATAGATAGCAAAGTCAAAAGAAAGCTACCCAGCAAGGCGGGAAACACTCCGCCCTTGGTCATATTGTGCAAAGGCGCACTGGTCAAAAACTCCCAAGAAAGCACCGCAGAGCCTCGCAAGATCACATCTGCCAAAAAAATAAACAAAAATAAACAGGTAAACCCAAGGCAAGCCAGTAAGAAAAAGTAGCCTAGCCTTTGCTTCATCTCACGCAGTCTCATCTGGCTTCTCCTTTTTTGGACAGGTAGTTAGCTACCAGCACCAAACCAAAACAGATCGCAAATAGCACCATACTAATGGCGAACAAAGCGTAGTAATGGACAGAGCCGATCACCGTCTCACCCATCTCAGCTGCCACCGTAGCCGGCATAGGTCGCACCGGACTAAATATACTGGTAGGGATAATCACCGCTCCGCCTGCCAACATCACCACCACCATCGTCTCGCCCACGGCTCTACCCAACCCCAACACCAGCGACTTCATCACCCCAGCCTTGGCAGCGGGCAACACCACTCTCATAGTCGTCTCCCACTTGTTCGCCCCTAACCCCAAAGACGCCTCCCGCAGCGATACAGGCACCATCGACAAGGCGTCTTCGCTCACCGAGCAAATAATCGGCACCACCATCACCCCCAGTATCACCGCAGTGGTAAACATATTCAACCCGATAGAGGCGCCCAAATAGTTTTGCACCCACGGAGCCAACACCACCATCCCAAAAAGACCGTAAACTACCGATGGTATCCCTGCCAGCAGCTCGATAGTCGGCTTAACCACCTCCCTGAATCTGTCGCCTGCGAACTCCGACAAATAGACTCCCGCACCGACCCCTGTCGGCACTGCCACCATCATCGCCCCCAGAGTGACCACCCCTGAGCCGATAATGATCGCTCCGATGCCAAAGCTGGGCTCGCTGGCAGTGGGTTGCCACTCAGTGGAAAAGATAAAATCGCCTAGGCCGACAAATCGAAAAAGCTTGAGCCCTTCGCCAAAGATGGTAAACACGATCCCCAAAAGAACCAAAATCACACTCACAGCTGCCAGATAAACGCAAAGCTCAAAAATCTTCTCGCCTTTTTTCATAATCTTTTTCCTTATCGCTTTCTACACAACCGAGCAACTCAGTTGATCTCCACAAACCCTTGCCCCGATACCACCTTTTGCCCTTCTTTCGATTTGACAAAATCTAGGTAAGTTTTTACCATCCCTTTTGGTTGCCCTGCGGTATACATCTGCAAAGAGCGTGAGATTGGGTACTCGCCAGATTTGATCACCTTCTTGCTGATACTCACGCCCTCCACTTTCAACACATTCACTTTAGATCTGATATAGCCATAACCAACATAGCCGATAGCCCCTTTGGTGCTTGCCACACTGCTCACCACCGCATTGTTCGAGCCCAAATTCAGAGCCGTTGCCACTATCTTCTGCTTACGCATCACCCTCTTCTCAAAGGTCTCAAAAGTTCCCGAAGAGGCGTCTCTGCTTATCACCACAATCTTCTTATCTTCTGCCCCCAACTCTTTCCAGTTGCTTATCTTACCGCTGTAAATATCTGCCAAATCGGACAAGCTTATCTGCCCGATAAGATTAGATTTATCCACCACAACGGCAATGCCATCGAAAGCTACGATGTGCTTTACCAGCTGAACCCCTGCCGCTTGTGCCTTCTTTTGCTCTTTCTCTTTTGCCAATCTAGAGGCGCTACCAATATCCACGGTGCCCTGGATAACCCCGGCAATACCCACCGAAGAGCCTCCCCCACGAACACTCACATCCACATCTTGATGCTCCTGCATAAAAGCCTCAGCCGTCGCCTGGGCTATGGGTAACACCGTGGTGGAACCTGCCATACTCACCTTCTTTATCTCAGGTTTGCAACCCAGCAAAGCGACCACCATCACACCAACTAAAATAAAAACTTTTCTCATCTTTTTTTTCTCCTTAAACTTTAACTCGTTTTTTTTATTAAAAAGCCAAAACTAATCTTCAGCCCTTTAACCTATTATACTCTGCCAAAGTTAAAATTTTATAAAGGTTATGTTAAGATTGTATTAAAAACAAAAAAAAACGGCTCAAGCCTAAACTTGAACCGTCTGTTTTATTAAAAAAAATTGCTAAAACTTATACTCCGGCTTACCACCATCGGTGATGACATCTTGCCCCACCACACACTTTTGCAATCCATCCATATCTGGCACCTCATACATAATATCCAGCATACTCTTCTCCATGATCGAGCGCAAACTGCGTGCCCCCAGCTTCTGGTTCATTGCCAACTCTGCCACCTTCTCCAAAGCGTCTTCGGTGATCTGCAAATCCACTCCCTCTAAGGCAAACAAAGCTTTATACTGGCGAACCAAAGCGTTTTTGGGAACAGTCAAGATGCTCTTCAGGGCAAGCTTGTCCAAACGCTCGAAAGTGGTCAACACCGGCAACCTGCCGATCATCTCGGGAATCAAACCGTAGTGCAAAATATCCTCGTAACTCACCTGATGCATCAGCTCTTTTTTTTGATCTTTGCTGATAATCGTCGAGTCAAAACCAATGCTTTTCTTGTTCACCCTTTGTTTAATCAGCTTCTCGATGCCGGCAAAAGCTCCGCCGACGATAAACAAGATATTGGTGGTGTCCATCTGGATGAAATCTTGGTTGGGATGCTTACGCCCACCTTTTGGCGGCACATTCACACTCGTTCCTTCCAAAATCTTCAAGATGGCTTGTTGAACGCCTTCCCCCGACACATCTCTGGTGATGCTGGTGCTCTCCGATTTGCGGGCAATCTTGTCGATCTCGTCGATATAGATGATCCCTTTCTCGGCTTTCTTCACATCGTAATCGGCACTTTGCAAAAGACGAACCAAGATGTTCTCCACATCCTCACCCACATAACCAGCCTCGGTCAGGGTGGTAGCATCGGCTATGGCAAAAGGCACCTTAAGCATCTTCGCCAAAGTTTGAGCGATGTAAGTTTTGCCACAACCTGTTGGGCCCATCATCAAGATGTTACTCTTCTCGATGGTCACCTCGTCTTTCTCCTGGGCTTTCCAGACTCGCTTGTAATGGTTGTAAACGGCAACGGCTATCGTCCGTTTGGGAGCGTCTTGTCCGATCACATACTCGTCCAGATACTCTTTTATCTTGGCTGGCGTAGGCAACTCCACCTCTTGCTCGACACTCTCTTCTGCCTGATACCTATCTTGAAATATATTGGCACAATGCTCAACACACTCGTTGCAAATCGCCACATTAGAAACCCTGATCAGCTCTCTGGTCTGGCTCTCTGGCTCTCCGCAAAAAGAGCATCTGCCGCGTTTGTATTCACTCATTTCACTTGACTCCTGTCTTCTAACACCTTATCCAAAATTCCGTAACTTTTACTCTCTTGCGCCGACATAAAAAAGTCACGGTTGGTGTCTTTCTCTATCTTCTTCAAAGTTTTGCCGGTGTGATGGCTCAAGATCTTGTTCAAATTGTCTCTCACCTTCAGGATTTGGTTGGTGTGAATCTCGATATCGCTAGCTTGTCCTTGCATTCCACCCAAAGGCTGATGAATCATCACTCTGGCGTTCTTCAACGCAAACCGCTTACCCTTGGCTCCACCTGCCAAAAGCACCGCTGCCATCGAACAAGCTTGCCCCAGACAAATAGTGGAAACTTTAGGGGTGATGAACTGCATCGTATCGTAAATTGCTAGCCCCGCGGTCACCACACCACCGGGAGAGTTCAAATAGATGTAAATATCTTTGTGTGGATCTTCGCTCTCCAGATGCAGAAGCTGAGCGCAAACCAAATTTGCCACATTGTCGTCGATCTGCGAGCCGATGAAGATTATCCTATCTTTAAGCAAGCGAGAAAAGATGTCGTAAGCCCTCTGGTCACGACCACTCTGCTCTACCACCATTGGCACAAAAGACATTAGTTATCCTCTTTTTTCTGGGTCGCTTTAGCTTTAGGCTGGCTTTTGCCCGAAGTTGCCTCTGCTGCCGCCTCAGGACTGATAACGCTCATCTTCTTGACTATCTTGTCCACAATCTTGTTGTCCAAAGCAGGAGCAAAATATTTATCTTCGTCAGCCAAACTGTCTTTGTATTTATCTTGGTAATCCTCAAGGCTCATCTTCATCCCTTGGGCGTTGAGTAAGGTAAACTTCTCTTTTTCGTTATCGGTCAGCTTCACATCCATACTCTTGCGGAAAAAATCCAAAACATACATCTCACGCAGTTGAGACTCTGCCATATTCATAAACATCGGCATAACCCCAGAGATCTTCGACTTGTAAGCTTGCATATAAGGTTGTGCCATCTGACGAGCATACTCTCTGACCAAATCTTGCGGAACTTCCAGATCGTTGACCTTCGCCAGTGCTGCTACCATCGCTTGTTTCTTAAGCACCTTGTTGTCCACATCCAACTTAGTTTTGAGATCTTTTTTTATCTCAGCCTTCATCGTCTTCAAATCATCAAATCCAGCATCTTTCGCCAGCTCATCGTCAACTTTCGGCAAATTCAATCTTTTCACCGAGGTGATCTTCATCTCCACCTGTTTCATATCCGAGCCATCTTTCTCTTTGCTATAATCCATCTGCGTGGTCAGCTCATCACCCACTTTCACGCCCTTGAGCGCATCTTCAAACTCCTTGCCATAAGGGGTGCTACCATAGATAAAGTTGCGTTGAAACTCCTTGCCACTAACCACAAACTTCATATCGGCATAAATCGTGTCGCCCTTCTTGGGAGCGGTCTTAATCTCCTCCAACTTGCCCATCTTGTAACACAGATTTTGCAGCTCGGCGTCCACCTCTTTGGCTCCCACCTTCTTCTGCTCAAAAACCATCTCCACACCGTCGTAGTCGATCTTATCGTAAACAGGAGCCACCTGATAAGAGTATTTAATCTCCAAATCTTGAGAAGGCTTTTCTTGAATATCCAAAATATCACCAACTCCCACAGGCTTAATCTCTAGCTTCTCTACCACCGACTTATACTCTTTTGAGGCAAAATCTTCTCTAAACTGAGCGGTTATGCTCTGGCCATAGATCTTCTCCACCATAGTCAAAGGCGCTTTGCCCTTGCGGAAACCTTTGATACTCACCATCTTGGCGTATTTGCGCAAAGATTTTTGATACTCTTTGTTTACCAACTCAGCCGCAAAAACGACTGTAGCTTCTCTCTTACATTTACTAATCTCTTTCAGTTGAATATCCATCAAAACTCCTACTCTTTGAGTCTAAAAAATCACAAAAAAAAATCTTTCTTCAGAAAAACAGTTTGAAGAACGACCAATTACTTAACATTTCTCGAGCCAAATAAGACTCTACATTACATCTTGCAAACTACAACCAACCAAAAAAAGAGTGCCAAGCTGTCAAACAATTTGTTATCTAGCCAATTCACTCTTTATCTTTCTTGATTTTCGGGTTGATCGTAATCGGTTATCCATTTTTTCCCTCAAGAAAAAAATGGTGCGAGAGGGGGGACTTGAACCCCCAAGAGCAGAGCTCGCTGGATTCTAAGTCCAGTGCGTTTACCAATTTCACCACTCTCGCTTTTGGAAAAAGCAGTAGCCTCTTTGCAAAAAGAAAAAACCACCACTGCGCCCACAATTTAAAAACTGCCTTGGCTGTCAAGGCAAAAAAGACAAGATTTCCTGCCCCAAAGGGCTGGAAATCTCTCCGCTTTCAGCGGGGAATGTTTTTTTCGCCTAGCGGCGAAGAGTTTTTTACTTTTCCCTTTGGGTTCTTGGCTTTCAGCCAAAATGTCACCTTTCTTTTTTTTTGAAAAAAAATAAATGTGACCGAAAGAAAAAATCAAATCAAAAGACAAAATCCTAACTTGCAAAACTCCTTCGTTGTGGCTGTAGTGTATCGTTTAGATTCTTTCTTAGATATACTAAAGTAAGAGAAATAAACTCCTCACACATCCACAACTTCAGTCGTTTAAACAAGTTCACGGATTTAGCCTTGATTGATTACTAGCCCTTCCCGCCTAGCTGGGTAGGATAGGTGCTTGCTTATTTGCTTAGAGTGTGGGAACAACCTCCGCTTAAAGGGGTCTTCTTATTTTAGTTACATTGATAAGCCAGCGACAAAAATCGCTTTCTCAGTAAAGATGCAAAACCAGAAGCAGAAAATGACAAGACTACGGGTAATAAACGGGAACAACCACACTTTTTTACTCTGCTGGTGACACGCCCCGTCGCTGGCGCTCTGAAGCGGAGTTGTCTTTTCTGTTACTCTTTTTGGCAATCCGAAAAGAGTAAGCCCTCCGCAGGAGAAAGCAAATATTACTGCTTTAATGAGACTAAGACGATGGTGTCTCCGACACCTTATCTTTCTCCCCTAATTCCTAGCGGAAGCAGGAATCCATCAGTAGGACGATGCTGAAAAAAACCAAACAAAGCAAACAGCTACAAAAAAAAATCTTTCGCTGTTTTTCAGCTTGCGGGTAACGGTTTGAATATGTGGAATACAGGATTTCAAAGCACTTCACTATCAAACCGTTGAGAAGTTGAAGCGGGCTATAACCGTTGAATTCACTACTATTTCGCCTATTTTGTATATAAAATGTTGTAACATTTTTTATTCTTCATCCTTTTTAAAGACTGCCAAATGTTCTAATAATTCTATGTTTCTTTTCGGTTTCTTTATAGTCTCAAATAATTTAATCCCTGTTGGTATCGGTTTAAAGAATTCAGCCCGATTATCTTTTAAACTTTTAATCAACTTGCTCCTAACTTTTGATGGAAAGCTAACTTTAAATAAGTCCAAAGACTTTACAAAGTACACCAACCAAATAATATCATATTGATTGTCCTCTGGATTTTTCAACTTGTCATTTAAAAGATTTTCAATCACTGAACTAATTGTTGAAATCGTCCTGACCTTTTTCCTATTGTTCAATATTATTTGCTCTATTATTCCTAATATTTGAGGAAATGATTTATTTCTTCTTTCCTTAAGCATAAGCAATAAGCTTATTGTTTTCAATAAATCTTTTTCCTTAAAGTCAAATTTAAGGTCAAAATCCTTGGTGTAAAGTTCACTTAAAAACCTATCAACAACACCAGTACCTTCGTATTTTTGGTCTACCTTTAGAGTTCCTCTTATTGAACTTTCAAATCTTTTATAACTTACCTTTCTCTTATACCTTAATGAATATTGTTGGTAATCAGCCGTCCATTCCCTAAATAATCCTTCTGGCAATTCATCAATTTTCGATTTACCTTCATTTAGCGTCAGGTTGTATAAAGCTAACTGTTTCTGCAATACCTTAATTATTTGATTAGCTTCTTCTTTTGTCTGACACAAAAAACGATAATCGTCTTTAAATCTTACTCCTAAAAAATCAATCCCTTGAGTATCGATTATTTTAGAGCACTCAGTATCCAAAGCAACAAGAATTAACTCAGAAATTAAGTCTGAAAGAGCTGGCCCAATAGCGATTCCGTTTGTACACCCATCATTAGAATATTGGAATAGTTTATCCAGAACTAATCCGACAAAATTATTAAAATCACTCCGATTACCCTTTTTTCTTATCTTCTCCTTAGTGTGAATTGCCCAAGCAATACTATGTGTATAGATTGAAGAATAGAAATTTTTAATATCTGTTTTAAGTATGTATTTATAGTTATAAGCTTCTGCTACTAAATCATTTTCTGCCATTTCAAGAAACTCATAAATCATTCTACCAGCTCTCAAATTTCCAAGAAGTCCTTCACTTTTATTTGAAACGGGTATTGGAAAACTATAAGAGTAGATTTTATTCTGTCGCCTAAACAATGATTTCTGAATTAATTCCCAATCATTTATCAAGTACCATACAATGTCGTGATATATTTTAGGAGCAATAATTCCAAATGTTCTATCAGTCAGTTGTGTTTTTGGAAATGAAACATTTAATAATTCGGATTTTTCAGGCTCAAATTTAGGCTGGCTACCTGAATTATCTATTTCAAAATATGGATTTGTCAATAGGTCAAATTTACCAACTTCAAAACACGGAGGCATAACATATTGCTCAGGAAAATAACCTTCTTCCAATAACCATTTTGCAACAATGTCTTTTGGTACTTTTTTTAGAAGTTTTTTAGTTTCAATGCTATGTTTTCTTGGTAATGTCATTCTCTGTCTTTAAATAACTGGCAACCACTCGCTACCATCATTTTACATATCATCCTTATTTGACTTGCTATCTACATAGTTTATATTTTTTCCCATAACTCTTACTCACTCCTACTTGTCGAAAAAATAAGCCCAAACTTCTTTGTCAACCAAAATAGTCAAGGCTTTGTCGCTTCCAGCGGTGAATGTTTTTTTCTCCTGCGGAGGGCTTACTCTTTTCGGATTGCCGAAAAGAGTAACAGAAAAGACAACTCCGCTTCAAAGCGCCAGCGACGGGGCGTGTCACCAGCAGAGTAAAAAAGTGTGGTTGTTCCCGCTTATTACCCATAGTCTTATTATTTTCTGTATCTGGCTTTGCATCTCTACTTAGAAAGTGATTTTTGTCACTGGCTTATCAATGCAGAGAAAATAAGAAGATCCCGTTAAGCGGAGATTGTCCCCACACTCTAAGCAAATAAGCAAGCACCTATCCCGCCCAGATAAGCAGCGCAAGAAGCCCATTTTCCCCTCCCACCCTCATTCCTAGCGGAAGCAGGAATCCATCAGTAGGACGATGCTGAAAAAAACCATTTGACAATCAATGTCTTAACCAAACCCTTTGAAAGATCAATCCAAATTGTTCAAAACAAAAAGCCAATATTTTGAGTTGGTCGAAAGGAGATAGCTGTGAGTAACAAAAAAAATATAGATGATCAACTAATTAGTTCAAATTTTTATTCTGACATAAAAAATATCCTCCAAAATGCTCGCTCTAAAGCCCGCTCTGCTGTAAATTCGACAATGGTTGAAGCTTATTGGTTTATAGGTAAACGAATAGTAATAGAAGAGCAAAATGGACAAAGCAAAGCAAAATACGGTCTGCATTTATTGGAAAATTTATCAACAAAACTAGCCGATGATTTTGGCAGAGGATTTTCTTATGCTAATCTCAGAAATTTCCGTCAGTTTTATCTAACCTATCCACAGAAAGAGATTTGCTACACAATGTGTAGCAAATTGACTTGGAGCCACAACAGATTAATAATGCGTGTTGAAGATCCAAAAGCTCGGGATTACTACTTACAAGAGGCTTCACAAGAAAACTGGAGCGTTCGCCAACTAGAGCGTAATATCAAATCTAACTATTTTGAACGCTTGCTTTCTACGCAAAAAAACGATGCTGTTTCTAATACTGAGAAAACACTCGACTTTATTAAAGATCCTTATGTTTTAGAGTTTTTGCAACTGCCAGAGAGTAACATAAAAGAATCAGCTTTAGAAGAAGCTATTGTCAGTGAATTAAAAAGTTTCTTGCTTGAAATGGGAAAGGGATTCTCTTTTGTAGCTAAACAAATGCGTATAAGCACCGAAACTTCTCATTTTTATATCGATCTTGTATTTTATAATTATTTGCTAAAATGCTTTGTGATTATAGATCTTAAAACAGGCAAACTCACCCACCAAGACATTGGGCAAATGGATATGTATGTGCGTATGTTTGACGATTTAAAACGCAATAAAGACGATAATCCTACCATCGGAATTATCTTATGTGATAGCAAAGATAAAACCGTCGTGAAATATTCTGTGTTAAAAGAGAACGAACAACTTTTTGCTTCAAAATATCAGAAAGTGCTACCAACCGAAGAAGAGCTAATTGCTGAAATTGCAAGAGAAAAACGCAGATAGTAGTGTTTTTTTTCCACCAAGCACATAAATTTGCTCCTAAGAGATATTAAAATTTATTCTATTCAAATTATTTATAAAATTGTAAACAATTTGTGTGCTGGTAAGAGTCTTCTATAATCTGATTTGATTACCAGTTTGACTCTGAATCAATGTTTCAAAAATAAACTCTTTATATCTTCTTTGAAAATCTTTGTCGTTGTTAAACTTTTTGAACACTTCAGTTTGACTAAACAAATATTGTTGCACCACTTCCTCAAGTTTTTTATCTGCACTAATTTTTGCGTTTTGGCGATCTGAGTATTTTATCGTATTCATTATTTCTTTATTAGCTTTCATTTCTGCAGGTAATTGCTCTATTAATATTTTTCTTACTTTGTCTTTATCAGACCACTCAATATCACCAAATCGCTGATTAAATACACTTAAAATATTTTCCAGTGTATCTAACTCTGGTTCTTGTTGTCCACCTCTTACATCAACAGGAATTCCACAAATTTCGCCTGGCTTCTCAACTAATGCAATATCTTTGGTTGTCTCTTTTGAGGGACGATAACTGTCCATATCAATACTTTCCAAAATTCCTTCCGTAAAATCATCAGTCTGATCTATATATAACTTAGTAACAAGGTATTTAAGAAACCAGAAAAGCTTTTCCCAAGTTTGATTGTTAAAATCTAGTATTTTAGTAAGATAGCTGTAAACTCTCAAAAATGATTTTGCTTTTGCCTTGAAATCTATTTGTTGATCTTTGCTAATATCATTTTTAAATATTTTAACAGACCTATCTATTATAGGGTCAAGTTTTGCACGCTCTTCACCTTCAATATATTTTTTGAAAAAGTCATCAATTTGGTAATCAGAATAAACCTCGAAAGCTTCCATAGAGTCTACTAAATCGTTCAGTTTATTTGGATTAGTTTCTTCACTTAATATGGTTGCCGTGTAATAAGGGTCAAAAGCCAACTTAATTTCTTCTGCTTCGTTGAAAAAGTCTAAGACAAAGGTATCTTTTTTATGTGGTTTTTTAGCACGGTTTAATCGTGAAAGTGTTTGAACGGCTTGAACTCCTGCCAACTTTTTATCTACATACATAGTGTGCAATAATGGCTCATCAAAACCTGTCTGGTATTTTTCGGCAACTATCAAAAAGCGATATTCCATTTTTTTAAAATTCTTGGGAATATCTGTTTTAAATGTTTTGAAGTTATTCATGCCAACCTCATTATATTCAACACCCTTGTATAGTTTTGTTCCAGAGAAAGCAACAATAGCTTTGTAGGGCGATTTTATTTCTTTCAAATAAGTGTCGAAAGCTTGCTTATACTTAATTGCTAATTCAATACTTTTGGTAACAACCATCGCTTTTGCTTTTCCACTTATTAGTTGACGAACATCACGATGAAAATGGTCAATCATTATTTTAGACTTTTCGGCAATGGCAAATTCATTACCCTCTACATAAGCTCGAAGTTTTTTCTGTGCCTGTTTGGTGTCAAATTCAGGATTATCTTCAACCGCTTTAATTAGCTTATAAAAAGAGTTGTAAGTTGTGTAATTTTTCAATACATCCAGAATAAACCCTTCCTCAATTGCCTGTTTCATGCTGTAGACATGGAAAGCATAAAATCTATGTTTTATCTCCCCATTTTCATCGGTGTAAGTTTCTTCCGATTTTACACCAAAAGTTTCCAGTGTTTTATTTTTTGGCGTAGCCGTAAAGGCAAAGTAAGAGCCGTTTTTGATCATTTTACGACTTTCAATCAGGTCGTTTATTTTATCCTCCAAGGTTTTCTCTTCCTTTTCTTCTTCGCCATGTTTATCTGCTAAAACAGCATTCATTTTCGAAGAAGTCTGTCCACTTTGTCCACTGTGTGCTTCATCAATGATAATTCCGAATTGCATAGCTGGCATATCTGCCATTTCATCTAATAAAAACGGGAAAGTCTGAACGGTGCAAACAATTACTTTTTTACGGTTGGCGAGTGCTTCTTTTAGCTGACTTGTTTTACTTCCACCAACACTGGTAATGTGCTCAACAATGCCACGTTTTGGCGAGAACTGTTTAATATCTTCGCTTAGCTGTTTATCAAGCACAATACGGTCTGTAATTACGATAACCGAATCAAATAAATGCGTTTCTCCTGAAGTGTCAAACAAACCATGCAGTTGATGAGCCAACCAAGCTATCGATTTTGATTTGCCCGAACCTGCCGAATGTTGAATCAAGTATTTATTGCCAACACCATTACTTTTTGCATCTGCTAAAATTTGCCTGACTGCGGTAAGCTGATGATAACGAGGAAAAATCATCATGCGTTTTACTCTTTTAGTTTCCTCGTCGGTTTCTTCAACAACCTGTGCAAATTTGTCGATAATGTTGGCAAGCGACTGTTTGGTTAAAACCTCTTCCCAAAAGTAATGTGTTTTTAGTCCCGTTGGGTTTACTGGATTTCCAGCCCCAAAATTGCCTGTTGCTCTACCTTCGTTTAAGCCTTTGTTAAAAGGCAAAAAGAAAGTTTTTTTATGATTCAAATGCGAGCTCATAAAGATCAATTCTGTATCGACTGCAAAATGAACCATGCAACGAGCAAAAGAAAATATCTTTTCTTTTGGGTCTCGGTCGTTTTGGTATTGGCGAATGCCGTTGTGAACGGTTTGTCCGCTTAACGGATTTTTAAGCTCACATGTAATAATTGGCAAGCCGTTTAAAAAGATAGTCAAATCTAAGCGGTTGGCATTGTCAGAACTATAAACTAACTCCTGAGTCACTGAAAAAATATTGGCGTTGAATTTATCAAGGTCTTTGGTATTGTAGCTTGAAGCAGGTTGACGGAAAAACAAATTCACGGTTTTATCGAAGTGCTTTATACCTTTTCGTAACACTTCAATTACGCCTAGTTTCCTGAGTTTTTCATCCAAACGCACCAAAAAAGAACGCTCGCCCTTGCGCTTAATCATTTGGTAAGTCTCAGGCTGGGTCTTTTTGATAAACCCCCACAATTGTTTTGGGTTTATGCAAAACTCTTTGTCGAAATCTTTAGAAACAGTCTCGCAAAACTTGTTTTGCTCCACAAGTTGTTTCACAATGTATTTCTGAAACCCCTTTTCTGATGTATCTGTAAATGTCCTCATAAACTATTCCTTTATTTTTGAACGATATTGGTTTTCTTTTTCGGCGACCATTCCCAAATCAATATCTTGACCCAAATTTGAGTTTGCATCATCAGGCACTTTTAACTGCCCTGTTACTATTTGGGTGATTAAACTTTCTTGGTACTCTTTGGCTTTAGCGATTTCTGTTTGGGCTTTTGTAACAGCTATTTCATACGGAGATAGTTCGCTCTCAATCTTTCGAACAATATTAATTTGTTCCTCTTTAGGAGGTAGTGGAATAAACATTTTACTAAAATCTCCCTTGCCAATATTTGGTTGACCTGTCTCTCTTTGACCAAATATAATTTGGTCAAAAATAACAGACGAAGATAATAGCCAAAAAAGATAGTCTTTATTTAGTTTTTTATTAGAAGGGAAAAAGTTGCCTACACGATAGTTTTGTAATAAAACTTCGTTAATACCCTTTGCACATATAATCTTACCAATTGTACCACCTGTCAATGCCATTAAAATATCACCTTCGTTTATGATATCTTCTCTAAATTCAACCTTCCTTTTAGAATCAACAAAAGAGCAATTTGATAAATCTAAACTTCCTTCATAGGTTAGTTGGGTGATTTTAACAATTTTAATTCCAATATTCTTAAAGTCATAATCTCTAAATTGGTGACCATGCCTTAAATAAATATAATGGTTAAATTTCACAACTTCCCAATGTTCAGGTATATCACCAATCCATTCGTTGTTAGAACTAATAAGTTTTCCTGAACCCTCACCATTGGTTATAAGTTTATATATGATTGATTTCTTTTCTTCCTCCAACAGCTCAATCAATCGTTCTTTTTTAGCAACAAAATCTTGTATTTGCTTTGTTTTGCGGTCGAGGTAGGCAACTATGGCATTTTGGGTTTCAAGCGGTGGCACAATACTGTACATACGTTTGAAATCCACGTAACGTAATGGTATTTGTCCATCTGCAATTCCATAAGCAAAACGTTCCACATAGTTTTTATAAAAACCAGTACGAAACATGTAATAGAAGAAACGAGGATTTAACTCAACTCCTTTCTTTGGTTTCAAAACTGTACAAGCTGGACTTACAATTCCTTTGTAAACGCTGTAACCCGATGCACCTTGGCGAAAACGCATGCTGTAAACCAAATCGCCAGGATAAACCAATAAGTACTTACTTTTATCTAAAGTGGATGAATCCCTTTTCTCCAATTCAGATTGTTTAATTACTCCACGCCCAATGGTTACTGAAAGTAGTTCTTTATCTTCGTGTCCACGTTCAATCCGTTCCTGAAAAATTGCAATATTTGGTAACAGTTTCCAGCCTTCGGGTAATTGCGAAATGTAATCGTATTCAACAGGCTGATAGTTTGTGTATGCTTGTAATTTACCCATCACTCTTTCACTATTTGGTTTAAAATACCGTCGGTTTCTTGCTCTAGTTGCAAAATTTCTGCGCTAATCTCTTCAATGCTGCGTGGCGGAACATAGTTGTAGAAATAACGGGTAAAAGATATCTGGTAACCTTTTACGGTTTTCTTGTGGTCAATCCAAGCGTCATTTACATGAGCCAAAACCTCACGCTCAAAATAGGTTTGAATATCTTCGTCTAAAGGCACATTTTCGGTGTCGCGCAAATCGCCATCGGCTTCGTAAATTATAGTGCCGTCTTTTTCTGTTTTCTTGATTACAGGCTCGGCATCTTCGTTTTTCCAAGTAATGGCGTTTATAATTGCTTTTTGTGCCTTATTGTCGAGTTTCAGCTTTTCACTCTTTATGGTTTCGGTAAATAGTTTAGAAAACTTGTTAAAATCGTTATGCTGTTCGGTTCCAATGCTGCTCATTAGTTTTGTCGCATTTTTAAGCAGTTCTTTTTGTGCTTTCCAAAAATCCTCACTAAACAAATTTTTCTTTTGTGCCGCTTTTAGTTTTATCTCGTGTCGGGCAAGATGGTTTTCAATCTCAGGTTTTAAATCTTTCAGTTTGGTATAAACATCATCGCCAAACTTCTGGTAAACCCAAACCATTTCAGCGGCAATACTTTTTTCAAAACGCAAACCCTTAAGGGCTTCCTGGGTAAATTGTGCCGATAAACGCAAAGGGCGTTCAACCGTAATTTTATTGTAGCCAAAATAGTCGTTCGGGAATATTTTGGAAATGTCCGATTCTTCAAAGTCCATATAAAGCTTTGTAATTTGGTCGATGTGTTTGGCTGTCATCTCACAGTTCTTATCTCCCAAGTTTTTGCGAAGCTTTACATACAATTCAAGTGCGTTAATCAATTGCACCTTCCCTTTTCGTTTGTCTGGTTTTCGGTTGTTCACAATCCAAACATAGGTTGGTATTCCTGTATTATAAAAGATATTTTTAGGTAAAGCAATGATGCAGTCTAACCAATCGTTTTCGATAATATATTTGCGGATTTCGCTTTCTCCGCCACCAGCGTCGCCTGTAAACAAAGCCGAACCATTATGAACAGTTGCAATTCGGCTTCCCAGTTCGGTATTGTGTTTCATTTTGCTGAGCATATTCATCAGGAACAATAATTGCCCGTCAGAAATAGTTGGCAAACCAACTTGAAAACGAGGATCTTTAATATTCTGGGCATTTTCGCCCGAACCTTTTTTGCCTCGGTTGGCAACAATGGCGTTTTCATCAAGCTTCCAAGTTTTGCCATAAGGTGGATTTGAGAGCATAAAATCAAAATTAAGGCTTGGAAAACCATCTTTTGAAAGGGTAGAGCCAAAAGCGATATTTTCAGGTTTATCGCCTTTTATCAGCATATCAGAGGTGCAAATTGCAAAAGTTTCAGGATTTACCTCTTGTCCATACAACAAAAATGATGCTTCGTTTTCTGTAAGTTCCAAAGCAAACTGTTCTGCCTCGGTTAACATTCCGCCACTACCACAGGCTGGATCATAGATTAAATAACTTCCTTTTTTGATTTTATTTTTAACAGGCAAGAACAAAATGTGAGTCATCAGTTTAATGATTTCTCGTGGCGTAAAGTGTTCTCCAGCTTCCTCGTTATTTTCTTCGTTAAACTTTCTGATTAGTTCCTCGAAAACATAACCCATTCCTAAATTGGTCAACGGTGGCATTTTATCACCTTTTCCATTTACCGCTTCATTAGGACTCAAGTTAATCTCTCTGGAGGCAAACTTTTCAATTAGCAAATAGGTGATCTCGTTTTCTTTCATAGTCTCAAGCTGGTTTCGCAGTTTGAATTTGCTAATTATTTCTTGCACATTGGGGCTGTAACCATCCAAATAAACCTCAAGGTTGCTGTCTATATTATCAGAATCGTTTAACAGGCTCTCAAAAGTAAACTTGGAAGTGTTCCAAAATGGATAACCAGTTTGTGATTTTAAAGCAGACAAATCGTCTATTTGATTTTGCTTCATAAACTCTACTGCTTCAAGCACCTTTGCCTTTGTCGGAACAAGAAGAGCGTCTAACCGTCTCAAAACAGTAAAAGGCAAAGTTATATCTCGATATTTGCCTCTAACAAAAACATCTCTGAGCACATCGTCGGCAATACTCCAGATGAAACTTACTATTTGATTGTGAACTTTATTGTTCATTTATTTACCTCGTCAATTTAAAAAAGTCATAACAATAAACAAATTACAGCTTTGCAAAAAAAAATCTTGCTGCAAATTTGAGTTTTAGCAAAAATGTGACTTTTTGGCAAGCTAAAAACATCAACTTGTGTGTCGGAGCTTGCAAATTTGCTGTTTGTGTGGAGTGCAATCACAACTATTTACTAACATCATTGTCTATAATTTTCATTATAGTATCCAAGAAAACTTATCCAAATTTTCCCGTCAACCAAAATAGTCAAGGCTTTGTCGCTTCCGGCGGGTTACTTATGTCACCTTTCTTTTTTTTTGAAAAAAATAAATGTGACCGAAAGAAAAAATCAAATCAAAAGACAAAATCCTAACTTGCAAAACTCGTTCGTTGTGGCTGTAGTGCATCATTTAGATTCTTTCGGAGCATAGCTAAAGACAGAGAAATAAACTCCTCACACATCCACAACTTCAGTCGTTTAAGCAAGTTCGACGGATTTAGTCTTGATTGATTACTAGCCCGTCCCGCCTAGCTGGGTAGGATAGGTGCTTGCTTATTTGCTTAGAGTGTGGGAACAACCTCCGCTTAAAGGGGTCTTCTTATTTTAGTTACATTGATAAGCCAGCGACAAAAATCGCTTTCTCAGTAAAGATGCAAAACCAAAAGCAGAAAATGACAAGACTACGGGTAATAAACGGGAACAACCACACTTTTTTACTCTGCTGGTGACACGCCCCGTCGCTGGCGCTCTGAAGCGGAGTTGTCTTTTCTGTTACTCTTTTTGGCAATCCGAAAAGAGTAAGCCCTCCGCAGGAGAAAGCAAATATTACTGCTTTAATGAGACTAAGACGATGGTGTCTCCGACACCTTATCTTTCTCCCCTAATTCCTAGCGAAAGCAGGAATCCATCAGTAAGACGATGCCCAAAAAAGTGCGGGGTTGCGGTGGATTTTTTCATTTTTCACTCTTAATTTTTTCTTTTATGACCACTAAAATGAAGTTATAAATTTGAGGCTATATTTTAGTGGTCATATTTGGGGTGGCACTCTCCGCTTCATCGGGGTCACTTTTTTTCCTATCTTAGTAGAGCAGAGACACTTGGCACTCTCTTAAGGTGTTGAAAACGAAAGACCAAAGTGATTAGCCAGTCAGGAACAAATCTCGGAGATGCTCCCCGCCACGGTAATCTTTAAGACATCTCACGCCCTGTCTCTAGCGAATTGAAGCGAAAGCGACAAAGCTGTGGGGACAATCTCCGCTTAAAGGGAAATTAGCCCCTTTTCGTTACTTTGTTAAGCCAGTGACAAAAACCACTTTCTAAGTAGAAGTGTAAAAGTTACGTTTAGAGAATGACAAGTCTACGGATAATAAGCGGGAACAACCACACTTTTTTACTCTGCTGGTGACACGCCCCGTCTCTAGCGAATTGAAGCGGAGCGCGTTTTCTTTTCTCTCCCCTCTCTTTTCGTTGAGCGATCAAAGAAAAGAGAGGGTCTTGCTGAAAGCAATAAGAGTAAGCCCTCCGCAGGAGAAAGCAATAATAATTTACTTAGCAAAATAAGGAAAGGAGCGGGTGCTTACCTGCCTGCAGAAAAAAATGCAAGGTTAGAAAGAGAAAAACATAATCACTCAGTGGGAAAAAAATTGAATGAAATTTTTTCATTTTTCATTCCCAATCTTTTATTTTATTACCACTAAAATGAAGCTATAAATTCGAGACTATATTTTAGTGGTCATACCTGCCCTCCGCGAGGAGAAAAAGACATCCCACCCCCTTGCAAGCAGAAAACAAAAAAAAAGATTGACTCAAAATCTATCTTCCAGAGTTTACTCCTAAATTAAGATGTGCGCCCGTGGCTCAATTGGATAGAGCACCTGACTACGGATCAGGAGGTTTGGGGTTCGAATCCCTACGGGCGTGCCATTTTTTTTGTTTGGGAGTAATTGATGATTTTTGGTGTTGGAGTTGATATTCTCAAGGTGGCTCGCCTAGAAGAGTCGATCAACAAACTGGGCGAAAAGTTTTTAGAAAAAATCTTCACTCCTGCGGAAATCTGTTATTGCCAAAGCAAGTCCTGCCCTGCTATCCATTTCGCCGCTCGCTTCGCTGCCAAAGAGGCTTTGAGCAAAGCTATCAAAACTGGTTTTGCCCAAGGCGTTTGTCCACAACAGATAGAGGTTACCAAAAACGATCTCGGATCTGTTTGCTTGCAGTTGCACGGCCAAACGAAAGAGGTTTGTGAGCGCCTGCAGATCAAGCGTCTACACCTGAGCCTCTCACACGAAAAAGATTTTGCTATTGCCCAGGTGACTGCCGAAATTTGATGCGACAACACAATAGATATTAATGGAGATGTGTCCGAGTGGTTGAAGGAGCACGCTTGGAAAGCGTGTATACGCTAACTGCGTATCTAGGGTTCGAATCCCTACATCTCCGCCATTTTCACCTCTACTGCCAGCACCCCAGCTAAGCTAACCACTGAATCAACTCAGCCTTGTCTGGAACTCTACCCACACATTTGACCTGATCGTCGATAACCACCGCCGGCATCGACATCACTCCATAACTCATCACCTTGGCGATATCGGTGATTTTTTCCACGCTCGCCTTGAAGCCACCATCTTGTATCACCTTGGCGATGTTTTGTTTTAACTCTGAACAAGTGGTGCATTTCTCAGCACCCAAAACCAACACTTTTTTCATTTTTTTTTCTCCTTTAACTTTAAGAAAAGATCCAATTATACAAATAACCCACCACTATGAAAGAGACGAATAGATAAAGCGTAAAGTAAGCCAACAGACGGACCTTGAGGACTTTGCGCAAGATCACCATCTCGGGCAAAGACACTGCCACCACACTCATCATCATCGCCAAAACCGTGCCGATGGGAATTGGAGTAGAGCGGAATGCCCAAAATCACTGCCAGAGGAACCGCAAAGGTGTTGCCTGCGCTGGTGTATTTGGCAAAGAACTCTTGCGGGACGAAGCCGTGCAAGAAAGCGCCGATGCCGATACCGATGATAACATAAAGCCAGATTTTTTTGAGAATGGTTTTGGCGTAACCCCAAGCGTAAGAAAGGCGCTGCTTAAATGTTAACGTTTTTTCACTACCAGAGCCTTGTTTGCCCATCTTGATATTGTAAACATAATCTTCGACATACTTCTCCAGCCCCAGCTTCTCCATCACCAAGCCACCCACAAGTCCTATGCTCATCCCCGTCACCACATAAACTATTGCCAATTGCCCTCCTACTGCCGAAGCCAACACGAGGATGGCTATCTCGTTGATAAGCGGGGAGGTTATCAAAAAAGCCATCGTCACCCCAAAGGGGATGCCAGCCTCCACAAAGCCAATAAAAAGCGGAATGGACGAGCACGAACAAAAAGGAGTGACCGCTCCTAGCAACACTGCCAAGATATAAGCCAGCCACTTAGGTTTGCCTTCCAGATACTCCCTGACTTTCTCTGGCTTGAGCCGAGAGCGAAAAAACGAGACCACAGTGGTCATCACCGTCATCAAGAAGAAGATCTTGCTGACATCTTCGATGAAAAAGTGCAAAGCTTCTGCCAGGTGAGCTTGAGGGTCGAGTGCCAAAAGGTGATAAACCAGCAAATCTGCCAAAAGCGTGAACCAAGACAAAATATTCAGACTAAGACCCAACATCGTTACCAGATAGTAAAATCCGCCGACGACGAAAACTAACCCGGTTACCTTGCGTGAATATTTTTCAAACGCACCAATTTTAGCATAAACTTTGGCAACACTTTTGAAACTAAAAGCCAAGACAAACGCCAGTATTAATACAGGCATCCCGGTGCCGATGCCATAAAAAACAAGCGCCAAGATGTTCCCTTGAGACTGGATCAGATTACCAAAAAAAAGAGCTGCCGAAACAGGACACAACGCCAGAGCCAAAAGCACTCCCAAGGAGAAAGAGCCGATCAAACCACGCTTTGCTAGGCTGCTTTGTAGTCGCTCCTTTACGAAAAATCTAGGCAACTTTATCTTCAAAACATCCAAGATAACCAGTCCGACCAAAATCAAGGTAGGAGCCACGATATAAACCATATTAGCTTGTAAGAAGTGCGAGACCAGCGGGATAGAGGCAAGGCTCAACGAAAGTGCGAACCCCAACAGTGTGTAAAGAGTTGCCCGACCCAAGGTGTAAAAAAGCCCTGAGAGCAGCACATAGTAAGGCTTTCCTATTTTTTGACCCATATAAGACAAAGCCACCACATTAGTCGTCAACGGGCAAGGACTCAAAGATGTCATTATCCCCAGCCAAACAGACGATAATATTAGAGTTAAACCCATTTTACCCTCCTACTTTAATAAAAAATTTTTTATCTCTTGGCGAAGATAAGATTTAAACTTAACCTCATCGCCTAGATAGTTCCAAATCTTAGACAGATTTTTGTAAGCCACCTTCTTACCATTTTTGATCTTCACCAGCACAATCGATTTGGTGTAAAGCTGATAGTCGGTGATAAAATGCCGATTTTCAGCGTTTTCGACATTGACCATCTCCAATCTCAAACCTTGCGCAAAATCTTCGCAAAACACCTGCTTGGCATAGTTTTCGATAGCATAACAAGAAGCGCATCTCACTTTGGTGTGAAAGTAGTAAGCCACCGATCGCTCTGGAGTTTGCACTGAATCTTTGACCTCTTCTGGCTTGCTACCTTTGCATCCTACCACAAAAAGCAAACCTAGCGATAAAAGAACTATTTTAAATCTAATCATTTTTCGCTCCGATCTTTCTTAGTTGCACATTTGAAGCGACAACAATCTTCGATCAAAAAATCGCCAATAGATTTGATAAAACAGCAATCGGCGTAGTAATAGATAAACTTGCCCTCTTTCCTTTTTTGAATCAAACCCGCATTCTCCAGCTCCTTCAGGTGAAAAGAGAGGTTAGAGTTGGTCAGCTTCAGCTCTTTCACCAAACAACAAGGACACACTCCTTGCTCTCCCACTTCTACCAGCCTTTTGATGATGTTGACTCTGGTTTCTTGAGCCAAAGCACTAAAAGCTTTAACAATCTGTTTAATTTCCATAAAAAATCCTCTTGGCGTCAATTCAATATTTCAATAATTATTGTAAAGTGAAAATACAAAAATTTTTTACCTTTTCCGTTTGGGATGAAGAAAAAAAGTTAATTAAGAGCTTTGAAGTTTTTTCTAAAAAGAAAAAGAAACTAATCGCCGAAGCAGATACCCACCCCTTTGGCAGTCTTGACCATATCGGAGTTTTCATCGACCAGATTGTAGGTAGCGATAGCTTTTTTTAGGCAAACCGACTCCATCCTTTTGTGATTAACCACCACCATCTTGCCAAACTCCCCGCCAAGCACCATCTCAAAAGCTTTCACACCAAACTGGGTGGCAAGGTTACGGTCGAACGGATTGGGTCTGCCGCCTCTTTGCAGATGCCCCAAAACTGAGGTGCGCACATCTGCCAAGATCTGGGGGTCTGCTCGTAGCTCTTTTTCTAGTTGCAAGCCAATACCACCCAACACTCGGTCTGTATGCCCTACCTCTTGGCTCTGGGAGCTGACGCTAGAGCCGTCTTTGGGCTTAGCACCCTCGGCGACCACGATTATCAAAAACCCTTTCTCTTGCAGCCTTTTTTTCACCCTCTTCTTGATAATATCCATATCGTAAGGAATCTCGGGGATGATGCAAATCTCGGCTCCCGCTGCCAGCGAGCTGTGCAAAGCTATCCAGCCGGCGTCTCTGCCCATTACTTCCAAGATCAGCACGCGATGGTGCGAGGCAGCCGTGGTCACCAGCTTGTCGATCGCATCGGTGGCAACATCCACCGCCGTGGAAAATCCAAAAGTATAGTCGGTGCAAGACAGATCGTTATCGATGGTTTTGGGCACACCCACCACATTAAGCCCTTTTTCGAAAAGTCGATGGCTGATAGATTGGGATCCATCACCCCCGATACTGATCACGGCGGTGAAACCAGCCTCTTTCAACTCCCGTATCATCAGGTCGGAGCGGTCTTCCAAGACCATCTCTCCGCTACTATTTTGCACAGGGAAAGCAAACGGACCACCCTTGTTGGTCGTGCCCAAGATGGTGCCACCCTGCACATGGATGCCCGAGACCACCTTCTTGTCCAACCGCACCAGTCGCCAGGGCGGCTGCAGCACTCCGTTGTAAGCGTCCACACTGCCCCAAACCTCCCAGTCTGACTCTTTGTCTGCCCTTCTGACTATCGCCCTTATCACCGCATTCAACCCAGGACAATCTCCTCCGCCGGTCACCACTAAACATTTTTTTTTCATCTTTCCTCTCTCCAAAATAGACAAAAAAAAGCTTTTTTCACAATTTTGAAAAAAGCTTTCTTACTTTTCGATACTATCGACTCTTACAGCTTCACGACCTTGGGAGCCCTTAAACGATTGGGCAATCTAAATCCCGAACCGACAAGGGGTCGCAAGTAGTATTTGAAATCTTCGCTGATGTTGTTTCCGTTTTCACTGATAAACTCATCGGGCATCTTTCTGGTCTTACCTGCCACCTCTTCGAT
The DNA here is from genome assembly GCA_965228195.1 of Cloacimonadales bacterium (SeqCode). GTDB lineage: Bacteria > Cloacimonadota > Cloacimonadia. The sequence continues at coordinate 226,564 of OZ245797.1, forward strand.
CTTCAGCAGTTTATAATCGACCGAATAAAACCCTTTGCGCTGGATGCTCATCGAGCCGTCCACCTTGTGCCAGATAGCGAACTGGACAGCCCTCTCGGCTATCTCCCTGGCTTCGTTTTGGTCAACATCCGACACACAGCCACAAAAAGATCTTTGCAAGTAACCGAAAGTGTCTGCCCTGACTCTGGAGATGTTGGTGTTTTTGCGCACATGGTCGGCAAGCAAATCTCCCAAAGCGCCCGTCCCCGAGAGTTGGACATTGCCGTGAGCATCGCACTCGTTATTTTCTTGCAATTTGGTGATTATCTCAACCCCATTCTTGTCCACGACCCCCTCAGACACAGCCACCACACAGCGACCGAACTTCTTATAAACTTCCATAATATCAGCCACGAACTTGCGCTTGTCGAAGGCTCGCTCGGGCAAATAGATAAGGTGCGGACCGTCGTCTGGATACTTCTGTGCCAAACAAGAGGCGGCTGTCAACCAACCCGCATGGCGACCCATCACCACTCCGATATAAACCCCCGGAAGCGCCCTGTTGTCCAAGTTCGCTCCCATAAAAGCTTGCGCCACAAATCTGGCAGCAGAGCCATACCCTGGGGTGTGGTCGTTGCAAACCAAGTCGTTGTCGATAGTTTTGGGGATATGGATTGCCCTAAAGGCGTAGTTATCTTTTTTCGCCTCCTGTTTGACGATACGAACGGTGTCCGAAGAGTCGTTGCCGCCGATGTAAAAAAAGTAGCGGATGTTATACTTCTTGAGCACCGCAAAAATTTTTTTACAATAGTCGGCGTCTGGCTTAATTCTAGTAGATTTGAGTGCCGAAGAGGGGGTAAGAGCCACTTGCTCTAGGTTATGAGTGGTCTCTTGGGTCAGATCCAAAAAATTTTCCTCGACGATTCCTTCCAAACCGTTGACCGCACCGTAAACTCTGGTCACTTGCGAAAACTTGCGCGACTCCAAAACGACTCCCACCAACGATTGGTTGATCACCGCCGTGGGACCTCCACCTTGTGCTACCAAAACTTTTCCTTCCATAACGAACATCTCCTTAATTTCAACATCCAAAAAAATGTTAAACAGTTTATTTTTTTATTACTAACTATTTTATGCTCTTTCGAAAACGCTGATTATTCTAAATAGTGTCAATGATTTTTCTTAAGTAAAATTTTCTTTTTGCCAAAAGCCAGAGTTACTCCCTCATCTTATTTTCTGCCCAAATAAAGATTGACACGCCACTACCATCGACAACTCTTGCTAAAATAAGTTATGAAAAATAAAATTTTAATCTTTTTAGAGAAGTATGTCGGTGCGTGGCTAATAAAAACCTTGTTTTTGACCTGCAAGATTGTCCGGCACAACCTACCCAAAAACGAAGGTCAGCAGATTTTTGTCACCTGGCACTGCAACATCTTCCCTTTTACCTATGCCCACAGACACGAAGGAAAAGTTGCCCTGGTGTCGGCTTCCAAAGACGGACAGCTGATAGCAGGTCCCTTGGAGCGCCTAGGATTTCAGACCGTGCGTGGCTCTTCGGGCAGAAACAATGTTTTGGCTCTGCGCAGTTTGCTCAAAGTCGATAAGTCGATGGCTGTCACCGTCGATGGTCCAAAAGGTCCACCCCAAAAGTGCAAGCCAGGGATTTTGTATCTGGCTCAAAAAAAGCAGATCCCCATCATCTGTTGCAACGCCAGATTCAGCTCCACTTGGCAGCTACCCACCTGGGACAAGATGAACATCCCCAAACCTTTTAGCAAAATCACCCTAACCTACCACTGCCCCATCTACATCGGCAAAGACGAAAACATCACCGAAAAGCAAGAGTTAATCGAAGCCAAAATCGACTCCTTTTAACCTTTTGCCTCCTGCACCCAAAAAGCCTTCTTTTCTCACCTTTGCTATCTTCTCTTGCAACCTTGACAATATTCCCACTCCATCTTTGGGGGGAACATACTCCTGACAAAACTTCTCGAAGATGAAGTAAAACGAAGAGTGCAAGCTCTCACCTAGCAAAGAGTAAAACTCCAACTGGCTCATCTGAGCAGAACCTTTTTTCCCCGATTTGAAGTCGTAAAGCGCTCCTTTATCCAAGTAATCGGCTCGCCCTCTGAGTCTGAGGTCATAATCGGCAAAATATTTTTGCAACTCCTTCTCACACTCACCTTTGTCTCCTGCAAAATTTTCTTTAAAAAACTCGGCGCTTCTTTTTATCTTTTCCAAAACATACTGGGCAAAATAAACTTTGTGGAAGTTGTCGGGCAGTTTATCGTCGTAATCTTGAAAAACTTTTGTGGCAATCTGGTCTAAGTTTTGGTTGCCACCCGTTTGCAACCAAATCTGAAAGATCTTGTGGGCTATCTCGCCGAGCAAACTGTTTTCGATCTCTCGCACCGGAGGCACAAACTCCTTTATCTTCAAAATATCGCTCAGGTAATAACTTTGCGCATCTTCCAAAAATCTAGCCGCTTGGCTATAAGAGAAGTCGCTTAGCTCCTCACCATTGTAAGGAAAGAAAAACTCTTTTTCTGTGCCGGCTGAAACGAGTTTTTCATCATCCCCAAAAAGCGAAAGCAGTTTGCCTAGGCTCAAATCAGGAAACTCCTCTAAGTTCACCTGCCAAGACGAGGTTAATAGCTCATCCACCAAACAAGCTCTTTGCACATTCTCCGCCAAGTTTTGGTAAGTGTAAATCTGGACTCTATCACAGTGCGACAAAGCAGAAAAGAAGCGATACCTAGCCTGAACTACCCGCTGCTGCTCTGTTTGTAAACCAAGAGCTTCTCTTTGCTTGCAGCTGAAAAAATCGTTTTTGGCAGAGAAATTCTCCCAAAAAGGCTCGGTTGCGTTGTAAATTACCAGCTGCTTGTTTGGCTTCATCTTCGACCAAGCTTCTATCTTCAACTTGTTTTGGTCGATTGCCACCACCGAGTTAGCGCTCTGATTGACAAAAAATTGCAAAGCTTGCTGTCCGTCTAAACCAAAAAGGTTTGCCATCTGCTCTAACTCCTGCAATTCTTGCCAGTAAACACAGTTGGTGTCCAAACTTTTCAGATAAGCCATCAGGTAGCTCAAATCTTGGCACAAGTTGTCCAAAAATTTTAAGAAAGATTGGTAGGTTGCATCTGAAGGGAAATATTTGTAACGCTTGTTTATCAAACTCAAAATTTGCTCTTTGCTTATGACAAGCTCTTGATTGACTTCGTCTTGCCAAGGAGCAAAGGCAATAAACCGCAACAATTTGGCTAAGGTTATTCTTTGCCCTGCGACTTTATCTGCCAAAAGCTGCCACAAAGCCGACAACATCTGCCAACTCTTGCGCTCCCACAAAAAGGTGTCGGAGCCAAAAATGTTGAAAATCGGCTCGGTTTTTTTGCCGTAAGCTAAACTGTTGCCATCGTTTACCAATCCAGCGTCCATAAAAACTTTTTTCTCATACTGCTTAATCTGGATTTGAGGAAAATTCAGCCACTGCAGATCTTTAAGCTCAAAATCAACCATAGAGAAGTTGTGGCGATCGTAAAACTTTTCAGGGAAAGAGAACTGCAACTCAACCTCGGCAGAGGCAGTTTTTAGCCAATTTTTTTGGCAAGGCGAAAAACAGAAGCAGTCGTAAAAAACGATCGGCTGGGTGTAGCCACAGGCTTGGCTGTAATCAAATCCAGCCACATCTGGATCAGAAAATCCCCACTGAGCCAGCTTTATAAGATACTTCTGCCGCTTTGCCAACATCTTTTTCAAATAATCAATTTGGCTGAAAACCAGATACTTTTCTAGCTCGGCAAAGCCGATACCCAAACCGTTTACCTCTTGCCAAAAAGCAAAAAAGCTATTGGCTTGGCAAATGGCCAAAGAGTGGTCTTCCTCAGGCATAACGGATCTCCAAAAAGCAAGATGACGAAGTTTGCCATCGATTAAACAGTTTTCTGATGGCTCTCTCAAGCTAGCAAAAAACTGCTCAATCGTCAGATAAACTCCCGCTGGCAACACAAAAGATTTTTGCAAGCCGTGCAAACAGCTCTTGAGGCTATCCTCGCTGCTGAACACATAAACCTTATCCTGACAAAGAGTAAGAGCAGAAACATTAAAATTAAACATAAGCTTATTTCTTAAAAAAAAAGTTAACTATCAAAAAAACGGAGACTTAAAAAAGCCTCCGTTTCCATAGCAAACTAATCTTATTTGTCGTTACCGATAACGTTATCAGCAAGCCAGTTCATGCTCAAGAGTTCTTTTGGAGTCATAACTTGACCCTTTTTAACTCTAAGCTTTCCGTTTTTGTCGTAGATAGGACCTTTGAAAATTTCGTATTTTCCATCAACAATCTTCTTCTTCATAGCCATAACTTTCTTTTGAACTTTCTTAGGAACATTTTTGGTGAAAGGAGTAAGACCAGCAACACCAGTTCCGATACCAGGCCAAAATTCGGTAGGACCTTGAGCTTTCCAAGTGCCGTTGTTAACAGCCTTAGCAACCATATTGTAGATAACACCCCAGTGCCAAACTACAGAAGTAAGACTCTTGGTAGGAGCATAAGCGCTCATATCGTTGTCGTGACCGATTGCCCAAACACCAGCTTTCTCAGCGGCTTGTTGAGGAGCAGGAGAGTCACCACCTTGGGTGATCACATCACAACCTTGCTCGATCATAGATTTGGCAGCGTCCATCTCTTTGGCAGGATCGAACCAAGAACCAACCCAAACAACTTGAACTTTAGCTTTCTTGTTAACAGATTTAACACCCAAAGCAAAAGCGTCAACCAAACGGTAAATCTCTGGGATAGCAATAGGAGCTACATAACCGATCTTGTTAGATTTGGTCATCATACCGGCGACCATACCACCCAAGAACTTAGCTTGGTAGATCTTACCATAATATGTTCCCACATTTTTGGCAGTCTTGTAACCTGAGCAGTGCATAAAAGTAACATCGGGATTTTTAGCAGCAACTTTCAAAGTTTGATCCATATAACCAAAAGAGGTGGTAAAGATAAGGTTACATTTACCCAATTTGATCATTTGATTCAACACTTTCTCAGCCTCAGAACTCTCTGGAACTTCCTCTTTCTTCATAATCTTCTTAACATAAGAAAGATCGCGCAAAGACTCGATACCATCATCATGGGCTTGAGTCCATCCTCCGTCACGAGCAGGTCCAATGTAGACCGCTCCAACCCTCAGGTCTTTAGCCATAAGGCTAGCTCCCAGACACAACATCGTTGTGATCGCAAAAAGTAATTTTGCTTTTTTCATCATTCACTCCTTTATTTTTTTTGTGATTTTTATGATTGCCAACTAATATGATAATCTTTTTTAGTGTCAAATCTTTTTTATCTTAAATATTTTTTTTGCTCTTAAAACTAGCGGCTATTATTTTGATTTACAATCGATTAGCTCGGGGGAAAAAAATTTGCTCACGGAAGCTACTTCTTCCCAAAATCCCTCAAAAAAATCTTCCCAATTTTCATAAGCGGCAGAAAAAAACATAAAAAATGAAAATTTCGCTTGCCACGAATATTACCGATAGTTTCTATGGCGAAAATTTTGTTCAATTGTATTGAACGAAAAAATCAAGGAGGCAATTTGAGCGATATTCTAGTAAAAATGAACAAGATTAATAAAAGTTTTTTTGGTGTCAAAGCCAATAACGACATTGATTTTGTTCTCAAGAAAGGTGAAATTCACGCCTTGCTGGGAGAAAATGGTGCCGGCAAAACAACTCTGATGAATATATTGACTGGTGTTTACCAGCAAGATTCTGGGAGTATCGAGTTTCAAGGCAAACCGTTGGAACTCAATTTCCCTGGAGAGGCACTACAAAAAGGAATTGGAATGGTTCACCAGAGATTGTCTTTGGTGGGTAATCTGACGATCTTGGAAAACATTATTTTGGGTCTGCCCTCCAACAAAGTTTGGCTGAATATGAAAGAGCGCAAAGAACTGATAATGGAATACGCCAAGAAGTTTGATTTCAAACTGGATTGGGACTCCAGATGTGACCAAGTGCCTATCGGTGTTCGCCAAAAAGCGGAGATATTGAAGATGCTGGTGCGTGATGTGGAGGTGCTGATCGTGGATGAGCCGACCACCGTGCTAACCAAACAAGAGGCTGACAACCTTTTGGAGACTTTCAAAAAAATCGCTTCGACCGGCAAAGGGGTCATCTTTATCACTCACAAGATGCCAGAGGTGTTCAAGGTGGCAGACACCATCACCGTGATGCGCAAAGGGGACAAAATCGGCACGATCAAGTGTGGCGAGGTTGAGCCCAAAAAACTTTCGGTGATGATGGTTGGCGAGAAAGAGGCGATTATTTTTGACCGCAAGAAGATCGACTCGCAAGAGAACACCATCGTGGTCGAAAATCTGACTGTGGGCGACGAAGTGCCACTTGTTGACAATGTCAGCTTCAAGATAAAGAAAGGCGAGATTTTGGGAATAGCGGGCGTTACCGGTAACGGACAATACGAACTGATGGAAGCGATTATGGGCATTATGCCTTACAAATGTGGCAAGATCACCTTCAACGAGAAAAATATCTCCAAATGCACGGTGAAACAAAGGATTGATGCTGGTATCAGCTACATCCCCAGTGACCGAGTCAATGTTGGTGTTGCGGGCAATCGTCCCATCTGGGAAAACTCGGTGTCCAAGATCTACCGCAAAGACGGCTACCAAAAAAGAAGATTTCTCAAGATTGGCAAACTCAAGAGCTACACCGATGTGAACATCTTGGAAAAATACGATGTTTTGCACCCAGGAATGAACTTCCCGGCTATCTTGCTCTCGGGCGGAAACTTGCAAAAGATCATCATCGGCCGTGAGATAGAGGCAGGCAGCGACCTTTTTATCTGTTCGTATCCTACCAGAGGTTTGGATGTGGGAGCCACCGATTTCGTGCGCAAGTCGCTCTTGGAGCTACGCAACAAAGGAAAATCTGTTTTACTCATCTCCAGCGATTTCGACGAACTTTTTGGTCTAGCCGACAACCTGGCGGTGATGTATGAGGGCAAGTTTATGGGACAGTTCAAGAATGGCGATTACGACATCAGCGAAATAGGCTTAATGATGAGTGGAATGCATCAAGAAGATTTGGATAAGCAAAAGGAGTCTGCTAATGATTAAACTGAAATTAGTCCAAAAAGAAAGAGTAAACACCAAGATGGATGTGGGCATCTCGATTATTGCCATCTGTATCGCTTTTATGCTTTGCGGGGTTATTGTGATTATCAAGGGTGTTAATCCGCTGGAGGCTCTCTGGGTTTCTGTTCAGACCACTCTCTTTACAGGGTATGGAATAAGCGAAGTTTTGGTAAAAGCCACGCCGCTACTTTTTTGTGGTTTGGCTGTGGGAATTGCCCTGACTAGCAAAGTTTGGAACATCGGAGCCGAGGGACAGCTCTATATAGGGGCTATGTTTGCCACGGCGGTGGTGATGCATCTGCCTACTATGCCTACATTTATCCAGCTGACGGTGATGATCATAGCAGGTGGATTAGGTGGTGCGGTTTGGGCTTTCATCCCAGCGATTTTGAAAATACGCTACAAGGTGGATGAGATTATCACCACTCTACTGCTCAACTATGTGGCTATTTACCTGGTCGATCACCTTATTTTCGGCATCTGGAAAAACGAAGACAACTACCCTTTTACCCCCGAGTTTCCAGTGCAAGCACGCTTGCCACTGCTAGGGTTTGAGCGGGTGCATTTCGGCATCATCTTGGCTCTTGTTGCCACGGTCATCATCTTCTTGCTCATCAAATACTCTAGCTGGGGTTACAAGGTGCGCCTGACGGGAGCCTCGACCCAATCGGCAAAATACTCCGGTATAAATGTCAAAAAAATTATGTTTTCTATCTTCATCGTCAGCGGCGTGCTCGCGGGTCTGGCAGGAGTGAGCGAGGTGGCTGGGGTGCAGTATAAGCTTCAGCATCAACTCTCCATGGGCTTTGGTTTCACGGGCATCATCGTAGCTTGGCTAGCCAGAGCCAATCCTATCGGAATCGTGGTTTACTCACTTTTTATGAGTGCGGTTATCACCGCCTGCGAGATGCTAGAGATGTTGATGGGACTGCCTGCATCTATGGGAACTGTCGCCCAAGGTATAATTTTGTTTGCCATTTTGGGTAGCGAACTGTTTAAAAGCTACAACATCAAAGTGGCAATAAAGGAGAAAAAGTAATATGAGTTGGTATTCAGTTTTACAAGCCATTTTGGTCACCGGTGTTGCCAGTGGCACGGTTGTCTTGTTCGCCATTATCGGAGAGATCGTCACCGAGAAATCGGGAATTTGCAACTTGGGTATAGAGGGTATGATGCTAATGGGAGCTTGCACAGGCTTTGGCATCGCCTACCATTACGACAGCATCTTTTTGGGTATTGTGGTCGCTGGGATCGTGGGCTTACTGCTAGCTTTGATTTTCGCCTTCTTGACTATCACCCTCAGGGCTAACCAATATGTGACAGGAATCGCACTGACCACTTTTGGCACAGGTCTTAGCGGCATGGTAGGAGAAGAGCTTATCGGAAAATCTTTGTCACACAGCTTGCCGGCTTTACCTATTCCTCTCTTGTCCAAAATTCCACTGCTGGGTCCGGTTTTTTTCAACCACAACATCTTGGTTTACCTTAGTTACGCTTTGGTAGTTTGTGCCTGGCTATTTTTGAACAAAACCAAGTATGGACTTGCGGTGAAAGCCACCGGTGAAGAGCCTTTAGCCAGTGAGATTATGGGAATACGCGTTATCAAAATCCGCTACCTATGCACCCTTTTTGGAGGACTCTTGGCAGGTGTGGCTGGAGCTTATCTTTCCCTTTGTTACACACCTTTTTGGGTAGAGAAGATGACCTCAGGTAAAGGTTGGATCGTGATTGCTTTGGTGATTTTTGCCAACTGGAACCCTTACTACGCCTTCGGTGGTGCTTTCCTTTTTGGTATTTTGGAAGCTATGCAACCTCGCCTTCAAGCGATGGGATTTCATGTGCCGACTTTCTTACTAAACACCATCCCCTACCTTGCCACCATCGCTTTCTTGCTCTATGTTAACCTGCGTGGTAGAGTAACCCAAACACCAAAAGCTATCGGTATTCCTTACTTCAGGGAAAACAGAGACTAAAAAAACACCAATATTTTTACCATAAGAAAAAGGCAACTTCTTAAAAGTTGCCTTTTTTATTTGTTTTTTTTAAAAAAAAATCAGAAATCAGCCGATCATCAACTTAACAAATAGAGCAGCAAAACCAGCGGCAATAAGACCTATTTGCCACCTCATAAAAGTGTAAATCCGCTCAAACCTCTTATCGGCATCTTCAAATCTCTTGTCTACATTAGTTTGGAAGCTTTTAATATCGCCGCGCAAGTCTTGATCCAGGTGAGCAAAATGGTTTGTCTGAGCCTTCAAGACCAAGATCATCATCTCCTGTGAAGACAAAGATTTGCCGTCACCCAGCTTGCTGATAAGCTCTTTGGCTTTGTCGTCAAGCCACTTTTCGAATAAACTGTCGTTAAACATACTTTTGCCTCCTTTTGAAAAAATCAGCCGATCATCAACTTGATGAATAAAGCGGCAAAACCACCTGCTATAAGACCTATTTGCCATCTCATAAAGGTGTAAATCCGCTCAAATCTCTTATCAACGGCAACAAACCTTTTGTCAATAGCCAGAAACTTTTCGTCCATCGTCTCAAACTTCTTATCCACATTAGTTTGGAAGCTTTTAATATCGCCGCGCAAGTCTTGATCCAGATGAGCAAAATGGTTTGTCTGAGCCTTCAAGACCAAGATCATCATCTCCTGTGAAGACAAAGATTTGCCGTCACCCAGCTTGCTGATAAGCTCTTTGGCTTTGTCGTCAAGCCACTTTTCAAATAAACTATCGTTAAACATACTTTTGCCTCCTTTTTAAAAAATATACACCTTTAGATCAACCAAATAGCCTAAGCGTTATTGTCAAGAGATTACTTGCCAGCTGACCTTTGCAGCGAAAGGCAAGGAAAGTGAACCTTGTAGTAAACCACCAAAAATCTTGCTGCGATCATAAACAATAAAGGCAACAACTTGCTGAGCCCTTGCCACTCACCCAGGTAAAAAAAGAGCAGGTAAAAAAGAGCTCCACCTAGCAAAGAGATGGTGGCATAAACCTCTTTGTGAAAAACCACGGGGATATCCCCCACCAAAATATCACGCAACACTCCCCCAAAAGCTCCCGTAATCGTCCCCAAGATGATGCTATCCAAAAATCCTAGCTGAAAGTTTATCCCTATTTGGACGCCTGCCACGGTATAGAGAGCAAGGCCGATCGTATCGAAGAAAAACAAGGTTCTAAGCAAATAGCTCAGGTAGTGTCTGAAGATTACCGCAACAACACTACCAAGCAAGATGGCGTAGATATAGTAGCTTTCTGCCAACCAAAACACAGATTTTCCGTCTATCATAATATCGCGCAAGGTTCCACCTCCGGTTGCGGTGACAAAGGCGATTATCAACACCCCGAAGGCGTCAAAATTTTTGCGCATAGCACTCAAAGCCCCCGAGATTGCCAAAACAAAAGCACCCACTACGCTGATATAACTCAATATGGTTTCCATCTCAAAACATATCCTATCTTTTTAAAAAAAACGCCCTGCCGATTTCTCAGCAGAGCGATAAATACCATTTTCTGCTAACTAGTCGATTATGTTCACCACCAAACCTGAGCGAAGCTTTGGCTCGAACCAAGTAGATTTTGGAGGCATAATCTTACCCGCATCGGCGATGTCCATCAACTGCTTTATCGATGTTGGATAAAGGGCAAAAGCTACCGCCTCGCCTTTGTCCACTCTGCCCGAGAGCTCACCAAGCCCTCTGATGCCACCGACAAAGTCGATTCTCTTGCTAGTTTTGGGATCTTGAATATCCAAAACTGGGGTGAGCAAGTTCTCTTGCAAGATAGCCGTATCCAAGACGCCGATAACGCTGCTGGTGTCGATGATCTCTGGCTTGGCAGTGAGTTTGTACCAGCTTCCGTCCAAATACATCGAGTATTCGTGCAACTTGCTTGGTTTTTGCTCACCAGCCAATTTTTCTACGGTGAACTTCTTTTGGGTCTCAGCCAAAAATTGCTCCACAGACAAACCGTTAAGATCTTGGACAACTCGGTTATAATCCATAATATACAAGTGACTAGCGGGGAACAAAACAGACAAGAAGAAGTTGTAACCCTCGTCTCCTGTGTGGTTTGAGTTAGCTTCTCTTTTGCGGGCTCCCACGATGGCAGCACTGGCAGAGCGGTGGTGACCGTCGGCAACATAAAGGTAATCAACCTCGGCAAACTTGCCTTCCAAAGTTGCAACTGTGCCAGCATCATCGATCTTCCAAAGGGTGTGTTGAACACCGTCGCCACAATCAAAATCGTAAGTTGGCTTTGCCTTCATTACCCCGGCGATGATCGAGTCGATATCGGCCTGATCTCGATAAGTAAGGAAGATAGGTCCGGCATTGGCGTTTTGGGTCTCCACATGTTTTACACGATCCGCCTCTTTGTCGGAGCGAGTCTTCTCGTGCTTTTTGATTATATCGTTTTCGTAATCTTCCACAGACGCACCAGCAACCAAACCAACTTGGCTCACATTGCGCCAAACCAACTTGTAAACATACATCGTCGGTTTCTCATCACGGATCAAGGTTCCCTCTTCCAAGAAACGGTAAAGGTTCTCTTTGCCTTTTTGATAAACAGGCTCGGAGTAAAGATCTGTCCCCTCAGGCAAATCTATCTCTGGTTTTACCACATGCAAAAAGCTATAAGGGTTACCTTCAGCCTCTACTCTTGCCTCGGCAGAGTTCAACACATCGTATGGACGCGATGCCACTTTTTCTACTTTGTCCAGAGCAGGTCTAACTCCTCTGATTCCTCTGATTTTAGCCATTTGAATCTCCTTCAAACAATTATATTTTTTCTAAACTTTTCGATTTAATCCAACCAACAAACCCTTGCTCAAGTTTGATTTTGCTCCAATCTTCCTCTTGCTGTAACACCGTAAAGCAGTTGCCCTGATGAATAAGAAAAACTTGCTTATTCTCTTGCGAGGGTCCGCTATACCCTTTCTCTTCCAAGGAGAGCAAAACCGCTTTTTTGCTCAACGCTTGATGTTTGTGGAAACTAAAAACTCCCAAGCCAAAACAAACCAAAAGGGCAAAGACGGCAAAATAAACCGTCCGTTGTCTATAAACAGCCAAAATCCAAAACAAGGCAAAGAGCAGCAAACTGCTCAAGATAGCTATTGCCAAAAAATTCAAGGAGAGGAGCGCATCTATCTTCTGCCAAATCTGCTCGACTTTGGTTAACTCTGCCGGCTTGTCCAACAAGCTTTTTTGGGCTATCTGCAAGTTTTTCTCTATCTGCCAAGAGCCTGGGCTCAGCCGCTGAGCTCTTCGATAATACAAGACAGCTCTACCAAACTCCCCCAGGCGATAGTAACAGTTGCCGATGTTGTAATAGATATCGGCGTTTTTGGGCAAACTAAGATACTCTTGCAACGCTGCCTGATACTTTTTTTGAGTGTAATACTCCCCTGCCTTTTCTGCCGAAACTTTGGCAAGACCAGCGGAAAAAAGACCAAAAAATAAAACGCTAAATATTATCTTTTTCATAAGTTAACCCCAACATAAAAGTAATTTTTTTATGCATTTTTTCAGTCAAGTTATTTTTTACTTTATCAAATATTATTTTGGCTTTGCCGGGTTGTTTGAGATAGTAGTAACAGTAAATCGCCTTGATGTTCGACTGCAGAGCCAGCTCTTGGTTATCAGGGAAAAGGTAGGCAGTCTTGAGGAACTCAACCACCGCTTTCTGATAATCTTGTTGCCGATAAAGAAGAAGCCCGGCAAGGTAGCCTGCCTTGCTCACAATCTGCTCGTGCTTGCTACCAAACAGCTGATTGATAACCACGCCAGCCTGGGTAAACTCTTTGCTTTTGATCAGATACTCCGCCTTATAAACTTTGGCTTGTTGTAGATAAACCTTATCGGCAAATCGGGAAAAATGGGCAAACTTGCTCTCAAAGATGGGACTTTTGGTCAAAGACAAAAAGCGCAAATACTCCAACCAAACTTGTTGATCTCGCCCTTGCAAAGCTCCTGTCTGCAGCTTCTGCAGAGCGCCCAGCGTATCTTTCTGGTTGAACTTCAACTTAGCCCAATTGAGGATCACTTGCGGGTCGCTGGTTTTGCAGACTTTGTAAACATTGTCCGCTTTTTGATACTCACCCAGAGCGATGTAGTTGTTTGCCAAAAGCAGATTTACCTGCAAATCTTGCGGACGCAACTTCAAAAACTGCTGACAAGATTTGACCGCTTCGGCTGGCAAGTTGTTGTTTTGGAAATAGTCTATCTCTTTTTGCAAAACTTTTAAGGTGAAAGGTTTGGATTTATATCGTGACAAAAGAGCTTTGAGTTGCGCCTGCACATTCACTGCCGAATCGCACACACCTGCCCAGACCAACCCTTCTAAACCCTCGGAGAGCAGCTTGCTCTTGGGAAAGATGAGCTTCTTGTAGTAAACTATCGACTCCAGATAGTTGCCGCTGTTGTAATGGCAATTGGCGATAGAAAAATACAGATCAGGATTTTTGCTTTTGGTTTTGTTCTCATAAGAAACGAAATATTTGACGGCACTCTGATAATCTTCTTTGGCGAAGTAGATGTTGGCAATATTCAAAAGATAGTCCGGCTGGTTTTGCTTTTGATACAACTCTTGGTAAACTTGCAAAGATTTGTCGTAATCTTGGGCGTTGTAATAGACAGAAGCCATCCGTATCTTCGCCTCGGTCTTATTGGCGTTTTTGGCTTCCAAAGCTTTTTGGTAGTTTTCCAGCGCCAGATTAAGTTTCTGCTCATCGAAATAGATATCACCTTGCAAAATAAACTTCTCGTAAAGGTTCACCTTCTTCACTTTGGACAAGTAGTCGGCAGCTTTCTTCAGATTACCCAGTTTGTAGTTGACCGCAGCCAGACGAGAATAGGCACTTTCCGACTTTTCGTATTGCAAAAACTTCAAGAAGTAAGCGTTAGACTGTTCAAACTTTTTTTGAGAAAACTCAATCTCGCCCAGATAAAAGTAGGAACTTGCCACTTTTACCGAGTTTGGATAATCTTTGATGACTCGAAGAAAGATTAGCGCAGATTTTACCAACTCCCCTTTTCGATAATGGATGACAGCCAGCTTGTAATAAGCTTGATCGAAAAACTTCTTGCTCTTATCTTCTTGCAAATACCTACCATAAAGCAGCGCTGCCTCGGGCAACTTGTCTTGAGCAAAAACGCTCTCGGCTGACAAAAACACCGCATCGGAACTAAGGTTAGCAGTAAGCTGGTGCGACAAAGCTTTCTTGAGGTAAAACTCCGCTTTTTTGAACTTATCCAAGTTGAAGTAGTTCCACCCAATCAAGTAAAAAGCTGAGCCAGAAAATCTGTGAGAAGGGTGCTCTTGGACAAACTGTTTCAAGTCGTAGATAGCGTTCATCGGCGACTCTTCTGACTTCATCTTCGCCAGATAAAAACTGCTGTTTGCCGCTATCTCGGGGTTGGACGAGCCTTGCAACTCAGCGAATAACCTCTTGGCGTCATCGAGTTTGGCTTGCGATAGGTAAGCCAATCCCAGATAAAATCTGGCACGAGGATTTGGCAATTCTTGCAAAAGCTCCACCACCTTGGACTGGTTGTCCAGATTGTAGTGAGCGATGCCCAAAACGGTGGTGTAATCTTCTTTGGCTCTATGGCTCAAAACAGATAGATCTACCTTCATATCGATCACATCTTGATACGCTTCCTCTGCCAAAAGATAAGAGAGGTAGTTAAGCAGATTTTTGCCATACTCGGCGTCAGCCACAGATCTTTCCACCTCTTTTTTTGCCTTCTTGCCAGAATTTAAAGCCAAGCAGCTCAAGATAAGATGCGCCCGAGCGTAACCTGTGGGTTTGACGCGCAAAGAGTTTTCGCACTGCACCACGCTTTGCATAAAATCTTGGCGATGGTAGGCTATCAAACCAAGGTAGTAATAGACCTGCTCCTTTTTGTTATCGTAGGAGTAGCCACTGAGCAAAGTTTTGGCTTTGGCGAACTCCTCTAGGTAGTAGTAACATTTGGCTTTGCCCAAACAGACCTTGTCGTCAAACTCGGGTAAAAACTTCTCCACCTCTTGATACTTTTGCAAAGCTTGGGCGTAATCTTGTAGATTGAAATAAACTTCGGCAAGCAGATAGTTGGCTTTGGCTTTGTTCTCCCCTTTTGGATATTTTTGCAAAAACTTCAACAGCTCAGCTTTGGCCAAAGAGTAGTTTTGGTCTGAGCAAAGTCCTAAGATAAATTGCAGATCTTGCTTTTGCCCCGCATAAGCCGAAACCGCAAAAAAGATACAAAAAAACAAAACTAATTTTTTCATCTAAACATCCTCCTATCTGGCAAAATTTTTTAAATAGCCGCTTTGATTTGAGCGGTCAAGTTAATGAAGTCAGCCTCGCTCAACCTCTCGGCGCGCAAGCTCAGATCAAAATCTAACTCCTCCAGCTTCTGCTTGGGCAGTAGCTGTCGCAAGTTGACCCTGAGCATCTTGCGCCGATTAGCAAAAGATAGGTCGATCACCTTCATAAAAAGAGCCACATCTTCTATTTGAGGACGATCAGTTCTGGGGACAGCCTGAATAACGGTTGAGTCCACATTGGGGACAGGATAAAAGGAGCCTCTGGGGACATCCAAAACTTTTTGCACCTGAAAATAGTGTTGCATCTTCAGGCTCAGCCTGCCATACTTTTTGCTGCCAGGGGTTGCCAAGATTCTGTGTGCCACCTCTTTTTGAATCATTATCGTCAGCTGACAAAAGTGGTCGATGTTTTCCACAACCTTAAACAAGAAAGGCGAGGTGATGTTGTAAGGCAGATTAGCCACGATCTTCATTTTTTGAGGACAAATCTTCTGCCAATCTTGCTTGAGAATATCGCCTTTGACCAGATTGATCTGCTTGCCAAACCTCTCTTGCAAGTAATCTTGCAAGTCGTAATCTATCTCGAATACGGTGAGGTTTGCTCCGGCTTGCAAAAGAGCTGCCGTGAGCACACCTTGCCCACCACCTATCTCCCACACCTTTTGACCGGCTTGGATCTGGGCACTTTCCACGATTTTGTCGATCACCGACATATCTTGCAAAAAATTTTGCCCAAACCTCTTTTTAAACTTGTGCATACTTTTTTTCATCAAGCCAAAAAGGACAAATTTGCCCCTTTACCAACCAAGATCATAATACCAACTGGCAAACAGATACACAACCGGTGCCACCAAAAGAAGACTATCGAACCTATCGATCACCCCACCATGCCCGGGCAAGATGGTGCCACTGTCTTTCACCCCGCAATCTCTTTTGAAACTGGAGGCAAATATATCGCCCAGCTGAGCGAAGATGCCCACCAAGAAAGCGGTTAGCAAAAAGAAATTCGGCTCGATCTGGTTGAAAAAAAGGCAGAAGATGTAACCGGTGAGAACACAAAAACCAAACCCTCCCAAAAACCCTTCCAAAGATTTCTTGGGGCTAGCTTTGACAAGCCCTCGGTGTTTGCCCAAAACCATTCCCACTAAGTAAGCAAAGGTGTCTGTGACCCACACCATCACCAGCACGGCGATAAGTAACAAACCATCTACCTCCCAGATCTTGTAAGCACAACCCAAAAACATTGCCAAATATATTGCCGCAAAAACTCCTGTGGCGATGCGATTTATGCCGCCTTGTAGCTCCTGAGTCAGATTATAAACACCCAAACAGACAAACAAGCCCAAGAAAAACAAGGCCATAAAATAATAGTAAGAGCAAGAGAAGCTAAGGAAAATCAAGAGGTTGAACAAAACAAAAACTTTAGGGATATTTACCCCTTTTTGAGCCACCATCTTAATCAGCTCCAAACTTCCTACCAGCACCATCACGCCCAGCAGCCCCAACAAAAAAATTCCACCTTTCCAAAGAAAAAATAAAAAAACTGGAATACCGACTAAACCGAGTAAAACTCTCGTCATAAAATTATTCACACTAAACATCTCCATATCTGCGTTCTCTTTTGCCAAACTCTAGCAGAGCCTCGGCAAAAACTTTTTCGTCAAAATCTGGCCACAAAACTTCCGTGAACCAAAATTCACTGTAAGCGGATTGCCAAAGTAAGAAGTTGGAAATCCGCTGCTCTCCGCTGGTTCTGATCAAAAGGTCAAGCTCAGGCAAGCCAGCCGTGAAAAGGTTAGCTTCCAAATCTTGCCCAGTTATCTTTGTTACCCCTTTTTTTATCAATCTATTGACTGCCGCCAAAATCTCTTCTTGCCCACTATAACCAAGGGCTACACATAACACCATACCGGTGTTCTCTTTGGTCGCCAGAGTAGCGCTACTTAGCTGCTGTTGCAACTCGGCTGGAAATCTGTCCAACTGACCGATAATTCGCAAACAGATATTTTGCTTTTGCAAGTTGGGCAGCTCTTTTTTCAAAAACTTAACAAGCAACTCCATCAAGGCGTTGACCTCATCGGCTGGTCTTCTCCAGTTTTCGGTCGAAAAAGCGTAAAGCGTCAGGCACTTTAGCCCTACTCTGGCGGCGAACTCCACCGCTTTGCGCACCGCGCTTGCTCCCGCTTTGTGTCCCATACTTCTGGGCAAAAACCTCTTCTTTGCCCATCTGCCGTTGCCATCCATGATGATGCCCACATGAGCGGGCAACTTTTCAATTTTGCTTAAATCTATCATAAACTAATCTTGCAAAACCAAGTAGTTTTTCAACTCTTGGTTGAAGTAGCGATCTGTCATGGTCGCCATAAAATCGACCACAATTTGGGCATCTTGCTTAGATCGGACAGAACTCAGGTAGTTCTCGCCCTTGCTGTTCAAAAAATGCTCAAAGATCTTAGACTCTTTTTTTTGATTTTGCAAATCTTGGTAATACTTCTCAAACAAGAGCTTCACGCCTAAATCTATCTTTGCTTGCAAGTCGTTGTCCGAGCGCAGATAGATATTTTGGTAGTTAAAATCTTTGAGGATTTTGAGATAGTCGGCGGTGTCTCCCGCGAAGGCGACAAACTTTTTTTTCCACGATCCCAAAACAACGCTCTTGATCAAGGTGTCCACTATCTGAGAGTTGGTCGAGCCCAGATTTTGGACCACCTCGGCAGGTAAATCTTGGCGATCTATCAGCCCTAGCCGGATGGCGTCTTCCACATCTTGCCCGATATAGGCGATGGTGTCTGCCATGCGCACCACACATCCTTCCATGGTGGCAGGCATCATCTGACAAGCTTCCCCTTTTTTTTTGGCAGTGATATAATCTTGCAAATCTTGCTCGCTTTTTTGCTCTTGAGGCGAGATGATTTGTGAGTGCACCTCACCATCGTGAGAGATGATCCCATCACGAACCGCAAAACTCAGGTTGAGCCCTTGACCTTTCTTGGCGATCTTGTCCACTACCCTGAGCGATTGAATGTTGTGATGAAAAGCCCCCACTCCGTATTTCTTTGAGCAAGCGCAGAGGGCCTTCTCGCCGGCGTGACCAAAAGGGGTATGCCCCAGATCGTGTCCCAGCGATATCGCCTCCACCATCTCTTGATCTAGCCCCAACATCTTGGCAATCGTCCGAGCAATCTGAGAGACATAGGTGGTGTGCAGACTGCGGTTGCTCATCTCCTCATCAAAAAAGTTGGTGAAAGAGAACACCTGCGTCTTGCCTTGGTAGCGACGATAAGCTCCGCTGTAGAGGATGCGGTCTCTATCTAAAGCAAAAGCGGAGCGAAACGAATGCCCGCTCTCGGGGTTCAACCTTCTGGTGTTCGCCAAACTCTCGCTCGACAAAAAGCAGCCACCTAAGGCAGCTTGTTTGGCTATCTGTTGCAGCTTCTTTGCCGCATCATCATTTTTATAGATACTCAATCTTCGCCTTGGCTCTAAGCTCTTGCGTCAAAGCGTCCACTATCTCTTTGCCCTTTGCCATCTTCAGCTCTTTGGCAATGTGTGCCTTTACCGACTCCAGATCCAGCTCTTGCTTGGCTGTCTGCGCATCTTTTTTGATGATATGGTAACCAAACTGTGTCTTGACCGGGTCGCTGATTTGTCCGACTTCCATCTCGAAAACGACTTTCTCAAACTCAGGCACCATCTGACCTCTGGCAAAAGTGCCTAAAGAACCACCTTTTTCTTTGGAAGGACAATCAGAGTGTTGACGAGCTTTCTCCAAAAATCCAGCCCCTTTCTTTATCTGATCAGCCACCTTTTGAGCTTGACTCTTAGCCTCTTGCTCGCTACGATTTTGCGTGCCAAACAAGATATGACTAGCACCCACTTTTTCAGGGATCACCATCTTGGCTTTGTTTTTTTTATAATAATCTTCTACATCGGCGTCACTGACTTCCGCCTTTGCCTCTATTTGCGAGTCGATCGTCTTGTGGATAAGCAAATCTTTGTGCAGATCTTCGCTAAACTTGGCGATAGTCACGCCCTCTTTGCCCAAAAGCTCGGTAAACTTCTCTTTGCCACCAAATCTTTGGTAGTAGATACTCAACTCTTGTTCCACCTGCGCTTCTTCCACTTTCAACTCTCTTTTGCCACCTTCCACAAAAAGCAACCTGTTTTGGATGAGCCTATCTAACAAAGACCTTAACTGCTCTTTTTCGATCTCTTCCGGTTTCTTTTTTTCTTGATGAGCGTAAGCTTTAACCACTCTATCCAAATCGGTTTGAGTGATCTCAAATCCGTCCACCTTAGCCACTACTTTTTTCGACGACATCAACTCTCCTTACACATTACCACATTAACCATACCCACGCGATCGTTGCCCATACCTTTGTAATCTTTTTCCACTTCCCCAGGCACGATTGTGCAAAGCTTATAACCTTCGTCGGCTTTCTCGTTCAAAAATCTTTCCAACTTGGTCACAAACAAGTTTTTTTCTACGATATACTCCATTTCCACTCCTTAATTTCACCCTTATTTTCTGGTGAAACTTATTTATTTTCCTTTTTTATCTCAATTCCCAGCTCATCCAGTTGGGACAAATCGACTGCCGCGGGCGACTGGCTCATCAGATCGACCGCCTTGAGCGTCTTGGGGAAAGCGATCACATCACGAATAGAGGCAGCTTTGGTCATGATCATCACCAACCTGTCTATCCCAGGGGCGATGCCACCGTGCGGTGGTGTGCCGTATTTGAGAGCTTCCAAGAAGAAACCAAACTTCTGGCTCAGCTCCTCTTGCTCAAACCCCAACAAGGCGAAGATTTTCTTTTGAATGTCGGCTCGATGGCACCTGATGCTGCCCGAGCTGATCTCCATACCGTTACAAACCAAATCGTAAAGCATTCCCTCTATCTTGCCGTAATCGGCTTCGTTCTCAAAATAAGGCAGATGCTCCTCTTTGGGATTGGTAAACATATGGTGGCAAGCTACCCACCGCTGGCTCTCTTGGTCGTATTCAAACAAGGGAAAATCGGTTATCCAAGCAAAAGCAAACTGGTCATCATCGCACAATCCTAGCTGCTTGCCCAAGGTTCTGCGCACGCCGTCTAACACCTTGAAGACGGTGTTATCGTTATCGCTGGCGTAAAAAATCGTATCACCGTCTTTGGCTTGGCTAAGCTCGATGATCTGGCTTTGTTCAACCTCGCTCAAAAACTTTGCCACGCCGCCTTCCAGTTTACCTGCCACAACTTTGGTGTAAGCCAAACCTTTGCCTCCTAGATGCTTGGCTAGTGCCACCAGCTCATCTATCTGTTTGCGGGAGTAGGAGCCACATCCAGAGCCTACCACGCATCGGACAGAGCCGCCTTGCGCCAAAGCGGAGGCGAACACCTTGAACTCGCTCTTCTTTAAGACACCACTCAGGTTTTTGAGCTTCATCCCAAAGCGCAAATCGGGCTTGTCACTGCCGTAATCTTCCATCGCCTTCTTGTAGGTAAGCCGAGGAAATTCAGGTAGTTCGATCGACAAAATCTCTTTAAAAAGGTAACTGAAAAGGCGCTGATTGATAGCAAAAATATCTTCTTGAGTAACAAAACTCATCTCCATATCCAGCTGAGTAAACTCCGGCTGACGGTCTGCTCGCAAATCTTCGTCTCGGAAACATTTGGCTATTTGGTAATATTTGTCAAATCCCGAGATCATCAAAAGCTGCTTGTATATCTGCGGAGACTGAGGCAAAGCAAAAAACTTGCCGTGTTGCAGGCGCGAGGGCACCAGATAGTCGCGTGCTCCCTCCGGCGTGCTTTTCATCAAGATGGGCGTCTCAATCTCGAAAAACCCTTCTGAGTCCAAAAACTGGCGAATTTTGCTGATGATGCGTGAGCGTGTCTTGATGATGTTTTGCAAAGCCGGACGCCGCAGGTCTAGATAACGATACTTGAGGCGAATATCCTCGTCAGCCATCGTCCCTTCGTTGACTTGCACAGGCAGCTCGGGGGCGCTGTTCAACACCAATATCCGCTGGGCTAACACCTCCACCTGTTTATCGCTATCGCCTTTGCTCTGCACTACCCCTTTGACCCAGATGACAAACTCTGCCCGCAAACTCTCCACCTTGGCAAATTCGGCAAACGCACCCGAGTCAAAAACCACCTGAACTGCTCCCGACACATCACGCATCTGCACAAAAATCAACTTACCCAGATCACGACGGCGATGCACCCAACCGCACAAGCTAACTTCCTTGCCGACAAGAGCGTTATCCAACTTGCCACAGTAGTGACTTCTTTTATTATCTCCCAAAAAATCCAAATTCACTTAAAACACCCCTTGCACTCTATCAATCTTGAACGATTACCTTTTCCAAAACCACTTTTTCGATAGGTCGGTCTTGCGCTCCCACCTTCACATCTTGGATTTTCAAAACGACATCCATTCCGTCCACAACTTTGCCGAAGACGGTGTGTTTGCCGTTGAGCCAGTCACAACCATCTTTTTTGGTGACGATGAAAAACTGACTGCCGTTGGTGTTTGGTCCTGAGTTCGCCATGCAGATCGTGCCGTATTCTACCCCAGCTTTTAGTTTGCCCTTGCCGTAAAACTTCTCATCTTTTTGATCGGTGAGAGCCAAATAATCTTCGACAGTTTTGCCCATCAAAGGCGCTCCCGATTGCTTGTTACCACACTCGGTGACCAGCTCCATTATCTCTTGGTTACTCTTTTGCCCATTTTTTTGCAAGTAAGGCACCAAAACGGCTTGAAACACCTGCAAAGCTTTCTCTTGGCTATCCACAGCGCCTGTCAAAAGCTCGCCCTCATCGTAACATTCATCCTCAAAAGTGTAGCCAGGACCCCCGGTGCCGGTGCCGTTTGGGCAACCGCCTTGAATCATAAAATCTTTGATAACTCTGTGAAAGATAAGGCCGTCGTAAAACGGTTTGCCTGTCTTTTTGCCACTAGCCAAATCTACGAAATTTGCCACCGTTTTTGGCGCCAAATCTGTAAAAAGTTCCAAAGTTATCTCGCCTTTGTTTGTTTTGATAATCACTGTCTTGTCTCCCTTTTCGCTCTTGTTATCTTCGCCATAGCAAGCCACCAGCAGAAGGCTAAAGATAGCCAGCAAAATTGTTTTTTTGATTTTAAAGATTTTCATTTTTTTTATCACCCTTTTCTTGTCCAGCAGCCAAAGTAACTGCCAGCTTTATTT
Source organism: Cloacimonadales bacterium (SeqCode) (assembly GCA_965228195.1). Lineage (GTDB taxonomy): Bacteria > Cloacimonadota > Cloacimonadia. The sequence goes on from OZ245797.1 coordinate 249,215, forward strand.
ACCAAAGTATCAATTTGGCTCTCTGGAATTGTGTCAACAAAAAAATCAGGCAGCCCGCCCAACAAAAAAATTCGCAAAATCGATAACCTTACTTTAGAGGAAAAAACTAATCTACATATTAAATTCAGCTCATTTTGACACAAATTTTGTAATATTGCAACACAACAACCCCTCCCCCTTTTTTCCCACTTTTTCTTTTGATTATATCTATTGACACAATTTTACCATTCCTGTGACTTGCCATCGAAAATAACTTTTTCAAAAGGAAGAATATAAGATGAAAATAGCTATCAACGGATTTGGAAGAATCGGCAGAGCTGTAGCCAAAGTGGCTACGGAGAAAGGATTAGATATCGTGGCTATCAACGATTTGGCGGACGCTAAAACTTTGGCTCATTTGCTCAAATACGACTCAGCTTATGGCAAGTTCCCGGGCAAAGTGGAAGCCAAAGATGGCTGCATTGTGATTGACGGCAAAGAGATTAAGATTTTTGCCGAAAGGCAGATTGCCAACTTGCCTTGGGCAAAACTGGGTGTAGATATTGCAATCGAATCCACCGGCATCTTCAGAGTTGCCAAAAGTGACAAAGGCGGCTATATGGATCACATCGATGCGGGAGCCAAAAGGGTTATTTTGACTGTGCCTGCCAAAGATCAGATTGACCAGACGATCGTTTTGGGCGTGAACTCTGATGATTTGGATGTGAACAAGCTGAGTTTTTCCAACGCATCTTGCACTACCAACTGCCTTGCTCCGGTTGCCAAGATCATCGAAGACAACTTCGGTATCGAAAAAGCTTTTATGACCACCATCCACGCTTACACCTCCGACCAAGTGTTGATCGACCGCCCACACTCCGATTTGCGCAGAGCCAGAGCCGCCGGCAGATCTATCATCCCTACCACCACCGGTGCCACTATCGCCGTAGAGAAGGTGATCCCAACTCTAAAAGGCAAGCTGGACGGCTGCTCGATGCGGGTGCCGATTATCACCGGTTCTTTGGTCGATTTCACCGTTAAGCTGAAGAAAAACACGACCGCTACCCAGATTAACCAAGCTATCAAAGAAGCTGCCGAGGGTCGTTTGCAAGGAATTTTGGAGTACACCCAAGACAAAATCGTCTCGGTGGATATCATCCAAAACTCCCACTCTTGCATCTTCGATGCCGACTCAACCCAAATGATTGACGGCGACTTTGCCAAGCTGATCATCTGGTACGATAACGAGTGGGGCTACTCCAACAGAGTTGTGGAGCTGGCAGAAAAGATCGGCAAAGAGCTGTAAATTACGCAAAAATAAAAATTTATGTTCGATAATCTCTCCGATAAGTTCCAGAAGATCTTCAAGACGATCCAAGGTAAGGCTGTGCTGAAGCAGAGCAACATCCAAGACGCCCTCAAACAGGTGAGGATGGCTTTGTTAGAGGCTGATGTCAACTTCAAGATTGTCAAAAATTTCATCCAAGAGATAGAGAAGGTGGCTCTGGGGGAAAAGGTGCTCAAGAGCCTTAACCCTAGCCAGCAGGTGATCAAGATCGTCAAAGAACAACTGACCAAGCTCATGGGTGAAAGCAACTGGAGTCCCGAGTTGCCCGACAACAAGATCAACAAGGTGATGTTCGTCGGTTTGCAAGGTTCGGGCAAGACGACCACTTGTGCCAAGTTCGCCAACTTGGCTCGCAAGACCCTCAAGTTAGAACCACTATTGGTAGCTTGCGACATCTACCGACCGGCGGCGATCGAGCAACTAGAAACGCTGGGAAAACAGCTGAGTATTCCCGTGGAAAGCATGGGCAAAACCGACCCGGTCAAGATTTGCAAATCGGCACTCAAAAGAGCCAGCAAAGAGAAAAAAAATCTGGTGATTATCGATACGGCAGGACGCCTGCATCTGGACGATGAGCTGATGAGCGAGCTATCTACCTTGAAAAAGAAGATTAAGCCCGACTACATCTTTTTCGTTGCCGACGCCATGACAGGACAAGACGCCATCAACTCTGCCAAAGGGTTTAGCCAGAAAGTGGGCATAGACGCCTGCATTTTAACCAAGCTAGACTCGGACGCTCGTGGCGGTGCGGCTTTGTCTATCAGAGCGGTGTCCCAAAAGCCGATAGCTTTTTGTGGCGTGGGCGAAAAAATATCCGATCTGGAAAAATTTTACCCCGAGAGGATGGCATCGCGCATCTTGGGAATGGGCGACATCCTTAGCTTGATCGAAAAAGCTCAGGAGAGTATGGACAAAGAGGAAGCCGAACAAGCTGCCAAGAAGATGCTCAAAAACCAGTTCACTCTGGAAGATTTTTTGAAGCAACTCAAGAGTATCCAAAAGATGGGGTCGCTCTCCTCGATAGTGAAGATGATCCCAGGGGTGAACGCCTCTATGCTTCAGGCAGCAGATGTTAACCCCCAAAAATTTAAAAGAACTCAGGCGATCATCACCTCGATGACTCTGCAAGAAAGGCAGCGAAACAAGATTATCGACGGAAAAAGACGCAAGCGAATCGCCAAAGGTAGCGGCACGAGTGTGCAAGAGGTAAACACGCTTTTGCGCCAATTCGAGCAAATGAAGAAGATGATGAAGCAGTTCAACAACCCCAAAAATCGCAAAAATATGCTCCGCAATATGGGTAATATGAAAGGTATGCCTAACAATCTTAGATTTTAAATGGTAAACAAGATTAACAACATTATTGCCCAAGCCGCACAAGCCAAAGACCAAAACTGGCTAAAAGCTCTGACCATTTTGCAAACTGGACTGGACGAGTTTGCCCATAGTGCCAAGCTACTGGAGGCTATCGGAGATCTTTACCTTTCCAAAAACAAAAACAAAAGGGCAATAGAGTATTACCGCCGAGCCGACAAGGTTTTGCCTGGCAACGAGAACACCTTACACAAACTGGCTAATTTGCATATGCTAAGCTTCAACTTCACCGCTGCCAAAAACTACTTAGATCAGGTGGCTAACCCTTCCAACGCATCTATTTTTAAGAAAGCGGTTTGTTGTATGCATCTACAACTCCCAGAGCAAGCCACCGACTTGCTAGAGTCGATTATGGACGATCCTGGCAACCCCGAGGCGGTCTTGTTTTTACTCAGCGAGCAGTATCTTGCCTTAAAAGATTTTGACAAAGCCAAAAGTTTAATCCAGCTGCTCAAAGCAAAGTTTCCCCACAGCGAGAAAGTCACCTTCCTTTGGGGTTACTACTTCTATTGCCGTGGTAAGTGGCTGGCTGCATACGACTACTTGCTCCAAGCCGAGAAACAAGGGTTTACCTTTTTGGGTAACATCAAGATCTTGGCTCGAGTTGCCCAAAGGGTTGGTCTTTTTGCTCAAGCTATCGACTACTACCGCAAAGCTTTGCGCTACTCGCCCTTCGACTCGGCAATATTTGAGAACCTGATCAACATCTACCTCGGGCTAGGACAAGAGGAGAAGGCGAAGATTATTGCCAAAAAGATCCCCGTTTTCGTCCCCAAAAGCAAGCGACTAATCGACTTGATCCGCACCCTCAACCAAAAACCTTAAAGTCTCTCACAAAAAAAACCACCCAAGGATAATTTTCCTCTAGGCGGCTTTTTTATTATCTTTGGCATCTATTTAGACAAAAGCTCCTCTGTCTCCAAGGCGATCATCAGCTCTTCGTTGGTGGCAATCTTCAAAAGTTTCACCTTGGAGTCTTCGGTGGAAAACTCCAAAACATCTTCGACTCTGGTGTTGTTTTTCTTCACATCCACTTTGACTCCCAGATACTCCATATCGGTACAGACCATCTCCCGCAAAATAGGCATATTCTCCCCCACTCCGCCGGTGAAGACGATGATGTCCACTCCGTTCATAGCCGCGGCGTAAGCGCCGATATACTTCTTGATACGGTAACAGTAAACATCGAAAGCGGTGGCAATCTTTTGGTCGTGCTCGTTGAGAATCTTGTCCTCTATCTCACGCATATCGTTGCTATACTCAGAGAGTCCCAAGATACCGCCTTTCTTGTTGAGGGCGTTTTGCACCTCTGCTACGCTCATTCCCATGTTCTCGATCATATACAAAGGGATAGCTGGATCCAGATCACCACTTCTGGTGCCCATTAGCACCCCTGCCAAAGGCGTAAAGCCCATCGAGGTGTCTACAGACTTGCCGTGGTTTATGGCAGTAACAGAAGCCCCGTTGCCGATGTGACAGGTAATTATCTTCATCGAGCGCAACATCCTTCGCTCGTGTTCGGAGACTCTGCCGGCTACGAACTTGTGGCTAGTGCCGTGAAAGCCGTATTTCCTGATTTTGTTCTCGGTGTAATATTTGAGCGGAAGCCCATAGAGGTAAGCTTTGTTGGGCATAGTTTGGTGGAAAGCGGTGTCAAAAACTGCCACTTGGCGAACTCCTGACAAAACATTTTCCACGGCGTCCACACCCATCATATTGGCTGGATTGTGCAATGGCGCTATCTCAAAACAATCACGGATAGCTTTTTTGACATCTTCGTCGATAATCACCGACTCCGAGTAGCTCTCGCCACCATGAACAACGCGGTGACCAACACCACCAATTTCGCTCACCGAGGCTATCACACCATGATCGGTGTGCAGCAAATCTTTCAAGATGAAGTCGATACCTTTGGCATGATCTTCGATCAAAACGTTCAGATTTTTTTTGGTATAAGGCTGACTCTTATAGGTATAAATCCCCATATCCTCGCCGATTCTCTCGACCAAACCTTTTGCCAAAACTTCGCCACTTTCGGTGTTAATAAATTGAAACTTGATAGAAGAGCTACCACAGTTTAACACGAATATTTTCATCATTATCCTCTCTTTTTTTAAAAAAATTTCACTTAGTTAACCCTAGAGTTGCCAAAAAGAAAAGCTATCTCTCTTTGCGCACTAGCCGGGCAATCGCTGGCATGGACTCCGTTTTGGGTGACACTCAGTCCATACAAAGCCCTGATGGTGCCGCTTTTGGCAAGGCTTGGGTCTGTGTTGCCCACCAACTCCCGCAGCTGGTCGATGGCTGACTCTTTGCTCAACACCACTGCCAAGGTTTTGCCCGAACACATAAAATCTTGCAAGCGAGCGAAAAACTCTTTGCCGATGTGTTCAGCGTAAAATCCAGCCACCAAATCTTTGTCGAAACGGAACATTTTCGCCTTCTCGATGACAAAACCGGAAGCTTCCACCATAGTCAAAATCTTGCCTATCTCGTTCTTTTTTGTGCAATTAGGCTTAATCATTAGCAAAGTTTTCATCTCAATAGCTCTCCTTAATTATTTTTTTTTAAGCTCACGCAAAACCGCTTTGCTGCTACTACTATCCACCAAAAACTCCAAACTGGTAGGAGAGCGACGCTGAACAAAAAATTCACCTTCTGCCACCACGCTCCAACTCTTTATCTTTTCCCAATCCAAGAAATCTACTCCCGAGTTTTCTTGTAAAGTCAAATAACAAACATTAGCCGAGATGAGGTTGTGAAAGAAGTGAGTGCCTTGCGATGCCTCCACCACAAAATCTTCTTTACTCAGCTCGACGATCACCTTGGCACGGGATATTTGCCCCCAACTGACCGGCACTCCCAAAAATCTATCGCGTGTTCCCCATCTGCCCACACCCACCAGCACATAGTTTCGCTCTTGCTCAACCATCCACTTGTTTAGCTGCTCGATCTCTTTTTGCATCTCTAAGGTCTTGGTGTTGTCGAACTTGTCCAAATCGAGGTAGATGATATCTTGTAGCCCCGCAAACCTGCCTCCGCCCATACACTTTTCTGCCACCAACACGCAGTCGCTAAAATCTTCTGCTTGCAAACTAATCTGGGCGCTACTAACCGAAAGCGGCCTTATTTGAAGCAGGTTAAACTTAGCTTTGCTACCGGGTTTGCTCTTGTCAAACACCAGAGCAAACTCGATCTCCACCGGAGTTGCCATCGCATTTTGACCGATGCGCAAGATGTCTGCCAAGATCTTGGCAAGAGGGATGTAGTCGAAGTTGAGCACATTGGCAAACGAGATGACGTTGAACCCTTTCTCTGAAAATCCAGGTTCTAGTCGCCCAGATTGCAAATCTTGGGTGGAGACCACCAGCCGATAGCCGGCGTTCCCCCTTACCTTATTTTTATCTAGCTCCACCAGCGTGCAAATCTCATCAGAGAAGTTGAACTTCTTCTCCTTGAGGTTCAAAGCCATAAAAGTTTCTTGGCTATTTTTGATAACCTGCTGCAAATCAAGGGCGTTCACCTTGGGGTAGTTGGGACAAACCCTCACATTTTTTTGCCCACGCACAGCCATCTCACCCAAACCAAAAACCAGTTCGGCAACGCCGTCATTTGGCTTCATTGGACCGGTGGGATAGAAGTTGTGAGATTGTGCCACCCCTGCAATATGGGGAAAGAGATAATCTCCTTCTTGGCTGCCTACCACCTGCTGAATTATGACCGCCATCTTCTCCTCACCGATGTTGAAGTTCAGCCCCTCGATATAGCTGCGTGCCTCTTTTTTGAAAACCGAGGCGTAAACCATCTTGATGGCGTTGACAAGGTTGGTAAGGCGCAAAGATAGATCTTGGCTAGAGTTGGGCAACATATAGGTGCTATAGATGCCCGCAAACGGGTGAAACTCGGAGTCTTCCAACATCCCTGAGGAGCGCACTGCCAAAGGCTTATCCATATAACGCAATAATTTCTTGAGGTTCTTTTTCAGCTTTTGGCTCAGTTTACCTTTCTTAAAAATCTTAGCTATCTGCTCATCGCTATAATTTTGTTCGTTATCGAAATCGATGGTGGTCAAAAACTCGTCGTATTCGTCGGTGCCGATCAAAAAAGTTCGGGGAATCATTATCTCCACACTGTCGTATTTGTCCTCATACTCCAAAGTGGTCAAAAGGGCGTTCAAGAAAGCCAGACCTCTGCCTTTGCCTCCGGCAGACCCCCTTGCCAGAGAGTGGATCACCATCTGGTCGTATATGCCAAAGACAGAGAAAGGGATGATCTTGCCTCGGCTCATCTCTTGGCGCTGCTTGTGAAAAACTTTTGCCAAATCTTGACGAATAACCGCCACCGGCTCGCTAGCAGAGCGTTTTATCAACAAAGGCAAATCTTTGACGATGTCGATATAGCCGTGAGTCAAAAGCCACGAGACTAAATAGCGCCTTTGCAAGTTGTACAAAAACTCGTTGTCGGGCAAAGCGGCAAAGATCTTTTGCACCTTGGAGATTTTGTTGACGCTGATGGTGCGCTTGCCTTCTATATTCATGAAGGCGAAGTTGCCAAAACCAAGACGGTCGTCCATAAAGCGGCGAAACTCTTTGAACAAGTTTTTGGTGATCGCTTTGTGGATAAACTTTATCCCCAGCTGGTCGGCGTATTTTTGGTTAGCTTTGTCCGAAGAGAGCAAAAGCACAGGGATAGCACTCTCTTTGCGCACCACTTTGGCTAGCTCCACTCCAGCCAGCTCACACATCTTGCCCTCTTTGGGATAGCGAATATCGCTGATGATGGAAAGAACATTGTCTTTGTAGCGTTTGAAATATTTGAGCGCATCTTCGTAAGTGTGCACCAAGATAACTTTGGGTCGCACCCGCATCAGATACCTTTTTGCCATATCCGAGATTTCGTCGTCGATCAGCTCTTGGGTTTGTTGCACGATCTTGGAGTATAAAATAGATAAGAAATTGGAGTAGAAGTTGATGGAGTCTTCGACGAAGATGATCACCCGCACTTGGGCTGTCTTCATATCGGCAGCGATGTTTTTTTTGTCTTCCACGCTTTTGATCATCGCCAAAAAGAGCCTTGTCTCACCACTCCAAAGGAAAACATCGTCGATGCCACCGAGATCTTCTTTAGCCTCTATCTTCGGCACATCCGCATTGGAGTTCAGTAGCAGCAAAACCGAGATATCGGGCTGAAGCTCTTTTATTTTTTGAGAAAGCTCGAAAGGGGTGAACTCATCGACTCGCATCATCAACACCACCAGCTGGTAGTTACCACCTTTGACGGCGTTTAGAGCCTCGGCACTACCTGAGACGGTGTCCACTCGTGGCGAGGTGCTCAAATTCAGGTGACGATACTCTCCATGGATTTTCTCGGCAAGGCGTCCGTCTTGCTCGAAGATGAAGGCGTCGTAAAAAGAGGAGACAAAAAGGATACTTTTCACCCTGTTGGGCATCAACTCGTGAAAGCTATGCTCAATATACTTATACTTGTTGTAATACTTTTTCAGATTATCCAACAAGTACCCCCTTCTTTTGGCGAAAGATTAGCGAGACAATCCTTTAGCGGAGTTTTGGGCAAAATCCAAGAAAACCAACTGCTCGGGCGAGAGTTGCTCTCTTTTTTGCTCATAAATATTTTTGGCTTCGGTAAAGGTTATTTTTGCGTAGTAAAAAGTTTTAAAGATCTCTTTGATTTTTTTGATCGACTCTTTGTCCAAACCCTTGCGCTCCAGACCTACTTGGTTGAGCGATTTGACCTTGTAAGGAAATCCAGTTCCTTTGGTGTAAGGAGGCACATCTTTGGTAAGCCCAGAGTTGCCGCCGATAAAGGCGTAAGAGCCGATATGAACAAACTGACTGACGCCACTTTGCCCGCCGATCACCACATGGTCGCCCACCTCCACATGCCCTGCTAGGTTCGTCGAGTTGGCTATCACCACACCATTGCCCACGATGCAGTCGTGCGCCAGATGAACATAAGACATTATCAAGTTACCCGAGCCGATCTTGGTCGGCAACTTATCGTTGGTAGAGCGATGAATAGTGGAAAACTCCCGAATTTGGTTGTTATCGCCTATCTCCACCCCTGCGGTGGTGCCGTCGTCTTTCAAGTCTTGAGATTTTACCCCGATCACCGCAAAAGAGAAGATGTGGTTGTTTTTGCCTATCTTAACTCTCTCTTTGAGCAAAACAGAAGACTCGATGATCGTCCCATCACCCACACTAACTTCAGGACCGATGATACTAAATGGACCTACTCGAACATCTTTGCCCAAGCTCGCCTTAGGATCGATTATGGCTGTGGGGTGAATCATCGCATCACCACCTGTGCCATCAGCTCAGCCTCAGCCGCAAGGCGTGTGCCGACGAAAGCTTTACCTGCCATCTTACAAATATTTCGACGCAAAGAGATGACCTCTAGCTCCATTCTCATGGTGTCCCCCGGCTTGACCTGACTGCGAAAACGCACCTTGTCGATGCCAGCAAAAAGCACCAGCTTGCTGGTAGGATCGTCTTCGGCGTTCAGAAGCATAAGTCCACCGGTCTGTGCCATCGCCTCTACGATCAACACCCCGGGCATAATCGGTTTATCGGGGAAATGCCCTTCAAAACAAGGCTCGTTGAAAGTCACATTTTTGATACCGACAATCTTCTTACCAGTTTCAAACTCGATAATCTTGTCCACCAACAAAAACGGATAACGGTGAGGCAACAACTTTTGGATGGCGTCGATATCGAAAACAACCCCTTTGGTTCGCTTCTCTTGGAACTTCCTCTCTAGTTGCTGTTTTTGATAAATACCGCGCAACTTCTTGATCAGGGCAATATTGGTCTTGTGTCCAGAGCGGGCAGCCAAGATGTGACCCTTGATCGGGATGCCCAACAGAGCCAAGTCACCGATGAGGTCCAGCGCTTTGTGACGAACAAACTCGTTGTCAAACCGCAAGGTTGTGCCGTTGAGTAGTCCCCCCTCGCCCACTTTTATTGGTGAGGTGAACCCAAAAAGCTTCTCTAGCTTCTTGATCTCCTCTTTATCTTTTTGGGGATCTGCCACCACCAGAGCCGAGTCCAGCGAGCCGCCTTTGATTAAGCCTTTCTCTTTGAGGTAGATGATCTCGTGGACGAAACAAAATGTTCTGGCAGGCGCAAACTGCTGCTCAAACATATCCATCGACGGAAACCAAGTGTATTGTGTGGGCACGCACGGATGGTTGTAGTCAACCATGAAGGTGATCTTGAGCTTGTCCGAAGGGGTGATGATCACATCCACATTGTCTTCTGGCGAGGAGAAACTCACCGGCTCGGTAAGACCGAAATACTCCCTTTCGGCTTCTTGCTCGACGATCCCTGCGTTTTTCAATATCTTGACAAAAGGCAAGGCGCTACCGTCGGCGACAGGCACCTCGGGTCCGTCTATCTCGATGATGATGTTGTCGATATCCAACCCTTTCACCGCTGCCAAAATATGCTCGGTGGTGGCAATGGAAGCTTTGCCATCGCTGATGGTGGTGCCTCGGGAGATATCTACCACATGGTCGATATCTGCCAATATCTCGGGAGAGCCGTCTAGGTCAACTCGGCGGAAGACGATGCCCACATCCTCACCAGCAGGGGTGAAACGCACCGTGGCTTTCACACCCAAATGAAGACCGACACCCGTGTAACTCTCACTAATCTTTCTAATCGTTTTTTTCATCTCAGTTGACATCTTAAACAGCCTTTTACTTTTTTAATAACTTTTTCAATTGAGGCAGAACTTTGGGCAACTGCCTTTGGGCAACGATGATCCTCTTTTGGTCTTTGGCACTGACGGCAGGCACGCCCCAGATCTCTGAGCCATCGGGAACATCTTTCATTACCCCCGATTTGGCTCCCACCTTACAGTAGTTGCCGATAGACAGATGACCAGCCACACCCACTTGCCCTGCGATGTAAACCAGATCGCCGACCTTGGTGTTTCCGGCAAGACCTACCTGGGCACAAAGACAGCAGTTTTTGCCCACCTTGCAGTTGTGTCCTATCTGCACCAAGTTATCCAGCTTGGTGCCATCACCAATAGTGGTCGCTCCCAGAGTCCCCCTGTCCACCGTAGAGCCGGCGCCAATCTCCACATCGTTTCCGATTACCACCTTACCCAGCTGAGGAATCTTGTGCTGAACACCATCTTGATAAAGAAAGCCAAAACCGTCCGAGCCTAGCACCACACCAGAGTGGAGGATGACATTATCGCCGATTTCGGTATCTTCGTAAATGGTTACATTGGGGTAGATCAAAACATTCTTGCCGATTCTCACATTGGCTGCGATGCTGACAAAATCGCCAATCGTCGCCCCTTCTCCAATTTTTGCCGTCGGGTCGATACTCGCCTTGCTACTGATGGCTTTAGTCGCCTTGGGGGTAAAAACTGTCTTGATGATCTGCAAGAAAGAGAAGTAAGGGTTATCCACCTTGATGATATTCAGATCGACATCCAAAGCAAAATCTTGGGGAACCAGCACCAGTCCAGCGTTCGTCTTGAGCAAATCTTGTTTATACTTCTCTTGTTGATAGAAGCAGAGCGAGTTCGCATTAGCTTCCTCAAGCGTTGCCACATTGTCTATTTGAGCAGGTGTCCGCTCCTCTAAAACCAAAGAAAGTCCGCCAGCTATCTCGCTGACAGACCTCTTTATGCTAAATTTTTTCATAATTGTTTCACTAAACTAATTTAGCTCGTCCAACATCTTTTTGGTGACATCGTATTTTTCGCTGGAAAAAACGACTTTGCCCGAAACGACATCGAAAACGATATCGTAGCCGTTCTCTTTGGCAATCTTGTCCACTTTGTCCAAAATCGGTTGCAAAAGCTCCTCTTGTTTCTTGGTAAGCCTTTTTTGCACCTTTTCCGAAAGAGCCCGATAGTCGCTCATCTTCCTTTGCAGAGTCTCTTCCATCTTTTGGATATCGGCATCGGAAGCTGTTTTTGCTTTAGCTTGATAACTCTCTTGCAAATCTTTTATCTCTTGCTCCAAGCTTTCGATCTTAGCCGTCTGTCTCTTGTAATCTCTTTGAAAAGCTTCTCTTGCTTTGATAATCTCATCGGACTTCTCGGCGATCTCGGAGGTGTTGATAGTCACGATCTTGGGACCATCAGCCAACAAAAAAGAGGTCGCAACACAAAAGATTGCTCCTAAAAATATTTTTTTCAAAATCTCTCCCTTTTGAGGTTACACCACTTTTTCTACTTTGCCAGCACGCAAACAAGAACTACAAACCTTGATTTTTTTCACCTTAGCATCTACCATTGCTCTCATCGAGTGTAGATTAGGCTTAAACCTTCTTTTGGTCTTATTTAAAGCATGGGATCTGTTATTACCTACTTGGGCTACTTTGCCACAAACATCACATTTTCTAGACATCCTTATGCATCTCCTTAATTAGATTTTCATTCCAAGAAAAAAAGTTGCCGGTCAGTGACAAGCATTTTTTCCGATTTTGTTACCAATCACCAAAAAATGAAAACACTCTTTGGCAAAAGAGTCTTGTTTTGGTTAAACCTTTATAAAGATTAACTTTTCCTTTTTAAAAGTTTGCCGGCTCCTTTCTCACCTACCAGGCGCTTGTCATAAACCAAACTCCCACGCAAAAATGTTTGGGTCAGTTTACAGCCAAACTCCCTTTCTTTAAAAGGCGAATACTTGCCTTTGCAAAGCAAATCTTCTTCTTTCATAATGGACGAGGCTTGTGTGTCAAAGACGGCAAAATCGGCGTCTGAGCCTTCGGTGAGCGCTCCTTTTTGGGGGTAAAGACCATACCTTTGCGCTGCCCCTTGACTACTCAAGCGCACCAACTCCCCATAAGATATTTTCTCCTTCAGATAAAACTCGTCCACCAAGTAGGTCAAGAAGGTTTGCACGCCCGGGATACCACAATAAACTTGGGAAAAGTCTTCTTTATCTTTCTCCGTCTGCCAGATGCAGCCGGCGTGGTCTGTCGCCAAAAAGTTCAGCTGATCCAGATTGGCTCGTAGGTAGTCACGGTCTTGTTTTTCTTTCACCGATGGTGCGGTTTTCAGGCGACCCAAGAGCTGCGCATAATCTTCTTGGCAAAACTCTAAATAGTGCGGACAACTCTCCAGCGAAACATCTTTATCTTTGCTCTGAGCCTTTACAATCTGCTGAACAGCGTCCATGGTAGAAATGTGGACAAAGTGAACTTTGTTGTCGTGCATCGCACTCAGCACCTTACTGACTGCCACGCTCTCTGCGGCCGCTGGTCTTGAAGGGACATAGTTTTGCCAACTTTTTAGCTCTTGGGCGCTAAACTTACCACTAGCCTCGGCGATCACTTGAGCGTCTTCGGCGTGAAAAGCGAAAAGCTTGTCGCTCCCGCTGAAGTCAGAAAAAATCTTGTCGAGCAAATCGTAAGAGACCGCCTGGAAGGTGTCCATTCCCGAGATGGTGTAAAGCTTAAACCCCACCACTCCGTAATCCCAGAGCTTCTCCACCACCAGCTTATCGTATCCATCACCGGTGATACCACCCCAAAAGGCATAGTCGATGTAGGCGTTCTCTTTGATGATGTTGTGCTTGTTGACGAAATTTTCCACGCTGGTGATAGGCGGCAAACTGGTGCAAGGCATATCGATGACGGTGGTCACGCCTCCTGCGGCTGCCGCAGCCGAGCCGGTGGCAAAATCTTCGCGCTGCGTAAATCCTGGCTGATTAAAATGAACATGGGGATCGACGCCTCCGGGCAAAAGGAGCTTGCCCTCCAAATCGAAAACCTGTTCAAAATCTCCCTGAATTGGCCCACTCGACACCTTCTGAATCTTATCCGAAAAAGCGATATAAACCAGCTTTTCGTCCACCTTGGCGTTTATTATCAGTTTCATATAGCTTCCTTATAAATCTTTCAGCATCTTCTTGAATGCGTCTATATCACTAAAATCTACACTCAATGTCAAACTATCCAAAATATTATCACCATTCTCATTTTTCAGATCAGAAAATCTAGCTTCCAGCCTGCCAGTGGGATCGTAAGAGTAGCTTTCTATAGTCACCTTATCAATGGGATACTCTTCGTTACTCAACTCCTTAAAATCAGAGTCGTAACCTGTAAGATAAAGGCAAAAACCAGTGACCGAGACTGGCGTGTTCTTAGCCAAACCAGTAAACGAGTTGGGATCATCTATCTCCACCTCTGCCAAACAAGTAACTCCATCATAAAGAATCAGATCACAACTTATAATACAAAAATTGATCAAACTGTCTAAATCTTTATCTTTATAATAAGCATTTAAAAAAGCTGGTTGATCTTTTACATCTACGCTATCAGACGCATAAAAAGCCCCTAGGGTGCTTCCTGTAGGGTAGCCCAACTTTTGATAAGAGGAAATAGCGTAACTTCCATCTTCACTGTCTTCATCTCCCAAAAAAAGTTGATTGTTACTCAGCATATAATGAGATTCATCTTCATTTTTATCTATTTTCAGCTTCTTCGTGCTTTGGTCGTAACTAAAAGTTGAGTTGGTAAAAGAGAGAGAATCTTGGGAATAAACATCAAGAGAAACTTTATCTCCAACAAAAGTGAGTTTTGACACAACTGCCTCCCAACTTCCCTCAAACGGGGTAGTGTTATCCTCGTCGTCATCGTCGTTGCCGAAAATACTACAGCCACAAAGAGCCACAAACAAAATCCCAAACATTAAAAATTTAAGTTGTTTCATCTTTTTCTCCTTTATTTTTTTAATTATCTAAAAGCTCTTTCGCCTTCTGGGCGATAAACTCAGCGGTGAGTCCATAATGTTTCATCAGCTCCCACGGTGCTGCCGACTGCCCGAAGCTGTCTTCAACGCCGATCATACCAAACTTGGCGTTGCAACCAAGTGAGAGAAGGCGTCCTGCCACCATATTACCAAAACCACCCTTTTGGTGCTCCTCGGCGGTCACCACCACTCTGGCTTTCCCTGAGATTTTTGCTAAAGCTTGCTCATCGAAAGGTTTGATACTGGAGTAGTTCAACACAGAAGTTTTCAACCCAAACTCCTTGTCCAATATCCAAGCTGCCCGTAAACACTCCGGCACCATGATCCCACAAGCCACAAGACAAACATCCGCCTTGTCCACCTGAGCGCTGTCGGCAAGCTCACAACTGAAGGCGTCCAACATATTTTCCGCTTCGCCTTTGTATTGATAAAGCGTGGCTTTACCCACAACAAAAGGCGTCTTAGCACTGGTCACGCAAGGGGTGTCCACCCTACCGTAGCGGATGTAGACGGGTCCTTGCGTGTCGATGGCAGCTTTAGTCGCCTTGGCTGTTTGGTAGTAGTCGGCAGGAGTCAAGAAGGTGATACCCGGCAGGTAGCCGACGATGGCGATATCTTCCAGCGCTTGGTGGGTGGCTCCGTCTTCTCCCACGGTTATCCCCGAGTGAGAGGCAGCTATCTTGGCGTTCATTCCTCCATAAGCAATAGATGTGTGTAGCTGATCGTAAGCGCGACCCGAGGTAAACATCCCAAAGCTACTAAAGAAGGGGATGTCGCCGTCTTTGCTCATCCCTGCGGCAACACTAGTGCCACTTTGCTCGGCGATACCCATCGAAAAAAACCTCTTCTGGCGATCGGGACGATCTTTGAGAAACTGGTCTATCTTCACCGAGCCGGACAAATCTGATCCGATCGTGCAAACCTTTTCGTTTTTGGTCTCAGCCAACGCTTGTCCAAAACCAGAGCGAGTGGCTTTCATCTCTACTTTCATCACCGATTGGCTATTCCACCAGTAATCTTGACTAAAGCCAGGCACCTTGTCTGCCAGATCTTTTTGCACCTTTTCCTGAAACTGTGCCGAAACTTGCACCATCTTCGCCACGCCCGCACCTTGGCTGCCGATCTCCGCAAGCGCCTTGGTCAGCTCTTGTTTATTGGGAGCTTTGCCGTGCCAACCCGCTTTGTTTTCCATAAAGCTCACCCCTTTGCCTTTGATGGTCTTGGCGATGATCACCGCCGGTTTACCACTGACAGCCAAAGCTTTTTCGTAAGCGCAAAGAACATCTTCGATGTCGTGTCCCTGGCACTCAAAAACTTCCCAACCAAAAGCTCGATACTTGGCACTCAAATCGCCAAGCCCCATCACCTTGTCCACATCGCCATCGATCTGCAAGCCGTTTTTATCCACTATTGCCACCAGATTGTCCAACCGATGGTGTGCGGCTGCCATCACAGCCTCCCAGATCTGACCCTCTTGCTGCTCGCCATCACCCATCAAGCAAAAAACTTTGTGCGACTTACCGTTCATCTTGGCAGCACAAGCATCACCCACGGCTATCGATAAACCTTGTCCTAGAGACCCACAAGACAATTCTACTCCGGCTACTTTGTTGCGATCTGGATGACCTTGAAAATGACTACCCAACTTACGCAAGGTTGCCACCTCTTGCACAGGATAGTAGCCGAGTTCTGCCAAAACCACATACCACAAAGGCGCCTTGTGACCAGCCGAGAGATAAAATCTGTCTCTTAGCTCCCAGTCGGGATTTTGGGGATCAAACTTCATCTTGGCGTAAGCTCCTAGCATCAACTCCACTCCCGACAAACTTCCACCGCTGTGCCCCGAACCTGAACAGTATAAAGAGATTAAGATGTTGGCTCTAACTCGTTTGGCTACTTCAACTAAATTTTTTTCTTGCATAATTTGGTTCTCCACTAACTTTTGCTTAAATTTTTATTTTTACAATAATTTTTTGCGACTACAAAACAGTTTTTAAAAGATTAAAGGGAGAAAATTTGTCAAAAAGAAATTGGATAATTATTTTTGTGTTAGGCGCAGCCACTCTGCTAGCGTGGTCAACGAAGATCGACCTTGCCACCAGCTCGCTGTTTTATCAAAAATCTTGGCTTTACCAACACCAAACTCCTTGGGTGCAGATAAAAAACTGGGGGGTGTGGCTTCCCAACTCCCTTGGCGTGGGCGCTCTTTTAGTTTTGATAGTAGGATTTTTCAAAAACTCTTGGGGCAAGTTCCGCAAACAAAGCTTGTTTTTGGTGGTGGTTATCTTGCTGGGTCCAGGGCTGCTGGTAAACTCAATCTTCAAAGAGAACTACGGCAGACCACGCCCGCGGCAAATCGTTCAGTTTGGCGGCGAAAAAAAGTTTACCAAGGCGTGGGTCTACTCTAGCCAAGGCGGACACTCGTTCCCCTCGGGACACTCCTCTATCGGCTTTTACCTCATCAGCTTGTTTTACATCTTCAAAAAAAACAAAAAGAGAGTTGCCAACTGGTGTTTTGCAGCTGGAGTTGCTTACGGGATGATGATGAGCGTCGGGCGCATCGTCCAAGGGGCGCACTTTTTTAGCGATTGTATTTGGGCTTTTGGGATGGTTTGGATCACTTGCGAGCTGGCAAACAGATGGATACTGCAAACCCCGGCAACTAAAAAAGCAGGAGATACGGTATGAATCGATTCGGACAAAATTTCAGGCTGAGCATCTTCGGCAGGTCTCACGGTGCTTATGTGGGCATCACCATAGACGGCGTGCCGGCAGGCATCCCCTTGCAAGAGGACGAGTTTAGTAGCGACATAAATCGGCGCAAGAGCGGAGGGGCAGGAACCACCCCCAGAATAGAGTCCGATAAGCCCCAGATAATCTGCGGAACTCACCAAGGTTACACCAGTGGCGACCCGCTGACGATCCTCTTTGCTAACCAAAACACGAAAAGCAAAGATTATAGCAACCTTATCGATCAACCAAGACCGTCGCACGCCGATTTTGTGGCAAACCAAAAATATGGCGGCTACAACGACCCTGCCGGAGGCGGACACTTTTCGGGAAGGCTGACCCTTTGTCTGGTGGCAGCTGGCGTAGTTGCCAAAAAAGTTGCTCAAAAGATAAAGTTTGGCAGCCAGATCCTCTCTATCGGTGGCTACCACACCACTGAACAAATGGAAAAAGCCATCTTGCAGGCACAAGAGGCACACGACTCGCTCGGCGGTGTGGTGCAAGCCACTATCGACGGTGTCCCGCTAGGATTGGGCGAGCCGTTTTTCGGCTCTCTGGAGTCGATTATCGCACAACTGGCTTTCTCTATCCCCGCGGTGAAAGCCGTAGAGTTTGGGGCTGGCACCAGAGTCAGCCAAAGCAAAGGAAGCCAAAACAACGATACCCTACTCAGCCAGAGTGGCAAGACAGCCAGCAACAACGACGGAGGCATCGTGGGAGGCATCAGCAACGGCAACCAGATAGTTTTCCGCTGTCACTTCAAACCGACGCCCTCGATCGGGATTGCTCAAGAGAGTTACAACTTCAAAAAAAACAAGGTAGAGCCGCTACAAATAAAGGGACGACACGACGCTTGTCTGGTGCTCAGAGCCGCTGTAGTGGTAGAGGCGGTAGCTGCCATCGCCATCGCCGAGGCTCTGCTTTGGTCAAGCTCCAACCCAAAGGCAAGAAGATGATCTTTAACCTCAAAGAGTTTTACGACAACTGGCGAAGCTACCTCATCCAGTCGATTTTGGCATCTGCCACCATTTTTTGCGTCTTGCTCTATTTGCAATCACAAGAGATCGTGATCGTCGCCTCGATCGGAGCCAGCACCTTCATCGTCTTCGCCATGCCCAGATCTGTCCCAGCCCAACCAAGAAACCTAGTCGGAGGGCAGCTATCTTGCCTTTTGATCGGAGTGGTCTTCCACCTGCTTTTAGCCAAAGTGGGTCTGCCCACACCACTTTGGGCAGCCATCGCCGTGGGAGTAGCGATTTTTTTTATGGTCGTTTTGGACTTTGAGCATCCTCCTGCCACTGCCACAACTTTGAGCATCGCCATCGACGGAATAGACCTAAAAGTGGCTCTGGCTTTCGCCGCAAGCATCATCTTCCTTTGTCTTACCCACAAACTTTTGGGCAAGCGTCTACACGATTTAGTCTAAGGCTCTTATCATCTGCCAAAAGGCGCAAAAAGATTTTTGCATCTCGGCAGTAAAAGCTTTTTTGCCAAGGCTCAGGGCAACATTGGGCATCCCTTTGGTGATCGCAAAAAGCAGCACCAACATCTCTTCCACCGGCAAATCTTCTCGTATCTGTGAGTTTTTTTGCCCCTGCTCCAACCTCTTTTTGACGATGGCATAAAAAAGCTCTTTGGTTTTGATCATCTGATTTTTGATGCGTTTGCTCAGCAAGACGCCCATATTGGTGATTTGCTGATAGTTGACCACCACCGTATCGAAATCGACCCCCGAGATCAACATCACTTGCTCTTCCAGATAAGAGACCATCCCAAAACAGTTTTTTAAGAAATGGTAGCTGTCTTGGCTATCTTGATCCACCTGTCGCAGGGTATCTTCCCAACCTTTCAAGAGCGAGGTCACACAAGTCACAAAGATCGACTTCTTGCTGGTGAAGTGATGATAAAATCCGCCTTTGGTCAGCCCGGCTCGCCTGGATATTTTGCTGATGGTGGTGTCGTGGTAGCCGAACTTCAAAAAACTGCGCACCCCCGCAGAGATCAGCTTCTCTTTGGGACTCTTGAGAAACAGCCAAGCTTTTTGCATATGTTTGACATCGAAATATTTCTCGATCATCGTCTTAGACTTGTCTTGAAACACCAACTTGTCCAGCTTGAACATCGCCCTTTTCACCTGCGAGTTGCCCACAAGCGCGATGTTACGAAACCTTTTGCGATTTTTGAAGGCGTAAACCGCCTCTTTGAAAAGGAACTTCAAACTTTTCTTGTCCAGCGAGAGCTTGTCCAACTTGATCAAGATGTTAATCTTCTTGGCTCCCATCTTGATTTTTTGCTCAAACAAAAACTCCACGGTCTGCATATCTTCGGCGGTGTAAGAGCCGATCACCTCAAAACCCAAAAAAGTTTTATTGTTTTTTAAAACATTCAACATCTTCTCAACCTCATTTTTCCCCCTTCCAGCCTCAAGACAAACTGTAAGGATCTACATCCACCAGCAGTTTAACATCGTATAACGAACTCAAGTTCAGCTTGAGGAACCTCACCAACCAATTGGCTTTTTGGTGGTTTTCACACTTGGCTACCAGATGGTAGCGATACCTTTTTTGCAATTTGGAGAGCAAAGCGGGAGCTGGTCCCAATATTTTTACCCTCTTTTTTAAGTAGGCGAAAAGCTCGGCGTTCTTGGTAAAACATCTCTCCAGACTCCTTTTTTCTAAGGCAGAAAACTCAAACCTAACCAACTGAGAGTAAGGAGGATAAGCCAATACATGCCTGCTGGTAAGCTCATCTTTGGCAAACTGCTCAAAATCACCAGACTCCACCGCCAGCACACAGCGATTTTGGGGATTGTAGGTTTGCAAAAGAAAATGTCCTGGCTTCTTGCCTCTGCCGGTGCGCCCTGCTACTTGAGTAAAAAGAGCAAAACTCCGCTCGCCTGCCATAAAGTCGGGCATATTCAAAAGGTCGTCTGCCCGCAAAACCACTGCCAAGGTTATGTTGGGAAAATCTAGCCCCTTAGCCACAATCTGCGTCCCCAAGATGATGTCAACCTCGCCTTTTTCGATAAGCTCCAGATTTTTTTTGTGGGTGGCAAAAGAGGTAGAGGTGTCACTATCTACGCGCAAAATCTTGGCTTTGGGAAAAGTTTTGGCTAGATTTTGTTCCACCCTTTGCGTGCCGGCGCTGCCTTGGGCAAAACCGTAGTTTCCACAAGTTGGGCATTTTTTGAGCATCGCCATCTCAAAGCCACAGTAGTGACAGCGCAAGCTGTTGCCGCTGCTGTGATAACTCAGCGACACCTGACAGTGCGGACATTGCATAAGCTCTCCACAGTCGCGGCACTGCAGATATGAGCTGTGTCCCCTGCGATTTTGCAAGATTATTACTTGCTCTTTTTTAGCCAAACGCTCTTTCACTAGCTGCTTAAACCTTTTGGTAAAAATGGTTTTCTCCTCCCGCAAATCGACGACCTCTATAGAGGGAAAACTAATCCCAAAAGGTCTTTCTTTGAGGTGCAAAAGCTGATACTTTTCGATTTGAGCGTTGTGCCAAGAAGCCAGAGAAGGCGTGGCAGAACCCAAGATCACCACCGCATTCTCGTTTTTTGCTCGCACCAAAGCCAAGTCTCTAGCGTTGTAAAAAGGTGCGTTGCCTTGCTTGAAGGTTTGCTCATGCTCCTCGTCCACCACCAGCAGACCCAGATTTTGCAGCGGAGCAAAAATCGCCGAGCGCACTCCGATGACGATTTGTGCCGTTTTCGCTCTCTTCCATTGCAGATAACGCTCCACACCTGGTAGACCGCTGTGCAAAACGGCTATCTTCTGCTCGGGAAAAGCTTTCCCTATTCGCTTGAGCATCATCGGCGTCAGCGAAATTTCTGGCAAGAGAAACAAAACCGTCTTGCCGGCTTGCAAACATCTTGACATCGCCTTGAAGTAAACTTCGCTCTTGCCGGTCCCGGTTTTGCCATAAAGAAGAAAGGCGGAAAACCTCTTGGTAGCCATCTTTTGGGCTATCTGCTGGTAAGCTTGCTCTTGCTCCCCAGTTAACTGCACCTCCGGCGCAGAAGAGTCTTGAGGCTCGAAGATTTCGCTAAACTTCTCTTTGACCACTCTTTCTACCAAACCTTTCTTCTCCAAAGATTTGATGGTGGCATAAGAGAACCTTTGGGCAACTTCTGCCAACCGAACATCACCATCACAGACAGCTAGATAGTTACAAAGCTCTACCTGTTTAGGAGCGTTCTTTAGCTTTTCGCATTTCCCACTCACCAGATGCAAGTAGTTCTCTTTGCCTTTCAGGCTGGAGTTTGAGCTACTGCGCAAAACCCGCAGATAACCAGCTTGTTCCAACTTCTCCAACCTTTGATAAAATCCCCGCTTGTTATACTTTTGGTAAAGTTTACCCAAAGAGAGCGTGCCGCTATCTGGCAAAAGCTCCAGCAACAGCTCGCCCTTTTTATCTTGCAGCTTACAAACTTTTTGTCCCACCTCCACCTTGGCTCCACTATCTAACACCTGAAACAAAGACATTCCGTAAGGGTGTTGATAGTATCGGGAGATCCAGGTAGCCAAATAACACAGCTCCTTACTCAAGATAGGCTCATCGTCTAGCACCTCCAAAACGCTCAAACAGTCGAACCCTTTTGGCTCTTCCACCTGCCCCCCCACGATGGCAGTCACCAGCTTGTTTTTCAGCTTCACCAACACCCGCACACACTCAGCCAAAGGTTTGGCACTGCTATACACCAAAGGCTCGTCGAACTTTAGATCAAAAAAAAGTTGGTAGTATCTCATTTTACGGTTAAGTAATACTGTTTGTGGTACAAGGTGTTCCCCTTGGAGATGGTGAGTTTGAGCAAATAAACATCTTTCTCTAAGAAATTCCCCTGATCGTCCCTGCCATCGAAAACGATCTCGCCGTTTATTGCCGAGGGCTGGTAGTTGCTCACGCTTCGCACTAACTCCCCGTTTCTACCGAAGATGCGGCAATGGACACGAACGGTGGAAGACAACTCAGGGACGCTGTAACTTATCACCACCGGGTTTTCTTGGGTGCAAACTTGACTAGATATCCTCACCTCAAAGCAGCTTTTATAGTAGTAGATTTTGACCGAATTGGCTTGAGCGGGAGTGGCTATATCTAGGCAGTCGCCCCAAACTCCCGCAAAATCTCCGTAACCAAACTTCTCCAGCGAGACGCCTTTGGGGACACTCACCTTGCCGTAACAAACAGAGTCCAGAGAGCAGCCCAAGGAGTCTTCCAAGATTAGCTCCTCATCACTGTTGTTCAAGCTGACCAAATCTGCCACTTCGACCACTTTATCTAAATCTACCTGTGGATAAGTTTGACTAAATCCTGCCAGATCGTCAGTAAGCACCAGATAATCTCCTGCCGAGATCGATAAATCGAATAGCGAAATATCGCCCGATTTGTCTCTGATTTGCAGGCACTCTATCTGGATATTTTCGTCTGATGTGTTGTAAAGCTCCAGCCACTCGGGACAACCTTCCACTGGGCTTGGCATCACCTCGTTGATGACGACCACCCCTTGCGATCTAACTTGCGAGAAAGCAAGGGTGTTATCCTGATAATCTGTGTCCAGATCACACCGCAAACCAACTGTCCAAATCTGATAAAATTGCTCTTGAGTTTCTAGCTGAAACTCGAGGGTTTTGGAGCTATTTGCCGCAAGAGAACCAACCGAAATCTCGCCTGCGACTAAACCGTTGTAAGTCAAAGATATCTTAGCCAAATCGGGTTGCAGATCGAAGGTGGACAAGTTGTGAATTTGGGTGGATAACTTGGTGCCTAACTTCTGCAGGTTGCTCAGTTTAAGGTTCAAGGGGAAGTTATTGACCTGCCCTGGGGTGACGAAGTCGGTGGCAGAAAACCCTCTTGCGCCAGACTCTGAGATCCAGCTTGCCCAAGATTGCTGTTTGCCTACTTTACTAGCGTCGTCTTTGCCGTAACAGATCGAGTCAAAAACTGCCGCCCAGCTATCTTTGAGAAGCAGCGTTTCACTGGTGTTGTTCAAGCTGACCAAATCTGTCACCTGCAAAACTTTGTGCTGGTCTGCCTTGGGGTAGCTAGCCATGAAAGCTGCCAAGTCTTTGGTCAGCACCAAAAAATCTCCACTTGCCAAAACTAAGTCGAACTGGCAAACATCGCCCGATTCATCTTGCAGTTGGACGCCCTTTAGATCTAGATCTTCTTGCCTTGGGTTGTAAAGCTCCACCCACTCGGCAGAACTCTGAGCAGGGCTGGGGGTCACCTCACTTATCAGCAAAGGGCTGGACTCCTCTAGCCAAGATAGCAGCAAACGGTTGTCGCTGCTATCCACATCCAGATCACAAACCAAATCTACCTGCCAAACCTGATAAGATGCCGACAACTGATCCAGATCAAAAACTAGCTGCTGCCCACTGCCCGCTGCCAAATAACCGACCAACTTCTCTTGGACGCTCGTGCCTGAGTAGCTTAAAACCACCTTAGCCTGTCCCGACTCCAAATCGAAACAACAGAGGTTGTCGATCTGCACGCAAAGCTTATGGTCAGTTTTTTGTAAGTTGGAAAGGCGCAAACTCACCGAGAATTTGTTGGCCTGCCCAGGCGTCAAAAAATCTGTCGGCAAAAAATCTTCGCTACTCTTGTCCTGATCTTCCCATAAGTTTACTCTAGCCAAAGATTGCCCCTGGATAACATCTGCGGCAAAGCTAGTGGCTACAGCCCCGCTTTCGTCTTCGAGCTGGTTATCGTTTTGACTGCCGTAAAAAACAGCATCACAATAAGCTTGATCGGGCGAGAAAAGCTTCACTCCATCCACAGGCGAGTTGCCGTTTTGGAACGAAAGCTTCTTTTGAATGTTGCAAAAGTCGCTCGCACCCACCACCAAAAAGCCGTTAGCCTCTAGCTGAAAAGACGGAAAGCTGTAGCTCAAACTAAAGTCGTTTCCTGCCGAGTAGATCTGCCAGCCTTGCAAATCGACGCTTTCGTCAGTAGGGTTGTAAATCTCTATCCACTCCTTGTCCGCATCGGCACCGACGGGGTTGTAAAAAAGTTCGCTTATCTTCAAGGGGACAACCTTCTCAGTGTTCGTTTGTCCAGGCGTCGGCTTGGCACACTCCCTGAAGTCGGCGTAGCTATCGTCGCTATCTTCGCCATCGACCTTACGCGCCAAGGAGTTGCCCGAAGCCACATCTGGAGCAAAGCTAAGACCAACCGAACCGTCTTCTATCTTCAAGTCGTTGGTGTTGTTCAGATCGTAAAGCAAAACATCTTGGCAAACTCCGCTACTGTCCACCAGCTTCACACCGTCGGTAGCACTCCCCCCGTTTTGAAAAGATATATCGGTTTGAATATCACAAAAATCTGGCGCTCCCAGCAGCAAAAAAGTTTTGGGCTCGAGGATTTGATGCGCAAAGGTGTAAACCAGCGAAAAGCTCGCACCGGCAGCATAAACCTGCCAGTGGCTTAGATCAACACTAAACTCCGAGCCGTTGTAAAACTCTATCCACTCTTTGCCAGCATCTGAGTCAATCGGGTCGTAAAACAGTTCGTTTATCTTCACTCCTGCCCACATATGAGCTACCCCACTCAGCAAAGAAAGAGCCAAGACAGTTTTAGTAAACTTTATAAAAACCCCCTCTTGGTTTTTCTGAAAATTAAAAGCATCTTTTTTGAGGTAATTACTCTTTGAATTTAAAAAATTGTGTCAATCATAAAGTTAAAATTAGAAATCTGGCAGGAAACTCTTGACTTCTATCCAAATCCACAAAATTTTGAGTAAAATAAATTTTAATTGAACAAGGAGAGAAAATGTATAAACACGAAATGCTCGACCAATCGATAAAATTGTTGTTGAAAAATATGGCTTTCTTGCGAGCCTTGGAGAAAAAAATCACCTCACCGGATCCAGACTCTATCAATCTAGAAGAGACCGCTCAAGCCAATCAACAACAACAAGCTGCCAGCGGACTGGACTTCAACAAGAGAAAAAGTTTGCAACAAGTTTTGAGCTCTGCCCCCCAAGCTATCGAAAAATCTGTGGCAGATATGCAAACTATTTGCAAGAACATCGCCGGCTACCTCTTTTAATCAACAAAGATTAGTTTTAATGCGTCGTTTTTTTTGTCTGGCTTGTCTTTTTTGCGGGCTGCTTTGGGCTGCCCAGCCAAACAAAGTCAGGATTGTCGCTTTCGACAAACTGCAAGGCAGGATAGCTTCCAGCCAAAAAGGTCTGGGGCTACAAGATTTAAAAGATTTTGTATCGCTTGACTATCACGAGCCTTTGATTATCAGCCTTGGCGACAACTACCAAGGCTCTTTTGACTCCCATCAAGACAAAGGTGAGAAAGTTGCTAGGCTCCTGAAAGAACTGGGCGCCGGCTACACCCTCTTGAGTGATCTGGATTTATGCTTGGGGATAAAGCAATACCAAAAAAACAACACTCTCTCGGGGATCACCACTCTGGCTACTAACTTGCAAAGCCAGAAATTGAAAGAGCTGAGCAAATTTCCCCAACATACTTTTGTCGTAAAAAATGGCTTCAAAATCTTGTTTTTGGGTGGCTACAACCAAGATTTCTTCGTCAACCAAGATGTGCAAAACTCCTCTTTAGCAGCGGCTATCAAAAAAGAGATCGAGAAGATATTTAGTTCTAAAACTCAAGAGAGTCCCAACGCAATCATCTTGCTACTGAAGATGCCCGATGGGTTCGACTCGTTCAGCAAGAAGATCAAAAAGAAAGAGTTAGAAGAGGTTTGCCAAATCAAAGGCATCTCTGCTATCTTCATCAGCGACGACCAGCACTCATCTTATCTCACCAGAGTAAAAGGCACCCCAATCATCAGCACCAGCCTTAAAGACAACCAAATCAGCCAACTCGATCTTGAGTTTAAGCCCAAGTTCAAGTTCCTCACCTTGGCTCAAGCCAAGATTGTAACCATAAAGCCGGCTACCTTTGCTAAAAGTTCGGTCTACCAAGGAACTCCGCTTGCCACTTGCCAAACCACTCTGGAGAACAAACCAACCGACAAAAGTTTGCGCACACCTTTGGGCAATACGATCTGTCGCACCCTTTTTGAAAACAGATCTGCCGACTTCGTCTTGTTGCCTTCTTCAATCTTCCAAAAATCTTTAGAAAAAGGCAAGGTTACCGACAAAGATATTTACAACATTTTTGGAAGAGATCATCGTCTTTTCACTGCCAAGATAAGCGGCAAAGAGATAAAAGAAGCTTTTGGTCAGATTATCTTCACTAGCAAAGATTACCAGTTTTACGCTCCCGAGCTTAAGTTCGACGCCAAGGAAATCTTTTCCCTGAAAAGCGCTGGTCTGTTTGGTCTGTCCCCAGTCAAAGAGAAAAAACTTTACACGGTTTTGACCACCCAAGAAGGGTTAAACCAGTTTTTGCAAAACGCAGAGAAGAAAAGGGTTTGCAACAAGGGTTTGCTGAGATCTCTCTTGGACGAGATTGAGAACAAAAACATCTCTACCACCGAATAGATCAAACACAATGAAACCGATTGGCATATTCGATTCTGGCGTGGGAGGTCTGACGATTTTCAAAGAGATTCGCCGAGTTTTTCCGCACGAGGAGATCGTTTATCTAGGCGATACTGCCAGACTACCTTACGGCACCAAAAGCAAACAAAGCGTTATCCACTTTTGCCAAGAGAATGTCAAGTTCTTGCTTAGTCAAGATGTTAAGGTGATCATCGTTGCCTGCAACACAGCCAGCGCCTTGGCGATCAAAGAGCTGAGAAAGAGGTTTACTATCCCCATAATCGGGGTGATCAAGATCGGAGCCAAAATCGCCATTGAAGCCAGTGCCAACAAAAAAATCGGCATCATCGGAACGGTGGCAACGATCAAAAGCAAAGCTTATTGTAAGGAGCTAGCCAAGCTGGATAGCCAAGTAGAGACTCACAGCAAAAGCTGCCCGATGTTCGTTCCACTGGTGGAAAACGGCTACGAAGACCACCAGATCACAGACATACTGGTCAAGGAGTGCTTGCAAGATTTCCCCCAGATAGACACACTCATCTTGGGTTGCACCCACTATCCCGTTCTCAAAAGTAGCATCAACAGATATTTCCAAAACAAGGTTACTTTGATAGACTCAGGCGTAGCCATCAGCCAATACCTAAAGACCAAAATCGCCCCCTGCTCGCAAAAAGGGTTAGGAGGCAACCATTTTTTTGTAACCGACAATCAAGAAAATTTCCTCTTCTTGGCGCGCAAAATCTTGGAAGATCCAACCATCCAACTAAAACATGTCAATCTGGTCTAACCAAATACTAAAAAAAAGGACTAATTTATGAGTGCATTCGCTATTCTTCTGATTAGCTGCCGAGATCAACTAGGAATTTCTGCCAAGGTGACCTCTTTCTTAACAAAATACGAAGGGAACATCTTGGATATCGATCAACATGTGGAAGACAACAAATATTTTATGCGAGTCAAATGGTCACTGACCGATTTTGGTTTGGCACGAGACGAGATCGAAATAAGGTTTGCGCAAGAGGTGGCTACCAAGCTGAGCAAAGCCGAATACCATCTTTACTTTACCGATAAGAAGCCCAAAATGGCTATTTTCGTCTCCAAAGCGTCTCATTGTCTATTTGATATCTTGGCACGAAAAGAGTCGTACCAAACAAAGATATCTCTGATTATCTCCAATCACCAGACTTTAGAGCCGATCGCCAAAGCTTTTCATATCCCGTTTTACTACCTGCCCATCAGCAAAGAGAACAAACTGGAGATGGAGCAAAAACAACTGGCTTTGCTCCAAAAATACGCCGTCGATTTCGTGGTGCTGGCGCGCTATATGCAGATCCTTTCCCCGGCGCTGATTAGCCAGTTTCCCAACAAGATCATCAACATTCACCACTCTTTCTTACCCGCCTTCCCGGGGGCAAAACCTTACCATCAAGCTTTCCAAAGAGGCGTGAAGATCATCGGAGCCACCAGTCACTATGTCACCTCAGAGCTAGACGAAGGACCGATAATCGAACAAGATGTTGCCTGCGTCTCCCACAGCGACTCGGTCAAAGACCTGATTCGCAAAGGAAAAGATTTGGAAAAAATCGTCTTATCCAGGGCGGTTTACAACCATGTTAATCGCAAGATCGTCACCCACAAAAACAAAACTTTCGTCTTTTAAGCAAAAACTCGCGCAAAGATTTTATCGACATTGATCAAGAAGTTTTGCAAAGAAAAAATAGCTTCGATTTTTTCTTGGGGAAGATCTATTTTCGACTCTTTCTCCACCAAACTCTTAAGATCAACATCTTCGTCCCACGCTCGATGTGCCAAGGTTTGCACCAAAGTGTAAGCGTCCTCACGAAGCATACCTGTCTTAGTCAGGGCCAACATCAGCTTTTGGGAGAAGATGATCCCCTTGGTTTTGTGCAGGTTCTTCTGGATGTTGTTTTCCAAAACGGTTAGATTGCTCAAAACCTTGAGCATCCTTGCCAACATATAGTCAAGCAAGATGGAGCTGTCTGCCAAAGTTATCCTCTCGCACGAAGAGTTAGAAAGGTCACGCTCATGCCACAAAGCGACATTTTCCAAACCAGCCAAAGCGTAGCCTCGCATCACTCGGCACAAGCCGGTTATGTTTTCGCAAGAGATCGGGTTTTTTTTGTGAGGCATCGCCGAAGAGCCTTTTTGCCCTTTACCAAAACCTTCTTCCAACTCTCTGATCTCGGTTCTTTGCAAGTTGCGGATCTCCACGGCTATCTTCTCTAAACAAGAGGCGACCAAAGCGCAGAAGTTAAGATACTCGGCTTGTCTATCACGCTGAACGATTTGAGTGGAGACTTTAGCGTAGTCCAAACCCAAAGCTTTTAAAGCAAGCTCTTCCACCTCGGGCTGAGTCGCCGCAAAGGTTCCCACGGCTCCGGATAGTTTACCCACCAACACCCTTTTGCGTAGCTCCTGTAGCCTTTGCTTGTTCCTTTGCATATCCGCATACCAAAGAGCGAACTTCAACCCCAAGCTGATCGGCTCGGCATGCACTCCGTGGGTTCTACCCATCTGAGGCAAATCTTTGTATTGATAAGCTAAAGTTTTCATCTGCTGCAGCAAACCGTCTATCCCCTGCTCTAGTAGTTGCAAAGCATCTTTGAACTGCAAAGCTAAGGCTGAGTCCAAAACATCGGACGAGGTGAGTCCCACATGAATAAAGCGCGACGAGTCGCCCACATTCTCGGCAACATTGGTCAAGAAGGCGATCACATCGTGCTTCACCTCTTTCTCTATCTCTTTGAGTCGAGACATGGTATAACTGGCTCTCTCCTCTATCTCGGACAAGTTTGGGGCTGGTATTAGCCCCAACTTCGCCTTGGCGCGGCACACCTGCACCTCTAACGCCAACATCTTATCAAACTTGCTCTCATCGCTCCAAACCGCTTGCATCTGCTGGCGAGAATACCTTTCTATCATCTTATCTCCATCTGGTTATTTAATAATCACTTGCGGCAAAATCTGCTCCAACTTTTTACTGCCAATGCCTTTTACCTTCAACAGATCTTGGGGTGAGTGGAACTTGCCGTTCTGGGCTCGATAATCGACAATCTTCTGGGCGGTGACTTTGCCGATGCCGTTTATGCAAATCAACTCATCGACACTGGCAGTGTTCAAATCTACCGCTTCTGCCTGCTTATCGTACTCTGCTTCCGATCTTTTCTGCTGCTGCTGCCTCTTCTGATAATTTGTTCCAAAAGGCACAAAATACTCTTTCAACTTGGCAAACTTTGCAGGTCCAATGCCTTTTACCATCTGAATATCTTCAAGGCAAGTAAACTCGGAGCGCAACTGGATAATCTTGGCAGCCGTCTTGGGGCCTATTCCAGGCACCATCTCCAGCTCTTGAGAGTTTGCCGTCCTCAAGTCAAACTGAACTTTGACGCTTTTTTCCAGCGCCTGCTCCAATTTTTCATCCTCGCCAGGCGTCAAGTCGGCTTGGTAGGAGACCAGTTGCAACCCTTTGCCCAGCGCAAAAAAAAGAAGCAAAAAGAGAAAAACTTTTTGCTGCGACGGAGTCAAAAACTTGGACAGAAATAGGTTAAACTTGTTCATGCGAGTCTATATCAGATTTCATCTGCACCATATGCAAAAGCAGCGGCTCTATCTCTTGCCAATACTCACGCACAGCCTTCAGACTCCCAGGCAGAGTAAAAAACAAAGATCTCTTGCCTAGACCACACACCCCTCGACTCAGCAAAGCGTTGCGATTTATGTGTCCGTATTTGTTGCGAACAAACTCCATCACCCCTGGGATTTGCTTATCCAAAAACGGTAACACCACCTCCACGGTGAAATCCTCTGTGCCGATACCGGTGCCACCGGTGGTAAAGATCAGATCGATCTCTTTCTCTTTGAGCTTGCCCAAAGTAGCAATCAACCTCTTTTTATCGTCTGCCAAAAGATGGTATTCACCCTCACAGTGGCAAAACTTGGCTAAATTCTCAAGAAGGTAGTTGCCGCTCTTGTCTTGGTAAACACCCTGACTGGCTCTGGTGCTCAAGGTTACCACGGCAAAACTGATGGGCAACATCACAGATCCTGTTTAGTTTTCTCCAGCAGGCGAATTTGGGAGAAGCTCATCTTCTTATCGACCGCTTTGCACATATCGTAAATCGTCAGCAGGGCGACGCTGACCGCCGTTAGAGCTTCCATCTCGATGCCGGTGACATCCACTGCCACGGCTTTGCTAGAACAAAACACGCCATCTTCTTCTACCTCAAAGCTCACATCTATCTGAGAGATAAAGACGTTGTGACACATCGGGATCAGCTCGCTGGTTTTTTTGGCTCCTTGAATGGCAGCAACTTTTGCCACTGCCAAAACATTGCCTTTGATGATGCTGTTAGAGACTATTTTGGCGACAGTCTCGGGTTGCAAGATAATCTTGCCACAAGCCTTGGCTATACGCAGCTGCTTGGTTTTGCCGCTGACATCGACCATTTTCGCCTTGTAGTTCTCATCCAAATGGGTAAATTCACTCATCACTCGCTATCCTTCTTTTCCAGTTTTTCCAACTCTCTTTCTTCTATCTTCTTTTGCAAGGGTCTGTCCAACTTGTCACAAAGCTCCAAAACTTTTTTTTGTGCCGAAATCGCCTGAGCGGGATACTCTTGTGCTAACCTCTTATACTCGGCCAAAGCTTGCTCAAATTTGCGCGACTTCTCGTAACTCTTGGCGATCAAACTTCTCACCTTCATACTCTGCTCACCCTTGTTTTGCTCTTTGATAAACTCGATCCCTCGGCTGATTGCCCGATCGTAGTTGGTATCTTTAAAATCTTGGTAGATCGACTCATAAGCCAACTCTTGCGAAGATTTGACTCTCTCCCCACTCTTTCTTTGGCACATCTCATACTTTATCTTGGCATCGCTGGATTTATTGCCCGCTGGATAGCGTTGCATCGTCTGCAAGAAATAAGATTTTGCCTGCGGGTAATCTTCCATGGCGTAGTAACACTCTCCTATCCAATACAAGCAGTTCTCCACCAAAGATGTGGTCGGATACTCTTTTATGTATCTTTGGAAAGAGGCTATCGCCTGCTCAAACTTCTTGCTTTCGTATAACCGATAACTTTCCTTATAAAGAAGCTCTTGTGGGGTATACTCCACTATGCCCAGCTTCTCTTGGGACATCTTTATCTTCACCTTGGCGTGGTTAGCTTTTTCAGATTCAGGGAAAAGTTTTAAGATCTGCTGAAAAACTTCGATCGCTTTTTCAAACTCTTCCAAGGAGTAGTAACACTCCGCCTTCCAGTAGTATGCGTTGGGAGCGTAGGTGCTAGCAGGGAAATTAACCAAATATTCGTTGAACTCTTTGATAGCTTTTCGGTACTTGCCGACCAGGTAAGATTTGCGAATCGCTTTGTAGCTTTTAACCTCTTGAGAGCTATTAGAAGATTTGCGAGCATCGACTATCATCTTCATCTTGACCTTGGCGTCTTTCGCCTTATCAGAGCCAGGATATTGCTTTACCACCTTCTCGAACTCAGATAAAGCTTGGCTCTTCTTATCCAAGGAGTAGTAAGACTCTGCCAGCCAATACTGACAGTTGGGAGCCAACTCGCTTTTGGGGTAAAGGGTGAGAAAATCGGCAAACTCTTGGATGGCAGCATCAAAATCTTTCTGATAATATTTATCTAAAGCTTTCTTATAAACCGCCTGCAAAGAACTGTTATCTTTTTTGTTTTGCAAAGAGGCTAACCTCTCCAAGCGTCTTTTTGCCAGATACTGCTCCTCACTCTCTGGGTAGTCTCGTATCACCTGTTGGTAAAGCTTGGCTGCCAAATCGAAATCGCTGAGATAGAAGTAACTATCGGCGATCAAGAACTTGGCATTAGAGGCAAACGGACTGCTGGGATAGTTCTCCAAGTAGATGGTCAAAGCTCTGAAAGCGTCTTGATAAAGCTTCTCATCGTATAGCTTCTTACACTTCTCGAAGTCTGTCTGCACTCCGCCTGAGCCCAGCTCTAAGCTCAAAACAAAATCTTCTTTGTAGCTGGAGGCTTTCTCGAGTTTGTCCACGACATAGTTTTTTAACTTGTAGTCGGGGAATTTATCCAAGAGGATCTGGTAAAACTGTATAGCCTCATCGTATTGACGCAGTTGGAAATAAGATTGTCCGATATTGAGTAAAACATCGGGTAAATAAGGGCTTTGCGAATACTTCTCCAAAAAAGATTTTCCCAGATGGATGGTGTTCTCATACTCTTTTTGAGCGTAATGAGTCAACACAACCTTATAAAGCTTCTCTTGCGCAGAGACTCCTTCCACCTTCTCTTGATTGTTTATTATCTTGTAAGCGATAAACAGTCCCGAGAGTAGAGTCAAAAGGGAGAAAAAAATGATGACCAGGCGCCTTGGAATCATAGCAACTCTAACACTCTCTCAAAAATCCAGAATAGGCCAAGTAGGTGTTGTAAACATCCACCTTGCTGGAGAGCTCGTAAAGCGAGTGCATTCCGAAAAGTCCTGTGCCACAATCCACCACATCTGCTCCCAGAGCTGCCAAAAATTTGGCAATGGTTCCTCCCCCACCTTCGTCCACTTTGCCCAGTGACCCCATCTGCCAAGCAACTTTGTTCTTATCAAAAACGGCAGTCAGTTTTGCCACAAACTCGCTACCGGCATCGCTAGAAGAGTATTTGCCACCACCACCTCCGAATTTGGACACCTCTACACCCGAACCTAAGATGGTCGCATTTTGTTTGTCGTGAACCTCAGGGTAGTTAGGATTGAGTGCCGCGGTCACATCTGCCGAGATTATCTGCGTGCGACTAAGAGTTTTGGCAAGCTGATAGCTGCCGTAATCTTCGCCTTTGAGCCTCAGCAGCTCTTGCAAGAAGTTCTTGAAAAAAGCTGATTTTGCACCGGTGTTGCCATCACTGCCTATCTCCTCTTTGTCGGCAAAATAACAAACCATCGTCTTGGCAGGTTGCCCGCAGTCCAAGATTGCCCGCAATCCACAATACGAGCATACCCTGTCGTCTTGACCGTAAGCCAAGATCATCGAAGAGTCTATCCCCGCATCACGAGCTTTACCTGCCGGCACCAAGCTAAGCTCTGCCGACAAAAAATCTTTTTCGGTTATCCCATATTTTTCATGCAAAATCTGCAAAGCTCTGAGTTTGAAGCGCGATTTAAGCTCTTTATCGTCATCACCAAAAGCCGGCATCGAAGAGAACACCAGATTCATCTTGTTGGCATCGAAAGCCTCGGGTAACTTCTTGGAGTATTGCACCTTACGAGCCAGATGCGGTAAAAGATCGGGAATGACAAAGACGGGATCACTCGGCTCCTGCCCAATATTCACCTCGATCTTCGTTCCATCGGACTTGATCAAAACGCCGTGCAGAGACAAGGGCGTTGAAAACCACTGATACTTCTTGATGCCACCGTAGTAGTGGGTCTTGGCCATACAAACATCGTCCGACTCATAAAAAGGGTTTTGCTTCAGATCGACTCTAGGAGAGTCGATGTGCGAGGCGATGACATTGACGCCATCTACCATCGGTGCAGATCCCAAAACGGCAAAAGCGACGCTTTTAGATCTCAGCACCCGATAAACTTTTTTGCCACCCTCTTCTATCGGCTTAAAACCAGCTTTTTGAAGCAGATCCACCGTGTAATCGACACACAACCTCTCGGTCTTACCAGCGTCCAAAAACTGCTTATACCCTTTAGAAAAATCCCAAATTTGATCGATGTCGCCATCTTTTTGCCAAGCGGTAGTTTTCTTATAAAATAGATCTTTACTGTCCATCTAACCTCTCCAAATCTTTACGATAAAGTATTCCATATTGCCCTTGGGAGCGCTGACCACAAAGCTTTGACCGACCTCTTTGCCGATAAGAGCTTTGCCCAGCGGCGACAAAAACGAAATGGGGGTCAACTCTTGTCCAAAATCGAAATCGATCTCGTCCGCTCCTACCAAGATGTAGTCGGTATTCTCGCCACTTTGCTTCTCGGCAACCCTGACACAAAAACCGAAACGGACAGCTTTGGTGTCCATACTCTTGGTGTCTATCACCTGCAACTTGGAAAGCCTTGTGGTGATAAAATCGATCTCGTTTTCGATGTTCCTCTTCCGCTCTCTGGCGGCATGATACTCCGCGTTTTCCGACAGATCGCCCATCTCTCTGGCTGCCGAAACCTGTTTGACCACCTCGGGCAAGCTCGCCTTGAGCCTCTCCAGCTTTTGGTTCATCTTCATAATGCCGTTAACTGTTATATATTCCATAGTTTATTGTCCTTAATTTATGGTAGTCTCGATTTTAAATCTAACATCGTCCGATAATTTTTATTGCCAAGTTTGAACTCTTGCAGATAGCTTTGGTTAGCTTTCTTAGCCTCACTCAAATCTCCGGAGTTGTAGCAAGCGAAAGCCAAAGAGTATAGGTGGCTCTCCCTGTTTTCTTTGTCCAACCTACCGACATCTACTCTGCTTAGGTAAAACCTAGCCTTTTTGAACTCTTTTTGCTCGAAATAACATCTGCCTATCCAGTGTTGTAAATCAACGCCCTGTTTAGAATCTTGCGCAAAAGATGCCCTGAGCGGGAAGAGCTTGATCAAACCTCCATCCCAATCACCCTCTTGGCAAAGCTGAATCCCTTGAGCAAGCTCCTTGCTCTTTTGCAAGCCGTTTGCCGCGGCGCTACTGCCACCTTCTGGGATTTGACCTAGTGCTACCTGGCACTCTCGATAACGCTTTTGAGCAATCTTCTTTATCGATTCGTTGTCACTATTGAGAACTTTTTCAAAATAACCAACGGCCTTGGCGAACCTCTTTTGGTTAAAATAGCTTTCGCCAACCAAAAACTGAACCTCGGCAATCCCCCTCGCCTCAGGAAACTTTTGTAAAAACTTTTCACCGTTTTCTATCACGCTGGCAAAGTTTTTGTTTGCCCAAGAGACTCGTATCTTATTAAAAGCCGACTGTTCATCATCGGAAACACTAAGAGCTTGGGGATCTTCACTCTCACCCAAAATTTCCCTGATTTCAGCTATCTTGATGCCTGCATCTTTGGCTTTGTGATGTTTGGGGTAATCTTTTTGCACCTTCTTCAACTCGGCAATGGCTCTGCGATACTGCTGCTGATCGAAATAGCAAACTCCTGCCCAATATCGACAGTTGGCAGCTAAGTAAGATTTGGGATAGCGGTTAAGATAGGTTTTGAAATTTTTGATAGCCCCGGCAAGATCGTCTGCCAAATAAGCTTTACGAGCCTTCACATATAGCGAGATCATATCCACTTTTCTGGTTTTGGTGCGAGCGTCGATAGCTTTTTCACTGGCAGGAAACTTGCGAATGACCGCATCAAAATATGTTTTGGCTTGTCTTAAGTTGATAAGCGTGTTTTTATAAACTCCATCTTGATAGTCGGAGGCAGCGTAGTAACACTCCGCTATCCAGTAGTATGCATTAGGGGTGTAGTTGGAGTTAGGATACTTCTGGATAAAAGCTTTGAAGCCCGAGATGGCGCCACGATAATCTTTTTTCTGATACATTCCATAGAGCCTGTCGTAAACCTGTTTCAGCTTCCGCTCCGAGTCTTGTTGCGCCAGTTTTTGTCCGGTCATCAAGATCTTACGATTGGCAGAGGGTGTCTTGCGCGAGCCAGGGTAGTTTTCTAACACCCTTTCAAACTCCCTTTTAGCTTTGCGAAAATCGTCTTGAGCGTAGTAACACTCTGCCAGCCAATATTGAGCGTTGGAAGCCAGCTCGGAGTTGGGATATTTTTGCAAGAAATTTTCAAACCCTTTGATGGCTCTGTCGAAATCTCTGCCTTTATACAGATCGCGGCACTCTTGGTAACCTTTTTCGGGAGTCTCCAGCTTCAAGAAGCTGTCCATAGAACTCTCTGTGCCTACTTTTCCCAAAAGGTCTAATTTGATCCCTGCGAATTGTGCCATTTGCGAACCAGGAAAATCTTGCACCACCCTTTGATAGCCGGCTCTTGCCTTGGACAGATCGCCCAAACGATAATAGCTCTCGGCTATCTTGAACAAAACATTGGCACTAAAATGACTACGCGGGTAGGTGCGCAAAAACTTGTGCGAGAGGTTAATAACCTGCTGATAATCTTGCTGATTGAAGCTGCTAACGATATCCGAATACTCTTTATCGACATCGATGCGAACCGTATTTTGTGGATCTTCGCCCACATCCAAGACTCTGCTTCGGCTGGGAGTGTTATGAGAAAACACCACATCTGCCACGAAATAGACTCCGCCCAAAAGCCCTAAAAGACCAACCAGAGTCAAAAATATTGTTTTAATGCTCATTACTCAAAAAAAATCATATCTATTTAACAACCTTGAAAGAGGCTCCTTTGACTTGTTTGCTTGGATCTAATGCCCCTTGGGGATCTTTTCTCGCATATTTTATCTTCGTGATCATCTTCTTTAGCTTATAAACTTTGTATCCCAAATATCCAGCCAGCGGCAAAGCTATAAACCAGTAGTTCAACACAAACATAAAAAACAGTCTTGCCACAACCAAAAAGAGCAAACAGCTAACCATCGCAAATAAAAAGGGTGATTTCATACTTTCCAATCTTATAAATTTTTTTTCATCTCAGCCACAACCTTAGCCGTAGCTATCTTTTCCATACAGTCGTGATGCCCCAAAGGACAACGCTGGTGACCGTGCTTACCACAAGGCCTGCACTCCAAGCCAACCTCAAACATCTTATCCGTCTTGGCATAAGGATAGTAACCCAGCTCCTTCACCGTCGGTCCAAAAAAAGCAAAAACTTTGCTACCTACCGCCTCTGCCAGATGCAGCACCCCGCTATCGTTACACAGCACCAAGTCGGCTTGGCGCAAATATTCGGCACTCTCCAAGATGTTGCACTCGCCGGCTAAGTTTTTAATATTTTGCCATTTTGGCAAACCTCTTATCAGCTCCGCACACAAATCTCTCTCGGCTGCCGAACCCACCAAAAGCAAGTTTAGGTTCGGAAACTCAGCCAATATCTGCTTAAACTTCTTCAGTGGCAATCGCTTGGTCGCCCAAACACTGCCTGGCGCCACGGCTATGGTTTTGCGCCCATTGGCAAAAACAGCCGGCAACCTAGCAGGATAGATCTTGGTCTTGGGCAACCGCCTATCAAATCCAAAAACAGACAAAAGGGCAAGGTTCTTTTCAAGCCTGTGACAATCGTGTCTAAACACGACCTTATCTGTCAAGAAAAGTTGGGATAAATTTCTTTTAAAACCTATCCTGCGTCTTATTTTCCCCAAAAAAGCGAGCAAAGACGAAGTCAACGAGGAGTGAAGCAAAAAAGCCAAATCGTATCTGTTTTTCCGTATTGTCAGCAGCGTCTGCCAAAACGCCTTAAGCTTTGCCTGTTTCTTGGCAAAGGTGATAACCTTGTTTAAAAACGGGTTATTCTCCAGCACCTTGCTATTAGAAGGCGTCACCAAAATATCTATCCGACTCTCAGGGAAAGCTTCTTTGACAGCCTGGATAAAAGATGTAGCCAAAACCACATCGCCCAAAAAAGCTGTTTGCACCAACAAGATATTTTTACTTTTACTCAAAACTGTTCCTCACCCAAGACAAGCCTAAAGGAGCTTATTAAAGCGATTTTGGTTTATACCATCGCCAAGCTAAAAAGCTAAAGCTACATTAGCAGCGAAACCGCTTTGCTCGGCGAAGTAGTACTCACCGCTGATGTTTATCAAACCTAATCTAACTCCCAAACCAACAGGCACGCGGAAGCTGTTCGGACCGTCTTCTTCGAACTCGATAGCAGATTTTTCGATAGTTCCATCGCTGGTTTCTAGCTCGTAGTCGTAGCTGAAAGTCATTTGGCTAGACTCCAACATAAGCCCTGCATAAGGGGTAATGTTCAAGAAGTCCCAACCGAACTGTTTGCTCACATTAACCCCCGCAGTCCAAGCGGTAGCCTCGATAATATCACCAAGTTTAAATATTTGGTAAGAGCCCAAAACGCCTAAATCGAAAGGCAAAACATCCAAGACTGGCAAAAACATCTTCGGATTGTGCTGCAACGCTCCACCGTAGTAGCTCAGCTCTCCGATCTCATCGTCTATCTCCAAAGGAGGCAAAAATCTAAAGGTCGCCTTCGTCCCATAAAGAGTCCCCAAAGAGATTTGAAAAGCAGCCAAAGGAACGATAGATAGGTCTAAACCGTTGATATCTGTTTGAATAGTTTTTCTATCTTCCGAGTCCAAAGAGTAAGTAGTTTTACCTTCGTTTATGGTTATATCGAAATCTCCAGTCTCTAACACAAACTTAACCTTATCGTCTCCAGAGCCTGCCACCGTAGGACCAAAAGCTCTAATCTTTACTCCGGCGCCACTGTCACCAAACTTTTTCCAAAGCTCATCTGCCAACTCTGAGATAGCTTCTTCTTTGTCTTGTCCAGTCGGATTACCCTGATCATCTAGAATACCCTGATCTTCTATGATTTTGGTTGCCAAATCTTCAAAAAGATCTCTAGACAACTTGATATTACTGCTGGTGGTCATATCAAAAGTTTTGTTACCCTCACCGACAGTGGCTCCCATCGCTACGATGGAGAGCTCAATATCCAAACCAAGCACCTCATCTTCGGGAGCTTTGTTGAACCAAGCCGAGTTCATATTGGTGCAAAATCCTTCTGTGATAGGGCTCACATAAGCTTTCCCCACCTCCTCTGCCATATCTCCCATCATCTCTTCCAAGCTCTTGTCGGACTCTGCCCACGCGGCCACGACGCTAAAAAGCGACAAACTTAACAACAACAATTTTTTCATTTTCTCTCCTTCTTTACTTATTTTTAACCTAAAGTAAAACTTTACTCAATCTTTGTTTAGTTCCTTCAACCCCTAAGATATCCAACAGCACAGGGATATTGGGACCCGAGCTGCTACCAAAAAGAGCCAGACGCAGCGGGAAGAAGTAAGCTTTCCCTTTGATACCCAAAGTAGCGGAAGCTTCCTTGACAAACTGGGCATAATCTTGCCCCTCTTTCAAGTTTTCCAGATAGTAGCTAAAAACCGCTTGTGCCTCGGGGCTATGCAAAATCGGCAAATCTTCTTGCTCAAACTCAAGCTCTTGATAAAACATCTTTGCGTGATGCACCACTTGCGGCAAACGCACCAAATAATCTTTGGCAACATCGATAACTTTCAAGTATTTCTGCTGGTCGCTGATATCTATTTGAGCGGCAACGAAATAGTTTTCCAACAGTTTTGCCAACCTCTTCACATCCATCTTGCGGATATATTGTCCGTTCATCCACTCCAGTTTTCGCTCATCAAAAACCGCTCCGGCTTTGTTGACCGCCTTGAAAGAGAACTTGTCACACAAATATTGCAGATCGAAAATCTCTTTTTCGGTCTTGGGGTTCCAACCCAAAAGGGCAACGAAGTTGATGATCGCCTCGGGTAAGTAACCTTTCTCCAGATAAGCTTCAACCGAAAAATCTCCGTCTCTTTTGCTGAGCTTGGCTTTGTTCTGGTTCAAGATAAGAGGCAGATGCACCCAAGTCGGTGGCTTCCAACCCAAACAGTCGTAAAGATGAATGTGCTTTGGCGTGGAGTAGAGCCACTCTTCTCCCCTTATCACATGCGATATCTCCATCAGATGGTCGTCCACGACTGCCGCTAGGTGGTAAGTGGGGAAACCGTCCGACTTCAAGATAACTTGGTCGTCCAAGAGCGAGGAGTCTATCTTGACTTTGCCACGCACCTTGTCGAAAATCACGAAATCTTTGTCTTTGGGCATCTTCAAGCGAACAACATAAGAAGCGCCCTTAGCAAGCTTTTGGGCAACCTCTTCTTTGGGCAGATTGCGGCAAGTTTCAGGGTATTTTGTGGGTAGCTTCAGCTCTTTTTGTCTTTGCCGAGCCAAATCCAACTCTTGTTGAGTGCAAAAGCAGTAGTAGGCATCACCCTGCTCGATGAGCCTCAAAGCGTATTTCTTGTAAATCTCCAGTCGTTGACTCTGAAAAGTTGGTCCCTCATCGAAATCTAACCCCATTGCCCTAAGGGAGTTGACCAAATTTTCGGTAGCTCCCTGAACTAGGCGCGATTGATCGGTGTCTTCGATGCGCAAAATAAACTTCCCGCCTTGGTTCTTGGCGTAAGCGTAATCGTATAAAGCCGTCCTGAGTCCGCCCAAATGAAGCTTTCCCGTTGGCGAAGGTGCAAATCTAACTCTAACCATATGTTTATCTGTTTCCTTATTAAAATAATCTTAAAATGTCATTTCCAAGCCAAAGCTAATGTTGGAGATGATCTCTTCTTCGCCTTTGATTTTTCCATTACCGTCTAGATCTATATATCTTTCGGAGTATAGCCAATTGACGGTGGTGTTTTGGCTAAGGATAAAGGCGATTTTCCCCTCCACAAAGGTGTTTTCGGTCTTCCACTCTTTGAACATCTGAGGTTCGTTGACCTGTTTGTATCTGATATAAGCGGTAGAAACTTTGGGGACAACCCCTGGTTGCAGTCTAAACATCCCTTCAATGGACTGGTTTCTACTATCGTTTTCCGAGTTTTTCTTCTCGTATTGCATATCACTATAACTGACCATCAAATCGAAAAATCCGAACAGATCTCCGCCGATCTCTGCGTGCCAACCTTTGGATGCGGTCTCGTTCTCTAGGCTCTCTTTGCGAGTGACGATGGAGACGGTGTCACCAGAGGTTGAGGTGACCACCCTGTTTTGGTCGTAAAGTTCGTCGAAGTAGTTGGCAATAAACTCTTTTTCGTATTGGCAATAACCCAAATCAAGCTCTAAGAAAAGGAACTTGGCTTTAACTCCAGGAAAGACAAAGCCAAACCCATGGTCTATGATTTGAGCAGCCTCACCGTAGTTTTGCACCGACAAAATATCGCCATTGAAAATATCGACGCTGTAATCGAATCCAACCTCATAAACCTCTTTGTCCGCTCCGGCACTTTTCCGCAAGTCGCTTGTTCTGATATGACCTGAGTTGATAAGATCAAAGTAGTAGCTTTTAAACTCTGATTCTGTTCCAGTCCAAGCGTCTTTGAGGCGATCTTTATCTTTTTGGTATTTATCGAAATAGTCGGCATCTTCGGGATAGTCGTCGTAAACATCTGGATAACCATCGTCGTCGGCATCGCTAATGCCATTAAACTGATCTAGGTCGGCAGCTGCCGATACTCCAAACTGCAACCTTTTGACAGGAGAGTAGGCGATCCTAGAGCCCAAGATGTCGTTCTCGATCAGATCTGCAGAAAAAAACTCGGCAGAAACACCCGCAATATTGCAACCGATCATCCCACCTAGCTTTCTTTTTTCGGGGTAAAGCAACATATTGGTATAATTTTTCATTATAAGACCGTGTCCCAAGGTGTAAGATTCGATGTTGCCCACCAAGAAGTAGAAAGGGTCGTCTTTTTGAGCGAAGCGGAAGTAAAGAATTTTTTCGACATAATCTTCTGGTTCGTCCCAATCTTCTTGGTAAACTTCCCCGTCTTTGTTGAGCAAAAGCTCGATGTTAAGCCCAACACCCAACTTCCAGATTGCCAGCTCCGGGGCAAGGCTGATCTTGTTGTAAACCTCATCACCCAAAGTCACCGAACCGATACCGCCTTTGGTGGTAAGGCTGTTACTTTGTGCAACAAGCCAAATAGGCAAAACGAGCATAAAAAATAAAGTTAATTTTTTCATTGTTTCATCTCCTTATATTAAACAATTAGCAATCCAAAATAAGCTTATACAGTCAATAAATTTAATCACTTTTTTCTGCGTTAGGCTCGGCAATTTTCAATATTTTCTCTTGGGGTAAACTATCGAAGCTCTCCACATTGCGGAGTTTACGCTCCATCACATTGGTTCTGGTGGTGATAAGCGACTCCAATGTTCCCGAGACTGTCCCTATCTGTTTATGCGCCTTTTGAAGCGTGTCGGTAAACTGACCAAACTCCTGTTTGACCGATTTAAGGATGTCCCAAACTTGACTGCTTCTTTTTTGCACTGCCAGAGTCCTAAAACCCATCTGCAAGCTATTAAGCAGTGCAGAGAGCGTGGTGGGACCGGTGATGGTGATCTTGTATTTTGTTTGCAAGGTGTCAAAAAGACCCGGATGCCTGAGCACTTCCGCATACAAACCTTCCACGGGCAAGAACATCACCGCAAAATCGGTGGTGTACGGGGGGTCTAAATATTTGCTACTGATATCTTTGGCAAAAGTTTCGATTTTGCGCAGTAGCGCAGTTTGGGCGGACTGAATCTCGTTTTTATCGGATCTGTCGTAAGCGTCCAACAAGATATCGTAATCTTCGATAGGGAACTTGGAGTCAACAGGAAGCCAAAGACAGTTGTCAGAATCTTTGCCGGGGAGTTTGATCGCAAACTCCACAATCGCCGCAGAACCTTTCTTGGTAGCGACATTTTTGGCGTATTGGCGTGGGGTCAAGATCTGCTCCAAGATGTTCTCTAGTTGATACTCACCCAAGACGCCTCTGGTTTTCACATTGCTGAGCACCTTCTTCAGATCGCCCACTCCACTGGCGATGGTTTGCATCTCCCCAAGCCCTTTGTGAACCTGCTCTAACCGTAGCGACACCTGCCGAAAAGATTCTCCGATCTTCTTCTCCAGGGTCGTTTGCAGCTTCTCATCTACCGTCTTGCGAATTTGGTCTAGCTGCTTGGTGCTGTCTTCTCGTATCCAACGCAGCTGTTTATCGATGATACGAGATATCTCTCTTATCTCGTCCACAAACCTCTTTTGAAAAAGTTGCAAAGATTTTTGCAACTCTTGGCGATTATCTTTGGCAGAAGCCAAAGATTCGCCTCTAGCCAGAGCAAAAGCGTCTTGGTTAGATTTATCGCTCATCTGCAAGCTTATTTTCATCTCCAGCAAACCGTTTTGAATTTTTTGCAAAGAGTTTTCCCAGTCCATTTTCGGCTTCTTGAACCACAACAACAAAAACCCCAGAAAATTAAGCACCACCAAAAAAAGTAATAAATTTAAAACCATAAACCTGCCTTTATCAAATTAAGAGTCCACCTCGACTATCTTTCCCTTTTCTATCTGAAGTTAGTGGCTGTCAAACTAAAAAACAAAATTACCTGCCCAGCTAGGGAGGCTATGGCTCTGACGAGCCAAAGCCAAATTAAAAATTGGAAATGAAAAATGAAAAATTTTTACCCCATCTTTTCCCCACTAAGTATGATATCAATTTTTTCACTTTTATTTTTAATTAACAATTATCCAATGTAACTTATCAATTGCTTTGGAGCGGAAGCGACAAAGCCTGCGGAGATTTGGTGGTTTGACTCTCAGCCTGACCCTCTCTTTTCGTTGAACGCTCAACGAAAAGAGAGGGGAGAGAAAAGAAAACCGCTCCGCTTCAACTCGCTAGAGACAGGGCGTGAGATGTTTAAGAGTTCCGTGGCGAAGAGCATCTCCGAGATTTGTTCCTGATTAGGCTAATCACTCTGGTCTTTTGTTTTCCATACCTTAAAGAGAGTGCCAAGTGTCTCTGCTCAACCGAGTATGTTAAAACGTCTGACCCCAATGAAGCGGAGTATACCAACCTAACCCTCTAAGCAAGCAAGCAAGACCTAGTCTATCTCGCCTAGCTGGGCAGGGCAGGGAGCCCCCTGCCCTTCTCCCCTCATTCCTAGCGAAAGCAGGAATCCATCAGTAGACATAATGCTGAAAAAAAACCAAAACAAGACAAACGGCTACAGGAAAGTCTTTCGCTGTTTTTGCAGATTGTGGGTAACGGTTTGTGATATGCGAAAGAATGGATTTCGAAGCTACTTGACTATCAAGGTACAAAAAACTTTGATGCGAGAATTGAGGCTCGAATAACTACTTCACCCGCTATTACTTTTATACAATGTTATATACCCATGCTTTCTTTTCGTCCGTGCGTTTGGTTAGGCATATTCTTTGACAAGTTTTGGTCGTGCGTTGACTTTTTTAAGCGACTTGGCAATGTGTATGGATGTGAGGGGTTGGCATTTATTCTAATAGCTTTTTAATTCTTGCTTTAATATTCTCATATGTTAAGTTGAGACTTTGCTTTGCGATTTGAGTCAAAACAGAAGTATGTGCCATCGCATCTCTTACAGGCTTATATGTTTTAGCATCTCTCGCCAATCCTGCTTCTTTAGTTGGGTTTGATGGTTTGTCAACAAGATTCGACAAATCATCCATTGAAAAGTACAAAAGGTCATCAGCATTTTGCCTGATCTGA
The DNA here is from genome assembly GCA_965228195.1 of Cloacimonadales bacterium (SeqCode). Classification (GTDB taxonomy): domain Bacteria; phylum Cloacimonadota; class Cloacimonadia. The sequence continues at coordinate 294,072 of OZ245797.1, forward strand.
AAACTAATATTAGCACCATTTTTAGCATTTTCTTCTTTTTGCTTGTAAGTACTTAAATTTCTTGTAGCCTCAGGTGACAAACTAATACTTTTATGTTTTATATATTTTCTCAACAAATTCTCAGACACAAAACACTCTGCATACGAAGACAAATTAAACTGCGCATCATCACTTAATGATTGAGCCCATTCATCAACTAATTTCCGATTTGATGATCCCTTAGGCGGAACATAATCATCCACAACAGTATTGAAAAGTTCCTTTGATTTTCTTTCCTTTTTAGTAAGGCGAGTATTATCTGAATCACCGTCTTGATTAATCTGAACACGCCATTTATCCCAATCATCTATTATTTGTCTTAGGATATTGTCTTTAAGTTCGTCAAGGAACGATTGAAATAATGGGTCATCAGAAATTACACCTTCTCTACTACTTGTAAATCTGTCTTTCCCTCCATCTAAGTTATTGAAGTGTATTTGACCATATAAATAACTTTCAACAATTCGAGTAGATGGAATATGTTTTAATAAATCCTTTTCTCGCAAACGACCATTAACATACAAATCAACTGTTACAGTTTCAGTTGTTTGCCGTATTTTTAGATATGAGGGTTTCTTGACTGATGCAATGAACCCATTAATAGAAGGCGAAGATGTAATTTTTTTATATTGCCTTATATGTTCACTTGTCGCCGATATTTTCTCCTTTAAGAATGGGTCATCTAACGTATTTATCTGCCATACAAATTGAGTGCTTAACGATAAATCATTAAGTTCATTTAAAGTTATTGGGTCATCATTTAAGTGAATTTTAAAGGAACTATCTATTAAAGAAAACCTGAAGAAAAGAGCTACTAATTTTCTTATATATTCAATTCTGTTTCTGATACCATCATTAATCTGTTCGAAATATATAATTGCACCTTGCTCTAAATCATCCTTCATTGTGTTAAAGGAATCAAAATTAACTGCTTCCAAAGGATATTGTTGTGGAGTTAAATCATCATTTATTGCATCATCTAATTTGCTATTATCAATTATCCCTCCAACGAAATCAGTATTCTTTGTTTTAGTTATAATATGAATTCTTTTTGCACAAGAAAGTAATGCAAGCTTTCCAATACCCTTTCTACCTATAAAAGGACGATTGCCCTCTGTTTTATCAACCCCATCTTTGCGCTTTGAATAACCTATTTTCAAGAACTTTGTTTGAAAATCTTCCGAGGTCATACCGACACCATCATCTTTAATAATCAAAGAGTTCTTTTCCCTGTCTATGTATATCCGAACATTCTTTGCGTCAGCATCCCAAGAATTTGAAATAGCTTCACCCAAAACGGTAATAAAATTCCTGTATAAATTTCTCCCTAAATGATTTAATACACTTAATGAAATATTAAAGGTGAAGTTTTTCATGATTTTCCAGTTTGCGAAGATGCGCTTTTATGCTTTTCCCAATAACAAATCCTAAATCAACAGGAACTGCATTACCTATGTGTATGCCAAGTTTTGTCATTGATATCTCTTCAGGGTTTTTATAGAATTTATAATTTTTCGGAAATGTTTGTAATATCGCCGCTTCCCTAATCGTCAATGCCCTGTCTTGTTCTGGATGTCCAAATCTTCCTGTGCCATAATTATAAAATTGAGTTGTAATCGTTGGAGATGGCTCATCCCAATTCATTCTACCATAAACAGATTTGTATGTGTTTCCACTATCTTTTTTATGACATTTTAAACGTAAACTTTCATCCCAATCTAACCAAGTTCCATTTGGTTTTGAAGCTTTGATTCTTTTAATATTAATAGGTGTTAATGCACTTGTAAAATGTATCGGGTCATTTACAAGTTTCTCTCCTGAAGAAACTTCAGGTAGGTCTCCAATAACTTCTCTTGTAGTTTTGTAATTCTTTGGCGAATGTGTTTTCTCAATCAGGTTTATTTCACCCAGCTTCGAAGCTAATAGAACTAAACGTCTTCTTTTTTGTGGAATTCCATAATCGGGGCAATAAACATTACTATATGAAACAAAATAATGGTTTAGTTTTAAAAAAGATACGAAGCTTTCAAAAATATCCTTATTCGATAAATTTGGAACATTCTCCATCGAAACAATTTCTGGTTGAGTTTCAGAAATTAGTCGTTTGAATTGATTAAGAAGAAACCATTTATCACCTGTTTCCTTGTCTTTGACTTTATTCGAATGAGAAGAAAATGGTTGACATGGAGCGCAGCCGACTAAAACTTTTATATTATTCTCTTTGTTCCAATATTTTTGTACTAAAGAGCCACCATCAATTTCTGAAACATCTGAATCAATAAATTCAGCTTTATTATTCTTTTCAAAGGCATATTTACAAGATGAATCTTGGTCAATCCCAGCTAATACTTTAATCCCAGCTTTATTTAGTCCATGTGTTAAACCACCAATTCCACAAAACAAGTCAATTGCTGATATATCCTGAGTAATTTTCATTTTTGTTCTTATCCAATCTTAAAATCTTGCAATATAATTTATTAATCTCAAATGTCTGTCCTTGCGCGCCGGCAAAATTTTGGCTCTTTTACAAGCTGAAGCATCAACCTGTGTGTCGAAGCTTGCAAATGTGCCAAATGTGCTTTAGTTTTTTCACTTTTTAATGGGTCGGCAAAACAAAAATTCCATCAAGTTTGCACTGTCGTTTCTTTTTTAGCCTTGCCTACAACATCAATACATATGCATTTTTTGTTTCTGTTATATTCCCAATTTGAGTGTGTAACAGGATGTTTTTATTTCCCATAACTCTTGCTCACTCCTAACTTGTCGAAAAAATAAGTCCAAACTTCTTTGTCAAGCAGAATAGTTAGCATCGGCTTTTACACCACAAGCGAGGAGGGGACAATCTCCACTTAACGGGGTCTTCTTGTTTTCCCTGCATTGATAAGCCAGTGACAAAAATCACTTTCTCAGTAGAGGTATAAAGGTTAGGTTTAGAAAATGACAAGACTACGGGTAATAAACGGGAACAACCACACTTTCTTACTCTGCTGGTGACACGCCCCGTCACTGGCGCTCTGAAGCGGAGTTGTCTTTTCTGTTACTCTTTTCGGCAATCCGAAAAGAGTAAGCCCTCCGCAGGAGAAAAAATTTAATCACTTAGTGGGAAAAGGTTTGGATGAAATTTTTCATTTTTCATTTTTAACTCTTAATTTATGACCACTAAAATTAAGCTATAAATTTGGGACTATATTTTAGTGGTCATACTAGCTCACCCAAGTATCAATTGTTTACACAACTCCACCACATCGGAGGCGTCTTTGCAGTAGTGGCAACCGTAACTCTCGGCTAATTGCCTGTTCATCGAAGAGCCACCAGAAATGACCGGGCACTTAAGGCCTTGCTCCAGCAAATAGTTTTTGGTGGCTTCCACCTGCCCCACCGTCGTGGTCATCATCGCCGAGAGTCCCAAGATGTCGGGTTGATGCTCCCGCACCTTGCTGGCAATGACCTTTTTGTCCAAATCTTGCCCGATGTCGATCACCTCAAACCCCGCACCTTTCAAGATGGTGCCGATTATCTGCTTGCCGATGGAGTGAATATCTCCTTTGACGGTCGCCAGCATAATCTTACCCTCTCGTGGAGCGTTTTGCTCACCACCGGCAGTCAGTTTAGCAAACAAAGGTTCTGCGGTTTGCGAGGCTAACATCAACTCCGGCAAGTAGATCTTCTTGCGGGCGAAGAGTTGCCCTATCTCCCGCATCGAGTTTGCCAGCACCTGCTCGGCTACTTCCAGAGCAGATAGTTCTTGCAAAGCTTTTTCGACCAACTTGTCTGCCAAAGCGGTATCGCCTTGCAACAAAGCACCGGTCAGATCTTCTCTTTTTTGGCTCTCCCCCGAGCTGGTCAACTTCTTGCCTTGCAGATACAAAGAGCCGACCACCACATCTTTGAGATCTTTTTTTGCCACCTCCATTATTGCCGAGGAGAGTCCACCACCCACCGCTTGCGCCAAAAAGGCACTCTCGATAGCACCTCGGCTGGGCATTCCAAAGCTGATGTTAGACAGCCCACAAGTGGTCTTCAGCCCGCGCTGGTGCAGTTTTTTTATCAACTGCAAACTGTTCTCAGGCAAACTCCCCGTGGCAATGCTGTTCAAAAGCGGGTCAACCAGCACCCTTTGCGAGCTTATGCCTTGCTGCTCTAGGTAAGCTACCCCCTCTTCCACGATCTGCAAAGCGTCTTCCACACTTTTGGGGAACTTCTTGTCCATGGCTAAAAGCACCACCATTCCCCCGTAGCGTTGCAAAATCTTGCTCTTGTTCTCCAGTGACTTGGGGGTGACTCTGATCGAATTGAGAAGCGGTCTGCCCACATAGTGGCGTGCTGCCACCTCCATACTCTTGCTGGTCTGCACATCTAGTGAGAGCGGCAAACTGTTGATCTTGTCCAAAGCCAACACCACCGAGCGAAAATGGTTCTCTTGCAAAATCTTCTCGATACCCAGATTAACATCTAAGATGTCGGCACCTTCTCTGGCTTGCCTAAGAGCCAAACTTTTTATGCGCTCAAAATTAAGTTGGACAATCTCGTCTTGAAACTTCTGATTTCCAGCAGGGTTAATCCGCTCGGCAATCCGCAAGAAAGGCTCAACCTCCCGAAGAGCTGTGCGTGAGGCAAGCGCCTGACAAACCTCTTTATCTTGCTCTACTCTGGGCTTTTTGCCATGCGTCAACTGCTTGATGGTGGCAATGTGCCTTGCGTCTGTGCCACAGCAACCTCCGATGATTGCCACTCCCAAATCGATAAAATCGGCAAAATAAGGAGCAAAAGTTTCTGGTCCATCTAAATAGACCAAATCGCCACCTTGAAGCACTGGGTCACCCGCATTAGGCTCCACGCTCAGCGGTTTATTGGTGTATCTCTTCAACCTCTTGATATTCTCCACCATCTGCTCAGGGCCCGTCGAGCAGTTAACTCCGACCACATCGACATCCAGATCTTGCGCCAAAGCTGCAAAAATCTCTGCCTTGGAGCCGGTGGTGCAAACTCCATCAGCCTCAAAAGTCATCTTGGCTACCAATGGCAAATCTGGACACACCGAGCGGATGCCCACCACTGCCGCTTTGAACTCTGCCAAATCGGATACAGTCTCTAGCACAAACCCACTGACGCCCAGCTCAAAGAGCAACTTGGCTTGACTGGCAAAAGTTTGAACAACACTGTCAAATTCTGCCTGCCCAAAAGGCTCGATGTAATCTCCGCACGAGCTGAGGTTGCCGAACAACCAGCAATCTTTGCAGCCGATAGCCCGGCGGCCTATCTTCACCGCCTGCTTGTTTATCTGCGCAAACCTATCGGCTAGCCCCAACTTAGCCAGCTTCATCGGATTGGCGTTGAAGGTGTTGGTCAACAAGATATCCGCCCCAGCCTGCACATAGCTCCGCTGCAAATCAAGCACCACCTGAGGATGGCTCAAATTCAGCTCATCGGTGCAATACTTACCGTAACCACGCTTGAAAAACTCGGTTCCGTAAGCCCCATCCAGCGTTAAGACTCTGCTTTTTACGATTTGTGCAAACTCTGCTCTTTTCATCTTATCAACCTTTACTAAATTTTCTTTTCCCAACCGATCAAAGCCACGCAAGATTTTCGGGGCAACATTATCCCCGTTTGTCGGTCTGCTACCACTGCGGGCAAATTAACAAACCGCTCCAAAATCTCCACATTAGCCAAAATATCTAGCCCTTTGTAACCGGGACTAAAACGAATGGTGCCTTTGCCGTAGCGATATCGAAGCACTCTGTCCCACCAGCGTAGCATCTGCTCCACAGATTGCGATGCCCAAGCGTCCAAAATAAGCCCTTTCAAATCTTGACCCTTTTGGAAGTAGTCGCCTATGCTCTGGTCTATCTCTTTACCCAAAGTTGCCGCGAAGTAAGTGACCTGCCTGGGCAGGGCAAAAGTGGTGGGCAAAACCAAATCGGTGCTATACTCCAAGGTGATAGAGCTGAGCTGCGGCTGGACAAGGGCAAAACCTTTTCTGTAAACCCACTGTTTGTAATCGCCTAAACCTTTGGATACACCTTTGCGATTCATCCCGACTCTGGCAGAAACGCTCTGCCAATCGGGCAAAGCCAGATGCTTTTCGATCGATGCCAATCTAAAAAACTCCCTTAAATCTGCTCAAGAGATCTTCGGTCAACTTGCTGCTGCCCATGGTAAATAGATGAATACCCGGCACCCCAAAATCCAAAAGCTCCTTGATCATCCCACTCATAAACTGCAAGCCAAACTCTCGCTCCGCCTGTTTGCTACCGGCGTCCATCATCCCTTGCACCAACTGGCTTGGCACATCGAAATAAAAAGCTCGGGGCAAAGTTGCCAACACCTTTTGCGAACCAATGGGTTTCAGCCCTGGGATAATCGGCACATCTATGCCTTGTTGGCGTGCCAAGCTCACAAACTGCTTGAACTTCTGCACATCGTAAAACATCTGGGTGATGATGTAGTCGGCTCCAGCCTCCAGCTTCTTACGCAAATAGAGCAAATCGCTCTCCATATTCAAAGCCTCGAAATGTTTCTCGGGATACGCTGCCACGCCGACACAAAAATCGCTCTTAGTCGGATTTTTGACCTGAGAGAGGTAAACACCCTGATTCATCGCCTTGATCTGCTCCACCATCTGATCGGCGTGAGCAAACCCGTCCGCCTTGGGCTTAAAACATCGCTCACCCATCTGCGGATCGCCCCTTATTACATAGAGGTTGTCGATATCCAAGAAGTTCAAATCGATGAGTAAATCTTCTAACTCGAACTTATCCATACCTCCGCAAATCAGGTGCGGCACCGCATCGACCCCCATCTTGCTCTGAATAGCCGAGGCTACCCCCAGAGTGCCGGTGCGTCTATTGGTCGCCTGCCTTTCTACCCCGTGCTCACTCTCCACCAGCTTGTAAGCCCTTTGGTGATTAGTTACATTCACAAACTGGTAGTTGAACCTCTTCAACCTCTGCAAAGGGTTTAACACCTTGGCAAGTCCACATCCACGCAAAGGCGGCAACACCTCCAGAGACAACACCGGTTTTTCTTGCTGCAAAGCTTCTACAACTTTCATCTTACCTTCTTAAATTTTTTCATCTTCTCAACAAAAATCCACTTCAAAATCGGACTTAATCGCAAAATTTCCGTCGATGCAAGCGATAAACCCCAACACTCGCGGGTCTAACCCTTGCAAAACATCTTCCAGATCGTCAGCCGAGGCAAGGCGGTTAGCGTAAGCGGTCGCCAAACAGTCTGCCAACACCGCATCTTCTGCCACCACACACACCCTGTCGGCTCGTCCTTTGCTAAAGCTGGGACCGAACTTACCCGAAGATGTAGCCACTCCCATGGGCAAGCTGTCTATGGTTATGCGCAAATCGCTCTGGTTCTCACTGCCCGGCAGATAGACGCTCATCGGTTTATTGCCTGCCAAGTAAAGGTCTCCGCCGTTTTCCACCAACACCTGGTCGAGGGCGAAGCTTTGCCAAAGGTGTTCTCCAACCTCTTTGGCAAAAAATCCTGCCACCCCTGCCAGTGGTCCGACCCCCGCTTGGCTAGCACACCGTTTCAACTCACGCACACCCTTGGGGTCGCCATCTTCTACCTCCACCGGCACAAGCGAATGCAAACTGGCAAAATCTGGATAATCTTCCAAAGCGTGCCTGAGCTGCTTAATCTTCGAAAGAGCCTTCTGCCCCAACTCTTGGGCGTCTGCCTTCCCACAAAAATGCACCTCCAAGTCGCTCTGCTTATAACACACTTGCACACTCTGCCGTGAGCCTTTGCCCAAATGCCGATAGATGCGCAGATTATCGTTCATCTTTCTTGCGTAAGATAAGCGGCTTTTGCACCACTTTATCTTCAAAAAACTCCACCGGTTTAGTAATCGTAAACACCCCTTCTTGCAAATTTTTCTTCAACAGCTCGGCGATCTGGCGCGCCTTGTCCATATTAGAAAAAGAGAAAGTTTTCACGCTTTTCCCATCGATGTTGACTTGACCACTAAAAAGCTCGGCATAGTTAGTCTTGCTTAGCACAGGATGACCCGTCTGGGAGTAGTCACGCACCAGCGTGTCTATCTTGTCGTTGGTGATACTCACATCTTTGGCTATCTCCTCATCCAAGACGGGGATAGGAATACCCACACCCACAAAAAGGCTCACTCCGTATTTTTTCAAGATTAAGGGCTTGACAAACCTAGAGTCCATCTTCTTCATATCGCCAATCAGAGCCAAAGTTGCCGACTGCACCATAGGAATGCCATACTCGTTCTCCTCCCTTTGGTTGTCGTATTGCGTGCCTTGCCAACTCACATAACCTCTGGCTCCTGCCAGAAAAATCCTTGAGCCGACTCCGATCGTCCTCATTTTGGGATCGTTCAAAAGCGGACTAAGCTCGCCCGCACTGGAGTAGCTGGCGTTGCCCAAGCTGGCGCTGAGTTTACCCATATAGGTGTAAATATCCCTATCGGTCGTGTTCACAGCCACCGGATAGTTTTGATAAGCGTTGCGTGGATTATAAAAATAGGCTTGGTTAATATCTTCTAGCTTGAAGTAAGTTTTCACCTCTTTGCGCGGATAGCAGTCGGTCCCTTTCCCTTGCGCCTCTAGGCACACACTCTTGCCGGCAATCAGATCGCAGATGACATGCGCGCCGCCATAGCCAGGGTTGTCAGGATTTTCCGAGGCCGCTCCCAGATAAGTGTCTGCCGCTGCCAACCCCCCATGAGCCGGCACTCCGTTGAGATGAATCGTCTCCATTCGTATCGGCAAATCCAGATTACCAAAGTTCAAGAAGCATCCCGAAGAACACATCGGGGCAAAAGTGGCAGTTGTCACCACATCCACCTCTTGGCTAATCTCGGCTTTCGATTTAGTCTTGGCAAGCAGCGAGGCTTCTTCGGCAGTAATAACCACAGCCTTCCCTTCTGCCAATCTCCTTTTAATCTCACTAACACTTTTCATCTTTCTCACTTCCTCTACTTTATAATTTTTTTCAACAAAAAAAAGAGCCCTCGCTTTTTTGCCGACGACTCTCTCACAATTTTTTTATTATCTAATTTAAGATTACCTTAATTAGTCAAAAACGCCATCGAACACTCACTTGGCATACACATCATACCCAACATTCGCATCATCTTTCTGCTGGCAAGCTTTTGTCCGACTTCGTTCAACATCTTTTCCTAACCTTCTTTAATAACCTTTAACCTTATTGTCTTGTCACTACTGCCAAACCGCAACTTTGTGTCAAACACTTTTTGGGGAAAATTGCTAGATTCCTCTTTTCCTCACCTCAACATCTTCTCCACATCTGCCTCTTGGACGATCTTCACCGTCCCTAGCTCCTTGGCTTTGCTCAGCTTGGAGCCGGGCTTCTCGCCCACGATCAAGTAGTCTAGCTTTGCCGAGACGCCAGAGACCACCTTTGCTCCACTCTTTAACAAAATATCTTTCAGCTCTTGCCTTTTGTATCTTGCCAACTTGCCCGTCACCAAGAAGGTTTTCCCTGTCAGCCTCCCCGCTTGAGTCTTTTCTTCTTCTGCGACAAACCTCAAGCCTGCCTTTTGCAAGGCGGCTATCGTTCGCAAACTCTCCTGGCTGGCGAAGTAAGCCAAGATGTTTTTTGCCAGCACAGCTCCAACATCGGCAACGCTCATCAGCTGCTCGGCAGTAGCCTCTTGCAAACTTTGCAAAGAGCCAAAGTGGCTGACCAAAGCCACCGCCGTCTGCTCTCCCACTCCCGCAATGCCCAAACCGTATAAAACCTTGGCAAACCCTTTGCTTTTGGACGCTTGCACCGACTCCCTCAAGTTTTGCACCGACTGCTGAGCTTGTCGCTCCAAGAGCAAAATCTGCTGGTAATCAAGGTTGTAAATATCTTCTATCTTATCTAAAAGACCTTTCTCTGCCAAAAGTTTGATCTGCTTGGGACCAAGCCCAACGATGTCCATAGCCCCCTTAGAGACAAAATGCTCGATCTTCTTAAGGGCTCTAGCAGGGCAATCTTTGTTATCACAACTGACGATAAACTTGCCTTGCTTGAGGCAAGAGCCACACACAGGACAAACCTTGGGCAACTCAATCTCTTTGCCGTTTTTGGCTTTGGTTGCCACCCTGACTATCTTGGGGATTATCTCGCCAGATTTGATCAAGACCACCTGGTCTCCCAAATGCAAATCCAGCGACTGCAAAAACGCAAAGTTGTGGAGTGTCGCCCGACTGACGGTGCTACCGGAAATCTGCACCGGTTGTAAGATAGCCACCGGGGTGATGGCTCCGGTTCTGCCCACATTATACTCGATATCCAAAAGCGTGGAAACTTTCCGCTGGGCAGGAAACTTGTAAGCCATCGCCCAGCGCGGATATTTGCTGGTGAACCCTAGCTGATTTTGCAAAGTAAACTCGCTGACCTTAAAGACGATCCCATCGATCTCAAACTCTAGCCCCGCTCGCATCTCATCCAGCTGAGCACAATAGTCACAAAGCTCTTGTCGGCTGGTGGCAAACTTGGACAAAGAACTCACCGGCAACCCTTGTTCCCGCAAAAAAGATAACAAATCTTCTTGAGAGCTCAGCGGCAGATCTTGACTGTAACCAAGGGCGTAAAAGTAAACTTGCAGGTGGCGATTTTTTGCCTGAGCCTTATCCTTTAGCTTTATGGCTCCCACCGCCGCATTGCGTGGGTTAGCGAAGCTGTAGCCTTGTTTTTGCAGACGCTGAAACTCACTGACTGCCATAAAGATCTCGCCCCGCACCTCCAGCGGCTTTTGCCAAGCTATTTGCCGAGGCAGCCCCTTCACCATCTGCAGATTGGCAGTGATGTTTTCACCTTTTTTGCCATCGCCTCTGGTGGTAGCGTATTGCAACTGCCCTTTTTCGTAATAAACGCTCACCGAAAAGCCGTCAAACTTGGGCTCCATACTCAGCCTAGGGCAACCCAAACTTTGCCAAAAGTCAACCACCGCCTCCACCGAAAAAAGGTTGTCGAGCGAATACATCGGCATCAGATGGGCGATGCTCTTGCTCTGCTGGTTCAAATCACTCCCCACCACCTGCGTGGGCGAGCCTTCTTGTCGATACTGGGGGTAGTCCCGCTCCAACTGCTTCAGCTCGGCTAAAAGCTGATCGTATTCACCATCAGATATTTGTGGAGTCGCCTTTTGATAATACAAAAGATTGTGCTTCTTAATTTGAGCAACTAAGAAGTTTATGCGATCCTTGATGCTTTTCATCAGCTAAATTCTGGAATCGAAATAGGCTTCCAACTCGTTCTTTATGTTCGCAGCCAAAAACTTCCGCATCTGATAGTAAGAGACTTGTTTGGCTCTTTCGTAACTAAGCCCGCCGTCGCGACCGACTTTGTCCAAGCTCAATATCGTCTTGTTCAGATCTGTCCTTACGATCTTCAAAGCCAAGTTCCAACGATAAAACTTGGTGCTTTTGCCTAACTCCTCTTTCTCAAACTTCACGCTCACATTGAGTTTCAAAAGCGGATCTTTGCTACCCTTAAAATCTAGATTATACATAATCCGCTCTGCCATACCTTTGACCGCATCGTTGTTATCGCCCTGAACACTCACCACATAAGTTATCTTCTTGCTCAATTCGCGAACCCCGGTAGCCAACTTGGAGTAGGAGTAAGTCTGAATGTTCATCTGAGCATCTTTGGGGCTTATCACCTGCAACTTCTCCAGCAAGCTCCTGTTGATCTTGGAGTAAGCCAGAGCCGCTTTGTAACAGCTGTATTTCTGAATAATATCTTTGCTTTTTCTGCCTTTTTGGACAAACACCCGCAAATTATCTTCGTTGTCCGAAATCCGCTGCTCATAAATCTTCGCCGTCTCTCGTCTATCGATATAAGCCAAGGTGTGCACCTTGTTTTTGTCGTCTTTGTATTTACCGGCAAACTTCACATTCACCAGCCTTTGGTTGGTGCTGGTCTCCACCGAACTCTCTTGGCTGGCGCTTTGCTCTTGTTGCACACCGTCCGCATTCAAAATCTCGGCATACTTTTGCAAAGTTTTGCTTTTGGCAGAAACATCCACGCTAAAGATTTTGGCAAGGTTCGCTTGTGCCATCCTCTTGGCATCTTCGTAGGTGTCGCCACTACCCAAGGCCGACAAGTAGTCCTCTTCGGGGAACTTACCGGCTCCGTCTATCGAGTTCAAAAACTTGTCTTGCATCGCCTCAGGAGTCTTAGGCGCCGCGGCACATCCTGCTAGCAAACAAACAAATAAACAAACTTTAAAAAATTTCATCTGATTTTTCTCCTTTTTTATTTAACGCAGTAAGATTGATAGAAGTTGAGCAAATCTTCTCCGACTCTCCTCTTGCCTAAATCTTCTCTTTTCAACAACTTTCCGTTTCGATTATAGTAGTTGACTTGCCAGCTATAAACTCCCGGTGCCAGATAAACATCGGCGATATAACCTTTGGACGGCAAATATCTGGCTGTACGCAAATCGGCGTTCTCGGTAGCGTTCAACCCCGCATCCAAAGCCAATCCACCCAGCAACACAAAAAGATTGTCTTTGCCATACTTCTCTTTGGCTACATTTTTGGCAGCCTCACCAGCCAACCCCTTGGTTATCGCCCGCGTGATACTTTTTATGACCACCCTGTTGTAACTCAGATCGAAAACGCTCTTGACCACTTTGTCAAAATCTTCCATCAAAGACAGATCTGCTCGAACCACCTCTTGTCCTGTCGTGTCCACCACCACCACTTCCACCTTGCTTACTTGGGTTGCTCTCTTTGTCAAAAACGGCAACTGGAACTTGAAGTTGTAACCACCCGGCAACCCCGGATAAGCAAAACTGTTAAACCCTTGCAAATCAAAATTGCCTCTTGTGCCAGTTTTAGAGGTGGCAATTATACCCATCCCGGGCTGAGTGTGAATGTATAAGGTTTTCGCCTCTTTCACCATCCCCAATCCTACCAAGCTCACCAGACTCACTGCCACTTTACCCTTGGTCTGCCCAGCATCGCTCAACTTCGGCTGCGGAAAGTTGTAAATAGATTTTTGCACCGCAAAAGCTTTCTCGATCTTATCCCGATCGATAGCCGCATCGTCCCACTTGCCCAAATACTCGTAGAGCCGCATGCTGATATATCTGCCCAAGGCGTCGTTATAAAACTTGTTGGTGGCAGCCTTAATCTTGATCTTGCTGTCTTTGCTCTTGTTGTAAGCTCTATCCAACTTGGCGTTTTTGTCTTCCAACACCGAGAGTTTGTGGTTGAGCCTATTTATCTCCACGAACACATCGTCCACCATTCCCAGTTGCATATAGTTAAAAGCTTTAATCAAGTTCGTGTAGATATCCTCGTAATCTTCGCCCGCATAATCTAAGGCATTATCGTTCAATAGATAAGACAAAGCCGCCTTGGAAACGCTTTTGGTGTAAAGATCGTCGATGTAACTCTCGGCTCTATCCAGTGCCTGATTGCTTTTTTGGTAGTCGCCCGCATAATGGTAGATCATCCCCAAGTCTAGATAATACAACACCTTATCTTTCTGGTTGTAACCTTCGCGTGCCTCCAGCGCCTTTATTGCCGAGTCGTAATCTTGTGAGATTAGCCCTTTATCTATTTGGGTATAATGAGAAAGATTGGTTGCAGTAGTGCCACAACCAATCGTAAAAACTAAAACTAAAAGCCAACTAAATCTTACCATGAATGGGAATCTTTACCGATTAGCTTCTTAATCTTCTTGTCTCCAATCCAAGCAATCTCATTGGTCTCAATGTTAATCAGTTGCAAATCGATCTGATAAAACTTGGCTTGTTGACCCTCATACTCGTCCAAGATAACGCTAATATCACCCGTGAGCATAAAGTCGGCGCCCGTCTCCGCTGCCAAACGCTTGGCTGTCTCCATCGAAGCGTGAGCCTGTTGCTGCTTGCGCTCGCCTCTGACTTGACCTCGCTCCGAGTCGCTTGCCACGAACTTCACCTTACCAGAGTTTATCAAAACTTTTTGCATATCTTTGATGAAAGTTTGGGTGTTGATATGCTCAGTTGAGTTCTTCAGACCAATACCACCGACGATAACCACCGGCTTTTTACCGCTGTTCTCTTGCTTGTAATCGGCAAGCCAAGGTGCGGCAAGACTCTGCTCTATCATCGATTGTGCCGTCAGGCGAGAGTCGGTGTCGTTCCACCTACCACTAAAATCTGTTTGCTTATCCGCTGCTACTCTGGAAACCTCTCTTGAGGCACAGCCAAACAAGAAAGCTATTCCAACAACTAAAATTAAAATCTTCTTCATTTTTTTCTCCTTCATCTTTTGATTATTTTGTTCACTTTCTCTTGATTTTTAGTTTTATGTCAAATCTTTTATCTCTTTTAGTTTCCAGGGTGGTTTGGGTTATCACCTTGCGGTGGGTCTCTTTTTTCGCCTGGCGGCGAAGTTAATCACCTTTCTTTTTGGTTCTTGGCTTTCAGCCAGACCCTCTCTTTTCTTTTCTCCTGCGGAGATTTGGTTGTTTGGCTTTCAGCGGGTTACTTATGTCACCTTTCTTTTTTTTTGAAAAAAAATAAATGTGACCGAAAGAAAAAATCAAATCAAAAGACAAAATCCTAACTTGCAAAACTCCCTCGTTGTGGCTGTAGTGCATCGTTTAGATTCTTTCTTAGATACGCTAAAGACAGAGAAATAAACTCCTCACACAGCCACAATTTCAGTCGTTTAAGCAAGTTCACGGATTTAGTCTTGATTGATTACTAGCCCTTCCCACAGCTTTGTCGCTTCCGCTCCAAAGCAATTGATGAGTTACAATGGATAGTTGTTAATTAAAAATAAAAGTGAAAAAATTAAACCACTACTTAGCGGGGAAAGGGTTTGGGTGGAATTTTTCATTTTTCATTCCCAATTTTTTCTTTGGCTGGCTCGTTAGAGCCAAAGCCATTGGGCGGGACAACCTCCGCTTAAAGGGGAATTAGCCCGTTTTCGTTATTTTGTTAAGCCAGCGACAAAAACCACTTTCTCAGTAGAGGTGCAAAAGTTAGGCTTAGAAAATGACAAGACTACGGGTAATAAACGGGAACAACCACACTTTTTTACTCTACTGGTGACACGCCCCATCGCTGGCGCTTTGAAGCGGAGTTGTCTTTTCTGTTACTCTTTTCGGCAATCCGAAAAGAGTAAGCCCTCCGCAGGAGAAAGTGATAATAATTTACTTAATAAAATAAGGAAGGGAGCGGGTGCTTACCTGCCCCGCAAAAAAGAATAGCCCTCCACTGGCTTTGTCGCTTCCGCTCCAAAGAAATTAATGAGTTATAAGGGATAACTTTTAATTTCTGACCTGACCACATAAATACGGCTAATCATTTGAGACTTCATTTATGTGGTCAGGTCATATAAGAGCTTACTTTATGTTATAATTATCGATAAACTTTTGTAGCAGATGGATACGAGTCGGGTGACGCAGCTTTATCAGAGCTTTGTTCTCGATCTGGCGAATCCGCTCTCTGGTCACATTAAAGATGCTGCCGACCTCCTCCAGAGTCCGATGGTAACCATCGTCTATCCCGAAACGAAGACGCAAAATCTTCTCCTCTCTGGCTGTCAGCGTCTGCAAAACCTCGTCGATCTGTTTCTTGAGCAAACTACGCTCAGCCACCCGCTCGGGAGCGATGGTGCTAGCGTCCTCGATGAAGTCGCTCAAAATCGTATCTTCGCTAGAGTCGTTCCCCACCGGCTTGTCTAGTGAAACGGTATCGGGGGTAAAAGACATAATCGTCTTCACCTTCTCTGGCAGCAAATCCATCTCGGCTGCCACCTCTTTGATGTAAGGCTTGCGCCCCAGCTTTTGCTCCAGACGTCGCTGGGTCCTGTTGACTTTGTTAATCAGCTCGATCATATGCACCGGAATCCTGATCGTCTTGGCTTGATCGGCGATGGCTCTACTGATCGACTGGCGAATCCACCAAGTAGCGTAAGTGGAAAACTTGTAACCTTTGCGATAGTCGTATTTTTCCACCGCATTCATAAGGCCATGGTTACCTTCCTGAATCAGATCCAAAAAATCCAACCCTTTATTGTTGTAGCGTTTAGCGATGCTGATCACCAACTTCACATTCGCCTCAATCATCTTGTTTTTCGACACCTCTTTGATACGCTCGCCCTTGTTAATCTTCTCCAAGATGTCCAACATCTCCGGCGATCTGAGCTTCGTCTCCAACTCCACGCGTCGCATCTTGCGTCTGGCGTTTTTTATTTTCCGCAACACCTCGATAAACACCTCGGCGTCCACACCCGTCTTCTTCTTGACAGCCTCATACTCCTCATCCGACTTCTGCGCCTGCCTTCCAAAGGAGCAAATCTCGTTGACGGTGTAAGTCTTGACCTTGGCGATCTCCCGTATGGTTTGTTTGCTCTCAATGATCCTTTCAGCCAAAGAGTTGATCCGATAAATGGCCCTGGAGACCATCTTCTTGTTGAACTTCATCGTCTCATAGATCTCCACGATCTTCTCGCGGATCTTGATAATCTCTTTGTCTATCTTCTTTTGCTCTTTCTCTTCCACATTCTTGTATTTATCCAGCATCGCCCCAATCTGCTTGAACTTCTTGTCGATCTTGGCTAGTTTCTTGGAAAAATCTTCAAAAGTCTCGTCGGTGCGCTCTTTGTCCATCCAACTCTCGAAATTCAGCTTCAAAATCTGCTCCAGCTTTATCCTGCCTTCCACATAACGAACCTTGAAGTTTTGGAACTCCTTGAGCGTGCTTCCCGAGACAAAAATAAACTTGTTGATCCAGTTTTGCCCTTCCTCTATCTTCTTCGATAGCTCCACCTCGCCTTGTTTGTCCAAAAGGGGAATCTTGCCAATCTCTTTCAAATACATCTTCACCGCATCGTCAAACCGCTCAATCCGCCGCTTCTTCTGGCTATCTTTGACCTTCACCTGCTCGATTGCCATCTTCACCGAAGTCTCGTCCACGGTCTTGATGTTCTTGCTTTCCAGCTCCTCAACAATCTCATCGATAGCGTCTATAAACATCGGGTCGTTGGGCAAAATCTCGTGCAAATCTTTGTAAGTTATATAATTTTCGTTATACCTTTTGCAACGCGCAACAATCTTCTTGATGTATTTAGAATATATTTTCATTATACCTCTTTTTTTTTGAGACACGACTCTCATATTCTTCGAGTGTCAACACTCAAAAAGACAGATTTTTTGTAAAGGATTTTTTGGGAACTAAATAGCCACCAAACGACTCTCGCCGTCGGAGGCCAACTTGTCCAAAAGAATTTTGTTGGTTAATTTCGCCTGAGGCATCGCCAAAGAGTAAAAATATTTCCCTCGCTTATCAGACTCCACTTGCACCAATATCTCCAGTTGCACCAACTGTTCCACCACCATCATCACCAGAGCTTTTTGCAGGCGCAGCTTCTTGGAAAGGTAGTCCAAGCTGGTTCTCCCCTGCATCTTGTCGAAATTTTTGCTAATCAAGATGATTATCTTGCGAGCCAAAACGAAACTTTGGCGAAAGCTCATCTTCCGCTGGACACTCCCCCCGTAGTGGATGTTGTAGTTTTCCAAGACGAAAAAAAACTCGGCACCATAAAGGATTATCATCCAGCTGGTGCGCATCCAGATCAAGAAAAGCGGAATGGCAGCGAAACTACCATAGATGGCGTTGTAAGAAGACAGCCCGATTTGTAGCCAAAAATAGAAAAACTGGGTCAGCTGGTAGAGCGAGCCCGAGATCACCCCTGCCACGATGGCATACTTTATCTTCACCTTGCGATTGGGCATATAAACATAAAGAAACGAGAACAAAATCCAGATGATGAAGTAAGGAAAAATCTTTATCGGCACGCGCAAAGCAGAGTCCAAGAGTCCCCAGAAATAGCCTTGCGACATAATCTTGGTCAGCTGACCGCTCAAAAAGATGTTGGCACTACCCGAAACGATAAACAAGATGGGCAAGATAACCATCGCCGAAAAGTAGTCGGTAAGCATCTTCGAGAAGTTGCGGTTCTCTTTTATCTGCCAAATTTGGTTGAACACGCTCTCTATCTGCCACAATATCGAGAGCAAACTCCAAAAAAGCAGTCCCAAACCAATCCCGATCATAATCCCGCTTCGGGTGCGCTCCAAAAGGTTTTGGGCAAAGCTGAAAATCTTTTGCAAGATCACCTCTTGCTGAGGCACTTGGGCGATTATCTGCTCCTGCAAAAGCTCTTTCACCCCAAAACCTTGTGCCACTCCAAAAGCTAGTGCCAAGATCGGCACAAATCCCAGCAAGGTGTAAAGCGTCAGAGCCGAGGCATGAAACTGGCATTTATCGAAGACATAACCCCGCAAAGCCAACGGAAAAAGGTTTAAGTATCGCCACAAAGGCTTAGAAAAAAAGCACTTCTTTAGCTTGGACAACCCCTGACTGAACCGACTCTTAATCTGCATACAGATCTACAAACCGAAAATTTACCCCATCAAAAAGACCCCTATCACTCATCTTCAGCTCTGGGATGACCAAAAGCGTCAAAAAAGACAGACTCATATAAGGCGAGAAAAGGTCTGTTCCCGCAGAGCGCCCTAGCTCCTCCAACTTTTGGTAAGCTTTGCTCACCTGATCATAAGGTTTATCGCTCATTATCCCGCCTACCGGCAAAGGTAAGATGAACTCATTTTCACCATCGACGAAAGCAACTCCGCCTTTATGCTCTATCAAAAGCTCTAGCGCCCGCAAGATATCTTTGTCGTTTGTTCCTGCAGCTAACAAGTTGTGGCTATCGTGCGCCACGCTACTGGCTATTGCCCCTTTGCGCAGGTTAAACCCTTTGACAAAACAAAACGCAGGCTCGGCGCCCTCTTGGTAGCGGTTGAGACTGACCATCTTGAGCAAATCACGCTCAAGATCGGGCACCAGCTTACCCTGTGCCACCTTGGGTGTCATCTTTATCCAGTTGGTCAACACCTGATCTTTGACCAGCTCGATCACATTTATCTGCCCATCTTTGGCAGGCACATCCAAACTCTTTGGCAACTTAGCCACGAAGTTGTTGATCAGATCTGGCTTTTGATAAGACAAGATATCTTTGCCCTTTTCGTAAACAACCTCTCCGTTTATCACCGTTCGCAGCACCTGAAAATATTGCAAATCTTCCATCTCAATAAAGTCGGCAGAATCGCCAACCTGCAAAAGACCCACATCCAGCCCGTAGTGTTTGACAGGGTTTACACTCACCATCTGCAGCACCTTATAAAGGCAGATGCCGCGCCGAGCTGCCTTTTGCACCAGAAGGTTCATATGCCCACGCACCAAAATATCGGGATGCAGATCGTCTGAGCAAAACATACAATCTTGATAATGGTCGTGTGCTATCGTGATCAAATCGTCGAAGTTCTTCACCGCCGCACCTTGGCGGATCTGCACCTTAATCCCGTAGCCGATCTTCTCGATAGCCTCTTGGGGAGTGACACACTCGTGGTCGGTGGTTATCCCAGCCTGAGCATACCTCTTTGCCATCTGCCCACGCAGCTCAGGGGCGTGACCATCTATGAGCTTACCATACTTCTTAGCCATATCCAACTTCGCCTGCACCAAAGGCGTTTTGTTCACCACCCCGGGAACATCCATAAACTCACCCAGATATTTAAGCTCATCCATCTTCATCAGCTCTTCCAAGGCTGGCGCATCAAGGTTTGCCCCCGAAGAGTCGAACTCCGTGGCTGGCACGCAAGAGGGGATGCTAAAGTAGATCTTCAAGGGCGTCTTCTTGCCTTCTTTGATCATATACTTAACAGCCTCCACGCCCTTTACATTGGCTATCTCATGGCAATCAGACACAGTGCCTACCGTGCCAAAACGCACCAGCACTCTACCAAACTCAGCTGGCGTCAACATCGAAGACTCCACATGGATGTGAGAATCGACGAAGCCCGGCAACAAGAAATTGTCGTAATCTTTATCGTTTTGAGGTGTAATAGCGACGATCTTCCCCTTGTCCACATCTATCTTACCTGGGAAAATCTTCTTCTTGATCGGATCTACGATATTGCCACAAAAAGATTTCATTTAGCCTCCTTAAATGCAACTCAGCTCACAATTCAACCGAATTTCAACACAACTTTTTATATTTATTTAATATTGTCAAACCTCTTTTTTGACATTTACCAACTTCTGCTGTAAAAGAAAATTTAACAAATTTTACGGGGTTTTATTTTTACTTGACTCTATGGGTTTCACACAGCGAAGGTAAACCAAAGCTTTTGTTGCACAAAAAAAAATTTTAGGGAGTAGTTTTGAACAGTCAAGAGATCAAGAAACAAAAAGAGTTTGCCAGCTTCTACAATCAGACCTCCAACTTGCTTTACCACTACATCCTCAAAAGGGTGCGAAACAGCGAGAAAAGTGCCGACATCTTGCAAAACTCCTACCTCAAAGTTTTCCCCGAGTTTGAGCGGCTAGAGTATCCCAAAAGCTACCTCTACAAAACCGCTTACCACCTGATTATCGACAACACCCAAAAGCAAAAAAAAGAGCAAGCACTCAAAGAGAGTCTGCACACCAGCACCAAACATCAAGATCGCAACCACTACCTGCAACTGCAGATAGAAAAAGCTATTTGTAAACTAAAACCAAAAGACAAAGATGTTTTCGAGTTGAAAACTTACCAAGGGTTTTCTTACCAAGAGATAGCAAACATCACAGGACTCACTTGCAAAGCTGTAGAAAGCGTCCTCACCCGAGTGCGTAACTTTTTGCGCCAAGAGTTAAAAAATTTGAGGGAGTTTGGCTACCTTAACTCTCTAACACAATACAGCGACGCTGAAAAAGAGATCTCAGCAAATGGCTGTAATACCAAAGGAGGTGAAAATGATTAAAGAAGTTTGTCAAAACCTAAACCGATACTTTGACCAAGAACTCAGCTTGCCACGCAAAAAGCAATTTTTGGATCACCTTAGCCATTGCCCGGATTGCCAAAAAAAGTTGCGGTTTTTGCAAGAGATTGACCAAATCGGCTCGTTTTCTTTCGGCTCTGCCCCCAAAGGCACTTGGCAAGCCATCTCTAGCCAGTTACCTTGCTCTTACCAATTTGGGCACAGATGGTGGCAAAAAGTAGCCATCGCCGCTTGTTTCACCCTTTTTGCGGCAGTTGGTAGTTTGAGTGGTAACCACTTCTACGAAGATTACGACTCACCAAACCTGAGTAACAACTCTATCTATTCATATTTGGAGGAAAATTTATGAAAAAATGGATAATTTATGGAGTGCTGATCTGCTCTATCGTTTTCAACTTGATCTTCATCACCAAAGCTTGCCAGCAAAGAAAGAAGTTCCCACCGCTAAACCATCATCGCATGAAACCTCACAAAAAAGAGTCTTTGCGTAAATTCTTCAAATCCAAGAAAAACAGCCTTCGCCAAGATGTGCGAAAATCGAACGATTGCAAAGATAGACTGATTTGCCGATTTTTGGAAGAAGATCTCAGCCAAGAAGATTTGCTTTTACTCAGAGATTCGCTCATCAGCATCACGATCGAGCGAGAAAATAAGTTTATCGATTGTTTAATCGAATATAAAACCCAGGAAAAAGAAAAAGAAAAGGAAAAAGAAAAGGAGTAAAAAAAATGAAAAAAGCTTGTTTATTTATGGTAATGGTTAGTCTGAGCGTAGCTTGCTTCGCCTTCGGACCAAAAGAGAGAAAAGAAGGTTGTGCTGGTGATGACTGCAGGCCCAGACAAAAAGGCGAAAACTCACAAAGAATGGGAAAAAGAGGTATGGAGCCTCGAATGTTTGAGTCCGTAGATTTGACTCCCGAGCAAAAAGACAAAATGCAAGAGATCCGCAAAGCTCACCGTGATCAGATGTTTGAGCTTAGAACCGAGATCCAAAAAGCTAAAATCGAAGAAAAAGTTAGCCTGCACAAACACGACTTCAACAAAGCTAAAAAGTATGCAAAATCTATCAACGCTACCGAAGGCAAAATCAAGCTAGATCGAATCGAGATGATGGAAGAGTGCTACAATGTGCTGACCAAAGAGCAAAAAGCGAAACTGTAGTTTTAGACAGTGGCAAAATAACAAGCCATCTCGTAAAAGGGGTGGCTGTTTTTTTAAAAAGACTCTTTTCTTTTTCGCCTGCGGCGAACTCTGACCACATAAATGAAATCTAAAATGATTAGCTCTATTTATGTTGTCAGACAGAAAAGGACGCCCGCTTGCACGCTTGCATCTTGTTTAAAATTTCCCAGCTACAAACATCTATAAATAGAGGATTAGTAATCATTCAAGCGAAATTCATAAAACTTTTTCAAACGAAAGAGTTAGAGGATGTGCAAAAAAGTTTATGTTCTGTCTTTAGCAATGCACAAAACGGCTCCAAACTCTTTGCTAAAGACGCAACGAACGAGATTTACAAGTTAGAATTTACATTTTTTTCTTCAATCGTATTTTGACAAATATTTTATAATGTTACAGAAAAATCCATATAATAATTTTCATCATCAAATTTATAAAAAGTCACATCTGTTCTACCATAACGCTCCATCAATTGTCTACTTATAAATTCTCCATTTGATAATCCCATTCGATTCCTAAAATACTCTCCAAGCAATGCATTATTGTGCGGCGTTTCAATAGCATGTCCTTCCTCACTTTTTTGAGCTCTAGTACAAATAAATGTTTTTGAATCATCTGTAACTACAGTGAAATGAGTCCCTCTAACAGGGAAAAAATCACTTCGATAAACTTCAGGTGGCAGCTGAATATAAGCTTGATTTGGATCTCTTCCTGCTCGTTGTCCCCAATTCAATCCGCCTACATTTTGAATATCTCCCGTTCTATTGCTTAATAATGATATTGTTACTTTTTCAACACCAACAGGATTTGACAATTTCACTTTTGAATATTGTGAACTTTCTTCAATCCATGCTCTTCTAAAATAGTTCCTATCATTATAGATATTAATCATACCTTCTGTATCTTGATGATTGCAATAAATAGAATCAGCTTCTAAGCTGTTATAATAATCTAGGACATTAGAATCATACAGTTCTGCAACCACTTCTCTCTGCTTATTAGAAAAAGCATTTTGAGTGTAATTTGCAGACCCAATAAACGTTTTATAAATCGAGCCTTTTTTTGTCCAAATATATAATTTACTATGCACTGGAGGATTTTTAAATAAATAACTACAAGAAAAATTTTCAGAATATTTAGAAGAAACAATATTTTGAAAACCTTTATGATTACTAACTGAAATCCCATCAACAGAGCACATACCTACTAATAAAATAATTTTTAAAGACAAATCCTTTTTAGAAAGATCTTCTAAATGATGAAATGCCATAGCCGAAGTAGCATATCCAGAAATAATTTTTAAGCAATCGGCACCCTCACGAACTGGATTTATTAAAACATCATCATAAAAATTGTTAAAAATCATAGCGACGCATATTCTCGTTCTTCTTCCATTACATATAGTTGTTGACCCGTAAATTGTTTATAATTAAATAATTTAAGATTTGATTTTCTTATCAACGGATCAATATTATAATTTTCTGCTTCATAGAACTCACCTGCAAAACATTTCAACACTGATTCAAAAATTATTCTTGCACCATCGACAGGAACAGCCATACCAACCTGCTTTCGAATACTCTCCTTTGATCCTTTAAAAATAAAATTATCAGGAAAAGTCTGAAGCCTGGCTCTTTCTCTATTTGTAAGTGCACGATTCTCTTTCCAATGATAAACGTGAGTTCCACCACCTCCACTACCCGTAACTGTGTACGAAGGTTTGTTGGGATCAAGTCTTCTATAAATTTGACTAATTTTAGCCCCTTTTACATTTAGTTGTAATTCTTCAGGAATATCGGCAGTAAAAGCATTTTCTCCGGGTTTTATATATTTTAATCGTTCAACAACAGTTTTAGATTGCTTTGTAAAAATATGATTATGCGCACTCTTTTTTATAGGAGGATTTTCAATGGCCTGTTTACAAGTTATTTTTTTGAAAGAGTATGGTTTAATTGAAGGAACTTTATATACCACATCAATATCTTCTCTTATTCCAATAATAATAATTCTATGTCTTGCCTGTGGAAGACCATAATCTTCAAATTTATACAAATGTGGATAAACAGAATAACCTGCATCATGCATTTCATTTAAAATTTTTGTAAACGCTTCCCCATCATTTGAATTTCTTAAACCTCCAACATTTTCTGCAAGAAACCACTTTGGTTTAAAATCTTTTAAAGCTTTAATTCCAAACGAATATAAAGGACCATAAACACCATCCATTCCTTTCTGCTCGCCAACAACACTAAAATCGTTACACGGAAAACCAAAGGCTAGAGCATCAATTTCAGAGATATCATGTAACTTTTTAAAATCCAATTTTCGAATATCACCACATATGACAGAATCAGATTTGAGCGCAACATTAGCTTCATATGTATGACAAGTATCCTTATCATAATCGTTTGCCCATGCATGAGAAATTAAAAAATTTGGGTCATTTATTTTTGCCGTCATTGCTGCATACCCAATCCCGCCAGGACCGCTAAATAACTCACCTAATCTAAAATTCATTAGTTCCTCCCAGCTTTTTTTTCTTTAATCACAGCTAAAATCATAATCGCACACTAAATTTCTGCAAATTTTTTCCCCACAAAATGAATATCGAAAATCTTGTAAGCAAAATCATTTAATATAATGATTTTACAAAAATATTGTCTGAATTCTTGTCAACTCAAAAAAAGTCGCCCACAAACCTGCAGACGACTTCAGCAAAGCTAAAAAGTATGCAAAATCTATCAACGCTACCGAAGGCAAAATCAAGCTAGATCGAATCGAGATGATGGAAGAGTGCTACAACGTGCTGACCAAAGAGCAAAAAGCAAAACTGTAGTTTACTTTTTTAAAAAAGACAAAAAACGAAAAGAGCCGCTTCATCAACGAAGCGGCTCTTCTTTTATTCACAGATTATAAAGGAGTAAGCTTAAACCATCTCCAACACCTGAGCGCTCATCTTGACAAACTCTTGCAACCTCTTAGGGGTGAAATTGTTTTGCTTGATTAAAGCCAGATCGTTTACATAACGGCAGAGCAAGTTGATCTTCTTCTTATCTTTCTTGCTGTCCATACCAGCTAGTTTGCGAATCAAGCTGCTATTCATATTCACCACCAGCTCGTAGCCCGTGATCGGCAAGCTCTCTTGGTCTTGACCGATGGTGGCGTTCATCTCCATAAAGCGGCGCATATGCTCGTCGAACACGATCATCGCCGGCACATCTTTCATCTTTAGCGCTTGCACCTTCACCTGCACCTTCTTGTCGTCTATCTGCTTCTCAAAAATCTCCTTCACCTTGTCCGAGGCGCTCTTGCCTTTTTCGTCCACATCCTCAACGCTTTCTTTGTCCACCATGCTCTCCGAAACTTGGGCGTCCACTCTGGTAAAACTAAGGTCACTGTTGTCGGTCTCGTATTTTTGGAAAAGGTGGTTGTCCAACACCTCGTCTGCCAAAATCACCTTGTTGCCCTCACTCACCAACACATCGATGTAAGGAGAGTGAGCGTCGGTGGTGTAATGCACCTTCTTCTTCTGGTCGGTCTGCTCTACGGTCAACTCCGGCACCGTCAGCCATTTTTTGTCGGTGGTTTGAAAAAGGACGAAATCGCGGCAAGCCTCAAAAAACTTCTCTTGGGTCAAAACGCCATACTTGACATACTTTTGAATATCTTCCCAGATCTTCTGGTAACCTTCCCTGTCTTTGTTAAACAATCTTTTCAGCTCGTCGGCTATCTTCTTGATGATATAGCCGGTGATCTTCTGCACCTGTTTGTCGTGTTGCAAAAAGCTCCTGGAGACATTGAGCGGAATATCGGGAATATCGATACCGCCTTTGAGCAATAGCAAAAACTCAGGCAGCAACTCCTTGACATTGTCAGCCACAAACACCCTGTTACAAAAGAGCTTCACCATCCCCGTGTTGCGCATCGAGTGCATATCCAACTTGGGGAAATACAAGATTCCCTTCAGGTTGAAAGGGTAGTCGACATTCAGATGTATCCAAAACAAAGGCTCTTGCCAGTCGTTAAAATACTCCTTGTAAAACTCCTTATACTCCTTGTCTTTCACCTTCTTGGGGTCTTTCTCCCACAAAGGCTCTTTCTGGTTGACAACCTTGCCCTCGAACTCGATCGGATAAGGCATAAAGGTGCAATATTTGTCCAATATCTCTTTGATCTTGTAACTTTCCAAATAATCTTTGCTATCACCATTCAGGTAAATCGTCACCGTTGTCCCCACATCGGTGCGCGAGCCAACACTCATCTTGTAGTCGGTCTGACCCTCACACTCCCAAGCCGCCGGTCTAGCATCTTTTTGATAAGAGAGCGAGTCGATGCTCACCTTGTCTGCCACCATAAAACTGGAGTAAAATCCGAGTCCAAAATGACCGATGATATCTTTGTCTTTATACTTCTCCACAAAATCTTCCGCACCCGAAAAAGCTATCTGGTTGATATACTTCTTGATCTCCACATCGCTCATACCCACACCGGTGTCTATCACCTTCAGGCACTTCTTCTCTTTGTCTATCTCAATTTTGACTTGCAAATCTTTTTTTGAGGCGGTTTTGTCCAAGGTCTCTCTTTTGGACAACGCATCTATCGCATTGGCAATAAGCTCCCGCAAAAAAATATCGTGCTCCGAATAGAGCCACTTTTTGATGATCGGAAAAATATTTTCCGTGTGAATCGACAACTTTCCTTTAGCCATAAATCTCTCCTTATCTTCCTTTGGAAGAACTACTGATTTTTTTTGCTTAGCAATCTTTTTTCATCAGAAGTTTTGTCAACAATTTTTAGCACTCTTTCTTGCCGAGTGCCAAATTGCTCCTGAGTGGAGTTAAAAAAGGTTAAAGCTTCGGCTGTCTCAAATCTTCTTCACCTTGTCTGGATCGAGTCCCAGCAGCGCATACTCTTCTTCTGTCAAAGCGTCTTCAGGCATCAGTCCAATCAGCTCCGACTGCAATTGGACACCAGAGCCTTGCACCAATGCAGCTATCTTTCGATAAACTCGTCCCAAAGAGGTTTTACGATAGTCGGTAAGGTTCATCGACACCTGCACCTTTTTTTGTGTGGGCAGATAAAGCCCCAAAGCTTTCACCCCCGCAAGCCCTCCGCTAGACTCGCGCAAGTGGCGAGCCACCTTTTTGGCAAAGGACAGATCTCCTCCCAAAAGGTTGACATTGAAAGCGATCATCAGCTCTCTTGCCGAAACTGCCACCGCTCCCGCCGTGGGATGCTGTTTGTCTCCCACATCGAATTTGACCTCAGCAAGGCCAGCAAACCCTCTCTGGCGAGATTTAGCCAACCTACTCTTATCAACCTTATAGTCGTAAAAAAGCGACGGCAAACCAAGCTCGCTCCACAGCAAGCTGGCTATCCGCCGAGCTAAAAGCTTTGCCTTATCCAAACTGGCATCCGGCAAAGGGATTATCGGCAAAACATCCAAAGCGCCCAGACAAGGATGCACCCCACTATGTTCTCGCATATCGACTCTCTGCACAACCTCTGCTGCCAGAGCCAAGAGTGAGGCTTGCACCTGCCTGCTGCTGCCCACAAGCGTATAGACCGAGCGGTTGTGGTCAGCGTCTGCCGAGTAGTCCAAGAGCTTGGCTCCCCCAGATAGTATCGCCTGAGCAAAGATCTCTATCTTGTTTTGGTCTCTCCCTTCAGAAATATTGGGAACAGCCTCGAAAAGTTGGCTCGGCGTCTTCACCTTGGTTCACCTTAGTTCATCTTGGCTTTAAGAGTTTAACCTCTTGGCGATCTCCAGCAAAAACTCCTTGGCAGTTGCCACCTTGTTCGGCTTTGGCTGAGCGAAAGGAGCCAACTCTCCGGTCATAACTCCAGCCTCTATGGTCGCCAGCGTCGCTCTCTCTAGGCTCTGGGCGAACTCCACCAACTGTGTATTGCCGTCCAGTTGCCCTCTTTTTGCCAAAGCTCCGCTCCAAGCAAAAATCAAGGCGGTCGAGTTCATCGAGACCTCTTCTCCCTCCAGATGCTTATAGTAAAGGTCTTGCACCGTCCCGTGTGCCGCATCGTAAAGGAAATAACCGTAAGGCGAGACCAAGATCGAGCTCATCATCGCCAAAGATCCGTAACTGGATGCGAGCATATCACTCATCACATCGCCATCGTAGTTTTTGCAAGCCCACAAAAGTCCGCCTTTGCTCTGCATAATCTTGGCTATTGCCCCGTCTATCAAGAAGTAGCGATACTCGATGCCTGCTGCCTCGAACTTGGGTTTGTATTCGTTTTCGTATAGGTCGGCAAAAATATCCATAAAGTGGTGGTCGTAAACCTTGGAGATGGTGTCTTTACTCGAAAACCACAAGTCAACTTTTTGGTCGAGCGCATACTCGAAGCAGCTCTTGGCAAAAGATGTTATGGAGACACTCAGATTGTGCATCCCTTGCAAAACTCCCGTGGAGCTACCATCGAAGCGGGCGATCTCTTTCCTGGTCTGGTTGCCTTTATCGTCGGTAAACACCAGCTCAGCTTTACCCGGCTTGTCCACAAAGATCTCGGCGTTCTTGTAAACATCGCCATAAGCGTGCCGTCCGATGATGATCGGCTTCTGCCAGCTCCGCACAAAAGACTTCACATTCTTGACGATTATCGGCTTGCGAAACACCGTTCCGTCCAAAATCGCTCTAATCGTGCCGTTGGGACTCTTCCACATCTTCTTCAAGTCGTACTCCCTCACCCGTGCCGCATTAGGAGTTATGGTCGCATTCTTCACCCCAACCTTGTGAATCTTCATCGCCTTGCCCGCATCCAAAGTCACCTGATCGTCGGTGTTATCCCTGTTTTTGATATGCAAATCGTAGTAGTCGGTGTTCAACTCCACAAACGGCTTGAGCAAAATATCTTTGATCATCGGCCACACCACCCTCGTCATCTCATCGCCATCCATCTCCACAATCGGATTTTGCATCACTATTTTACTCATCTTCTAAACTCCTTAAATTTTTACTTATCAATTACTGTTTAAAATATTGGCTCAATATCCACTAGAAAAAAAACTCAACCTATCTTTTAAGCGATTTTCTCATCAAACAACTTAGCTACCACCCTCTGAGCATCGCCTTTGAACCTTTGACTTTGAGCATCAGCTGCGTTTACACAAACAGCATCTTTTTACCTCTGTTAGTGAGTTCGCATCACCTCTATCATCGCTTTGTCGGCGGGGTAAAGCCCTTGATTGCTCACTTTGCCCAGATTATGAATAGTTTGCTCCAAACCGGTGGCAATGATGCCGTCTCCCGCCTTGATAATCGTCCCTTTGGAGGCAAAAAGCGCACTCGCCACCGAGAAGTGAGCCGCAGTCGCCAACTTGAGCGCACAGCCGTTTTTGGCTCCATCGCAAAGCATACCTGCCACATTGCCGAAAACATTCTTCACCGCTCCTTCGATCTGCTGCCTGTCGCCGCCCATCAACCACACCAAACCAGCCGAGCTGGAAGCACCAGCCGACACCCCGCAAGAACAGATCGGCGATAGTCTGCCGATGCTGTTTTTGATGTAAGAGTTGACCAGATGCGAGATGGCTATCGCCTTAGCCAGCTTCTCGTCGGACGGATGGTAAACCTTGGCGTAAGCCACCAAGGGCAAAATCGCGGTGAGTCCGTTGTTGCCGCTACCGTTGGAACTCATCACCGGCACATTGGCTCCCGACATACGCACATCAGAGGCCGCTGCCGTCAGCTCCGAGGCGATAGTGGGCAAGTGGTTACCCATTCTACCCTCTTCCACCAACTCTTTGATGGTGTAACCCACCCCCATCCCCATCTTCTTTTGCAAACCCAGTTTAGCCACCGCTTCGTTCATCTTCGCGCCTTCCAGCATAAACAAAATATCTTCGGCAGCGATACTCTCCACCGTCTTGATCAAATCGTAAACTTCCACCGCAAAGATCTTGGCAAACTTGTCTTGGTCGCCATCACTCTCGGAGCGAACATCTTGCACCACCTTCAAATCTTCCAGCAAGCCGTAGTCGGTGAAGTTATCGTGCCTGTCTTGGATCGTCGCCTGAGCAACCTTGGCTCCAGTTTTCACCTTCACCCGCACATAAACCTTTTGCTCAGTATCGGCGATGCTCACGCTCACCTTAGACAATATCTTACCAAACTCAGGGAGTTTGCTCTCGTCCACACTCTCCAGCACCTCTAGTCCCGCGGCAGCTTTACCTTGCCAAAATCCGACCAATCCTGCCACATCCAACCCCGTAAAGCTGGTGTGCGGGATTCCCACTGCCAGTCCGTTCTTGAAGATATTGGCACTGAGAGTAATCTCCATACTCTCAAAATCGTCAGAAGCACAAAACTCTCTGGCTTTAGCCGCTGCCAGTGCCACCGCAATCGGCTCGGTGCAGCCCATGGCAGGCTTCACCTCTTGTCTCAAAAGCTCCAAAATCAGTTTTTTCATTTTCTCAACCTTCTTATAAAGTTTATTTCCTTTTCCTGATTTTTGAAAAATTATCTACAACGACAACAAATAACCTATCACACTCGCCACATAGAAACTCAAGCCCACCACCAAGGTGACCAAAGCCATTCGGTATTTGAAGGTGCGCGAGTCCCGTCGCAAAAAGTAAACCGAAAAAGCTTGTTGCAACTTAAGCCCTTTGCGATTGCTCATCCACTTGGGGTAGATAGGCCCTAATAGCAAAAAGAAAACCGACACAATCACAAAAGCCAGCCCGATGGCGATGCTAAAGCGAGAAAAGACGCTAGAGGCAGCTATCCTTGGCCCTGAAAACCCGGTTATGGTCAAACAGATCGTAGCAAGCCCCATAATGCCCTGTGAGTGGGTGTAGATCGCCTGAAAGTCAGCCTTGAGCATCGGATAGATCTGGCTGTAAAACTTATCTTGCAACACCTCTCGCAAAAAATTCATCTCGCTCTCTGGAGATAACTCTTTCCTGGCTACTTTTTTCATGACTTCTTCGCCTTTACCCAAGCCAGTTTGCCACCAGCCTTCAAAATCTGCGCATCACGCCTAGACAAAGCGTGACAAAGCTCTATCCTTTTTTCTCCGGCTTGCAGATAGATTTTAGCGTCGCACAAATCTCCAATGGCGATCGAGATCTTATCCTCTTGCTGCAACTTGTCGTAATCTTGAGGATCGGCAAAAGTCAAAGGGACAATCCCGAAGTTAATAAGGTTGGCAAGATGGATGCGGGCAAAACTTTTGGCAATCACAGCTTTCACTCCCAGATATTTGGGCGCCAGCGCCGCATGCTCACGGCTAGAGCCTTGTCCGTAGTTTTCGCCTGCCAACAAAAATCCGCCCTTGCTGACCAAGGCTCGACTGGCAAACTCTTCGTCCACCATCGTAAAAACGAACTTCGATATCTCTGGAATGTTGGAACGAAGCGGCAAAATCTTGGCTCCCGCCGGCATGATATGGTCGGTGGTAATGTTATCTTCCAACTTCAAAAGCACCTTTCCTTGTAGCACCTCGGGCAAAGCGGTAAACTCGGGCAAAGCCACGATGTTGGGTCCGCGCAAAATCTGTGCATCATCACCTTTCTGCGGGGGGATGATCATATTGTCGTTAATCTTAAAACTTTGGGGCAACTCAAATTTTGGATAGTCGATAGACAAACTTCTGGGGTCGGTAAACTTACCCATGATGGCTGTTGCCACGGCTGTTTCGGGCGACACCAGATAAACATCGGCGTCTTTGGTGCCGCTTCTACCGAAAAAGTTACGATTGTAAGTACGCACACTCACCGCACCACTAGAAGGAGCCGCACCCATTCCGATACACGCCCCGCAAGCGTTCTCCATAATTCTGGCTCCGCTACGGACAATCGCCAAAAATTTCCCATCGTCGATCAGATGGTCGAGCACCTGCCGACTACCCGGATTGACCACCAGATGCAACTTTGGACTAACAGTCTGCCCTGCCAGCACATCGGCAACCACCGATAAGTCTCGCAAAGAGGAGTTGGTGCAAGAACCGATCCCCACCTGCTGCACGCTCATCCCCGCAAGCTCTCGCACCGGTTTTACCAGCCCTGGGCTATGCGGACAAGCAGCCAGAGGCTCCAGCCGGCTCATATCTATACTCAACACCTTGTCGTATTGGACATCCGTATCTGGCAAAACCTCTTTCCACTGTTGCCCTCTGCCTTGTGCCTTTAAAAAATCTTTGGTCAATTGGTCTGACGGAAAAATCGAGGTGGTGCAACCGGTCTCGGTTCCCATATTGGTAATCGTTGCCCTGTCCGGCACACTCAAACTCTTTACCCCTTCTCCAAAATACTCGATGATATACCCCACACCACCTTTGACATCGATCTGGCGTAGCACCTCCAAGATCACATCTTTGGCACTCACCCAGTCGGGCAACTTACCTTTGAGCTCGACGCCCATAATCTTAGGATATTTGATGTTAAAACTCTCGCCCGCCATAGCCATTGCCACATCCAAACCTCCGGCACCCATCGCCAAAGCTCCCACACCACCTGCGGTGGGCGTATGCGAGTCTGAGCCAATAAGGGTTTTGCCGGGTGCTGCAAATCGCTCCAGATGCACCTGATGGCAGATGCCATTACCAGGACGAGAAAAATAAAGACCATACTTGGCTGCCACCGACTGCAAATAACGGTGGTCATCGGCGTTACGGAAATCTGACTGAATCGTGTTGTGATCCACATAACTCACCGAAAGCTCGGTCTGCACCCGCTTCACTCCCATAGCCTCGAACTGCAAATAAGCGGCAGTACCGGTAGCATCTTGAGTCAGCGTCTGGTCGATCCGCAAAGCGACCTCTTGCCCCACTTCCGCTTTTCCTTGCAAAATATGCTCTTTGATAATCTTCTGCGCTATACTTAAACCCATTTTCGTCTCCTGATAATCCAAAATTTTCTCATCAAACTTTTAGGACACTCTCTTATTTTTTCTATTTTTGGCAAGTAAATTTACCACTAGAGAGGAAATATTGTGAGCAAAGGTGATTTTTAGCCTAAAAGGGGGTAAGACAAGGCTACCATTTTTCATTTTTCGTTTGACAGCCAACGCCCTAAACCAAACTCTTTGAAGAAATCAAACAAAATCGGAGGAGCAAGATGAACAAAACCAAAACTATTACCACCGACATCAAAAACAAAATCTTCACCATCCGTGGACTACAGGTGATACTAGACAGAGACCTTGCTGAACTTTACGGAGTAGAGACCAGAGTTTTGAACCAAGCGGTCAAAAGAAACATTACCAGATTTCCAGAAGATTTTATGTTTCAGCTGACTAGAAAAGAGTCAGAAAATTTGATATCACAGTTTGTGATTTCCAAAAAAGAGGGACTGTCCAAGAAAGTGTGTCTCAAAAAAAATATTGAATAAAAAAAAGAACCTCCATTTTTGTGTAAAAAAAACAAAACAAAAAGGAGCTTCTTATGCAATTTAATTCAAAGCGACGAAATCCATTTTTGACGATAATGTCAAGAATTATGGAGCAAATAAACTAATTGAAATGACTTTCAACAGCCTTATGAGGTTTGAGAGAAAAGCTTTTTTGCTCTAAAATAGCAGTCCCCCAAAACAAGGGAAACGGTTACAAGAAGAGGTCTTTGGCTGTTTTGATTAGGAGCATTTAATAAGACTTTAAAGTTTTCATCTTGTTTACCTATTAGCTTTGCAATTTGGTTTTTAAATAATGTAATACCATCGCGAGCCTGGTTAGATATCATCGTCATACTTCAAATATGTTGTTGACCTACCAGATCCTTCTTTTGAAATCACTTTTTCATCAATCAAATATTTTAGATCTTTTTTTATCGTAGCAAGTGCTGAATTTGGTATTTTTCTATGAATATCTGGAGTTCGTAACTTTCCAAACTTAGAGATTAAATCAACAATTTTCTTTTGTCGTTCATTTAAATAAACATCATTATTAACAATGCGTTCAAGCTTATTTTCCAATTTAGATGAAAGCACTAAAATGCAATCCAAAAAGAACTCAATCCAAATACCCAAATTCTCTTTTGTTGTATATCGATCTTTCTGACATTCTATTAAAGATTTGTAGTATTCTTTTTTTCTGCTTTCTACAACATGTTCAAATGAAACATATTGGACAAAGTAATACTTTTCTTTGACGAGAAGCAATGTTGTTAATAACCTTGAGAGTCGTCCATTTCCATCATGAAATGGGTGTATTGATAAAAACTCATATACAAATGTTGCAATAACCAATAATGGATTTATTTCATTTTTTTCTAAATGCAAATTTGTCCACGAAATTACTTCATCCATCTCTTTTGAAACCATATGTGGTTCTGTTGTATTAAAAATTGTTTTTTGTGATCCATCCGGATATTTGGCAACTACTTTATTCGTCAGGTTTTTATACTGTCCTCTTTGATGTTCATCTTTTGATGAATACTTTAACAGCAATCCATGTAATTGAAAAATGTATCTTTCTGACAAATCAATACTTGCCGCATTATCAAGAAGCAATTCTAATGTTTCCCAATACCCAACAACTTCTTGTTCATCCCGTTTCTCAAGTTTATTTACCTCAAGGTTTTCAATTAGGTTTTTTACTTCTATATCACTTAATTCACTGCCCTCAATTCGTGTTGACGAACCAATACTTTGGATTGTTGCAATATGTCGTAATTCATTCAAAAATTCATTATCCGAAAGTTTCAATGCTTCCCATTTTCCCTGAAATTTTTCAATTTCACCCACTTTTTTTATGATGATATTGTTTAATTCAGGCGAAAATACAAGTTTTTCTGAAATATTCATAAATTATCCGTTTAATAGCTGAATAAAGGTAAATAGTTAACATATATACGATAAATATACGTATTGTAGCCGATATTCACTTAGAAATTCTTAAATTTTTGACAAAAGATCATGAAAGGAGCAATGTTATTATTGAGCACAATTACTTGCTATCTACATTGTTTATATTTTTTTCTATCACTCTCACTCCTACTTGTCGAAAAAATAAGCCTAAACTTCTTTGTCAACCAATACTTTTCCAACAAAGCAGACTTTGTCGCTTCCAGCGGGGAATGTTTTTTTTCTCCTGACGGCGAAGGGTGTCACCTTTATTTTTTGTTTTTTGCTTTCAGTCAGACCCTCTCTTTTCGTTGAGTATCAAAGTAATATGTTCTTTTCTCCTGCGGAGGGCTTACTCTTTTCGGATTACCGAAAAGAGTAACAGAAAAGACAACTCCGCTTCAGAGCGCCAGCGACAGGGCGTGTCACCAGCAGAGTAAAAAAGTGTGGTTGTTCCCGCTTATTACCCGTAGTCTTGTCATTTTCGGCATCTGGCTTTGCAGCTCTATTTAGAAAGTGGTTTTTGTCACTGGCTTAACAAAGTAGCGAAAAGGGGCTAATTTCCCGTTAAGCGGAGATTGTCCCCGCTCTCTAAGCAAATAAACAAGCACCTATCCCTCCCAGCTAGGCGGGAAGGCACTCTCCGCTTCACTGGGGTCAGCCGTTTTCTTTCTTAATTGAGCAGAGACACTTGGCACTCCTTTAAGGTGTTGAAAACAAAAGACCAAAGTGATTTGCCAGTCAGGAAAAAATCTCGGAGATGCTCTGCGCCACGGTAATCTTAAAACATCTCACGCCCTGTCTCTAGCGAGTTGAAGCGGAGCGGTTTTCTTTTCTCTCCCCTCTCTTTTCGTTGAGCGCTCAACGAAAAGAGAGGGACTCACCGTAGGTGAACCACCGACTGTAAGCCAAACCTTTCAGTCGCCGCAAGGCGAAAAACTCCCCGCCCAGATGGGCGGGAGAGGAGGGAAAAGGGACTGTTCAAGAAAATGTGTCCCAAAAAAATATTGGACAAAAAAAATGCCCCGAAAAATTTCGGGGCAAGATATTAACAGGTTCGCAAAATCAGCACTTAACCTTCAAAGAGTCGACCAATTTCGCCAAAAGTTCTGGCTTGTCGGCGACATCAGAGCTTTGCAAAAACTCTTTTCTTTGTTGGAATCTGCCTTTTACTAGCTTCTTATACTCTTTCAAGTTCTCACGCTTAGCTGGGTCGTATTTATCGTAATAGCCTGGCACCAACTTCTCGATCGAAGCTTTAGTCGGAATCAACGCTCCTGGCAAAAGATCCCACTCTTCCCACTCCAAGGTGTCGGTGAGGACCGCAGTTTGCAAAGACAAAGATGTCTTCAACTTGATATCTTCCAGATCGTCGGTAGAAGATCTCCAGTAGCCAGCCGAGTTAAACACAAAACATTCGGCTCCGTTGTCCATAACACTCTTGAAAGCTTCCACATCTTTGTGCAACTCATACACACGGAAAGGGTTAGCGTAAGGCACGAACACCAACTTACCCAAATCTTCGGCTTTCACATTCTCGGCAGCGTTACGCTCGGTCATCAAAGCAGCGCCCATTGCCACACCCAGATACTTGTCTGTAATCTTGACCACCGGAGGCAAGATGGTGTCTTTCATCAGCCAAACAAGCGAGTTGGGGAACTCACATCTGTTCACCCAAGAACCCAGCAAGTCACGGTCAAATAACGCACGACCGTTTTGTTGGCGAGCGTCCAATCCTAAAGGCACAACCTTATCTTTGTAAGTGATAACAGCGTGGTTCATCACCGCAGTCAGATAGCTCCACTCTGGGTTGTCCAAATCACGCGAGTCGGTCTTGTCAAACAAGCTTGGCTCCCACACACGGCAGATCTTCTCTTTCACATCGATTTGGAAAGCGTCGTCGTGCAACACAACCTTCTTGAAACCTTTGGGCATAGTGCCGGCGTTATCAGCCGAGTTGGTGTGAGAAGATTTTCCCGTTCCAGACAAGCCGTAAAAAGCTATCGCTCTCTTACCCAGTTTTTTAAACTCACCATCACAACCAGAGAAGTCGATCTCCTTGATACCACCGTGGCTAGCTGCCATACCCAGACGCATACCAGTAGTCCAAGCCAAGGTAAGCGTTCCTTTCTTTCTCTCGCCGAAATAACGCATCCCTAGGTTGACGATCACATTGTGGTCTTGGTCTACCAAAGCCAACTGTGGCGCACCGGTGTTCTCGTAAAAAGGATCGTCGTTACTCCAATCGTTGAAAGCCAAGACGATGATATCTTGCACCGGCAACTTCTTGCTGGCAGCGTACTCTTTTTCCATCGACTCGAAAGGGGTGAAGTTGCAAAGCCAGTTGAACACATTGTTGGCATCAGATTCGGTGGTGATGTAGGTAGCTTTGAGCATCAGGTCTTTGTCAAGCCCGACGATAGCCTCCGCTTTGATCAAAGGCTGTTTTTGCATTTGGTAAACGGCCTCTCTTAAGTCACCGTCCAACTTTTTTTGGTCAGCAGAAGAGCTTCTTCCGTAAAATCTTCTGGCTTTAGCGGTTCTACCGATAATCTTGCCATGGTTGTCTACCAGCACCTTAGCACCTTTTGGCAGTCCCAATCTTTTGGCAGTCCCTTCGTAGATCTCCAGATCTGTCTCTTCCACACTGGATTGCTTTCTGGCCAACTCATAAGCCTGAGCTGCCGTTACTTTTCGCACCTTCTTTGAATGCAACAAAGTCTCTGCCACCGCTCTTACCGGTGAGATTTGGTCGATAGAGTCATAAAACTCTAAACTCGGTTTACTAGACATACTTAACTCTCCTTTTCTTAAGTTATTTTTTTTAAAGAGCCTCTTGTCCGCATTTCGGACAAACTTTGACCTGCTTTCCTTTCTTAACTCTAATCTCCATATACGGATTGCCACACTCAGGACAAGCCACGGGTATAGGCTTGTTGTTGGTCACAAACTTGCACTGAGGATACTGGGTGCAGGCAAAGAAGATACCTCTTTTGCTCAACTTCTGCACAATCTCGCCTTTGCCACACTCAGGGCACTTCACCCCCAGGGTAAGCGGCTTGGAAAACTTGCAATCGGGATAACCACTACAGGCGATAAACTCGCCAAATCTTCCTTTCTTCACCGTCAGCGGTTTCCCACATTTCGGGCATTTCTCGTCCAACACCTTGGGCTTTTCTATCTCGATTCTGCCTTTAGCGTTCAAAATAAAATCGGCAGAAAACTTACATTTGGGGTAGTCACTACAAGTCAAAAACTGCCCGTTTCTGCCCCACTTTATCACCAAATATTTACCACACTCAGGACACTTCTTCCTAGTTTTTTTCACCAAGGCAGCTTTCGCCTTTTTGGTATCCACCTTGTCCATCAACTTGTGCATCTGTTTGTAATAGACGCTCAAAAACTTCTTCCACTCCAGTTTACCCTCGCTGATATCGTCCAGATCGCTCTCCATACCCGAGGTAAAATCGGTGTTGAAAAAAGAGTCGAAACTGCCTACCAAAAACTTGTTCACCGCCATGCCTAGCTCAAGGGCATAAAACCGCTTCTCCGAGAGTTGGACATAACCTCTGTCCAAAATCGTCGATAAGATGTTGGCATAGGTGGAGGGTCTGCCGATACCTTTGGACTCCAGCTCCTTAATCAAAGAGCTTTCCGAGTATCTAGCCGGTGGCTTGGTCCACTTCTGCTCAGGCAAGATCTCCTCTTTGTCCAAAACATCTCCTGTCTTATACGCTGGGTCGATATCCTCGCCCAGTGCCAACTTGGTGAAAGTGTAACAAGCTGTAAATCCAAGATCTTTAACGCTGCCGCCTTGTGCCTCGAACACAGCAACCCCTTTGGCAATCTTCAACTTCTTGCTAATCACCACCGCCGGCTTCATCTGTGTTGCCACGAACCTTTGCCAGATCAAGTTGTAAAGCTTGAACTGCTCGGCGCTCAAAAACTGCTTGATACTCTCTGGGGTCCTACTGACATCCGTGGGTCTTATCGCCTCGTGCGCATCTTGGGCACCTTTCTTGCCTTTGTAATGCCTTGGCTTAGGCTGCAGCGCCTTCTTGCCATAAAGTTTAGGAATCAAATCTCTTGCCGCCTGCACCGCATCGTCTGACATCCGCACCGAATCGGTTCTCATATAGGTGATCAGTCCTGTGCTTTGCTTATCCAAGACGATACCCTCATAAAGCTTCTGAGCCACACCCATCGTCCGCTTCGCCGAAAATCCTAAATAGGTAGAAGCGGCTCTTTGCAAGGTGGAGGTGATAAAAGCAGGAAAAGGGTTACTCTTGCGCTCAGACTCCACAATATCCAGTATCTTCGCCTTCTTGCCCGCAATCTTCTTGAGCAGAGCATCTACATCCTCTTGGCTTTTTGGCTCAGCCTTCTTGCTGTCGATCTCCACCAATTTGCTCATAAAAGAGGGTATCTCGGCTTTCCCGAAATACCCCAAAACTTCCCAATACTCCTGCGGGACAAAAGCTTTGATCAGCTCCTCACGCTCGCAAACCATCCGCAAAGCCACCGACTGCACCCTGCCAGCGGAAAGTCCGTAGTATATCACTCGCCAAATCAGTGGCGAGATCTCGTAACCCACTAGCCTGTCCAGCACACGCCGCGCCTGCTGAGAGTTGACCATATTCATATCAATGTCCACCGGCTGGTTGACCGCCTTTTGCACCGCTTTCTGGGTGATCTCGTTAAACACCACCCGATAAACTTGCTTATCTTTAATCTCTTTTTGCAAAAGCTGAGTCAAGTGCCAGGCTATCGCCTCCCCTTCACGGTCAGGGTCGGCAGCCAAATAGATATCTTTTGCCACCTTGGCAGCCTCTTTCAACTTCTTGGTGATCTTCGCTTTCGACCTATCGTTTACATACTTCACCGCAAAATCTTTCTCGACATCCACCCCCAGCTTGCTTTTGGGCAAATCACGAATATGACCCATGGAAGACTCTACCTTGAAACCAGTTCCCAAAAACTTGGAGATCGTCTTGCACTTGGCAGGAGA
Source organism: Cloacimonadales bacterium (SeqCode) (assembly GCA_965228195.1). Classification (GTDB taxonomy): domain Bacteria; phylum Cloacimonadota; class Cloacimonadia. The sequence continues at coordinate 333,925 of OZ245797.1, forward strand.
CTCCACGATCAATAAACTCTTAGCCATCTAGTTCACCTCCTCCACATCGGGGTAAATCTTGTCCATGATGCTTATATTCGCCCCCGAGTCGTTCTCTCCGATGGCAAAAACCACCGACTCCACTATTTTCTTCAGGTTTTCCACCTCGATCTTCTCTTTGTAGAAGCGATGAAAACCACCCGAAACTTCTATAATCGTCTCGAAAGCCCTAGAATCGATGGAGGAGCTGTAAAGAAGTTCCAGCAAATAACTTTGTGCCGAACCGGTAAAAAGCTCTTTTTCTCCACTGCTCATCACCCGATAACTATCTTTAGACTGGCTATCTGGGTTTCCAAAAAGCTCAAACAACTTCATCTGTAAATTTTTAGACATCTTATCCATATCTTACTTCAAATCTCCCGCTTCTATCTTGCTCAGGTCAACCACCTTCTTGATTGCCTTTTGTATCTTAGCCAAAAGGTTCCATCTGTTCATGCGCAACTTTTGATCTTGTGCGTTTACCATAATCTTGTCGAAAAAAAGTTCGATAGAGGCACAAAAACCGACCAACTCTCTTATCTTCTGCTCAAAACTTTTCTCACTATCTAGGCTCAACTTGCCAAAATCATCAAAAAGCTGTCTCTCTTCTTTCTCTTGCAACAGCTCAATTTTAAGCGCTCCGTCTGGCTCGGCTGATGCCAAGATGTTCTCTATCCGCTTACAAGCCAGCACCAAACGCAAAAACTCTTGGCTACTTTTCATCGGTTGGATAACTTTCAGCTTACGCTCTATCTCCACCAGATTAAGCCCTTTTGCCTGATCCAATAGTGCCAAAAGCAGATCGGCTTCCACCTTTTTTTGCCCGAAAACATATATAGCTCTTTGGCGCAAGTAATCTATCACAAAGTCGACAAGCTTCCTATCCACGCTTTGGGGTTGCCTGGCAAAGCTCTCGCTCACCAAATCTACCAAATCCAGATCGTAGCCTTTGTCCAAAACAATCCGACAAACTCCCGTGGCGGCTCTGCGCAAAGCAAACGGATCGGCGGAGCCGGTGGGCAACATCCCCACTCCCACGATTCCGCAAAGCGTGTCCATCTTGTCGGCAATGGCCAAAATCGCTCCCAAATCGCCGGTGGGCAAATCTCCCCCCAACCCTTTGGGCAAGTAATGCTCCTCTACTGCCAAAGCCACTGCCGCATCGACTCCCGCACTCAAGGCGTATTGTCTACCGATATACCCTTGCAACTTGGTAAACTCTTTCTCACCCAGCATCGTGGTCACCAGATCGCACTTACATAGCTTGGCTGCCAGCAGCAGATCGTCGCTTTGAGCTAAGTTTACTTTTGGGGCTAGATATTGGCAAATCTGCTCTACTCTTTGCACCTTTGCCAAAAGCGATCCCAGATCACGCTGAAAGGTGACCTCGCCCAAGCTCTGGTAGTAATCCAAAAGTGGCTTCTTGGTATCTTCGTTATAAAAAAACTCGGCGTCCGATAGCCTGGCTTTGGCTACCTTTTGGTTGCCGACGATAATCAGCTTTTGGTTCTCTTTCTTGCCGTTGGAAACGAACACAAACTTGTTCACCAGCTTCCCGTTTTTGCGGGTGGCAAAACATTTTTGGTGCTCAGACAAAGTGGTGATAATTATCTTCTCCGGCAGGCGCAAAAAGTTCTGATCGAACTCTCCCACCATCACCACGGGATACTCGACAATATCGCAAACCAAACTCATCAACTTACTATCTTCCACCACCTCTACATCCAATTCAGAAAATTGAGTAGCAATACTCTCCATCCGTTTTTGCCTATCGGCTATCACTCTGCCGCTCAAAAGAGCTTTTTGGTAATCGTCGGGGCTTGCCAGCTTGTGCTCTGACCCAAACTCCCGATGCGAGTAGGTCACTGCCCCTGCTGTTACCCCTGCTACCTGCAGATCTATCACTTCTGTGTCCAAAAGTGCCACCAGCCAACGAATTGGTCTGGCAAAGAAGAAAGAGCCGCTACCCCATTTCATCGACTTAGGGAAACTAATCTTGGTGATCGCCTCTTGTGCCAAAGTGCGCAAAATCTCACTGGTGCTTTTCCCTTTGCGCTCGAAGCTAACGCAGATGTTTTTGCCTTTCTTACCCTGAACAATCTTAATCTGGCTGGCATCACATCCACTGCTGCGCAAAAACCCTTCTCCTGCCTTGGACAAAGTTTTGCCATCGGGCAGATAAGCAACCTCCACTCGTGGACCGACCTTCTCTATCGTCTTCTCTTTTTGTGCCTTTGGAAGCCCTTTGATTAACACTGCTAACCTGCGGGGAGTGCTGAAAACCTTGACTTGCTCAAACTCCAACTCCGCGTCTTGCAAACCTTTTTCCAAAGAGCCTTTGAGCTGATCAACAGCACCGGCTATATATCCTGCGGGGATCTCTTCGCTTCCTACTTCCAACAAAAATTTCATTCTACCTTGCTCTTTTTAAAAATTGGTTATTTTTTGGCACACTTTTGCGCAAATACTCTCAGCCAACTGCCGACTCTCTGCCTCCACATACACCCGCACAATCGGCTCGGTGCCACTCTTACGAATATGCACCCACCTTTTTTCTGCCACGATCTTTATCCCGTCTTTGTCGTCCAAAATCTTCTCTTGTCCTTGCCAAAAATCGGGATCTGCGTAAATCTTTTCGGCAAGAGTCATCACCTTGTCCAGATCGGCAAAACTGGTCTCCACTTTTTGTTTGGCAAAAAAATAGGTCGGCAACTTCCCGCTAAGCTCTGCCAAACTCTTGCCGGAGACAGCCATATAGTTCAAGACGATCGCTATCCCCACGATCGCATCGCGGGTGTAGTGTAGCTCCGAGCAAATCACTCCTCCGTTGCCCTCGCCACCGATTTTGGCTCCCACAGCTTTCATCTTCGAGCCCACATTTATCTCGCCCACTTTCTCACGAAAAACCTTCACCCCATACTTCTTCGCCAAATCGTCGCTACCCATCGAAGAAGAGAGGTTGGTGACGATATCAGAAGGAGTCTTAGAAAGGATGAAATCTTCGCACAGAAGCAGACTCTTCTCCTCGCCGATACACAGCCCCGTCTCGTCCACAATCGCCAAACGGTCAACATCAGGATCGGTAGCAAAACCTACATCCATCCCGCTGTCTTTCACCAGCTGGCAAAGTTGTTGCAGATTTTTGGCTTGCGGCTCAGGATTGTGCGCAAAAACGCCCGTAGGCTCGGTGTTGATCTTCTCCACCACGCAGCCAAGCCGCTGCAAAAGCTGCAAACATATCTGTCCTCCGGCACCGTTGACGGTGTCCAGAGCTACTCGAAACCTCTTGCTTCTGATCTCTTCCAAATCCAAAAAAGATAGCTCTAATATTTTCTTCAGGTGCAACTCGATGGCACCCTCATCACTCTCTTCCCTGCCCATCTTGTCCCAAGAGGCGTAAGTAGGATCTTCTTCCAAGGAGTCTATGAACCTCTTGGCTTTATCTGGATACAAAAATAGCCCATTGGCGTCCACGAACTTCATCGCGTTCCACTGCCCCGGGTTGTGACTGGCAGTGATGGCAATTCCGCCACAAGCCTCCGACTCTTGCACCTGCAAAAGCACCGTTGGGGTAGCCACCACTCCTAGGTCTACCACCGTGCAACCAACGCTCAAGAGTCCTGCCTTCACACTGTGGAGCATCGCATTGCCAGTGGTTCTGCTGTCCCTGCCCACCATTATTTTTCCACCACCTTGGTTTAGCCCGAACTTGGCAGCAACACGAACAACATTTTCTGGCAAAAGATCTTTGCCATAGACTCCCCTCATCCCCGAGACACTCACCATCAATTTACTCATTTTCAGTCCTTTAGAATTTTTGCGATATTTTTTTGATAGTTGCAGATTGTCAAAATTTTTTTGCAAAATATAAACCAAGCGACTCTAAAAATGGGAAAATATAGCTGTGAAATAGCGTAAATTAGCTAATTAAGCCACTCTAGAATAAATGCGTAACTTTTACTAAAATCTTGGTAAAAATTGCCCGGCAGCCAATACATGCCAAAAGTTTTGTCTTCGGGATGGTAAGCCATATGCCGCAAGAACTTCGGCTGAGTCTGGTTCAGATACTTTTCTAAAGTCGCAAAATCTGCTTGGTTCTCACAAAAAAGGCTAAAAGATTGCCCGCCGACACTCACCTTTTGGTAAGCCAACTCATCGACATCTATCGTCTGTGAACATTTGCTGTGGACAATATGCCACCTGCCGCGTGGCTCCACATTAGTGGCAAAAATCGTCATAAACATCTTGTCACACCGCCCCAGAAGCTTGGCGATCGGCAGATACAAAGGCGACTGCCGAGGAAGCATGGTCAACACCCCGTTGATGGCAGAAACCTTCTTGGCTTTCAGCCCCGCGTAGTTGAAGTTGTAACCTATCAAACCACCGATGTTGGTGTAGCTCTTCTTGCTTGGCTGTAACACCTCTTCCAAGATGCGAAAAATCACCCTTGAGATCTTCTTGTTGCGTCTGGCTCCCACGAAGTAGGCGAAAGCCAAACCAAAAGTCAACACCACAAACAGATAAAAAAGCGGACTGTTTTCCATTGTTACCTCTCTTATTTTTTAAAAGAAAAAATTTTGCTCAAATCTTCTTCCATCTTTCGATAATCAGAGCTGTAAGCCACCTGCAAACAAAGCTTCCTCTCCTCTGACAAACTTTTTTTAATCTTCAAAATCTGCTGGGTTTGCTGCCCCTTGACTTTGTTGATCAGCAAAAACCGCAAACCTATGCCAATCTCTTTAAGGCTCTTCTTGATCCGCTGCGACTCCTTGAGCGAGAGCGTATCCAGGTTTAGCACCACCCCACAGCTGGTCTTATCCCCTTGCAACAGATCTTCCAGCCAGCGATAATCGACTATCATCTTCTCAATCTTCTGCAGCACCTTGTCATCTTTTTTGGCTCTTCGGTAGCGCTCCTTATTGTCTGGATCGCTAATTGCGGCAATGGCGTGCCTTCGCTCCAAGATCTTGGCTCGCAAACCTTTGAGCTGCTTTAGCCACCGCAACGAGATTGACGACAACGCTAAGATACGCAAAGCCAAACCTGTGGGCGGTGTATCCAAGACGATGTTATCATACTTATCTGCATTGTTTTGCAGTAGTTGTAAGAGTGCCGTAACCGAAGCATACTCTTGTATGCCCGGCAGATAGCCAAAAAGTTTAAAATATCTATCGGTGTTGTAAGCGGTTGTGTAAGAGTAGACTTGCCTGATCAAATCTTTGGTTTTAGCGATGTAGTCGTCGGCAGCTTTTTTGGTATCCACCTCCAACACATCCAAGTTGTCGGAAAACCTCTTGATCTTCCCGGTGAAGTTGTGGGCAAAAATATCACCCAGGTTGTGAGCCGGATCAAAAGATGCCAAAAGGGTGGACTGACCTTTTTGAGCCAACTGATACGCCAAAGCGCAAGAACAGGTCGATTTGCCCACACCCCCTTTGCCCAGCAAAATAGCCAGCCTCACAGCTCACTCATTGCCGCAATACTCGCCAGCATATCGTCTGCCCGCTCTGCCTTGAGCAAAAACATCTTCCACTCATCCTCCATATCTGGCAAGTAGTCCAAACTGTGATAAAACATAGGCATGGGAAAACCTATCAAACAACTCATCGACAACAAACAAAACATATTCTCTAGCTCCACCAAGTCGCTCTGCAAATTTTCTACGGCTTTGTTCCGATGGACAGTCTCAAAAGTTTCCCATGCCTTCTTGATAAAATCAAACTTCAAGTAAATCCCTTTAGTTCAAGTTTTTCCTCTTTTTCCTCAGATTACGCCTTTCTTCTTACTTTCAAAAAATCGTAGATGAAGATGAAGTTAAGGACGATCATAACAATCTCGATGCCCAACACCGTGTAACCCGTGGCAGGTTTGATGGCAATAGTGCCAGGCAACACAACGAAACTAAACCACAAGATAGCTGCCGTCACCGTGATCCACAAAAAATAGGCAGGCACCAGCACCATATTCACCTTTTTCACCTTCAACCTCTTTTGTAGCCACGCCACACTGGTAAAAAGGGTGATCGATGCTATGAGCTGATTGGCAGTGCTAAAAGACGGCCAGAGCACCGTAAAACTCCTGGTGTAAGCCAAAAGCAAGCCGATCAAAGCGGGGATAGAAGAGGCTACCCACTTGTTGGTCAAGAAGTTGTATAAATTTGTGGAGTTTTCTTTGAGTGGCGCACAAACCTCACTAATAGCGTATCTGCCCAAACGGTTAGTGGTGTCCAAGGTGGTCATCGCAAAAGAGGCAACCCACATACCGGCTATCACCTTCACAAACTTCACCGGAATGAAGCTTAAGAAAGTCGAGCCAACCATCTTGGCGTAAGACTCCACGAACATCGACGCTTTGGGGAAGCTACTCATCATAGCACTGGTGTATTTCACTCCCCAATTCTCTAGGGTAATGCCTGTTCCCGCATCTTGCAAGATGCCGAAAGAGAAGCCGGCGATAGCTACCAAAACCACGGTGGACAAAAACCCTTCGGTGAGCATCGAGCCATAGCCGATAGTAAGCACATCACTCTCTTTGGCAACTTGTTTAGAAGTGGTACCAGAGCCGACAAGGGCGTGAAAACCGGACAGCGAACCGCAAGCGATAATCAAAACGATCGCCGGCCAAAAAGGTGTCGGTTTGCCACCGGAGATGATCGGCGCAAAAGATGTGAACACAGGAGCGGTGAACCCAGAAAAACTGAAAACAGCGGCAACCAAACCTATCACCAGGCCAAAGTAAAGAAGCCAAGAGTTTAGATAATCTCTGGGTTGCAGCAAAATATTAACCGGCACAGACGACGCCACCACGATGTAAACCCCGACAATGATCATCCAAGCGCCCCAACCGAAGTGAATAGGCATCCAAGTGCCACCGACTATGGCAAGAACCAAAAGAGCTATGCCGATCAAAGTTGCCAGACGGAAATCCATCTTGACCTGATACATCAAAAATCCCAAGATCAAGGCTGCACCCAACTTAAGCACATAAGATGACGCCACGGCTGGTTGAGCCACATACATACCTACCACCACAGCACCAAAAGCGGCTATCACCAAGATTATCATAAAAAACACCAACCAATAAAAAATCCTACTGGTGCGAGCGCTAATAACATCGGCTGCCACGAACTGACAAGATTTGCCATCGTAACGCACCGAGGAGATAATCGCCAGATAGTCGTGAACAGCCCCGATAAAGATATTGCCAAACCAGATCCACAACAGAGCCGGCAACCAACCCCAAGCCAAAGCCAGCACCGGTCCAATAATCGGCGCAGCCCCCGCAATCGAGGCGAAATGGTGACCAAACAACACAGCCGATTTGGCAGGGACATAATCGACATCGTCCCGCAGTCGCGAAGACGGAGCCTGATTGTCATCGCTGGCTCTCACCATCTTTGCCAGCTTGCCACCATACACCTTGTAAAGCAGCACATAAAGCACTAGACTAACTATCACTATTACAGCAGTCATACTTCCTCCTTGTTTACTTTTTTCCTCATTACTCTAAAAGTCTTCAAAAAAAATAAAACTCGCCTAAATTTGGTAATCTTTACAAACGCTTACCTGCCGACTTTCCGTGCGCATCCAAACCTTCCATCTGGGCAAAAACCTTGGCTACCTGAGTCGCTTTGCCGCTGTTTTCCACCCGCAGAGTCGTCTGCTTCTTGATAAAATTGTTCACCGACAAACCAGCCGTGTAGCGCGCTGCCAGACCCGTGGGCAAGGTGTGATTAACCCCTGCCGAGTAGTCGCCCAGAGCTTCCACCGACTCCTGACCAATAAAGAGTGAGCCGTAGTTTGTCAGCAAAGGAACAAGCTTTTGGTCGTCCTTTGTCTGAAGCTCCAGATGCTCAGGAGCTTTTTTGTTGGAGATCTGCACCGCCTGTGCCAAATCTGGACAAAGGATTATGCAGCTATTTTCATCTATAGAAACTCTAGCAATCTCTTTTGTCGTCAACTCTGCCAGCTGTTTCTCCAGCTCTATTTGCACCATTTCTGCCATCTTGTAGCTATCTGTCAACAAAAAAGCGCTCGCACTCAGATCGTGTTCTGCCTGAGCCAACATATCGGCAGCGATGTAGTCGGCTCTGGCACTGTCATCGGCGATGATCAACACCTCCGAGGGACCTGCCACAAAATCTATGCCCACCACTCCATAAACATTTTTCTTCGCCAAGGTGACATACTTGTTGCCCGGCCCGACTATCAGATCGACCCGCGGAACACTCTTTGTGCCGTAAGCGAAAGCTCCCACCGCCTGCACGCCGCCCAAAGCGTAAACCTTATCCACACCTGCCACATCGGCTGCTACCAACACCGCTGGATGCACACTACCCTGATAGCAAGGCGGTGAGGAGACCACCACCGTCCCACAGCCAGCTACCTTAGCCGGCACGGCTCCCATCAACACCGACGACGGCAAAGGAAAGTTACCCCCAGGAGCGTAAACACACACCTTGTCGATCGGAACCACTCTCTGTCCACACCACACTCCATCTTCGGTCTCCAGCTCAAAATCTTGTGCTTGAGCCAGCTGTGCCTTGGCAAACTTCTCTAAGTTCCCTTTGGCGTATTTGATCGCCTCTATTTGCTCTTGACTCAGCAAGGAGTAAGCCTTTTTTATCTTGTCCTCGCTCACTAAGAAATCGTCCAACTCCACCCCATCGAACCTCTGGGTGTAGCTCCTTAGCGCCGCATCGCCACCGACTTTTATCTGGTCCAAGATCTCTTGCACCAGATCACCTTCCGAATAGTCCAAAGGGGTGTAAAAGTTTTTGGGCAAATGCCCACTGTTTAAGATTTTTATCATCCAATAAGCTCCTTAAAAAAGAAATAGATTATTAAAAAAAGTCACAAAGACAGAAAAGTCAAAAAAGAGAACGAAGTCAAGAAAAAAAAATCTTGTTCACTTTAATAAAAAAATGAACAAGATCAAAATTAAATGGTGGAGCATAGCGGACTTGAACCGCTGACCCCTACACTGCCAGTGTAGTGCTCTACCAACTGAGCTAATGCCCCACACCAAAAAAGGGCGGAGGATCAATTGACCCACCAATTGTGATAAAGTTTTTTTTATCGATTTTGTGTCAAACTTTTTTTTTACCATTTTCGTGTCTTCGCTCGGCTTTAATGCGTCGTAAAGCCTTGAATTTCAACTGCCTGACCCTCTCTGTCCTGATATTCAACCGCTGAGCGATCTTAGCCAAAGGTAGCCTTTTATCAAAAAACAGCCGCAACACCTCTTGCTCTCTCGAAGGCATATCTTGGGGGATATCTGCCAGCAGGCGCCTTGGCTCTTGCTCCGGCGTGTGAGTGTTATCTTGATGACTCTCGGCAAGCAAATCTTTCTCCCGCAGCACCGTGCCTTGCTGCGCACACTCTCTTGCCAGATAAGCCAAGATCCGCTTTCTTATCCAAAAATAGGCGTAGGTAGAAAACTTTGCCCCTTTGCTTGCATCGAACCTTTTTTGCGCATCCAAAACCCCTAAGAAACCTTCTTGCTCCAAATCTTGTTGCAAGTGACTGTTCCTGCCAGCATATTTCTTGGCAACGCTTTTTACCAAAAGCAAAATCTCCTGCAGCTGCTGCGGCTCTAGCTTCATTTGCTTGCTCATTTTCCTTGTGCGGGAATTGTCACCTTGAACTGTGTTCCCACCCCCAGCTGGCTTTCCACCGCTATCTGCCAGCCGTGCTTTTCGACGATGTTCTTCACTATCGCCAAGCCAAGGCCGGTGTTGTCCACCGTCTTGGAGCGAGAACTATCACCCACAAAAAACCGCTGAAAAATCTTGGGCAAATTCTGGGGGGCGATACCCACCCCCGTGTCGCTCACCTTAAGGCAAATATATTCTCCCTTTTTGACCACCTCCACCAAGATCTCTCCTGAGTGCGTGTATTTCACCGCGTTGCTCAGTAGGTTCACCACCACCTGTTGCAAACGAAAAAAGTCGGCAGACACCCTCATCACAGGACGATCGAACCTGAGCTTAATCGGGATTTTGCCGACTGGGAACAGAAGCTTGCTCTCTTGGACAACCCTCACCAAATCGACTTGCTCCAACTCCAAAGGAAGCTCGGACTCCACCGTCGCCAATTGCAAAATATCGTCCACCAGTCGCTTCAACCGCTCGGCGCTGCGCTTTAAGATGCTCAGCACCTGATCGTCTTCTGGGCTTGGCAAAAGCTCCAAAAAACCGATAATCGTCGTCAGTGGCGTCTTCAACTCATGAGAGATATTGATCAAAAACTCTTTCTTCAGAAGTTGCAACTCGTAAAGATCGCTAATATCTTGTAGCACAAACAGCTTGCCCCCAGAAGGCAAAATCGAACCACCGGCTGCGAAATAGTTGCCATTTAGCTTGATCTTCTTGGCTTTTTGCTGATCGGCAGTAAAGGAGTCCACGAAACGAAAAAGCTCTGCCGACTCTATCAAGTTCCAATAAAAATCGGGCTCAAACTTTTTGTGCAAAAGCTGGCAAAAAGCGGTGTTGCCTCGCAAGATGATGCCTTGCTCATTTTGGATCCAAACAGGCGAAGACAAAAACTGCATCACCCCTTTTAAGTCATCTTTCTCCCGCAAAGCCAGTCGTTTGGCTTTTTTCGTTTGTGCATAAAGATCTTGCAGATAACCAGACCAAACTTTGCCCGCATCACCCTGCTCCAGCTTGCCATCCAAAGCCAGACGCCTGAGGGATTGCAGTAGTCGCACATAGCGGCGCTGAGCAAACCACCACCCCAGCAGTAGCGCAGCCAAGACAATCACCAAGCTCCAAATCAACATAGCTCCAACCGATAACCCACCGAGCGAACGCCTAAGATTTTGATAGAGTGCAACTTGCTTCTTAGCTTAGTGATATGCACATCCACCGTTCGATCGCTGACGATTTTGTCTTCTCCCCAAACGAAGTTCAAAATCTTCTCCCGTGAAAAAACGACGCCCACCTTGCTGGAGAGCAGATCCAAGATAGAGAACTCGGCAAAAGTCAAATCGACCCGTTTGCCCTGCTCCCACACCAGATGCGCCTCGAAGTCGATGCTCAAGGCTTGCCCTAACTTGCGCACCTTCTGCTTTTGAGCCAAAGATGCGTCTTTGGCAAGCTGCTGCTCTCGGCGCAAGAAAGCTCGCACCCTTGCCAAAAGCTCTTTAGGATGAAAAGGTTTGGTGATGTAGTCGTCCGCTCCCAACTCCAACCCCAGCACCTTGTCGGTGATATCGCCCCTGGCAGTCAACAAAAGGACGATCAAACCGGGGAAAGCTCTCTTCAGATCTTGGCAAATCTCCAGTCCGTCTTTGCCGGGCAACATCAGATCTAAAATAACCAAGTCGGGAAGTTGCTCCATGATACCATTTTCAAAATCTCGATAGTCGCTAAAACTTTTGATTAAAAATCTGGTATCGGTCAAACAGGCGCGCACCAGTGCCAAAATATCTGGCTCATCGTCCAAGATGTAGATCAACTTCTTTTGGGCAACTACCATTCATTTACTCCTTTGGCTACAAGGCATATCACAACATTGCCGGATAAAACCTTTGGGCAAAAACGAAGAGTGAGACCAAGATGCGTGAGGAGGCTACCGCTGGATTTTGCAAGAGATTGTAATCGAAAAAAAGGTTGAAACCGACCAAAACCAAGACGACAAACCCCAAGAACAAAACCACGATCAGCACCGCTCCCAAGAACTTGTCGTAAACTCCCAAATCCAAGAAAGTCAACCCTTTGTGGATGTAAACGCTGAAAATTTTGAGCAAAATGACCACTGCCAAAAATATCAAAAGGTAAGAGATCAACTTGCCCACAAAAAAAGAGACGCCCAGCTGATTGCCAAGGATAAGCCCCAGGGTGTCGCCAAACAACATCCCCATCACCACCGTCCCTAGCACAGCCAGCACCTTCGTCATAAAGCAAACGAACCCTTTGAGAAATCCGTAAACGAACAACCCACAGATGAAAACCAAAAGAACAATATCTAAAATATTCATACCATAAACAAAAGGCAATGCCAAATTCTTCTCATTTCACGACCAGAATACGACACTGCCTCATTTTTTTTAGTTCAATTTATAAAAAACTAATACCCTCTCAAACGACTCAACTTGCGTTGCTTGTTAAAAAGTTTCCTCTTAACCGCATTCACTTCACGGCGTTTTTTGACAGAAGGCTTTTCGTAGCGTTGATTTTTTTTGATATCAGACAACACTCCCGCAATCTCGCACTTCTTCTTAAACTTGCGAAGCAAAACCTCAAAAGGCTCTTTATTCTTGGAAACAACCATTGGCATAAGTAACATCACCCCACTTTCTGCTGTATTTTTTTACAATTCATAACCAAAACAACCGTTGTGGTTTATCGGTCAAGGGAATTTTTTGTGACTCTTTGAACAAAGTGTCACAAAAATGGTTTGTAAATCGATTACCTTATGGTGATTTTTTTTGCAAGAGCAAGCTTTATCGCTTCCAGCAAAGATGTTTTTTTCACCTAAGAGCCGATGTTTTTTTACTTTTCCCTTTGGGTGTTCGCTTACAGCGGGGTTGTTTCACCTACGGTGAGTCCCTCTCTTTTCGTTGAGCGCTCAACGAAAAGAGAGGGGAGAGAAAAGAAAACGCCCTCCGCTTCAATTCGCTAGAGACAGGTCGTGAGATGATTGGGGAGTTCCGTGGTGCAGAGCATCTCCGAGATTTTTTCCTGACTGACTAATCACTTCGTTTTTTCGTTTTCAATTCCAAAGAAAGTGCCAAGTGTCTCTGCTCGACCAAGGAACGAAAAAAAGTGACCCCGATGAAGCGGAGAGTGCCACCCCAAATCTGACCTGACCACATAAATGAAGTCTCGAATGATTAGCCGTATTTATGTGGTCAGGTCAGAAAATAAGAATTAAGAGTGAAAAATGAAAAATTTCACCCAAACCCTTTCCCCGCTAAGTAGTGGTTTAATTTTTTCACTTTTATTTTTAATTAACAATTATCAATGTAACTTTTTAATTGCTTTGGAGCGGAAGCGACAAAGCCTGTGGGATGGGCTAGTAATCAATCAAGACTAAATCCGTCGAACTTGCTTAAACGACTGAATTTATGGCTGTGTGAGGAGTTTATTTCTCTGTCTTTAGCGATGCTCCGAAAGAATCTAAACGATGCACTACAGCCACAAAGAACGAGTTTTGCAAGTTAGGATTTTGTCTTTTGATTTGATTTTTTCTTTCGGTCACAATTATTTTTGTTCACACAAAAAGAAAGGTGACATAAGTAACCCGCTGAAAGCGAAACCACCAAATCTCCGCAGGAGAAAAAACATATTTCGTTGAGCGCTCAACGAAAAGAGAGGGTCTGGCTGAAAGTCAAAAACTAAAAAGAAAGGTGGCACTCTTCGTCATCAAACGAAAAAATCCACTTCGACCAGCTGGGCGAAGTGGATTTTTTAATTTTTCATTTTTCATTTTTAATTTCTGAGCTGACCACATAAATGAGGTCTCAAATGATTGGCTATATTTATGTGGTCAGCTCAGACTAGGCTACTTTCTGCAAATCTTTTTTCACCCTGCCCAAGAAGGTGGCAAACATCTTGTTTTGAGGGAACTGTCCGGCTAGATTGCCCCACAAAGATTTCGCCTTGCCAAAGTAGTTTCTAGCTTGAGGAAGGTTGCGCTGCTTGTCACGATAAAAAGTTGCCAACTTGGCGTAAGCCACTGCCAAACCATTTTCCAGCGATGTGTCTTTGGGGAAAGATTTGCAAAGCTTGCCAAACAAGGCGATCTCTTGCTGAAAACATTTCAAAGCTTTCTCCGACTGTCCCAACTTGGAGTGCATCGAACCCAGCTTCTCCCAAGAGTGTGCCAAAAGCTTTTTCCACTGTAGCTCCTTGGGGAAAGATCTGACCATCTCGCGCAAAAAAGAGTTTTCCCTGCCAAAACACTTGTGTGCCAAATTCACTCGCCCCATAGCCAACTGAGTCGAGCCCAGCTTGGAGTAAAGCTGCACCAGATTTTTTTTGACCTCCACATCTTTGCTGAAATCTTGATAAATCTTCATCGCCTGTCGGACACCGTTTTCGAAACAGTCCAAGGCATTGGCAAACTTTCGCCGGGCTTTGTGAATATCTCCCAAGTTTTCATAAGATTTCACCAGTCTCTTCTTGTGTGAAACCTCATCTGGCGAGCTCTGGCAAAGAACTTTGGTCAACTTTACACAATTCTTGTAACACGCCAGAGCCTTGTCCACATTCTTCAGATCTCGATGAACCTCTGCCAATCGCTCCAAAGAAGAAGCCAGACCGTCCTTAAGGGAGCTATTTTTCGGATAGTCGTCGTGCAACTCCTTGGTCAGCTTCGTGTTTCTCTCAAAACACTTGAGCGCTTTTCTGTCACTTTGCAACTTCCTGTGGGTCGAGCCCAGCTTATAATAAGAGACGGCAAGATTGTATCTCAAGTCGGGATTTTCGGCATCGTCTTTGTAAAGATCTTCAAAAATCAAACAAGATTTACCATAAGCGGGCAAAGAAGCTCTCAGATTGCCCGTATTCTTGTGATAGTTACCCAGCGCTCCGTTCAACACCGCCAGCTCTTTGCCTTTGCTGTTCAATTCACCGATAATAAAGTAGGTATAGCGTAAGAGCAGCTCCCGATACCTAGCCATTTTTGCGTCCAAAAGGCTCTGGTCAGAAAGCTGGTTCATCACTTGCTCGATCATCGGTTTGCTATCTTCAAAGAACCGATCTTTTTGCAAAAATCTGATCGTGTTCTCCACCAAAGGACAAACGCTAAGCAGCTTTCTTTTCGTTTCCAGCTGCAAAAAACCTTTGGCTGCCAAACTTTGTAAGATTTTGAACACATCCAAATCTGGATAACTTTTCTTCAAAAACTCCCAGGCGATGTTTTCGCTGGGCAAAACGCAAAGAGCGGAAAGTAAGCTTTTTTCTTCCTCGGGGAGATCCAGCCACTGGTAAACACTCATCACCAGATCTTCTGGATGTTCCAACTGCAACTTCTCACTGCCGGCGTTATAACGAGTCAAAATTTTTCTGTCTCTGCCCAGATCGAGCAAAATATCGTGAAGTTCGTCAGCCATCGTCTGCAATGAGAAATAAGGAACATTCACCCTTTTTCCTCCAAAAGCTTGCGCCAAGATCCTGACCATCAGCGGGTTTTTGTTCACATTGCCCAAAAGCTCTTTTAGCACCTTCCGCTTCGCCTTACCCCCCGTGTTACACATCTTAAAAAACCTTAGCGATTGTCTTAACTTCGGCTCTTCCAGCCAAAGATGCTCGGCGTCGCTAAACTTAGGGATGCGAGTGGTGATAAGGATGTGCAGATTGTAACACCTCTTGAGCCAATAAAGGCACTTTTTCAACTCTCCCGAGTCGTTGACATTGTCCACCACCAAAAGCGAGGGACTCTTCAGCTTGGCTAACTCGGCAAAGATATTTGCCAGCCTATCTTTTGGAGGAAGTTTTTTCTCTCTGCCCACCATAAATCGCTCATCACCAAACTTCAAGAAAGACGCCTCTAGACTCTTATGATTTACGACCCAAAAACTTTTCTTGTATTTATACTTGAAACGCTCATAAAACTCCATCGCCAAAGTAGATTTACCCACCCCTTTGTTGCCAAAGATCATAACAACATTTTTTCGCTTCAACCTCTTTTGCAAAGATTTAATCTCTTTGTTTCTACTCAAAAATTTTTCGGGCAAGATCGGCTCATCGGCAACCGAAGAAGAGCAAATCTTATCTTGCGCACCAGAAGAAACTCTGACCAATATCGGTGCCAAAATCAGCAAAGGAGCGCCCGCACAGATAGACCAAACCACAGGATACGACAAGCGAAGGCTAGAGACTAGCGTCTGCTCAAGCACCACGGGCAAACTGGCAAACAGCACATTCAGACCAACCTCCAAGCCAGCAAAACTCCCCAAAGTAATGGCTAAAGTTTTATTTCTACTACTCATAACCTTTTTTTTCTACTCTTCACAAGACAAATAACTCCAAATATTAGTTTACTACTTCTTGGCAAACTCGTCTGCAAAGGCGTTGTTTGTCAATCTAAAATTTGTCTGGTAAGGAAATTATTTTGATTTTGGCAGTTTTACTGACAAAATCTTGTCTCTAATTTTTCTCTTTTGCTCTTTGCTTTCAGCGGGAGTGACGCTTTCAGCCAGACCCTCTCTTTTCTTTTTCTCCTGCGGAGGGCTTACTCTTTTCGGATTGCCGAAAAGAGTAACAGAAAAGACAACTCCGCTTCAGAGCGCCAGCGACGGGGCGTGTCACCAGCAGAGTAAGAAAGTGTGGTTGTTCCCGTTTATTACCCGTAGTTTTTTCATTTTCTGTATTTGGCTTTGCACCTCTATTAGAAAGTGGTTTTTGTCACTGGCTTATCGATGTAGAGAAAACAAGAAGACCCCGTTAAGCGGAGATTGTCCCCGAAGGCTTTGTCGCTTCAGCTCCAAAGCAATTGATGAGTTACAATGGATAATTGTTAATTAAAAATAAAAGTGAAAAAAATAACACCACCACTAGTGGTAAAAGGATGGGGTGGAATTTTTCATTCTTCTTTTTTAAATCTTATTTTCTGAGCTGCCACATAAATACGGCTAATCAATCAAGACTTCATTTATGTGGTCAGGTCAGATTTGGGGTGGCACTCTCCGCTTCATCGGGGTCACTCATTTTCACTTGCTCGGTTGAGCAGAGACACTTGGCACTTTTTTAAGGTGTTGAAAAGAAAGACTAAAGTGATTAGCCAGTCAGGAACAAATCTCGGAGATGCTCTTCGCCACGGAACTCTTGAAACATCTCACGCCCTGTCTCTAGCGAGTTGAAGCGGAGCGGTTTTCTTTTTGATATGAACCCAAAAAACTGGACACTTTTTGGAGGTGTTTTTTATGGGGAAACAAAGAAAGTATAGCCCTGAATTTAAGCTATTTATTGTGAAGAAAAGATTGGTTGATTCAATGAGTTTTGCTGAAATTTTAAGAAGGTATTTTCCTTATTTAAAAGGTACTAGCAGTGATAGTGCTATCAGGAAATGGGTTAAAATCTATCAAAATGAAGGTAAAGAAGCTTTAATGGAAGAGCGTCGAGGAGTGCATTTGAACCCAAAGAAAGTAAAATTGAAGAAGGTCGAAAAAAAGTATTTAGAAGAGTTATTGTCTGAAAATGAGACACTTAGAGCGGAGAATAAATTCTTAAAAAAATTGCAAGCCTTAGATTTAGCGCAGAGCGTGAAAAAATCAAAATAGCGGTAGTAATTACTGATCTAAGGCAAGAATTTAAACTTGAATTACTACTGAAAATCGCAAAAATGTCCCGAAGCACCTACTACTATTGTTGCAAATCGATGGATAAACCTAACAAATACGAAAATGTGGAAAAGGAGATTTTGAAAATCTATGAAAAAAGTTATAAGGCATACGGTTACAGAAGGATACAGATTGATCTGCGGAAGGAAAAAATTTTTATAAATCACAAAACAACTTTGAAATTGATGAGAAGTTTAAAGATTAGAGGCAAGATCAAAAAGAAAAAATACAATTCGTTCAGGGGCGCTGTGAGCAACAAGAGTCCAAATTTGATCGATAGAAATTTTAAGGCGACAAAGCCTTACGAAAAATTGACCACCGATGTAAGCCAGTTTAATGTTTGTGGGGAAAAAATTTATTTGTCACCAATCCTTGATATGTATAGTAATGAGATAGTTTCATATTCGATTTCTACCTCGCCAAATATGGCTCAAATTAAGCAAATGATGGAAGGTTTATTCAAAAACTTGCCTGAGGGTGCAGAACCGATTTTGCACTCTGATCAAGGTTGGCAATATTGGCAGGACGACTATTGTAACCTATTGAAGAGTCGAAATATAAAACAAAGTATGTCTCGTAAGGGAAACTGTTTGGATAACAGTATTATGGAAAGTTTTTTTGGCAGACTGAAGGTTGAAATGTTTTATGGGGAGAAATTTGAAAATAAAGAAGATTTTATTGCTAGATTGAGGAAGTATATAGATTATTACAATAGCGAGAGGATATCGCTGAAATTGAATGGATTAAGTCCGATTCAATACAGAAATCAATTCTTAAAAAATTAATTTATGTCCAACATTTTGGGTGCATATCATTTCCCCTCCACCTTTTCGTTGAGCGCTCAAAGAAAAGGTGGAGACCCACCGTAGGTGAACAAACAAAGAAAGGTGACATGTTGACTGTAAGCCAAACCTTTCAGTCGCCGCAAGGCGAAAAACTCCCCGCCCAGCTGGGCGGGAGAGGAATCCATCAGCAAGACGATGCTTTGAAAAAGTGCGGGATGGAAAGGAAAAAAGCACTAATCACTTAGTGAGAAAGGGATTGGGGCAATTTTTCACTTTTCTTTTTTCTCTTTTATTTCTCTGACTCGTCAGAGTCAGAGTCAGAGCCATCACCAAAAAACCCTTGACAACAAAACCGTATATTTCAGAGATAAACTTGCAACAATCAATAAGTGGGTGATTAGCTCAGCTGGTTAGAGCGCTACGTCGACATCGTAGAGGTCACTGGTTCGAATCCGGTATCACCCACCATTTTTTAAAGCAACTTTATTTTTTTAGAAAAAAAACAGCCACTCTCTCGAGTGGCTGTTTTTGATTTGTTTTAGAAATTTCTAAACATCAGCTTCGTCAGTATTGTGTTTGTGAATAGGCAAAGCAAGGTTAGCGATGATAGCGGTAAGACCACCGGTGGTGATAGGAGAGCTAAAGATGTTTCTGATCACAGTTGGGAAGTGATTCATCACTCCAGGCACCATCTGCACACCCAAACCAAGACCCAAAGAGAGTGCCAAAATCATCACTCCTCTTCTGTCCAGTCCATGCTCGGCAATAATTCTAACTCCAGAAGAAGCCACAGTCCCAAACATGATGATCGTCGCTCCACCCAACACAGGTTTGGGCATAACTTGGAAAATTCCACCGATTACAGGGAACAGTCCCAAAAGCACCAAGAGTCCAGCGATGTAAAGACCCACATAACGAGATGCGATTCCCGTCAATTGGATCACACCGTTGTTTTGACTAAAAGTGGTGTTAGGGAAAGTGTTAAAAACTGAAGCCAAAGCAGAGTTGAAACCATCACCCAGCACACCGTCTCCGATTCTTTTCAAATATACATCTCCTTCTACAGGCTCGCCAGAGACCATACTGGTGGCAGTCAGGTCACCGGTTGACTCGATCAGGGTGATCACATAGATCAAACCGATAGTCAAGAAAGCAGACAGATTGAAATTAAATCCATACTTGAAAGGGATAGGAACATTGAAATAAGACAACTTGGCAATCGGGCTGAAGTCAATACCAACGGTGAAAAGTGCCAATAAATAACCAGCTACCAAACCAATACAGATAGAAGCCATCCTAAGCATCGGCTTCTTGCTTCTGTTGAAGATGATCACCGTAATCAAAGTAAAGAAAGCCAAACCAAGATTTTCCATAGATGCGAACTGATCTGGGAAGTTATCTTTGACATACTGTCCACCAGCCATATCGGTGATACCCACTTGAATCAAGCTAAGACCAATAAGAGTCACCACGATGCCAGACACCAGCGGAGTGATAACTTTTTTAAGCGAGTGGATGAACCGGCTGAGAATCATCTCGATAAAAGAGCCAAAGAAACAAGCGGTGAAGATAGTAGACAATATAAGCGCTGCTCCTCCGCCTTGAGCCTTGATAGCGAAGCCAGCCCCCAAGATTGGGCCCAAGAAAGCAAAGCTAGTTCCTTGAATACTCAGTAGTCCCGAGCCAATAGGTCCAAACTTTTTTACTTGAACGAAGGTGGCTACACCTGAGACGATAAGAGACATTCCAATAAGATAAGGCATCTCTTGACTCAAGCCCAGCACACTACAGATGACAATAGTCGGGGTGATAATACCCACGAATATTGCCAAAAGGTGCTGAAAAGCAGCCAAAATTGCGGTGGCAGGTTTGGGTCTGTCCTCCAGTCTATACACCAAATCGGCAGTTTTTTTTTCCATTTTTTCCTCCTCATTAAATAGATATAATGGAACAATTACAGTTCCACCAAACGCAAAGACCCAAAATGCCGTCAAACAATTTGTGCAAAAAACAAACTGGCAAAGGCTCATCTGTAGCACTTAAACGCCTTTTTTGTCAAATGGCTAACTAGAACCTTTTCTTAGCCTTCTGAAGGTAACTTGACTTCTTCTAAAAAAGCCAAACTTCTGGACTCAATTGCCAAGGGCTGGCAACCGCAAAAAACCTCTTGACTTCTGAATGAACAAATAAAATATTAACCAAAAAATCAGTAAAAGGACGGTTATGAAAGTAGTATCAGTCGTCAATCAAAAGGGCGGAGTAGGCAAGACGACCACTTCGGTCAACCTTTCGGCAGCCTTGGGTGTCTATGAAAAAAAGACTCTGCTTATAGATTTGGATCCGCAAGGGAACTCCACCTCGGGAATTGGCATCAACAAAAACAAAGTCAACAGCCAAGTTTACAAGATGCTCATCGGTGAGAAAAGCATCAAATCTTGCATCGTCAAATCTAACTACAAGAAGCTGGATGTGGTGCCGGGCGATATTAACCTCACCGGTGCGGAGATAGAGCTGGTCAAAGAGTATGCGCGTGAGCAGAAGCTGAAAAACGCTCTGGCTCCCATCTTGGACGACTACGAGTATATCATCATCGACTGTCCCCCGTCTCTGGGACTGCTGACCATCAACGCCCTGACAGCCAGCACCCATGTGCTTTTGCCTATCCAGTGCGAATACTACGCCTTGGAGGGTGTGAGCCAGCTGCTAAACACCGTCAAACTTATTCAAAACAGCCTTAACCCTCAGCTAGAGATTTTGGGCGTGCTTCTGACTATGTATGACAAAAGGCTCAACCTCAGCCAACAGGTAGAAGAGGATGTGAAAAACTACTTCGGCAACAAACTTTTCAAGACTTACATCAACAGAAATGTCAAACTCAGCGAGTCACCCAGCTTCGGACAAACCATCTTCGACTACGCCATCACCTCTCGTGGTGCTCAAGATTATCTGAGTCTGGTCAAAGAGGTCGTAACACGATGAGCAAGAAAAAGTTAGGACGCGGACTAGAGGCTCTGATCAAACCGGTTGAGTTCAAACCAGTGAACACAGGAGAAAGCAAAGAGCAAACTCCGTCACCCATAAGCGAAGTAGCCACCAAGCTCATCTTCCCCAACCGCTATCAGCCCAGACACAACTTCGACCAAGAGAAGCTGGAAGAACTCAGAGACTCCATCATCGAAAACGGCATCATCCAACCTCTGATAGTCACCGAGCAAGAAGAAGGGCGCTACGAGCTTATCGCTGGGGAGCGCAGGCTACAAGCTGCCAAGTTAGCAGGGATAGAAAGAGTCCCGATCGTGGTGCGTGAGGCTACCAGCCAACAGATGTTACAACTGGCTATCATCGAAAATGTTCAGCGCGAGAACCTCAACCCTATCGAAGAGGCTATGAGTTACCAGCGGCTACAACAAGAGTTTAGCTACACCCACGGCGAGATAGCCACCGCCATGGGCAAAGACCGCACCACCGTCTCCAACTTCCTGCGCCTTCTCAGCTTGGAAAATTCGATCAAAGAGTTGCTTGTGCAAAACAAGATCAGTATGGGACACGCCAAGGTGATTATGCAGGCGCAACCAGACCAACGCCAGAGCATCGCTGCCACCATCGCCCAAAAGGGGCTTTCGGTGCGCGCCAGCGAATCTTTGGTCAAATCCACTGCCACGGTAGCAAAAAACAAAAAGGTTCAGATGGACTTTTCCGAAATGGAACAAGCTCTAAAAGAAAGATACAAAGTGTCGGTGAAGATCCAAGGCACCAACAGCAAAGGCAAGGTCGTCTTATCTTATCAATCCAAAACCCAAAAAGAGGAACTTCTAAAACTTCTGTCCAATGAAGAATAAACATTTTGGCATAATTGTTCTTATCTTGCTCTCAACTTTTTTGTTGGCCAGCTTCTACCTCAACTACCATCTGATCAAGAAGCTAGAACAAAGCTCGCTCCAAATAAACACTCTGACCAAAAAGATCGACTCCTATAGGCAAAGTTTGCTGGAGACCAAAGACCTGAACAACAACCTGAAACTAAAAAAACTTCGTCTGGCTTTGGAAAACTACCTGACAGAAAAGCCACCGGCAAAAGAGGACAAGGGCGAGAATTTGAGCAATCCACAAAACTTCTACCCCGACATCTTGCCTGTAAAAAACCAATACAGAATAAGCAAAAGTTATAGCGAAAAGCACCAAGCTTTGGACTTCGCTGCCAAAAAAGGCTCACCGGTGCTGGCAGGAGCCTCGGGCGTGGTGGAACAGACAAACCAAGACAACTACTTTGGCAAAACCATCGTCGTCAACCACCTCAACGGCTTCAAGACGGTTTACGCTCACCTGGATTCGATCTTGGTGGACAAAAACACCTTCGTTAACAAAAGCCAACAGATCGGTAAGCTGGGAGATTCGGGCTACAGCACCAATCCTCACCTTCATTACGAGATTCATCAAAAAGAGAAAAAACTAAATCCAGAAAATTTTATAAAAGATATTTAAGGAGAAAAGGTTATGATAAAAGAAAAAAATAGAGAGGTTGAAATTTCTTCGATCATCGGCAAAGACCTGAAGATTAAAGGTGATATCAGCGGAGAGAACGGCATAAAAATAGATGGCGACATCACCGGCAACATCGTCGGCAAATCTTTGATCTCTATCACCACCAGCGGCAAAGTGGAAGGCAACATCGATTGCAACAACTGTATCATCGCCGGGATCATCAACGGAGGCGTCAACTCCAAAGGCACCATCGAAATCAAGAAGAGTGCCAAAATAAATGGCGATATCAAAGCGGTGACCTTGATTGTGGAGCCAGGAGCGACCCTCAACGGCAACTGCACCATGGGAAAAGATGTCATCAAATAAAGAACATTTTTTATACCTTGGCAAAGTTTGCCTGCTCAGCGTGGTTTTGGCTTGCCCAGGAACTTTATTGCCCTCCGGTCTTAGCCTTTTTTTAGGACTAATTGGAGGGTTGTTTTTTTTGCTGGCAACCGGCATCAGCACGCTTGTTGCCCTGTCTTCTCGCTATCGCACCAGCAAAGCGGTCATCGTCGGTTTCGGCAGCCGCTTTTTTATCGTTGCTCTCTACAGCTACCTGCTTTTCTACCACCTAAATCTGGAGGTTATCGCCTACGGAGTGGGCCTACTCTTGCCCTTATTGGCTCTTTACCTCTACGAAGCTTACCTGTTTTGGCTCCATCACAACCATCGGCAAAAGCGATAACTCCCGCTGGCTCTTCTTTAAACTTATGAACCCACAAACTCTTTGCCAAAACACCACTTGGCTGGCACCGCTGGCTGGATTTACCGACTTACCTTATCGAAAGATAGCCAAAGAAAACGGCGTAGATGTGCTCACCACCGAGATGGTCAGCGCCGCAGGACTCACCTACAACCCATCAGCAAGTCTGCCTTACGCTTACACCCAAGAAGACTCCTCCCCCATCGGCGTCCAGCTCTTCGGCAGCACCCCTGCGCATTTCGTCCAAGCTATCTCCGTTTTACCCGCCATCGATTTCTTGTGCATCAATATGGGTTGCCCGGTAAAGAAGGTGGTCAAAACTGGCGCCGGATCAGCCCTGATGGACACCCCCTTGCTCGCAGCCCAGATAGTGGAAAGTTGCCGCAAATCGCTTCCTGCCAGCACGCCATTGGTGGTCAAATTCCGCTCGGGATTTTCTCGGGTAAACTACTTGCAGTTCGGGCTGAGAATGCAAGCAGCAGGAGCCGACATCTTAATCTTGCACCCTCGCACCAGGGCGCAGATGTTCACCGGTCACAGCAACTGGGAACAAATAGCCCAGCTCAAGGCGGCTTGCCAGACCCCTGTCATCGGCAACGGCGATATAAAAAGCCACGCCGATATTACCAAGATGAGACGGCAGACCAGCTGCGATGGCGTGATGATCGGACAAGGAGCCATCGGCAACCCTTGGATATTCTCACCAAACTCACCCACCAACCCCGAAAAATTAGCCACCATCAAGAAGCACTACCGCTTGGCTATGGCTCACTACGGGCAAACCAAAGGGATCCGCACCATGCGCTCCCACATCGCCAAATACACCAAAAGTTTGCCTGGCGGCAGCATCGCCCGTCAAGAGATAAATAGCCTAACAGATTTAGAAGCTATCTTTAAGGTGTTGGAAAAAGTTTTGGCTTAGAGACTCACCTTATTTTTTTGCAATTCACTTTGCGGTGAGTCTCTTTTTTCGCCTAAAGGCGAGATATGTCACCTTTCTTTTTGTCTGAACAAAAATAATTGTGACCGAAAGAAAAAATCAAATCAAAAGACAAAATCCTAACTTGCAAAACTTTCTCGCTGTGGCTGTAGTGCATCGTTTAGATTCTTTCCTAGCATCGCTAAAGACAGAGAAATAAATTCCTCACACAGCCACAACTTCATTCGTTTAAACAAGTTCGACGGATTTAGTCTTGATTGATTACTAGCCCATTCCGCAGGCTTTGTCGCTCCCGCTCCAAAGCAATTGATAAGTTACATTGGATAATTGTTAATTAAAAATAAAAGTGAAAAAATTGACTACCACTTAGTGGGAAAAGATGGGGTGGAATTTTTCATTTTTCATTCTCAATTTTTAGTTTGGCTATGGCTCGTTAGAGGCAAAGCCTTTGGAGGGGACTACCTCCGCTTAAAGGGGTCTTCTTATTTTCTCGACATTCATAAGCCAGTGACACTAATCACTTTCTAAGTAGAAATGCAAAGCCAAAAGCAGAAAATGACAAAATTATGGGTAATAAGCGGGAACAACCACACTTTTTTACTCTGCTGGTGACACACCCCGTCGCTGGCGCTTTGAAGCAGAGCGGTTTTCTTTTCTCTCCCCTCTCTTTTCGTTGAGCGCTCAACGAAAAGAGAGGGTCCCGCTGAAAGCGACACCCCCTGCTGAAAGCAAATCAACTCAGTTACCACTAGGTCACAAGAACACCCTTGCGGTAAGCGAAGAACATCTTGCCGTCTTTTTTCAAAACGAAGATAACGATCAACAAAAGCAGTCCGGTTTGGATGATCTTGCTGTCTGGATGAGTAGCAAAAATCTCGTTGGAGACGTTCGCCATTAAATGAAAAACAACCGTGATGAAGATGTTGCGGTTTGTTTTGTAGTAGAGCCAATTCATCAAAATCACGAAGACAAAAATGCTGACAACGAAGTTTAAGAAGTAAATCCAGCCCTCTGCCACGATGTTGCTATGGTAATAGCCTTGCACAAACGAGAGCGGAAGGTGCCAAAAAACCCAGTAAAAAGCGAAGATTAAACAGGTATTAAAAAGGTTGAACTTGGCTCGCAGAGCGTCCATCCCGTAAGAGTGCCAAGCTAACTCCTCGGCAAGGGGCGCAAACAGGAGTATGAACCATGGCGATAAAAGAAAAGAGGTGAAAGTTGGCTTGCCCGAGATGTAAAACTGGTGCAAATCGTAACCAAAGAGCAAAGAGATGCACTGGGCAACTACTATCGAGACAGGCAAAAGCAAGAATGCCAGTGCCAAATAGCTCTTGTTCAGCTCCCTTAAGCCCAGCAACCTTTGGGCTAAATCTTTTTTGAGAGTTTTGTCTTTCCAAAAAAAGTATCCCGCTACCACACAAGGCGACAAAAGCCCCGTGATTGCCAAGAACTGTTGCCAGCCCAAGAGTCCAAAAGATTGATTTGGTCGGTGGCTAAGGTAAGCCAAAGCAAACCAAAAAGTCCAAGGGATGAATAAAGACAGTCCGTAAAAAGTTAATGTTTTGTTATATTTTTCTAACATTTTTTCCTCCGTTTTAGGTTTAACCTATTTTTTTCGTTTTTCCCACTTCACTAATTTAATTCCAAAAAAATATTGACCGACGGTCAGTCAATATTTTTCTAGTTTTATGATGATCAGAAAAATAAAAAAAGAAGAGACCGTAGCCAATATCCTTCATATTTCGGAAAAACTATTTTATGAACAAGGGTATGAAAAAACCTCTATCTCTCAGATCGCCAAAGAGTGCGGTTTGTCTAAAGGTGCACTGTATCACCACTTTACCTCTAAACAGCAGGTGTTAGAAAAGATCTGTCACAACCATTACGAGTTGCTGAAAGATATTTTTTTGCCGATTGTCGCCAAGAGATCTTTGAGTATGTTCGAGCGGTTTTTGCAAATAATGAACATCGCCCGCTCTATGCAGATGAACACGGCAGCCACCACTTTTGCCAAGAGTGAAAAAGCTGACAACCATTCCCCCGAGAATGCGGCTCTAAATCAGTTATTGAACCAATATCACCAAAAAGTTTACCTGGAGATATTCAGCTCTCTTCTGGAAGAGGGCAAAAAAAACCAAGAGTGTTCTTTCCCTTGCTCGTCGCAAACCATAGCCAACCTCGTCTTCAACCTAGACAACGGCACCAATCAAAGACTAAACCAGATCGTTTACCAAGAAAAATCTTTAAAACAGGAAAAGATGTTAAACGACACCATCGACGGGTTTGTGTTCGCTTTGGCAAATATTTTGAATATGGACACCCAAAAAATCGAAAAAATGATCTTAGCTACGAAGATGAAAGAGATATACAGATCGATCTTAAAGAAAGGATAAAGAATGAATCTCAGAAAAAAAATCGCTTTATTGCTCGTTTTGACAAGCAACTATTTAATAGCCAACGAAAAATCTACCAACTACATTCCGTTGTTTCAGTCCGAAAATCTCAATGTGAGTGAGCAAAGCCTCCAGTGCCAAAGTGCCGGCTTTGTCATCGAAAAAGAGAACTTCCTTTTTGTGGGAATTACCTCTTTCACCAAGTTTGAGCAGCAGCCTCTCTTTGAGTTCCCCAAATCTTATCTGTCAATCGATGTTTTGACCGAGTTCAAAAAGAACAGCTCGGAAATCCTTTTCATCTACAAATCTGATGCCGACAAAACCGAAAGCTTCGAGTTGCAAACCTTACAAACGGCTTTGGTTTATGGACACAGATTTATCGACAAAGAAAACTTTCAGCTTGTGTTCGGTGGAGGTTTAGCCGTAAGCGACTTCGGCATAGAGTGTTCCGATGGCTCCACACTCCCTATGATCCCGGTGCCTTTGCTGAGGATAAACTCACACAACCAGCTTTTTACCACTAAGTTCGAGTTTATCACCTCCCCCAATTTGGACATTACTTTTTTGCTGAGCGAACATATCAAAGCGACTTTTGAAGGGAGGTTTGACCAACTAAGAGACGAGCGAGATCTGCTTTTCGAGAGTAAACTTCACTACCGATTTTTCTCCGCTTCTGATGATCTGGGTGATATTGCCGGCGTGGCTCTCGGGTTCAAAAACGGCAATCATGGCGCCTTTAATCTGGCTAAAAGAGACAATAAAGAGAACGAAACCTTGGAGATCCAGTACCGCTCCATTTTTGCCGAGCTAGATTTGACACTGCTAAAACTCTCCGCAGGTCACGCCTTCCAAGGCAGAGAACTTTATCAAGATGGCGAGCAGCTGTCCAAGCAAAATGTTGGTGATGGCTACTTCTGGAGCGTGCAAGCGTTATACCAGTTTTAAAAAAAATTATTAAAATCCAAAAAATTATTGCAAAAGGATACCAAAATATTAGCTTGACTGTTCTTTCAAGGAAAAGGAGGGAAAGATGATAAAGATCCAATTTTTGATGACCATCGCATCGTCCACCGGCATCAGCAAAGCTGAATTAGATAGCAAAGAAGAGATCACCGTTCTAAAGACTTTGCAAAGGCTGGAAATTCAAGAGAAGAAGCAGATTATCGACAAAATAATGATCCCAGACAAAACCGAGTTCAAACCAGGTGTGCTAGTGCTGGCAGGCAAAGAGAACGAGCTACAACCGGCGAAGTTCGACACAATCCTAAAAAGCGACTATCTGCTTAAAGTAACCACCATCGTCGGCGGAGGCTAAGAGTTGGAAACCATTTTTGATCGATCGACTCTGCTCTGGGGCAGGGCGGATCAAGCCAAGCTGACAAAAGCAAGAGTGGTGCTACTGGGCATGGGCGGACTCGGCTCGGCAATCGCCCAAGTTCTGGTCAGAGCTGGAGTAGGAGAGCTGACTTTGTTCGACCAAAAGAGAGTAGATTTGCCCGATTTGGGCAGGCAACTGCTTTACACCCAAGAAGATTTGAACAAATCTAAGCTTGAGGCGGCTAAAGCTGCCATCTTGAGGATAAATCCAGACTGCATCGTCAACACAGTTTGCCAAGATATAAATAAGCTAAAAAGTTTACCCGCTGCCGACCTTTTTCTCGACTGCTTGGACAACTTTGCCACTCGCCTGAACATCTGGGAGAAGCTTCCTGCCCAAAGCTTTTTTGTCCATTGTGGCGTGCGAGCTTATCAAGGCCAGGTGATCACCTTGCAAAAAGCAGTCACCCTTGGTCTGCCAGAGCTACTACTCTCGGGCAAAGACGACGATGAGAAAATCCCTATAGCCCCTCAGACGGTGATGTTGGCAGGATCTCTAGCGGCAGATGAGGCTATCGGTATCTTGCAAGGAAAAGCAAAACTTTTAGGGAAGCTCTTTCAGTTTGACCTGAAAAACCACAGCTTTACAACCATCGAAGGTTTCAATCTTTGACAACAAGCCAAGCTGAAGCTAGCGTTTGGCAGTCGGTCTTAGGGTAAAGGCGAAGCAGATTATAAGACAATATCGGCGAGTTTCTTGTGCTTGACTATCTGCTTATGCTCGATTTGTAAAACTTTTTCGACGAACTCCGAGATCGGATCTCTGCCCCGCAACTGTCTGTTTTTTTTGGTCTGCAGATAAGATTTGTCGATAAAGCACCTAAAGTCAACATTTTGCAAAAGGCTGGTGTAAGTCCCTTCCACAATTATCAAGGCAAAATCGCCAACATCCAGCACCTCTTGACCTATCTTGTCGTTTTCAAAATCTACCAAAGGCTTTACCAGTTTTGGCGCCGACATTTTTTTTAAGATAAGCAGATGCTCATCCAGTTTGTCCAATAGAACCTCTTTTGTGCCAACATTGTCTAAAGATTTGAGACGATTTTGGTGGTTAGTTTGGGGCGGCAACTTGAAATAGTCGTCTTGACACAAAATAACGGCTTGTCCTTCTTGAAAATTTTTTGCCAAACAGTAAGCGATCTCGCTCTTGCCACAACCCGATTCTCCTGCGATGCTTACTACAATCTTTTCTTTTTCTACCCTGTTTTTAATCTTTGCAAAGATCTTTTTGGCAGACTCGATATGAAAATCTTTTATCAATAACTTGTCCCCTTTCACTTCCAACTCCATTTTTTATATCTAAACCTTTTTTTCGTAAAAACTCGATAAGGTTTTTTATGGTCACTTGCCAACTTATCTTTTCTGAGATTTTAGTTAGCTTTTTGACATTTTCCATATTTGGCGTATCTAAAGTTTTTTTCATCAACCTTGCCAGCTCCTGCCCATCTCCGTTAGGGAAAATATCGATACAATCCGCGGCGAAATTGGTAGAAAAAGGGATAAGATCGGAAGAGATGATCTGGCTTTTGGTAGCTGAGGCTTGAGCAACACTCATCCCAAAACCTTCCATCTCTGAGGCAGAGACATATATATCGGCGATGTAAAAAACTGGTCCAATAAACTTCTGCGGAATATAGTCTAGCAAAAAAACTTTCTTTTCCAATCCTGGTTTTGCGTTTATCTGCTTCTCCAGCTCGTTATAAACCTTATTTTTTGACCCCCCACCGATCAATAAGTAAACATCTTGGTAATCGTCACATATATTGGCAAAAGCTTCTATTATGAGATCTTTTCGCTTGGTCAGATCCATCCTACTTGTCTCAAAAATAATCTTGCTTTTTTTTAATAGATCTGGCTTAATATCTGTCACTTCGGCTAAATATTCGTAAGCCAAACTCAGCTCTTCAGGACTATATTTCCTAAAAATAGATTTATCTGCCTGTGGATGAAGATAAAAAATGCTCTTTTCATCAACCCGATAGTAAGAGATTAAACAGTCGGTGATTTCCGTGGAGGTTGAGATAAAAAAAGGCGTTCTGGCACAAATGTTTATCTCGTGACTGTCTCGCTCACGCAGCCGCAAAGAACTTCTGTCCGAAGCAGGAGCTCCTCTCATATTGTAGTTTTTTATTTCGCCCAAAGAATGAGGAGTCCAGATATGTTTATTTATCTTGCTAAAGTTTGTTTTTAACTCACCTTTAAACTTTTGACAACGCTCAAATATCTTTTTCGCCAACAAGGTGATGAAATCTAGCTCTTTATAAGATTCGTCTTGAGTATTGGGCAACTCCTTGAAAATAGCGGCTAAAATTTGTTTGTTGATAAACAGCTTCTCATGGAAAACAGACTCCCAAATGTCGATGATTTGCAAAGCTTTCCGCTGGACAGACGAGCCCTTAAACTTCTTGAATAAGATCTTAACAATATGAAAAACTGGCAACTTAGAAATATCTTGCCAGTGTCGATTGCGAAACAATTTATCTTTATCTTTAGTCGATAGATAATCAGCAAAGTATTTTTCCACCAGTTCATAAACAAAATCGTTTTGCCAAAAATCTATCAAACTCATACCGATCACCCCAGCATCCCAATAGTGAGAGTTTATAAACTCAAAAACTTCCCACTCTTGGCAACCTTTTGCCTTTGCCTTGTCTTGAACAATCTTATACAGATGATGCAACTCTTGATTCAAAGCAGGAGAGATATTCTCTTTGGGCAAAAACTTATCACCGCCTCCACACAGATACTCGTAGCGGACAAACTCGGATAAATAAGAGACTCCTTTGCGTATCTGATAACCTTTATACTTGGGAAATCCACCCCTGGAGTAGATAGAAACTTTATACCCCAGCTGCTCTAACTTTAGAGCAAGCACATTGACATACACCACCTGTCCACCAGTATCTGGCACCCCACCTATCTTTACTTGGGGCGAGGCGTAGCCGTGATTGGTGATCAAAGCTACCTCTGGACGCAAAGAGTCCTCAAACAAAAGACCGCTACCATTAAAACACATCCGATCTCCTTTCTTATTTCCCCTTCCTTGAAAACAGTCTAAACAGCCTTAATTATCTGCTTTTCGATAATTAACTGTGTCCTCAAAATATACTTTTTTTACCGTTCGATATTCATAAACTACAGCCTTTTCTTGTCAATAGGAAAAATGAAAGAAAACGAAACTTGCCATAAAAAAGCCTTTAAAAAAGTGTCCAGTTTTTTGGGTTCATATCACTCCTGCGGAGGGCGGACTCTTTTTGCTTTCAGCAAGACCCTCTCTTTTCTTTTTCTCCTGCGGAGGGCTCTGACCACATAAAGAGGGTCTCAAATGATTAGCATTCTTTATGTGGTCAGACTAAAAAGACAGCTCCGCTTCAAAGCGCCAGCGACGGGGCGTGTCACCAGCAGAGTAAAAAAGTGTGGTTGTTCCCGCTTATTACCCATACTTTTGTCATTTTCGGCAACTGGCTTTGCACCTATATTTAGAAAGTGATTTTTGTCGCTGGCTTAACAAAGTAACGAAAACGGGCTAATTTCCCTTTAAGCGGAGATTGTCCCCGCCAATGGTTCTGGCGAGTCAGCCAAATAAAAAATTGGAAATGAAAAGTGAAAAATTCCACCGAAACCTCACACTTTTTTTTTGCATAGTGCTACTGATGGATTCCTGCTTTCGCTAGGAATGAGGGTGGGAGGAGAAAACAGGCTTCTTGCCCTATCCAGCTGGGCGGGATAGACTAGGTCTCACTTGCTTGCTAGAAGGGTAGGATGGTATACTCCGCTTCATCGGGGTCACTTATTTTCACTTGCTCGGTTGAGCAGAGACACTTGGCACTCTCTTTAAGGTGTTGAAAACGCAAAGACCAAAGTGATTAGCTAGTCAGGAACAAATCTCGGAGATGCTCCCCGCCACGGTAATCTTTAAGACATCTCACGACCTGTCTCTAGCGAGTTGAAGCGGAGCGGTTTTCTTTTCTCTCCCCTCTCTTTTCGTTGAGCGTTCAACGAAAAGAGAGGGTCTGGCTGAAAGCCAAACCACCAAATCTCCACAGAAGAAAGCAATAATAATTTACTTAGCAAAATAAGGAAGAGAACGGGTGCTTACCTGCCCCGCAAAAAAATAGCTCTCTGCAAGAGATAAAGAACATTCCCCGCCGAAAGTTTTGCTATTGGAGAAAAAAAAAGCGGTGCAGTTAAAAAAGATCAGTTCTTTTACTACCTTTTGCCGCGGCGATAGCTGGGATTTTGAGCGCCTCTTTTCTTGTTGCGATTGGCAAAAAACTCCTGTTTCCGACGCTGCTTCTCTTTGTTATGCTCTCTTTTTTCCGCTGCGTTCATGGGTCTGTCGGTCTGAGGGAAAGGGTTTTCGCCGAAGACCTTAATCTTTTGCTTGATCAGCTTTTGGATATCTTCGATATAAGCGTTCTCTTCTGGCTCGCAGATGGAGATGGCGATGCCTTGCTCACCGGCTCTACCACAACGCCCGATTCTATGCACATAAGTTTCTGGCTCGTTGGGAATATCGTAGTTGATCACATAACGAAGCTTATCGATATCTATTCCTCGGGCGGCGATGTCTGTGGCAACTAGCACCCTTAGCTGACCATCTTTGAAATCGCGCAAAGCTTTTTGACGCTGGTTTTGAGACCTATCGCCGTGGATAGCAGCGGCGTTAATTTTCTTCCTGTGCAGATTTTTCACGATGCGATTAGCGCCATGCTTGGTGCGAGAAAAAAGCAAAACCTGCTCTATTTTGTGATTCTCCAAGATGTGAAAAAGCAGCTCTTTTTTACTGCTTTTGTTGGTAGTATACAAATATTGTTGAATGGTATCCGCCGTCGAAGAGGTCGGATTGACAGACACTTTTTGGGGATTAACCAAAAGCGTTTGCGAAAACTTGACGATATTCGGGGGCATAGTTGCCGAGAAGAACAAGGTTTGCCGCTGCGTGGGCAATTTGGCGATTATCTTCTTGATATCGTGAATAAAGCCCATATCCAACATCCGATCGGCTTCGTCCAGCACGAAATATTTGATCTCTGCAAGAGAGATGAACCCTTGATCCATCAAATCCAAAAGACGCCCTGGTGTTGCCACCAACACATCTACCCCTTGCCCCAAAGCTCTGGTTTGTGCTCCTTGAGGGACACCGCCGAAAACCACCGTATTTTTGATGCTGGTGTGTCTGCCGTAAGTGCTAAAGCTCTCACCGATCTGAATTGCCAGCTCCCTTGTCGGGGTTACCACCAAACAAGAGATCTTTCTCTTTCCCTTTGTCTTTTGCGGCTCACCCACCAGATGCTGAATAATCGGAATAGCGAAAGCCGCTGTCTTGCCCGTTCCCGTCTGCGCACTGCCTAGCACATCTTCCCTTTTTAAAATCAGGGGAATCGACTTGGCTTGAATAGAGGTAGGCTCGATATAATTTTCCTCACTCAAAGCTTTGAGTATGGGAGGAATTAGTTTTAAATCTTTAAATTTCATATTTTTCCTTATTTATGATGCTCATCTGCTGCAAAGCATGCCGTAATGAGCTATTTTAGTTTTTTTTCACTTTAGAAGAAAAGCGAGCTATCGCCATTATTTTTATTAGCGACTTCTTTGCTAGGTTTTTCTTGGATTTGAGAAGATTTGAGAAGCGACCTGCTTTGCATATTTTTAAAGTAGGCGTTATTTTTTTCTGACAAGAAGATGTGGAAAACTCAAAAAAGGTTGATAGAGTTGGTTTGAAGATAGCTGTAAAGTTAAGCTTAAGCTCTCTTAGTTTTTAAAAATATTAAGCAATTAGTAGTTGGTGTAGAAGTGGCAGATTGCGAGATAGTTGAAGCGGGCTAAAAACCTTAATACTTAACATATCGTCTGCCGTTACTTATACAAAGTGTTAGCAACAGTAATTTTATTTTCCAGTAATTTTAATTAATTTTATAGAAATTTTTTGTCCCATTAAAGCTGCTAAAAATCCAAAGATATAAGCCCAAGGACCTAGAGTTGGTACAAATATTTTTAAAAGTAGATATACAACAAATCCACTAATAATTCCTAATGAAGAAGCTGTATTAACAGGTTCTTTTATCATTATTGCAGAAAATATTGAAGGCAATAAAATCACCATTATTTTAAAACCTTCCGTAATAAGAGATACAATATTGGGTTGTACTATCGCTAATATTGTACTAATAAGTGAAATAATAAAGGAAACTAAAATAATAGAATTAGAATTATTATTTTTTAATAAATTCCATGCTTTTAACGATTGTATTATTGCACTTGCAGAAGCATTTAGTACTGTATCCGCACTACTAAAAACAGCAAAGAGAAAAGCAACTATTGCAAATCCAAAAATAATTTCATTCAATATTGTTCCATTACCTAATAAATATTTCTCAAATAAATGAAATAAGTCGTTAGAACCTTCCAATTTATTTGACAAACCAATAAGGAGTAACATAAAGAAAACAAATAGAAGTATGAACCCAGATATTATATATGCTCGTTTTGCAACAATATCTGTTTTAGCCGTGAAGATTCTTTGCCAGTGGTCTAATCGAAGAAGTAAAGTAGGAAAAACAAACAAAGAAAGCCATATAAAATAACTAGTCAATGACTGATTAGCAAATGGATTCCAATATGACGTTTCGACTAAAGACAAATCAACAGGCGATTTGAACATTATTAAAAATATCGCTGTTAAGAGAATGACCAAAACAGCAATAAATTGTATAATATCACTTTTTAATACTGAACGAAATCCACCAATTGAAACATATATATAAATAGTTATAGAAGAAATAACTATTAACCAATTTGAATCTATATTTATATGCAAAACTTTAATTAATGAAGCCATAGCTACATATTGAGCTGCAAGAAATCCAATATAAATGACTCCATATGAAAAGATTATACCCCCCCATGTAACTTTATTATATTTTTTAGCAAGTAATAACGGAAAAGATATATTATGATTATCATCAATTAAACCTCTTTCTTGCATATTTCGACCTATCCTTCTAATATATTTTGCAAAAAAACCCAATCCAATAAATGAAAGACAGTATACAATAGCTAATAAAATACCTATTATACCGGACGAAGAACCAAATTGAATTAGTCCAAATATTAATCCTCCACCTATCGCAGTAGCTAACAATGTAGACATTAAAGGAATTAGTCCAACACTATTGGGCTTTCCTAAATGAAGGTTTAAATCAGTTGTCCTTTCTTTTAATGCTCTGATAATTAAAAAAACAAGAGCAATAGCGATGATTATTTTATACGTCATAATATTTTATTTTTTCCTCAATTGATGCGTAAAAACCTGTTAATAAGAACCAAACAGTAAAAATTGTTAAATGAATACATGAACCGATTTCAAGAGATAAAATACTGTTATTAACAAATTTGCATGTAATTGGCAATATTATGAATGAAATTATTGATAACATTATAATAAAGTATAATAAAGCTCTTACTACTAGTTCCGAGCCACCTTTTTCAATTGCTTCTTCTACATATTCATCAAAAATAGACCAAAATGATTTATTAAAGATATAGAAAAGAATTATAACAAATAAAGCTAGTATTGCTAGTAATATTCCAATACTAAAGAGACTTGAATGATTAACAGAAAGACTACTAAATGAAAAAGCAATATTAATTATAACCCAAAGTATAAATGTGAAAATACTCGTATTATTTTTTATAAATTTTGGGACATATATGCTAAATAAACCAAAAATTAGGGAGAATAGTATACTTACAAAAGAAAGTGAAGTAATTAAATTAGAAGTATCCCCTGATGTAAGCAGAGTAACTGTTATAGCCATAGGTACTCCAAAAACAATTTCAATCATTGTTGATACAGAACTCGGCAAAGGGTTTTTAAGCATTTTTATTATCATAGCTGTAAATCTTTAATTATATAGCCAATACCTTTTGAATAAAAGTATTTTTGGGAGTAAGCCTCAAATAAAACAATACATTTTTTGGATTGACTTCGGATTTTAAGAATCTTTGTTTCTATACAGATTTCATTGCACAACGGAATCGGTTTAATTATTTTAGTTTCAATTTTGGGAACAAGACAATAACCTTCTTCAACAAGAAATCTAAACCCTTTAATTGACCCCCAAAATCCGTTAATCTGGTTTTTGCTAATTTCATTATCCAAGTGTACAATTAATGATTGCTCAATCCCTAAATTTATTAAATTCAAGCTAGAATATTGCATTCTAGTATTTGTAAAAGGGTAACTATCAAATGAGGCTTTAAACAAATAATTAGACTTGTCTATGACTTTTTCTATAGATTTTATTAATCTATATTCAGTTTTATATGCATTTAAAGCATATCCGATTAATGTTCCTTTCATTAGAGTTTGTTTATTCATATGCAGTATCCTATTTCTATTGTGCTAAAGTGTTAATATATGTCATATGTCGTTTATTCCTTCTTTATATTAAAAAAGAACATCTCCGAGAGAAACAATATTTGTCAAGCTTTTAGTTGAAATATCAGCATAAATTTCTGTCTTTTTAAAACTACTATGTCTTAAAAATTTTGTATATAACACAAATCTGTTCCTTGTTCTTTTTTCTACTCTCCCGCAAACAATAGTTGCTCTTGTTTCTGTCAAGTCCAAAATTTGCATAGTTCTATTCTAAAATGTGAGGAACGGGATAAGAACGGGTTTATGTGCAAAAAGTCCCTGATTTTACATTATTCTGAGCTAAGCGGTGTATGTTATCCTACGATACGGCAACAGCTAGCGAAAAGGATGGCGTTGGCTTTTTTCTCTTTTAATTTCTATTTTTTAATTTAACAGAGGAGTTTTTTTTGCCTAAATTCGCAGTAATTTGCCCTGAAGCTGCGTGATGCATCCTGCGATGCTAACAACAGCTGGGCAAGGACGAGGCAGGGCATTTTTAATTATTAACTTTTTTTTAATTTAACAGAGGATTTTTTTTGCCTAAATTCGCAGTAATTTGCCCTGAAGCTGTATATTGTATACTGCGATAGGGGAAATTGCAAAAAAGTTGGGCAAAAAAAAATCCTCTGTTATGGCGGCGTCCTACTCTCCCACACAGTCGCCCGTGCAGTACCATCGGCGCAGACAAGCTTAACTGCTGTGTTCGGAATGGGAACAGGTGTTGCCTTGTCGCTATAGCCACCATAACAAAGAACTTTAGATTTTGTTAAACTGCAAGAATTAGGCTTTATATTTAGCACTCGTTTTTTGAGAACCTCACCCTCTCGCAGTGTCATAAACACAGCTTCGGGGTTCGTTTCCCTAAAAAACAAGCACTTTAACAAAATCTAAGCTTTGGCTAATTTAACAAATTAACAAATTGTTATAGTAAAAAGTTGGTGAGATATTAAAAAGAAAAAAAATAAGTCAATGGAACAATTAGTATCACTCGGCTGAGCGCATTACTACGCTTACACCTGTGACCTATCAACGCGGTAGTCTCCCGCGGTTCTCATAAGGGAAATCTATTTTGAGGTTGGCTTCCCACTTAGATGCTTTCAGCGGTTATCCATTCCAAACTTAGCTACTCGGCGATGCAGCTGACGCCACAACCGATACACCAGAGGTTTGTTCACACCGGTCCTCTCGTACTAGATGCAAATCCTCTCAAATTTCCTACTCCCACGAAGGATAGGGACCGAACTGTCTCACGACGTTCTGAACCCAGCTCGCGTAACTCTTTAATTGGCGAACAGCCAAACCCTTGGGACCTTCTTCAGCCCCAGGATGAGTTGAGCCGACATCGAGGTGCCAAACACCGCCGTCGATATGAACTCTTAGGCGGTATCAGCCTGTTATCCCCGGAGTACCTTTTATCCTTTGAGCAACGGCCCTTCCATACAGAGCCGCCGGATCACTAAGACCTGCTTTCGCATCTGCTCGACCCGTCAGTCTCGCAGTTAAGCTCCCTTATACCTTTATGCTCTTCGATTGATTGCCGACCAATCTGAGGGAACCTTTGTAAGCCTCCGTTACTATTTAGGAGGCGACCGCCCCAGTCAAACTACCCACCAGACAATGTCTGCTAGTAGGGTAACTACTAGCGTTAGTGATTCAACAACATAAGGGTGGTATTTCAAGGGTGACTCCACGCAGACTAGCGTCCACGCTTCAAAGTCTTCCACCTATCCTACACATACCTCATCAAATCACAATGTCAAGCTATAGTAAAGGTTCACGGGGTCTTTCCGTCCGTTCGCGGGTAGGCGGCATCTTCACC
The DNA here is from genome assembly GCA_965228195.1 of Cloacimonadales bacterium (SeqCode). Taxonomy (GTDB): domain Bacteria; phylum Cloacimonadota; class Cloacimonadia. The sequence continues at coordinate 372,195 of OZ245797.1, forward strand.
GCCACTACAATTTCACCGAGATCCTGGTTGAGACAGTATTCAAGTCGTTACACCATTCGTGCAGGTCGGAACTTACCCGACAAGGAATTTCGCTACCTTAGGACCGTTATAGTTACGGCCGCCGTTTACTGGGGCTTCACTCAGGAGCTCTCACTCCCTCACTTAACCTTCCAGCACCGGGCAGGTGTCAGTCTATATACTTTCAATTGCTTGTTTGCATAGACCTGTGTTTTTGATAAACAGTCGCTTGAATCTTTTCACTGCGGCCAGGGGCAGGCTCATACCGCGAAGGTAATCACTTCCCCTGGCACCCCTTCTCCCGAAGTTACGGGGTCAATTTGCCGAGTTCCTTAACCAGAATTCTCTCGAACACCTGAGGATACTCTCCTCACCCACCTGAGTCGGTTTGGGGTACGGTCTGCTATGATTTAAACGCTTAGAAGCTATTTCTTGGCAGCACTATAGGTGGACTTTGCGAGCTACAAGCTCTCGTCCTGTGCCTCGGAATATTGTCCGACGGATTTGCCAATCGGACTTCCTACACACATTCAACATCACTTTCAGCCGATGTCTCCACTGCAACGCTGCGTCACTCCATCACTGACCATAACAGGTTCTGGAATATTAACCAGATTCCCATCAGCTACCCTGGAAACCAGACTCGCCTTAGGGACCGACTAACCCTGAGCAGATTTTCTTTACTCAGGAAACCTTGGGTTTTCGGTGTGCGGACTTCTCATCCGCATTATCGCTACTCATGCTAGCATTCTCTCTTGTAGCCACTCCAGCATCTCTCACAAGACACCTTCAGCGCCGACTACAATGCTCTCCTACTGGTGACACTATAAATAGTGTCACCCCGCGATTTCGGTATTATGCTTATTAGTCCCGATCATCTTCGGTGCATTACCACTTAACCAGTGAGCTATTACGCACTCTTTAAATGATAGCTGCTTCTAAGCTAACATCCTGGCTGTCTGTGCAATAAAACATCCTTTCTCACTAAGCATAAATTTAGGGACCTTAATCGTCGGTCTGGGATCTTTCCCTCTCGCCCATGGAGCTTATCCCCCACAGACTGTCTCCCTTACATCAAATTACGGTATTCGGAGTTTATTAAGGTTCGGTAAGCTGGTAGGCCCCCTAGCCTAATTAGTGCTCTACCCCCGTAATTCTAATAAGAGGCACTGCCTAAACAGTTTTCGGAGAGAACCAGATATCGCTTGGTTTGATTGGCCTTTCACCCCTACCCACAGCTCATCCACTGATTTTTCAACATCAGTTGGTTCGGTCCTCCATTAGGTTTTACCCCAACTTCAACCTGGCCATGGGTAGATCACCAAGTTTCGGGTCTAATCCTGCCAACTAAACGCGCTATTAACACTCGCTTTCGCTTCGGCTCCATCACTTTATGATTTAACCTGGCTGACAAAATTAACTCGCTAGCTCATTATACAAAAGGCACGCCATTGTAGCCATAAAGACCACTCTGACTGATTATAAACATACGGTTTCAGATACTATTTCACTCCCCTTCCGGGGTACTTTTCACCTTTCCCTCACGGTACTAGTTCACTATCGGTCGCAAAGTGTATTTAGCCTTACCGGATGGTCCCGGCAGATTCAGACAGGGTTTCACGTGCCCCGCCCTACTTGGGATACTGCTACGGCAGATAAAGAATTTCGTCTACAGGAGTTTCACCCTCTTCGCTCTGGCTTTCCAGCCAAGTTCGACTATCCTTTACACTGTCCGACATCGCAGTCCCGCTACCCCTGACACCTATTTAATCCCCCACAGACAAAGTTTTCACTAAATCTGCAAAGACTAAATAGGTATCAGGTTTGGGCTAATTCCCGTTCGCTCGCCACTACTTGGGAAATCATTATTATTTTCTCTTCCTGCGGTTACTTAGATGTTTCAATTCACCGCGTTAGCTTCGAGTATTACTACTCAATAATCAGGTATAACCCTGATTGGGTTGCCCCATTCGGAAATTCCCGGGTCAAAGCTTGCTTACAGCTATCCGAGACTTATCGCAGCAAACCACGTCCTTCATCGCCATCTTTGCGCCAAGGCATTCACCGTATGCCCTTTCTACTTAAGTTTTAATTCTCTTTAATTATCTCACCACTTCTATAAAATTTCTATTCAAAAGATCGAAAAATATTTTTTGCCGCTGATTGCGACTTTTTACTCTAAATAAATGGTGGAGGATAACGGATTCGAACCGTTGACATCTTGCTTGCAAAGCAAGCGCTCTACCAGCTGAGCTAATCCCCCAGCAAATTGCTGAAGCAATTTGCAATTAATAGTTTATAATTGACAGTTGATAATTAAGGAGCTAACGCACGTTTTTCACCTTTTTGACTATTGCAGTCAAAATTTTGATTATCTCTATCAAATCGTTTTTAAGACTAAAAACCTCTTTTTCGCCCAAATATTCACCAGCCAACAAATCGAGCCAATACTCTGTTTCACCAGCCTCTTTGAGAGCTATCGACAATTTCGAGACAAAATCTCTTTTGCTTTGCGCATTTTGACTTTCCTTGATGTTCGCACCAATCGAAGTCCCGCTTCTCAAAATCTGCCTCGACAAAACATACTCTTTCTTATCAACATTCAAGCTTTTACACAGCTTCACTATCTTTTTAGCAAACACAAACGCTTTCTCGTAAACGATATTTTTTCTTATCATCTTCCAAATCGCTCCAAGCCCCAAAATAATTGCCTTCACAATTATCAATTATGAATTGTCACTTGATAATTCATTTGACACCAAGAAATGGTGTCAAATGGTGGGCCTGAGAAGATTTGAACTTCTGACCTCACGCTTATCAGGCGTGCGCTCTAACCAACTGAGCTACAAGCCCATCAGAATAAAAATTAGGTAGAGTAAACCCAAAGCCAATCGGCTTTTTCTTTTTTCCTTTAAAAGGAGGTGATCCAGCCACACCTTCCGGTACGGCTACCTTGTTACGACTTAGTCCCCCTCGCTAGCCACACCTTAAAAAGCTGCCTCTGCAAAGCAGTTAGCTCACTCTCTTTGGGTGCAACAAACTCGGTTGACTTGACGGGCGGTGTGTACAAGACCCGGGAACGTATTCACCGCAATATGCTGACTTGCGATTACTAGCGATTCCAACTTCATGGAGTCGAGTTGCAGACTCCAATCCGAACTGAGACCGGCTTTATAGATTAGCTCCATCTTGCGATATTGCATCTCATTATACCGACCATTGTATCACGTGTGTAGCCCTGAACATAAGGGTCATGATGACTTGACGTCATCCCCACCTTCCTCCGGTTTAAAACCGGCAGTATCCCTAGAGTCCCCACCATTACGTGCTGGCAACTAAGGAAAGGGGTTGCGCTCGTTACGGGACTTAACCCTACATCTCACGACACGAGCTGACGACAGCCATGCAACACCTGTCACTGGATTCCCCGAAGGGCACTCTCGATATTACTCAAGATTCCCAGGATGTCAAGTTCAGGTAAGGTTCTTCGCGTTGCATCGAATTAAACCACATGATCCACCGCTTGTGCGGGTCCCCGTCAATTCCTTTGAGTTTCATCCTTGCGAACGTACTCCCCAGGCGTTACACTTAACGCGTTAGCTACGACACTGATTGCATTTAAAAGCAACCAACATCTAGTGTAAATCGTTTACTGTGTGGACTACCGGGGTATCTAATCCCGTTTGCTACCCACACCTTCGCAAATGAGCGTCAGTTATTACCCAGAAGGCCGCCTTCGCCGCTGGTATTCCTCTTGATATCTACGCATTCCACCGCTACACCAAGAATTCCGCCTTCCCATATATAACTCTAAACTTGCAGTATCAAATGCCATACACCGGTTGAGCCGGTGCCTTTAACATCTGACTGGCAAGTTCGCCTGCTTGCTCTTCACGCCTAGTAAATCCGGATAACGCTTGCTCCCCTCGTATTACCGCGGCTGCTGGCACGAAGTTAGCCGGAGCTTATTCAAAAGCTAATGTCTTTCCCTTATATATCTTATACATAAGGGCGTTCTTCACTTATAAAAGGACTTTACGCACCGAAGTACTTCATCATCCACGCGGCGTCGCACTATCAGGGTTTCCCCCATTGTAGACTATTCTCGACTGCTGCCTCCCGTAGGAGTCTGGGCCGTATCTCAATCCCAGTGTGGGCGACCACTCGTTAAAGCCGCCTAACTATCATCGCCTTGGTAGGCTTTTACCCCACCAACAAGCTAATAGTACGCAGACCCATTGTAAAGCGATAGCTTATAAATAGAGGCCATCTTTGTCCGACACTAGAGTCTAATGTCGGAAACATGCGGTATTAATTCTGGTTTCCCAGAGCTATCCCCCACTTTACGGTAGGTTATCTACGCGTTACTCACCCATTCGCCACTTTACTAAATCACCCGAAGGTAATCGTTCTCGTTCGACTTGCATGCCTAATCCACGCCGCCAGCGTTCATCCTGAGCCAGGATCAAACTCTCCATCATAATAAATTACAATTTGATTGACTTTGTTTGGTTTACTCTACACTTCTATAAATTTCTTTTTTCAAGTATCTGTTTCAATTGTGAGCGCATATTTTGTTGTGAGCTTTTTGTGTCAACACCAAATTCTCAAAAAATTTTTTGGGACAAAAAAAACCTTGCCTTCAATCTAAAATGTTCGTTACTCTTCAATCGAAGGCTGGTTAATGCTCAACTAGCTTTGCTATCTCAATTGTGGTTCGTTTGTATTTCAGACGGTTTTTGCGTCAATGGAAAAGTTCGGGTTTCTTTAACTCCCTGCGACAACTGTTAACAGCATCTTGTTCTTATTTATCAAAATAAGCAAGGGCAATTTCTTCTTTTCTTTGACTCCAAAATCTAAAAATAAGTCTTCACTTCTACTCTCTACCAACAAGCTAAGCAAGCCCCCTCCCTTAAAAAAAAAGGCGGACACCCCTTGGTGTTCGCCTTTAAGATCTTCTTATTCAAGCACTAATTGAAGCTAGGTTTTTCATCATCTTTCCATTCATACGAAGTCTCTTCATCAAAATCACTAGTATCTTTTACAGCAGAAACATTCCATCCACTTATATTTCTATTAAAGTTGGACGCTTCCTTAAACATCGAGTTCATATTAGTCACACTGCTCACAACCCAAGATTCAATATCTCCATTAAAATCGTCAGCCTCTTCAAACATCTGGCTCATATTAAGAACACTTGTAACAGTCCAGTTCAAATCTTGATTAAAATCATCGGCATAGTAAAACATCTTACTCATATCGGTTACACTACTAACATTCCAACCGCCGATAGGTTGATTAAAAACTAAAGCCTGCTCAAACATCTGACTCATATCGGTCACCTTGCCCACTTTCGTAGCCCAAGTGCTAATGTTTTGGTCAAAATTTTTAGCTTTTCTAAACATCGCTCTCATCGTGGTAACACTATCGACGTTCCAGCGACTAATATCTTGATTGAAAGTCGAAGCGTTATCAAACATCCCCGTCATATTCTCGGCACTGCTCACATCCCAATCACCAATATTTTGATTAAAAGAGGTTTTATTTTGAAATAAATAACTAAAGTCGGTAATCTCACTGACATTCACATTGGTTATATCTTTGCCAGAGGCAACCATTTTGTCTAGTGTTGCCCTGGTTATCGCATTAAAGGTAGGCTTACTTTCAACCGTCCAAACACTATCATTACTCTCGGTATCAAAGTCGTAATAATAAGCCACCTTGCTCACATCCCAGTTTTTTATATTACTATCAAAAGATTGCGCACCCCAAAACATATTGTCCATGGTGGTAACCTCGCCAACCTGCCAACTACTCAAATCTGCCTCAAAATCCTTGGCGTTATAAAACATATAAGACATATCTTTGACTTTATCAACTTCCCAACCGCTAATATCTTGATTAAATTTTGTCGCCCCACAAAACATACCTTTCATATTGGTAACGTTACTAACATCCCAACCACCTATCTCTTGATTAAAAGTGGAATTGTTTAAAAAAAGATCGTGCATATCTGTAATGCCAGAAACATTCACTTGCGTAACAATCACATCGTCGCCCATAGCTAGCATCAACATAAGCTCTTCTCGAGTAGCCAATCCAGTAGTAAAACTCCAAACATCACTCTCTATTCGAGAGCCGTCAGATTTATTCCAAACCACTTTCCAGTAGTAAGTCTTGCCGTTAGACAAATCCCTGGGTACGATGTAACTCGTCGATTTATAGTCGTCAACAATTTTACGCGGCACTTCTCTTGAGTCACTTAGGTAAACTTCGTAACTCTCCGCTTCTCCGCTCCAGCTTAGCTCAATGGTTGTGTTTTGCGCAATAGAGCCATCAGAAGGAGCCACCAACTCGTCAGGATCTACTCCTCCAGAACTTGAACTGGAAGAACAACCCACCAATAATAACAACATCGTAAAAGTTAAACCTAATAATTTCTTCATTTCGACCTCTTTTTCTTATTTTTTAGTAGTTATCAACACAAACGCCCTAAATCCTGTCAACCTCTTTTTGTTTTTAAATCACTTATCCACAAAAAGTAACGACTTTTTTCAGTGAAAAATTGTTTTAATTTATGTTTATTTCTTTGCTTGACTTTCTTACCTTTTAGAATTTCGTGCTTCTTAAAAGATCAAAGATTAACTCCTACAAGGAGGAAGTTATCAAAAAGTTAGAAATCCTGGCTCCGGCAGGAAACAAAGAGGCTTTTTTCGCTGCCATAGACGCTAAAGCCGACGCAATTTATCTGGGGCTAAAGAACTTTAGCGCCCGAGCCAGAGCCAACAACTTCAGCAAAGAAGATTTACCGTATCTGCTCCAATACGCTCACGCTCACCAGAAGACGAAAATCTACATCACCCTCAACACGCTCATCAAAAACTGCGAGCTGCCAGAGCTTATCAAGACGCTCTATTTTTTGGACAAACTGAAAGTCGATGCGGTAATTTTTCAAGACTGGGCTGTGGCTCTCATCGCCCAAAAACTTTTCCCCCAGCTTACTTTGCACGCCAGCACCCAAATGGGATTTCACAACTCCCTGGAAGCAAACTTCGCCCGCAGCAAAGGGATAAAGAGAGTCGTTTTGGCAAGGGAGATCACCAAGTTGGAGCTGAAAAAACTGCGAGAAAAAAGCAAGACCGAGCTGGAGCTGTTTGTGCACGGCTCTTTGTGTTACAGCGTTTCGGGGATGTGCCTTTTTAGCAGCTTCATCGGGGGCTTCAGCGGAAATCGCGGGCAGTGCAAACAGCCTTGCCGCCGCATCTATAACGGGCACCACTACTTCAACCTCTGCGATCTAGAGCTACTGCAGGAGTTGCCCGAGCTAAAGAAAATCGGTATCGACTCTCTAAAGATCGAAGGCAGGATGAAATCAGCCGAATATGTTCACCGAGTCTGCCAAGCTTATAAACAAGGTGATAAAACGGTGGAAGATTTCGGCAGAGCCAAGAGCCAATACTTCTTCGCCCAGCAATTGCAAAAACCGATCATCGACTACCCTTTCATCGGCAAACTGATCGGCAAGGTGAGTCAAGTGGGCAAAGATTGGCTAAAAATAGACAGCCAGATAACTTGGCAAGACGGCTTAAAAATCCGCATCATGGGCGCAGAAGGACACGACGCCAAGCAGTTCAAGATAAAAAAAGCGATGCTGACAAATCCAGAGAGTTTAGACAACCTGCCCCAAGAGGTAGTCCAAGGAGTCAAAAAAGGCGACAAGGTTTTCCTCACCGGCTGCCAAGATTACAAAACCAACCAAAAGGTGGAAAAGATAGATTTTGAGTTCGACTACAATCCCCAGATCGAAAAGAAGGTTTTGCCCCAAATGCGCAACAATCCACCGCTTCAGCGCGAACTGTTTGTCAAGATTGACTCACTCAAATGGCTAAGAAAAATCGACTTGCGCAATATCGACCGCTTGATCTTAGATTTTGAAAAGGTCGAGCTGGAGAAAGTCGATTTTCAGCAAAAATTTTTGCAGAAGTTCATCGACAAAATCGTGGTGGAACTACCCTCTTTTATCAGCCAAAACTCGCTTGTCGCTTACCAAAACTTGGTCACCAAACTGTATCGCCAAAAAGTCAAGCGGTTCGTTTGCTTTGCCAAACAAGAAGATCTGCTCTTACCAGGTTGCACGGTCTATTACAAAGATCCGGTGATGAACGATCTGGCAGCACTTTTTCTTGCCAGCGACAACTTCTTTTACCCGCAAGAGGGCGAGCTGAAAAACGATTATCGATGCAAAAACGGCATCTATCCGCTCTACTTCACGCCCAAACTTTTTTACTCACGCTGTCCGATAAAAGATTTTCAGAAGTTAGAGGTTGACCAGTTCACGCTCAAAAAAACTGTCAGAAACGGCTTTACAATCGTCTATCCCGACAAGCCCGTTTCGATTATGGAGGAGAAGCCCAATCTTTACCAGCAAGGTTACCGCCGCTTTTTGCTCGACTTATCTTTCCAGAAACCGTCTAAGCATCTGATAACCAGACTAATAAGGGAATACGCCTACCCAGCCGAAGGGGTAGTGGGCTACAAGTTTAACTTCAAAAGAGGGCTAAAGTGATTAAAAAAATCGCCGACTATATCCAAGCTCATTTCAGCACCGTCTTCTTGGTGGTAATCTGCTTGGGATTGTGGCAACCGGCTCTGCTCTGGCCGCTACAAGGTTACATCGACAAGCTGCTGATGGGAGCGCTTTTTTTGGGCTGTCTGAAGATCGAGTTTAGCGAGTTTACTCACCTTAAGAGCAACCTGAGCAAAATCATCGTCCTCAGCCTTGCCACGGTCACCGCTTTGCCGCTGTTTGTTTATCTGCTGGTGTTTTGGTTACCTTTGCCCACAGCTCTGGGCCTTACCATGATCGCCGCCGCTCCAGGGGCGATGATGTCACCGCTGATAGCCGGGATGTGGAACTTGCGCATCCTCTGGACCAGCATCTATGTCATCCTCACCTCCGCCCTTTTACCGCTGAGTTTCCCTTATGTCATCCTCTTTCTTTTCGGCTCCAAGATAGATGTTTCGGTTTTACAGATGAGTCTATTTTTGGCAAAGATGATTATCGTCCCTTGCGTTTTGGCTTTCTTGTGCAAGAGGTTTGCTCCTTTCTGGTCACAAAAAACTTCCGAAAACTCGGGGGCTATCGGCAGTTTGTGCATCGCCCTTTTCGTGGCAATCATCGTGGCAAGCAATCGCGACTTTTTGCTAAACGGGTTTACCCAAACACAAACTTTCGTCTCTTTAGCTTTTATGATCTTCCTCTTTTTCATCCGCTTTGGCATCGGCTACCTAGTGCCAGCCAAAGAGAAGAAAGAGAAGCTGACCAACTGTATGATGTTTGGCTGTATGAACAACGGCATCGTCATCATCGTCGCCAGCAAGTTCTTCTCTCCCGAAGTGCAACTGGTGCTGCTACTCTCGGAAATACCTTGGAGCTTTTCTTTACCAATTTTTAAGCGGTTCTTGGACAGAAAAAAAAGAAATTTAAAAATATGAGCAACTACTTAAAAACAGAGTGGGACTACGATTTGGACAAGCTGGTCGAACTTTTCGACGAGTTACCACTTTGGGCTGCTCCTTTTGGCTTAAAGCTTTTGGACAATATCAACTACAGGCAAGAGATTAAGGTGCTGGATATTGGCTTTGGAGCGGGTTTCCCCTTGACCGAACTGGCAATGAGACTAGGTAAAAAATCTAAGATTTATGGAGTTGATCCTTGGGAAAGTGCGGTAAACAGGGCAAAGAAGAAAATCGATTTTTATCAGATAAAAAATGTGGAGATAATCCGTGGCGTTGCCGAAAAGATCCCACTTGGCAAAAACACAATCGATTTGATCGTCAGCAACAACGGTTTGAACAATGTAGAAAACCTCGATAAGTCTCTTTTGGAGTGTGCCAGAGTGGCTAAAAGCGGCGCACAATTTATCCAAACTATGAACCTAAACACCACTATGATCGAGTTTTATAAGGTGATGAAAGAGGTGCTTGAGAGTTTGCAACTCGATAAAAGTTTGATCGAAATGGAAAAACAAATCTACCAAAAGCGCAAACCCCTAGACCAGTATATAGGCAAAATCGAAGCCAAAGGTTTTTGCGTAAACAAAGTTCTTCCCAGCCAGTTCCAATACAAGTTTGTCGATGGAACCACGATGTTTCATCACCACTTCATCAGGTTAGCTTTCCTCGATAGCTGGAAAAAGATTGTTCCCAAAGAAAAACAAAAAAAGGTGTTTAGCCTGATCGAAAAAAAGCTAAACAAGAGATCTCAAGAAGAGGGAATAATAAAACTAACCGTTCCTTTCGTGGTGATCGATGCCAAGCGATTATAAAAATAGATAAAAGTAACTAAAAGGAAAAAATGAAACCGAAAAGAAAACTATTAACCTTGCTCTTTTTCTTAATGACACTCTCTTTAGCGGCACAGCAGCAAGGAGCAAAACTATCGATAGTGGGCAAAGCCAAGATGATGACCCTACCGGACATCACATCCGTAACCATAAAGTTAGTCTCAGAAAACAAAGATTACTCCAAGGCGATAAGCCAATTACAAGATAGGGCAAAAGCGTTTAAAAAATTTTTGAAAACGAAAGGGGTGTCTGCCAGTTACCTAAAGTCGGAAAATTTCCAAGTAAGCAAAAAAATCGATTACCAAGAAAAGAAGAAAGTTTGCCGCGGCTATTACGCTAGCCTTTTTATAAACTTGGAATTTTTGCATAACAACCAGCTGGTCAATACACTAATCAACGACATCGGAGACTCGAACACGGAAGCTGAAATAACCATCGGCTTTCGGGTTTCAGACAACAAACAAGACTCCATCGACGAGCAGCTGATCAAGCTGGCAATAAAAGACGCCAAGAAGAAAGCGGTGACAATCTCAAACTCCACCGACCAAAAAATCGATCGCATAGAGAAGATAGAGTATGGTGTCAAAGATAACCTCACCTACCAAAAATCTGCTCGATTCCTGACAGGTTCCGCCTTGGAAAGCAGCCCTTCTAACTTTGCGATAACCCCCAAAGAGATCGAAAATTCAACCCAGATCACAATCTACTGGTTATTGAAAGACAGATAATTTTAAGATTAAAGTTAAGGAGAAAATTAAAATGAAAAACAAAGATTATCAGGCGGACGAAAAACGGCTCAAAAAGCGAGAAAATCACAACAACAGGCTGATAGCTAAGTTTAAAGATTACCTTGAAAAAAAATCACTGAAACCAAAGACGATCGGAAAACATATTTTTAATATTAAATTTTTTGCAAACAATTATTTACTCTATTACGATGACTCGGCGATAGAGGAAGGTTTTTTAGGGATTGGATCTTTTCTAGGATACTATTTTATCAGAAAAACGAATTGGTCAAGCAAGAGTACGATCTTGGAAAACATTACCAGTATTAAGAAGTTTTATACATTTATGCAAGAGATTGGGAAAATTTCAAAAGAAGATTTGGACGAATTAAAAGAGTCTATAAAAGATGGGAAAGAAGATTGGCTCGAAGAGATGGAAAACTATATGAACAATATTGAGGTTGACGACGATATTGAAGAAGAATATTATTAGGATCAAGCCATTAAATGGCTCAGGAAAATAATCAACACTCACGATTCTTGGACAAAAAAAGGAAACTATGTATCCTTACCACAACAAAATAAAGCAGCGAATTAAGAACAACGAACTGATTAACTTCGAGTATGTTGATGAGTATCACAAAATAAGCCCTTGCCTGCTACTATATTTTTATACCGAGCCGAAGATCAGACCAATTAGAGAGCATCGTTTTGCCGAGTATGAGCAAATTCTGAAGAAAATATTTCCGAAAGTGAAAAAGTTGTTTTCTACACTTTAATTTATTGCTTGACAAAGAATTAAATGTTTCCACTCTGGCAGAAAATCGATTTTAAATTAAAGAAACTGCAGTTTTAATTATCAAATTGGAGAAAATTATGAATTTTGAGATTAGAACGATCGGAAAGGTCAAAAAAGAGAAAGGAAAATCTTTTATCTGTTTGCAACCGGAGTTCAGAAAAGGGCTTACCAACATCCAAGGTTTCAGCCACCTAAACATCTTTTGGTGGGCTGATGGTTGCCAAGAAAAAGATAGAAGCGTTTTGCTGATCGACTCTCCCTACAAATCTGCTCCCAGCCAGATAGGTGTGTTTGCCACCAGATCTCCTTATAGACCCAACCCGATAGCGCTCTCACCCATATTTGTGCTAGATGTGGATGTGGAAAAAGGCGTCATCAGCTTCCCTTACATCGATGCCGAAAACGGAACTCCGGTGATCGATATCAAGCCTTACCACCCTTGCTCAGATAGAATAGAGAAGGCGACTGTTCCCGACTGGTGTAGCCATTGGCCAAGCTCTTACGAAGAGTCGGCAAACTTCGACTGGGAAAAAGAGTTTAACTTCTAAAGAGCTACTTCGCTCACGCCGTCCCCTCCCAGATTCTCGGGAGGGACGGTAAATTTTAGCTTTCGCTGCCTTAGATACTGACGCACCTTGCTTGCCAACACCCCTTTGCCATGCACGATGCGCACCAAATCTAACCCTGCCAAAAGAGCTTCGTCCACAAAGCGGTCTATTTCCACCTTGGCTTCTAGAAAATTTTTACCCATCAACTTCAGTTCTCTGCTGGTGGTTGCCGCTGCCAACACCTTTTGGCGCTGAGCTTTCTTCTTTTTAACGGCTCCATGCGGCTGATAAAGATTTTGGGTGCTACAGGAGATGGTCAATCCTCCCACCTCCACCTTCGCTTTCGTGCCATCCACAGCGATAACTTTACCGTTTTCCTTAAAATTTTTGACAAAGACGCTCTGCCCTACCTGCACGCAGCTCAGTGGCTTCTCCTGCTCAAACTCCTGCTCTTGCAAAGCTTTGACGATTTGTGCCGATTTTTGAAAAAGCTCTTGGCTACTTTTACTTTTCTTGGCTTTTTTCAGCTCCAAACTAAACTTCGCCTGCAAACCTTCGAAGTATCGCATCGCCTTGGCGAGTTGCTCTTTCTCGATCTTCTTCCGGTTTTTTTGCAAAGCTTCCAACTTTTGAGCGTAAAGATTTTTGTAAGACTCCACCTGAGCCAGCTCTTTTTTCAGCCGGCTGTTTTTTTGTTGCCAGGCATTTTTCTCTTTGCCCATATCGGACAAGAGCGTCGAGAGCAAAAGGGCGTCGTCGTCCAGAAGTTGCTTTGCTCTAGCCAAGATAGTAGCATCGAAGCGCAAGTTTTTGGCTAGTTCCAAGGCGTGACTATCGGCTGGATAACCGACCTGCAGGTGGTAAGTGGGGTTGTGAGTCTGAGCATCGAAACTCATCGAAGCGTTTTGACAAAGCGGACTGTGATGAGCAAAAAGCTTGAGCTTGTTCAAGTGGGTGGAGATTACGCCAATGCTCCCGTTGGCACAAAGCGACTCTAAGGCAGCGGCTCCCAAGGCAAAGCCTTGCTCGGGGTCGGTGTAAGAGCCCAGCTCGTCGAACAAAACCAACGACTTTTCGCCACTCTGAACAAGCGCTTTTTTAAGAGTTGCCAAATATCCCGAGAACGAAGAAAGCTGGCTCTGCAAAGATTGCATATCGCCGATACCCACAAAATAGTTATCGAACACCCCCACCTGGCTTTGCGCATCGGCAGGGATGAGCAAACCACAGTTGACCATCAAGCTCAGAAGCCCTACCCCTTTGAGGAAAACACTCTTACCCCCGGCGTTCGCTCCCGAGACGACCAAATAGGTGTAGCTCCCTCCAAGCTCGACAGAAAAAGGCACGCACCTTTGCTCGGCGTCCAACTTGAGCAAAGGGTGATAAGCGCAGCGAAGTTTCAGCCTCGCCTCTGGGATCACCTTCACCCTTTTGGCGCCCAGCTCTTGGCTAAACTCAGCCAAACCGAAGTAGTAGTCCAGCTTAGCCAAAATATCTTGATTTTGCAAGAGGCAACTGGACTGGGAAAAAACTTGCTGGCTGAACTGTTGCAATATTTTATTAATCTCCTGCAGCTTCTGGTCACGCAGATCGCGCAAAAGGTTGTTTTGCGGCACCACCTCTTGTGGCTCGACATAGACCGACGACCTGCTGGCACTGCGTCCGTGAACCACACCCTGAAGGTTACGGGCAGCCTTGGTCAAGACAAGCACTCTACCTTCCCGATAAGTGACAAAATCTTGTTGTGTGTCAAGATAACTCTTTTCGAGCAAGCTGTTTATCTGCACTTCCAACGAGCGGATTCTGGTGCAAATCTGACTCAGCTTACCACTAGCGGTCTCTTTCACCTTGCCGTTCTCGTCAAAAATCTGCTGAAAGCTTGTTAACAAGGTTGCCAACGAATGCAAGCTGTCTATGCTGCTACCCAGCAAGTGCAAATCGACCTTCTCCAGATCTTCCAGAGTCGCCCAACTCCTTTTGAACTCACCGCTCAAACTGCAAATGTTTTTCACTCTTTGCAACTGCTCGAACTCCAAAAGTTGAGGTGTTTGCAATATTTGAGTAACCTCTAGCAAGGCGTCAAACCGCACCCGCTGAACCTTGCTGATGTAGCTTATGCACTGAAAGATCAGCTCTTGCTCTGCCAAGATCGCCTCTTTCTTGCCCAGAGGTCGCAACTTTGCCACCATCTTTTGCCCCAGCGGGCTGTGGATCTTGTCTTTAATCAGTTGTTGCAATCGCTGAAAACCTAAAGCTTGACTCCAATCTTGTTTCATCTTTTCCTTTGAAAAAATCTTTAATAATAAACTTGCTTGACTCTTGCCCCAAAATCAAGACTACTACTTCTTATGAACGACAAAGGCGTAAAATACGAAAACATAGCAAGGAAATTCCTGCAAAACAAGGGGTTTGAGATCTTGACCCAAAACTTCTTTTGCTCCCGCGGTGAGATAGATATCATCGCCTGGAAAGATCACTGGCTCTGCTTTACCGAAGTGCGTTACCGAGCCCAAAACTTGGAGAGTGCCATCCAGAGCGTCGACAAAAAGAAAGCGGAAAAAATCAAGCTGGCTGCCCAAAATTTTTTGTGGCAAAACCCTTGGTTTGAGAACTCCAATCTAAGATTCGACCTTGTTGCCATCTCCAAAGACAAAAAAAGCGGCAAATACTTTATCCAGCACCTAAAAAACTTCTTTTGAAAAAGTTAATCGGCACAGTACTCTGCCAAGATTTTCTCGTAGCAAGTTTGACAAACCTTTTTTCTGCCTAGGCTGCCGTCCAAACACCCCAAGAAACTGACTCTGACCTTGGCGCTTTTGACCCTCACCAGACCAATAAAATGGCGGATAAACTTGATCTTGCCGTAGTAGTAAAGGCTATCACGGTTACTCTTATTGACCTTCTTGCCGTTGACCTGCAGGTATTTGATGCAAAACGGAACCACCTTACTGTGTTGTGCGGCAGCGAAGAGCGAGGCTTTGAACTTCTGCACAGAAGTTCCATCGGAGGTGGTGCCTTCGGGAAAAAGGAAGATCGGCAAGTCGCTATCCAACACCCGTTTAGTCGCTTCTATATCGCTCAAAAGCTGACTCTTGTTTCGCCTTTCGATGAAAAGACTACCACCCATAGTTGCCAACAGCGCTTGCAAGATGTGCTTTTTCAAATCGACCGAGGTGATAAAAAGAGTCGGCATCAGCGAGGCGATGATCACGATATCCAGATAAGACAGATGGTTGCAAACAAACAGGTTACCTTGCCTTACGGGCAAATTTTGCAAACCTTTCGTCTGAATACTGATGTGCAACAATCGCAGCGCCCTTTTCGCCCACTTGGAGGTGTTGCGCATAAAAAACAAACGCCGCTGATATAGATGCCAGTAGCGAACATATCCCCAAAAGGAGTTGAGAATGTAGGCGACTACATAGAAAAAAAATAAAGAAAGTTTCAGAAGATAAATCATTTTTTAAAATAGTTAGTCACACCATTTTTTTAATTGAATTTAAAACCGACATTTCTAATTCCTTATATATCTGTGCTACTTTTTTAGTTACACTAAATTACTCAAAGTCCAATCACAAAGTTACTCAATGTTTTTTCTTTCCACAAAAATTAAATTTTATACTTAGTGCATTAACTTCGTAACACTTGGTGCTACTCTTTTTTTTAGGTTCACAAAGTTACTCAAAGTTGGGACACTAAGTTACTCAATGTTTTTGTTAACATAAAATTAAGTATCAATACTTGGTGACACTTTGTGCTACTTCTTTTCCAGGTTCACAAAGTTACCCAAAGTCAGAACACAAAGTCACACAATGTTTTTTCTTATCATAAAAATTAAATTTCATACTTCGTGCTACTTAGTGCATTAACTTCGTGGTACTTCGTGCTACTTTTTCTTTTAGTTACACTAAGTTACTCAAAGTCCAATCACAAAACTAAACGCTTTATTCCATCTCTTAAAGATTTTTTGTAAAAATTTAACAAAAGTCCAAGTTTGCAATGAACAAATCTCATATAAGTCAGTCCTTGTGCAATATGCTCAACACTAAAATCATCTACAACTTTAAGTTCAATAACTACTTTTTTATTTACTAAAATATCTACTCTATATCCGCAATCAAACTTTATACCTTCATAAAAAACAGGGATTTCAACCTCTTCTTCTGCAATCAATCCTGATCTATTTAGCTCATAAGCCAGCGCTCCTCTATAAACTTTTTCAAGTAAACCAGAGCCCAGTTTTGTATGTACCTTAAAAGCACAATCTAAAATAATTTTACTAATTTCGTTTTCGTTCATAACTTATTACTACTTGAGTATATACTTTTTTTTCAGTTACACTAAGTTACGCAAAGTTGGAACACTGAGTTACTCAATGTTTTTTTTAACATAAAATTAAGTATCAATACTTGGTGACACTTTGTGCATTAACTTAGTGCTACTTTGTGCTACTTTATTTTTAGGTTCACTAAGTTACTCAAAGTTGAAAATCTAAGGCACACAATGTTTTTTCTTATTATAAAAGTTAAGTATAAATACTTAGTGTTACTTTGTGCATTAACTTGGTGGCACTTTGTGGTACTCCTTAGTTACACAATTTTCAATTTTAAATTATCAACTATCAATTTCCCTCTATTCCAGCCCTGCCAGTAGCTCGCTCACCTTGTCCATCTTGCCCTTCACCTCGTCGTATTTTCCTTTCTCTTTTTCCACGATCGCCGCCGGAGCACAAGAGGTAAACTTCTGGTTGTTGAGTTTGCCACAGATAACCTTGAACTCTTTCTCCAGCTTCTGCAACTGCTTTTTCAGCTTGCTCTTCTCTTCTTCCAGATCTACCATGCCGCTCAAAGGCATAAAAATCTCCAAGTTCTCCACCACACCTGCTATCGCCTGAGATGGCTTTGACAGGTTCACTGCCACTTGTGGAGCCTCACAATTGGCTAGTAAGACGACATACTGGCTATAATCGGCAAACAGTTTGACATCTTTCTGGGCAGAAGCTTTGATCAAAATCTTGACCTTTTGAGCTGGGGACAAACCCACCTGCTTCTTGAGATTGCGGATAGTGGTGATCGCCGCCTGAATGCAGTCCATATCGGCGATAATCTGCTCATCAATCTGGGACTTTTCGCACTTGGGGAACTCTGCCACGGTAACCACTTCGGCTAAATCGGAGAGATACTCCTTGATCTTGGCAAAGATCTCTTCGGTGATAAAAGGCATAATCGGGTGCAAGAGTCGCATAGATTTTTGCATAATATCCAAAAGCACGAACTGGACGGTGTTCTTTCGTTTGGCATCATCACCATACATCCTCTCTTTGGACAGCTCCAGATACCACGAGCAAAACTCTTTCCAGATAAAATCTATCAAGCAGGCGGCAACATCGTTAAACCTTAGCTTTTCATAATTTTCCTCGACCTGCTTTGTCACCTTTGCAAACCGCGCGTAGATCCATCTATCGGCTAGCTCCAGCTGCAGATTGTCTTTATCGGGAGCCGAGTTTATATCTTGCAAGATGTAGCGAGTGGCGTTCCAAAGCTTGTTGGTGAAGTTCCTGCCCGTCTCCAAAATCTTGTGCGAGTAATAACTATCCTCACCTTTGGGCGTGTGGTAGATGATGGCAAAACGCAAAGCGTCGGCTCCCACCTGCTCGATCAAATCCAGCGGATTAGGCGAGTTACCCAAAGATTTGCTCATCTTCCTACCTTGCTCGTCGCGCACTATTCCGTGCAACAACACCGTATCGAAAGGAATGGTGTTTTTAAACTCCAAGGTGGTCATTATCATCCTGGCAACCCACAAGTAGATGATCTCGGGGGCAGTTATCAGCACATTGGTCGGCAAAAAATATTGCAAATCGTCGGTCTCTTGGGGCCAGCCCAAGGTAGAAAAAGGCCACAAAGCCGAAGAGAACCAAGTGTCCAAAACATCCTCGTCTTGACGGAACTTCTGGCAACCACACTCGGGACAACTTTGCGGAGCCGATTTTGCCACGACGATCTTCCCACAACTCTCACAGTAGTAAGCAGGTATCCGATGACCCCACCATATTTGCCGAGAGATGCACCAGTCACGCACATTCTCCATCCAGTGCAGATAAACTTTCTTCCATCTAGCTGGCTGAAACTCAATCTCGCCGCTTTTCACTTTTGCGATAGCCGGAGCCGCCAACGGTTTCATATCCACAAACCATTGATCCGACAAGAACGGCTCGATGGTGGTATCACAACGATAACATTTGCCCACCGTGTGCGGATAATCTTCGGTTGCGCCCAAAACCCCCTCTTTAGCTAAAAGCTCTAACACCTTCTGGCGAGCCGCTTCTCTGCTCAAGCCAACAAACTCTGCTCCTGCCTCGGCACTCATCTTGCCGTGCTCATCGATGATGCTGATCGTCTCCAGATGGTGGCGTTGCCCGATCTCAAAATCGTTAGGGTCGTGCGCCGGGGTTATCTTCAGGCAACCGGTGCCAAAAGCGGTGTCCACATAATCGTCCGCTATAACGGGAATCTCTTTGTGAACGATGGGCAAAACAACTTTTTTGCCGATCAAGTTTTTATACCGCTCATCGCCAGGATTTACTGCCACGGCGGTGTCTGCCATCATCGTCTCGGGTCTGGTGGTGGCGATCGTCACAAAGCCGCTTCCGTCTGCCAGCGGATACCGAACTTCGTAAAGTTTACCGGCTTCCTCTTTGTGCTCCACCTCGTCGTTGGCTAGAGCGGTAGTGCAGCGCGGACACCAGTTGATGATGCGCTTCCCTTTGTAAATCAGCCCCTTCTCATAAAGGCGAATAAACACCTCTTTGACTGCCTGCGAGAGCCCTTCGTCCATGGTGAACCTTAGCCTCGACCAGTCGCACGAACAGCCCAGCTGTTTGAGTTGCTCCAAGATCGTCCCGCCTTTGTCCTCTTTCCACTTCCAAATCCTCTTGATCAGATCTTCTCTGCCCACATCGAAGCGCGTCTTACCCTCTTTGGCAATCTCTTTTTCGACCATGTTTTGGGTAGCAATACCGGCGTGATCGGTGCCGGGTATCCAAAGAGCGTTAAACCCTTTCATCCTTTTGTAACGCACCAAGATGTCTTGTAAGGTGTTGTTCAACACATGCCCCATATGCAAGACGCCAGTCACATTCGGCGGCGGGATAAGGACAGTAAAAGGCTCTTTATCTTCGTTTGGCTTTGGCGAAAAATATCCATTATCTTGCCAAATCTGATACCATTTCTTCTCAATATCTTGGGGATTATAAGCTTTCTGCATCGCCTTTTCCTTCCTTATTTTGCTACTGAGTTTCTTTGAACAAACTCAGCAAATTTTTCTTTTTGACTGACAAAAGCCCGCTTGTATTCACCTTCCGAGACCCTGACGGCCACATCTATCATCTTTGCTGCCAAATCGAAATTGGATGTTTGCGAGGCTAACCTGATATGAGCCTTGTAATAGGTGTTCGCCACGAAGTTGCTCATCCTGGTCACATCGGAGTCTTTGAAGTAAGAGTCGTCGGCAAAACTTTCGACATAACAGACACTCAAAAGGTTTTTGATCGTCCTTTCCAAAGCCAGCTTCTCGTCCGGCTTCTCAACTACCCTTTGCACAAACCCCTCGTCTTGCCAATGTTCGCTAAAAAGTATATCTTCACTAGAGGTGGAAGCAAAATAGATGGGTCGCTTGCCGAAGTTGTTTTTGATAATCTGCAAAATCGCCAAATCACGCACATACATCACTTTCCCTTTTTTCAACTTGGTAGAAAGCAAAACATTGCCCGTCTGCTCATCGTAAAGCCTAAAGGAGCGATCTTCTTGGATATAAAAAGGTCGCAGACGCTCGATCTCGGCATCGCTCCAGCCGAAGATGACCCCGTTCTTATCTCTTATCTGGCGGATATACCAAGGTGTGTTGATCAGACTCAGGTTGACTATTGCCACATCGGGACGAATACCCTCGCGCTGGACAGCTTTCAATGCCTGGGTGGCAGCAATCCTTTTCTTCGTAGTCACATCAGGAGCGACATCTGTGGCAGGTTGCACCGTCTCGTGCTTCTTGCCGTAAGGGTCGAAACACGCCTGCGCATACCACAAAGGGAAAGTGTCGTTATCGCCGTTGGTAAAGATAATCGCATTCTCCTGACAAGAGTTCAAGAAGTTAGCCGCATACTCCATCGCCGTGAAGTTGGTGCGTCTGTTATGAATGTAATACATCGAGACGAAGTTCATGGCAGGGAAAACGAAGATAAGAAGAAGAGCCAACTGCCGAAAGTACTTTTTTTGTTTGAGTAGATACGCCAACCAAACCAAGCCCATCGACATCCAAATCGTCCACATATTAAAAGCGGAGGCAAAGAAATACTCCCTGTTGCGCACCTCGTGATCGGTTAGGTTCATTATCACGACCATCGCCACCGTGGTCATAAACACAAAAGAAGCAAAAAACCAAAAAGATCTCTTACGCATCTTATACTGGAAAATCGCTCCGGCTACACCCGACAAAAGGATGAAAGAGTGAACAAGGAAGCCAACAAACCCTTTGGATAAACCCAGCAACTTGCTCAAATAAGGGATGTAAAAAAACTGCTCCCCGAAGTAGCGTAAGAAATGGAAGTTTATTTGATAAAAGATGGGAGAGTTTCGGTGCATAAAGTTAGAGCCGCCATACTGTTTTCGCAAAAGAAAATCGACGAAAGCTCCCCAAGTGGAAGGGTTGGACTCGTTGATGTAAGGAGTTTGCCCGGCACGAATTATCAAAAGCAGGTGACACGAAAAGCCCAAAAAAACAAACAAGCCGCCCAGTAACCAAACTTTTTTTTGGACACTATCTCTCAAGAAGTAGTAAAGGATTGCAAAAGCTCCCAAAGCGAAAAGGATCTTGGACAAACTGCTGATGCCCAAAGCTTCTCCAACAGGATAGCCCAAAAGCAAAACACAAAGCAAGGCGAACCCATAAACCCCGACCTTGATCCAGAAGTTGTTGTCGTGAAAATGAGGATGAATCTTGGGGTAGATAGCGACAAACAAGATGGCTGGCACGATCTGCAAAACGGTCTGGTGAAAGCTAAAGCCGATAAAAAGCAGATAGACGATCAGCAAAAGCATATTTTGCCACGCCAAGTCGGACACCTTCTCGCGCCAAACAAGGGTCAACCAGATGCACAAGTTGACGAAAGCCAAAGCTCCGGCATAAACCTCCGCCTCTATGGCGTTGTTCCAGATGGAGTGAGAGAAAGCGGTGAAAAGAGCCGCTATGATGCCGATGGCGTAAACATAAGCACCGTCCTCTTTTTTGGTGAACATCAATTTTGCCAACTTCACCCCGATCAGGTAAGTAAAAAGAGTAGCAAAAGAGGACATCAGTCCAGAGTAGAAGTTCACCAGCACGGCGTCCGTGAAGAAGCCAAAAGTCACCACATCCAAAAACTTGCCCAGCAAAACATAAAATGGGTTGCCGGGAGGATGTGGCACTCCCAAAAATGTGCAACCAGGGATAAACTCGCCACAATCCCAGAAGTTTACGGTGCTGCTCTCACAGTAGGTATAGACAGCCAAGACAGAGAAAAATATGGCTGTTGCCAACAGATAGTGCGTTTTTTTGTCGATTCTTATCATCTTCACCTCAAAATTATCGAATATTTTTGGCAAAGAACGAAACAAGGCGGTTTTTGTCTATAAAAATTTTGAGAGAAAATCAGTTTTTAATCAAATCGACAAAATATCTTTTCGCAATTTTTCCAATATCACTTTGGAATCAATATAAGGCTGAGCAGCTCTAGCCACCTGTGAACGAAGTGTAGATTGAAATTGCAAAGCAAAATCGTAAACTTTTTGCAAATCAAACTCACATATAAAAGCAAAAAATTTGTTTGAAAAACTAATATCACTCGTCCCAAGCACAACAGGAATTCCCATTTTTAAATTTTCGCGTATTTTTAAAGATGAACTTTGACTTATATTTAATAAATCCATACTAAAAGAACCCAATCCGATATTGATTTTAGGGTAAAATTCGGCTAGCCACTCTTTACTTTTGTTGCCATAAATCTCCACATTTCCAAGAGATTGCGCCAATTTTTTGTCTTGTTTGTTCTTTATCTGCCCCACTAGATGCAAAACAACTTTTTCGCTCAATTCTGGATGTCTTTTGAAAGAGTTCAAAACTTTGTCCAGTCCGTGCCAAGGCCAAAAATTAGCCACAAACCCTAGATGCAAAACTTTTGAGTCCCAAACTGGAAAATCTAAAGCGGAAAAATCCAGATTGTCAAAAGACAAAGAGTTAGGAAAAAGTAAAGCTTTCCCTTGGTTTTTTCTTCTTCTTTTTTCATATTCCAAAATGTCGCTAGTCACCGAGACAGAGCCAGCAAACCTTCGCAAAAACCAGCCTCCAAAATGTTTCTCAAAAATATGCCTAAAATCACCAGTTTTTTTCATCTCCACGATCTCTTTACCGTGATGTTCAAAATAGATTTTTTTCTTATTTTTCAAAAACAACAAAACAATAGGATCAACCATCGTGTAGCGCAAAACTATTTTTTGATAATAAGGGGCAATTTTGTTGATAAAATTGATCTGCATAAACCTGTAATAAAGCCGCTTCCAACCTTTGTTTTTGTCATCTAACTTGACCAAATTAAGATATTTCGGCTTGCTCAAATTGTAGTCGTAGCACGGCAAACAAAAAAAATCTATTCCCAAATTGTTCAAAGTCGAAGATTTCGCCAAATCTTCCAGCTTGTTGATTATTCCCGAAGAACAGCCAAAATTCAAAGTGATGTGGGCAATTCTGGGTTTGTTGTTTTTGCTCATTTTTCCCCAACTTTTTGATAAAACTCTGTCTTCGTTTTGTCACAGCCGACACAACCGCTACACACTCCTTTGCAACTAAAGCTGTTTTCCACTTTTTTGAGATAGTTCTTTCGCTGCAGCTGTTGCAAAGCCAGCCTCAGCGTTTGAGGATCTTTTTTCAAAATCACCGACAAGTCGAACAAAGAGATCGTCTTTCTCTCAGCGAAGATTTTTTTTATCTGAGCAATCATAACTTACCTTTTTTTTGACAACCTTTTTTAAAAAAACAAGGTGCTTTTTTTTTCTATCACCGCTCTTATGAAAAAGAGACGAAAAAAAAGTAGCACCCTGTTTACTATAGTTTATTTTTTAGCTCAACGAACTACGATCGATTTTGCCGTTTTTCTGGGAATAACCAGCCTAGACTCACCCACACAAACCACCAGCTTATCTTTGCCGTCGTTCTTGCTCATCCTGATTATCTGCCCACTGAAAAGCCCCATTCCAACAGTTTGCTCATCGGGATTTACCACGATTCGGGCTCGTCTGTTTTCTGATAGATCTGCCAGCGGGAAGCTCCCTTCCGCTTGCCTTGCCTCACAGCGTCGCAGCCGCTCTTGCCTTGCCAAACCTTGCCCACAGCCGGATCTGAAATCTCGGCAATGACCACGACCTCTGCCCTGCTCCATGCCAACTGCATCTTTTTTGTTATGGGGAAATCTCATAGTTCCTCCTAAAATTTACTCTTTAATTTAGTCCTCGATGGGACGATGGTATCTACTGAGTAGATACATACCAAAGGCAAATCCGCCTACAGTCAACGCAATCAGCAGCGACGATGAGCCAGGGTGAGCAAAGAAATTCGCCAATTGGTAATAAACCGTGGCTACACACCATGCCAAAATTGTCAAATAAGAACTGACTAAAACTGTCCAACCGAGGTTCGTCTCGCGGTAGATAGCCCCCACAGCGGCGACGCACGGCACATAGATGAGGATGAAAAGCAAATAGGCGTAGGCGGCTGAAACGCTACCAAACTTTTGTAACATATCGCCGAAAGTGGCAGTGTGGATCTCCAGCGCCTGAGCAGTCTCCGCTTTGCTTTGTCCAACATCGCCAAACCCTAAAGGGTCTCCCATGGCCACGAAGATCTCGCCCAAACCATCTCCCAGAGCGACGAAGGCGTCTTCTATTCCCGCCCAAAAATCGAAGCTATCGTTTTCATTAGCAACATCTTCGCTCTTTTTGTAAAGGGAGTTCAGCGTTCCCACCACCGCCTCTTTGGCAAAAATACCTGTAAACAAACCCACCGTAGCTGGCCAGTTCTGCTCTTGGATGCCCATTGGCGTAAAAACTGGTGTTATCGTCTTGCCGATTGCCGACAAGACCGAACTCTCCGAATCTTCGTTGCCGAAGCTACCGTTGGTGCCGATGGAGTTCAAAAAACTCAACACAACCACGATGATCATAATCGCTTTACCCGCTTTTTGGATAAACACCTTCAGTCTTTGCCAAGTGTGAAAAAAGATGCCACGGACCGTAGGAATATGGTAACTGGGAAGCTCCATCACAAAAGTGGAAACCTCACCCTTGATGAGAGTTTTTTTCATAATAAACCCGGTGAAGATAGCCAACAAGATGCCTATCAAGTAAATAGAAAAGACCATTTTACCCGCGTTGTTGGGGAAAAAAGCTGTTCCAAAAAGGACATAGACAGGAAGCCTTGCCCCGCAAGACATAAACGGAGCCATCATTATCGTCAAGAAACGGTCTTTGCGGCTCTCCAAAGTGCGAGTCGCCATTATCGCCGGCACCGTGCAACCAAAACCGACCAACATCGGCACAAAAGATTTCCCGGGCAAGCCGATGACTTTCATCAATCTATCCATCACGAAAGCTGCCCTTGCCATATACCCCGAGTCTTCCAAGATCGATAAACACAAGAAGGTGAAAAAAATCGGAGGGATGAAAGTTGCCACCGTCTGAATACCTCCACCCAAACCACCGGCTAAAAGAACTTTTGCCCAAACTGGCACTCCGATACTCTCCAGCAAAGAGCCCAAGCCATCGACAAAGATTGTGCCGGCAAATCCATCAAAAAAGTCGATGAAAGGTCCAGCTAGGTTCAAAGATGCCCAAAAAACCAAATACATCACCACCAAGAAAAGCGGAATGCCAATCACGCGGTGCAAAACCACCTTGTCTATGGCTTCGGTGACCGACCTGCCGATCTGGTCGCTACGATTTACCACATCTTCGGCAATTCCGTTGATAAAACCGTATTTGCCATCGGCGATGACCAAATCGGCGTCTTCACCGGTGTGCTTTTCGATCTTCTCCACCAGCGTCTTGATCTTCTGGTCCAAACTATCTGGGATCACCTGATAAGCAAACTCGTCGTCTTCCAAAACTTTCACCGCCAGCCAGCGGGCATCCACACGCTCTTTTTGAGCATAAGGCTCCACCAGTGGCAAGATCTGGTCGATCTGCTGCTCGACCACCTGATCGTAAACGACTCTGGTCGCCGAGATTTTTTTTACCTCCAACTGCGTTGCGATCACCTCTTTCAACTCTTCCAAACCTTTGTTTGCTGCGGCAACAATCGGCACCACCGGACAATCCAGATGCTTGGCAAAATGTTCGACCTCGATCTTGATCTTCTTGCGTTTTACCGCGTCCATCATATTCAAGGCAACCACCACCGGCACGCGCATCTCCAGCAGTTGCGTAAGCAGATACAAACTCCGCTCCACATTGGTGGCGTCGATGATGTTGACCACCACATCGGCTTTCCCCGAGAGAATAAAGTCGCGAGTCACCTTCTCGTCGATTGAGAAGCTGGTCATCGAGTAAATCCCGGGCGTGTCCACCACCTCGATTTTGGCACCCTTATACTTCATCTGCCCACTTTTTTGCTCCACGGTCACCCCAGGCCAGTTACCCACATACTGGCTGCTGCCGGTTAAGGCGTTAAACAGGGTGGTTTTGCCACAATTTGGGTTGCCGGTTACGGCAATAGTCATCTTCTTATTCATCCAAAGCCTCCACATTCAAAGCGTCCGCCTCTTTCTTACGAAGCGTCAGGTTAAAATTGTTTATCAAAATCTCGAGCGGATCTCCCATCGGAGCCACCCTTATCACCTCAAAAACTTTCCCTTTGACCAGTCCCATAGCCAAAAGTTTCTTGCGATAAGATTTGTCTTGGGTGTCGTAAGAAACGATCTTCGCCTTGTCTCCCACTTTCAAATCTTTAAGCTTCATACTCTCTCTCCTTAAAATATTATTTTGACAAGCTTTGCACTCTCCAAAAAGGTTAACTTGACAATCTTGCAAAATGAAGTTCTCGTCTTGGCAAATCTTCTCTAGGTTTTTTCTAACCAAATCGATAGATTTTTCGACAACCTTTCCACATTTTCGACACACAATATGAAAATGTTTCTGGTGACCAAAAATATGCTCATAAAACTCTTTTTCGCCATTGCCCACCGTCTTCTTGATCAGCTCACACTCTTCCAAAATCGGCAAAGTCCGATAAATGGTAGCTTTGGAAATATCTACAGATTGGTCTAAAAAGTATTTAAAAATATCGTCCGCGGCAAAATGGGTATGAGTCGAAAAGACATAACCAACAATCAGCTCTCTTTCTTTGGTAATCTTAAATCCACTGTCTTTTAGTTTCTGCAAAACCGTCTTTTTTTCTTGCATCTTCTTCACCTTCTTAATTGTAAATGCAAATCATTCTCATTTAGAATATGTGTCAACAACTTTTTTAAAAGAAACCTAAAAAAGTGTTTGACAACTTTTAAGCCTCTTCAAAGTTTCCAAGAAAATAAAAGTTGGAGAATGTTGTTATGAAAAATATCAAAAAAGTCGATGCTATGCGTAAATTAGATGGCGAAGTCTTGTTTATCGATGATATTCAAGCTGAAAATCTTTTGCACGCAAAGTTCATTTACTCGAGTAAAGCTCACGCAAAAATCAATAAAATCAATTTCCCGAAAAATTTCAATCTGGACGAATTTATCTTCGTGGACGCCAAAGATCTTCCTGGTAAAAACATCGTGGAAAACCCGGTGATGACCCAACCTCTTTTTGCCGAAAACAAAGAGGTGGAGTATTTTGGACAACCGATTATGGGTGTGGCTCACCAAGACAAAGACACCTTGCTCAAGTTTATGCAAGCCGTCCAAGTTGATTACACCGAGCTTCCAGCTGTTGTGGGGATCAAAGAGTGTTTGGAAAACGAAGAAAACGCTTTTCCTTACGACCCAAAAGATGTGGGTAACCCTTTCAAATCGCAAATCACAATCGATAATCACCAACACAAAGAGATCGACCCTTCTTGGGTAAAACATCATGGCGTCTACTACACACCACACCAAGAGCAGCTCTACATCGAGCCTCAAGGCGTTGTGGCAGAGTATTTTCCTGCCGAGAGCAGGATGTTCGTCAAAGCCGCTTGCCAATGCCCATACTACATTCACGAGGCTATCGAAATTTTTTATGGCGATGCCATCAAGAAAGTTGAGATCGAAGAGTCTGACGCTCTGGGCGGAGCTTTTGGCGGTAAAGAGGACTATCCAAACATCTTGTCAGGTATTGCCAGCCTTATCTCTTACAAAAACGGCGGTGGCAAAGTAAAACTGGTGTTAGATCGTGAAGACGACATCCAGATAACCACCAAAAGACACCCCAGCAGATCGGAGATCACCTCTTACACCGACCCCAAAACAGGACAGATGGAAAAAGTTTATATCGATTTCCGTTTGGACGCTGGTGCTTACGAGACTCACTCTCCAGTGGTGATGGCCAGAGGCGCTCTGCACGCTGGTGGCACCTACAACTGCACCGATGTCAAAATCTTTGCTCGCTTTTTCAAGAGTAACACTCCACCAAACGGTGCTTTCCGTGGCTTTGGCGCACCTCAGTCGCAGTTCGCCATCGAGGTGCACGCCCAAGAGGTTGCCGACAAAATCGGAATTAGCTTCTTAGATTTCAAGAGAAAAAACATCTTGCGACCAAACGACATCTTCCCTACCACGCAGGTAAACAAAGTGGATAGCGTCTACCAGACGATGAAGGTTGCTTTGGAAAAATCTGATTACGAGAAAAAAATCAAAGAGTTTGCCGAATACAACAAGAGTCACAAAATCAAAAAAGGCATCGGCATCTCCACAGGTATGCACGGCGGTGGATTTACCGGCACCGGCGAGAAGACGATGGCTTCCAAGGTGCGCGTAAACATCGACAAAGACGCCGTTGTCAAAATCTATGTATCTTCCACAGATATGGGTCAAGGCTGCTCTACCTCGTTGCCCCAATGCTTCAGCGAAGAGATCGGTCATCCTTTGAGCAAAACTTTTTACCAAACTCCAAACACCCAAAAAACTCCTAACAGCGGGCCAACGGTTGCCTCAAGAACTATCTACATCGTGGGTAACCTTTTGCGAAAAATGGCTAAAGAGTTAGTGGCTGAAGATTTCGGTGGCAAGAAGATCGAAGATTATGTAGCTGCCAATCAAGACCAATTCCCTAAAGATTTTTACAAAACTTTCGAACTAGACCCATCTATCCAGTTCGATGTGGCAACCTACAAAGGCATGGGATACGGAGATTTCTCTTGGGGTTGTGGAGTCGTCGAAATTGAATACGATCCAGACACCTACCAAGTCGATGTGAAAAAAAGCTGGTTTGGTATCGATGTTGGCAGAAGAGTCAACCAAGAGATTTGCGAAGGGCAGATCCAAGGCGGAGTATTGCAAGCCATCGGCTGGGGTTCGACCGAGTATATCGAAAGAAAGAATATGAAAGGGACATCGATCACCGACTACATCGCTTACACCAGTGCCGACGCTCCTGAGCTGAATGTCTATTTCACCGACAACGACGCTTCCAAGCCAAAAGGTTTGGGCGAGTTGCCTATGGACTTCCCCGCCTCGGCAGTTACCGACGCTCTGCACAACGCCACCGGCATCATCTTACCGGAAATTCCAGTGATCCCCGAGAACATCAGAGACGCTATCAAAAACTAAACCATAAAAAAGCAAAAGACAGAGCTTTCAAGCTCTGTCTTTTTTTATGCGAGAAAAAAAAACTCAGGGAAAACACTACTGATAAACCTCTTTTCTGTGGGCAATCCGAATTATGGTTATGATTAAAACCCCTTTCTCTTTTGCGTAAACAACCCTGTAGTTGCCCACTCGTAGCCGATACTTCTGGCTACCTCTGCCGATGAGCTTTTTGGTGCTGCCTGCCAACACACTCGGGTCGCAAGCCAACAGCTTCAGCTTATCAACTACCCTTTTTTGCCAGATCAAATCTATCTTTTCCAGCTCTTTCTTAGCTTTTTTCAAGAAGATTACCTTATACTTCATAGATTTAGCTCTTGTTCAATCTCCTCTAGGGTATAACTCTCTTCTCTGTTTTTAAGCCTTATTTCGGCTAGCTCAGAGTCTTTGATGTCGAAATAGAGGTTCAAAGCTTCGGAAACGATGCGACTCTTCTTTTCGCCCAACTCTTTGGCGAAAAGAGACAGTTCTTCGGTTACCTCTGAGGGTAAGGTGATAGTCAATTTGTTTGCACTCATTTGTCCTCCTAAAAAGCCTTACTTTATGCCATACTTTTAAGGGGATGCTTTTTGTCAAGGAGTTAAACAAAAATGTTTTGAGATTTTTTGCTTGTTTATGAAGATTTGGCTGTCTTGACTAGATTAACTCGCCTACCAAGTCGTATTCAAAACTATCGACGATTTTGACTTTTTGGATTGTGCCAACTTCGGCTTCGTCGTCCAGATAGACAACGCCGTCTATCTCGGGAGCGTCAAACCTGCTGCGGGCGATGTTTGGCTCGTCCAAGATAACCTCTAACTCTTTGCCCACAAACCTTTTCAGGTTGGCTCTGGAGATGTCGATCTGAGCGCTCATCAAGATATCGGCTCGCTCTTGAGCCAAAGCGGTCTCCACCTCTGGGTGAAGGTCGTAGGCGGCTGTTCCTTCCTCTTTGGAGTAAGCAAAAACGCCCATCTTATCAAACTGGTTGGTTTGAACAAAACTTTTGAGCGTGGCAAAATCTTGCTCCTCCTCACCAGGGAAACCGGTGATGAAGGTGGTTCTTATCGCCTTTTCTTGAGGAAAACAGCGAATGTAGTCCAGTAGCTCCTGGATCTCCTTTTGACCTTTTTGACGATTCATTGCCCGCAAAATCTTGTCGCTAGCGTGTTGAAAAGGAACTTCAAAGTAGTTACAAATCTTGGGATTGGCAAAAATAAAATCGATGAACTTTTTTTGCAAGTGGTCGGGATGCAGATACAAAAGCCTGATCCAGCGAATACCATCCACTTCGCTCAAAGCTTGCAAAAGCTCTATCAGGCGCACCTGGTCGTAAAGATCTTTCCCGTAAAGACAAATATCTTGAGCGGTGACAATCAGCTCTTTGACCCCTTTTTGGGCAAGACTCCTTGCTTCTGCCAGTAGCTCTTCAACGCTCCTGCTGGTAAATCTGCCCCGAATATAAGGGATGGCACAGTAGCTACAGTAGTTGTCGCAACCATCACTAATGCGCAGGTATGCATAATGTTTGGGCGTGAGCAAGGCTCTATCGTCGATGGCAGAGGTGGCAAAGATTTTGGCGAACTGTTCAAAACCTTTTAACTCCACCAGATAATCTATCTCAGGGATCTCCTCTCGCAAAGCTTTTTTGTATCGCTTCACAAAGCAGCCGGTGACGATGAGCTGTGCCGATTTTTTCTTCGCCTTGGCAGATTGCAAAATCGTCTCGATAGCTTCTTGTTTGGCAGATTCGATAAACGCACAAGTGTTGACGATGACAAACTCCGCTTGCTCCAAGCTGGTAGCGGCTTCTTGTCCGCTTTTTTCTAGGATAGCTTTAAACCGCTCGCTGTCCACCAAGTTTTTGGGACAACCTAGGCTAATCAAAAAGTAGCTCAAATCTTGCCCAGCTTCTTCAAAAGCGACTTCAACTTCTTAAAATCTTCTTTGATGTTCATCATTGCCCCGGGCATAAACCGGGCTTGCTCAAACTTATTGTTTAGCCACTTCACCTGTGAGATCAGCTTTTCATCGACACCTTTGCCTACCAAAAGATCGTAAACTTCTAGGCTAGTGGCAGATTTATCCAAGCAAAGCAGATCGCAAAGAAAGTGCATCAGCCCTTTGTGAGCGGCAGGATAAAACTCAGGGTCGCCAGAGCCAGCGAGGTTAGAGGCGTCTTTGATATACTTTTTGAAAACCTGTTCCGAGCTTTTGCGTTTAAGATAATCTTGGTCAAACCTCTTATTTCGTTTGGCTTTCAATATCTTGCCCAAAACAAACGCTGCCAAAACCACCGACAAGCACAAAACCCAATAACGGTAATCTTCCACCCAGATGATATCTGGACTGAGTTTGGGATCGGTGATGATAAAATCTATATCTTCGCCACTTTTTTTTACGGTCTGAGGGCTACTGCCAGAAGAATATTGGGCAAACCCCTCTTTATTCTTCTTGACTTTTATTCTTATCTTCTTCGTGGTCAGCTTCTGATACTTCCCGCTCTGAGGCGAAAAAGCCCAAAAAGTAGTGGCAGGAATGGTAAAACTACCCGCTTTCTTGGCAATCACCATATATTTAGCTTGGTTCAAACCTTCCTTATTGGTGATCTCAGGGGTAGCAAAGCGGTATTTATCGTTTTTGGCAAACTTGGGAAAATCGTCAACGAAGTTCCCGTTACCACTGACTTTAATGGTGTAGGTGATCGCATCACCCACATCTACCACCTTGGAGCTAACCGACGAGCTTATCTGAAAATCTCCGATTGAGCCTGCGAAATCTGCGGGTCCCGAAGGCAAATCTTTGACCAAAAGCTCTTGCTCTTGGCTAACAAGGCGATAATCTTTGCTCCTGCCGAAGCTAAAGAAGTCGTCACCTTCCCTCACCGAGGCGGTAAGCACCATGGGGGTAATCTTTAACTTGCCCGCTTTTTGGGGAGAAAGCTGATAAGAGGCGATCTGCATCTTGCCGTAAATGACGCCGCCAACGATGTTTTGGGTGAAATTGACTTGCTTGGCAGCAAAAGTTTGCTTGCTCCAAAATCCGTCGAAAACAGGGTCGCTCACCTTTCGCAAGCCAGAAACGTTGTAGCGGGTGTAAACGAAGTAACTGAGCAAAACTTTTTCGCCCACATAGACAGAGTTCTTGCTCAAGTTGGTTTTGATATAAAGAGGCGAGCCACTAGATTTGGTCGCTTGGGCTGGGTTTTTGCTCACCGTTATCTGGATAGGTTTGGTGGTGTAAATCTTGGCGCCTACCACCAACTTTTGGACAGGGATCGTCAAAGAGCCCACCTTTGTCGGCATCAATGTGTATTTGTAACTGATAGTTTTATTTTTGGAGCTTTTACCGTTCACCAGACGATAACTGGTGGAAGTGTAGTGAGATCTGCCAATAATCTTAAACCCTGCCAACTTAGACAATTTGGGCTGAGGAAGAGTTTTATCTGTCTCCACCACCTGCAGAGTCAACTCCAGCTCCTCGTGGATCGACAAAGTTGTCCTATCGACACTGGCACTGAAGCTACTGCCAAAAAGCAAAGCAAACCCAAAGCTAGCGGCGACTAAACAAAGCCACCTCTTACCAATACTTCCCATTGGCTGGCACCTCCCCTTTTTGGTTCGAGAGTTTTATGCGCAACATCTTCTCTTTATTCAAAATCTTATCGATTTTTTTATCTGCCATCTTTTTCTTGATCGCCTCTCTTTTTTCGGCTTTCTTCTTCTGAGGATCTTTTTGTTTATCTTGGTTGGTTAAATCTTGTTTTTGCTCAGATTTGTCTTGGTTTTTTTGCTTTTTTTGTTCTGAAGAGCGCTTGTCTTGCTCTTTTTGTTGATCAGAGTTTTTCTGATCTTCACCTTTTTTTTGTTGCTGCTGATCTTTTTTATCTTCTCGTTTTTGATCTTGGTCGTCTTTACTATCTTTTTTCTTTCCTTCTTGGTCTTGTTTGTTTTGATCATCACCCGACTGCTGGGGCTGCTTTTGTTGCTTTTGTTTCATCTTCTCGGCTATTTCCAGATTCAACCTCGCCTGATAGTTGCCAGGGTCCTCTTTAATCGCCTGAATGTAAGAGTTTTTGGCTTTCTCAAACTCACCTTTCTTAAAGTAAGAGTTACCAATATTTTGATACGCAAAAGATCTAGCCTCAAAATCTTTGTCCAGCAAGGCGATGTTATATTGAGCAAGAGCGTTATCATAATCTTGATTCTTGTAATAACTATCACCAAGGTTAAAATTAAAAACGCCATTTTTCTCTTTCTTGCCAGCGGTCATCTTCAAAAAATCTTCGCTGGCTGCAGAAAACTCCCCTTTTTGGTAAGCGCTTTTACCCAAGTAGTTGTGATAAACCTCGGCAAAGTTTAGCGCAAAACAAAAGCTAAATTGAAGCAAAACGACAAAAAATATTTTTCTTTTCATACCTACTCCAAAAACCGATCGTTATTTACTACAGATTTGCGAAAGACAAAAAACTCCAACAACAAAAATAGAAGAGCCAAAAGAGCAAAGTAGGAGTATTTGTGTTTGTAGGTGGTGTGCAACTTGTTGGAGAACTTGCTCTTTTCCATTTTGCTGATATCCTCTAGGATGGTGAAGATCTCAGACTGGTTGGGGGTGATGGCATAAGCTCTGCCTCCGGTGGTTTGAGCGATGGAAGACAAAGTTGCCATATCTAGCTTGGACTGGACGATATCGCCTTGCTCGTCTTTCACATATTTGCCGCCAGCACTCTGGTCTATCACCGCACTGCCAAGAGGCGTACCCACACCAACACAATAGACACGCACCCCTTCTTTCTTTAGGTCAGCGGCTATCTGCAAAACATCGCCCGACAAATTTTCGCCATCGGAGATCAGCAAGATTATTTTCTGCTCCCCGGTGAGCACCTGTATCGCTTTTTGCAAAGCGTCGGCGATGTTGGTGCCGTATTTTTTGATGAGGTTAGTTCCCAAAAGATCGACAAAAAGCCTAAAGGTAGAGTAGTCGTTGGTAAGCGGACACTGAATTTTAGCCACGCCAGCAAAAGGTATCAAGGCGACTCTATCCCCTGGGAGCTGATCGACAAAAAGGTTTATCAAGTCTTTGGCTCTGGCGAGCCTAGAGGGCGATATGTCCGAGGCGTCCATACTTTTGCTGACATCCACACAGATTGCCACATCCACCCCTTTTTGCTCCACTTTCTGGGTGTGCTTATCCCATTTGGGAGCAGACATTGCCACTATCAAGAAGAAAAAGGAGGTCAAATAGAGAAGATTTTTCACTTTCCAAACAAAACCAAACCTCTCTTTTAGATAGTAGGGACAAAACTTCGCTTCGGCAAACTTACAAAAATAGCGATAAAAAAACCTCTGGCTGAACAAAAAAAGAACGAAAAAAAACGGCACCAATAGCAAAAAATACAAAACAAAAGGGTATTCAAACTTCATAACATCTTCTCTTTTATCATCTTAGGGTAAATAGATTTTCAAGGGAACTCGCAAAACGAACTCCAAAAGCATAAACAAAAATGCCAATCCCAGATAGATCCAAAACTTCTCTTTATACTCGTAGTAGTTTTTAATCTTATATTTACTCTTTTCCAACTTATCGATGCGCGCAAAAATCTGCTCCAACTCCTTGGTGCTTTGCGCCCTGCGAGCAAAACCAGTTCCGGTGGTTTTAGCAATATCGTTTAGCGTTTGCATATCGATAGGGATATTCACCTTTTGGTAAGAGGTTTTCCCGAAAAAGTTTTGATAAGGGTAATCGACCATCCCCTGCTTGCCCACACCGATCGGATAAACCTTGACCCCGTAAGTTGCTGCCAACTCCGCTGCTTCCGCAGGCGAGATATCGCCCGCATTGTTTCTGCCGTCGGTAAGCAAAATCACCACTTTCGATTTGGCTTGGCTATCTCGCAATCTGCCCACAGCCGTCGCCAATCCCAAGCCTATGGCCGTGCCTTGAGCGGTCTCATCGATTTTGACATCTTCGATTATCTGACCGAGCAGCCCGTAATCTAGCGTCAAAGGACAAGAGGTAAAAGCGAAGTCGGAGAAAGTGACCAAACCGATCTTGTCGTTGCCTCTTTTTTTAACGAAGCTCAAAGCCACCTTCTTGGCTGCCTCCAGTCGATTGGTCGGCTTCAGATCTACCGCCTGCATCGATCCAGAAACATCCAAAGCCAAAAAGATGTCGATGCCTTTGCCGGTGATTTCCGTTTTCTTACGAGCATTTTGTGGTCTTGCCAGAGCCAAGATGAGACAGACGATAGCAGCTAACCTCAAGAAAAAAGGGAAAAATCGCCACCAAGACGACCTCTTGTAAACTGCTTTGAGCAAATCGATCCGCGAGTAAGGAATTTTGGCTTTATGCTTGTTGCGGTAAAATATTTCAAAAAGCAAGACGGGGATTAAAAGCAGAAGCAGCCAAAGATATTGAGGGTCTCTAAACATCTTGCTCCCCCTTTTTTTTTGAGGATTGACTTGCGCTGGGCGATTGACTCTGCCCGGCAGAACTTACCGAAAGATTTTGCTGGGCAGCTCTTTGCGCCTTCTCTTCTTCTTCTTTCTTGGCTTGCCAAAAAAGTTGCTTCGCCCACCGGCAATAATCTTCTGCCAAAGCTTTGTCGCCTGCATATTTAGCAAACTTAACCAGATCGGCGTAAGCAAAAATTTCAAAAAGTTTGTTGTGTTGACTCATATTAGCCAGCCTTATCACCTCTTTCAGCTCGTCCGTGGTCATCTGCGTCGCCGAGAGGTGGTGCGCTCTCTCCAAAAAAATCCGCAAAGAAAAAGAGAGTCGGAAGAAGTAGTCGAGCAGATTACCTTTTTGCAAGCTCTTTTCGGCTTTGCGCAAGCTTTGCAAACCCACTTGCCAAGCAGGTCGATCGTCGATAACCTCTTGCTCTTGGGCGAGATTTCGCCTGCCTCGAAGCAGAAGCGATAACAAAAAGATTACCAGCAGCAAAATCGCCAAGCCAAACAAAATGGTCAAATACTCTAACGCTCCCAAATAGACAGATTGCGGCGGACGCACATCGGCAATATCTTTGATCGTGGTGTCCAAAAGTGAGTGGACGACAAAGGGGTAAGAGTCGCTGGTTATCTTCTTCGAATTGCCTTTTTGGTCTGGATAGGTGAAGCTCAAGCTGGGCAAACTAACCAAACCTCCCGAGGTGAAGATAAACTGATGCGACAACTTTATGCCGTCTTTGGCTTCAACGACCTTCACATCTAGCAAAGACAAATCTGGCAACGTATCGAACAAAGGCATTTTGATCTGGGGCTCGGTTTCGATGCTACAAGCAAGATCGGCGTCGGGCAAAACTATCTCGGCGGTGAAAACAGTTCCCACTGTCAACGAATCGGGAGCTTTTATCAGCCATTTTTGCTCTGCCCAAGCCAGCGAAACTAACAGCAAAACAGCTGCAACTAAAAATCTTTTCTGGCTCATTTTCTGCTAATCCTGCGCTTAAAAAACTTCATCAGCTCTTTGATGTAAGACTCACCGGTGTGCATGGTCAACAAATCGACCTTTATCTTCTTAAAAGTTTGCTCGATCAACTGGTCTTGCTCTGCCACCTTGCGGGCAAATTCGGCTCGCTTCTTCTTGGATAAACTGTTCACCGTAAAGCGATCTCCCGTCTCGGGATCGACAAGCTCCAAAATACCCGCCTTGGGCAAGATCGTCTCTGCGGGGTCTAACACCCGCAAGGCTACCACATCGTGCTTTTGGGAGAGCACTGCCAAAGATTTGGTGTAATCTTTGTCCAAGAAATCGGAGATAATAAACACCACGCTTCTTTTCTTGGTGACTTGCATCAAATACTTGATCGCCGCGCCGATGTCGGTCTTCTTTTGGCGAGGCGAAAATTGCAAGATCTCGCTCAAGATGCGCAAGATAGTTTTGCGTCCTTTCTTGGCAGGAACATACTTTTCCACCTCTTGGCAAAAAAGCATCAACCCCACTTTATCGTTGTTGGACAAGGCAGAAAAAGCCAAAACAGCGGTCAACTCGGCGATGTATTCGGACTTGAGGTTAGAGGTGGTTCCAAACAAGGTGGAAGCCGAGCCGTCCACCAAGAAGATGATGTTTAACTCTCTGGTCTCCTCAAACTTCTTGATGTAAGGGTAGTCCATCCGCGCCGAGACGTTCCAGTCGATCTGACGAAAACTGTCGCCATCTTGATACTGCCGCACCTCGCTAAACTCCAAACCTTGACCCTTGAAGATGCTGTGATACTCACCCGAAAAAAGGTCGGAGACGATATCTTTGGTCGATATCTCGATTTTACGAATCTTCTTTAAAATATCTTTAGTTTTCATGATTTTCAAAACTATCGATTAGATAATTTTTGCCAAAATAGTTCCTTTTAGGGGACGCGAATCTCACCGAAGATTCTGGTGATGATATCCTCCACCGTCACTTGCTCGGCTTCTGCCTCATAAGACAAGATCAAGCGATGCCGCAAAACATCTTTGCCGATAGCTTTCACATCGTCGGGAGTCACAAATCCTCGCCCAGACAAGAAAGCGTGCGCTCTAGCAGCCAAGGCTAAGTTAATCGTCGCCCTAGGGGAAGCTCCACAGTCGATCAGATCTTGCAAATCTTTCAGGTTGCGGTAATTTTCCGGTTCCCTGGTGGCAAAAACCAAATCGACGATGTAATCTTTGACTTTTTGTTCGATATATATTTGCCCAACCAACTCTTTCATCTGGAGCAAATCTTGCGGCGAGAGCATCGGCTCCACATCCAAAAGCTCTTGACCGATCATTCTATCCAAAACCAGCTTCTCTTGATCTCTGGTGGGATACTCAACTTTGAGTTTGAGCATAAACCTGTCCATCTGCGCCTCGGGCAAAGGATAAGTTCCTTCTTGATCCAGAGGGTTTTGGGTAGCCATCACCAAGAAAGGAGCCTCCAGCTTGTAGGTGCTATCACCGATGGTCACCTGCTTTTCTTGCATCGCCTCCAGCAAAGCTGCCTGCACCTTGGCAGGGGCTCTGTTGATTTCGTCGGCAAGAACGAAGTTGGCAAAGATTGGACCTAGCTTGGGATTAAACTCACCGGTTTTTTGGTTGTAGATCATCGTTCCCACGATATCCGCCGGCAACAGATCGGGCGTAAACTGAACCCTAGAAAAAGAGGCTTTGATAGCTTTGGCAGTGGTGCTGATAGACAAAGTTTTGGCAAGACCAGGAACGCCTTCCAAGAGAATATGTCCCCCGGTGAGTAGACCAATAAAGATCCGCTTGAGCATATAATCTTGCCCAACTATCACTTTTTTGATCTCTTGCTCGAGGTTGTTTATCTTCACCGAGTTCTCGGCAATAACTCTATTTAACTCTTCAATCGTCATAATTCCTCCCACAAATTCAAACTTTTGTTAAATTATAAGTTTCAAGTCAAATCGGTCTTAAAAAAAAAGCACTTATTCGCAAATTTTAAAAAATCTAACAAATAAATGCTCAGCAAAAAAAAATGGCATCCCGTAGGGGAATTGAACCCCTGTTGCCAGGATGAAAACCTGGAGTCCTGGGCCACTAGACGAACGGGACCCTTTCTTTAAAAAAATGGTGAGCGTAGATGGATTTGAACCATCGACTCTCTGCTTAAAAGGCAGATACTCTACCGCTGAGTTATACGCCCACTTACCTTAATCAATTCTGGACTCTTTTTAAAAGTTGCCTCTGGTGTGTCAACTCCTAACTTTAACTTTTTGAAAATCTCCTCTTAACCACGCTCTTTACAACAACAAACAAAAACAAAAGCGACCAAACGATCTTGAACCCTTGGGAGACCATCTTGGTCCATTGCATACTGTAAGGAGCAAACTCGAAGCGCAGGCTATGCTCTCCTGCCGGCACGAAAACAGAAGAGAGGACATGGTTGGTCTTATATATAGCCACCAGTTCATCGTCCAGATAAGCGTGCCAACCATCGGGGTAGTAGACGCTGCTGACCACAAACAGGCCATCTTTCTGGTTTTGCAAACGAAACTTGATGTTATGAGGATCGAACGCCAAAAGCTCAACCTTCTCATCGTCCGGTTTTTGGACATTTTTTTGAGGCTCCTCTTCCAGAAGGGCAGTTCTTTGCACCGAAAACTTTTCGCTTTTGAGCAAGTCAAACCTCTGCTTTTTGGTGGTGACCACCTTGTAGTCACGAACAAACCAACCTTTGGGCATAGCCTCTTTGTTCAAGTAAACATTGTATTTAGAGCCGGTGAAAACAAGTTTGAGGTCTGCAAAAGGTCTTTGGTCTGGCAAAACGGCAGAGGTCAAAAAATATTTTGCCGAGAGCATATTGCTGATGTTGCGAGCCAAGCCACCATTAACAACACCATTATCGACTAAATCTTGGTAGATGCGGAGCTTGGCTGCCGAATACCCTCCGATAGATTGAAAGACACTCGAATACTTTTTGGAAGCCCAAAAATCGCTCATCACCGGATAAACGCGATAAGGGCTAAAGATCTCACCCTCTTTCTTTTGGGCTACGATGAACTTCTCGGCAGGGCTAAGCTGGAAAACCTTTTTGGTAACCTCGTTTCCTTTTTGCAAATTGGTGTAACTGCCGGCAGATTTTTTGAACAAAAACCTGTTTTGAATCTGGTAAAAGTCGATCAACATCAAGCCTGAGATCAAGACAAAAAAGAAAAGTTTTCGCTTGAACCACCTTTTCAAATAGGCGAACACCAAACCAAAAGCTAGTAGCAAATAGACCAAATAGCGCAAGGTGTCGGAGATGAGCATCTCTTGGCGGATGGTTTTGATTATCAACATCGATTGGGCGTCGTAACGGTCTGAGAGGGAAGAGTAAGAAAACTGACCCGAAAAAGCCAACACCAGCAATCCTATACCTAAAAAGATGCCGAAGTTTATCAAAACCACCTTGAAAAGGTTCTCTTTTTTGTTATGCAAAATATCGTTAATCCCATAGCCAGCCAACACGGCAACGATAAACTCCACCAAGATCAAGATCATGGAGGGAACCCTGAACTTATTGAACCCTGGGGCGAAGTTGAAAAAGAGGTCGTAAACTAGGGAAAAGTGCCTACCAAAAGAGAGGAACACTGCCAAAACTGCCAAAAACACCAAACTTTTCACCATATTATTGCGCAGATTCAAACCTATGCCGACAAAAGCCAAGAAAAGAAGGATGACTCCCGCATAATCTGTGCCTTGATTAAAAGGCATATCACCCCAATAACCAGGAATATCACGCCCGGCAAGGTGCGGATATTGGGGATTGTTAACATCGTATCTTTCCCCGCTGGCTCCTCCCCTGGCTCTGGGGATAGCAAGAGTCAAAAGCTCTTGAGGAGAAAAGCTCCAAGAGGTTGCATAAGATTTGCTCAGACCGATTCTACCATTTTCGGTTTTAGCTCCTCTGATGGTGTGCTTAGAGTACTCCTGAGTAAGTAACATCGGTTCAAAAGCTACTCCAACCACGATGATGGTCGCCATCAGCAAAAATAGACCGCTTTTGAGAAGATGTTTAGTTTTTTTGCGATACTCGATCAACTTAGCCAGCGTCACCACCCCGATCAACATCGCCGTGTAGTAGATTATTTGATAGTGATTACTTTGAATCTGCCAAACTTGGAAAAAAGAGAAAAAAACTAAGTTTTGCCAATTCGGTTTATCGAATAACCTTAAAAAAAACAGTAAACAGACCGGAATAAGCAAAACCCCAAAAAACTTCCATATATGCCCGATAGCAAACAACACACCCCAGTGAGGGATTAAGGAAAAGCCCAAAGCAGCGAAGAAACAAGCCATTCTGCCAACTCGAAAGTGGCGAAGCAAGAAAAACATCCCCAACACACCCACCAGCAAATAAACCCCGCCATAACCGACCACTTTGTCCAGTTTCACATAAGAGGCAACAGCGTTGGCTCTGGGATGACTAGAGGTGAAAGCGTAATTGGGCTCACCAGAGAACATCGTCAAGTTGTTGAAAGCCCTTTTCCCCGTGGCTTTACTCCACTGGCTATTCAAGTTCTCACTAGAAGAGATCGAGTCGTAACCGGCTGTCCTGTAGCCGGCAAAGGTGATCGGGTTGAAGATGATGAGCACCAACAAAGAGAGCAGCACTGGATAGAGCCAAGCTTGGTGCTTTTTGAAGAGGTTGTCTTGAGTGGCTGCCACAACTTTTTTCGGTTTACTACTTATCGCTTTCTGATTTTTTTTCTTTTTACTCACGCTTGTCCTTCCTTTTAACTGATCTACTGGTAATCTCGTCTGCCGAAGATCGAGCTACCCACACGAAGCATGTTGGCGCCGCACTCCAAGGCGAGCTGATAATCTCCGCTCATCCCCATGGAGAGCCACTTCATTTGTGCCGTTTTGATAGCTTGGCACTCCTGAAAAATCTCTTTGAGCAAGAGGAAACACCTCTTGGTAGCCAACGGCTCTGGACTCAAAGAGCCGATTGTCATCAGCCCTTGAACCTCAAGGTTGGGTAGCTTTGATATTTTTTCCACCAGCCCAAAAGCTTCTTGCTTATCCGCTCCCGACTTGGAAGATTCGTCCGAGGTGTTGACCTGCACCAAAACCTTTTGCTTCTTCCCCATATTTTGCAAAGCTGCATCTAACTTTTCGGCGGTGGAGAGCTTATCTAACGAGTGGATAAGGGTCGGCTGGAGCTTGAGCAACTTATTGATCTTGTTGCTTTGCAGATGCCCGATGAAGTGAAACTCTTGGTAAGCTTGTTGCAAACAAGGGAGCTTGCCTTGAGCCTCTTGCACCTTGTTCTCTCCGATGTATTCGGCTCCTGCGGCGATTGCCTGATCCACTTTTTCGGCTGGGTGCGTCTTGGTAACCACAATCAACTTGACCTCTCGGCTAGGGTCTCCTATCTTTTGCAAGGTAGCGGCTATCCTCTTTTTGACCTCTTGTAAGTTTTGACTTATCATAAATCTTCCAAATCTTCCAGATCGTCCAAAAAATCTTCGTCGTCATCATCTTCGTCTTCGTCGTCCAAACCTTCGTTGGTGATCCAATCGGGACAAAAGAAGATAGGGTCACGATAGTCGTAGCCCGAGATGTTCTCCAACCCCAACCGCTCCAAGATCTCCTCTTCCCAAACCGTGTAATAGACATAGTCGCCTTCGGTTTTGTAACTCAAGATCGGCTTGTTGAACCGCTCAAAATCTATCTTTCTCTCCAAAAGTTGCAAAAACTGTTTTATCCTCTCTTTATCGTATTCAAACAAAAAATCACTCATAATATGCACCCCCCTCGAGCATCAATACCGACCCAAAGAGGCATTTTGTCAACCAATAGTTTTCGTATCGCCTCTGTGCCCAGCTCTGGATACGCCAGTAGTTCTTGCCTAACAATGGATTGGGCGTATAGCACCCCGCAACCTCCCAAAGCCAAAGCGTAGACCGATGCGTTTTTTTGCAAAGATTTTTGCACCCGCTTATCTCGGGGACCTTTGCCGATTAGTAGCCTTACCCCTTTGTCTAGAAGCGCTGGGGTAAACTTGTCCATTCGGGCAGAGGTGGTGGGACCACAAGAGACTATCTTGTCGCCATTTAAGATAGGACCCGCATAAAAGATAGCCGCGTCTTGCAGATCAAAAGGTAGCCGCTTCCCCTCTTGCAAAAGCTCCCAAAGACGCAAGTGAGCAGCGTCTCGTGCCAAGTAGATCGTCCCGGTGTAAGTGAAAAACTCCCCCGCCTTGAGGTTTTGCAGTTGGTCTATTTTCATAAGGTTAACTCCAAGTGTCTATTCACATAACAGCCCAAGTTCACGGCAACAGGAAGGCTGGCTATATGACAAGGTGCGCTCAAGATCTTCACTGCCAAGGCAGTCGGCTGCTCTTCCAACCCTTGCGGCCCGATTTTTAGAGCCTGCACCTTTTGCAAGATCGACTCTTCCAGCAAGGCGTAATCTTGGCAAGGGTTCGGTTTTGGCAAAGGGCGAGCCAAAGCTTTTTTGGCTAAAAGGGCGACTTGCTCAAAGTTGCCGCCGATGCCGATGCCGATGATGTAGGGCGGACAAGCCGCCGCTCCTGCTCTTCTCACCCAATCTACCACAAAATCTTCGATCTCCAGAGCCGATGCGGTGGGGTCGAACATCTTCAGAGTGCTTTTGTTTTCGGCGCCGCCACCTTTTGCCAGTAGCGTAAATCGCAACCGATCGCCAGAACAGATGCTGGTGTGAACCACGGCAGGGGTGTTATCTTGGCTGTTGTCTCGATGAAAAAGCGGATCTTTGACGATAGATTTGCGCAAGCCCTGATAACCTGACCGCACGCCAGAGTTGATCGCTTCTTGGAAGTTGCCACCGACGATCTGGACATCTTGACCGAACTCCACAAAAACCACCACCGTCCCCGTGTCTTGACAAATGGGCAACC
This sequence comes from Cloacimonadales bacterium (SeqCode), assembly GCA_965228195.1. Lineage (GTDB taxonomy): Bacteria > Cloacimonadota > Cloacimonadia. Next base: position 415,805 of record OZ245797.1, read on the forward strand.
TCTTTTCTTTGGCTAGGTTAATGTTTTTTACCATCATTGCCACCACACCTTGGCTTTTCTGGTAGCTTTGCAAGGCGTCCAAAATATCGGAGTCCAAGTCGGTTGCCATCTGCTGGCAAGCTTCGCCTATCGCCTTTGTTATCTGTTTGCAATCTATCTGTCTCATTTACAACCACCTTTTCTCTTTTCTGATCAACCTAACTCCCCGCCGCCAACAAGCAAGTTACCCCGATAAAAAACTGCCGACTGCCCTGGGGCGATGGTTTTCATCGGTTTTTGGGTCTGCACCAGATAACCTTTGCCCTTGGCTACCACCTTCTGTACCGGCACGGGCATGCTGTGATAACAGGTTTGCACCACCAACCCTTGCCCAGAAAAAAACTTTTCCTCCAATAGATTCACCTTCTTGATGTAAAAAAGGAAGCTTTCCAAAAGCGACTTGTCTTCTACCACCGTGATGGAGTTACACTTGGCGTTTTTGGACTTCACATACAAAGGCGTAGCGTAAGGTATCTCCAGCCCGCGGCGTTGCCCGATGGTGTAATACTCGATGCCTTTGTGTTCGCCGATTTTTTTGCCACCTAGTCGCACCGCACCGGCGTGCTGACCTATCAAACGCTGCAGCAGCTCCTTATAGTCGTTCTCGATGAAGCAAACGCCTTGACTCTCTTTGCCTGACTCCACCAACCCCAGTTGTAAAGCGATAGATTTTATCTGCGACTTCTTCATCTCAGCCAAAGGAAAAAACATCTTGGAGAGCTGATTTTGTTGCAGACGCCAGAAGAAGTAGGTCTGATCTTTGGCGTCGTCTTGAGCCTTGTAGATATGGTAGCGACCCTCTTCTTGCACCACCTTGGCGTAGTGCCCGCTGGCAACCTTGGCAAACCCTTTTGCCGCTAACCTCTGCACAAACTCTCCCCATTTGATATAAAGGTTGCAATCCACACAAGGGTTTGGCGTGAGCCCCTGTCGATACTTCTGCAAGAAAGGTTGGATAACTTTTTGGTTAAACTCTGGGCGCAGGTCGATAACCTCAAAAGGTAAGCCCAGCTTCTGAGCCACCGCTCTAGATTTTTCGATCGTCCCTTTGTTGCCACTGCCACCTTCGAAGCCAAGAGCGTCGTCATCAAAAAGTTGCATGGTGAAGCAGTGAACATCGTAACCTTGCTGGCGCAAGAAGTAGGCACAAACAGACGAGTCAATGCCTCCGGAGAGTGCCAAAGCGATTTTTTTCATGGTGATAAGATCTCGATCGCTTTTTGCAAATCTGCGGGGGTGTCGATTCCCAAGATTTTATCTTTTATCTGTGCCATCTTTATCTTCACTCCGTTTTGCAAAAAACGCAGCTGCTCAAGGTTCTCGGCAATCTCTAGAGTAGACTTTTGTGTTTGGACAAACTCCCCCAGAGCTTTCTTTGTGTAAGCGTAAAGACCGATGTGACCAAAATAGTCCACCTTGTTGCCATCACGATTGTAAGGGATGACACTGCGCGAGAAGTAGAGGGCGAAGTTGTTTTGGTCGCACACCACCTTGACGCAGTTGGGATCTAGCACATCTTGCTCGTTTTGCAACTGGGACATCGCCGAGGCAACCTGAATGCTCCCATCGTCGAACGAAGAGAGGACAGCCCACACCGCCTTTTTGGGCAAGAAAGGCTCGTCGCCTTGGATGTTACAGACGATATCACACTCGGCGCTGCTCACCACCTCCCAAATTCTGTCGCTCCCGGTTCGATGATCAGGCAAGGTCATCGCCACGCTTCCACCAAAATCTTTCACACAAGCAAAAATCCGCTCATCGTCGGTAGCCACCACCACCTTGTCGAAAAGCCCGAAGCTGAGAGTGTTTTCATAAACTCTTTGGATCAGCGGTTTACCTGCCAAATCTGCCAAAGGTTTACCCGGAAGCCTGGTGGAGGCGTAGCGGGCAGGGATTACTGCCCAAAATTTTTTGCTCATCGCTCTATCTCCTTAATCATCTCGCCTTTCAGCGTCCAGCCGGTCGCCTTGGTGATCTTCACCTGCACATAGCTACCGATCAAGCTTTTGTCACCGGGGAAGATAACCATCTTGAAATCTTCGGATTTGCCCGCTATCTCCTGCGCATCTTTCTTACTCACCTTCTCCACCAGCACATTTTTGACCTTCCCGATTTGCTCCTCATACTTCTGAGTGGTGATTTTGTTCTGCTCCTGGATTATCTCTTGTAGCCGCTTCAACCGCTCTGGCTCGGGAACTTGTTCGGCAAAAGTAGCGGCTTTGGTTCCTTGGCGCGGCGAGTATTTGTAAAGAAAGGCGTAGTCGAAACGAATCTCTTTGAGCAAAGCGACCGTGTCCAGATATTGGCTATGTGTCTCGCCTGGAAAACCGACGATGATGTCGGTGGTGATAGCTATCTCAGGGATAGCCGCTCGCAGATCTTTGACCATCTGCAGGTATTGTCCGGCGGTGTATTTACGGTTCATCTTTCGCAAAATCTCGTCGTTGCCCGACTGCAAAGCCACATGCAGATGGGGACAAACCTTGGGCAGATCTCGCATCGTCTTGATCAGCTCTGCCGACATATCTTTGGGATGAGAGGTGACAAAGCGAATCCGACGCACCCCTTGACTCTGGTGCACCTCCCGCAGTAGCCCAGCGAAGTTCAAACCCTCAAAAAGATAAGAGTTAACATTTTGTCCCAGCAAGGTTATCTCGGAAAACCCTTGTTGGACAGCGGCACGCACATCTGCCAAGATCTGAGAAACGGAGCGAGACCGCTCCCGCCCACGCAAGTAAGGGACGATGCAGTAAGAACAGAAGTTGTCACAACCACGCATAACCGTCACGAAGGCGCTGACTCCCGACCCGCGAAAAGGGTAACAGAAGTCGTAAACCTCTTCAGAGTCGAAGTCGGCTCGCAGCAGTTTGCCACTCTCCCCCAACGATTGCACCACCTCGGGCAAGGTGCCGTATTGATCCACACCCACCACGAAATCGACGCCGTTATCAAAAAGCTCGCCTTGCATCCTTTGTGCCATACAACCGATAACGCCCACGAAAAATCTTTCTTTTTGCTTCTTGTAAGCCAGCACACTGGCAATTCTACCCAGCACCCTTTGCTCGGCGTGTTCTCGCACACTACAAGTGTTAAAAATCACCAACTCTGCCTGATCAAAATCTTGCACCTGCTTATGCCCCGCTTTTTGCAAGATCCCCACCACCAACTCACTATCGGCGATGTTCATCTGACATCCATAACTCTCTATCTTAAAATTCATCTTGTTTATTAGCTCTCCCACTTTTTTTTAACAATGAGCAAAAGAGGAGAAATTTGGTCAAGCGTGTTCAGAAACTTTATAAAAAAAGGCTCCTCAAAAATATTGAAGAGCCTCTTAAATAAGAAAAAGATTACTTGGCTGGATTACTTTGCTGGTGGAGTTCCCTCACAATTAGAAACCACAGCATCAATCTGCACCAACGCTCCCATGGCAATATCTTTTACCGCAAACGCTGTTACGGCAGGAAGCTCTCCCTTGAAGAAGTTTTTGTAGGCACTGCTTACAGCATCAAGGTCGGCAATGTTCTTTAGCTGAATGTTTAGCTTAACCGTGTCGTCTATATCGTGCTCAACACTCTCAACTATAGCTTTGATGTTTTGCAAGCATTGTTTGGCTTGCTCGCCTGCGCCACCTGCTACCAGCTTGCCGCTCTTGGCATCCAGTGGTAACTGCCCTGAGATGTGGTTGTAGTGAGAGAAGGCAACCGTGTGTGAGTATGAGGTTTTAGGAGCCTTCTCTGTGTTGCTCGCCTCTATAACCAAGAATTTGGTGTCTTCTGGTAACTGAGGTGGGGTGCCATCGCCGTGTGATACCGCCGCATCTATCTGCACCAAGGCGTTTTCGGGCAAGTTTGAGGCGTTAATAACGCTACAGGCAGGCATATAAGCAGAGAAGAACTTTGCATAAGCACTGTTTACGGCGTCAACATCGGCTAGGTTTTTTACAAAGATGGTGGTTTTAACGATGTCGTCCATCTTGTGATCGATACTCTCTAAGATAGCTTTGATGTTGCTAAGGCATTGCTCGGCTTGCTCTAAAGCCCCGCCTGAGACTATCTTTCCTGTTTTGGCATCAATTGGCAACTGAGCAGAGATGTTGTTGTAATGAGAAAAAGCTGCTGTTTGTGAAAACAGACCCTTGGGGGCGTTGTCGGTGTTGCGCGAAACCTTGATCAGATCGCAGGGATCTTGAGGAGTGGTTCCTTCTCCGTTAGAGATAAGGGCATCTATCTGCACCAAGGCACCCTCGACTGAAAAATCCTCTACTGCCAAGACATTACGCGTAGGCAAGGCGTTTTTAAAAAACGGGGTATAAACCGCATCAACAGCATCAAGGTCGGCGATGTTTTTGAGAAAGATGTTAACTTTAACCACATCGTCCATAACATGGCCAACACTTTTTACGATGCTTTCTATGTTGATAAGACACTGCTTGGCTTGTGCCTTCACATCGCCGGCTACCAGCTTGCCCGATTTTGGCTCTAGAGGTAGTTGGGCAGAAAAGTTGTTGTAATGAGAAAACGCAACGGTTTGGGTAGAAGCCGAGTTGAGCGGAGCGTTTTTTGTGTTTCTTGAATTTTTGATAATCTTACTACTCATATTTGTTCCTTTTTTTGTAAGTTTTTGTTCTCTTGTAGTTAAATAAAAGGGTGACCCGAGAGCCACCCTTTACCAGTTAAACTAAAAAATTAGTCTTTCAAAAGTCCTACATCTTTGTTGAACTGTTTGATCTTCTCATCCCAGTATTCCATACAGTCAAATCTCTCATCCCAGTAGTTCTCATCAGACCATTGTTGGTTGATTTCCTCTACTGTTTTGCCTTGTTGTTCGATCCAGGTGAAATACTTGAGGTTGTGCATTCTTTTTTGGTCAAGAAGAGTAAGCTCCATGGTGTATTCTGTGTTAAGTCCCATCAAAGATTTTTTGTAAGCAACAGCAGCGGCAACATTGTCGAATTTGCCCTTCATCTCAGCTTGCTCTTTCATACGAGATTGGTACATCTCCATAGAGTCTGTGGCAACCGTGAACACACAGTCGTTCTCGTTCATCTCGTAATACTTAGCCATCTTGATACAACCCATCATGTTAGCGATACTAGAGATACCCAAAAGTTCCAACTTGCCGATAAGCTCTTTGCTTACGCCTTTGGCAGCAAGAAGTTTGTGTCCCTCTGGCTCGTTGAACAGACGCATAATCTCCATGTTGTCTTCGTCGTCGATACCGATAACCATCTCGGTGTTTCTAAGGTTATGGATCCAAGGAACATGCTTGTCACCGATACCTTCTATCTTGTGTCCACCAAAACCGTTCTCAAGCAATGTTGGACATTGAAGAGCCTCACCAGCAGCCAACTTAACGGTTGGAGAGTGATACTTCTTGAGGTAATCACAGCAAGCAAGGGTTCCGGCAGAACCTTGAGTAAGGAACACACCTGCCAATTTTTGACCCTCTTTAGCGTTTTGGTCAAAAACTTCTTTCATAGCTCTACCGGTCACGTTGTAGTGCCACATAGAGTTACCGAAGTTCTCAAACTGGTTGAAGTTAAGAACAGAATCGCCTCTTTCGGCAACGATCTCTTTAGCCTTGTCGTAGATCTCTTTCACATTAGACTCACAACCAGGAGTTGCAAAAACTTCTGCTCCAATCTTACGAAGCCAGTCAAATCTCTCTTGGCTCATCTCTTCTGGAAGGATAGCAATAGAGCTATATCCTAGCAGGTAAGAGTCGTAAGCACCACCACGGCAATAGTTGCCAGTAGAAGGCCAGATAGCTTTTTGAGTAGTAGGATCAAAATCGCCAGAGGTCATCGCTTGGATAAGCGGACCGTAGGTAGCACCCACTTTGTGTGCGCCGGTTGGGAAATATTTTCCTACCAAGACAAAGAGTCTAGCATCTATACCAGAGATAGCTTTAGGGATTTCAATGTAGTTAACATTTCCAAAGCCTTTTCCTTCGTGTTGTGGGTCTGCGACCTCTTCGTTCTTCCAGGTGATACGGAACAAGTTGGCAGGATCAAGATCCCAGATAGACAAGTCTTTCAACTTATCTTTGATGCTTTGGGGAACTGTTTCAGGATTGATTTGTTGAGCCATAGTTGGCAAAATAACATTTTTTTTGCGACACTGCTCAACCGCGGTTTGGTAAACCTCTTGTTTGGTTTTAGCCATTTTTAATCTCCTTAGATAATATATTTTTAAATTTTACAAACAAAAACAATTTGTCACAGCTTGATTTTTACCTTAATTTGCGAAACGACAATTCCTGTCAACATAAAAACGCAACCGATTTGCTCTCTTAGAGTTATACCCTCTCCCAAAATAAGATAACCTCCCAAAGCGGCAAAAACTGTCTCCAAACTCAAGATGATCGCCGCCGGTGTTGGCTCCACATATTTTTGCCCCACTATCTGCAAGGTATAAGCCACACCAACCGAAAGCACACCTCCATAAAAAATTGCCCAAAAGCAATCTTTGACACCGACAAAACTCACCGTCTCCCAAAGCAAAGCGAAAACAAAACTAAGCACTCCACAGACGGCGTATTGAACAAGGCTAAGCTCCAAGGCGTCAACTTTTGCCATGAAGATACCCACACTCACCACATGGAAGGTGAAGAAGATGGCACTCAAAAAAATCAAGAAATCACCGAAGTTTACTTGCCCCAGACAGTCGCTGACTGCCAAAAGGTAGAGACCCAAAAACGAAAGCAGACAACCAACCCACATCTCTACTCTTGCTTTTTTGCCCAAGAAGATGCTCAACATCGGCACCAAAACCACATAAAGCCCGGTGATGAAGCCGGCTTTTCCGGTGGTGGTGTATTGGATGCCGACCTGTTGCAAGGTGGCTCCTGCAAAAAGAAGCAGTCCGCTTATCGCCCCACAGCGGAGATTTTCGGTGCTAAAAAGAGCTCTCTTCTTGCCAAAAAAATGGTAAAAAACGCCCAAAACTGCCAAACCCAAGAAAAAACGGAAACCATTGTAGTAGAGCGGTTGCAGATAGTCGGCGCCGATTTTTTGTGCCACGAAAGCCGTCCCCCAGATGAAGGCGGTAAGCACAAGCAAGCCTTGCGAGAGTAAACTGTTCATGCTTTTAGATTACATTGCCCACTAAGGCAAAACCTCGTCGTAAGTCTTGAAGTGAGTCTTGCAGACAAAAGGCAGCTTGGCTACAGAAAACTTGGCAATAAACCTCTGGGCATCTTTTTTGACCAAGCTAGAGGCTCCTTTGTGAAGGTGAAAACCGCACTTTCTGGACAAACTGTCTATCTGACGCAAAAACTCAGCCCGAGCCAAGATGGAGGCGGCTGCCACCGCCGGATCGTCTTCCGCTTTTTCCCTGAAGATGCACGGAATTTGTTTAAACTCTTGCGGCGAGTAGTCTGCCAAGGTGGCTTGGCTGGCAAACTTATCGATAACCACGCCTTCAAACTCGGTTATCCCTTTTAGTTGCAACACCGCTTTGGTGTGAAGCCAAACCATCATCTGGTTGAGCTTCTGCCCCTTGGCGCGAAACTCGGCGTAAGCTTTGTTATAATTTTTGGGAGAGAGAGCCAAAACTTTGCAGTTGTCGGGGAACTCCCGATAGAGTGCCGAGGCGATGCCCACGATCTTCCGATCGTCCAGCTTCTTACAGTCGTCCACCCCTAACTCTTGCAGGCGAGCCAGATCTTGCTTGCTTGCCACGAAACCTGCCACTACCAAGGGCCCAAAGAAGTCGCCTTTGCCCGACTCGTCGGTGCCAGCCCAACGCTGCCAGCTGTGCTTTTTCGCCAGCTTCTGCGACTGCTCTAATCCACAGATTTTTTGCAACTTGGCAGCCAAGGCGGTGTCTTTCTTTCCACCCAAGACAAAGCTAACTCCTTTCTTGGCTGAAAAATAGACATTGAGACTACTCTTTTGCGCTCCCGAACTAAAGTATAAAGCTACCCCGTAAGGGATAGCTTTTTTGCGCAAGAAATTGATCTCGGGCAGCTTCTCTACTTTGGCTAGTAGTTGCTGCAAAGCTTGATGCAAAGAGTCCATAAGCTAATCTTTTTTATGCTTTTTTAGATAGCTCTTGCCGTTTTTGAAAACTTCAGCCGTGTTTTGCGCTCCTTGCAAAACTTCCAAGGCGGCTCTCACATCCAGATCGATACTCAAAAGTCTTTCTTGAGCGATGTTGGGGGTAAACTTCCTTCTGAGAATATTCGACTCCAACCTCACCTTGATCTTGTTGTAAATGGAATCAACACTGCTTTTGGCCATCTCTATCTTTTGTGCTTCTTTGGCATAATTAACAAAGTCAACGATGGTGCGGGAGTCAGCCTCAAAATCTTCGCCGATATCTTCTTTATTCTCTTTAAAATATTTTATGGAGTAGTCAAAATAGGAGTTGTTGATGATGAAATCTTTTTCCAACTGACTAAAACTCTCCGCTTCGATTTCGATATCGGGAGTGATGCCACCACCACCATAAACCACTCGCCCGCCTAAAGTTTTGAAAACTTTGTCTTTGTTTTTCTCTTTATACTCATCCATCTTCGCTTCCAAAAGCTCTTTGCTGAGGGTGTCGCTATGATTTTTGATGATAGAGTCGTTGAAAGAGTTGTGCACGCAGCGCCCAGACGGGACATAGTATTTGGCGATAGTCATCTTGATGCCTTCGGCGTTGGGCAAGGTGTAGGTTTGTTGCACCGAACCTTTGCCATAAGATTGGCTACCGATAATCAAAGCTTTGTCGTAATCTTGCAACACTCCCGCAAAAATCTCCGAGGCGCTAGCAGAGCCGCCATTTATCAAGACGACCAGCGGCACATCGCTGATGGAGGCTGGATAGTTGGAGTAGTAGTTTTTGGTGAAACTGCTGTTTTTGCCTTTGGTGGTCAACAGAAGCTTGCTTTTCTCCACAAACTCGTCCAAGATGGTCAAAGCCTCTTGCAGTAGTCCACCGGGGTTGTTACGCAGATCGATTATGTATTTGGTAGCTCCCTGATCACTCAGCTGGTTCAAGGCTCCGATAAAATCGTCGGTGGTGTTGCCGTTGAACTGGCGAAGCTTCACATAGCCAACATCTTCGGAAAGAAGCATCTGGTAAGGAACGCTAGAGACATTTATCACCGCTCTTTTCAGGTTAAAAGTCTTAGTCTGGTCGAACCTTTTGACGGTGACTCTCACCTTGGTGCCAGGCTTGCCTTTGAGGAGCTTTATCAGCTTGTTAATATCCAAACCGACCACATCATCTCCATCTACGGCGACGATCTTATCTCCCGACATCATCCCCGCCTTGAGCGCCGGAGAGTCTTCGATAGGCTCCACCACTGTCACATATTTGCCCATCGTGGAGATGACGATACCCAAGCCGCCGAAGTGTCCACTGGTTTGCTCGAAGAAGCTCTTAAACTCCTTTTCGGTGTAAAAAGAGGTGTGCGGATCTAACTCTTTTATCATCCCTTTGATGGCGTTGTTGACCAAAACTTCGGTCGAAACATCACCATCGTAATTTTGCCTGATCAACTTGAGAACCTGCATCAAAGATTGAACATCTCTGAAGTTATCACTCTCGGTGGCAAGCACCATAAAAGGGGTTGACAACAACCAAACAAATATAAAAAACTTTCTCAATCTTCCTCCTATTTCAAAAATAAGAAAATTATTTACTCTTCTAAAAAACTTAAAACTTTTGCGTGGACCTCGTCTATCGACAAATGTCCGTCGATCACCACCACGCGCTCTGGGTAAAGCTTAGCCAACTTGTCAAACCCATCGATGAGTTTGGCGTGATGCTCCAAGCCAGCCTCTTCAAACTTGTCTTTTTCTTGGCTGTTCAACCTTCTTTGCGACTCTGCCAAGCTGACCCGCAGATAAAAAGTGATATCGGGCAAAACCCCATCGGTGGTAAACCTGTTGACCCAGTTTATATCTTCGCTCGCCAAATCTCCAGCCAGCCCTTGGTAAACCAAAGACGAATCGCAAAACCTGTCGCAAACCACCTGAAAACCTTCTTGCAGTTTCGGGGCTATGTATTTGCTACAATGTTCGCTCCTGACGGCACTAAACAACAAGAAAGCGCTCTTGTCGGAAAGCTCTATTTTCCTATCGTGAAGCAAAATATCTCTGATGCTTTCGGCAAAATAGAAACCACCCGGCTCTCTGGTCAAAAAGCTTTTCTTACCAGAGTTTAAAAAATATTTATGCAAAAGAGAAGCTTGCGTGCTTTTACCACAAGCTTCTACCCCTTCAAAAGTTATAAACATAAAAAACGGATTAAACCGTCAAAATATCTTTTTCTTTGTTTTTGACTGCCACATCGACCTTCTCCACCCAACCATCGGTCAAAGTTTGCACACTCTTGAGCAAGCTTTTTTGATCGTCTTCGGAAATATCTCCCGCTTTCTCCAACTTCTTGGCTTGCTCGTTGGCGTCTCTTCTGATGTTGCGCAAAGTCACCTTGCAACTCTCGCCTCTTTTTTTCACATCTTTGACGATCTCCATCCTCTTGTCTTGGGTAAGCGGAGGAAAAGGCAGTCTGATGATAACACCATCGTTTTCGGGAGTAACGCCCAGATTGGAAGAGAGGACCGCTTTCTCGATCTCTTTGAGAGTCGATTTGTCCCACGGTTGCAAAACGATCATCCTTGCCTCAGGCACGGAGATTTTACACATCTGCTTCAACGGCGTCTGTTGACCGTAATAGTCGACCATCACTTTGTCCAGCACACCCGCATTAGCCTTGCCTGCCACTATCTTGCTGTAGTCACCAAGCAAGCTATCGAAAGCTTGACTCATCTTCTTGGTAGCGTTATCTATCGTCTGTTTTGTCATAATTTATTCCTCAGTCTGTAACCACCGTGCCTACGCTTCGCTCCAAAATCACCTTCTTCAGATTTCCTTCTTTGCTCACATCGAACACGACAATCTTTTTTTGGTTCTCTTTGGCTAAAGCAAAAGCGGTGCCGTCCATGATGCGCAGATTTTCTTGCAAAGCTTTCGCGTAGGTCAAAGTTTTGTAAAGTTTGGCATCGGCAAAATCTCGGGGGTCTTTGTCGTAAACACCTTCCACATTGGTGCCTTTCACCAACACACTACACTCGGTTTCGATAGCACGCAAAACGCCTGCGGTGTCGGTGGTGAAGTAAGGGTTGCCCACTCCCCCAGCGAAAAAGCAGATGTTGCCTTTCTCCAGAGCCAACTTCGCCAAAGATGGGTTGTAAGACTCGCAAACATAAGGCATCTGAATTATCGAGAAAACGCGGGATTTGTAACCTTTGTTCCTGATCACTCCGCTGAGCATCAAGGCGTTTTGAATAGTTGCCAGCATCCCGATGTTGTCGCCGGTGGGCTGATCTATGCCCACACCTTTTGAACCTATGCCCCGGAAGAGGTTGCCTCCACCGATAACGATAGCGAGTTCTACTCCCGCCTGGTGAATTTCGATTATTTCGTCTGTGATCCGATTTAAAACCTTCTCATCAAACCCTTTGCCGGAAGATCCGGCTAAAAACTCTCCACTGAGCTTGAGTAAAACTCGCATAACAAAATCCTTTGAATTTACTGTTTTTTATTCGCCCAAAGCAAATCTAGCAAATCTACTGATCTTGATGTTTTCTCCTAGTTTGGCTATCACTTCGGTGATCAAATCTGCCACTTTTTTATCTGGGTCTTTGACAAAATCTTGCTCCAGCAAGGTGTTTTGTTTGACATATTTGGAGATTTGTCCATCGACAATCTTCTCCACGATCTTCTCTGGCTTACCATCGTTGAGAGCTTTTTGGGTGTAGATCTCACGCTCTTTTTCGATCAAGGCTTGATCCAGCTCCTCTTGACACACAGCCAGCGGATTGGTAGCGGCAATATGCATGCAAACATCTTTGCACAAGCTGGTGAAATCTTCGGTCTTGGCAACGAAATCGGTCTCGCAGCTCATCTCCAAAAGCACGCCCAACTTGTTGTTGGAGTGGATGTAAGAGAAAACGACTCCCTCGTTGGTGTCTCGCTCGGATTTGCTCTCAGCCTTGGCGATACCTTTCTCACGCAAATACTTGATCGCTTTATCCATATCACCCTCACATTTGAGCAAAGCTTTCTTGCAGTCCATCATCCCCACGCCAGTTCTTTTTCTCAGGTCCATTACCTCTTTGGCACTAATTGACATTGTTAAACTCCTAAATTAAAAAACTACTCTGCAGAAACTTTTTCTTCTGCTGGGGCTGCTTCTACTGCGGCTGCTTCGGGAGCTGGGCTCTCTTCTGGCGCCTGCAACTCATCAGACTCTTTGTCAGCCATTTGCGCATTTTCAGCTTCTACTTGCTCTTGTGTCCCTTCGCCCTCGGTCAAGATCTTGGCTCCTTCCAAAACGGCGTTGGAGATAGTGTCAAAGATAAGACTGACGGCTCTGATGGCGTCGTCGTTGGACGGAATAGGATAATCTATCAAATCTGGGTCGGAGTTGGTATCGACCAGAGCGACAATAGGGATGTTTTTCTTCACAGCCTCTTTGATGGCAATATCGTCGTTGTTGGTGTCGGATATTACGATGACTCCTGGCAAACGGTCCATCTTGCGCACACCACCCAGTGATCTCATCTTCTTGTCGTATTTCTTTTGCATTTTGCTAATCTCGAACTTGGTGTAGTTGTTGATAGAGCCATCTTCCATCATAGAGTCGAACTTGTCTAACTCTCTTATGCTTTTGCGGATTGTGCTCATATTGGTGAGCATACCACCCAGCCACCTAGAGTTTACATAAAAAGCGCCGCATTTTTGCGCTGCCTCTTTTACCGAGTCTTTGGCTTGTTTTTTGGTGCCCACGAAAAGCACCGGCTCACCTTTTTTGGCTACGTTTTTCACAAACTCATAAGCCTCTTCTATCTTATTTACGGTTTGACCAAGATCAAGAATGTGGATCCCGTTTCTTTTGATGAAGATAAACTTCTTCATCTTAGGGTTCCATTTGTGTGTTTGGTGACCGAAGTGAACTCCAGCCTCCAAAAGTTGTTTCATAGATACAACTTTCATTTTTAGTCTCCTTAACTAGCGGTTATTTTTTGTCTTCTGTCTAGGCAACATCTTGCAGACTCTTCTCTATAGCAACACAATTGCAATGAGGAAAGCACCGCCCAAGGTGTCCATAAGCCTATATCGAGACAAGATTTGAACAATAAACTATCTCTTAGAAAATTGTGGTTTCTTACGAGCTTTGGGATGGCCGACGATTTTTCTCTCGACAATCCTTGAGTCTCTAGTCAAAAAACCTTCTTTCTTGAGAGTCCCTCTCAAAGCCTCATCGTATTCCAAAAGAGCTTTGGAGACGGCGAGCTTCAACGCATCGGCTTGGGCAGATTTTCCGCCACCTTTTACCTGCGCTTTCACATCGAACTTCTCGGCAAGCTCCACCAACTTCAGGGGTTGCTCAATGGTTTGTAGCAAAATATCTCTTTCAAAATACTCTTTCATCGATAGGTTATTTACGATTCTCTTACCTGTGCCCAAAGAGATTCGCACTTTACCAATAGCTGTCTTTCTCTTTCCAACGGCGTCAAAATATTGCATAAAATCTCCTTAAACCTCTAAATCTTCTGGGTTTTGTGCTGTGTGGGGATGCTCGGCACCAGCGTAAACTTTCAGCTTGGTGAGCATCTGTCTTCCCAAAGGTCCTTTGGGCAACATCCCTTTTACAGCGTGAATAATGATTTGCTCAGGTGTTTCCTGGAGCATCCTTTTGAATGACTTTTCTTTGAGACCACTTTGGTAACCACTGTAACTCTTATACACTTTGGCATCAGCCTTGTTTCCAGTTACCCTGATCTTTTCGGCATTCACTACCACAACGAAATCGCCAGTGTCCAGGTTCGGCACGAAATAAGGTTTGTGCTTGCCTCTCAAGATTGAGGCAACTTTGGTAGACAATCTACCCAAAACCTTATCCGTAGCATCCACCTTGAACCAAACTCTTTCGATGTCACTCATCTTTGGTGATACGGTTTTCATCTTCTATTTTCTCCTTAAAAAAAACTCTTTTTTTTATAACTTTCGTTTTGATTACTTTATCGCTCTGTCGCTATGCTCGGGACCACAACATAACCATAGAAAGCAAAGGAAAAATTGAAAGCCAAAATGTCAAATGATTTTCTTCCCGGCAGGGGGTTTTTCTTCTCTCCTAGCGGAGGGCTTACTCTTTTCTCTTGCAGAGGGCTCCTCTTTTTTGCAGGGCAGGTAAGCACCCATCCCTTCCTTATTTTGTTAAGTAAATTTATTATTGCTTTCTCCTAGCGGAGATTTGGTGGTTTGGCTTTCAGCCAGACCCTCTCTTTTCGTTGAACGCTCAACGAAAAGAGAGGGGAGAGAAAAGAAAACCGCTCCGCTTCAACTCGCTAGAGACAGGTCGTGAGATGTCTTAAGATTACCGTGGCGGGGAGCATCTCCGAGATTTTTTCCTGACTGGCTAATCACTTTGGTCTTTCGTTTTCAACACCTTAAGAGAGTGCCAAGTGTCTCTGCTCGACCGAGCAAGTGAAAATAAGTGACCCCGATGAAGCGGAGAATATCACCCCACCCAGCTGGGCGGGATAGGTGCTTGCTTATTTACTTAGAGTGTGGGGACAATCTCCGCTTAACGGGAAATTAGCTCCTTTTCGTTACTTTGTTAAGCCAGTGACAAAAACCACTTTCTAAATAGAGCTGCAAAGCCAAATACCGAAAATAACAAAACTACGGGTAATAAGCGGGAACAACCACACTTTTTTACTCTACTGGTGACACGCCCCGTCGCTGGCGCTTTGAAGCGGAGTTGTCTTTTCTGTTACTCTTTTCGGCAATCCGAAAAGAGTAAGCCCTCCGCAGGAGAAAAAACATATTCCTCATTCCTAGCGGAAGCAGGAATCCATCAGTAGCACGATGCTTTAAAAAGTGCAGGGTTGTGGTGGATTTTTTCATTTTTCATCTTTAGTTCTTATTTTCTGACCTGACCACATAAATACGGCTAATCATTTGAGATTTAATTTATGTGGTCAGGTCAGATAGCTTCTCCACAATATCTTTGGCGTTCATCTCCATTTTGGAAAAAGCGAACCATTTTTTGCCTAAATCCTTAAGGCTTGCCCCAAAGTGGTAAACCGTTTGCTTATCAACAATTATAAAACGGTCGTGAGATTTGTTTAGATTTTTTATGCTTATTTTAGGGTATTGCTGGTTGTATTTTTTTAGATCCAAAGTTAGTCTTTTGTTCGGCTTGGTGTAAACGGTTGCTACCACGCCTGTGCTCCGCTTCGAGAGTAGCATTAACACGCTTTCGTCCACATAGTTGTCGATAAGGATAATCGATTTTTTTGCTCCTTTTATAATGTCGCAAAAGAAGGCGTAAGCGTCGAAAATCTGCCCCTCAAAAAATATGCCTTGCTTGGGCGGCAAGCTGGTATTTATTTGCAAATCGATACTATCAACTTTTTTAGCCAGAGAGTGAACGCTATCTTCAATTCTATTTATTCGCTTGTTTAATGAGTATCCTTTCAGCAAATAATCTTTCAAAATTTTATTTGCCCATATTCTGAATTGCGTGCCTTGCTTTGATTTTACTCGATACCCAACAGATATTATAACATCGTATAATATTCTATCAGTCTTTCAACTCTCCTTCCTCCCTCATTTTGAACTGTCGCAAAATTTGCGACAGTTGAGTCTTTGTTAAGTTCTCCTTCAGAAAAAACATTGTTAATGTGCTTTCCTATCGTCTTTACATCCCTGTTGAAAAGAGAAGCTATTTGCTGTCGGTTAAGCCAAACTGTATCGTTTTCAATTCTTACTTCGATTCGTGAAAGAAGTTGTTCCGACTGATAAACTACGATTTCATTTTTCATCTTTAATTCTTATTTTCTGACCTTACCACATAAATGAATTCTTGATTGATTAGCCGTATCTATGTGGTCAGGGCCCTCCGCAGGAGAAAGCAAAAATCTCTCGCTTTAATGAGAGCTAAAACAATGGTGTCTCTGACACCTTATCCTTCTTTCTCATTCCTAGCGAAAGCAGGAATCCATCAGTAGCACGATGCTCAAAAAAGTGTGGGGTTGGGAAAGAAAAAAAATCACTTAGTGGAAAAAAGATTGAATAAAATTTTCAATTCACCACTAATTTTATTTCATTCTACAAACCTTTAATATAAACACATTTTTAAATTGCGTATAGCCATTGCTAGCTACTGACATTAAGTTATCCAAGCTTTTCTATCAATATATCTTTTTCTTCTTTTAACTTATTTAATAAAGCTTTGTCAAAATTGAATTTATCATAGTATTTTTTTCTAATCTCTTTTTTTTTGGCTTCTATCATTTTCACAGGATTGATTGTTCTTTCATTAAAAACCATATAAGCTAATGATAAAAACAGTGGTATAGTAAAAGAGATTATCCAAATCCACTTTTCTAATTCATTCCAACCAAATTTCCAAATTAATAAATAACTCCCCACAAATAATACTAATAATAAAATAACAAAAACAAACTTATAGGTTAAAACTTTTTTTGTAATAATATCATCAATAGGTTTTCTTTGTTCAATTAAAATACCAATACTTTTCTCTTTTTCTTTTAGCAATTTTTCCGTTGACGCTATTATCTTAGATTTGAGAGTCTTTTGAATTTGTTTTGATTTTTCTACCTCTTTCTTTTCTTTCTCTAAATCTCTTTTTAGTTGACTGTTTTCTAATCCTTGTTTTTCAGCTTTTATTTTAAAATGTTCTTGTTCTTCAGTAAACTTTTCTAAACTATCTTCTGTTATAGCAGAAAGAACATCTTTAACCGTATCTTCTTTTATTTCTTCTGGTTTTCTTACTTGGTTTCTTAAATTAATGACCCTTGCCTTTGCTTGTTCCTCTGATAAACTTCCATTCTTAAATTCATTTTGTAATTCACTATATTTTACTCCAACTGTATCATTTAGAAGTTTTGATAAGGATATTTGTGCCTTAGTGATAATATCAAATGATTTCGGCAACAAATTTTTACCAAAACCTTTGTTTAATTTAAACCAAAATTTATTAGTTAAAAAACTTAAATGAGTGGCTAAGGGCACATTTCCTGCATCCTTCAATAAATCATTCCAAGCAACTTTTAAGGTTACAGCATTTCCTGATAAAAGAATAAAGCCTATATTATCAAAATTTGAAAATTTAGCTTCTTTTCTGCGTATTGAAACAAAATTTAACAATTTTAGATATTCTGTCGCATCTTTATCTATTTCTTTACTAACATTACTATTTATTTCAGTGTTAATTATATTATATTTATGATTGTATGACTCAAAGTACTTATCATATTCATCTTCAACGATACCTTTACCTTTCAAAAGCATATAAAAATCAGATTTTTTATCCATAATATCACTTGTTGAGCTACATCCATTCAAAATTGACATCATTGCTGTAACATCAGGATTAGGTTTTTCATTGCCTTTCAATAAATATTCAGCCTTAGCGAAAAAACCTTCAATTTCATCACGAGTTTCTCTAAAATATTTTAATCTAATTAATTTTTTACCTGCATTTTGATTTACTTCTTCAAGAAGGTTTAATAAATCTAAAACTAGTGTTTTATGTAATTCCCCATTATATCCTGCAATGTTAAATAGTATTTCTGTTTCAAGAAAAATTGTTAATTCTTTTCGCCAAGAACCAACATCGTTTATGTTATTGTTAAATTTTATTCCCGAATATAATATAACACCTTCCCGAATAAGATTTAATTGATTTTTAAAATTCTCCTTATCTTCATTTTCAATTACAAAGGATGCAATGTATTTTAAATATTCATTTCCATTGCTCTCGTCAATTAGAAAATTACAGAAATCATGTAAGATAACTTCTTTGTCTTTTTCTTCTAATGTTATCTTTTTCTCTTTTTCAATGAATAAACATAATTTATCAATAATTTTTTGATTATTTGATATAATCTGATTTTGCTTTTTATCAAAATCCCCGTCACTGATATTTGAAATATCCTTAACTATATATTTTTTTTTTGTGTTTTCTAAAAAATCTAATCTTCCAAGTGAAGTTTTAATTATGGCTCTTGGTATTTCAAATTCAAACGAAGTGTTAAATTTATCGTGTATTTCATTTAAATTGAAACTATATATTTTTTTAGTTTTTATCAAGTCTGTTAAAAATGATGCAATAATTCCATAAACATCTTTTTCTGAATTATAAAGCTCTCTAAAAACTGCAAGAGAAGCTAATAAAGTATTATTTACATTTTTGTCATTCATATTTTCTTTTTTTTACTCCACTTTTTTGTTTGTTTTGCTTGTCCCATTATTTTATATTACTTAAGTCTAGTTATTGCTATATATCTTCGCTCATGCCTGACCACTAACTTCTTATCATCACCATTCTGCATTTCGTCCCTATTTGACACCCTAGCTACATTGTTTATCTCTTTTATCATCTTAAATCTTATTCGTCAAAAAGATTAGCTTAAACTTCTTTGTCAACCTAAATAGTTAGCACAGACTTGCGCTAGCCACAAAGATAGGCGGGGTGGCTGGCTCGTCAGAGCCAAATTCTGCGGGTGGGGCGGCACTCTCCGCTTCATCGGGGTCACTTTTTTTCTTTTCTTGGTCGAGCAGAGACACTTGGCACTCTCGTAAGGTGTTGAAAACGCAAAGACCAAAGTGATTAGCCAGTCAGGAAAAAATCTCGGAGATGCTCTGCGCCACGGTAATCTTTAAACATCTCACGAACCGTCTCTAGCGAGTTGAAGCGGAGCGGTTTTCTTTTCCCCTCCACCTTTTCGTTGAGCGGTCAACGAAAAGGTGGAGACCCACCGTAGGTGACATGTTGGCTGAAAGCAAAAAGCAAAAAATAAAGGTGACACATCATCGCCACAAGGCGAAAAAATCCACCTCGCCCAGCTGGGCGGGGATTTTTTCACTTTTATTTTTTCACTTTTATTTTCTCTATTGACCTAAAGCTTTTGTTAGCTTCGCCTTCATCTGCAATAGATCATCTTGCATCCCCACAACTTTTGCTTGCGCCTTGGAAACTTTATCCAGATACTTTTTTGCCTCTTGTGGCTCTTTTGGCTGTTCAAGGTAGTATCGCCCCACAAAAATATTGGCAAGGGTGTGCAAAAACTGGTCTTTAGTTTCCAGCAAAAAATAGTAATCTGCCAAGATCGTGTCTTCAAAGTCGTAATATTTGCTGGGGTAGTTAACAAACGAAATTAGCCGATAGTAACGGATTTGCCAGTGGTTTGGCTCTTCTTGCACAGCCTCTTCTAATAACTTTATGGCACCACGAGATTTAAAAACGACTATCGGGAATACCCGATATTTTAAGCAACAAGACTCCACTAAGCCCAGATAAGCTTTGTAGAGAGGCTCTTGGTGCTGAGCAAAATACTCTTCTGCCAACTCTCTTGCTTTAAAGATCGTCTTTTCTTTGTCAAGCTCACCGGCTTCTATCTGATCGGTAAACTGGTAGTAGTAAAACAAAGATTGCAAAAGTTTATCGCCCTCTACTTCCGTTTTGCTCAGTTTTAGCAGCTGATAATCCTCGGGTATTTGAGCTTGAGCGAAAAGCGATCCACCGCTCAAGAGCAGCAAAATTAAAAATTTTCTCATCTTTTTCTCCTTACTATTTGATCACACCATCAACAATCTTGTAAACATTTTTTATTTGAGCCAGCAGCTCCACATCGTGAGAAGCTATCAAGAAGCTGGTATTATTGGCTTTAGCCTCTTTGAGCAAGAGGTTCATCATCGTCTTACTGGTCTTGGAGTCCAGATTGGCAGTCGGCTCATCAGCCAACACCACCTTGGGGCGGCGCACCAAAGCTCTGGCGATAGCCACGCGCTGCTTTTGCCCTCCCGATAGCTGGCGCGGGTAACGCCCGGCAAGATGAGCGATCTCCAGCTCTTGCAAAAGGTTCTCTATCCTGCTTTTTATCTGGCTAGGCTTACACCTACTACCCCACATCGGCAACTCGACATTTTCGTAAACACTCAAGGTCGGAATGAGGTTAAAAGATTGAAATATATAACCGATCTTGTTTTTGCGTATCTCAAACAGCTTCTTCTCGGGAAAGTCGGAAATATCTTCGCCATCGAAGAGGTATCTTCCTGCGCTGGAGCCATCCAAACATCCCAAGATGTTGAAAAGCGTGGTTTTGCCCGATCCTGAAGGGCCGACAATCGCCAAAAAATCGCCCCTAGCCACTCTCAAATTGACATCTTTCAAGGCGTTGACGACCATATCTTTGTTCACTCGATAATCTTTTTTTATGTTTTGTAACTCTATGAGCATCTGCTTCCTCCTTCCCACTTTTTACAACTTCCCCGCATACTTAAGATAGGCGGTGGTGAAGTATCTGTTTTTCAAGGGGTATTCGCTCCTTACCAATATCTTAAGGACGCTATACTCCCCTTTAGTCAAAACGGACTCGACCTTCATTTTCCTAGGCAACCCTTGGCGATAATCGAAATAGGCGGAGGTGCCAAAACGCAAATCGCTACTCGTAAAGCTTTCCACCTTTTGCAAAAGACCTGGCTCATCTTTATACTGCCTGTAGTAGCAAACCTTCTTGGCAAAAGCCAACTTCTTGCCTTGCTTGGCAGTAAACTCGATAACAACTTTCAAGGTGTCCCCTTTTTGCTTTCTAGACAAAAGTTTGTAGTTGTAACTCTCCAGTAGCGGCGGCATCGCGATATCGCCGATGACGACATTGCCAAAGAGTGACGAACGAGCCGAAACTCTGGTGTAACGGTTGGCTTTGGGAAAATAAAGGTAGTTGGAGACCCCTTTTTTGAGGATCACCTTGCCTTTTTGATTTTCGGGAGCCAACAAGACGATCAGCGACTTATCGTTTAAAGACAAAACCTTAATCTTGGAGCTTTTCTCTTTTTTGCCACTTTTGTAATGATCTATCTCGATCACCTGTTTCATAGAGTGGTATCTACTCTCTATCTGGCTGATACGCTCAACTATGTTTTGCAAAAAAGCGGCGCTCTCTTCTGCCAGCAAAAAACAAGCAAACAGAACGGCCAAGATGGTTAACAATGTTTTTTTAATCATAACGAAGTCCTTTAACGATATTCAGACGCGTGGAAAGATGAGCCGGCAAGACGCTGCCAATAAATCCAACCCCCAAAGCCAACCCCAAAACTTTGGCAAAAAGAACAAAATCGAGTAAGAACAACAGCGGCGTGCCTTGGCTTGCGCCAGGATAGGGCGGCAAAACGATATCGACCAAGTTGGTCAAACTTGCCACCAGATAAGCCAAGATGGAGCCAACCGTGTAGCCGATAAGAGCGATGACCAGACCCTCAAAAACTATCATCAAGAAGATGGTTTTTCGGTTTATCCCGATGGCTCTCATCGTAGCTATTTCGCTGGTGCGCTCCATCACCGACATATAGATGGTGTTGGAGATCAGCACCGATATGACCAAAATCAAGATTGAGGTGACGACCAAGAAGATGGTGTTGAACATCCCCATCACTTGGCGAAAATTTTTGGCTAGTTGTTGCCAGTTCCTGATCTGGATCTGCAATCCCTTCTTTTTTGCCAAATCTAGCACCTGCCTGACGACCGCATCTATCTGCTGGCGACTCTTGAGCAAAACGACCAGACGATGGACATTGTCGGTGAGAGTCAGCTCTTGGGAGAGTTGGTAAGGCATCACGACGAAGAAATCGTTCAGCTGGTCGGTGGGATATTGACAAACTCCCCGCACCTGAGCAAGGACTCCCTCCAGACTCCCCGACACACTATTGGAGAGCAAAAGCACCTCGTCTTTATCACTGAGTCCCAATTTACGCGCCAAGTTAGAAGGCATTTGCACGCCGCGTGGAGCGTATTTGCTCAAAGATTTGCCTGCCAGCAGATTCGGCTTTGCATAATCGGAAAGTTTCTTCTCTTTCTCTATCTCTATGCCACTGCCCATAAAAATCTTAGAATCTTGGTTGTTGCCCACCAACCCGCTCAAGCTAACCCGCTTGGTGTATAGTTCCACTTGTGGGATAGAGTCCAAGATAGCATAAATCTGCCTCTGCTCAGAAAGGGTCAAAGATTTGTCAAAAGATGTCTCGTCGCCCTGAAGATAATCTTTTTTGAAAATCTGAAAATGACCATACTCTCCCCGAATGAGCGATTGACTCCAAAAATGTCTCACCGCACTCAGATAACCGCCCAAACACAAGAGGGCAAACACTCCTATCACCACGCTGAAAGCGGACAAAAAAGTTCTGCGTTTGTTGCGAAAAGCGCTATAGACGGCGAATTTAACAATCTTAACCATTTTTCTCTCCTTTAAAAAATATAGCTGAGTTGTAACGAATAATCCAAATCGTAAAAGTAGTGAGCAAACTCGCTGTTGGTTTGCCTCCCGTCGGCGTATGTCAAAACGGTTTTCAACCTCAAACCATCGTTAATGGCGTAGTTCACACTTCCGTAACTAAACCAAGAAAGGTCGTAAAGGTTGACTCTGCCACCAAAATAGAGGTCGAACTTGTCGAAGATGAGCGGTCTCTCCAAAAAAAATCCGAGGTAGTGCCGATAAAGACCGAACTTGCTATGCTCAGCATAAACGGCTGGAAGCAGCTCAGCATAAGTGGCAAGCTCGTCCAACTTACGCCTAAAATCGGCATACTCCGAGCCGTTCATCCCCCCTTGATTATAAAGGTAGGAGAGCGTCGTCGTCCAGTTGCCCGGGAAGGTGTATTTCAAGATTCCGTTGACGGCAGCATAAACTCGGCGCCGCTCAGCATCTTTCTCTTGCAAATAAAACTGATTGCTGGCAGGAACCTCCACTATTTCCAGCTCACCCAGATGCTCATAGACAAGCCCATCGACAGCCACAATCAGATTTTCGATTTGGGCGTTGGAGTAACTAAGCGAGAAGTTACTTTGCCAAAGTTGGTCGCCTTCCACTTGATAAGACGGCACGAGCCGAAAATCTAGATATTGATTGTTGGCAAACATTAGCACTCCCAAGAGGCTGGTTCTATCTTGCCAGTCGGTCTTGGGGATATAAAAGGCGTTAAGTCCCAAGGTTTCGCCCAAAAACTCGGCAGAAATCAGCCAAAGCCCTGCGGGGTTACGGTCGATTTTCTCTTTGTAAAAGCCGTCCAACTCCCAATTTTCCGAATTTCCAAAAAGCAAAGATTGTTGCCCGATCGAAGCGACAAAGTAGTCGCCCCAATATTTAAGGCAATTTTCGTAAGAGGTGGAACCTAGCTCTTTTTCGGACAAGTTTATAAAAAAATCGTCTTCAAAGCTGAGGTAAATATTTTTTAGCGGCTCGATTTCGCTTTGAAAATAGAGGGAAAAAACAGTTTCGTCTTCACAACTCTGGTTATAAAAGAGCGACGACTTACTTTGGTTTTGCTGGAGGTATTTTAGTGACGCCTCGAAGTTGGAGTTTGCCAACAAACAACCAGCTGCCCCTAAGCAAAGACACAAGAGAACAGATCTTCTCATCGTCTACTTTCCCAAAAGGGACTCCAGATTGTTGACATAAGCCAAAAACTGGTCACGACCTTTCTCGCTCAAGCGATAAACTGTTTTCGGTTTGTTTTTGACAAACCTCTTTTCTATATGGATGTAACCGACCTCTTCCAGCCTCTTTAGGTGAGTGCAGAGGTTGCCATCGCTGGCTTCTGTGATCTGTTTGAGGTAGTTGAAGTCAGCCTTTTCCACGCTAACCAAAGTGGAGACGATAGCCAAGCGAATCGGGGAGTGAATTATCTTGTTAATCTTGTGGTAACTAAACTTGTCCATTTTTACTTCTTTGGTAAATCAAGATTCCTGGCACCACTTGTAGCAAAATCAAGAACCCTGCAAACACCAACAGAGATAAGGCAGAGATCCAAAAAGATAAAGCTATTGCCGCTGCCAACCAACAAAAGGCGACCCATTTTAGAAGGTTGTCCTCATAGACACAGCCGGTGATGAAATAGGCGACCGCCAACATTATACTGGGGAAAATCGGGAAAATATGAACCGAGATGTAAGGCGAAAAAGTTGCCACTGCCAGCAAGAAGATCAAGGCTACCAAAGTGGCTAACCAAACGCTACCAACCACCTTATCCAAGAAGTTACTCGCCCCCAACCTCTTTTTTTTGCTGATAATAATCGCCGAAAAAGCTATTCCATCGATATAAGTTATCGCCCAGATTGCGCCCACATACGCTGGCTTTGCCAAAAACAGATAGGTCAAAACGCAAGCCACTGCGGTCAACACTCCCCAAACGATGTAGTGCAAGCCGTTGTCGGCAAACCTTCTTCTCGATTTTTCGATTGTCTGTTTAATCACTCTTATCTCATCACTAAGCTCTTGATATTCCATGACTTTCCTTCCGTTTTTTTTATTTTACAAAGAACTTTGTTTTTCAAAGCTGATTTGTCAAGAGATTTTTTTCTCCTGCGGAAACTATTTTTTTTGCGTGGCAGGCAAGCACCCATTCCTTTCCTTATTTTGCTAAGTATATTATTATTACTTTCTCCTGCGGAGGGCTTACTCTTTTCGGATTGCCGAAAAGAGTAACAGAAAAGACAACTCCGCTTAAGAACGCCAGCGACGGGGCGTGTCACCAGCAGAGTAAGAAAGTGTGGTCGTTCCCGCTTATTACCCGTAGTCTTATCATTTTCGGCATCTGGCTTTGCACCTCTACTTAGAAAGTGGTTTTTGTCACTGGCTTATCAATGTAAAAAAAACAAGAAGACCCCGTTAAGCGGAGATTGTCCCCGCCTAGCTGGGCGGGATAGACTAGGTCTCCCTTGCTCGCTTAGAGGGGTAAGATGGTATACTCCGCTTCATCTGGGGTCACTTTTTTTCCTTTCTTGGTCGAGCAGAGACACTTGGCACTTTTTTAAGGTGTTGAAAACGAAAGACCAGAGTGATAAACCAATCAGGAACAAATCTCGGAGATGCTCCCCACCACGGTAATCTGTAAGACATCTCACGAACCGTCTCTAGCGAGTTGAAGCGGAGCGGTTTTCTTTTCTCTCCCTCTCTTTTCGTTGAGCGCTCAACGAAAAGAGAGGGACTCACCGTAGGTGAACCACCCACTGAAAGCGAAGAACTAAAAAGAAAGATGACATTATTCGCCATCAGGCGAAAAATCCACTCTGACCAGCTGGGCGGGGTGGATTTTTTCATTTTTCATTTTTAACTTTTATTTTATGACCTGTCGCAAAACGCTACCACCCCCATCCTTAAAGCTAATCTAAATCTTTCTTGATCTTCTCCGCTAACACATTCCCCACCCCTTTCACCGTTTGCAGCTCTTCCAAGGTCGCTTCTTTGACTCCTTGCACCGAGCCAAACTCCCGCAAGAGGTTGTATTTGGTCTGCTCGCCCACCACCCCATCCAGCTCGCTAGATAGCGTCCGCATCGAGCGACGCTTACGGTGATAAGTGATGGCAAAGCGGTGCGCCTCGTCCCGCAGATGGACGATCATCTTCAGCGCCAAAGATTTTCGCGGCAACAGGATCGACTCCGACTGCCCGGGCAAAAACACCTCTTCTAACCTTTTGGCAAGCGAGACGATGGCAATATCCACCTTCATCTCTTGCAAAACCTCTAGCGACGAAGAGAGCTGCCCCTTGCCCCCATCAACCACGATCAGATCGGGCTTTTCGTATTGGTCTATTTTACCCAAATAGCGTCGCAGTGTCTCCTGCATGCTGGCAAAGTCGTCTTGTCCTTGAACATCTTTCATCTTGAAATGCAAATAGTTCTTTTTCTTGGGTTTACCGTTCTCGAAGAAAACCAGCGAAGAGACCGTGTCGCTCCCCTGAATGGTGGAGATATCGATGCAGATAATCTTGGTAGGCAACACCGCAAGACCCAAGGCTCGCTTTAGCTCCAACACGGGAGCGGCTGTGCGCACAGATCGACGAAGGTATTTCAACCGCTCTTGTTCGACCAGATCGAAAGCGTTTTGACGAGCCATCCAGAGCAGTTTGCTCAGCTTTCCTTTTTGAGGCACAAAGAGGTTCAAAGCCTCTTTCAGCTCTGCGTCCAACTCCTCTTGCGGATCTTGTTCGACCAAAATCTGCCACGGCAACACATCCAATCTAGGCAAGTAATACTGCTTGAGGAAAGCGGCAAGCACCTCTTGGCTGGTTTTACCCACTACATTTTTTAGCGGATAACTCTCTTTGCTCACCAGCTTGCCCTCGACCAACTTCAGCACCGCTATGGCTCCCAGCTTCTCCTCTTGGTAGCCGACCACCACATCGCGCCTTTTGTTATCTTCAAAGTAAACGGTCTGCTTCTGTCCCAACTTCTGCAAGCTGTCCCACTGCGCCTTGTAAAAAGCAGCTTTCTTGTAGTCCATCTTTTGGCAGGCGGTCTCTATTAGCGTTTGCAGCTCGGAGGCGATCTCTTTGCTCGCCCCGGCAAGAAACCTCTTCACCCTTTGCACTAGCAGCCGATAATCTTGGCGCAAACTTTGGTCAGCCTCACAAACTCCCACGCACTTGCCAATCTGGTAGTTGAGGCACCGCTTCTTGCCCATCGTGTTGCACTTGCGCAAAGGGAAGATCTCGTCCACCATCTGCCGAACTCGGTGCATAGCACTGCCGTCGGTAAAAGGTCCGAAGTAGTCACCCTTGTCGTGCTTCTTCTCTCGGGTGACCACCAAGCGAGGATACGGCTCGTCCGTCAGTTTCAAAAAAGGGTAACGCTTGTCGTCTTTGAGCAAGATGTTGTATTTAGGGCGATGTTTCTTGATGAGGGTGTCTTCCAAAATCAAAGCCTCGTGAGCGCTGGAGACCATTATGTAGTCCAGATCGACCACATTTTCTACCAACTTGCGCGTCTTCAGATCGGCTTTCGTGCCGGCGAAGTAGCTGCGCACCCGATTTTTAAGACTGGTGGCTTTACCCACATAGATTATCTTGCCCGCCTTATTTTTCATCAGATAGACGCCGGCTTGATCAGGCAAGGTTGCCAGCTTTTGCTTGAGGTTTGAGTTCATTTAAATGCCCTTGGT
This sequence comes from Cloacimonadales bacterium (SeqCode), assembly GCA_965228195.1. Classification (GTDB taxonomy): domain Bacteria; phylum Cloacimonadota; class Cloacimonadia. The sequence goes on from OZ245797.1 coordinate 442,813, forward strand.
TTTCGCAAGTAACCTTTGCCACTCTCGCACCCGCAAAGCGTAAGCCAGAGCCGCAAACAACAACACTCCCCCAATTCCCAAAGTAGCAAACTTGATCAGCAAAAGCGCAAAACCTGCTTCGACAACGAAGAAAGCGTTGCCAAAATCGACACAAACCCAGACAACCACTCCGCAGATTAAGATCTTCACCGTCTCCCCCGCAGGAAAACTCAAAAACTGGTAACGATGCTTAACCCAGCAAAACAAAATCACGCTTTGCAAGACGGCAGAGCAAAAAGTTGCCAAAGCCAAACCAGCGGCGCCCAGATACTGCATAAACCAAAGGTTGAGACCGATATTCACCAGCAGTGCTACCACCGACACCTTCACCGGGGTTTTGGTGTCACCGTGTGCGTAAAAAAGGCTAACCAAGATGTGGTTGAAACAGAAAAAAGTCAGAGCCAAAACATAAAAGACGAAAGGAGCGAAAGTCATCTCCACCGCTTTTTGGTCGAACACTCCCCGAGCGAAGAGGATGGTGATGTATTCCCTGCCCAAGCTGACCATAAGGGCGGTGATAGGAACCATCAAGAAAGCGGACAACACCAAGACATGGGAAAAAGTTTTTTGCAACTCTAGGTTATCTTCTTGGGCAACCAACTTGGAAAAAACGGGCAAACTCGCCGACCAGATAGGCACACCCAACACGCCCAAAGCCAGTTGCATCAAGCGGTAAGAGTAGCTAAGGCTGGAGGCACTACCCACCACCAAGAAAGATGCCAGAAACAGATCGACATAGGTGTTGAGTTGACGAACGCCAATCCCAAAAAGCCCTGGCAAAAACCTTTGCCAAACCTTGTCCAGATACTCTTTGCTCCAGACTGGGCGCAACCGATAACCGACTTTTTGCAAGAAAGGCAGATTTACCAACAGTTGCAACACTCCACCCACCACTATTCCTGCCGAGTAAGCTTCCACTTTTTGCACCGAGCTACCGCCAAACCAAAAAACAAACCCTCCGATGACGGCAATTGTTCCCAAGTTGAAAAAAGCTGCCGAGAGTGCCGGCCAAAAGAAGTAGTCGTGGTAGTTCAAGATGGCAATAATCATCGACGCCGTGCCGATCAAAAACAGGTAAGGCATCATAATTTGGGTAAGTTCAATAGTCAAAAGAGCGGTGGTTTGGCTCAGACCAGGGGCGATGATCTTGACCAGATAAGGCGCAAAGAAGATCCCCGCAAAAGAGAGAACCAACAGCAGCAAAGACAAAAGGGTAAGCACCGACAAGCCAAAACGCACCTGAGCCAGACGCCCTTTTCGCTCATCCACCTCTGCGTAAAGAGGAATGAAAGCGGCTGCCAAAGCTCCCTCGCCAAAAAGCAGACGCAAGAAGTTGGGGATGCGGTAAGCGTAGTTGAAGGCGTCAGCCAGATAACTAACCCCAAAAAAGGCGGTGAAGATGATGTCTCGCACCAAACCCAAGACCCTAGAGACCATCACTGCCGAAGACATCGAGCCCACTTTCTTCAAAAATCGAACACTCATTTTTATTCTCTTTTTTAGCTAGTAAACCAACTTTTTCCCCGGAGGCAAAACATAGCGCTTTTGCAACTTGTTGATATTTATCAGGTAGTTAGCCGACACTTTCAGCTTCTTGGCAACCTTGTCCAAGCTATCGCCTTTGCGTATCTTGTAGTAATTTTTTTGGCTGTAAACATAGTCGCCCTTGATATAACGACCGTTGATAGTCAAAATCTGCCCGGGAACAATCCGATTCGATTTCATCTTGTTCTCTTTGCGAATTATGTTGGTGTAAGTCTTAAACTTCTTGGCGATCTTAACCAGGTTATCATCTTTTTTGACCCGATAGTAGATGTTGATATCGTCGTCTTTCCTAGCCAACTCTGCCTTCGCCTCTTTCAAGAGCTTGAAGTTGGTCTGCGCCTGTCTGGGTATCCAAAATTGATAATCACCAAAAGGCAAGATGACATTGTTCACCTTGGCGTAGCGACTACGACGATGCTTGTAAATCTTGATCCAGTAGTTGTTTTGCCAGACGGTGCTGATGTTCGTCCCTTGAGCTATCGCCCATTTATCCAGCTTGTGATAACCACGCAAGGTGATCTTCACCCGCTTAAACTGCTTTTCGATCGGCTCGTCTCGTTTTATCAGCTCCCCGAAAATCTCTTTTTCGTGGTCGAAGATGATCTTGATGGCAACCGAGCGCCAAACATAGCGGTTGGTCTCTTCGGCACTCATTATCAGCTCCGAAAAAGTTTTCCCGCCTTGTTTTTGGATGACTCGACTAACATTGCCCACCCCCGCGTTGTAGGCACACATCGCCAAGAGCCAACTGTCCACACCTTTCTTTGCCAAGAACTTCTTGTTAAACTTCAAAAGGCGAATGGCAGCTTTGGTCGCCTTGAAGATGTCCCGCCGCTCGTCCACGAAGTTATCGATGCGCAAGTTGTAACTCCTTGCCGTGGAAGGCATAAACTGCCAAATTCCGTCCGCTCCAGCCCAAGAGCGAGCCATAGGGTTCAAAGCACTTTCTGCTACTGCCAAGTAGCGCAAATCTTGCGGGACTTGCTCCTTGGTAAAGATCTTCTCGAAAAGGTCGAAGTAAAAACCACTGCGGGAGATGTAGTTGCGAGCGTTTTTCAGCTCTTGCTCGAAGATGCCGATGAACTTCTCCCTAATCTTGGGAGCTGACAGATCTAGTCGCTCGCCGGCGAACATTACGACTTTGGGAATCTTAAAGTCCAAATCGCCTGCCGCAACATCGACTTGTCGCCGCAAAGACTCCTTTTCCAGATAGACGCCGTTGAGCTTAGAGATATACTCGTCGATGACATTAGACAGCTCGGCTATCTCCTCTTCGCGCGACTGCAGCTTCTCTTGCAACTCTTCCACCGACGCCTGCAAAGTTTGGATATAAAGCTCTTGTTTGCCAGAGATATCGGCAGCATCGCCGATAGGAGCGTTGCCAGAGTGTTGCGGGCAACCCCAAAGGAGAAAGAGAAAGAAAAGCCCGAGAGCGAGCAAGCAAAAATTTTTCATTCAACCCGCAAAATCAGGAGGTTCTCCTGATTTTCAAGAGCTGACCAACTTTGATCTGGTTAGATTTCAAACCGTTCAAAGATTTGATGGTCGACACATAGGTGCGAAACTTCTTGGCAATTTTGATCAAAGAGTCGCCTCTTCTGACCCGATAGTAGTTCGATTTGGTTGCCACATACTTCCGCCCAACTTGGATCTTCAACTTCTGACCGATTCTGATCATCGTCCCACGGATGTTGTTGATCGCCTTGATAGCCGAGATGCTCGTCCGATACTTCATGGCAATAGAGCCCAAATTATCTCCACGGCGCACCCGATAGGTGACCAACATATTTCCCTTGCTGGAGAGCTTCTTCTCCACCGACGACAACATCTCCAGATTTGCCGAAGCCTCTTGGCGCACCAGCACGGTGTACTCACCCGGAGGCAAGATGATGCTGTTGATGCGAGAGTATTTGCTGCGTCTCATCTTATACATCTTGATCCAGTGGTTGTCTAGCCAAATATCACGAATGTTCGTCCCTTGGGCAATCGCCCATTCGTTCAGTTGGTGGTAGCCACGCAACTTCACCTTGGCAAAACGCATCACCTGCAGAATAGACCTCTTCTTCTCAAACTGTTTGCCAAAAAGCTCCTGTTGATTTTCAAAAATCAGCTTGATGGCGATAGCACGCCACACATAGCGGTTGGTCTCGTCGGCTTTCATTATCAACTCTTCAAAATCTGTGGCTCCTTGCCTTTTGATATCTTTGGCAACATTGCCCACTCCCGCATTGTAACTGCACATAGTCAGCAGCCAATCTTCACAGCCCAAGTTTTGTAAGTAGCGGTAGCTGTTGAGCATATAGTCGGCAGCGGCAGCCGTGGACTGCAAAATATCGCGCCTTTGATCGACATAGGAGTTGATCTTCATCTTGTATTGCTTACCCGTGCGTGGCATAAACTGCCAAACGCCGTCGGCTCCTGCCCAAGAGCGAGCGATGGGATTGAGCATACTCTCGGCAACTGCCAAATATTTGGTGTCTTCCGGCACCCCTTTCTCCCGAAAAATTTTCTCGAAAAGCGGAAAGTAGTAGCCACTGCGAGGAATAAACTTGTGGGCGTATTTCAGCTCGTTGTTAAAGATCTTTTGAAACTTGTCACGGATGCGAGGGCTAGAGATGTCCAAGGTTTTGCCCGCAAAAGATACCGAGTCGGGCAAACGGAAGCCCATATTTACTTGGGCGATACTTTTGGCGACCTCCAGCTGTTCCATCACCTTTTCGTGTTTAACCTCCGACTCTTCTAACTGTTTGGAAAGCACGGCGATCTCGCTGTTGAGAAGCTCGATCGTCTTCTCTTTCTCTTGGAGCTGTTCGTCTTTGGTTTGCAGTGTTTGGGATATCTCTTTGATCGGCTCAGGATTGATGTTGTTGTAGCTAAGGATGTCTTCAACCTCTTGGACATAAGCTTTGCTAAGCACTTGCTCTCCCTTGGAGGTGGCACACCCAAAAAACAGACTTAAACCCAAACAAAAAATCAAGCTCTTTCTCAAAAATTGCATCTAACTCTCTCCTATCTTATAAATCTCAAATCTACCGGTGCGGCAACTTTGCCGTTTTGGACAAAATCTTGCCAAACCTCTACGCTCTCGGCGCTCATCCTCTTCTTGGCTCCGGGGGTGTAAGCCCCTGTGTGCGGAGTAAGGTAGATATTCTCATACCGCTGCAACCGCAAAGCTTTGGTCGGCTCGCTGGCAAACACATCCAAGCCGGCGCCACGAATCGAGTTATGATCTAACCCTTTGATCAAAGCTTCCTCTTCCACCACTTCGCCTCGGGCTACATTGAGCAAGAAGATCGGCTCTTTTAGCAACGCCAAACTCTGTTTATTAAAGTAGTTAATCGTCTGGTCGTAAAGCGGACAGTGAAAGGTAAGCAAGTTGCACCACGCAAGACCCTGCTGGTAAGAGCAAAACTGCAGATCTTTATGCTTGTCGGCATCCAGATACGGATCGACGCACCTGACTTGCGAGCCTAAATATTGCAAAGTTCTGGCGACTCTACCCCCCACTCTACCTGCTCCCACCACCAACACTCGCAAATCTGGCAACTCCAGATTTTCTGCCAAGTTATTTTTCCAGTCACCGATCAAGATGGCACTGCGTGAGGAGCGATGACTTTTTATCAGAGCCATCACAAATGAGAGCGTATGCTCATAAGCGGAGTAGGCGTTCGCCTTGGGGGTGTTGCAAACCTGCACTCCTCTTGCCACGGCTTCTTTGACGGCGATGTTGTCAAAACCACTACCGGCTCTGATGATCATCTTCAGGCGAGGAAACTTGTCCAAGAGGTTCTTATCAAAATGGGTTTTCGTCCTGATGATTGCCACTTCACTTTCGGGGTCAACCTCTTGAGTAAAAAATTTCCCGATTTTTTTTTGTTCTACCAATTGCCAAAAGTGGCTCGGCATTTTTTCTAATACTGTCGTTCTCATCACAATCTTTTAAATTTTAAAAAGGTTATCGATGACTCTAGAAGGCGTTATCCCGGGAGTCTGATAAACTTTAGCCAACTTCTGGGCAGTGTCTGCCACCAGATAAGCTCCGCCCAAGCAAGCTTTTCTGCCGCTTAGACCTTGCGCCCTAAAAGAGGCTATCACACCTGCCAAAACATCGCCGCTGCCTCCCGTGGCAAGGCCATCGTTACCTTTGTCGATAATCCAAATCTGCTCGCCTTGGCAAAACAAAGAGGTGTTTGATTTTAGCAGCACCCCACAACGATAGCGACGAGCGAACTCTGACAACTTCTGACAAGGGTCTTGCAAAAGTTCTGCCACCGAACACTCACAAAGACGAGCGAACTCGCCGATGTGCGGGGTCAACACTGCCGACTCTACCTGCTCCAACAATTGCCTGTTTTTTGCCAAGATGTTCAACCCATCGGCGTCGATGATCAGCTTGCCTTTGCTTGCCTGCAAACATCTTGCCAAAATCTCCACACTATCTACTCCCAAACCCGGACCGACCAAGACGGCGTCGGCTCTTGCCAAATCGGCGTCGGCAAAAGTTTTACTCATCACCTCGGTCAGAGCGGTCTCGAAGATCTGTTCCATTCCGGCTGGATGGTAAAGCGTTACCAAACCGGCTCCGCTGTGCAGTGCGGCACGAGAACTCAAGATAGCCGCTCCGCTAAGCCCCGGCGAGCCTGCCACGATCGCCAATCTACCGTAATCGCCCTTGTGTGCCGTCTGCCAGCGAGGAGGCAAAATCTGCTCGTCCAAATAGACGAATCGCTCTTGGCTCTTGACTAGCTCACAGCGTGGGATGCCGATAGGGACGATCTGCAACTCTCCGCAAAACAGTTTACCTTTACCCAAGAAGTGTCCCAGTTTGGCAGCTGCCATGCTCAAGGTAAGCTCCGCCTGCACGCAACCATCGGTGTTGCCACTGTCGGCACAAAGACCACTGGGGATATCGATTGCCACCACTCTTGCCGAGGAGCGGTTTATCTGCTCGACAATCGCTTTGACCTTTTTTTCTAAAGAACCTCTGAAGCCGATGCCGAAAAGGGCGTCCACCACCAAGTCGCAGTCGGGAACTTGGGCAGGATTTTCCAAGATCGGCAAGTTTAACTTTCGGCAAGCTTGCCAGTTTTGGCTCGTCTCAGGCGAAAATTTGGTTTTGTCTCCGATCAAGACGACCACCACCTCGTGCCCGAAGTTGGCTAGCCAGCGAGCGATAACCAAACCGTCACCACCGTTGTTGCCTTGCCCACACACCACCACCACTCTCTTACCAAACTGACGCTTGATTATCGCATCGGCACAACCTTTGCCCGCATTCTCCATCAAAAGACGCGACGGCAAGAAGTAGTCTCGCATCGCAAGGGCGTCCAGAGTCTGCATCGCCCTCTTATCTAAAACATACACGCCGATTATTTCGTCCCGAAAATCTTGTCTCCCGCATCGCCCAAACCAGGCAAGATGTAGCCGGAGTCGTTTAGCTTCTCGTCCACGGCGGCGGTGTATATCTCCACATCGGGGTGCAACTTCTCTACCTTGGCGATGCCCTCGGGAGAAGCCACCAAGAAGATGCCTTTAATCTGCTGACAACCAGCTTTTTTCAAAGCTTCGATGGTAGCGATAAGGGTGCCACCGGTCGCCAACATTGGATCCAAAATCAAAGCCATTCTCTTATCCATCGAGCTGGTAAACTTTTGGTAATATTGGACAGCTTCCAGAGTCTGCTCGTTGCGATAAAAACCGACCACGCTTATCTTGGCAGAAGGGATGATGTCGATCACGCCGTTCATCATGCCGATACCGGCGCGCAAGATAGGGACGATGGTGATTTTTTTGCCTTTTATCTGTTGGACGGAGGTTTTGCCCGACCAACATTCGATCTCTTTATCTTCCAGAGGCAAACTCTCTGTTGCTCTATAGGTTAAGTAATGAGCAACCTCAGCCGAAAGCTCCCTAAATTTCTTTGTCGAGATATCTTTGTCCCTCAAAAGTCCCAGCTTATGCTTGATAAGGGGATGATTTTCAACATGAACCAACATTACAATTCCTCCAGATAAAATTTTTTCGTTTGTTAAACTTAGATGTTTCTTGTCAACTACTTTTTACCACCCGCAGTGCAAACTCTCCGAACCTTTTCTTCAACTTTTTCAAAAGCAGTTTTTTGTGCCCAAAATAACAAGAGGCTTGAGCGGAGTCAATCTGCAACTCTTTGAGCTGGTCGGGGTTTTCGGCACAGATTTTGGTGTAAAGCGTCTCTATCTTCACCAGCTCGCCAAACGAAGCGTGATAAGGTCCTGCTACGATCTGCTCAGAGTTTAGCCCCACATCAGAGTGCAAGCCAACCTTGATCACCTTGATATTGTGGGACTCAAACTCTTGCTTCCACCAACTGCAAACTCGCACCGCTTCCGCTAGCTCCACAGGGGTGTAGTCGCCGCCAGCATAGAGGTTTTGGAGCTGCGTGCCTGCCAGCACAAGGGTGGGATAGATCCGCACCTCGTGTGGTCTTAGCTCGAGAGTGGTTTGCAAAGTTTCCCGCAGAGTCAGCTGATCACACCCTGGCAAAAACGGCATCAGTTGGGCTGTCACCCGCAAACCCGCATCTTGCAAAAGCTTAATCGCCGCGATGGCTTGGCTACGGCTGTAGCCTCTCTGGGAGGCGCTCAGCACCCGATCGGAAAAAGATTGCACCCCCAGCTCAACGGTCTGCACTCCATACTTTTGCAAGAGAGTTAGGCTGCCTTGGGACAGGCAGTCTGGCCTGGTGGAGAGCCTGATGGTGTCGCCTGCCTCTTGCTGGCACGAGACAGCCCGCAGATACTGTTCTTGCACGCTCAAAGTCAAAGCGGTAAAAGTGCCCCCGAAGAAAGCCACCTCTTTCTTTTGCCCACGGCGATAGCGGACAAAACGCTCCACCGCCTTTGCCACTTGACTGGGACTATCGGCTGTTGCTTTCCCGGTGATACTGTTTTGTTGACAGTAGATACAACGAAAAGGACAGCCAGCAAACGGTAAAAAAACGGGAAGCCTGACAGCTTCCCTCTTTGGTGTTAATCTTTTTTCTTTTTTATTTTCGACCATACATCTTTGGCAGCCTCTTGTTGAGCGGCTTTTTTGTTCACCCCAGAGCCTTTGCCCCAGAATGCGCCTTTGAAATAGACCTCGACAAAGAAAGTTTTGTTGTGTTCTGGACCTTCCTCTTTGACTATTTTGTATTGAGGCAAGGTTTGATACTTTCCTTGAAAGTGCTCTTGCACCAAGCTTTTGTAGTTTTGCAAATAGTCGCGAGTCACCTCTTTTTCGAAGTTTTGCAAACACTTGTCGCGGACAAACTGGCGCGCTTCGTCTATTCCGCCGTCTAGGTAAATGGCGCAGATGAGCGACTCGACAACATCGGAAAGGATGGAGTCTCGACCTCTGCCCCCACTGCGACTCTCGTCACGAGACAAGAAGATCGTCTCACCCAGATTTATCTGCTTGGCGATGTGTGCCAAATATTTCTCCGAACCCACTTTCGATTTCAACTTGGAGAGGTAACCCTCTTTCTTGTTTGGATACTTGTTAAACAGACACTCTGCCACCAAAAAGCCCAGGATCGCATCGCCAAAAAACTCCATCCTCTCGAAAGAGGCGAGCTTACTACTGGCTTTGCGGACGAAAGACAGGTGAGTCATCGCCATCTTTAGGTAGTCGATGTTGCGGAACTTGTAGCCGATTTTCTTTTGCAGCACCTCGGCTTTCTTTTGCCACTGGCTATCGCCCTGCGGCAACCTTCCTTTGGCTTTACCAAAAAGTTTGAGATTAAATTTCACTTAGCGACTAACCTTGATATTTCTTGAAAATCATCACGCCGTTGTGTCCACCAAACCCCAGCGAGTTGCTCAAAGCCACCTGAATATCCAGATCTTCGGCTCCGCCACTGATGTAGTCCAGATCGCACTCGGGGTCAGGGTTAACGATGTTGATGGTGGGATGCACTTTGCTGGTTTGAATAGATTTGCAACAGACCAAAGCCTCGATGGCAGCGGCTCCACCCAAGGTGTGAGCTATCATAGATTTGGTCGAGTTGATCTTCAACTTCTGAGCATGCTCGCCAAAAACTGTCTTGATCGATTGAGTCTCAAACTTGTCGTTGTAAGGGGTAGAGGTTCCGTGAGCGCTCAGGTATTGCACCTGCTCTGGGGCTACTTTAGCCTCTGCCAAAGCGGCTCTCATGGCTCTGGCTCCACCCTCGCCACCTTCTGCCGGAGCGGTGATGTGGTGAGCATCGCAACTGGCTCCGTAACCGACCACCTCGGCGTAAATCTTGGCTCCTCTGGCTTTGGCGTGCTCTAGCTCTTCGAAAACCAAGACGCCAGCACCCTCACCCATCACAAAACCGTCGCGCTCACTATCGAAAGGACGACAAGCGGTTTTGACATCGTCGTTGCGGGTGGAAAGAGCTTTCATCGAGCAAAATCCAGCCAGAGACAAAGGTGTGATGGCAGCTTCCGAGCCACCTGTCACCACGATGTCAGCATCGCCGTATTGGACGGTGCGAAAAGCTGTGCCCAAAGCGTGGTTAGCCGAAGCACAAGCCGACGAACAGGTGAAGTTAGGACCTTTGAGCTTATACTTGATGGCAACTCCTGCCGCGGCGGCGTTGATGATCATCTTGGGGATAAACTGCGGAGAGACCCGGCGAGGACCTTTGTTCAACAAGGTGTTTGCCTCTTTCTCAAAAGTTTCCATTCCCCCGATTCCACAACCCATTATGCAACCGGCTCGAAAAGGTTCGAAACTACCCTCTTGGTCGAGTCCCGCATCAGCCATAGCCTCACCTGCTGCCACAAGCATAAAAATAGAATAAGAGTCCAACTTCTTTGCGGCTCGCTTATCCAATTTTTCTTTCGGGTCAAAATCTTTGACCTCGCCTGCCATATGAGAGGCAAAACCTTCCACATCAAACTTGCTGATTTTATCGATTCCGTTCTCGCCGTTTAGCATCGCCTGCCAGCTTTCTTCTACATTGTGTCCCACCGAGTTTATGGTGCCAAGACCAGTAACAACAACTCTTTTTTTCATACTTTAAAAATCTCCTTCTCAAATAAAAGCAAAAGCTACTCTTTCATCTTCAGAAAAGTTTGTTCAACTTCCTTAATACCAAAAGAGTAGCTACTTTAACTTTCTAACCTAATTTTTCTTTGAGATAATCGATAGACTCGCCAACTGTTTTGAGTTTGCCAGCATCCTCATCTGGGATCTCGATATCGAACTCTTCCTCGAACTTCATAATCAGCTCCACGGTGTCCAAAGAGTCTGCACCCAAATCGTCGATATAGCTAGCAGAAGGCACAACCTCAGCAGCTTCCACATCCAACTCTTCTACGATAATATCTCTTACTTTAGCTTCAATATCCATTTCCGTCCTCCTAAATGGTTCTACTTACTTTTTTTATTGCATCACCAAACCACCATCCACATTGATGGTTTGTCCGGTGATATAGTTTGCTTTATCACTAGCCAAAAACAGACAAAGCTCGGCGACATCTTCCACCGTGCCTAGTTTGTTTAGGGCAATACCTTTCTTATACTCTGCCACAACCTCTTCCGGGAGGCTATCGGTCATCTTCGTCTGAATAAACCCCGGGGCAATCGCATTACAACGAACACCTCTTGAGCCAAACTCCTTGGCTACCGACTTGCTGAAAGCTATCACACCACCTTTGCTGGCAGCGTAGTTGGTTTGTCCTGCGTTTCCGATCAATCCGACCACCGACGCCATATTCAAGATCACGCCCGATTTTTGCTTCATCATAATCTTGCTCGCTTTTTGCGTGCAGACGAAAACGCCTTTGAGGTTCACATCCATCACCGCTTGCCAATCTGCCTCTTTCATTCGCATCAGCATTCCATCTCTGGTAATGCCCGCGTTGTTCACCAAAATGTCAAGAGAACCTTCCACTTTCTTCAGCCCTGCGAAAAGTTCTTGCATCTTTTCCGAGTCGGTGACATCGGCAACACACCCTTGCACAGCACCGAAACTTTGCAAAGATTGAACAGCTTCGTCCACCGCCTGTGGTTGCAAATCGACGATAGTCACCTTGGCTCCGCTTTGGACGAACCTTTTTGCCACGGCGTAACCGATGCCAGCTGCGGCTCCTGTTACGACGGCGATTTTACCTCTCAACATTGTTACGCCTGACTCAAGCTTGCTACGACTTTGGCAACATCTTCTAGTTTATCGATGTTAAGAACCTTGGCTTTGCGGAAAATCTTCTTGATCATCCCGCTGACAACTTTGCCCGGTCCAAACTCCACAAAAATCTCGACACCTTCTGCCAACATCTTCTCTACCGAAGCTATCCATTGCACCGAACCGCTGACTTGCTTAATCAGGTTCCCCTTGATTTGGTCGATATCGGTATGTAGCTGAGCATCGATGTTGCTCACCAGCGGACAACTACCTTCTTTAAGCTCTATCTTAGCCAACTCGGTAGCCAAACCATCGGCGGCAGGTTGCATCAAAGAGCTGTGAAAAGCACAACTTACTGCCAAGGGGATAACCCTTTTGGCTCCTGCCTCTTCTGCCAACTTGGCAGCTTTTTTCACCGCAGAGCCACTGCCCGAGATTACCACCTGCACCGGCGTGTTATAGTTGGCGATTGCCACCTTAGCTTCCGCATCGCTCGCCTTGGCACAAACATCTTCGACATCTGGCACGCTCATACCGATGATCGCACACATACCACCGTCAGACCCTTCACCGGCTTTTGTCATAAACAAACCTCTTTGGTGCACCAGATAAAGAGCGTCTTCGAGAGACAAGACTCCTGAGGCTACCAAAGCCGAAAACTCACCCAAGGAGTGACCTGCCACCATATCTGGCTTCAAATCTAACTCTTTTTGCAAAGCTCTGAGTGCGGCTAGAGAGTGAAGCAAGATAGAGGGCTGAGTGTATTGCGTTTGTGCCAACTTCTGGCTTGGACCCTCACTCATCAGCTCTAACAAATCGAAGCCCGCCTTTTGCGAAAAGTTTTGGGCGCTCTTTTTCAACTCTGGATCTGCAGACAAGAAGTCGGCAGCCATCCCCACATATTGCGCTCCTTGCCCAGGAAACACAAAAGCTACTTTTTTACCATTAAACATTTTTTTATTTTCTCCCTTAAACTCTGAGTAGCATCGCCCCAGAGGTAAGTCCCGCCCCGAAGGCGGTCATCATCACCAAATCGCCCTTCTTGATCTTGCCATCTTGCAAGGCGTGATCGAAAGCCATCGGCACCGAAGCCGCAGAGGTGTTACCGTATTCGTGAATGTTCACCACCACCTTGTCCGCATCTATTCTCATCTTCTTGCCCAACCCCTCGATGATCCGCATATTCGCCTGATGAGGGACCAGAAAATCTATATCGTCAAAAGTTATGCCTGTCCTTGCAGCTAGCTCCTTGCAAACGGCGTGCATGCTCTTGATCGCCAGCTTGAATATCTTGTTGCCTTCCATCTGGATTGTGTGCAAGTTTTTGGCAACCGTCTCTTGGCTGGCTGGTTTTCTGGAGCCACCAGCCTCTTGTTTGAGCAGATCGAAATCTTTGCCGCTAGCTTCCAAATAAGAGCCAATAAACCTAGAGGTGTCGTCTAAACCTGCTCGGGAGTAAATACAAGCCCCGGCACCATCTCCAAACAAGATACAGGTGTTTCGGTCTTGGTAGTTGGTGATTCTGGTGAGCGTATCTGCGCCTATCACCAAGACCCGCTTGTGAAAGCCAGCCTCGATATAAGCCCTTGCCATATCACTGGCGTAGACAAAGCCCGTGCAACCGGCAGAAATGTCCATCGCCGCGGCTCTATCTATCCCCAACTTTTTTTGCACCAAACAAGCCGTGGAAGGGAAAGAGTAATCGGGAGTGACCGTTGCCACCAGGATCAAATCTATATCTTGGGCAGAAAGACCCGCATCTTTTATCGCTTTTTTTGCGGCAACGAAGGCTATGTCGCTAGTGGCTTGATCTTTGTCAGCCCTGCGCCTTTCCTTCATTCCAGTCATCGAGGAAATCCACTCATCCGAGGTGTCCAAAAACTTCTCAAAATAGGAGTTGGTAATTACCTCATCCGGTACATAATGCCCAGTACCTTCTAATTTTGCTTGAAATTTTGCCATTTTCGTTTCCTTTGTATTCAAAAAAATCTTTACTATATCTCACAATCCCCGATTGGGCGCTCTTGGCAGCGAACTCGATTCCTTTGGCTATCGCCTCTTGGCTACTAGAGCCGTGAGCTATCACCGTCAGACCCTTTAGGCCCATCAGCAAAGCTCCACCATAAACCTCGGGACTCATCTTCTTCTTGAGGATCGCAAAAACTGGTTTCATCAGCAAGGCGCCTATTTTGGCTAAAAAACTTTCTTTAACACCCTTTTTGAGCAAACTGATCACAAACTTGGCTGTCCCTTCGGCACTCTTCAAGAAGATATTACCCGTAAAGCCATCGCAAACCACCACATCCACATCACCATAAACGTCGGAAGGCTCCACATTGCCGATGAAGTTTACCGACTGCTCTTTTTGCAAATTTTCGTGAACCTTCACATAAAGTTGTGAGCCTTTGCTACTCTCCTCACCGATGTTCAACAGTCCCACTCGCGGGCGATCGATATCGAAACAAAAGTGTGAATAGAGGCTGCCCATCTGAGCGAACTGCACCAAAATCTCCGGCTTGCAATCGGCGTTTGCCCCCACATCCAGCACGATCTTGTCTGTCTTGTTGCCAGGGAACAAAGTGGCAATGGCAGGACGCAAAATACCTTTTAGCCGACCATACACTAGTAGGGAAGCAGACATCACTGCCCCAGTGTTTCCCGCAGAAAAGACGGCGTCCACCCTGCGATGCTTGTAAAGTTCCAAGGCTCTGACCAGCGAAGAGTCTTTCTTCTTGCGAACGACTCTGGCTCCTTTGTCTTCCATGGTGATCACCTGACGGGCGTCCACCACCTCCACCTTTTCTTGGTCGTAGTCGTATTTGCGCAACTCTTGGGCTATCTCCTCCTGCCTGCCTACTAGCACGATTTTCCCACAATAACCTCTTTGCAAGGCTTTTATGCTACCGGCTACCTCGCGGGCAGGAGCGAAATCTCCACCAAAAGCGTCAACAGCTACTATCATCTAAGCTACTTGTTGCTCAAGCTTCCTTCGTCTGGATTATCTCTTTGCCACCGTAGTAGCCACAGCTGGTGCAAATATGGTGTGGGCTTACGGTTGCCCCACAGTTAGAGCACTCAGAGATACCAGGCATAACAGCTTTGTAATGAGTTCTTCTTTTTCTTTTTCTTTGTTTAGATGTTTTTCTCTTAGGTACTGCCATCTTAATTCTCCTAAATAAAATTATTCCTTAAAGATTACAAGAATTTGATACTTGAGTATGTGTCAAGTTAAATAAACAGCAATAGACGCCTTGCAATGTTCTAATAAGGTTAACTATTATTACATCCGATACTCAAAACCAAAAGCGATTACATCGTTTCTTTTGGAGTATGTTACACCGTCATTACTAGTTTCGTCTTCGTAAGAGTTGAGCATATAAGCCAGGTTCACACTCATATCTTTGCTTAGATTATAACCACACCCTACACAATAGGTGTTGCAATCCAAAGAGGGGCTCATCTGCTCGGTCAAACCGTAATCGGAGGCGGACAAGTAGTTTTCGGTTCTCATATAACCGGCAGTCGCCCAGATTTGCTGATTGAAGTTGTATTTAGCGGAAAAAGCCAAATCGTGGGAGTTGCTAGAGACATCTTTCTCTTCTCCTTCCCAATCGGCATCTTTCTCTAGGTAGTAGGTGAAAGAGCTGGCGAAGCTGAGCTTGTCGTTGAGATCGTAGTTCACGCCAAAACCTAACAGCCCTGGCAGATCACGACGAGATTTGTCACCATCATTCTTGCCCATACCTTTTAACACGCCAGTGCCATAAGCATTACTTTTATCTTCCAGCTCAAAATCAAGATTAACTTGCGATTCGTAACGCAAAGCCAATCTCAAATCTTCCAACGGCAAATAGTCTACACTAACCACTCCCCCAAATCCGTGAGCAGTTTCGGCATATTCAAGTTCTAATTCTTGCAAAACCCCTGAGTAAGCTCCTCCATTTAAAGTGATTTCCGAACTGGCTTCTACACTTTTACTGGCATAGATATAACGAGCACCCAAAGCTACCGAAACTTGCTCATTAACTTGATAAGAGCCACCAGTGGTAAAAGTGTAATAAGCGCTAAAAGCTTTTACTTCATCGTTATCAAAACTATAACTAGAAGCTCCTGTCTGTTTCCTCAAAGTATCTGCAAAATTAGCACTTAATCCATAAGTAACAGAGTTACCATTTGCATAGTCAACTGTGCCACCACCACCGTTGGCAGTCAAACTTCCGAAAAGCCCCCAGTTGTCTTTCTTGTAAGTCACAAACATATTCGGTATCGGCGAGGGAGCGTCCTGCTTCTCGGTCACCTCTTTGCCTTGGAAATCGTCTGTGTAAGTGTGTTCATAAGTTTTCAAGATATACTGCAGATCGACACTGATCTTGACACCCTCTTCACCGAGCATCACCCCGGCTGGGTTAAAAGCGGCAATATCGGCAGCGTCGATAGCCACATTTCTGGTTGGCTCACCCATATAGCGTGAACCAAGATTTTGTTTGTTGTCTATTCCACCGGCGAACAACTGTCCACCCAACAAAAGCGACAACGCAATTCCTAACACTCTTTTCATTTTTCGTCTCCTTAATTTTCGTCGGGACAATTTCCCAATCTCTTATTGTTAAGGCACTCTTTTTTTTGCGCCTCAGATGTCAAAGCCAAAAACAACTAAATCTGCAAAAATACCGATAGGTAGGTTTTTAAACAAAACAAAGGTTAATCGTCTCAATTTGCACAAAAAAAGCCCCCCGGCTTTTAAACCAGAGGGCGACAAATCTACATCTTTAGCTTTTTAGCTGCAACACCCTTTATCCCCTTGGCACGAGGTCTCGGAAGAAAACTCCGACATTCCCACTTGGTTGAACTGGACGATGTTTTCTGCCACCGTTCCCACAATGCCCTTGTAAACCTTCACCCCCGCTTGGTTGAACTTAGCCACGGCTGGTGAGCCGATGCCTCCCACAACGACCGCATCGATTTTTGTCTTTTGAAAAGATGCCATCGGGTTGCACTGATTAGACTCATGCTCCAAATCTTCGTTTTTGACGGTAACAAACTCCTTGCTACTATCATCATAGACGATGTAAAAAGGTGCACCACCAAAACGATCACGCACCTTGCTTTTTTGAGCTTTGTCTTTATCTACAGGAAAACAGATTTTCATACTTCCTCCCTTAAATTTATCAATATTTATTATTTAACAACCAAAAAATAGAGTCAAGCAAAAAGGTCACCTATCCTGACTGTTCTAACCCAATAAAACCAAAAGATAAATGACCTAAACTAATAATAACCTAAAAGTAAACCCCAGAAAAAAACTTCTTGAAGTTTCAATGTTCTTTTCCTAAAGTTACTCCTGAGCTGGTTGTTGAGCCTCGATCAAAGCGTCCAAAATAGATCTGACGGCTCTTCTGCCTTTTATCCCAAAACCGGTCTCTACACCGAACTTGTCTTTGACGATCAAAACTTTCTCCACATCACCTTTCTTGAGGGCTCCCTCGGAAAGGGTGTTGATATAAGAGATCGGCGACCTATAAATCAATCGATAACGATAATTTTGGGTATCCCAAAGTCCCATATAAACGCCTTTGTCGGTGACGAAGAAAACGCCGTAAGACAAGAGTCTTCCACCCTCATACATTGGCGCCCACTCTTTGTAAAGAACATCTTTCGAACCGTCGTTAGCAACCTCTTTGGCCATTGCCGAAAAGATTGGCGTCTCGTAAGGTCCTTGAACTTCTCGCATCGGAGCCGCACCGCAGCCGCACAACAAAACCACTGCCACAAAAACCAACCATTTACCTCTCATACAATCTCCTAATTCTATTTTTTTCACCACTAATATTACCCGCAATATATTTGTCAACAGAATTGTTAGTTATTGGTTTATATAGCTTAAAAAAGTTTTCACTGTAAAACTTAATTTTCCCCTTTTCGCGGCAAAACCTCAGGTCACTTACATACTCGTTCATAGCAATGAAGCGGGAGGGTGGGAGGTGGTTTCCGCATCAAACCGCTACGATGTTTGGTGCGGGAGATACCGCTCGAAAAACTCTGAACCCTTAGCAATGTACTCTTTAAGAGTTTGAGTTGCCCAAATCCTGAACCTTGTTGCCTGTCTTGAATTTATGCGGTATCCAACCGAAATTATAGCATCAAGATGATATTCCGTATTTCTTTTTACGCTTCTTCCGCCTTCTTCTTGAACTGTTTCCAAAATGGAAATAGTTGAATCTTTATCCAACTCTCCCGAGTCGAAAATATTTTTAAGATGTTTACTTATCGCTGGAACTTGAACTCCGAACAGATGAGCTATTGACTCTTGAGGAAGCCATACGGTTTCATCTTTTAAAATAACTTCAACCTCAATGTTTCCTTCAGGCGTCGAATACAACAAAAAGTC
The DNA here is from genome assembly GCA_965228195.1 of Cloacimonadales bacterium (SeqCode). Taxonomy (GTDB): domain Bacteria; phylum Cloacimonadota; class Cloacimonadia. Next base: position 460,917 of record OZ245797.1, read on the forward strand.
AGTCAATTCATCTTTTATTGAAAGTTTTTTCATAAATAACTCCTTTTTGCACACTCGTCATAGCAATGAAGCGGGAGGATGGGTGGTGGTTTCCGCATCAAACCGCTACGATATTTGGTGCGGGCTACAACCGTTGATATTTAGCACATCGTCTGCCATTACTTTTACAAAACTTAGCTTTTCGTTGTTTAATCCTTAATCTCTTTGTTGTCTTCTTCTTCTTCTAATCTCTTGCCTAATGCTCTAACATTTAAAGGACTCACAACGCTTTCTCCAAGTTTCTTTTCTAGATCCTTACGAGCTTTCCCTGCAACAGAACCGCCTTTTCTTGCAACCTTTTTATTCTCAGAAAGATTTTTAGGTTTTTCTTTTTTTGATAATTCAGTTGTAGATGTCTCTGCCAACATATTTAGGACTAATTCAAGATTTGTCATATTGTCTCTTAAGTTCTCTTTTTTCAAATCTTTTAACTCTTTGTAGTCTCTTGTTGTTAATCCAGCCCAAGCTTTTGTTATTTCATCGGTTAGAATTGCATATTCCAATCCTTTTTTTACACCTCTTGCTTCCCATTCATCTGTCAATTCTTTACGAACCTCAATGCTTTTTAATCTTTGATTTATCCAGTTTTCTGAATATCCTTTTTTTAGATAGGTCTCCATTGCTCTATCAAACGCTTTTTCTGGGTCTTCTGTTTCTTCAATCCTTTCGTATCCAACTTTAGCCAACCATAATTTGAATGGTTCAGCTTTCGGTGATGGTATCGACTGAATTAGTCTTAATAACTGCTCTGTGTCAGCAACATCCGTTTTGTAATATTTTCCATCTAATGATTGCATTTTCAGTTGACTACAATTTGTAGCCAACTCACTGCCTTCCTTTTTTAATCGGGTTTTTAGTACACTCCAATATTTTCGGGGATTAACACTTTGAGTCAATATTTCAATTATGTCAACTATCGAGAAATACCATTTTTCTTGGTCTTTGTCCCATTCGACTCTAACCTTTTGGTCTTGAAATAGTTTTATCGTATTTTCTTTTGTCATATATTAATATTTTTCATCTTTAACGAATATCAAGTATTTGCAGTATCTCTTTTACAACGGACAATTTTATGAGTAGTAGCAGATTGCGTGGTAATCACCTGTCAAACCGCTACGATGTTTGGTGCGGGACTAAAACCCTTGAATTTACTACATCGCTTTCGTTACTTATATAAAGTGTGTGTGCCGTATTTCACAAGGATTTATTTTTTATTCCTCTTTAGTGATTTTAAGATGTGTCTTATTACTTCAATAATATGCTTGAATCCAGCTTCTTTGGCTATTGCCAGAGACTTTTTATACATTTCTTCGGCTCCATCCAAATCGCCTCTGGTTTGTAGGAGATTTCCAAGATTTCCATACTGATTAGCCATTCCTTCAAGCCGTCCTAGTTTTTCGTCTATCTCCAGAGACTTTTTATGCATTTCTTCGGCTCCATCCAAATCGCCTCTGGTTTGTAGGACTATTCCAAGATTTCCATAATCAGAAGCCATTCCTTCAAGCAGTCCTAGTTTTTCGTCTATCTCCAGAGACTTTTTATGCATTCCTTCGGCTCCATCCAAATCGCCTCTGGTTTGTAAGACTATTCCAAGATTTCCATAATCAGAAGCCATTCCTTCAAGCCGTCCTAGCTTTTTATTAATCGCCAGAGACTTTTTATACATTTCTTCGGCTCCATCCAAATCGCCTCTGGTTTGTAGGACTATTCCAAGATTTCCATACTGATTAGCCATTCCTTCAAGCCGTCCTAGTTTTTCGTCTATCTCCAGAGACTTTTTATGCATTTCTTCGGCTCCATCCAAATCGCCTCTGGTTTGTAGGACATTTCCAAGATTTCCATACTGATTAGCCATTCCTTCAAGCAGTCCTAGCTTTTTATTAATCGCCAGAGACTTTTTATACATTTCTTCGGCTCCATCCAAATCACCTCTGGTTTGTAGGACTATTCCAAGATTTCCATAATCAGAAGCCATTCCTTCAAGCCGTCCTAGCTTTTCTTCTATCTCCAGAGACTTTTTATACATTTCTTCGGCTCCATCCAAATCGCCTCTGGTTTGTAGGACTATTCCAAGATTTCCATACTGATTAGCCATTCCTTCAAGCCGTCCTAGCTTTTCGTTAATCGCCAGAGACTTTTTATACATTTCTTCGGCTCCATCCAAATCGCCTCTGGTTTGTAGGACTATTCCAAGATTTCCATACTGATTAGCCATTCCTTCAAGCCGTCCTAGCTTTTCGTTAATCGCCAGAGACTTTTTATACATTTCTTCGGCTCCATCCAAATCGCCTCTGGTTTGTAGGACTTTTCCTTTATAGTAATAACCTGTGGCTTCCATCATTAAATTATTCCCAGATTTTGCCAAATGAATTGCTCGGTCAATCATAACAATTGCTTTTTCCAATTGCCCAATATCAATTAAGAAACTTGAAAAATTCAATAATTGATTTTCCGAAGGATTCTTTATTAATGCTTTAGAAAATTCTATTTCAGCATCAATTAATTTACCTTCCTTAGCTAATGTCCAGGCATTTTCAATATCTTTCTTTAATTCAGTATCGATTTTATCAGAAGAATCCAATTCAGATATTAGATTTCTATCATCCGGTATCTCTGGATGATCATTTGGAAATTCATAGCCCCCCTTCTCTTGTGAACCATCCTCCCTAAGCCATTTTGAAAGGTTTTTCCTAATTGAGTCTGTAAATTCTTTTGTTGATAAGAAATCAGAGTACAACAGTTTCTTTTCATCACCAATTCGCCTCTTAAAATCTAATACTTTTTGCAATTGTAGTCCAGGGTCGGCAAGTTGATTAGGTGGTATAGATTTAAATAAGCACACTATTTGCTTCATGGGGAAATTTTCCCCCTGAAAACAATCTATCGCTATTAAATACTCCTCTTCAGTTCCAGAAGTAGCATTTTTTTTATTCACACCTGGGTTTGAACCCCAACGGTCATGTAATAATAAAATGAAATAGTCACATTCCTTAAGTTCTTCATTAATTAAACTTTGCGGTCTTCCAATACCAGGCAGGGTATCTTCCCACCCTACAGCTTGAAAAGTAACTCCGCGATGTAATGCTTCAATACGATTATAATCTTCAATTTCTTTAACAAATGCTCTTCTTTCGTCTTCAAGTCCTCCTGGAGAAGCTATAAAAACTTTATATACGTTTATTTTATATGACATAGTCAGTATCTTTTTTATATGGCATATAACTACTCGCTATCATCATTATACATCACCCCTATTTGTCTCGCTACCTGCATTGTTTATCTCTCCACTATAAATATTACTCTTCTCGACAAAAAAACTATTCAAAAAATCCTGTCAACAAAAAAGCCCTCCACATAATGGCAGAGGGCGTCACCAAAATTATCAATCATCAATTATCACCTATTAATTTAACTGAGGAGTTTTTTTTGCCTAAATTCGCAGTAGTTTGCCCTGAAGCTGTATTTTGCAAACCGTAACCTTAAAAACAACTGGGCAAGGGTGGCGTTGGCTTTTTTCTCTTTTATTTTTCATTTTTAGAGAGCGTTCATTTAATTGGGTCTAATTTCTTCTTTTTACAAGCGTTAAAGTCAAAGTTTAGCTTCAAAGGAAATTGAACGAGAATAAGAGTATCGCCCTGATTTTCTCTTATAAATCGAAAAAATTTTTCCTAACTTCTTCCATTTTATTTTCAAAAACAACTCTTTCATCTTCCTGCAATTCACCAGAAAACATATTGATCATTAAATCGTGGACAATATAATCTTCAACAATATCAATCACACCTGGATCATTAGTCCAGGTTACCTGACTTTCTTCTCCTCGGGATACTATTCCCGTAACAGCTTCTTTATTATCGACTACCAATATTATATATCTCTGGGACTTTTCTTTCAGATATGCATCTATTTTTCTATGTGTTAGCACCTGCGCAAATTTATTATTATAACCAAAATAAACTCCCTTTACCTTTACACCCCTACTTATACTATGCTCAAAAATTGAAGATAAATCAAGATACTCTTCTTCCCAAATTGAAACATCAATTCTACTCTCAGCTTTTTTTATCATTTTGGTCATAAAATTAAAAATATTAGTTCTACCACATATAACTTTTGACTCAAATTTATTTTTTTTGTTCGAAAACAAAGTGGTAGTTTCTTTTTCAACATGATCGATTATGTTATTATAACTTGCTTTAATATTGGAAACTAAATTTTCTGGCTCCAACGGAATAAAGACGCTGCCTTTTTCTAGTTTTTTTTCAAAAATAATTTGCTTTTTCACAAGGCTACTAGTCACCTCATAAATTTTCGACCTTGGCACACCTGACTCTTTACCAAGAACATATCCATTACACGGCCAATTTTGCAATAACGACAAATAAGCTTTTGCTTCATATTGACTAAAACCGAGCTTTTTCATCTCTTCTACTAAAATAGTAATATTTTCCATTGAACCTACTCTCCTACAATCCATAGTAAAGCATTATCATACATGAGCCAATAGCTCCTAAAACTGGTATGACAACTCCACCTTTAATATAACCCAACAACAAAGATATGGCTACTCCAATAGTTGAAACCATTTTGTGATCAGGAATCGCATAAATACAACCTGGCAAAAGCAAAGCACCCAAAGCTGCAAATGGGATATTATAAAGAAATTTTTCAAATTTGCAAGGTATTTTTTTTCTGGATAACAGATAAAATGGGATCAGTCTAGGCAGATATGTCACGATCATCATTCCCAAGATTAAAATATAGATTTTATTCATCGCATTTCTCCTTTTCTTTTTCACTAATAAAGATATTCGAAACAGAGGCAAACAAGATTGAAAGTATCATACTCCATCCTTGCGAGAGTTCAACAAATTCTAGCAAAAAACTGTTGATAACCCCTGCTCCCATAAATAACACAATCACTCGCGACGATTTTTTAATCTCTGGAACTATTATAGCCGTAAACAATGCGAATAAAGCAATTCCCATACTCAATTTAATCACTTCTGGCAAAATCTCGCCTAAGATATTACCAACTAAAGTTCCAATAGCAAGTGCCGAATAAGCAAAAAATTCAAGCAAAATAACATATTCACTCGAGAGCCCCTTTTTCTTCAACGATACTATAGAAAATATTTCATCGGTGAGCCCAAAAGCGATAAAAGGAACTTTTCTTTTCATCTCTTCATCAATTTTGGGTGACAAAGAAGCAGAAAACAAGAAATGTCTAAAATTAACTAAAAATGTTGTGATAATTATCTCACCTATTCCAACTCCCCCTATAAGCAAATTTAAAGCTATAAATTGACTAGCCCCCGCAAAAACGATCAATGAAAATCCAACACTCTCAAGTGTCGTTATACCAGCGGCTTTGGACAACATACCGAAAGCAATGGCAATTGGTATAAAGCCAATTACAATCGGAAACCCATCTTTAAAAGCATCTTTTGCGTTACACTTTTTCATCTGCAATCCTCCTTTTTATAGTATACACTATAGTGGTTACTAACTGGAGAGGCCATTATTTGTCAATCAAATAAATTATAAAAAAGGAAAGTTGTCGCAAACTATGCTTGAACTAACCAGAGTTTAATAGCAAAATTTTTGACTCATTTCACACCCGAAAAATACTAACTACAAATTTTTTTCACCGCCTCTAGCGGCACAGATGTCCTTTGGGAAACCTCTTCCAAACTCATGCCCGAAGCGTAAAACCTTTGCACAAAACAAAAAACGCTTTCACCGATTTCCACCAAATTACCCTCTGGATCGTAAAATCTAATCGTCCGTTGACCCCACAGCTCCTGTTGCTCACGATGTAAATATTGGGGTTTATACTTGGCAATCTTCGCCAGCACTTCATCAAAATCTTCAGTCTCAAAGCAAATCTCCAGATTTTTATTCCCATTTTCGCTAAAAGTTCTTCCCAATTTTGTGCTTATCGGCATTTTATCGTTCAATTCCCACAAAGAAATCCCACACTTAAAACCAATACAACTGCCAAAATCAACCTCAATCTCTTGCTCCAAAACATCCTGATAAAAATTTTTCATCTCTTCCAAATTTTTTACCATCAGCACACTCGAACTAAAATTTATCTTCATTTGAACTCCTTAAATTTTTTAACAATAAAAAATCCACTCACAAACTTTGCAAGTGGATGATAAAAATTGTTACTAATTTTGTATTTTCATACCTTTTAATTTTCTTCTTTCTTTTATAATTTTTAATTTAACAGAGGAATTTTTTTTGCCTAAATTTGCAGTAATTTGCCCTGAAGCTGTATATTGTATACTGCGATAGGGGAAATTACAAAAAAGTTGGGCAAAAAAAAATCCTCTGTTATGGCGGCGTCCTACTCTCCCACACAGTCGCCCGTGCAGTACCATCGGCGCAGACAAGCTTAACTGCTGTGTTCGGAATGGGAACAGGTGTTGCCTTGTCGCTATAGCCACCATAACAAAGAACTTTAAGTTTTGTAAAACTGCTAAAGTTTTAAGTCTTATAATGAGCGCTTATTTTCTTCCAAATTTCGCTCATTCACTGTGTCTTTGACACAGCTTCGAGCTTATTTGTCGAAAATCAGCACTTTTACAAAACTTAACTTTACCAAATTTTAGTAAATTTTTGTTATAGTAAAAAGTTGGTGAGATATTAAAAAGAAAAAAAATAAGTCAATGGAACAATTAGTATCACTCGGCTGAGCGCATTACTACGCTTACACCTGTGACCTATCAACGCGGTAGTCTCCCGCGGTTCTCATAAGGGAAATCTATTTTGAGGTTGGCTTCCCACTTAGATGCTTTCAGCGGTTATCCATTCCAAACTTAGCTACTCGGCGATGCAGCTGACGCCACAACCGATACACCAGAGGTTTGTTCACACCGGTCCTCTCGTACTAGATGCAAATCCTCTCAAATTTCCTACTCCCACGAAGGATAGGGACCGAACTGTCTCACGACGTTCTGAACCCAGCTCGCGTAACTCTTTAATTGGCGAACAGCCAAACCCTTGGGACCTTCTTCAGCCCCAGGATGAGTTGAGCCGACATCGAGGTGCCAAACACCGCCGTCGATATGAACTCTTAGGCGGTATCAGCCTGTTATCCCCGGAGTACCTTTTATCCTTTGAGCAACGGCCCTTCCATACAGAGCCGCCGGATCACTAAGACCTGCTTTCGCATCTGCTCGACCCGTCAGTCTCGCAGTTAAGCTCCCTTATACCTTTATGCTCTTCGATTGATTGCCGACCAATCTGAGGGAACCTTTGTAAGCCTCCGTTACTATTTAGGAGGCGACCGCCCCAGTCAAACTACCCACCAGACAATGTCTGCTAGTAGGGTAACTACTAGCGTTAGTGATTCAACAACATAAGGGTGGTATTTCAAGGGTGACTCCACGCAGACTAGCGTCCACGCTTCAAAGTCTTCCACCTATCCTACACATACCTCATCAAATCACAATGTCAAGCTATAGTAAAGGTTCACGGGGTCTTTCCGTCCGTTCGCGGGTAGGCGGCATCTTCACCGCCACTACAATTTCACCGAGATCCTGGTTGAGACAGTATTCAAGTCGTTACACCATTCGTGCAGGTCGGAACTTACCCGACAAGGAATTTCGCTACCTTAGGACCGTTATAGTTACGGCCGCCGTTTACTGGGGCTTCACTCAGGAGCTCTCACTCCCTCACTTAACCTTCCAGCACCGGGCAGGTGTCAGTCTATATACTTTCAATTGCTTGTTTGCATAGACCTGTGTTTTTGATAAACAGTCGCTTGAATCTTTTCACTGCGGCCAGGGGCAGGCTCATACCGCGAAGGTAATCACTTCCCCTGGCACCCCTTCTCCCGAAGTTACGGGGTCAATTTGCCGAGTTCCTTAACCAGAATTCTCTCGAACACCTGAGGATACTCTCCTCACCCACCTGAGTCGGTTTGGGGTACGGTCTGCTATGATTTAAACGCTTAGAAGCTATTTCTTGGCAGCACTATAGGTGGACTTTGCGAGCTACAAGCTCTCGTCCTGTGCCTCGGAATATTGTCCGACGGATTTGCCAATCGGACTTCCTACACACATTCAACATCACTTTCAGCCGATGTCTCCACTGCAACGCTGCGTCACTCCATCACTGACCATAACAGGTTCTGGAATATTAACCAGATTCCCATCAGCTACCCTGGAAACCAGACTCGCCTTAGGGACCGACTAACCCTGAGCAGATTTTCTTTACTCAGGAAACCTTGGGTTTTCGGTGTGCGGACTTCTCATCCGCATTATCGCTACTCATGCTAGCATTCTCTCTTGTAGCCACTCCAGCATCTCTCACAAGACACCTTCAGCGCCGACTACAATGCTCTCCTACTGGTGACACTATAAATAGTGTCACCCCGCGATTTCGGTATTATGCTTATTAGTCCCGATCATCTTCGGTGCATTACCACTTAACCAGTGAGCTATTACGCACTCTTTAAATGATAGCTGCTTCTAAGCTAACATCCTGGCTGTCTGTGCAATAAAACATCCTTTCTCACTAAGCATAAATTTAGGGACCTTAATCGTCGGTCTGGGATCTTTCCCTCTCGCCCATGGAGCTTATCCCCCACAGACTGTCTCCCTTACATCAAATTACGGTATTCGGAGTTTATTAAGGTTCGGTAAGCTGGTAGGCCCCCTAGCCTAATTAGTGCTCTACCCCCGTAATTCTAATAAGAGGCACTGCCTAAACAGTTTTCGGAGAGAACCAGATATCGCTTGGTTTGATTGGCCTTTCACCCCTACCCACAGCTCATCCACTGATTTTTCAACATCAGTTGGTTCGGTCCTCCATTAGGTTTTACCCCAACTTCAACCTGGCCATGGGTAGATCACCAAGTTTCGGGTCTAATCCTGCCAACTAAACGCGCTATTAACACTCGCTTTCGCTTCGGCTCCATCACTTTATGATTTAACCTGGCTGACAAAATTAACTCGCTAGCTCATTATACAAAAGGCACGCTATCGTAGCCATAAAGACCACTTTAACTGATTATAAACATACGGTTTCAGATACTATTTCACTCCCCTTCCGGGGTACTTTTCACCTTTCCCTCACGGTACTAGTTCACTATCGGTCGCAAAGTGTATTTAGCCTTACCGGATGGTCCCGGCAGATTCAGACAGGGTTTCACGTGCCCCGCCCTACTTGGGATACTGCTACGGCAGATAAAGAATTTCGTCTACAGGAGTTTCACCCTCTTCGCTCTGGCTTTCCAGCCAAGTTCGACTATCCTTTACACTGTCCGATATCGCAGTCCCGCTACCCCAAGCACTTATTTAGTCCTCGCTAAACAAACAAAAATTTACAATCTGTAAGGATTAAATAAGTGCTTGGTTTGGGCTAATCCCCGTTCGCTCGCCACTACTTGGGAAATCATTATTATTTTCTCTTCCTGCGGTTACTTAGATGTTTCAATTCACCGCGTTAGCTTCGAGTATTACTACTCAATAATCAGGTATAACCCTGATTGGGTTGCCCCATTCGGAAATTCCCGGGTCAAAGCTTGCTTACAGCTATCCGAGACTTATCGCAGCAAACCACGTCCTTCATCGCCATCTTTGCGCCAAGGCATTCACCGTATGCCCTTTCTACTTAAGTTTTAATTCTCTTTAATTATCTCACCACTTCTATAAAATTTCTATTCAAAAGATCGAAAAATATTTTTTGCCGCTGATTGCGACTTTTTACTCTAAATAAATGGTGGAGGATAACGGATTCGAACCGTTGACATCTTGCTTGCAAAGCAAGCGCTCTACCAGCTGAGCTAATCCCCCAGCAAATTGCTGAAGCAATTTGCAATTAATAGTTTATAATTGACAGTTGATAATTAAGGAGCTAACGCACGTTTTTCACCTTTTTGACTATTGCAGTCAAAATTTTGATTATCTCTATCAAATCGTTTTTAAGACTAAAAACCTCTTTTTCGCCCAAATATTCACCAGCCAACAAATCGAGCCAATACTCTGTTTCACCAGCCTCTTTGAGAGCTATCGACAATTTCGAGACAAAATCTCTTTTGCTTTGCGCATTTTGACTTTCCTTGATGTTCGCACCAATCGAAGTCCCGCTTCTCAAAATCTGCCTCGACAAAACATACTCTTTCTTATCAACATTCAAGCTTTTACACAGCTTCACTATCTTTTTAGCAAACACAAACGCTTTCTCGTAAACGATATTTTTTCTTATCATCTTCCAAATCGCTCCAAGCCCCAAAATAATTGCCTTCACAATTATCAATTATGAATTGTCACTTGATAATTCATTTGACACCAAGAAATGGTGTCAAATGGTGGGCCTGAGAAGATTTGAACTTCTGACCTCACGCTTATCAGGCGTGCGCTCTAACCAACTGAGCTACAAGCCCATCAGAATAAAAATTAGGTAGAGTAAACCCAAAGCCAATCGGCTTTTTCTTTTTTCCTTTAAAAGGAGGTGATCCAGCCACACCTTCCGGTACGGCTACCTTGTTACGACTTAGTCCCCCTCGCTAGCCACACCTTAAAAAGCTGCCTCTGCAAAGCAGTTAGCTCACTCTCTTTGGGTGCAACAAACTCGGTTGACTTGACGGGCGGTGTGTACAAGACCCGGGAACGTATTCACCGCAATATGCTGACTTGCGATTACTAGCGATTCCAACTTCATGGAGTCGAGTTGCAGACTCCAATCCGAACTGAGACCGGCTTTATAGATTAGCTCCATCTTGCGATATTGCATCTCATTATACCGACCATTGTATCACGTGTGTAGCCCTGAACATAAGGGTCATGATGACTTGACGTCATCCCCACCTTCCTCCGGTTTAAAACCGGCAGTATCCCTAGAGTCCCCACCATTACGTGCTGGCAACTAAGGAAAGGGGTTGCGCTCGTTACGGGACTTAACCCTACATCTCACGACACGAGCTGACGACAGCCATGCAACACCTGTCACTAGATTCCCCGAAGGGCACTCCCACTATTACGCGGGATTCCTAGGATGTCAAGTTCAGGTAAGGTTCTTCGCGTTGCATCGAATTAAACCACATGATCCACCGCTTGTGCGGGTCCCCGTCAATTCCTTTGAGTTTCATCCTTGCGAACGTACTCCCCAGGCGTTACACTTAACGCGTTAGCTACGACACTGATTGCATTTAAAAGCAACCAACATCTAGTGTAAATCGTTTACTGTGTGGACTACCGGGGTATCTAATCCCGTTTGCTACCCACACCTTCGCAAATGAGCGTCAGTTATTACCCAGAAGGCCGCCTTCGCCGCTGGTATTCCTCTTGATATCTACGCATTCCACCGCTACACCAAGAATTCCGCCTTCCCATATATAACTCTAAACTTGCAGTATCAAATGCCATACACCGGTTGAGCCGGTGCCTTTAACATCTGACTGGCAAGTTCGCCTGCTTGCTCTTCACGCCTAGTAAATCCGGATAACGCTTGCTCCCCTCGTATTACCGCGGCTGCTGGCACGAAGTTAGCCGGAGCTTATTCAAAAGCTAATGTCTTTCCCCTATATATCTTATACATAAGGGCGTTCTTCACTTATAAAAGGACTTTACGCACCGAAGTACTTCATCATCCACGCGGCGTCGCACTATCAGGGTTTCCCCCATTGTAGACTATTCTCGACTGCTGCCTCCCGTAGGAGTCTGGGCCGTATCTCAATCCCAGTGTGGGCGACCACTCGTTAAAGCCGCCTAACTATCATCGCCTTGGTAGGCTTTTACCCCACCAACAAGCTAATAGTACGCAGACCCATTGTAAAGCGATAGCTTATAAATAGAGGCCATCTTTGTCCGACACTAGAGTCTAATGTCGGAAACATGCGGTATTAATTCTGGTTTCCCAGAGCTATCCCCCACTTTACGGTAGGTTATCTACGCGTTACTCACCCATTCGCCACTTTACTAAGCCACCCGAAGGTAGCCGTTCTCGTTCGACTTGCATGCCTAATCCACGCCGCCAGCGTTCATCCTGAGCCAGGATCAAACTCTCCATCATAATAAATTACAATTTGATTGACTTTGTTTGGTTTACTCTACACTTCTATAAATTTCTTTTTTCAAGTATCTGTTTCAATTGTGAGCGCATATTTTGTTGTGAGCTTTTTGTGTCAACACCAAATTCTCAAAAAATTTTTTGGGACAAAAAAAACCTTGCCTTCAATCTAAAATGTTCGTTACTCTTCAATCGAAGGCTGGTTAATGCTCAACTAGCTTTGCTATCTCAATTGTGGTTCGTTTGTATTTCAGACGGTTTTTGCGTCAAGATTTAATTTTGCTTTTATGTTTGCAAAAGGACAATAAATAAATTTAAGAGTTTGTAAAATATAATCATCAAAGCCTAACATTTTTTATCTATTCATCGGTATATCCACTAACATCCACGAATTCAATCCCAATTTTCGTTAAATGTCTCGTTAATTAAAGCGAATTAGCCGCACCGATCTCCTTCAGCTCAATATGACTGTTTCTGAATCTAGCTTTGCTCCTCTCACCCTTGAGGTGGATAGCGTTCACAGGACAATTATGAACGCAAGCAAAGCAAGCGGTGCAACGATCACCTAAAGAGATTTTTCCAGTTTTGGCATCCATCTGAATATTGTCCAGCGGACAGACAGTAGCACAAACCTTGCATTGAGTGCAACTATCTTCTACCATCAAAAAATTTTTGACGCCTTTACCAATACTATTGCCCAGCAAAGAGCCTTTTTGGGAAGGCTTGCTGGCTTTTTTGAGCATCAGCTTAGTTCCCAATTTCCCCAAGCAAGAAGATTTCAAAAGCCAATTTCGGGACGCTTCGATCTCCGCTTTAATTGCCGCTAAATGTTTTTCGATCTGCTTTTTGGGTTCGTTCTTTATCTGCTTGCTCATATCAAAACCTGGCAAAAAGTTATCGACCATCTTAATCTTATTTAAATAAGAGAAGTTCAATTTTGTTTGCCCAGCTATCTTATTCAGGTGAGCGACGGCTCCTCCGGCAAAAATGCCGTAAGTCATCACCGCAAAAAGATAGTCGCACTCCAGAGTCGCCTTTTGTAAAAACTCTCTCACCAAAGGCGGAACCGACCAAGCGTAAACAGGAAAAACAAACCCTATTTTTTCGTCCTTAAACTCAAGCTTGCCCCTTTTGAGCATCTTGGCAATAGAGTAAACTTCTCCCCCCAAAGACTTGGCTACATACAAACTGTTACCCGTAGAGGTAAAATACAATATTTTCATCTTTTCTCCTTTTGTATATCAACTATTTGAGTATGGCAAAAACAAGCAACCGTGTGGTCATTCATCATACTCTCGGCTTGCATAAAGGCGTAGCAGATCTTAGCACCAACGAAGTTAAAGCCGTTCTTTTTGCAAAACAGATAAAATAAGCTTCTACCAACCTCTTTTTTATTTTTCTATTTTTGCCAATTTACTCTTTGGATGCATAAACCACACCACTACCAAAGAAAAAACGCTCAAGACAGCACCGCCCAAAAAAGGGATGGTGGGGTGAACAATCCACAGATAACCACCGACCACAGGCAAAACAACCGCGGCGATATGATTGATGGTAAAACTAACTGCCGTGCTAGAGGCGATATCTTCGGGAGCAGCGATTTTGTGAAAATAGGTGCGGATAGCCATCGAGCCGTTGAAAGTGATATGGTCTAAGATATAAAGCATAGCCACAAGCCATCTATAAGGGCAATAAGCATAAGCGGTGAAGATAATTATCAAACTGCCATACTCGACAAAAAGTATAGCTCGCTCACCAAACTTGCCGATAGCTTTGGCGACCATCGGAGCTAAAAAATAGTTGATTGCGTTGTTGAAAACAAAAAGCAAAGTTATCTCTTGAATAGAGAAAGAGAACTTTTTTATTAACAAAAAAACAGAAAAGACCATAAATATTTGCCGTCTGGCGCCCGATAGTAAAGTCAAAAGGTAAAAGATGGTGTATTTCTTCCGCAAAACAAATTTTTTTTGCTTTATCTTGGACATTCTCACGCTGGGAGCGGAGAACAGCCCCCAAATGCCTGCCAACATCACCAAAATGCCAAGAATAGAGAACATCGTCTTATAGGACAAAAGATAAGACAACCCCAAGATGCCAAGACCCACTGTGATGGAGACCAAAGACATTATGCTGCGCTGACTGCCTAGCACCAACGGCGACTGATACTCATCAAAATTTTGCAAAATCAAAGATTGATTGGTGGTCTCGTAGTAGTGAAAACCAAAACTCATCAGCAGAGTAGAGATAAGCAGTCCGCTGAATGTAGGCATAAATCCGGTGCTGAGTATACCTGCGCCCAGCAGTATTATCGACAATGCCGAGAGGTGATGCTCTTTGATGATGACTATCACAAAAATGACCAGCATCGCCAAAAAGCCGGGGATCTCCCGCACAGATTGGATGATGCCCATCTGCAGACCGTTAACATCGACCACCTCTACGGCAAAGTTGTTGAATAGAGTCCGCCAGCCTTGCAGCCCGATGGTGGATGCCATAGTCAGCACCAAAAGATACCAGTAAATTGGGTTTTGTTTTATTCTTTGCAAAAGTTTACTCCTTATTGTTTAACTCTGAGTGCCTGAAGCAGTCAACCGTGTGATCGTTCACCATGCCCACGGCTTGCATAAAGGCGTAACAGATGGTCGGTCCAACGAAGCTAAAGCCGTTTTTTTTCAAGCCAGCGCTCATCTTTTGCGACACCTTGGTAGAAACTGGTACATCCTCTTGCCTCTGCCATCTGTTTTGAATAGGCTCTCCAGCGACAAAGCCCCAGAGATAGGCGTCCAAACTGCCACAGCGCTCGACGATTTTCAGAGCCGCTCGTGCGTTTTGCACAGCCGATTCGATTTTGCGACGATTACGGACAATGCCCTTGTCAGCCATTAGTTGCGCTATTTTTTGCTCGTCGTAGCGGGCAATTTTGTGAAAATCGAACTCGTCGAAAGCGAACCGATAGTTGGCTCTTTTCTTGAGAATTGTCAACCAACTGAGTCCCGCTTGCGCTCCTTCCAAGATTAGAAACTCGAAAAGCAATCTATCCTCGTGCTGCGGCACTCCCCACTGCTGGTCGTGATAATCTATGTAAAGCGGATCGTCCGTGCACCAAGCGCATCTTGTTTTTGCGCAGTTCATTCTACGGGCCTGTTAGATTTTCCAGATTTAGCCATCTCTTGGGCATATTTTTCCAAACCGACTTTTTTAATCCTGTCGATACAGCCCTTTCGGTCGGATTTGAAAAAAAGAGCAAAAAGTTTGGAGATCCAGTTGTTGAACTTCTTGCAGTCGTTGGGATTTACAAAATATTTGCAATCTGCGCAAGTCGCATAACTATTTTCAAGACAGCAGGTTCTGAGTTTGCACCAAGTCGCCTTGGCATACTCGTGACAACCACTACATTTCCCACTCAAATAGCGACGACAAGCTCCACAATACAAACCGCAGAAGGCGATGAGATTTTTATCAGACTTTATCTTTTCCATTATATCTCCTACCATTTTTTCTCTTTTATTTCGCCAAAAATCCCAAAACTGTCAAACAACGGTCATACAAATTTTATCAGTATATTTTATTGCTTTGCTGTTAGTTACAAATTTAGCAGCCAAAATAGAGTCTCAAAAATCAACAAACTGTCAAACAAATTTAAGCTTTTGCCCAATTTTTTCAAACTTAATTATAGATTTTCATAATATTCTTTTATCTTTTGTGCCATCAGTTTTCTTCTTTCGGATAAAAAGTGTTCATAATTGCCAAAATTCATTTCATGAATATTTTTTGGAATGCAATTTTCCTCCAAATTTTTCTCGAAATCTTCAATATTATCAATTCCGCCATATTTCAAATTCCCATCTACACATTGTTGACGAATCTCCCCTATATATTCTGCAGGTGACTTTTTGCCAACTTTAATGTTTATCTCTTGTTGCACATAAGCATAGTTGGCAATTTGATTATATTGTCCTTGAGTAAGCCCATTTTCTTTTAGAAATTGCTTTGGGAAAATATGATGAACATCTCCTCTATGTTCCAACATTTGCTTTACACTTATATCACGAGATAAAAATCCTCTGTCATTTGCTTTAACTTGAGCAGCCCAAAATATGTTCAACGATGGAGTATTTGACAAAGACCTTGTCAAGTTTTGAACCAATCCAAAATTCCAAAAAGAATCACTTAAATTTGCTTCTTCAATCCCTTCCAAAGATATTTTAACACCTTTTTCATTTATTGATTTAATATCATAATCAAACATCGATTCAGGAGAACCAGAATATCTACCCAACAAAATACTCATAACAAACCAACGCTTAACATATCTTTCAATTAGTGCGTCTTCAATTTTTTTTTCCTTTAAAAGCAGAAATAAAGCGTAAGCAAAATTTAAAGCATTTTGTGACCTAATTAATTTTGAATTTATAAATCCTGCTGATTTAATTATCATTAAAAATCTTTTAAATAAAGTCTCTTTCATATAAATTAAAATTGATTCTTTTAATTTTGAAAAAGATTCTTCTGCAATCTTATCTTCAAAACTTCGTGTTTCAAAATTTCGACCAGACAAAGAGCTAACCAATTCACTCAATTTACCACGTTTAAATTTATAACAAAAGCAAACCCTTAACATATCATTGTAATCAGGATTATAAAGATTGTCATTTCCACCTTCAAGCCACTTCATCTTAGCAAAAAAATCGCTCTTGGCAAAACATTGATCTCGTTCAATGATTTGTTCATAAAATTCAACTTTCTTAGAAATGTGGCAAAAATAATCTATAGCTTTTCTTAAAAAATCACCACCATAGTTCTCATTAGATGCAATTTTAGACATTGCAAAATCTGCCTGACTTAATACAACACCTTTTGAATTAATCCTAATAAAGATTTCTGTTACCGTTTCAATATCTAAATCGTGATTTAATTCTATCATACCAATAGGTCTTTGCAACATCGTTTTAAGTCCTTGAATACTTTTTTCTATCTCTGTCTCATTCGACTTAGAATTCATTTCAAAATATTTTTTTACAAACCTGAGAGTAGAAAAATCTGGCTTAAGTATCACTGAAATATCAGGGATCCATTCCCTATTGTTCTTAATTGCAGGATTTAAAACTTCAAACTTTTTCTTCACTGGATGAAAAGAAATTTGAATTTTAACTTTTTCATAAGATTCATCAATCACGGGTTCACCCACAAGAGCAGCTGTCAAAGCTGTAATCCTCTGTTGCCCGTCTATAAGCACTTTTTTACCCATAGACAAAGAGCCGTCTTTTAATTTAACATCGGGATTACGCCAAGAAATAATATAGCCTACTGGATATCCTTGATACAAACTGTCCATCAAATCTCTAACTTTTGTTCTACTCCAAACAAAAGGTCTTTGAATTTCAGGAATAGCGATCTCTTTCGACTTCACCCAACCAACTATATTCTCAACAGTATATTGATTTACCAAATATTTTTGCACCATCGTCTCCTAAATCTAAAATCTTTATTCTTCCAAGTTTATACATCTTAGTTACATTTTTTTAATCCGCTTATTTCCCCTTCTCAAGCTCCAGCCGCTCTGCCAGAAACTCGAAAAGCAATCTATCCTCGTGCTGCGGCACTCCCCACTGCTGGTCGTGATAATCTATGTAAAGTGGGTCTTCCGTGCACCAAGCGCATCATAACTGTTACTCATTACTTTTTCTTTTTGCAAGCTCCTTCAAATCGTTCTCCAACTCTTTAAAACTTGCCTCTTTTTCTATCAACTTTTGCTTCTTTTTGAATTTATCAAACTCCTCGCCTGCTTTATCCAAAGCCAATTTGTGACTTATACTCCCCGCATTATCCAGCAATTCTCTTCCATTCATCTGCAAAATTACATCAAGCCTTTTAATCCAATCATCCATATACATTGGATTGTGCTGTGCCGCCATTGTCTGAGCAAAAGCCAAATATTGCTCTACTATCAACCCTAGCAACTCCATCTCTTTTTCGTTCAAATAGTTCTTAGCTATACTCACTTCTGACTTTTTTACACCCGCTAAAGTATCTTTATCATACGACAACATACCCAATAATGGCGCCGAAGCGTCCACTCTATTATACACCAACTCGGCAGCCGTTTGTTTACTAATTGCCCAAAGCAACTTATTTTGCACGACTTTAAAAAACTGGATTGTCTTTTCAGATTTTGGATTATAATCGATACTTGTGGTATAAATATCTTTGATTTTTTGATAAAAAAACTTTTCAGAAAGACGAATTTTCCTGATTCTATCTTGAAGTTCATTAAAATAGTTCATAGAAGAGCCAGAACTAAATCGCTCATCATCCAGCAAAAAACCTTTGGTAATAAAATCACGCAATCTCTTGGTCGCCCAAATTCTAAACTGAGTACCTTGCAAAGATTTTACTCTATAACCAACCGAAATAATAACATCAAGATTGTAATAAGCTATATTGTATATTTTCCCATCTGTTGCAGTTGTCCGGAAATTCCGGACAACCACTTTTTTTTGCAACTCTTGTTCTTTAAAAATATTGGAGATATGCTCAGAAATAGTCTTTTTACTTTTACCAAATAACAAGCCCATCTGAGCCTGATTAAGCCAAACAGTCTCATCTTCAAAACGGACATCTACCTTAATGTCGCCACTCTGATTTTGATAAATTAAAATTTCGCCTTTATTCATTTTTCCAACTCAAACCTAAAAAACTATTTCCCCTTCTCAAGCTCCAACCGCTCTGCCAGAAACTGTCCTGTAAAGCTTTCTTTGCAAGCGGCAACCTGCTCGACGGTGCCGACAGCCACCACCTGCCCGCCGCCGTCTCCACCGTCTGGACCCAGGTCGATGATGTAGTCGCTGGCAGCGATGACATCCAGATTATGCTCGATGACGATTATGGTGTTGCCCATATCCACCAAGCGGTAAAGCACCTGCAACAGCTTGTTGATATCCTCAAAATGTAGCCCCGTGGTCGGCTCATCCAAGAGGTAGAGCGTTTTCCCGGTGGAAGTTTTGGAAAGTTCTCGGGCGAGCTTTATCCGTTGCGCCTCACCGCCGGAGAGCGTCGTGGAAGATTGCCCTAGCTTGACATAATCTAGCCCGACATCCACCAGCGTCTGCAACTTGGTGCGAATCGCAGGAATATTCTCAAATAACTCCAACGCCTTGGAAATCTCCAAATCCAACACATCGGCGATGCTATAATCTTTGTATTTCACACTCAAGGTTTGCTCGTTGTAGCGCTTGCCATGGCAGACACTACACGGCACAAAAACATCGGGCAAGAAGTGCATCTCTATTTGCTTTAATCCGTTACCGCCGCAAGCCTCACAGCGTCCGCCTTTCACATTAAACGAAAATCTGCCCGCATTGAAGCCGTGCAGTTTGGCAGCGGGGAGCGAAGCAAAAAGTTTGCGGATCTCGTCGAAAACTTTGATGTAAGTGGCAGGATTGGATCGTGGCGTCCTGCCGATGGGCGTTTGGTCGATGTTGATCACCTTATCAAAATGCTTTTCGCCCGTGATCTTTTGGTGCTTGCCCACAGGATACTTGCTGCGATTGATTTTATTAGCCAGATAAGGGTAAACAATCTGGTTGACCAGCGACGACTTGCCTCCGCCAGACACCCCCGTCACACAGTTGAACAGCCCCACAGGGAAATCCACATCGATCTTTTTGAGGTTGTTTTGCTCGGCGCCATAAACTCGCAGCAGCTGCCTTCCTTTCTTGCGCTTGCGCGAAGGCACTTCGATCTTCTTGACGCCACACAGATACTGTCCAGTGAGCGACTCGGGGTTTGCCATAATCTGGGCGACACTGCCCTGAGCGACAACCTGACCTCCACGACAACCTGCCAGCGGGCCAAAATCGATCACTTGGTCGCTACTCTCCATCATCTCCTGATCGTGCTCCACCACCAAGACGGTGTTACCCAAATTTTTCAGGCGCTGCAGCATCCTGATAAGAGAGCGATTGTCCCGCTGGTGCAAACCAATCGACGGCTCGTCAAGAATATACATCACCCCCACCAGTCCACTACCTATCTGGCTAGCGAGCCTGATGCGCTGGGCTTCACCACCCGAGAGGGTCGGGGCAGAACGATCAAGATTAAGGTAGTGTAAACCAACCTCCCGCAAAAATGTGAGGCGGTCGATTATCTCTTTGAGAATCTCGGTGGCAATTTGCCGAGCTTCGCCTTGCAGTTGCAGGTTTTGAAAATAGTGCAAAGCTTTGGCAACGGACATCTGGACAATTTGGTCGATGCTGTGAGAGTCCACCAACACCGCAAGACTCTTGGGGTTTAGCTTCTTCCCTTGGCAATGCGGACAAACCTCTTCGCCCATAAAGCTCAGATAGTATTTGCGCATATAAGACGAGCCCGTGCTCTTGAGCCGCCGCGACAACATCGGCACCACACCCTCAAAGCCGCTATCAAAGTTGTATTCGCCGCGCCGCGAGCTCCACACCACGTTCACAGGCGACTTATGACCATACAAAATCGCCTCTTTCACCTTGTCAGGCAAATTTTTCCAGGGAGTTCTCAAGCTAAAATCGAGATTTTTAGAAAGTCCTCTCACCAGCTGATACTCCAAGCTGTCGGTCTTTTCACTCAACTCTTTCCAAGGCTTGACCGCACCGTCCCAAAGAGAAAGTTTTTCGTCAGGCACAATCTTCTTAGGTTCAAAATCGAACAAAATCCCCAGACCATTGCAGTGTTCACACATACCCACGGGGCTGTTAAAAGAGAAAGATTGCGGCGACAAATCGTCGAAACCCACTCCACAATCGGGACAAGAGTTTTTTTCGGACAACATCTCTTGTTGGTTGCTCTCGGGGTAATCCACCTTGATAAATCCACCGCTGAGCCGCAAAGCGGTCTCGATGGAGTCTGCCAATCGTGAACGAATCTCGTCTTTGAGGACAAGCCGATCCACCACCACATCGATGGTGTGCTTGCTTTTCTTGTCCAGCTCGATATCTTCCGAAAGTTCCCTGAGCTTGCCGTTGATCATAATGCGGGCAAAACCTTCTTTGCGAACCTCATCGATCTCCTTGGTGTGCGTCCCTTTGCGGTTTTTCACCAGCGGAGCCAATATCTGCAACTTCGTCCCTTGCGGTCGCTTGTAAATATGCTCCACGATCTGATCCACCGACTGACTGCCCACGGGCTTGCCGCAAAGATGGCAGTGCTGTTTGCCCACGCGTGCAAAAAGAAGACGCAAGTAGTCGTAAATCTCAGTGATCGTCCCCACGGTGGAACGAGGATTTTTGGACGCCGTCTTTTGCTCGATGGAGATGGCAGGCGACAACCCCTCGATATAATCGACATTAGGCTTCTCCATCTGCCCCAGAAACTGCCTCGCGTAACTAGAGAGGCTCTCCACATAGCGCCTTTGCCCCTCGGCATAGAGCGTGTCGAACGCCAAAGAAGATTTGCCCGAACCAGAAACCCCGGTGAACACCACCAACGAGTCTCGGGGAATCGTCAAATCCACACTCTTAAGATTGTGCTCTGCGGCACCTTTCACGATAATTTTGTCTTTCATAACTCCATCCAAAAAAAATTCTTAAAAAATCATATCACCAAGCCAAACATTGCGACCTGCGCGAATATATAACTATTTGCTCTTACTGGCAACCAAGCACCGTTATCGCTCGTTCCATCTAAACATACACCGAATATTTTTTCTCCAAGCGAGCGAAAACATTGACGATCACCGAGGTGAAAACCAGATACAAAGCCGCTGCCAGCAAAAACGGCAAGATGTTAAAATCACGCGAAAATATCTCCTTGGCAGATCGCAAAAGGTCTCCCATACCGATCACCGCTACCAAAGCCGTATCTTTGACCAAAGTTATAGACTCGTTGCAGGTTGCGGGCAAAACCCGCCGGACTGTCTGTGGCAAGATCACCTTGCCCATCATCTGCCAATAGCTCATCCCCAGCGCTTTGGAAACCTCGTATTGCCCTTTGTCGATCGACTGGATGCCACCACGATAAATCTCGGTGAAGTAAGCCGCATAGTTAAAAACATAGGTGATGACCGCTGCCGTAAAAGGCGTGAGGCTGATGCCGAAGATAGAAAGACCAAAATAGACGAAAAAGAGTTGCAAAAGCAAAGGCGTGCCTCGCACAGCCCAAGTATAAAACCCGATCAACCTTGCCGGCACTTTGCCCAGAGAAAGCTTACCCAAAGCAAACAAAATCCCTAAAGGGATAGAAAAAATCACCGTCACCGCATACAAACTCAGTGTTATACCACACCCTTTAATCAAATACAAAAATGTATCAAACAAATACTCCAAAACAACTCCTTTTTCAACAAAATTACCACAAAAAAAACCGCCTACTCACTTCCGAACAAGTCAGAAACAAAATAGGCGGTCGTCAATAAAAATCGGTTTATTTCAAAACTACCGACTCGCCAAACCATTTTCGCGAAATCGCATCGGCAGTGCCGTCTTGTTTCAACTCGTCGATGGCGTCGCTAAGATTTTTAACCAGCTTCTCATCGACCTTTCTCATCCCCACGCCATACTCCTCTTGACCCAAATTTTCCTCTAGCACCAGATAAAGCTCAGGCTTTTTGGCGATGTAGTAGCGTCCGACGATCTCGTCCACCACCACCGCATCTATCCTGCCGGCTGCCAGATCCATCAAAGCCTCAGTGTTGTTGCTATACTTCCTCTCATCTTTAATAGTGGCGAACACCGCTTGGTTACCGTGCAAAGCTTTTTGACTGGAAGAGCCCAGTTGCAGACCAACCACTTTGTCTTGCAAGTCGGCAAGCGTCTTAATCTGGGAGCCGGCTGACACCACCACGATTTGCCTGTTAGCCATGTAGGCAGGCGAAAAAGCTATCCGCTGCTTGCGCTCATCGGTGATAGTCAACCCGTTCCAGATCACATCGATATCTCCCTTGTTCAGTGACATAACGATGCCGTCCCAATCCACAGGCTTAAACTCGGCTTGCAAACCAAGCTTGGCCGCGGCAGCCTTCGCCAGATCTATATCAAATCCGACAATCTCACCGTCTTCGCCACGAAAGCCCATCGGAGGGAAGTTGTCGTCCAACCCTACCACGATTACGCCCGCTCTCTTAATCTTCTTCCATCCATCTTTGCCCTCTCCACATCCGATTGTGAAAAGCAAACTCGCCAACAATAGAACTCCTAAAATCTTTTTCATCTCTTCTTTACTCCTTATTTTTTGTTTTTTTTTGATTCGATTGTGCAAGACAACTTTAGAAAGCTTGCAAAAATGAGTCAATTCTTAAAACCAAAAAATTAGACCAATCTGACCAATATCTCTGAGGCGGCAACGAAGATTAAAAAAAGAAATACCTTTTTTTTTGCTTGACTTTAAAGTAAACCTTTCCACTATTTGCTAAAAGATAGATCAAAAAGCGAGGCAAATTATGAAAAAGGGTTCTCCTTTCTTACTCATTCTACTCATCTTGTGGCAGCCACTCTGGAGCGTGGAGGCAAAATTTTACGGCTTCATCTACAAGTATCCCGTCACAATGCAGCTAGATATTGGCAACGACAACAAACTGGTCGGTCACTACTTCTACGACAAGCAGCAAAAGAAGATCGCCATCCAAGGAGAACTAAAAGGCGAAGATAAGAAGCTGTTTTTAAAAACCGACAACGGGTCAGAGAGCTTTGTGGGTTATCTGCTAAACTACAAAGAGCAAGAAAATAACCGAATAATCGGCAGATGGAACTATAAAAACAAAGAGTTGCCTTTCGAGTTTCAAAAACAAAGGTTTACAGCTGAAGACGACCGCTACTACCAAAAAACCGGACTCCACATAAATCCCATTGCCGACAATTACTTGCAAAAAGAGGAGATAGAGGTTTTCACAAAGTTAGTTTTTGAACACTGCATCTGGGAAGTTTATGGCTCTAACCAGATCCAGTTTGATGCTCACCCCAACGCTTTGGACAAGACCAATCAAACCAGAATAGTGGAGTTGACGGAAGAGGTAAGAAGCCAAGCGGGAAGGTATTATGGCTACAACTCGACTGTGGATCGAAACTTTCTTGCCGATCTGTTAAGATTATGCCACAACCCAAAAGAGATCTTGAAAAACTTCACGGGAGACTCGCCTTTTGACAAGTATAGCCAAAACGCTAACAACTACTTCACCCGTTGGAGTTTTGCCAGCGTTTACAACTTCAACCTTTATAAGGAGTTTAAAAAAGAAGAAGCGAAATTGAAGAAGGAGCTGATCGCCTTTTATAAGCAGAAAAAATTTAGCCAAGCTCAAGCAAACTATTTGGCAGATTATACCGAGTATCAGATCCGCAATAAAGCTTACGGCTCGTCTGCCTCTGCCGACTATAAGGAGAACTCCAAGCTACTCCAAAAGATCGTTGCGGGCGACGAAGCCGCATCAATAGTAGCGGAAATAGACTCAGACAAATATGACAACGACGAGCTTTTTTTGTGTCTGAATGCGGCGATCTTGCTAAAAAGAGAGACAAAGATTATCCAGAAACTACTAAAAAATGTGGAGAACATCGACTCTTTTGAAGAGAGTCCCCTCTCCAGTGCTGTGCAAAACTTGCAAACATTAAAATTTTTACTCAAAGACAAAGAGCTGCGGCTGGATGTAAACCACAAAAATCCATTCGGCAAAACGCCACTGTTTTATGCCATCCAATACAACCAGCACGAAGCCGCTCGGCTACTGCTAGAAAAAGGAGCGGATGTTAACCAAAAATACGCCAGTGCAGCCGAGATCGAAAACATTTTGGAGTACCCCAAAGAGATCTACCATACACAAAGAACACCTTTGATGCACGCTGCCCAGCATGCGGATGTGAAGATGCTTGGGTTATTGTTAGAAAAAAAATCTCATCTTGAAGATTTGGACGAGGTCGGCTTTAACGCCCTAGATTACGCCATCTATGGAGAGAACAAAGAGAATGTCGCCTTTTTGCAAAGCTTGAACCTGACGACAAACAAATCTGCCCACCAATTCCGAAAACGAATAGCTTATTGGTAAAAATAGTCGTCGGCAAAGCAACAAAAAATCTTGCTATTTTGTTTGACACGCCAACGCCAAAATTTTGTATGGAGTCGTTTCTGGAATAGCTCAGCGGTAGAGCGGGTGGCTGTTAACCACTAGGTCGGGGGTTCGAATCCCTCTTCCAGAGCCATTTTTTTAAAAAAAAAGCAGCTAACTTCTAAAAAAGTTGGTTGCTTATTTTTTTTGGGTGGTAAACTGGGCTTTCCCTGCCAGCTGCCCGCAAGCCGCTTGCACCTTTGCTCCTTGGGAATTGCGCAGAGTGTAATGAACCGAGCTGTTGTCAAAAAGCGCACAGAACCTGGCGATCTCGGCTTTGCTGGGAGCCACAAACTCTAGCCCTTCCACCTTGTTGTAAGGGATGAAGTTCACCTTGGCAGGTAACACCCCCAGATAAGAGATGAGCGCCTTGGCAGAGGCTCTGTCCATATTGATCTTGGGCAAGAGGATATACTCGAAAGTCAGCTTAAAAGGCGATGCTTTACCGAAAGCAAACAAAGCCCTTTTTAACTCTGGCAAGCTGTATCTTTTGGCAATCGGCATCAGCTTCGCCCGCTGCTCTGCCAAAGCCGAGTGGAAAGAGATTGCCAGTTTGAGGTTCGGCTCCTCTTGAGCAAGGCGAACTATCTTGTCAGCCAAACCACAAGTGGAGATAACGATCCGCTTTGCACCCAACCCGAAGAAGTTTTTGGCAGAACGAACACTAAACAAGGTGGCATCGTAGTTAGCCAACGGCTCTCCCATCCCCATATAGACCAAGTTACTCAACCTCTGCCCTTGCTCTGAGCAAGCTTTGGCTGCCCAGAAGATTTGGGCTACTATCTCCGCTGGCTTCAGGTTGCGGCTAAAGCCCATCTTGCCTGTGGCACAAAAGCTGCACCCCATCTGGCAACCGACCTGAGTCGAGACACAAAGGGTGCGCCGATGCCCAGCGCTCATCAAGACACTTTCGATGCTGCTACCGTCTGCCATCTCCAGAGCCACTTTCAGCGAGTCGTCCCCCGCCTTCTGCTGACTGGTGACCGCCGGCATCTCCCAGCTGAGTTCACTTGCCAAAACCTTCTTCAACTTTTGCGGAAGATTTTTCATCTGCTCTAGATCCAAGACAAATTTATCGTAAACCCAGTTCAAAACTTGCTGGGCTCGAAACCTGGGGAAACCTCGCTCACCCAAAAATTTTGCCAACTCCTTGGCAGAGGCAAAATCGAAAATATGCTTTTTAATAATGGTACTCCTTACCAGCGGTGATGGTGAAAGCCCGATAAATCTGCTCGCAAAGCAAGGCTCTGATCATATCGTGCGTGAAAGTCATCGCCGAAAAACTCAGCAGCAGATCGGCACTCTGTTTGATAGAGGGAGCAAACCCAAAAGCTCCTCCGATGAAAAAGCTTATCTCTTGGTTAGAGTTCTTTTGCAAGAATCTGGCAAACTGACAAGAGTTGAACTGAGTTCCTGCCTCGTCTAACAAGATGTTCAAACCACTTTTGCTAAAATTGGATAAAACAAGTTTTGCCTCTTGCTCTTGGACTTGAACCTTAGAGGCAGCTTTTTTTGTTTTGGGCAGATCGACAACCTTCAGCGGTTGAAACTTGGTTGCCAGTTTGAGGTAGTAATCTATCAGCTCTTTTACCTGCTTGTTTTTGGTCTTGCCCACCCAGAAAATCTTGATCATCTACAAAAAAATAAGCGAGTTTCGGCAACTGCACTCATCTTGGTTCAGATAAAGGGCAAAAACTTTTCCGAAAGCTTCGATCAGCTTGGCTTTGTTTTGCGCCATACTGGAGACAATCTCGTCGTGGAAGATCTCTGCCTGAACCCCGCTACACATATTGGTGACCACCCCCACACTGGCGTAACACATCCCCAGCTCTTTGGCAAGACACACCTCGGGAACCCCCGTCATGCCGATGACATCGGCACCCATTTTGGTGTAAGCCCTTATCTCGCTAGCCGTCTCAAACCGAGGACCTTGGGTGCAACCATAGACGACACCTTCTGTGAAGGTTAGCTCTTTGGCGACTTGCTTTAGTTTGGTTTGCAGATAGTTGCAATAAGGCGACTCCATCCTCACATGAGCCACCGAGCCAACATCGTCGTAATAAGAGCTGACCCTGCCGCTGGTAAAGTCGATGAAGTCATCCGGCAACACCAGATCGCCAACCCGATAAGAGCGATGACAAGATCCCACAGCAGCTACTGCGTAAACGAACCTCACCCCCAGCTTTTGCAAAGCTTTCATATTGGAGCGGTAGTTTATACGATGTGGCGGGGTGCAATGATCTTTGCCGTGGCGTGCCAAAAAAGCTACCTTTACCCCCGCAAACTCGCCCACATCAAGCTCGACAGCTCCGAAGTCGGTCTGCACGCGCACGCTCTTTAGCTTGCTTGCTTGCGCATCATAAACGCCGGTGCCACCGATTATCGCTCTGGTAACTTGCTCCATCTTACAGATCTTTCCCCAAATCTCCGACAAACTCGATAGCCGGATTTTTCTTCTTCATCTTGCTCAAGGCGTCCAAAACTCCCGGATAGCCAAGGTTGAAGGTGTAATTTTTGACGGTGTCTCCTTGGGAGTAGCTCAACTGCAGATAACGCATCCTTTTATCCAAGAAACGAATCTTGATGATGTTTGCCAAATCCACTCGAAAGGCAGGTAGTGCCAGCTTCTTGAAGATCACCTGATCGTCGGTCAAAACAAGCGAATTAAGGGTAAACAGGTTGCGAAAGACGGAGTTGGCTGCTAGCACAACCACCACATAAGGCAAAAACAGTCTCAGTTTGCCCTCGGGATGAAAACTCAAGATGGCGTAAACCGCGTAGGCGATAGCCATCACTCCGACAAAAAGGGTGAAAAATCGCAAGAACGGGTTGAACCTAAATCTCTCTTTGGTCATCGTTTATCTCCTTCAATAAAAAAAAGCACCTACTTTAACCCCTGAAGGTAAATAGATGCTTGAAAATGGCGGGAGTGACGGGACTCGAACTCGCGACCTTCTGCGTGACAGGCAGACGTTCTAACCAACTGAACTACACCCCCAAAACTGAACGACCGACAGTTATAAAAAAAATGGTGGGTGTTGAGGGACTTGAACCCCCGACCACCTGCTTGTAAGGCAGGTGCTCTCCCAACTGAGCTAAACACCCATTTTTTAAATGGTCGGGGTAGAAGGATTCGAACCTTCGACCCCTGGTTCCCAAAACCAGTGCGCTAACCGGACTGCGCTACACCCCGAACTGTGAACCATCAATCTTGTTTCCCTACACAAAAAAAAGGGTGTTTATGGTCAAGCATTTTCTTCGCATTTTAGATTTTTTTTTTGTTAAACCCCGGCGTAACTGGTCTTGCAACCTTGATACTGGGCGTAGATAGCCATCAGCAGAAGGCTATAGTTGAGGTTGCTAAACTTGGTGACCGTATCTAAATACTCCACCAACTCGGGGAAGTTGTGCGTCAACTGGAAATCTCGCTCGGCTATCTCTTGCAAAAACTCCTGATGATCGAAATTGGTGATCGGAGTGATGCCCAAAGAGAGCTTGTAAACATCCAAGATGAAAGAGCCCAAATAGCGCAAAACCACCAACATCTCGTTTTTGAAAGAAGGTTTGCCCAGAGTAGTTGCCATCTGATTGAGACCCAAATCGTCTTGGCAAGAGATTGCCCGCAGGAGCTTTAAGGCAAGGTCTCTGAGTTCCAGACCATACCCTTTGTTCAACCTGATGGCACGAGAGGCATCGCCATCGGCTATCTTGGCAAAAAGCTCCGCCTTGGTGCTTTCCACCGCATAATGCGTCTGCAAAATGTCGGCGATCACCTTCCAGGGAAGTTTGACGAAAGGAACTCCTTTGCAACGAGAGATAATCGTCGGCAATAAACTCTCTTTTTGCTCGGTTATCAAGATGATAATGCAATCTTTGGGCGGCTCTTCCAAGATCTTCAAAAAAGCGTTCGCCGCATTTTGGTTCATCAAATGAGCATCTTCGATGATGCAAACCTTGTATTTACTCTGGCTAGCGCTCATATTCAGGCGACGGAAAAGCATATGAACAGCGTCGATGCGAATAAGGGTGCCCGCCGAGAAAAAAAATCTTTTGTAAGGGGTGTCTATCTTGTTTTGCAAGTAAGCTGAGTACTCTTTTAGGTATTTACTCTCACCTATAGAGCCATCGGGCTGAAACTTGAGGTTAGGCGTCGGAAAGATGTAGGTAAAATCTGGATGAGAGAAAGCCAAAAATTTTTTGCAAGAGTCACAGAGTCGACAAGGCTTTTTGCCTTCCGAAGTGCAGTTTATAGTCATGGCAAACTCCAGCGCCTTGCTAAATTTGCCCACGCCACTAGGACCGTAAAACAAAAAACTGCCCTGCACCCTGCCGGAGTCGAAAGCGTTGCGCAAGAGTTGGTTGGCTCGCTCTTGTCCTTTTACTTTACTGAGCATAGTTTTGCGGATACAAGATTCGCTCTACCTCTTGGATGATGATGTGCAAGACGATCATATGCACCTCTTGCACTCTGTCGGAGGTTGCCGCAGGAACCAAGAAGGAGTCGTCGCACTCCTGCAAAAGCTTGCCTCCGTCTTTACCCAAGAAGCCGACACAATAGATTCCCCGACTCTTTGCTTCTTTGACGGCAGCCAAAACATTGGCTGAGTTACCGCTGGTGGAGATAGCTACCAAGAGATCGCCCTTCTTGCCATAAGCTGCCACGCCGCGGGCAAAAACCTGCTCAAATCCGTAGTCGTTGCCGACACAAGTCAGATAAGAAGGGTCACAAAGAGCTATGGCTGGCAAAGCCGGACGGTCTTGGCAAAATCTGCCGGTGAACTCCTCGGCAAAGTGCATCGCATCGCACATACTACCACCGTTTCCACAAGAGATAGCTTTGCCTCCAGCCTGCAAAACTTTTGCCAACCTGTTTGCGACAGCTTTGGTCTTGGCGATGTTCTCCTCTTTGCTGATAAAATCTTGTAAAAAGTTCAAACTGTCTTGATAAGATCTTTGGATATTTTTCATCTTCCCTTCTAAAACTTAATCTTAAACAGGTCGATATCTATCCCATACCCTTTGGCAGAGGTGAGAAAACCATCGAAGAAAAAAAAAGCTACATTTGTTTCAAAATAGCTGAATATCAGTCCCGTCCTTAACTTATAAAACATCTTGTCGTCTTGCCCGCTTCCCACTATCACCTGCATGGGTATGTGCAAGTTGGGCATATAGTTAAACCCAGCCGAGTAGCCGTCGTCCAAGGCGTAGTCACAATCTTTGAACTTGAGCATAAAACTAAAATCGCTAGTTAAATATCGCTCCATTCCAAAAACGATGGTAGGATCCAAAATCACGGTGTGGTCGTAAAGCTCTTGCTCATAAACCTCTTGTTCATCGAAATCTATCGAACCAGGCAAATCTATATCTATCTCAATCCTCTCCTCTTTGACTTTGTTGTAATTCAGCGAAGCCATCAGATCGTCCACCGAAAAGTATATCCATCCGTTAGGGATCTCCATCTTCACCCCTACCCCCATTCCCAAACCAAAGCCAGAAAAGGTTTCACCGTCGTCAGAGTAGTATTTGGTAAAAGCGATATCGGCACTAGAGTCGCTAATCTCGAAGTAGTCGGTCTCCACCTTGGAGTAGTAAATAGGCGAGTAAACATTAACACTAAATCCAGGAGAAAAGGAAAAATTCAAGAAGTCAAAATCGAGAAAATTATCGATATAGAAAGGTTTCTTTTTGGAGTAAACAAAACTGCTTTTGACAAAAACCATCGCCTGAGAGCCATCGGCTGGGTTCATATTTTTCAGCTTAGCCATCGCCGTGGAGTCCATATTGCCTTCGAAGATGAAGGTAAGGAAGTTTGAGCTGAGGTTAATCAGATTACCATAGGCGATAACCTTGGTGGTAAAGTTCCAGTTCCAACTCCCAAAGCTAAGAGCCGTAACGCTGTTGTAAGTTTTGAAGTTGAAGTCGTTGTCGGTCAAAAAAGCTCTATCGTCGTCGGTCAAGGTGTAGTCTGACCGGCACATATCCAGCACCTTCTCAAAACCTTTGTAGTCAAAGGCGTCGTTGGCGACCCCAATTTGAAAAACGCTACCGGGTAACCTAACTTGCGAATACTCTCTGCTTGCATAAACCGCTTGGTTTTCGGGGAAAAATAGAAGAGTGGCAAAACCAGAAGAGACAAAAGCCAAGAAAAAGAAAAGCAGAGCAACTTTTTTCGTTCTCACTGCTAAAGGTCTCCAAAGTTATTATACTTGAACTCTATATTACCTTCCAACTCTAAGTCACCGGCAAAAGAGGCTGCCGAACCACAGACATATATCTTCACCCCCACAAAAGAACTATCAAAAGTAAAAGGTTCCAAGTCTCGTTGCAAAAGTTCGGCCGAAACGGTTCCGTTAGTGGTGTTAGGCTGTAAGCTATCTAACTCTATGACCCTGGCTATATAACCAGGAAACCCTTCGCTGTTCATCGTGGTGGTAGTGGCGTTAGTCTGAATATCGTCGTCGTAAAGAACACTCTTGTCGGTGCTGATAATCACCTTGGCTCCCAAAAGCATATTGGAAGAGTTTTTATACTCCAAGATAAACTCACCACCCAGGTAGTTGTCAAACATACTTTGCTCTACTTTGGCAGAGTGAAACTCTTTGCGCATACCTTCAAACCCATCGCCATAATCTTCGCGAAGCTCAAAAATAAGGCTATCACCCTCTGTGTCAAAGGTAATAGGGCTACTGATGTGGACGCGAACATCCATATTTTCCGAGGCATCGATTTTCACCACGCTATCTGAGGCTTTGATGGTAGGCAAAACAGAGTAAGCTATCTCCTCGGGCAGTATTTTTAGCAAATTCAAAAAACTTTTTTCGTCGGGAAGATTGCTTTCGTAGTAGCTCAAAGAGAAAGGGGAGATATCCAAAAGCAAGCTGTCTTGATAAAAGGCTTGCTGGTTGTCTCGACTACTTTCCATCTTGGTCTCAAACTTGATTATATCTTCTACTTCCGAAGAGCCATCTTTGCTGATAATCGAATTCATCCGAAAAGAGATGGTTGGTTCACCCAACATCTTCAACTCTTTAACTTCGTTTCCGTTTTTATCGGTCACTTTTAAACGGTTCAAATCAACAGGGAAGCTTCCGCTATTCTCTCCAAAGATAACATCTTCGATAACCTTGCACTCCATCTGGTCAATTTCCAAAGATGCCAAATCCATCTTAATCTTTACTTTTTGTTCAGAGGCACGCACAAAACTTTTCGTTTCGGGAAAAGCGAGTTTTGCCAAAACCGTGATTGTGTCCACTAAATCTGCGCCTGGGCTATAATCTTCGCCAAGATATTTATCGGAAAAAAAGAGATACTGGTCACCTTCTCGGCTATCCTGATTGGAGGCTCTACCCATTATCGTAAAATCGGAGCTCAAAGAGTCTTGATCGTATTTACTGTTTTGCACCTGGGGGAAAGTGAGCATCGCTTTCACATTAGACTCGGAGAAGTTTTCAAACTCTACTTTTAAAACATTGTCGGTGTTGTAAGTGGTTTGCACATTGTAAATATCAAAATCAGATTCGCCATTACCGTTGCGATCGATCTTCACCTCTTGCGTCCAACTAGCTTCCACGGTATCTGCCTGCATCTTCCCCACATAGTCATCAGCACTTATCTGGTAGTCATAACCGCCATAATTTTCGAAACTAACATTAACTGCCAAACTGTTGGTTTTGCTTAAAGAAAGATTCTTTTCTTCTTTAACATTTCCCTCAACTTCTACATCAATATATTGGGAGCAAGTACCCCCGCCAATATTTTTTTCTTCAAATACCTCGTCCCCAATATCGACCACCGGGAAACTAAAAGTTGCCAAACTCTCACCATCGGAGTTATAAACCTTTACTTTCAAAGAGGTTATCTCAAAGCCTGTTTGGTTTTTTACGGTGACTTTTAGCGTAGCTGTCCTTATGGTGACAGATTGGAAAATCAAATAAGGGTCTGAATAATCTCTGGTGCTTTTGCTTGCCTGAAAACTAAAATCTGGAAAAGTGAGGCTTGCTGCGCCGTTGTCAAGCACAGAAAAATTTTCTTCGCTGATCTCTTTCAAGCTAAAAGAGACATTTTTTGCATCTATTCCCGAAAGAAAAAAAGGAACTGGTCTTTGAAAGGTTTTAGCAGCGTAGCTCACGGCGTTAAGCTTTATGTTGCTACCTTCGTTGTAGGTAATGATGGTGTCTATGCAAAGCTCTCCCGTCTCTTGGTCGGCACTCACCCCTTGGGTGTATTTGCTCATTTCGGTGGCAATATCGTAACTCTCGTCCAAGATCTTGATGCGATAGGAAGCTTCGTTATCTGGTATCCCGAAGTTTTCGAAATTTACATCACAACCCAAAAATAAGCCAGTTAGTAATAGTAAAAAAAGTTTTCCTATTTTCATACCACTCCTGCCTCCAAAAGGGCGTGCATATGCAAGATCCCTTTTAGCTTATTTTGATCTACCACCGGCAACATCATTATCTTGTTGTCTTCCATAAGCTTCAGCGCTTCCACTGCCAACCAGTCGGCTGGGCAACTCTTGAACTCGGTGGTCATCAACTCACCGGCTGTCAACTTGGCACAAGCAGCCAGATCGCCTTTTTGCAGATTTCGACGCAAGTCGCCATCGGTGAAAACGCCGACCAGTTTTGAGCTACTGTCCAAGACGGCAACGCAACCGAGCTTGCCCGAGGTCATCGCCAAGATAGTCTCTGGCAAGGTTGCTCGCAAGCCGACCACCGGTGGAGTCTCACACATCACATCTTCTACTTTCAAAAATATCTTCTTACCGATGGTGCCACCGGGGTGAAACTGGGCAAAATCTTCGACCGAGAAGTTCCTTCGCTTGAGTAGAGCCACGGCTATGGCGTCTCCCAAAGCAAGGATAACGGTGGTGCTAGCCGTCGGCACCAAGCCAAACTGTTCGGTGTGCTGCTCCACCCGGCAATCCAAAACGAAATCTGCCGCCTTTGCTAAGGCTGAGTCCACCTTACCCGTCAGAGCCACGATCGGCACACCCACAAATTTGAAATAGGGTAACACCGAAAGAAGCTCTTGACTGCCGCCGCTGTAGGAGATGGCTATCACCACATCGTCTTTGCCCACGATTCCCAAATCTCCGTGCAACCCCTCGGTAGCGTGCAAAAAGACCGACGCCGTCCCGGTAGAGGCAAAAGTTGCCGAGATCTTCCGTCCGATGTGTCCTGTCTTACCGATGCCCACCACCACAACTTTGCCCTTGCAATCGAACAAAACATCGATCACCGCCTCGATGGAGTCGTCTATCCTATCAGCCAGTTGTGTTATGGAGATAGCCTCTTTCTCCAGCTCGCTTTTGATAAAATCTTTCAAATAATCCTCAAGTTAATCTTTACACCAAAATAATCTTTTGTTGGGGACAAAACCTGTCTTAAACCAAGACATCTTTTAACTCGTCCAGTTCAAAACTCCCGATATCGCCTTGAGTATGTTTGCGCAAAGAGACACTACCAGCACTCTGCTCTTTCTCACCACAGATGAGCATATAAGGCACCTTCTGGTTCTCTGCCATCCTGATTTTGTAGCCCACCCCTTGGTCTTCGCTACTTATCTGCACTCGATAACCTTGCTCCACCAAGAAAGCTTCCACCTTTTGAGCGTAGAGAAGATATTGGTCGGAAATAGGTATAATCCGCACCTGCTCTGGTGCTAGCCACATAGGCAAGTTGCCACCATGATACTCCAAGAGCGTCGCAAAAAATCGCTCCAAAGATCCCAACAAAGCTCGGTGGATCATATAAGGACGATGAGTGGTGTTGTCTTTGCCCACATACTCCATCTTAAAGCGCGTAGGCAGGTTAAAATCGAACTGAATCGTGCTACACTGCCAAGATCTGCCAAGAGCGTCTTTTATCTTGATATCTATCTTCGGTCCGTAAAAAGCTCCGCCGCCGGCGTCTACCTTGAAGTCGATCTTCAGCTCCTGCAAAGCTTTTTCCAAGGCTCTCTCCGCCTTTTGCCAATCTTCTGGCTCTCCCACAAACTTCTCTTCCGGCTTGGTGGAAAGGTAGATATCCAACTCTTGAAACCCGAAAGATTTGAGCATAAAGATAGAGAACTCGACCGTCTTCTTCACCTCGTCATCCATCTGCTCTTTGGTGCAGATGATGTGAGCATCGTCTTGGGTAAAACCGCGCACCCGCATCAAACCGTGCAAAGTTCCCGCCCTCTCGTAGCGGTAAACATTGCCCATCTCCGCGTAGCGCACCGGCAACTGACGATAACTTTTTTTGCTGCTGTTGTATATCTCGATGTGGAAAGGACAGTTCATCGGCTTGATGTAGTAGTTTTGCTCGTCGATATTCAGCGGAGCGTACATACTCTCGTCGTAAAAGCCCAGATGACCTGAGGTCTCCCAAAGCTCGGCTTTGCCGATATGAGGAGTGTTGACCAAGCTGTAGCCGTTCTTCAGGTGCTGCTCTTTCCAGAAGTTCTCGATGAAGTTTCTGATCAAAGCTCCTTTGGGATGCCAAAGCACCAAGCCAGCACCGATTCTACCCGAAAAAGAGAAAAGGTCTAACTGCTTGCCCAAAAGGCGATGGTCACGCTTTTTCGCCTCTTCTAAATTTGCCAGATGCTGATTTAGCTCTTTATTTGATGGAAAGCTGATGCCGTAGATCCTTTTGAGCATCTTGTTGCGCTCATCACCGCGCCAATAAGCTCCCGAGGTTTTCAGTAGCTTGATCGCCTTGATGCCGCCCGTGTCGGGCAAGTGCGGACCTCGGCACAGATCGGTGAAATCGCCTTGCGAATAGATCGAGATGACTTGGTCATCACCGATGGCGTCCAAAAGCTCAACCTTGTATTTCTCGTCTTGCTTTTGAAAAAATTGCAAAGCTTCGTGCCGAGAAACCACCTTTCTTTGATAGACGAACTTCTTCTTGGAAAGCTCTTTCATCTTCTGCGTGATCTGCTCCAGCTCTGACTCGGTGAAAGATTCCTCCCGCTCGAAGTCGTAGTAAAAACCGTTTTCGATCGAAGGACCTATTGCCACCTTCACCTCAGGAAACAGCTCTTTCACCGCTTGCGCCAAAAGGTGCGCCGTGGAGTGCCAATAAACATCTTTACCCTCGGGGGAGTCGAACTTCACCAGCTCCAGACTACAATCTGCTTGCAAAGGCTCACCTGCCCCCACAAGCTCTCCATCAACTTTGGCAGCCACCACCGACCTTGCCAAACCGCCAGAAATGCTGGCAGCTACTTGCAAAGGGGTGGTGTTTTTTTCAAACTCTTTTTGCGCTCCATCGGGAAAAGTTATCAGCATCTTCGCCTCTCTCTTATTTTTTAGGCTTCGCTTTTTGGTTGCTCGGCAGCAGCTTCTACCGGAGCCTCTTTCTCTGCCTGGGCAAACTTCTTGTGACGACAGTTCTTACAAACTTTCAGTGTCTCTTCACCTTTTTTTACTTCGTAAACCAGTTTGATTGCGGTTCTGCCACACAAAGGACATTTACCTCTGCCTCTACCGGGAACTTCTCTCAGGCCTGCGCCTCTATTATTTTTTGACATTGCTATTCTCCTTATATACAATAAATTATAGTTTTATTTGAATTTTAATTTTTTTTCATTTTTTATGCTAAATCGCCAAAATAGAATATGATAAAATAAATCTCTACCACAAAGGAAGTTAGTCAAGAGTTTTTTGACAAAATTTGTTCATCAATACCCAAACTCGGTCAAAGCGTTTTTCTTTTTCTTCCAATCGGTCTTTATTTTCACCCAAAGATTAAGCTTTACTCTCCTGCCCTCTAGGCGATAAATCTGGGATTGAGCAGCTTTGCGAATCTTAGCGAGTCCACTGCCTTTAGTGCCGATCAAGATTATCTTTTGCGATTTGCGCTCGACCCAGATGTTGGCAAAAATCTCCACCTTGTTACTCTGCTCCACATAATTTTCGATGGTGACCGCCGTGGAGTAAGGTATTTCCGCATCGTAGTTCTTGAAAACTTGCTCTCTTATCAGCTCGGCGGCAATAAAACGCATCGGCATATCGGTGAGATACTCAGGATCGTAAAACAAAACAGAGTGTGGCAGGTAAGCTCGCATAAGGCTGACCAAAGTTTGATAATCGTCTTGCAAAGCGCTGATTAGCTCCACCTTGGCAAAGGTGTCGGCAGGAATCTCCAGCCCCTTGATGTCTTGTTGGTGCAGATCTTTTTTGTTGAAAAGAAGCAGCTTAGGCACTTTATAATTTTCCAGCAAACTCATCATCTGCTTATCGTATTCCGAGGGAAATCCTGGCACACAAGAGACGAAGACGATCAAATCAGCTTTTTTGAGTCCGGCGTCTATATACTCCAAGAGTTTGCTTTGCAACTCGTAGCGAGGCTCAAGGAAGCCTGGAGTGTCCAAGAAGACGATTTGAGTCTCTTGATCGCTGTAGATCCCTTTGACGCTTTGCCTGGTCGTCTGTGGCTTAGCCGAGGTGATGGAAATTTTAGAGCCCAAAACTGCGTTCATAAGCGTCGATTTGCCTACATTAGGCTTGCCGACGATAGCTACAAACCCGCTTTTAAAATCACTCATTTGACGATGTAAATAATTTTGTTGGCATAATTGTCCTTTAAATAGTAAAAAAATCCGACCCCGAGCAAAAGTAGCTCAAAGACAAGGAAAAACAAAGAAACTTTGCCCGCTACCGTCTCCAAGACGGGAATATACTCTAGGGTTATGTTGTGCAGTCCAGATTTGAGATAAAATCCTTGCAGACACCCGTTTACTTCATAAATCTTCAAGCCGTCGTCTTGATCGAAGGCGTACCAATCTTGGCTGAAGTTGTTACTAAACACCACAAAAGATGGCGTGTCGGTGAAGATGCGCAAGACGATTTTGTCTTCGCTATCACTGATAATCTTCAGGCTCGACTTTTGCGGCTTTTGCACCACACTGGGCAAAGGCTTATCTACCAAAGCCAAAGAGAAAGGATCGAAGCCGGCAGAGTTGATCGTCTTGTAGATCGATGCCGAGTTTTGCAAAACCAGAGCGTTGTCCACGAACCACAACTTGCCGCGGTAGTTCCTGTTCTCATAGACCGAGATTTTGGTTTGCGGGTCGTAATCGACATAACGCAGCTCGTCCACCTTGATGGGGGCGTCTTTGCGCAAAACATACTTCACTGCCAACATATCCACCACATTCCAGTTGATGGGCAAGTCGCTACTAAGCTCAAACTCTAAGCAGTTTTGGATAAGCTGTCGATAGTTGAAAGGCATAAACTTCGCCGTGCCTCCGATGGTGGCGTTATTTTTACCAAAGCGGTTGTCCAAAAATAGCCTCTCCAGAGGATAGATGCGATAATCTTGTTTGTCCCGGCTAAAATGTTTGTCTAGCCACTGGAGCGCGTCTTGTTTATGGCTGGCTGAGTATCGTGTGCGATGGTAACACCCGACTGCAAAAAACATCGAAAAGATTAAAGAAAAAAGCAAGCAGAGGAACAAAGAGTGGTTGCTAAAGCTGCGCCTGTAGGAGAGCAGAAGAAAAAAAGCGATAAAGGCAAGCAGTTGAAACAAGATAAACTGCGACTCGAAGGCGCCACTACCAAATCGCAAGAAAAGGCTAAGAAACAAAACCACACCCAGCATCAAGAAGATAAGGTAGGTTCTGGCTTTCTCCAGCCAAAAGATTTTTCGCATCTTGAGAACTTTTTCCAGACCCAAACCGAACAAGACAAACAAGAAGGTTATGCTGATACCACAAGCCAAGAAAGGGTTTTTGACAAGCTGCGCGCCTGGTAAAAGTTTTAGGAAAAGCGGAGAAAACAAGAAGATAACAAAGAAAGTGATGTAGCGGTAGTTACCCACCGCACCAACGCTGGCAAAAACCAAGATCGCCAAAAGCGGAAAGATGTTGGTCTTTAGGTGAAAGAAGCTGGCAAAAGAGCTTAAGCTCATCACATAGTCGTTGGTGTAAGTAAGCTCGCCCAAAATTCTGGAAAAACCAAAAAGAGGTTGAGAGGCTGCCAAAAAAGCCAGCAAAGTGCCAGCCAACACCAACACACAAAACTTGGCATAAGAAAAGATCTGGCGATGGTAAAAGTATTCCCAAGCGGTAGCCAGCAAAGCCAAAAGCAGAGCAAAAATAGTCAGCCAAAAAGTTTGCGGATCACAAACTCGAAAAAGAGCGGTAAGCCAGATAGAGAACCAAGCAAACGCCCAAATCGTGTAGTGGTACTTCAGGTAGATGAGCGTAAAGATAAGCCACGGGATGATTGCAAAAAAAGATAACAAAGCAAAATCTGGCGAGGCTTGCACATACTGCCAATAAGGAAACACCAACCAAACTCCTGCCGTGGCAAAAGCTATCCAAGTGCTGACACCTTTGACATAGTGCAAGATGGAGTAAACCCCGCAAGCACCAAGCCACAGAGCAAAAAAGTGAAAAGAGAAAAGGGAGTCGAAAAAAATATTGTCTTTAAAAAGAGTGGAAAGGAGCATCGGCATCCCTATGAAGTAGTGGTTGTTGTAAATCTGCCCTAAAGAGCCTTGCCAAAACAAAAGGTGCTGCTGCTTGGCAAAAGAGTCGTTGCCAATACCCAAAAGGTGCATAAAGAAAAAGTAGAACAACGCCAAAAGTAGCAAAAGCAGTAGCGGTGCCAAGTTTTTCCTAAAGCCTTGTCTGAAGTTTCGCCAAGGGTGAGTCACAAGTTTATCCTTTTGATGATTATCTCCGTTCTGTTTTTTTTCAGTTCAAAAGTCTCGCCGAGAAACTCGAAGTTGCCCTCAGGCTTCTTACCCCAACTGCGAAGTTGGCGGTAGAGCAAAAATCCTTTGCTTATCTCCTCTAGGGTGACGCAATTCTTGAACTTAATATTTTTCATATCTCTCTTATCGATTGGTATACTAGATTTTTAGGAAAGGTAAGTTTGTCCATAATAAACAACAAAAAAATTGACACTCTTTCCGTAACACAAATTTTGACAAAAAAAAATAAGTAGCAGGCAACTTAAATAGTGGTTGTGGGGCGAACCATGTCAGGTCCGAAAGGAAGCAGCATTAAACCTTTTCAACTTCGTATTTATGTTTGTCTGCTCTTTTTTACTAATTAAACAAAGGTTTTGTCCCAAATGATAAATCATCGACTCCGCCAACTGAAAAACGGCTTCCAAATCGTCGCCTCGAGCTTGCCCTCTTGCCAAATCGTTTACCTGGCAGTTTTTGTAAAAACCGGCTCCAACCAAGAGAGCGACGCCCAGAGAGGTTTTGCTCACTTCAGCGAGCATCTGGTATTCAAATCGACAAGAAAGTTCCCCCAAAACTCGGTAATGGACGAAGTGTCGCGCCTGGGCGGCTCGGTGAACGCCTTTACCGAATACAACTCCACCTGCTTTTACCTGATGTTGCCTTGTCAACACCTAGAGAAGGGTCTGGAGATTTTGAGCCAACTGACCCGTTTTGCCAATTTTGACCAGCAAGAGTTTGCCACCGAAAAAAAAGTGGTGTTGGAAGAGCTTTATCAATACCAAAACGACCCCGACGAGTGGTTCTTTGAAAACAGCTTGGCACACTTCTTCCAAAGAACTAACTATCGCTACCCGATTATCGGCAACGAAGAAAACTTGCAAAAATCGACTCCCGAGCAGTTAAGAGATTTTTATAAACAAAAATACACGCCTAGCAACTGCTTTTTGGTGGCTACCGGCGATCTACCGAAAGATTTAAAAGCAAAGGTGGAGAAGTTCTTCGGCGATTGGGAAAGCCAGGCTGCCGACTCCATCAAAAAAACCGAGTCAACCAAGGCGAAGGAAGAGATCCTTGGTCAACACCAAAGAGGTTGCCACTTCTTCCCCAAAAGCGTCGAGAAGCCGCAGATCAACATCATGTTTAACGCTCCCTGCCAAAGGCAACCAGAATATCTGCCTTTTACTCTGGCGACCACCATCCTAGCCGAGCATCAAAACTCCATCTTGCAAAAAAGGTTGAAGCAAGAGCTGGGAATAATCGACCATCTGTCTTCGTGCGATATAGGACAAGCCACCCCCGGAGCTTTGGTCTTGCAGATTTTTCCTCAGAAAAAGACGAAGACGGTGCTAAGTCAAACCAAAAAGATATTGCAAGATTTTGGTCAAAACGGATGCTCCTATAGCCAGTATCAGCAAGCACTGAAAATCTTGGACAACGCTCACCTCTTCGGCTTGGAAACTTGCGAAGATTTGGGTATTCAACTAGGGCTATCGCACATTGCCGGAGATTTTCGCTTCACGCTGGAGTATTGTCGGCGGCTGAAAAAGGTCTCTTATGAGAAGGTGCAGGCGGCGATAAAGAAATATTTTAGCGACTACCAAGTTTACCTTATGGGTAAGGCTCCCATCGACTTGACACCAAACTTAAAAGCGAAGAAGGTCGCCGTTCCTAGACGAGAGACCTTTTGCTACCAGCTTTTCGACAACTTCAAGATCGTCCTCAAGCCAGAAAAGCAAAAAGGAAGTTGCGGCGTTTGTTTATCCACCCGCTCATCACAAGGACAAGAGACCCCCACGCAGCTAGGCGTGCAAAGCGTCTGTGCGCATCTTCTGGCTTATGGCAATCGGGAGCAAAACTACAGCCAGTTCGTGGACTACTGCCAAGAGAACGGCTTCAAGTTCAACATCAGCACCAATATGGACATCACCTGCCTCGATCTAAAATGCTTTGCCCGCTCTTTGCCCGAGGCGCTGCAGCTCTTGGCACTAACCTACAGACAGCCCCGCTTTGAGCAGAAACAGTTTGAACTGCTGGTGCAACGCTACCTCTCTAGCCTACAAAGGGTGCAAGACTACCCTGTGCATAAAGCCGACCAACTTTTCAAACAAAAAATTTTTGGCAAAGAGAACCCTTTCGTCCAAAAGAAAGGAACGAAGAAAAGTTTGCAACTTCTGAGCCTAAAGCAAATCCAATCTTGGCACCAAGAGAAGTTCTTAACCCAAGATTTCGTGCTGAGCGTGGTGGGAGATTTTGACCCTGCCAAGGTGATTTGCCTCTGCCAAAAAGCTTTTGCCGAGTTTGCCCAAAGCTCAGTTAGCAAAAAGAAAAACTTAATCTTCCCCATAAAAAAAGGGCTAAAAATAGAGAAAAAGCTGACGGAGTCCACCCAAGATATCGTTTTCCTCATCGGCTCCACAGACAACTCTGCCAACACCCAAGAGTCCACCGCTTTTGCCCTTTTGAGTCAAATAATCGGGGGTAGTATCAGCTCAAGGATGTTCGATGTTTTGCGAGAGAAGATGGGCGTCGCCTACTCTTGCGGCTTCTCACACAACAGCTTTTTGGATTTCGGTTACTTCAAGGCGACCACTCTGGCACAAAAAGGCTCTGGCGAAAAGGTGCTAAGATGTATCCAAAAGATCTTAACCGACATCGCCCAAAACGGTGTTACCCCGAAAGAACTGGAGATGAGCAAAAGTTATCTGAGCAACCTGAAACTTTTTTACGAAGAAGACCCCCAAAACATCGCTTGTAGCCTAGCACACTTAGAGAGTTTGGGATTCGGTTATCGCCATTTCGAAGAGTATGGCCAACGCATCCAAAAAGCCAGCGCAAAAGATTTGCAAACTGTCGCTCAAAAATATTTCCAAGATTTCAACTCGGGAATTTATCTTTAAGAAACTGCCAGCAAAAAAAAAGTAGCTGCTTTCTTACCCCCAAACTAACGCTTTCTCTCTGGCGTTGTTAATTTCGTGCCACACACTCTGAAACGCTTTTGTGCTTGACATTAGGGGCTTGTTTACCCATTGTGAGAAAAGCTGCTGGCAAACGCAAAGGAGTTTGTTGTAACCGCTATCTATTAACTTTTTTTAAAAAAGATGGAGAGTAAAAAAAGATGTTTAAAAAAATTATCAAAAGAAAAGGCGTAGAGGTCAACTTCGACTCGCAGAAGATCACCTCGGCTTTAGTGAAGGCTGGAAAAGCCACTGGCGAGTTCAACCAAAAAATGGCAGAAAAACTCACTCTGAGAGTTCTCTCTTTGGCTCAATCGACTATCAAAGATAAAACTCCCACAGTGGAAAGTGTGCAAGACATCGTAGAAGAGGTGTTGCTGGCATCTCCTTACAAACACACCGCCAAGGCTTACATCATCTATCGCGACCAACACTCCAAGATCCGGGATATCGCCTCTGCCTCGGGCGTGAAGATGATCGATAGCTACCTGAAAAAACTGGACTGGCAGGTGAAAGAGAACAGCAATATGTGTTACTCTTTGCAAGGTCTGAACAACTACATCGCCTCGGAAGTCAGCAAGATTTACTGGCTGAACGAGATCTATCCTGCCAAAATTAAAGACGCTCACTCCAAGGGCGATTTGCATATTCACGATCTGAGCCAACTTTCTGTTTACTGCGTCGGCTGGGATCTAAAAGATCTGCTCATGACGGGATTTCAAGGCGTAGAGGGCAAGGTTGCTTGCGCTCCTCCTGCTCATTTCGTCTCCGCTCTGGGTCAAGTGGTCAACTTCTTTTACACCTTGCAAGGTGAGGCTAGCGGCGCTCAAGCTTTTGCCAGCTTCGACACGCTTCTGGCTCCTTTTATCGCCTACGACAAGCTCTCCTACCAAGATGTTTACCAAGCGATGCAATCTTTCATCTACAACCTCAATGTGCCTACCAGAGTCGGCTTCCAGACGCCTTTTACCAACATCACGATGGACTTAACGATGCCTTCTTCCTACAAAGACGAGGCGGTCATCATCGGCGGAAAGATGCAGAAGCGAACCTACGGCGAGTTCCAAAAAGAGATGGATATGATCAACAGAGCCTTCCTGGAGGTGATGAGCGGCGGCGACGCCAACGGGCGCGTGTTCACCTTCCCCATCCCCACCTACAACCTGACCAAAACTTTCGACTGGGAAAACCCCGTTTTGGAACACCTGTGGAAAGCCACCGGCAAATACGGCATCCCTTACTTTGCCAACTTCGTCAACTCCAGTATGAACCCCGAAGATATTCGCTCGATGTGTTGTAGACTAAACATAGACACCTCCAAGCTAGAGGTTAGAGGCGGTGGACTGTTCGGCTCTTACCCTCTGACCGGCTCTGTGGGCGTGGTGACCATGAATATGCCTCGCCTTGGCTACCTGTCCAAAGACGAGAACGAGTTCAAAGAACGCCTAGGTGCCCTTATGGACATCGCTTACGAATCTTTGGAGATAAAAAGAAAAATCTTGGAAAGTTACACCGACAAAAACCTCTACCCTTACTCCAAGTTTTACTT
Organism: Cloacimonadales bacterium (SeqCode); assembly: GCA_965228195.1. Lineage (GTDB taxonomy): Bacteria > Cloacimonadota > Cloacimonadia. The sequence continues at coordinate 505,236 of OZ245797.1, forward strand.
GCGGGGTATGAAACAAAAGAGCGGCAAATTTTGGGTCAACCACTTCTCCACCATCGGGCTTGTGGGAATGAACGAGGCTTGCGTCAACCTGTTCGACAAAAACATCGCCAGCCAAGAAGGACAAAAGTTCACCGAGCGAATTATGGACTTTATGCGCGACAAACTCTTGGAGTATCAATCCGCATCTGGCAACAACTACAACCTAGAGGCAACCCCTGCCGAGGGCACCAGCTACCGCCTGGCCAAGTTGGACAAGGAGATTTACAAAGATATTGTCTCGGCGAGCAAATCGGACGAAAAAGAGCCTTACTACACCAACTCGACGCAGTTGCCCGTGGACTACTCCGACGACCTTTTCCAGGTGCTAGCCAAACAAGACGACATCCAAGCCAAATACACCGGCGGAACAGTTGTCCATCTGTATGGTGGCGAGCAGATTACCGACTTTTCCGTGGTCAAAAACCTAGTCAAGAAAATCAGCGAAAAGCACAAGTTGCCTTACTTCTCCCTCACTCCGACTTTTAGCATCTGCAAAAAACACGGCTACCTATCTGGCGAAAAGAAGGTTTGTCCCAAATGCGGAAGCGATTGCGAGGTCTACTCCCGCATCGTCGGTTACTTGCGACCTATCAGCCAATGGAACGACGGCAAAAAGACCGAATACGACGATCGGAAAGTGGTGAAATACCAATGATTATCGGCGGTCTGCAAAAAGTGTCGATGATAGATTATCCGGGGAAACTCTCGGCTATCTTATTTACCAAAGGGTGCAATTTTTTGTGCCCTTTTTGTCACAACGCCCAACTGCTAAAAGAGGACGACACCCAGAGCGTTTACACGCAAGAGGAGATTTTGGCGTTCCTAAAAACTCGCCAAGGCTTGCTAGATGCGGTGTGTATCAGCGGAGGCGAGCCTTTGCTACAAAGCGACTTGCTTGCTTTTTTGCAAGAGGTAAAGAAGATGGGTTTCTTGCTCAAGCTGGACACCAACGGCTACTCTCCGACAAAACTGGAGCAAGCTCTGCCCTATGTAGATTATGTGGCTATGGACTTGAAGGCTCCCTTGACAAAATACCACCTTTTGGCAGGTAAAGATCTGGATACTGCCAAAATAAAGAAAAGCGTCCAGATTATCAAAAAGTTCCCTAAAGACAAAGAGTTCCGCACCACGCTTGTTCACCCACTTTTGGTTGTGGAAGATATTGCCAAGATCTACCAAGAGCAGCAGCTAAAGGGGTTTAGCTACTTCTTGCAAAACTATCGACCCATCGCCGAAGATACCCAAAAGAAGATGTGGGGATTTTCACCACAGGAGCTAGAGCAACTAGCCAAAGAGGTTGCGTGTCAGATAAGAAGTTCATCTTAAGATCTAGCTTCCAGCCCAAAGGCGACCAACCAGAGGCGATCAAAGAGCTAACCCAGAAGTTCAAATCTGGGCAGCCTTACGCCACGCTCCTGGGAGTTACCGGATCAGGCAAAACTTTCACCATGGCCAATGTGATCAAAAACCTGAACAAACCGACTCTGATCTTGTGCCACAACAAAACTTTGGCAGCGCAACTATACGGGGAGTTCAAGCAGTTTTTCCCCGAAAATGCGGTCGAATATTTCGTCTCCTACTACGACTACTACCAGCCCGAGGCTTACATCCCCGGGCGTGATATCTACATCGAAAAAGATTCCAGCATCAACGAGCAAATAGAGATGCTGCGACTACACACCACCATGAGCCTGTTCGAGCGCCGCGATGTGATCGTGGTTGCCAGCGTCTCTTGCATCTATGGACTGGGGATGCCCGACGAGTATTTCAAGGCGGTGGTGGAGGTCAAGCAAGGTCAGCAGATAGAAAGGGACGAGCTGATAACCAAGTTGATCGACTCGCACTACCAACGCAACGATTTCGAGTTCGTCCGTGGCGGCATCAGAGTCAAAGGCGACACGGTGGAGATCTATCCTGCCTACCTGGAGAACTCGGTGCGCGTAGAGTTCGACTTCGACCACATCTCCAAAATCAGCAGGATAAACCCCTTGGACAACAAGGTTTTGGCTCAGGTTGACTCTTTCCCCATCTATCCTGCCAACCACTTCATCACCAACGAAGAGCAACAAAAAAGAGCTTTGCACTCCATCAAACAAGAACTCAAAGCCAGAGTCGCCTACTTCGAGAAAAACAACCAAATCTTGGAAGCACAAAGGATTGAGCAGCGAACAAACTTCGATCTGGAGATGATCAGCGAAATCGGCTACTGCTCTGGGATAGAAAACTACTCTTACCATCTGACGGGCGGAAAACCCGGACAGACACCGGTGTGCCTGCTCAACTACTTCCCAAAAGATTTTTTGACCATCATCGACGAGTCCCATGTGAGCATCCCCCAAGTCAGGGCGATGTTCGGCGGCGACTACGCCCGCAAGAAGAACTTGGTGGAACACGGTTTTCGCCTACCTTGCTCTTTCGACAATCGTCCCTTGCGCTTTGAAGAGTTTGAGCAAAAAAATAAGATGACCCTTTTCGTCTCGGCGACTCCTGCCGATTACGAGCTTGAGAAAACCCAAGGCGAGTTTACCGAGCAGATAGTGCGTCCCACCGGACTCTTGGATCCCAAAATAGTCATCAGCCCGATTGGAAATCAGGTGGACGACTTGCTAGAGCGACTAAGACAAGTTATTGCCAAAAACCAGGTGGCTCTGGTGGCAACCCTGACCCAAAAGATGAGCGAAGACCTAACCGACTACCTCAAGAATGCGGGCATCAAAGCCGAGTATATGCACAGCAAGACCAAAACTGCCCAGAGAACCAAGATTATTCGCAACCTCCGCCTGAAAAAGCTGGATGTCATCGTGGGGGTAAACTTACTGCGAGAAGGGCTCGATATGCCCGAGGTCTCTTTGGTGGCAATCTTGGACGCCGACAAAACGGGCTTCTTGCGCTCACAAAGAGCTTTAATCCAGACCGCCGGCAGAGCTGCCAGAAACGCCGAAGGAGTGGTGGTGTTTTACGCCGACGAGATTAGCGACGCCATCGCCAAGACGGTGGAAGAGACACAAAGGCGCCGAGAAAAACAGATCGAATACAACCAAAAGCACCACATCGTCCCCAAAACGATCGCCAAGACGATGCAAGAGATTTTGGACGCCACCAAAGTGGCTCAAGAAGCGGACACCGCAAAAGCTCCCTCTATAGAAGAGTACCTAAAGGTGGACTCGGCTGAGTCTGCCCAAACACTACTCAAGAAAGAGATGCTGGCAGCTGCCAAAGCTATGGAGTTCGAAAAAGCTGCTGCCATCAAAGATAAACTTCTGGAGATGGGTGCCGACTTGGGCTAATTGTCGGGTGACCTAGAAAAAAGTTAAAACTTATCTACAAAAGTGCCGACAATCTTCTTGAGCTGACCTCCATTAAAAGAGATGGTCAGCTTGGCGTCTTTGCCAGAACCACTGACGGTCAAAACTTCGCCCTGCCCGAACTTCTTGTGGATGACAATATCCTTGACTTTATAAAAACTTTTCCCACCAACATTGACGATGCGTGGCGACCTCTTGCGCTCTTTCTCTTCGTATTTTTTGCCAAAAACGAAAGATTGCTTTTTGTTGCTACTCTTGCAAAGCTTCTTGTCGAACTCGTCCAAAAACCTGCTCTTGTCGGTTATTTCGGTCTTGAAGCCACCTGAGGCAAACTTACGCCGCTCGCGGCAAAAAGTAAGGACGAGGTTTTTCTTGGCTCTGGTAATCGCCACATAAAGGAGCCTTCTCTCCTCTTGTAAACCTGGCTGCTCTGACATAGACAGATAGTGAGGCAAAATGCCCTCTTCCACTCCCAAGATGAAAACGTTCTCAAACTCCAACCCCTTGGCGTTGTGGATAGTCATCAGCTGCACTTTGCCCAGCTCGTTGTGATCGTCCTCCACCGAAGATTGCAAGCTGATGCTCTCCAAAAAATCGCTCAGTAGCGGATAAGTGCCGTGCATCTTGAAGAAGTTCTCGCAAAAATTTTCGGTCATCATCAAAAACTCGTTAACGTTCTCACCCTTAGAAAGGCTGGTGTCGGTCTCTTTGCGCTGATAAAAGTCGATGAGTTTGGTATCGGCAATGATCTCTTCTACCAAAGCCAAAGGCGAGATGACTTGCGAATCTTCTTGCCAACCGCGCATCTTGGCAGCCAGATCGATCATCGCCTCACGAGAAGAGGTAGCCACCAACAGCGGGTCTGCGGAGGTCAACTCCAAGAAAGTTTTGCCACTGTCTTTCAAGTAGCCGAGCATCTTGTTCACACTCACCGAGCCGATGCCTCTGGTGGGCACATTGATGATCCGTTGCAAACTGTAGATATCACTAGGGTTATACAAAACCTTCAGGTAAGAGATGAGATCTTTTATCTCCGAGCGAGAAAAAAATTCGGTGCCGCCTCGAACAACATAAGGAATTTTCTTTTCGACTAACACATTTTCTAAGATGCGCGACTGCGAGTTTATCCGATACAAGATGGCAGTGTTTTGGTAGTCGGCGATCTTTTTGATCTCCTTGACGATAAACTTGGCTTCCATATACTCATCGCTCAGAGCTTTGATGCTGGGCAAGTTGCCCTTAAACCCTTCTTTTGCCAAAAGTTTTTTCTCGTGGCGTTGCGAGTTGTTTTTTATCAAGCCGTTGGCTAAGTCCAAGATTTGTTGAGTAGAGCGATAGTTTTGCTCTAGCATCACCGTTTTCACCGGGGCAAAATCTTCTTCGAAGCTGAAAAGGTTAGTGAAGTTGGCTCCTCGCCAAGAGTAGATCGACTGGTCGTCGTCCCCCACAACGCAGATGTTTTGCCCTTTACTCCACAGATTTTTCAGCAACTGATATTGAGCAAGGTTGGTGTCTTGAAACTCATCCACCATAATATAACGAAACTGGCGTTGATACCTTTCTCGCACCGCTTTGTCTTTTTTCAGGAGTTGAACGGTTTTCATCAGCAGATCGTCGAAATCTAAGGAGTTGTTGTTTTCCAAAAGTGCCTGATACCTTTTGTAGATAGAGGCGGTTGTCCGCACATAAAAGGTGTCTTCGTTACACTTGGCGTAATCTTCTGGACCAATTAGCTTGTTTTTGTGGTTGGAGATAGAAGACATCATCTTCACATAAGAAAATCTACGAGGGTCGATGCTCAAATCTTTCAAGATCGATTTGGCGATGCCTCGCTGGTCTTTACTGTCGGTAATGGTGAAGTTGTTTTTCACCCCGATCTTATCGCCGTCTATTCGCAAGATCCTGGCACAGATAGAGTGGAAAGTCCCCACCCAAGGCCACGATAGCTGGCTGTTATCTTCTTTCAATCTCTCTTTCAACTCAGAAGCTGCTTTATTGGTGAAGGTGACGATCAAGATGTTTCTGGGATCGACCCCGCTTGCCGCTATTTGTCCTGCTCTGGCGGTGATACATCTGGTTTTACCACTACCGGCTCCGGCTATTACCAATAAATTTTGCTCTAAGCTCTCTACAATCTCTTTTTGCCTTTCGTTTAGCATTAAAAAAACCCCTTGTTTCCAAAAAAAATACTTTTCTAACGAAAACGATTTGGTTAAACTGTCAAGCTTTGTTTGTGACAAGTGTGTCTAAAAAAAATGCTGGACAAGAAAAAAGAACAGCGATTGTGTGGGGAAAAGTAGAGAGAATTATGAAAAACGAGATAATAGTTTATCAGTCAAAAGAGCTCCTTTCGCGCATCGAAGTAAGAATTGAAAACGATACAGTTTGGCTTAACCGACAGCAAATAGCTACTCTTTTCAAAAGGGATGTAAAGACTATTGGAAAGCATATTAACAATGTCTTTTCAGAAGGAGAATTGATTAAAGAAGTGGTTGTCGCAAAATTTGCGACAACCACTCAACACGGTGCTATCAAAGGAAAAACGCAAACTATTAAAGTGGAATATTATAATCTCGATGTTATAATATCTGTTGGGTATCGAGTAAAATCAAAGCAAGGCACGCAATTCAGAATATGGGCAAATAAAATTTTGAAAGATTATTTGCTGAAAGGATACTCATTAAACAAGCGAATAAATAGAATTGAAGATAGCGTTCACTCTCTGGCTAAAAAAGTTGATAGTATCGATTTGCAAATAAACACTAGCTTGCCGCCCAAGCAAGGCATATTTTTTGAGGGGCAGATTTTCGACGCTTACGCCTTCGTTTGCGACATTATAAAAGGAGCAAAAAAATCGATTATCCTTATCGACAACTATGTGGACGAAAGCGTGTTAATGCTACTCTCGAAGCGGCACTCAGGCGTGGTAGCAACCGTTTACACCAAGCCGAACAAAAGGCTAACTTTGGATCTAAAAAAACACAACCAGCAATACCCTAAAATAAGCATAAAAAGTCTAAACAAATCTCACGACCGTTTTATAATTGTTGATAATCAAACGGTTTACCACTTTGGGGCAAGCCTTAAGGATTTAGGCAAAAAATGGTTTGCCTTTTCCAAAATGGAGATGGATGCCAAAGAGATTGTGGAGAAGCTATCTAATCTGACCACATAAATACGGCTAATCAATCAAGAATTCATTTATGTGGTCAGGCAATTGATAAGTTACAGTGGTTAATTGTTAATTAAAAATAAAAGTGAAAAAATTAACACCATCACTTAGTGAGGAAAGGATGGGGTGGAATTTTTCATTTTTCATTTCCAATTTTTAATTTGGCTATGGCTCGCTAGAGCCAAAGCCTTTGGGGTGGTATTCTCCGCTTCATCGAGGTCACTTATTTTCACTTGCTCGGTTGAGCAGAGACACTTGGCACTCTCTTTGGGTTGAAAATGCAGAGACCAAAGTGATTAGCCAGTCAGGAACAAATCTCGGAGATGCTCCCCACCACGGTAATCTGTAAGACATCTCACGACCTGTCTCTAGCGAGTTGAAGCGGAGCGGTTTTCTTTTCTCTCCCCTCTCTTTTCGTTGAGCGTTCAACGAAAAGAGAGGGACTCACCGTAGGTAAACCACTCGATGAAAGCGACAAGAGTAAGCCCTCCGCAGGAGAAGTAATAATAATTTACTTAGCAAAACAAGGAAGGGAACGGGTGCTTACCTGCCCCGCAAAAAAGAATAGCCCCCCACAGGCTTTGTCGCTTCCGCTCCCTGACCACATAAATACGGCTAATCAATCAAGAATTCATTTATGTGGTCAGGCAATTGATAAGTTACAGTGGATAATTGTTAATTAAAAATAAAAGTGAAAAAATTAACACCATCACTTAGTGAGGAAAGGATGGGGTGGAATTTTTCATTTTTCATTTTTCATTTCCAATTTTTTCTTTTCTGACACCAAAATAGTTGCTAATCATTTTTTGCTTATATTTTGGTGTCAGATTTAATTATGACTCGTCTAAAGACAAAAATATTCCCACTAAAACCGATACATCAACATCGAGGTCAGTTTGTTGGTGGTGGTTTTCTCGATGGCAGGGGAGTTTTTGGCATCACCCAGATAATACTCCCTGTTGAAGCCAAGGATGAGCATCCACTTTTTGTTGATCATAAGGTTACTTGAAAAAGAGTAAGAAAAGCTGTGCAGCCCACCTTCAGCCGAGTAGGTCGTCTTACCGTCTTGATCGTAATAGTCCAGATAAGCTCGGGCGAAGTTGTCGTCCATCACCGAGAGCATCACCTTGGCTTTGATCCCCCAAAATCGCGGTTTGACCATTATCGGGAAGCCAGGCGACTCCAAAGAGAACTCCCAGAAATGAGCGTCGATATCTTCGTTGTTTTTCAAGGGATGAACTATCTTGACAGGAGCGTAGAAGTAATCGACGCGGAAGAAATAGGCGGCTACTCCCACCTTGGCTTTGAGATCGTTTATCACGCTGGTTTTGTAACCCGAGGTCGATTTTTCGCTATCTCTTTTCCAGCCAGCCACCAGTCCCAATGAGCTCTCTATCGCTTCGTCCAAGAAGAGATATTTTGCCTCCACCCCCAGCCCTTTCATGCCTATCTCCCAACTTTTTTGCTTGTAACCAACTGAAAAGAAAGGAAACCCAAGCAGCTCGTCCTCTTTGTCTCCAGGATTTTTTGCTCCGTAAAAAGCGAAAGCTCCTGCCACAAACCCCCAACCAAGCTTCTTGGGACGACGCTTGCCTTTGGTTACCACCTTCTTGTGCTCTTTGTCCACCACCATCACCGGAGGTTTAGGATTTTCTAAAACGGTTAAATTTTCGGCAAACAACCCCGTGCATAACAAACAACTTGCCAAGAGCAAAAATTTTCTCATTCTTCTCCTTATTATTAGTTTTTCATTCTCTCCAGCGCCTCGCTAAGGCTGATGTGTTCAGAAAATCTGGTGATTTTCAAGAAGCCGAAGATCGAGTCCACTATCGAGTAGAGACAAGGCAACACCAAAAGGGTGAGCATGGTAGAAAAAGCAAGACCAAAAGCCATCGACACAGCCACCGGTTTCCAGTCGGAGGTGGCACTGCTGGTGGAGAGGATCATCGGCAAAAATCCTGCGATGGTGGTAAAAGTAGTCAAAAATATCGGTCGCAGGCGCGTTTTGCCCGCTTCTATCAAAGAGCTCCAGCGGTTGTGTCCCTCTTCTCGAAGGCGGTTGACGAAATCAACCAAGATGAGCGAGTCGTTTACCACCACTCCCGCTAGCCCCACCACGCCTATCAGCACCGGCAAAGAGAAAGGTAGTCTGGTGACCACAAGCCCAATAATCACGCCGATGAAGGCGAAAGGCAAGGCGAGCATCACGATCAGCGGTTGCACATAACTTTTGAACTGCCAGGCTAAGATGGTGTAAATAATGATGATCGCCACGATGAAAGCCAGACCCAGCGAGGTATAAGACTCGCGTTGTTGTTCGGCTCGACCCCCAAACTCCAGAATATAGCCGGGATACTTGCTACCAAAATCTGACAACAGCCCCTTCTGCCCGCTAATCTTGCTGCCGGTCAACTTACTGATCACCTCCGAGGGTATCTGTTTTACTTTCTTGCCGTCTTTATCGTAAGTTCCACAGCTGGCAGTGATAGTCACCACCCGCTCACCGTTACGGTGTTTGAGTTGCCCCAGACCAAAGTTTATCTTGAACTCGGCAAGAGACCTCAAAGGCAAAAGGTTACCGCTGTTAGAGCGGATCTTGAAGTTTTTCAGCTTTTCCAGATCGCCTATCTTCGCATCGTCTAGGCGAAGAGTTATATCGCACTCTTTGACGCCTTGACCACGATACTCACTGATATCCGAGCCGTTGACCGCCGTCCACACAGCTTGTGATATCTCTTGCACCGTAAAACCGTATTTCACCAGTTTGTTGTGATAAGGCAAGATCTCCACCTGCTTCTTGTCGTAATCCAAGTCGTCAGACACATCTTCTACGCCGGGGATACCTTTCAAAATCGACTCCACATTTGCCGAGATAGCTATCAACTTGTTCAGGTTATCACCTTGAATACGCATCGAGATGTCGTCGCCCACAGGAGGACCTTCACTGCTCTCCCCGATCTCCACGAACACAACCTCGGGGATCGTCTTCAAAAAGCTTCGAATGGAAGCTTTGATCTTGTCTTGCTCGTATTGGGCGTCGTCTGGATCGACCAGATCTATGTTTATGGTAGAAAAGTAAGTTCTTATCGTGGAGCGATGATTTTCGGTGATCATGCCCACATAACTGACAATCGTCAAGACATCCTCTTTTTCGGGCATCTGCTTGGCAATATACTTTTCGATCTTAGCGGTTATCTCTTCGGTGGTTTCTAGTGATGTCCCCATCGGCGTCTTTATCTTGAGCACCATGGTGGTGGACGGAGAGCTAGGAAAGAAGTCGAAAGCGACCATTCCTCCGAACAACATCCCCAAACAAGCCAGCAGCAAGACAAAAACTCCCAAGAGCGACAAAAATCTGTGTTTCAAAAATTTGACGATCAAATTGTGATAAACTTTGAGCATCTTGTCGTATATTTTGTGCGGCTTTTTGACTTTCATCTGCTTGCTAAAGTCTGCCAAGTGAGACGGCAAAACGATCAAGCACTCTACCAAAGAACAAAGCAAGGCGATAGAGACCACGATCGGGAAGATGCTTAAGAACTTACCCATCGTCCCTTCCATCATCAGCATAGGCATAAAAGCCGCTGCCGTGGTAGCCACGGCTGCCATCACAGGAAAAGTCACCTCTTGAGTGCCATCGATAGCCGCCTGCTCGGGAGATTTGCCCATCTCTATGTGCCGATGAACATTCTCGATCACCACGATGGCGTCGTCCACAATCATACCCAACACCAAAATCAGAGCAAACAAAGACAAGTTGTTCATCGAGATATCGATGGTGTACATTATGAAAAAACAAAGCAAGAAAGAGAAAGGGATGCCTAAGCCAGCAAAGAGGGCGTTTTTCCAACCCAAGAAAAGAAGCAACATAAAGAAAACCAAGATTATTCCAAAGAAGGTGGAAGTGCCCAGCGTGTTTATGCTGTTTTCCACATCTTTGGAGTCGTCGTTGTTGATCGAAACCTTCACCCCTTGATTATCTTGCTCAAATTTGGTAGCAACGGCTCTAACATCTTTCATCACATTGATGATGTTGCCACTGGCTTTCTTGTAAACCTGAAAAAAGACCGAGCCTTCTCCATCGAGCCTTGTGACCACATCCAAATCGTCAAATCCGTAGTAAACATTGGCGATATCTTTCAGACGCACGGTTCTGCCCTTGGAGTCCACCTGCACAATCTGCTCTTGCATCTGGGCGACGGTAGCGTACTCTCCCACCGTCCGCACCGCTCTCTGGGAGTTGCCAAAATCTATATCGCCACCGGGGAAGGTGATGTTACGATTGGTAACGGCGGTGGTGATATCGTTCAAAGACATCTGGTGAGCAGCCAACTTGTCGGGGTCAACATCGATGAAAATCTTCTCTTCCCGCTCTCCATACTGATCCACCTTGGACACATTGGTCACCCTTTTCAGCTTCTCTTCCAAATCTTCGGACAAGCTGTTGGTGGTCTTGTTCCCGAAAGGAGAAGACATCGAAACATTACAGATCTCGTTAACCTCACGCATATTGAGCCTTACGACGGTGATGTCACTGGCGTCTTCGGGCAGATCATTTACCTTGTTCACCGCATCGTTCAGATCGTCCCAAGCGTCGTCAGGGTCAACATCCATCTCGAAAGAGACCATTGCCACCACATAACCGGTCTGAATTTGGGTAGTCACATAATCGACCCCATCCACATCGACGATCTCATCTTCCAGCTTGTCGGCGACCAACACCTCCATATCCTCGGGCGAGACACCCGTGTAACTCACCACGATAAAAGCTTTACCGAAATCTACTGGCGGCGCGTCCTCTTTGGGGATCACAATAATCGAGTAGATGCCGGCGACAAAAACTAGCACCATCAAAAGGTTGATCAAAACCGAGTTTTTAACCGAAAATTTTGCGATACTCATTATCTAAACCTCTTGATCTTCGCCGCTAGACTCAACAGTTTTGGGCTGATAGAAGTTGGGGCTCACCTTTTGACCATCTTCCATCTCATCGGCGCCGTCGATAACGACAAAATCTCCGTTTTGCAAAGATGTCTCCACGATAGCCACATTGCCCACCATCTTCTTGATGATCACCTTGGTCTTAACGACGCTATTATTCTCTTTATTCAATCGATACACGAAGTAGTCGTCATACTCTTGCACCAGCGCATCGTAGATAACGGCTTTGACATCTTTAAACTCGCCCACGGCTATCTGTGCGGTCACCGTCATTCCCGAGAGCAGCTCTTTTGCTCCTGGCATCTGTATCTTCACAGGATAAACGGAGCTGTTAAGGGCAGGAGCTTTTCCCACTCCTACCACCTTTCCACTCAGAAGCAAATCCGACCCGTCGGGGCTAATATCCACCTTCTGGTCTTTCTCGATCTTGAGGATACTAGACTCACCTACGCCAGCGTTAAGCAGGAGCTGCTTGTAGTTCACCACCTTACAAACCAGACTAGAGGAGCCGATGCTTTCTCCTACCTCCACGGGCAAATCGGTGATATAACCACTAACAGGAGCAGCCATACGAGCGTAGTCGTAAGAGTTTTTCTTAGTCTCCAAAGTAGCTTGACTACTGGCAAAGCTTCCCAAAATCTCTTGGTATTCAGCCTCGGAAACTTGCCCTCCAGCGTAAAGTTGCTTGCCCGCTTTCCAGTTGTTTTTGGCGATGGCAAAAAGCGCTTTGGCTTGGTCGTATTCGGCTTTGCGAACACTCAAATCGATATCGCCGATACTCTGCCCCTCGTCCACCCAGTCGCCCATCTTCTTGTGCAACTTCCGCAGTTGCCCCGAGACACCTGCCACCATCTCCACCTGCTGAATGCCTTGCAACACACCACTGACTTGCACATACTCGGGGACATCTCTTCTTTGGAACTCCTGCACCAACACGATCGATAAAGACCTCTCATCGATTTTTTCTTTACCAGCCTCTTGGTCTTCCTTACCTTTACCACCCATTCCCATCACCACTCCAACCACGATCAATAAGACCAAAACAAGTGAAAAAATCACTATTTTTTTCTTCGTAAAATTCATTTTTCCTCTCCGTTATTTTTTTAAAATAGTTGCAAAAGCTTAGCGTCGTCTTTGATAACCAACAACCTTTTCAAAGCAGATCTAGCCGTGAAGAAACTGTTTTTTGCCGACACTAGGTTCAACTGCGCCGATTGGTAAGAGTTGAGCGCATCCAGATAGTCCGAGGTGGAGAGCAAGCCGTTTTCATATCTGGCTGTGTTTTGCTCAAACATCCCCTTGGCTGCCTCTTGTCCGAAGGTTGCCGCTGCCACCTGCTTGGCAGAGCTGACAAAGGTGTAGACTGCCGCTTTTATCTGCAAGGTAATCTCCATTTGCGTGTTGTAGTTCTCTGCCTCCACCTTCCTTAGCTCGTAACGAGCGGATTGGTAATCGAAGAAGTTATCGGCAAAAGGTAAAAAAGAGATCGGCATAGAGACCGAAAGTTGCAAGTTACTACTCCCGCTTTGATAGTCGTCGGAATACTCTTTGCTCTTGCTGTAAGTGTAAGAGGCACTCACCGAAGGCAAAGGAGTAAGGGCTGCCATCACCTTGGCTTTTTCGGCAATCTCTTTGGTCTGTTGCAAGCTTTGCAGCGACAAGTTGCGCTGCTTGCCAAAATCGACCACCCTTTGCACCAAGCTAGTAAGGTTGTTCACATCCAACTTCTGCACCCTGGCGAAGATATCTTGATAATCTTTCATCTCAATCGGCTTCAACTCCAGCTCTTTGCCATCGATGTGCAAGAAGTCGCAAAAATCGTTTTTACTTTGCAAGAAGCTGTTTTGCTTGGCTAGCACTGCCACCTCTTTGCTTTTCACCTCCGATTCCATACTCAGCACATCCACTTGCGAGCGAGAGCCAGTTTTTTGCTTGATCTTGGTCTGTTGCAAAGACTCACTGCTACTTTTCAAATCGTTTTGAGCGATCTCCAACTCCCTTTGCGCCAAAAGCAAAGCAAAGTATTTAGTCTCGGCGTCTGCCAGAGTCACGAACTCTTTTTCTTGAAAAGCCAATTTTTTCATCTGCTGAGTGTTGGAGCTGATCCGATACGAGAACCAGTTAGCACCCTTGACGAAAATCGGTTGCGAGAGTGTGAGGCTATAAGCTTCGTTCTCGGCATTTTTCCCATCTTGTTTGCTATCCTCGTCCACCTTGTTCCAACCGTAAGAGCCGGTAGCAGTGCCAAAAAGATCGACAAAGCTACTCCAACTGGCGTAAACTGACGACTTATACTCAGCCTTAGCGGCTTGCAGGCTACTGCTGTTTTCCAAGGCTAACTCCTTCGCCTTGCCCAAATCCAAAACTTCGGCAGAAACAGAAGCAAACCCCATCAAAAAAATCAACAACGAAACTGTTCTCATAAAACTATCCCCTTTTTTGCTATAACTTTACTCTATCGACTCTCAAGAAATCTTTTCCCCTCAATCTTTACCGGACAATCTGTTTCCAGTCTATGGCTGGATGGTGGTAGCGGCTGTAACCTTTGGTCTTCTTATTTAGCTGTATCGCCCTTGTCGGACAGTAATTTATGCACGCCATGCAACTCTGACACTTCTCAAGACTCCAGACAGGCTCTGCGTTTTTCATGCTGATACAACCCACGGGGCAAACCTTGCTACAGATGCCACAGCCGGTGCATTTACTATCGGCAAAATATTTTTTGCCCAAATCGCTAAACCTTTTCCAAAAATAGTAAATCGGCAAAACCATTATCTTTACCAAACAAAACTCATGCACTCTTTTTTTGGCTTTTTCTTCCACTTGCCTTTTGATAGTAGCTATCTTCTTGGACGCCTTGCTCAAAATCTGCTCGTTCTTCTCTTTGCTTTCCAAATCGCCAAAAACCAAGTAAGCCGAGGGCATATTGACCACAAAAGAGGCGTCCAGTTTTTTTGAGGCAAACTTTTGCATATCGGAAAAAGCTCGTCCAGGAGAGCCCGAGCGCGTCTGCAACCCAAAGAAATAATCGACTTGGCTAAAGTCTGTCTCTTGCAAGAAGGTTTTCACCAGCTTGGGTAGTCCAAAAGCGTAAAGTGGAAAAGCGATACCTACCGACCCTTGCGGAGCTAGCTTCTGCCCTTGACAACTCTTGATGCTGATCAGCTCCACATCTTGGATATCTTTGCTGACCTCTTGGGCAACATAAAGCGTGTTTCCGGTTCCCGTAAAATAATAAATTTTCATCAGCGAACTACTCCTTTACAAACTATTTCAATCCTTTTTTTCAGATCTTTTTGAACTTGAGAGATACTGTGTCTGCCTTTGACAAACCTAAAAAAACTAAAAGTAAAAAGTGTATAAAAAATTTCTGCCACCGTCATCGAGCTGTTGATTAGATTTGCTTTGTGGTTCTCGACTATCTTGAAAACAAGCCCTATGCAGATCAAATCAACTTTTTGAAACAGATCCATCTTCTCTTGGCAAGCCACGCTCCCCAAAAAGTAGCTTTCCCAAATCTCCCTTATTTGCTCTTCGGGGAAAGGCAAACAAAAAAACGAAGCCAACAGATCGTAAACATCTTGCCCAAAATCGGAGCTGTGCGGCAGATCCTCGTCCTTTAACTTTTCCAAAATCTCTATCAACATCCCACTCAAGTAGTCTGCCATCAAATCGTTTTTGCTCTCGTAGTAGTTGTAGAGGGTGCGCAAAGATATCTCCAGATTGTCGGAAACATCTTTCATCGTAAAACCACTCAGCCCTTGTAAGCTCAAGAGTCTACCAAACTCCTGTAAAATTTGGCTTTTTCTTTTGACTTTCTTCTTTTGTCTTAAATTTTTTTGCATATCTTGTATTTTTTCATTTTGTGCAAAAATATCTTGAAGCGTTTTTTGTCAAACAAAAGGGCAATAATTCCTGCCCAAAGGGCAGGAATTATTGCTGTTCCTAGCGGTGGGTCTCTCTTTTCGCCTGGCGGCGAAGAGCTTTTTACTTTTCGCTTATCAGCGGGTTACTTATGTCACCTTTCTTTTTTTTGAAAAAAAATAAATGTGACCGAAAGAAAAAATCAAATCAAAAGACAAAATCCTAACTTGCAAAACTCGTTCGTTGTGGCTGTAGTGTATCGTTTAAATTCTTTCTTAGATATACTAAAGTAAGAGAAATAAACTCCTCACACATCCACAACTTCAGTCGTTTAAACAAGTTTGACGGATTTAGTCTTGATTGATTACTAGCCCTTCCCACAGCTTTGTCGCTTCCGCTCCAAAGCAATTGATGAGTTACAATGGATAATTGTTAATTAAAAATGAAAGTGAAAAAAATAGCACCACCACTAGTGGGAAAGGATTGGGGTGGAATTTTTCATTTTTCATTTCCAGTTTTTTCTTTTCTGACCTGACCACATAAATACGGCTAATCAATCAAGACTGCATTTATGTGGTCAGGTCAGATTTGGGGTGGCACTCTCCGCTTCATCAGGGGTCACTTTTTTTCCTTTCTTGGTCGAGCAGAGACACTTGGCACTCTCGTAAGGTGTTGAAAATACAAGAGCAAAGTGGTTAACCAGTCAGGAACAAATCTCGGAGATGCTCCCCACCACGGTAATCTTTAAGACATCTCACGAACTGTCTCTAGCGAGTTGAAGCGGAGCGGTTTTCTTTTCTCTCCCCTCTCTTTTCGTTGAGCGTTCAACGAAAAGAGAGGGACTCACCGTAGGTGAACCACTCGCTGAAAGCTAAGAGCCATCAATCTTAAAGAAAAAAGTTGACCAATCAACACCCCCACACTGTTTCCCCTATAAATTGATCATCTAAACTTAAGACAGGAGTTTTTTATGACTTTTAGCTACCAACGGCACATTTTTGGTTACGAGTGCGATATATACGGACACCTGAACAACGCCAGCTATCTGCAAATATTGGAAGAGGCTCGCTCGATGGCTCTATCCAAAATCGATTTTTCGGTAAAAAAATTGATGGATATGAAGATAGCTATCTTCGTCGTTGATATCCACATCAAGTATCTAAAACAGATAGATTTTGCTCAAAACATCACCGTCAAAAGTTGCATCAAGAAGTTTGGCAGAGTCAGATCAAACTGGTATCAAGAGATTTACAAAGAAAATGGTGAATTGTGTGCCACGGTCGATATTGTGGGAGCTTTCGCCCAAAACGGCAAAGCCACTAGATTGGACAAAGAGATCTACCAAAAAATGCTAACAAATATGAAAAACGAAAATTGTAAACAATCTTGAAGGAGCGATATATGCAGAAGATTATCGAGAGTTTGTACGAAAAGAAAGATTTAGCCCCAGAAGATTTGGTGGTTTTCCAACAGTTTATCGCCAAACTGAACAGCGGACAGGTGCGTGCCGCAGATAAGCACGGCGACCAATGGCAGGTGAACGGCTGGGTGAAAAAAGGCATCTTGCTGGGCTTTAGGCTGGGCAAAATCGTGGCTTTCCCCAAATACGGCAGTCACAACTTTTGGGACAAATCTACTTACCCCGAGCAAACTTTTTCGCTAGCCAACAAGGTTCGCATCGTGCCGGGAGGCTCGTCGGTCAGAGACGGCGCTTATCTGGCTGCGGGGGTGACGATGATGCCGCCGGCTTATGTGAATGTAGGAGCTTTCGTGGACGAGGGAACGATGGTGGACTCTCACGCCTTGGTCGGCTCTTGCGCCCAGATTGGCAAGAAAGTCCACCTTTCGGCTGCTGCCCAAATCGGAGGCGTGCTAGAGCCTATCGGAGCTAGCCCCGTCATCATCGAAGACGAGGTTTTCGTGGGTGGCAACACCGGCATCTACGAAGGGGTGATCGTCAAGAAGCGAGCCATCTTAGCATCAGGGGTCATCATCACCAAATCGACTCCGATTTACGATGCCACCACCGACAGTTTTTTAGACAAAGAAAAAGATAAAGCCCCTGTCGTTCCCGAGAACGCCGTGGTCGTGGCTGGCTCACGCCCACTGAGAAGCAACCCAAAATTTAGCGTTTACTGCCCGATCATCATCAAATACCGCGATGACAAGTCTGAGGCTTCGGTCACTTTGGAGGAAGCCCTGCGGTGAGTATCTTCGAGACCCATATGCACCTAGATCTGGAAAATTTTGACCAAGACAGAGAGCAAATCATAAAACGGTGCCAAAAAGCGGACATAAAGAAACTGCTCAATGTCGGAACCGACGAGAAGAGCAGTCAGGCGTCGATAGATTTGGCAGAAAAGTATCCGATCGTTTACGCCGCGGTGGGTGTCCATCCGCACGAGGCACAAACTCTAGATTTAGAGAAAATCCGAGAGCTAGCCCAGCACAAGAAAGTGGTGGCTATTGGCGAGGTGGGACTGGACTACTTTAAAAACTACAGCCCCAGAGACGCCCAAGAGTCGGCTTTTCACCAGCAAGTGGAGCTAGCCATCGAGATGGATCTGCCCCTTATTATCCACTGCCGCGACGCTTACAAAGATTGTTACCGCATCTTACAAGAGCATCGCCCCAAAAAAGTTTTATTTCATTGTTATAGCGGCAATTACAAATACGCCCAAGACCTTTTTGCTCACGGCTGGCTCATCGCTCTTGGTGGCGCGATCACCTTCAACAAGGGCGCTCAGGACGAGCTGATAAGTAAGATGCCACCAGATAAGTTCGTGGTAGAAACCGACTGCCCTTTTATGACCCCAAACCCGCATCGTGGCAAGCGCAACTCGCCACTTTATCTGCCTTACATCGTGCAGAAGATTGCTGCCCTCAAAGGCGAAACCGAAGAGAAGATTGCCAAGTTGAGCTACAAAAACGCCTGCAACTTCTTCCAAATCAGATGCTAAAAATTAAGATAAAGAGAGAGAAAAGAAGAAGCCTCACCTTGCAAGTTACTGCCCCGCAAACTGTGCTGATAAAAGCGCCCACCTTGCTTCCAAAAGAGCAGATAATGCGATTCGTCCGCTCCAAAGAAAACTGGATCGAAAAGCGAAGTGACAAGCTACAAAAGCAACTCTCTTTTTTTGCCGAAGACAAAATCTTGTTTTTGGGGAAAGTTTACCGGCTGAAGACCGAAGCCGCCGACAGTTCTGCTGTTTTGCAAAATAAGGCGACGATCACGGTGAAACACACCCCTCAGCAAGAACCCCGGCAGCAACTAGCCCGCTGGTATAAGAACAAAGCCCGCAAACTTTTTGAGCAAATCGCCCAAGATTACTGCCAGAAGATGCAGGTGAAATTTGAGAAGTTGCGCCTCTCGTCTGCCAAAACCCGCTGGGGCTCTTGCTCATCTTTGGGCAACATCAACCTCAACTGGAATCTTGTCAAAGCACCCCAAGGTATCATCGCCTATGTTATTGTCCACGAGCTAACGCACCTAGAGTATCCACACCACGGCAAAACTTTTTGGCACGCCCTAGAAAAGCACTATCCCCGCTACCAAGAGGCTAAAAGGTGGCTGGATGAAAAAGGTGGGTATTTGATGGTGTGAAAAGAAGGGATGATTTTCGCCTAAAGGCGGGGAGTAGTCACCTTTCTTTTTGTGTGAACAAAAATAATTGTGACCGAAAGAAAAAGTCAAATCAAAAGACAAAATCCTAACTTGCAAAACTCCTTCATTGTGGCTGTAGTGCATCGTTTAGATTCTTTCGGAGCATCACTAAAGAAAGAGAAATTAACTCCTCACACATCCACAACTTCGCTCGTTTAAACAAGTTCACGGATTTAGTCTTGATTGATTATTCGCCGTCCCACAGGCTTTGTCGCTTCCGCTCCAAAGCAATTGATAAGTTACATTGGATAATTGTTAATTAAAAATAAAAGTGAAAAAATTAACACCATCACTTAGTGGGGAAAATGATGAGATGGAACTTTTCATTTTTCATTTTTAACTCTTAATTTTCTGACTTGACCACATAAATACGGCTAATCAATCAAGACTTCATTTATGTGATCAAGTCAGATTTGGGGTGGCACTCTCCGCTTCATCGGGGTCAGTTGTTTTCATTTGCTCGGTTGAGCAGAGACACTTGGCACTCTCTTTGGGTTGAAAATGCAGAGACCAAAGTGATTAGCCCAGTCAGGAAAAAAACTCGGAGATGCTCCCCACCACGGAACTCTTAAGACATCTCACGACCTGTCTCTAGCGAGTTGAAGCGGAGCGGTTTTCTTTTCTCTCCCCTCTCTTTTCGTTGAGCGTTCAACGAAAAGAGAGGGACTCACCGTAGGTGAACCACTAGTTAAAACGAAAAGAGTAAGCCCTCCGCAGGAGAAAGCAATAATAATTTACTTAGCAAAATAAGGAAGGGAACGGGTGCTTACCTGCCCCGCAAAAAAGAATAGCCCTCCGCAGGAGAAAAGAATAAGTCTGGCTGAAAGCGATAAAAACTGTCTAAAACACTCCTGTTTTCAACATCACCAGCGTGCAAGCTTTTACCGTTTGGATGTTGCGGGCTTGAAAGTAAGCGATCAGATCATCGTCTTGTGTGCCAGGATTAAATATTATTCGTCTGGGGTTCAAGCTAGCCACCGCCTTCTTCATCTTCGCCAAAATAGTGGGATTGACATAGACGGTGATCGTTTCTACCGGTGGAATCTTTTCGTCCCAGCTGTTGATCACCCTTTGCCCTAAAATGGTTTTCACCTTGGGGTGAAAAAGTAGCACTTTGTAGCCCTGCTCTTGCAAGAGGGTCATCGCCTTGTGCGAATAGCGCTCCTTTTTGCCGGACGCCCCGATTATCAACACGCTCATCGCACTACACCAACCATTTTGCTATTTTTTGGACAAACCCGCTACCCATCTTCCCCATCATCCACTGCTCGGCAACCATCTTATTGATCATACAGACACTTGGGAAACTGTGCTGCATCATCATCACATCTTGCATCTTCTTGCCAAACTGCATCACAGCTATCCACTCGTGAATAAGCTCGCTGGCAGACTCACCGACGATGGTGACGCCATAGATTTTACCTCTTTTGCCCACTAGCACCTTGATAAATCCTGTGGGAGCACCGTCTGCCACCAGTCTGCCGTAATCGGCAAAATCTTTTCTCACCAGCTCAAACTTTAGCCCCTTTTCTTTAGCTTGATTTTCGGTCAGTCCGACTTGAGCCACCTCGGGAGCGGTGAAGACAGACCACGGCACCAAATAGTTTTTACGCCGCAAAAAAGGAAGCCTGAGCGGCGAGAGCGCATCCATCAAAGCTAGCATCCCTTGATGCATCGCCGCATGAGAAAAAAGAGCCAATCCATTGCAATCACCCACCGCATACACACCCGCCTTGTTCGTCCGTAAGTGCTGATTTACTTGGATGCCACAGCTACTATGTTTAATCTTGGCTTTATCCAAATTTAGCTCCTCTAGCGACGGCAAGCGCCCGGCTGCCACCAAGATCTGCTCAGAGACGATTTTCTTGTTTTCCAGATGAGTAACGATCTTACCTTCAACCTGTTCCACGGCAGTTATGTTTACACCGTTATAAACCTCGATTTTTTCACGAGCAAACTCGGCTTGCAAAATATCGCCAGCCTCTTTGTCGCCCAAAGGCAAAAGGTGTGCATCTTTGTGGACGATGGTGACTCTAACTCCCATACGAGCAAAAGCTTGCGCCATCTCACAGCCGATGGCTCCACCCCCGATAATCGTCAGACTCTTCGGGTAATCTTCCAAAGCGAAGATGTTTTCGTTGGTGAGTTTAGGCACATCTTTCAGCCCCGCAATCGAAGGAACAAGCGGCTTGGTGCCGGTGGCAATAAAGATCTTCTTGGCTGTGTAAAGTTTGCCACCTGCCATCACCTCTTTAGCCGAAACAAAGGAGGCAGAAGCTTTGATGATGGTGGCTTTCTCAAAAGTTTTCTGGATTTTTTTACCACTGATTTGGGCTACTTTGTCACGCACCACCTGCATCGATCTGTTTTGTAACACGCTCAAACCAGACTCGATCCCAAATTTAGCCAGATTTTGGCTAGAGTGTAAGGCAGCTGCCGCTTTCAAAAGCGCTTTGGACGGAATGCAACCCACATTCAAACACTCACCACCCAGCTTGTTTTTCTCGATCACCAAAACATCTAGCCCCATAACCACACCCATAGCCGTCACAGCCATACCTGCGGGACCCAGCCCGATGACCAACAGGTCGTATCTCTTACTTTTCATAATTTTCCCTTTTAGCTCTTAACGGCAGTGGTAAAGCTGGTCGGAAAGCGGATATTTTTGCTTCACTTTTTTGAGCAATTCGCGAGTCTGCTCGTCCAGCTCCAGATTGTCCAGCATCTGGCAAATATTGCAGTTGTCACCACACTCCAAACAGTTGGTGTTGTAGTAGATGTGTTGGTTCACCTTCTTGCTCTGAATAAGCCCCACATCTTTCAAAACTTTCAGATGCGCCGAGATAGTCGCCATCGAGCAGCCGATCAAATCGGTAATCTGGTAGACACACAGACTGCGCCCCCGTAGCATCAACACGATCTGCAGTCTGGTCTTGTGAGCCAAAGCTTTGAAGACCGATAAAGATTTAAGCACTTACTTTACGGCGTTCAACTTGGCGATGATGCTATCTTTGGGTTGCACGCCCACGAACTGGTCAACCTTCTTGCCATCTTTGAGGATAAACACGGCAGGAATACTCATCACCTCAAACTGCTTGGCCAGCTCAGGGCAGTCGTCCACATTCACTTTGCCAAAAGTCACTCCTTCCACCTCTTTCTCCAGCTCGTCTATCACCGGCGAGAGCATCTTGCATGGCCCGCACCATGGCGCCCAAAAATCTACCAACACAACCCCTTGAGAGGTTACTTCTTTAAAATTCTCGTTACTCAAGTTCATCTTTTTTCTCCTTTCAATTTAAAAGATTTTTTATTTAGCCATTTCGCTAATTGCCTAAATAGTGTCAACCTTTTTTATAACAAAAGTCGATGAACATCTACCAGACAAGGGGCATACAGGTAAACATCCACCGACTTAAAATTTTTTGTAAGGGCAATAAAAAAAACTCCTAGCCTTTTCCATCTAATATTTGCGGAAAAAAACTAAGAGCTTATTAACAATCAGAATTCCCTACGACAGCATTATCTGTATCAGGTCCAATGAGTATGATCTCAGCCTTATCCCCAATATCTGGGAAAAGCACCCCACCATTTTTTCGTCACATAACTAATCCAATATTTTATTATCTTTGTCTATTCGCAAAGGTTGCCCGTTCAAGTTCACAAAAGAGACCCCATCCACGAAGTTACGCACGCTGTTGTAAATCGTCGGAATCTTCACCTCACCTTTGGTGTTTATAAAGCCGAACCTACCCTCTTTTTTGACGATGGCGTAACCTTCCCTAAATTTGCCGATAGCTTGGTAGATATAAGGCGTGAGCAGGTTACCCTTTATGTCCATCAGAGCCACTTTATCCTCTTTGGTCAGCAAGATAAACCCGTCTTCTCTGTCCACCACCGCTTGCAAGGTGGGTTTGATTATCTCTTTGCCTTTCTTGGTGACCACCCCGAAGTTATAGGCAAACTGGGTGCGAACAATCTGTCCGCTGAGTCCCAAAACAGACTGGTAGTTTATTGCCGAGCGCACCTTGCCTTTCTCGTCCAAGAAGCCGTGTCCCCCGTTTATCATGCAGTCGCTTATTCCGTTGGTAACAGGTTCGATGCGGTCGTATCTAAAAGGAACCGCTTGTCTGCCTCTATCGTCCAGCACGCCAAACTTGTAAAGCTTCTTGGCGATCAGATACCCTTGATCGTTGTAAGGCTCCAAGTAGATATACTCCAGCGGCACATAAAGTTTACCCTGCTTGTTCACCGCTCCCAGAAGAGAGCCGAGCTCAACCTTGGCTCCGCCGTGAAGCAATGGGGAGACCATATCGTATTTAGCTTCCAAAAACAGCTCGCCTTTTTCGGAAACCAGTCCATACCCTTTCTCGCTCTTTGTGCGCAAGAAGTTGGGAGCTATCTTCACTAAAGCAAGCTCTTTGGTCTCAGGCTTGATCACATAGCGGTAAGCTTTGTTGGTGGCGAAAATAAGACCCATTTTGCCCTCTTCTCTCACCAGATAGATGTTGTCGAAAAATGTCTTTTGCAGCAGCTCAAACTTGATCGGGATTTTCTGCTTGCCATCACGAATGTTGAGAAACCCAAAATGGCGCGGTTTTTTGTTGTCGGAGATCATCACCAGATCTTGCTCAAAGAGTGTCGTGCCTACATAGTCGTATCTTTTGCTAGTCAGATACTGCCCGCTTTTCACACTCAGCACTCCACTTTTTCCGTCTTTCACCACCACACACAGGTCGCTCAAGCTGTCACTGATAAACTTGTGGCTGAAATAAGTTTGAGCGTTTTCACCCACGGGATAGTAGCTTTTATCCAGCACGCCCCTTATATAACCGCTTTTCTGCACCGTTATCGCATCGTAAATTAGTGGCACCACTGGCGAGCCCTCACGGTTTATCACCCCGTATTTTTCGTCTTTGCACACCTTGGCGATCATCCCAGTAAAATCAAAGATTGTGTCGTAATCTTCGGGAGCCACAACGATGTTGCCCGCCGTATCGATCAACCCCATCTTCTGATTTCGACTCACATAAAAAAAGTCGTTTTTGAACTCCAAAATCTTGTCGTAAATCCCGCTAGGGACGATGATCTTGTTGGTGTAAGGCACCAAGATGCCCTCTTTGCCTTTATACAAAAAGCTGTGGAAATCTCTATCCAATTTCTGGATCTTCTCGTATTTGATCGGGACGACGATTTTGCCCTTGGGATTGATAAAGCCGTAGCGACCGTTGAGGTAAACTTTGCGGATACCACGCGGAAAATATTGAGCGGAGGTAAGACGATTGCCGCTCAGATCGAGGATACCGACCTCTTTGCCTTTCATATAGGTGATGATGCCTTGCGCTGGTCTGGTAAGCAGATCGAACTCTAGGGGAATCAAAGGATTGCCCTGTTTGTCGATGTAACCATATTTCCACTCATCACGAACCCTGGCCATTCCATCGTTGAAGTCGTCCGCCTCCCGATACAAGAACCTTATCACTACCGAGTCTCTTTTGTCCAAAAAGCCCCAATACTTTTCCTCTTTTATCTCTTGGCGGACTTTGATAAGGTCTTCGTAAAACTCGCCGACTTGGTGATAATTGGGGCTAACCACGATGTTGTTGAACTGATCGACCACGCCCCATTTCTCGCCATCACACACCTTGTAAAGGTCGTTCTCCATAGGGAAAACAAACTTGTAACGACCTTGTAGCGCTTGGGGCAACCCAAAAAGGAGGCACGCTATAGCCAAGAAAAGAAAAATAAGGTATTTTCGCATTATAAACTTTTGAGCCCTTCTTTAAATCTTTTGATGCCTTTGACTAGGTTCTCCATGGAGTTGGCGTAAGAGAACCTGACACAACCGGGCGCACCGAAGGCAGAGCCTGGCACGATGGCGATGTGGTAGTTTTCGAGCATATAGGTGCAAAACTCCAAGTCGTCCTTCACCTTCGTCCCCAAGAAAGCGGAGATGTCGGGGAAAGCGTAGAAAGCCCCACAAGGCATCGAACATTTAACCCCGTCGATGGAGTTCAGCTCGGCGACCATAAACTTGCGTCTTACATCGAACTCTGCCCTCATCTTCTCCACATCGTCGGTCTTCTCTTCCAAAGCGGTGATGAACGCCTTTTGGCTGATGGAGTTAACATTGGACGAGACTTGCGACTGGATGCTGCTCATCTTGGCGATTATCTCTTTTGGACCTGCGGTGTAGCCAAGCCTCCAGCCTGTCATAGCAAAAGCTTTGGAAGCTCCGTTTACCACCACGGTAATATCTTTGATGGCTGGCGAACACTCGGCAATCGAGACGAAGTTGCCCTCATAAACCAGCTCTTCGTAAATCTCATCGGAGATGATGAGAATGTTGTTTTTCACACAAAATTCGCCGATCTGCGTCAACTCCTTCTTGTTGTAAACGCTTCCAGTCGGATTGGAGGGAGAGTTTAAGATGATCGCTTTGATCTTACCCTCTTTTGCCACCAGCTTCTCCAGCTCGGCAATCTCAATCTTAAAGTCGTTCTCTTGTTTGGTTTCCAGCACCACGGGAACCCCTTGCGAGAGCTCGATCTGGGCAGGGTAAGTCACCCAATAAGGAGCCGGCACTATCACCTTGTCGCCTTGATCACAAACGGTGAAAATCAGATAAAACAAGCTAGCCTTGCCACCGGGAGAGACGATAACCTCTTGTGCCGAGTAGTCCAAGTTGTTTTGCTCTTGTAACTTCTTGGCAATCGCTTTGCGTAGCTCTGGCATCCCTGGGGCAGGCGTGTAGCGAGTAAAGTTGTCGTCTATAGCTTTTTTGCCAGCCTCTTTGATATAATCTGGCGTGTCAAAATCTGGTTCCCCTACTCCAAAATTAACAACATCGATCCCTTCTGAGACCATCTGTTTTGCCTTGGCTGCCACCGCCATGGTTGGCGAGGATTTGATCGCTTTCGCTCTTTTACTCAACATTTCCCTTCTCCTTAATCTATATTTTACAACCTAAATCTAGACAATGCAATTACCGACGAACCTGTGTGGCTTGTCAAACAGATAATCGTTTTTTAATCTCAACTTCCGGCACTCCCGCAAAGATGGCACGATCCTCACTTTTTCTTCCAACTGAGCCAGCGTCCCATAAAATTTGGGATTTACCTCTATCTGAGGCAAATCGTCACGACAAGCCGACAGCGAAAAATCTGCTTGCAAATCGAAAAAGTCGGAGCGCATCAAAAGCAGATCACTAGTTTTTTTTACGGGCATAAACCTTGTTCTGGGCACCAACATCGCCTTGCTTTTGCCAAACACACTGATAGCAGAACCCATCGCCGTCTCCAGCTGCACCACCTCTTGTCCCTGGACGGTCTTGGGGTTGACAATCAAAGGCAGCCGAAACTCACCCATCTTGCGCAAAGAGTGCAAGTTCACCCAGAGGTTGTTGGTGTTAAAATATTTGTGCTTGGCGATGTTTTGAAACTCAGGCAGATCTTGCTGCCTAGTTTGGGCTAGCTCCCGCAAAACAATTTTGCCATCTTTTTTTGCCAAGTGACCACCTTTCTTGTCCATCGGCGTCCTTGAGCAAACCTCCATCATAAAATCCAGACCGCTTTGGGCAAAATATTGACCTATCTGGGCATCGAAACTGGCTCCCAAGTTATCGGAGTTGGAGATGAAAGCGTAATCAATTTTGGCATCCAAAAACTTTTGCAAGAGCCCACTGACTACCAAGGCGGTATAAATATCGCCGTGACCCGGTGGCGACCAGTTTAGGGTGTCGTCAGCAAAGTCGCAAAGAGCCAAACTCTCCGCCTTGAGCCTAGGGTAGCTGTTTTGTAAAAAATCGGGTGGCAAGCTTTGTGGTAACCTCTGGTCGTATTTGCGCAAATATTCTCTGCTGTCGGCGGCAGTGGCAAAGCTGTGCATAAAGACCAGGGGCAGATTTTGGCTACTGCTCAAGAGCTGCTTGACGATGATATCTAAGAAGTTCAAACCATCTTTCACCTCAATAAGGCTCTTGGCTTTCTCTAAGCCCATCGAAGTGCCTAGACCTCCGTTGAGCTTGATGATCACCGCTTTGGCTTGATGCGCAGCAGAAGATGGCGGCAGACTCTTATAACTCACCAGATCTTGGCTGGATAAAGGCTCGATCTCTGCCTCGCTCAAATATCCGCTCTCTCCAGCCAGAGCCAGCTGGCGATAATAAAGAAAATCTGCGATCACTCGGGCTGGCAAACCAGCATCACGCATTTTTTGGGCTATTTTGGGCAACTCCATCTCCTCATATCGAAAATATTAACTTTAAGACCATTCTTGCTTCCACCCACAGTTTAACCAAAATATTGTCAACAGAATTTGTCTTGACATTTGCAACCCAAAAAAGTTTTTAAAACAAAATTTATTTATCAAAGAGGTTTTAGCTAGTGGAATTTGATACCAAAGCCATTCACCCACCCCAAAAGGAAAAAACTTTTTGCAACGCCCTGAACTCGCCGATTACCTTGAGTTCGACCTTCAGCTTCGATTCGATTCAAGCCGTGCAAAAGGTGATGAGTTTCCAAAGCGACGACTACGTTTACACGCGTGGCAACAACCCCACCTTGCGTGAGCTGGAGAACAAACTAAGCCAGCTGGAAGGTGGAGCCGGAGCGGTCGCTTTCGCCTCAGGCATGGCTGCCATCTCGTCGGTGCTTATCTCTTTGCTGGCTCCAGCCGATGAGGTGATCGCCCATCGCACCCTCTACGGCTCTTCTCACAGCGTCATCGAAAAACTTCTGCCCCGCTACCACATCTCTGCCAAAATCTTAGACCTCACCGACTTAGACAACTTATCGAAAAACATCGGCGACAAGACCAAGGTTATCTACTTCGAGACTCCTGCCAACCCCAACTTGGATATTATCGATATCGAAAAAGTTTGCCAGATTGCCAAAGAGCACAAGATCAAGGTGGTAATAGACAACACCTTCGCCTCACCTTACCTTACCAATCCTCTGCTGCTAGGGGCAGATGTGGTGGTGCATAGCGCCAGCAAATACCTTTGTGGACACGGAGACGCCATCGCCGGGGTAGCCGTAGCAAAGGACGCTACCTATATCAACAAGCTAAAGTTCGACTATATGTGCGAGCTGGGTGGCGTGCTTAGCCCGTTCAACGCTTTCCTTATATTGCGCGGCATCAAGACGCTGGGTCTGAGGATGGAGCGCCACTGCTCTTCGGCTCAAAAAGTAGCCGAGTTTTTGGCAAACCATCCCAAAGTAAAAAGCGTGAGCTACCCAGGGCTAACCAGCTTTCCCCAACATAGCCTAGCCAAGAAACAGATGAGCGGGAAGTTCGGGGGGATGATCAGCTTTGAGACCGAAGGTGGATTAGCCTCTGCCCAAAAACTTGCCGACAACATCCAACTTTTCAAACTCGCCGTCTCTTTGGGTGATTGCGAGTCACTAATCGAAGTGCCAGCGGCGATGACCCACTTCTGCTATCCGCAAGACCAGCTCAAACAGTTCGGCTTAACCCCGTCGATGGTCAGGCTCTCCATCGGACTAGAAGCCCCCCAAAATCTGATAAAAGCTCTGAGCCAAGCGCTGGAGCAAATCTAAAGAGGATGAAAAAGTTTAAAATAGTTTTCGATCTGGCTCAAGAGTATTACTGGATGAGCTTTGCCCCATTGTGGCAAGAGATGAGCCAAGACAAGCAGTTGGAGCTTTACCTGAAAATCGGCAAGATCCAAAAAAGATTTTTGGGGATTTTCCTTTTGTCCCAAACCAAGAAGATAGCCAAGAAGTTTGCTGGCTACCGCCTGACCAAAAAAAGCGAAGGGTTCGACGCCGTTATCTGTGGCGACACACTCAAAAATCCAAAAGATTATGGAGACGCCCTGCTTTGCAACATCGAACACGCACTCAGCATCAAGACACAAAGGTATCGCAAACTCGCCCAACAAGCCGGCAAGGTGCGCTACATCCGCTTCGTGGAAGGTCAGTATCGCCAAAAAATCTTGGCTGACTACCTACCGTCTGAGGATATTTTCGCTCTGGGACTACCCAAGCTCGACCAACTTTTCGATGGAAGCTACTCCAAGCAAGCGGTAATCAAGAAGTTGCGACTAGACCCTGCCAAAAAAATCGTCCTTTACGCTCCCTCTTACAAACCGACCTCTATTTTTGATCTGACCCCGCATCTAGCCGACTGCAAAGATTACAATGTGATAATCAAGCTACACCCCTACTCTTGGAGCGGAAAATACGCCAAACACCAACAACACCGTTTCGTGGAAAAGATCGTCAAAGCCAACCCAAATCTGGTGCTCATCCCCGAGCAAGAGGTGAACATTATGCCTTATATGGTGGCTGCCGACACGCTGATCACCGAAGGATCTAGCGTGATGAACGAATTTTTGGCGATGGACAAAGTGGGCATCATCTACTCGACCGATGCCAAGCACTCCGACGGACAACCGCTTTTACAAGAGAAGATCGACTCGTGGCTAAAGAGCTTTTTGCACATCACCTCTGCTCAGATGCTAAAAGCAGCCCTCAAAGAGGCTTGCAACCCCGCAGTAGAGCGAAAAGCGATGCTGAAGAAAGACAAAAGCTTCATCTACAACTACTGCGACAGCGGCTCCTCGGCTAGAGTTTGTGCGCAGATAAAAAAGCTGCTTGCCAGAAGATGAAAATCGTTGCAGTCCTAGGTAGCAAAGGCTCGGGCAAAACCACCACCATCGTAAGGCTCATCAAACACCTAAAAACTCTAGGATACAGCGTCGCTTACCTCAAGCTCGCACCGACGCTCAGCTTGGATAAAAAAAACTCCGACACAGGTAGAGCCAAGCAAGCTGGTGCCGACTGCATCGTTGCCAGAAGCGAAAAAGAGACTTTCGTCTGCTGCGACAACAAAACTGCTTTGCCCAAGGTTTTGAGCCAAATCGAAGCAGATTTTTTGCTGGGAGAGAACCTGAGCAGCGGCTACGACTACCAGATATTTTGTGCCAAGAATGAGAGTGAGCTGGACAAAGCGGATTTGCAAAAGAGCGACTGCATCTGCGGGATCTACTCCAACTGCTACCTAAAATACGAAGATTTGCCCGTTTACAACCCTAACATCGAAATAGAAAAGATTGCCCAACTGCTGAGCAACAACCCCAAAAGAGAGGAGATATGAGACCACTAATTCCCTACAACTACAAATTTTTTTGTAAATTTTTTATCTTAAACCTGTTTTTTTTGGCTCTTGCCAGAGGACTGTTTTTATTTAAGTTTTCTCACGAGTTGACCAGTCTGCCGTGGCAAGAACTGTTGCAAGCTTTCTTGATCGGCGCGCAGATGGACAGTAGCCTGCTGGCTTACCTTTTGGCTCCTTTCTTCGTCGTTGGGATTTTGCCTTTCTTGGGGGTGGAGTTCTCAAGGCTATCCAGATCTTTTATCGGCTACCTTCTGGCTATTTGCTTCTTGCTCGTCTTGCTCTTGACGCTTATCGACATCGAATTTTTTGCGGTTTACAACTCGCACCTGAACCTTGCCAGCATCGAATATCTGGACGACGATTTGAGCGTGATCTGGGAGATGATCTGGTCTGACTACCCCGTGGTTTGGTATGCTGGCGGCTTTTGCTTGGCTAGCCTTGTTTACCTTTATCTGGCTCATCTGATCATCAAAACAAGACCACAAAAAGTTCGACTGAATTTTGGTAACCTTATCAAAAGAGGTGTGTTATTGGTAGTTTTCACAGGCGGACTTTTCGTGGCTGCCAGAGGCTCTATCGGCAACGACCAAATCAACTGGGGCAAAGCTTTCTTCTCCAAAAACAACCTTGCCAACCAGATGGCTCTCAACCCTGTTTTCAACCTCTACCGCAACATCTACTACTCGCAAAAAATCGAAAAAGAGAACTTTTACGAGAAGATTAGCTACTTCAAAACTAACCGGGAGGCTATCGATTACGCCCGCCAAAAGATAAATCGAGGAAGCTTTTTGAACAGCAGCTACCCCTTCTATAAAAAAGTTACCGCTTTTGGCACACAAAAGAAACTGAATGTCGTGCTGGTGATTTTGGAAGAGTTTTCTGCCGAGTTCACCGGAGCCACCGGCTACAACAAAGGCTTGACGCCCAACTTCGACGCCTTGGCAAAGAAAGGGATGCTTTGCACGCAGTTTTTCTCTTGCGGGCAACGCACCAACAAAGGCATCTCAGCCACACTCTGCTCGTGGCCACCTCTGGTGGGCAAATCGATGATGGAGCAAACCGAAGGGCAACAAAAGATCTCCACCTTGGCTTCGATTCTCAAAGAGAAAAATTACCAGACTTGGTTTTGTCACGGCGGAGAGTTGCAATACGACAATATGCAAGGGTTTTTGATCGGCAAAGGTTTTGACAACTTCGTCGGCAAAGAAGATTTCGCCAAAAAAGATTTTTTGAACAAATGGGGCGTCCCCGACGAGCTTGTGTTTAACAAGATGATCGAGATTGCCGACTCCGCTTACGCCCAGAAACAGCCGTTTTTGCTAACGATGATGAGTCTAACCAACCATCCACCCTACACGGTGCCAGACTACCGCTACGGACAAGTGCTGGAAGGCGGCAAACTTAATGGTAACTACAACACCTTCAAATATGTAGACTGGTGTATCGGGCAGTTTATGAAGAAGATGCGAAAGAAACCTTACTTCAGAAACACGCTGTTCGTTTTCTTGGGTGACCACTCCAAAACTTTGCACCGTGAGTTGCCTTTCGACTACCGCAAATCTTTCGTTCCCGCCTTATTCTACGCTCCCAAGTATATCGCTCCCAGCAAAATAAGCCGCCTGAGTAACCAAATGGATATCGCCCCCACCATCCTGGGAGTGCTTGATGTTGACTACGAAGCCAGCTTCTGGGGAAAAGATCTGCGCAGAACCTCTTCCACCAAAGATTACGCCTTCATCGTCCGCAACTCCAAGTTCGGATACCTGCAAGGCAACTTCTACCTAACCGGAGATTTCGGTAGTGACAAAAGCGAGCTTTATCGGCTATGGACAAACGAGAAAATAACAGACAAGAAAACTTTGCAAGGTGTATTTTTGAAAAAAGTTTACGCCATCGAGCAAAGCGCTTATAACCTCTACAAAGAGAAGAGGATAACTCCTTAAAAGCTTAAGAGGATGATGTTTCGCCTAAAGGCGAGGAGAGGTGTTCTCTTAACAGAGAGTCTCTCTCTTTTTTGCAAAGCAGGTAAGCGCCCGCTCCTTTCCTTATTTTATTAAGTAATTTATTATCGCTTTCTCCTGCGGAGGGCTTACTCTTATTGCTTACAGCCAGTGGTTCACCTACGGTGAGTTACTTGTGTCACCTTTCTTTTTTTTTGAAAAAAAATAAATGTGACCGAAAGAAAAAATCAAATCAAAAGACAAAATCCTAACTTGCAAAACTCCCTTGTTGTGGCTGTAGTGCATCGTTTAGATTCTTTCCTAGCACCGCTAAAGTAAGAGAAATAAACTCCTCACACAGCCACAACTTCAGTCTTTTAAGCAAGTTCACAGATTTAGTCTTGATTGATTACTAAACCACCTAAGGCTTTGTCGCTTCCGCTCCAAAGCAATTGATGAGTTACAATGGATAATTGTTAATTAAAAATAAAAGTGAAAAAATTAACGCCATCACTTAGTAGGGAAAGGAAGGGATGGAATTTTTCACTTTTCATTCCCAGTTTTTTAATTGACTGGCTCACTAGAGCCAAAGCCATTGGGCGGGGCAATCTCCGCTTAACGGGAAATTAGCCCCTTTTCGTTACTTTATTAAGCAAGCGACAAAAACCACTTTCTAAGTAAAGGTGCAAAGCCAAATACCAAAAATGACAAAACTACGGGTAATAAGCGGG
Organism: Cloacimonadales bacterium (SeqCode); assembly: GCA_965228195.1. GTDB lineage: Bacteria > Cloacimonadota > Cloacimonadia. Next base: position 538,031 of record OZ245797.1, read on the forward strand.
AACAACCACACTTTCTTACTCTGCTGGTGACACGCCCCGTCGCTGACGCTTTGAAGCGGAGTTGTCTTTTCTGTTACTCTTTTCGGCAATCCGAAAAGAGTAAGCCCTCCGCAAGAGAAAGCAAAAATCTCTCGCTTTAATGAGAGCTAAAACGATGGTGTCCCCGACACCTTATTTTTTCCCCTCATTCCTAGCGAAAGCAGGAATCCATCAGTAGAACGATGCTCTGAAAAGTGCGGGGTTGCGGTGGATTTTTTCATTTTTCGTCTTTAACTCTTAATTCCTGACTTATCTATGTAGATAAAATAAGAAAAGGCAACCGATTGGTTGCCTTTTCTGGTTAAAATAATTAATCTGTGATAGTAAACTCTACTTCTTTTGTTTGCCCATTGCTTACCGTAAAAATCATTTTATATGAACCATTATCGTAATCAGGGATAAATGTGAAAGAAGATGACCAAGTTCCACTAGTCAGATATGAATTGTCAGATGCAGGTTCTACTGCTCCAACTTCAATTGTGCTTACACTTTCATTGGAAGCAAGGTCAGAAACTTTAGTTTCATCTTTGTATAAAGCAACAGAATATGTAATTCCGTTAGCTAAATCATCACCCTCGTTTTTTAGTTTCAAAGCATATTCAAAACAAGCTTGAGGGTTGTATCCACCTTTACTAATAGTAGATGAAGATATTTTAGCAAAGCCTGATACAGTTCTACCAGCAAGGGATGCCTCATAGATAACAACTTTAGCTTCTTTATCATCATCATTTCCAAAGACATTACATCCACTCAAGGCAAGAGCAAAAAAACTCAAAACCAACATCATTTTTAATAATTTTTTCATTATTTCTCCTAAGTTTATTTTTTCCTTTTTTTTGCCTGCAGAAAAAATGTCAACCTAATTTTTGATTATAAATTGAGTTCAAGACAGCTCTACTTCAGCACTCTTAGCACATAAATAAACTCTTGATTGATTAGCCGTATTTATGTGGTCAGACTCTGCTCCAACTTTTTCAACTCGCTCATAGAGTTGACGCCTGTGATCTCCAGCGGATTTTGGCAAACAAAAGCACCCACCTTGTGTCCTGCCGCCCGAAGGATAGCTATCGTATCGGTGAGGTAATATTCGCCTTGAGCGTTGCTTGTGTTCACCGATTGAAGAGCCTCAAAAAGAAGTTGGGCATCGAAGCAGTAGATGCCGCTGTTGATCTCATCCAGTTTTCGTATCTGGTGGCTGGCGTCTTTAAACTCGACGATGCTTTGCAAATCGCCCTTCTGATCGCGGACGATACGCCCATAACTGGCTGGATCTTCCATCTTGGCAGTCAAAACGGTGCATTTGTAGTCGCCTTTATCGTGATACTCGATTAAATCGGAAATCGTGCCAGAACTCAAGACTGGTGTGTCTCCACACAAAACGACGACCGTGCCTGCAAAACCTTTCAAACTGTCTTGGCAAGCACTCACCGCATCGCCCGTGCCCAACTGCTGCTTTTGTTCGACGAAATCGACAGGCGCGCTCACCACCGAGCGAACGACCTCTTTCTGGTAGCCTACCACCACACAGATTTTTTGACTGCCAAAACCTTCGGCAACCTCGATGACCCTGTTGATCATCGGTTTACCCAAAAACTCAATTGCCACTTTCGGCAATGGCGAGTCCATCCTCGTCCCCTTGCCGGCGGCTAAAATAATCGTCGCTACCATTTTTTAATCTCCACCTTAATCTTAGCTTTTTTATCGATAAACTTGATGAGCAAAGCGCCCAAACCCAAGCCTAAAAAAGAAAAGATGGTTTGCCCAGACTCAGAATCTAGAAACAAACCACCTAAAAAATAAAACATTATCATCAAAACGATAGGAAGCACAAACACAACCAAGGAAGACAAAAGCCTATCGCTAGGTTTCACTGCCAAAGAAACTTTTTGACCAATACTCAAATCAAGCTCTGAGTCGAGTTGCACCACCTTGTTTTGCCGCTGACAAACTCCTGCCAAAAGACAGCCCTTACAACCGTTCTCGTTGCCCAGCTCCAGGGTGTAGAGCGAGCCGCAGCGCTGCCTTACAATTCCAAACTCTTGACTATCTTCCATAAACTTGCAAAATTTTCTCGATGATGTTGGTCGAAGAGAGCCCTTCAACGAAGCGAAGGCTTCGCACCTGACCACCTCTTGCTAAGACGAACTCACTTCCCACAATCTGCTCGGGCGCCCAATCTCCGCCTTTGACCAAAACATCGGGTTTGATCTTCTGGATGAGTTGCAGCGGCGTGTCTTCTGCAAAGATGACCACCTTGTCTACGCAAGCCAAAGCCTGCAACACAAGCTTCCGCTCATTCTCGGGGACAATCGGTCGCAAATCGCCTTTCAACCGTTTGATAGAGGCGTCGCTGTTCAACCCCACAACCAGATAGTCGCCCAAAGAGGCTGCCTCTTGCAAATAAGCGACATGACCCGCATGAAGCAGATCGAAACAGCCGTTGGTAAAAACAACCTTGCTCATCTACACAATATAAAGGATGTCTATAAAGCCGAATCTGAAGAAGTTGCGCTTGCGGCAGCCGCCTCTTGCTTTTCTTTGTCCCAAGCCTCTTGAGCCTCGCTACTCAAGTTGTCGTAAACAAACTCGTCGATAGTTTTGTTGTCCAAAACGATCTCTTTTTTAAGCGACTCCAAATAGTTCATCACCAAAGACTCTTGCCTGGCAGCCAAAAGTTCTGCCTCGATCCTATCGTAAACCTCGTCCAAAGAGCCGATATCTTGGTTGTTTTCCTTAATCTTCTTGTATTCCGCCTCTACGGCTGATCTTTGGATCTCCTCTCCGGCAAAAAGTTCGTTTTTCACGAAGATGTTCACCAACAAAATCTTCTCGATCTCTTTCAACTCACCAACATACTGCTCACCACTCTCGATACCCTCATCTTTGGCGATCTGAACGATCTGCAAGTTTATACCCAAATTTTCTGCCGATTTGCTAAAAAACTGCTCCGCATCTTCTTGGCTCTTCACCTGCTTTCTAACTTCGGGCAAAGATATGTCGCCCAAAGACAACAACAGATCTTCAACGGTTATCTGCGCCTTTTCAACTCTAGAGATAACCACTTTGCTATCCAAATCTTTCTCTTCAAAAAAATCTTTGGCGACTTTCTTAATATTCGCATCGTCGATCTGCACATTTTCTGCCAAAGGGTTCACGAAAGCTTGGAACTGTGCCTGCGCCTTTTGCGAGACTAACTGCTGTTTTATCTTAGCCTTAACTGCCTCAAACTCGGGGAAGTTTGCCAACTCTTCTTCGGAGCGGCTCGCCTTGATCTTATCATACTCTTGTTTTAGTTGCTCATCGGTCAGATCTTCCTCTTTGGCAGTAAACTTCTGCCCAACGAAGATTCTAATCAGAAGCTCTTGCGCTCCCAGATTGACTTTGCTCTTGTATTCGCTGCTGTTCTCCACGCCAGCTGCTTTGGCTTTTAGGGCGATGATATCTATCGAAGCCAACTGCGATACGGTGTTTTTGGTGAAGTTGATAAAGGCGTCTTTGTTAGATTGCAACTCAGCTTTGTTTTGCTCGGGCAAATCTTTGAAAATCTTTGCCACCGCAGAAGATTTAATCTCCACGCCTTGGGAAGAAGCCAGCACAGCCTGCCCCTTCTTGCCACAAGCAAACAAACCCATTAAACTCAAAACTAAAAAAGTTCTTATTACTAATTTCATTCTCGTCTCCTTAAAATTATCAATTTTTTAAGTCCATTTTTATCACCTTTTTCGATTTTTTAATTAGTTGTCAACCCAAAAAACGAACTATAAGGCAATTTCTAGCCTAACTCTTTACTCAGAAACAGGCAAACGACCGCTTGTAGAACAACCGCCTGACAATTTTTCGTAAAGTGCGATGTTCTTCTCCACCGTCTTTTTGATATCAAAATCTTGGACAGTTTCTCGCCCTCTTTTCCCCATCGCCAAACGCAGGTTTTGATCTTTTACCAACTTCAAGATGGCTTCAGCCAACTGAGCAGGAGATTTTTTGGGAACGAGCAAGCCGTTATCTCCATCGAAGACGGCCTCGGGGATTCCACCACTGGCGCAGGCAACCACCGGCAATCCCAAAGCTTGAGCGTCCAAGATAGATGTCCCCAAGCCTTCTAAGTGCGACGCCAAGGCAAAAATCGAAAAACTTTTCAGATAGCTACCCACATTAGCCCTAAATCCAGCGAAGACGAAGCGATTACCCAACCCCAACTCTTGGTGCAACTTTTCCAGCTCCGCTTTCAACCTTCCATCTCCCACAGCCAAGAAAGAGACATTGGCCTTTTTTTGGCAAACGATCTTGGCAGCCTGAAGCAAATTGGGATAATCTTTGTGTCCGACCAAAGCGGCAACTGTCCCCACTATCAGGTGATTTTGTGGGAAACCGAACTCTTGACAAAGCCCCGCAGGACTCTCTTTGGCAAACCTATTCAGATCAATGCCACTGTGGATAACTGCCGCGTTTTGATAGCCATCGCTACGAACGACCTTTTCTATCCCTTTTGAGATGCAGACCAACTTATCTAACCTTGCGTATTTGAGCTTGCTAAAAAGATTTTTTTTGAGATGGAAATCTACTCGCCGAACCCCGATAAGCTTGATGCTAGGACAAAAGATTTTCAACCAAAACCCGACGGCAATCGCGTGAGCAGAATGAAGATGAGCGATGGTAAACCTCTGCTTTCGACAAATTTTAGCTATTTTCCACGCCGAGAACAAACAAAACTCGTTTTTCATCGGCACAGCTGTGTAAGGTAGCTCTCTCTTTTTGCAAAAATCTTCTAAGCAAGAGTTCGGTCGGCAAATCATCATAGTGCGAAAACCGCGTCGAAACAAAGCTTCAAAAAGATAGGTGGCTTGACGCTGCCCACCTCTCCAAGAGCGCTCGGTATCGATGTGCAAGACTTTAGGCATCGGCAAACTCATTTAGAGCGTCTACCACCCGATATATATCTTCTTCTGTGTGAAAATAAGACAAAGGCAAACTCAAAGTTTGTTTATGCATCTTTTGGGAGATTGGATACTCCCTGTCTATCACACCTATTAAAGCCTTTTGATCGGCAGGAGCTATCGGATAATGAATCCCAGTTATTACTCCTTTTGTTTCCAAAAATCTTTGCAATTCATCTCTTTTGGCTATGCGGATATTAAAAATATGGTAAACATCAAAATAGTTTTCTTCTACTAAAGGCAACAAATAAAAAGAGTCCAAATTCTCCAAATAGATTTTTGCCAACTTTCTCTTGTGTTCGTTTATTTTATCAAGTGACTTCAACTTAATCGATAAAAATCCAGCCTGTATCTCGTCCAATCTTGAGTTGTAACCAACTATTTCATTTTTATACTTCTCTCTTGAACCATAATTTCGCAGCACTCTCAACTTTTCAGCCAATTCATCACTATTGGTGAGTATACCACCTCCATCACCCAAAGCTCCCAAGTTTTTGGTAGGATAAAAACTAAAAGCACCAAAATCACCAAACGAACCAGCCTTTTTATTGCCTAACATTGCACCATGAGCCTGAGCACAATCTTCCACAACTTTCAACTCGTACTTTTTAGCAATATCCATAATCTTATCCATACGACACAACTTGCCGTAAAGGTGAACAGGCAAAATTGCCACGGTTTTGTCGGTGATCGCTTCCTCAATCTTAGTATGATCCAAATTACAAGTTCGCTCGTCTGGTTCAACCAGTATTGGCTTCAAATTGGCTTGCATTATTGCCAAAATCGAAGCAATATAAGTGTTAGCCGGCACGATTACCTCTGAGCCTAAAGGGAAATCAAAAGCTCTGAGAGCCAAAATAAGAGCGTCTAGACCCGAAGCAACGCCCACACAATGCTTTACTCCACAATAGTCAGCAAACTCACGCTCAAATTGTTCTACATTTTTACCCAATATATACCAACCACTTTGCAAAGTTTTGCCAAAAGATTCTCGATACTCTTCAAAAAAAGGAGTGTTCAACTTAGCCAAATTTTCAAACTCTATCATCTATTACTAAACCTCATAAATATAATCTTTGGGATCAAATTCACACGAAGCTAGAGCCAATATCAAACAATCTTTACTAAAAGAGTGTAAGATTCTAAAATCTTCTGGTGGAATCAATAAACATTTTTGCAGTGAATCTAATAAAAACTCTTCTATTGTATCACCTTTTTGAATTTTCATCACAAAACTACCTCGCAAACATACCACGGCTTCGTAAAGCTCATAATGTTTATGGGCTCCTCGTGGTCTATCACCCAAATCGTCTAAATAAAAAACTCTTTTTACCTCAAATGGTAAAACTTTTTCGATAACCGTAAGAGAGCCTCTGTTGTCTTTATGAATAGGCAAGTTAATTAGTTTAGCCATCTAATCCAGCTCCTTTGTTTAATTGCCACAACTTGGTATATTTCATATAAGCATAAAACGCCGAGTTGATACTAAGGATTAAGCCTATCTTGCCATCCAAAAATCCTAGTTTAAACAAATACATCTTAATAAACTTAAAAGCACCATGAAAAACAGCTTTGCAAATTCCACCTTTTTTGCCTTTAGCATACAAATGTCTTGCACCGTTTTCGGTGTAAAGGTTAATTTTATCTAGGTGCAACTTAAAATCAGGATAACACTTATGAATAAAGTGCTCTTTGATTTTTTGCACTTTCAAATCTGTCTCTACATATTCGTGAGGCACCACCTCATCAACAAAGTTGGCAAGTTTACGATTGAAAAGCCTTGTTGGATAGTCCCCTTTCCAGCAATGTTTGATAAGTTTAGTTACATAAAATGTTTCTCTACGAATTTTATAGACTTGTTCCAAGTCGCCCTCAGTTAATAAACTTTGCACTTTTTGGGCAAGAGCTGGAGTGACTATCTCGTCTTGATCTACATTAAAAATATTATCATACTTGGCATTATCTACTCCAAAACGATGAGCCTTGCCAAATCCAAGCCACCGAGTCTTTATCACTCGGCAATTCTCAAATTTTTTGCACTCATCCAAAGTCCCATCGGTAGAACCCGAGTCTACCACCAAAATTTCATCTGCCCACAAAATAGACTGAAGCACTTCACCAATCTCTGGCATGCCATTTCTAGTTAAAATCACTACTGACAATTTATTCATCTTTCATCCAATATTTGTTCCAAACATTTTCTCAATTTCTCAAAAACAGCTTCCACCTCGATCTCTTTATTCTCCGCGGTGATATGCCAGTGACGCTCAAAAACTCCCTGCATGCTCCAGTTTTTGGTCTCACTATTGTCGGTAAATATAGCCAAAGAGGGACAACCTACCGCTTGGCTAAAATGGTTGATGCCACCATCGTTGCAGACCAAAATCTTCGCTTTTTCCAGCAAAGCCCCCGCTTGAGAAAAGTTAGTCGCTGGGGCAAGTAAAACTTTCTCGTTTGCTAACTGTTGCACTTTTTCAACTGTCGCTAGCTCCGATGGTCCCCAAAGTAAAATAGGTGAAAATAATGTTTGTGAAACTATCAAATCACAAAGTTTTGCATATTTTTCTAGTTTCCACATTTTACGCGGCACGGGTGATCCAGGTGAGAGAATAACCAACTTTTTATCCAAGAGATTATTTTCTTTAAGCCAATTTTTAATATAGTCCCTATCGCCAGCTTTCACCGCAAAATGCAAATTAAACTTTTGCTCCTTTATCCCTAGAGGTGCCAACAAATCAAACCGCATCGCCCCAGAGTAGCGCTGCCTCCCCTCAAAACCTAAAAGATTATAAACTTTTTTGTAACGAGAATTGGCGTAGCCAAGTCGATATTTGGCTCCACTAAAAAAGGTTATCTGTGCACCAGTGGTGCCCCTGGTCTGATCTATCACCAAATCGTATCTTTTTTTGCGCACTCGCCAAAAAAGCTTGCTCCTCTCCCATAAATTTGCCAGCCCTTTTCTTTGGCTAAACAAAACAAACTCATCGATATTGGGATTGCCTTCCAACATCATTTGGCACGGAATACGGGTAAGAAAATCTATCTTCGCCTTACAAAATTTCTCCCGCAAAAACGGCAAATAGCCTGTATTTAGCAAAGTATCACCAAACCGAAACGGCGCGATGATTAAGATTTTTTTTATTTCGTCAAAATTGATTTCCAAACTAAACCCGCTTTTGCCTTAAAAATTTGCAACCGAATTTTGCAAAATTTCTTCATATGAAAAACTAAAAACATATCGCCCTTCTTGATAACTTCCCATTTTAAAAACCGATGGCAATTTGGACATTTTTTCAAATTCAACACCACTCAACTGCAACAAACTATTGGACAACGAAAAAGTTGAATATGGAACATTCAAACTCTTCTCCAGCAAATCCCATTTCTTGCCCATTTTTTGCCTATAATCTGGTGACCCCCAAACAAAAAAAGGTATCTCCACCATATTTTTTGTGGGATTACCTGCGTCACAACCCCTTATCTTGCGACAATCGTAAACCTCTTGCCCATGATCTGAAAAATAACAAAAAACCGTTTTCCCTGCCGTTTTCTTGCATATTTTCAAAACTTCACTAACGACATAATCGTTGTAAAGTAAGCTGTTGTCGTAGGCGTTTATTTGCTTACGATATTTTTCTTCTATTTTTTTTTTATCCTCAGGCAAACTCTTATTGGTAAAGAAATCCCAACTTCTGGGATATCTCATAGAGTAAGTAAGATGAGAACCCAAAAAATGCAAGAAAATCGCTTTATATCTAGCCGTATCTTGCAAAGTTTTTTTTAACAACGGCAATAACTCTCCATCAAAATGCACCGAAGACCTTTCTCTATCGGCAAGATTTACATATTTTCTGACATTTGTTTTTTGAGTAATTTGCTCCAAAACATTCCCAGAGGTCGAAGCTGCAGTCTGATTCGAAAACCAAAAAGTTTTAAATCCACAACTATTGAGTGCGTCAACAATGCTCACATAAGGCTGAGAAAATTCAGTATTGGCAAACATCAAACCATTTTTAAGAGAAGGAACTGTGTGAGTTGCCGAGCTGATAACATTGTTAAATTTGAGCAAAGATTTGTCATTTTTTAGCAAGCTGTCCAATTTTGGCGTCGTTTGTCTTTTGTATCCATAGCACCCCATATGATTTCGATTCGCCGCTTCTCCAACAATAACCACCAAATTTATTCTATCTAATTTTTGCTCCAATTGCCCCAAATCACTCTCTATTTTTTGCACAGATGCAGACTCAACAATTTTCTCTTCGCCTAAATATTTGTTAATCGACCAAACATTCAAACACATATAGTGCGAATTATAAAATTTTTCTCCTTTTGAAAAAAAAACAAACAAAATAATTAAAGAATAAAAAATTATCACACAGGGGAAAACTTTACTCCGTGCAACTTTAAGAGATTTTTTCTTAACCAATTTAAACACTGAAATTGGAATAAAAATTGAGGCGAACCACGCCAATAAAAGTTTAAAGTCAAAAAAATCTCTTACAAACTCCCCTGCTTCAGAATTTGTTGTCTCAAAAAGCGCTTGTATAGCCCAAAAAGAGATAAAATTTTTATAAAGAACAATATGCAAAACATTTATCAAGCTGCTCAACACAACCAAAAATAGAACCAGAAACAAGTAAACTTTGGCAACTTTTTTGGGGAAAAACAGAACTGGGGAAAGCAAAGCAATATCAATGAGCAAGGCACGTAAAGTGTCCGACAAAACATAATCTCTGAAAATTGTGAAATAAAGAAGAAATCCATTAAAAAGAGTAATTGTAATTAAAAAAGATGTTAAACTTATATAAGATTTTGTTTTATATTCCGTAAAAACACCTAGAGGAAGCTTAAGTTTACTCATTCCGATCTCCATGAATTACCGTGTCTCTAGCCAACTTCAGCAGATATTGACCGTAACCATTTTTGCCCATTTTATTGCCTTGCTCCTGCAATTTTGCCTTGTCGATAAACCCTTGTCGGTAAGCTATCTCTTCTAAACATGCCACTTTCAAACCTTGACGACGCTCCAAGATCTCGATGTAAGAACCCGCCTCCAAAAGCGTCTGATGAGTCCCTGTGTCCAGCCATGCAAAACCTCGACCCATCAACTCCAATTTTAGCTTTTCCGTTTGCAAATACGCATCAATCACCGAGGTAATCTCCAGCTCTCTTCGCTCAGACGGTTGCACGTTATTGGCAATCTCGCTAACGCCTTTGGGGAAGAAGTAAAGTCCAACAACGGCGTAATTGTTGGGCGGATTGCTAGGCTTTTCCTCTATGCTTTTCACATTCAAATCTTGATCAAAGTCGGCAATTCCGTAGCGCTGAGGGTCTTCCACATAGTAACCGAAAATCGTGGCTTTCTTCTCTTCTTCCACATTTTTACGAGCGTTTTGCAAAAGCTCGATAATTCCGTTTCCGTGAAAAATGTTGTCCCCTAAAATCAAGCAAACATCGTCATTGCCAATAAACTCCTGCCCCAAAATGAACGCCTGCGCCAAACCATCTGGACTGGGCTGCTCTACATAAGAAAATTTCACGCCAAAATCTTCGCCATCCCCCAACATCTGCTCAAATTTGGGTAAATCTTGCGGCGTAGAGATTATCAAGATATCTTGGATGCCTGCCAACATTAAGATAGAAATCGGGTAGTAGATCATCGGTTTATCGTAAATCGGCAATAATTGCTTTGAGATAGACTGAGTAATGGGATAGAGCCTGGTGCCGCTACCGCCGGCTAAAACTATTCCTTTCATAATTGTTACTTCCTAACTATTTTTATAACAAAATTTAACAAATTTTGTCCCAAATTAAAATATCTTTCAGGCTCTTCTATTTGTTCCAAAACAGCCCCATATCGACCTTCTACAGCAAAATAAGAAAGAAATTTTAAATCATCTTCTTCAAAAGGTAAACTAATTTTCAACTCTTCTACTTTAGTTAAGAGAGCTCCAATGTCATGAGTTTTCAAAACATGCACATTGTTAAACGCTAATAAAGATTTTAGACACTTTTCTACAGATTGTTGTAAGTGAAAAAAAACAATCCACAAATCCAATTTAACATTCCCTTTACCGATTTCAGATAAAATTAATTTAGCAGTTTCCAAATCAACTTCTGCTTTTTCCAACAATACTAGATATTGCTTTTTGAACTCCACAAGAGTAACCCTTTATCTTTAATCTCTTTATATACAGATCCGCACTCTTTACTATAAAAATCAAACTCTTCCTTGGTTGGCACCAAAATATCTTTTGATAATCTGATATTCTTGAGCAAATCATCAATTTTTTTCTTTTCTTCCCATTTTGATTTGTAAGATTTTTCCACAACACATAAATCCAAATCACTATCAGATGAAGGATGTCCCCAAGCAAAGCTGCCAAAAAGATATATTTTTTCAGGCTTAATCTTAGATAGTTTCTTCACTATCTCCTTTTTTACTAAATCAAAATTAATTTCCATACATCTTCTTATAATAATCTTGATAGTCGCCACTGGTAACGCTCTTTAGCCAAGCGGCGTTGCCTAGATACCAGTCAACTGTTTTCTCCAACCCTTGCTCGAATTGTAAAGACGGTTGCCAACCAAGCTCATTTTTTAGCTTGGAAGAATCGATCGCATAGCGCAGATCGTGACCAGCCCTATCGGTAACATAAGTGATCAGCTTTTCACTCTCCCCGGCTTTTCTGCCCAACTTCTTATCCATCACCTTGCAAAGAAGCTTAATCAAATCGATATTGGTCCACTCGTTAAATCCACCAATGTTGTAACTCTTTCCTACTTTGCCAGAAAAGAAAATGGTGTCGATTGCCCGAGCGTGGTCTATCACATAAAGCCAGTCTCGCACATTTTCACCTTTGCCATAGACGGGCAGCGGTTTATTGTGTTGAATGTTATTGATAAATAGAGGTAAAAGTTTCTCGGGGAATTGATTTGGTCCATAATTGTTGGAACAGTTAGAGACAATTATCGGCAAACCATAGGTGTTGGCATAAGCACGCACAAAATGGTCAGAACCTGCCTTGGAGGCAGAGTAAGGGGATTTGGGATCGTAAGGTGTATCTTCCACAAAAAAGCCACTATTGCCCAGAGAGCCGTAAACTTCGTCTGTTGAAACATGGTAAAAAAGCTTATCCGTAAAATCAGCTTTCCAAGCCTCTTTGGCAGTCTGCAAGAGCGTGAGAGTGCCCATCACATTCGTCGTGGCAAACTCGAGCGGGTTAGTGATAGACCTGTCCACATGCGACTCTGCCGCCAAGTGAATAACACCATCTATTTTAAACTGATCGAAAACTTTAACCAGCTGCTCTTTGTCACAAATATCAGCTTTTACAAAAGTGTAGTTCTCTTTATTTTCTATATCTTTCAGATTTTCCAAGTTCCCAGCGTAAGTCAGTTTGTCCAAGTTGATTATCTTCTTTTGAGGATACTTGTTCACCAGTAGTCGCACCAAATGGCTACCAATAAAACCGGCACCACCGGTGATTAGGAGGTTATTCATTTTGACTTCCTTTTATATTGTAATAACAAATCACAAATTTTTACAACATCTTCATCTTTTAAATGTAAATGCAATGGCAGCGACAATAACCTTTTAGAATAAAATTCAGCATTTGGGAGTTTAACACTCTTATATGGAGCGTAAACAGAATTTATTTTATAATGAACGCCTGGATAAACATTATTTTCAGTTAAATAATTGAGTAAACTCTCCCTCTTTTCTACCAAAATTTGTAATAAATGCCTAGAAGTTTCATCACTTTCATGTTTAATAAACTCAAACTCTTCCCCAATCTTTTCTTTATAAAAATTAACAAGCGTCCTTCGTTTCCTATTATCAGCATCCAAATATTTCAAACCAACTAACCCTAAAGCCGCCATCACAGAATTACCATGATATTTAAATCCCACAATAGCAACATCATAATCCCATTTATAATTACCTTGCTTACTTCTTACAAAAGTGTCCTTATTTATACCAAGCCAAGAAAGTTCCCTAGCTTTTTTATCAAGTTTATCGTTAGCAAAACATATCATCCCACTATCTGCTGTGGGTAAATTCTTAACCGCCTGAAAAGAAAAAACAGAAACATCACAATCAAAACCTACGTGTTTTCCATCTATTCTACTTCCAGCCATATGTGCAGCATCCAGAATGACTTTCAAATTGTTTTTTTTAGCTATTTTAATAATCTCCAAAAGATTTGCGGTATTGCCAGCAACTCCAACAAAAATAATAGCTCTAGTTTTAGATGAAATTTTTTCTTGAACAGAAGCAGGATCTAAATTCAGCGAACCATCCACATCTGCAAAAATTGGTTCCAAATTTTCATACTTAATTGCATGATTAGTGGAAACAAAAGTTAAAGCTGTAGAGATAATTTCATCACCGTCATTCCACTTATAGGTATCTTTCATCACCTTAATAGCTAAATGTAAACCGACCGTTGCAGAATTTAAAAAATGAGCATTTCTTAAATTAGTGTATTTTTTCCACTCGTTTTCAAATTCAGTTGTTTTAAAACCCATTCCAGTCCAACCAATTTCTAGACACTCTCTTATTTCATTTAGACATTCGTCAATCCTATAATAAGGTTTCAATACCTGTATTTTTTTCATTTCTCCTCGCTTTCCAAATATCTTTTTACAGTCGGATAATCTTTGTCTTTATTGGATAAAATTGGCTCATCAATGCCGTATTTCTCAAACTGCCAATCAACATTCACCGTTGGCTCGTTCCAAATAATCCCAGCCTCAGACTGCGGCGCATAATAGTTATCCACCTTATACTGCACCACCACTTTTTTTGAAAGAGCCAAAAATCCATGAGCAAACCCTTTGGGAATAAAAAACTGCTTCTTATTCTCTTCCGACAACTCCACCGACTCGTATTTACCAAAATTTGGCGACTCTGGACGCAAATCGACTGCCACATCTAAGATTTTGCCCACAACACAGCGAACCAATTTGCTTTGAGCATGCGGCTCTTTCTGAAAATGTAGCCCTCTCAAAACCCCAAAGCTAGAACAAGACTCATTTTCTTGCACAAAATTGATTTTTCCCACTTTTTTCTCAAACTCATCTTGCCTAAAACTTTCCATAAAATAACCACGGGAGTCGGGAAAGGTTTTGGGGGTAAACACACACAAATCCTTTATCTCTTTTTTTAAAATTTCCATTTAAATCTCCAAAGTCTCACTAATATCTTCACTTTTATGTAAATAAGAACGGAAAATTAGTAAACAATAGAAATAGTAAAATAGATAAATGTCATGCCTTACTTCAAACACTCCGTTAAAAAGATGATAAACTAAAAAAACTAGCAAAAATGAAAGAGGCAAAAAGTTCTTGGACATTATTCCCTTATACCAAGCAATTCCCAAAATGGTAACAAAAAAAATCAATCCAACAAAGCCCCTTTTTAAAAGTATCGATAAAAAATCGTTATGAGGATGAGAATAAGGTTTTTCCCCTATCTTTTTTAAATTCACCGTAAACTCTTCTAAAGCGTCTTTTTTCCCTAACCCCAAGAAATAGTTTATACCTCCAAATCCATTTTTGGCGCTGCATAGGGCAGCTTTATAAATTCTACTTCTTGGACTATCAACTATCTCACTTTTCATTCTCTGGTTAGTTGTTAGTAAATAAGCACTAAAGGAAATTATAATAAACATAACTATCTTATTTCCTAATTTCAGAGACTTATTACGAAAAACAAATACTAGTAGTAAAATACCCAGACCAACTACAGCAACTATGCCAGATCGTGAGCTAGCTATGTAAATAGAAAAAAGATAAATAAATTGTGTTAAAGCCAATAAAAATAAACTTTTCCAATTATTTTTGTATCTATAGCTTAGATAGATGGAAAAAGCTAATGCCAAAACAATTATGTTCGAAAATCTGATTCTATTTCCCAAGAAAACGCTGGGAACAAAAAAAGAAAAATTACCAACTATTAACAAATATACAGAAATAAACAAAGCTCCTAAAACATAAAAAAGCAAAATAAAATCTAAAAATTTTTTGTTATTCATCAGTTGAGGAGTTCCTAAAAATATTAAAGGATAAATAAGCATTGACCATCGTCTCTCAAGCTCAGAAAATTGCAAATTTAAAGGCTCAAAAAACAAAACAGACATTGCAATATAAAAAAAATAACCCCATAAAAAAAATAGAAGTGTTCTGTTTTCCTTAAACGAACAAGACAAAAGTCTAGATTTCCAACTTCCTTGTAATAACCAAAACAAGAAACAAAATAACGATAACTCAGGAATCCAAATATGCATAGGCAATAAAAAAGAGACTAATAGAAGTAAACCTATTTGAACCCTATTCAAATTCAAAAAAAGAAGTTGTAAAACTCTTTTTTTTTCAAGCATTTTCAACCAATTTCATATAAAGGGTTTCGACATTATCTATCATTGCTTTCTCCGAAAATTTTTTTCCCATTGTTAGTTTTGCTTTCTTAGATAATGCAACTCTTTTTGATTCATTCTTAATTAGTAAAGCAATTTTTTTTGCCAATTTTTGGGGAGATTTTGCCTCAACCAACAAACCATTCACTTCATCCTCAATTAACTCAGGTATCCCTCCAATTTTAGAACTAATTGTTGGACAACCCACCGCCAAATATTCAAAAAGAGTGTTTGGAATAGCCTCATTATTTGTATATGTAAGAGCAATGTCATAAATAGCCGCTCTTAACATAGGCATACTTGTAAAACCAGCAAAATAAACATTGCTTTCTATTCCTAAAGATTTTACTATTCCCCGTAATTTTTCATCTTCTTCTTTTCCAGTTATTACCAAAATAGCTTGCGGGTAGTCTGACAAAACATCATAAAATGCCCTGATTATATCTTCTACTCCCTTTTCTTTTGTAAGCCGCGAGGTAACTCCCAAAACAATTTTATTCTCCTCAATTCCTATTTTCTTCTTCTCCATTAAGATTTCGTCAAAAGAAAAGTTGGTAACTTTTCTTCCATGATAAACAACTGTAAATTTTTTAGTATCAACCCAACTAACTCTTTTTAAAGACTCTTGCTTTGTAAAATTGGAAATTGTCATTGTGTGATCAACCAATAGTTTATGATGTAATTGATACTTTAGCCTATCCTTAAAATCTCCTTCATTCCCCACTCGCCTAAGCAGCGGTATTCCACACAATTTCGCAGCTATTCCACCAGCTACGATCTCTTTTTCAATATTAGCTACAACTAAATCAATCTTGTGTTTTTTTATAAAATTTATTGCCCAAAGAATCATAAAAGGGCTATACATAAAGCCCAATCGTCTAACAATCAAATTCAATCTTCTATCTGATTGTCTTGTAAATTCACTGTTAGGGTGAGAGATTATAAAAACATTATGCCCTCTATCCTCTAAAGCCAAGGCAGTTTTTTCCATCCAACTACAAATTCCGCCCCATTTTTTTTTAGAAGAAATATAAAGAATCTTCATTGTCATAAGAGAAACTTGCGTTTTGCTTTTTTTAATGGCAAGAATCCATATAGAAAAGATTTGAAACTAAGAAAAAAAGGTTTTCTAATTTTTTGACAAAATTTACAAAAAAAGAAACTTCTTGAACCAAACATCCCATATTGCTTGCAAATACGCCAAAACCTATTTAGCAGAACAGCTTTGAAAGATTTTTGATCATAAAAAGCTGATACTTCATTTTTTTTGACTAAAAAATCAATCCAATTTTTTACTTCATTTAAATCTTTCTTAAAAAGTTTTTTCTCTAAATCAAAAAGAATTCTATTTGGTCTATACTCTTTGCTAAATTCTGTTATTTTTAATTCTAAAAAAATGTTTTCTGAATTAAAGGTTCTAACTTTATCAGAATAGTAACTGCTTCGTTTATAACCTAGTTGATTTTTATGAATCCTTCTTAAGTATAAGAAATTTGGCAAATTACAAAACTTTTCTTTTTTGCTCATTCTATTCAACATTTCATAATCTTGAGATTTTCTAAACTCTGCATTATATCTATAATTGCCTTTATCCAAACTTGATTTTCGAATTATACAAGAAGAATGACACATTGCAGAATCGAACAAAAAAACAGCTTTTAACATCTCTGGTGTCAAAAAATATCGATGCTTAGTTTTCGACATACCAAAATTTGTGTACCAACTTCCACAAACAGCTATATTTGAATGGTTCTCCATAAAATCCACCAGAATTTTAAACCTATCTACAACACATAAATCGTCAGAATCTAGTAAAATAATATATTTACCCTTGCCTTTTTCTAAAGCAATATTCCGACAATACCCTGGACCTCTATTTTCTTTTTCGAGAATATAGGTAAATCTATGGTCTGAGATAGAAGCCAATAGCTCTTGAGTGCCATCGGTGGAAGCATCATCCACGACTATAACTTCAAAATCTTTATACGATTGGGAAAAAACGCTACCCAAAGCGGGTAAAATATATTTCGCAGAGTTATATGTAGGTATTATCACCGTAACTTTAGCGAGATTCATAACAAATTTTCCAAGTTTTGAGCAAAATCAAGCGCTTTATGAATCAATGTCTGTCCATTATAAATATCTTCGAGAGCCATTTTTGATTTTTCCCTACAAATCTGTGGAGAATTAAGAGCGTATTGAAATAACTCATAATACTCTTTGGGATTTGACGCTATAAACAAAGACTCTTTGCGAAACTTTTTTAACACTAGTTGAGCATTATCTACGATCTGAGGAGTTCCACAAGCTGCCAATTGATAAGTCCTTTCGTTCATATCATAAGCGGTGTCAATTTGCTTTTGTAGGTGTAGGTTTATGCCAATTTTAGCTCTAGCGTATAAAAATTTGTCCCGAGAAAAGTCGGTGTTCCCTTCGTAGACCGACCATCCAGGTCCATCATAAAAACCATAAAATTCTTGGAAAATCTTACTAAAATATCTATGATAGCGAGGTCTTTTATTCCTATTAGTAGAGGCAAGAAAAACGTAATCTAAATCTTTTTCTATATTAGGCACAGGGTAATAATCAAAAATATTCGCACCAAACTCCCAAGGAAGAATAGAATAGCCTCGATCCAAATATTTTCGGTAATCTTCATTGCTATCTATATACTCCTGATTCCACAAGGAATGGTAAAAATCAACTTTTAAATTCTCTCCTCTTTCTATTATTCCTTGCAAGGTTTCACCCTTATGACAATGCATTTTTTCACAAACAGACAAGCCTATTTTAAGAGAATTCATCTTTCGATAATCATTTATAGACTTCCAATCAAGATCTTTTATATACGCTCTGTCATTTAAAGAAAATAGAATGTTTGGCTTGAAATCCTTTAAAATATCTGCTGTTTCTATTTCTCCCCAAAAAAGCAACTTGACTTTAACTCCTAAATGAGAAAAAGCCTTAGAAATATTTTTAAAAATCGACTCATACCCCACAGACAATTTCTCATTAGGGCAATGGATTAAAACTCTTATTTTAAAATGTGAAAGTTTATTTTTAAATTTATTTAACAATTCTGTTCGCAGTTTAAAACCAAGCCTCACTATCTCGTCAGCAGATTCTAAAAAATCAGCATCTAATATCTCACAATCCCTTGCTGATAAAGCCCATCCCTCTATCTGTTTATGAGCAATTTTAGTTTTTTCATTTACTCTGGACTCCAATAGTTTTAATCTTCGATTAGACTTTGGTCTACCGATAAGAAAATTCTGGATTTGCTCAATAATCACCCTACTCATACTCCACATACTCTTTTTCTTCTATCAAGAGCGAACCGTGTTTTAAATTGATCTCTTTCTTGATTTTTGCTCTAACGTCGTTGCGAAAATAGACGCTGCGGGCTAGCTGAATAAATTCGTCGTCGAACTCGCCCTTAGACTCTTTTACCCTGATGGAGTCTTCGATCTCCCAAAGCTCTAGATTGACAGACTTTAGGTCACTAAACTCTTTAGAACCAACGGCAACTCCTGCTTTTTCCATCTCGGGACACAAAATATCAAACTCGTTACTAACGTTTTGTTTTTTACTCTTGTCCTTAAATTTTTCCAACTTTATAGACAAGATGCTCAGCTTATCTACAACTTCGCCTATCGACACTTCTATTTTCATCTGGTCTCTCCAAATTTACTACTCAACCATTCCCCTTAGCTGCTGCTGCAACTCTCGCGCCGCAACCTGATCATCTATCTTTTGATAATCAAACCCATCTTGGGAGTAATCGGCTTTGAAATAGCAATCTTTGCCCACGGCGTCCGAGAGGTAAAGCCCGACGAAAAAGCCGTTTTTTATCTTCTGAAAGAAAGTTGGGGCAAACCGCTTTTTGCCTTGTAACTCCAAGATATAGCTCTTATCTTCCAGGAGTTTGGCTTTACCAAAGCTTTGCAAACTTAGCTCCTGACCCTGAATGGCAAACTTGTTCACCCGTAGCAGATTGCCCTCCACCCGCGACTGAAAAGCAACGCTCTCAAAATGCAAAGATGTGTCTTTGATATAAGCAAAAGGAGCGGTAAAACCAAAATCGGAGATCAAGAAGTTGCAACCGCCATCTTTTATCTTCTTATCTCTGATCTTCACATCTATCTTCAGTCTCAAGTCGCCTTTGAGGTTGTAATCAGCCAACAGTGGCACATCAATAAGGCTCAAATTTTCGATATCCATCTCAAACTTATCGCCCGAGTACCTACCATCCAGCATTCCATCGGCGACAGCGATGTTGTATTTGAACTTCTTGTCGTGACTAAAGATCGAAAACAGGCTCAGGGTAAACTTCGCCTTGTCGAAACGAAACACAGGCTTCTGCTGATAAAAAAGCGTCCCTTTGCTCAAGATAATCCACGAGGGAAAAATATATTCGACATCTTCCACCTGCAAAGCCAGATCGGAGTCGTAGTAGTTCACGAAACTGCTGACTTTCAGCGGAGAGATTTTGTCTTTTGTGTATTGATAAATAGCAAAATAAACTGCCGCAAAGATAACCACCGAGAGCAATAAACTCTTGTATTTCTTAAAATATTCCACCTAAAACTCCCTTTTAAGAGGACGCAAAAACAGGTTTTTCAACTGCTGTTCAGGCTTCGCTTTACTGTGAACGACTTGGTTAACGACCTTGGTGATGGGCAAATCTACCCCCAACTCACTGGCAATTTGCAAAAGAGCGCTACTGGTTGCCACGCCTTCTGCCAGTTTATCGAAGCTTTTGCCCTCAACCACCAACTGCCCGAACTTACGGTTGTTGCTGTTTTCCGAGAAAAGCGTCGCCTCGTAATCGCCCAGATGACAAAGTCCGTAAGCGGTGATCTCTTTGCCCCCCATCGCCTTTATCAAACGAGCCACTTCCCGAGCGCCCCTGGCCATCAAAGCCCCTTTTAGCGCCTTTAGCCCTAAACCGTCCAACATCCCCGCGGCAAGCCCCATCACATTTTTGGCAGCGGCACCTACCTCGTTGCCGATCATATCCTCGCCCAAGTAAAACCTTATGAGTGAACTCTCTAGCAGTTTCACCAACCTTAGCGTCAAATCTTTGTCTTGCGAGCAAATCACCATACAGTTGGGCACCATCTTGATAAAGCTTTGCACATGCCCAGGACCGACCCAAACGGCAATATCTATCTTCTGATTTATCTGCTGGCTCATCACCTGCGACAACCTTTCTCCCGAACTCTCCTCTATGCCTTTCATCGCCAAGATGAAGGTTTTGCCCGTCAAATCGTGCTGGTTGAGCTTGCTGGTAAACTCTCGAAGACGCTGACTACTGATGGAGATGACCAGCAAATCGGCTTGCAAAGCTTTCGCTAAATCGCTGGTGATGGTGATCTCTTGCGGAAATTTAAGGTAGTCGTTGGCTCCAGTGGAAGACAACTTCTGAAAAATCGGGTCTTGCGCTGGACCCCAACTGGTGACATCAAACTTCTTGATGGTGCTCAAATACCAAGCTATAAATCCGCCCCATCTACCACAACCCAAAACAGAAACTCTCACAACGGCAACCCCCTATTATTATTTTTACCTCAAAGCAAGGAATTTACAGCTTCCCTATTGTCAAGATTAAAGATGATAGTCTGTTGTCAAAAAAATCTTTTTCTCTTCGTCCATAACCTAAAACAAGCTTTAGCCGGCAGTTTTGTGCTGCCAGACTATCTGCTTTTTTCATAAGCGGTTATCTTATCCAACCTTTTTTGGTGACGATCGCCCTCAAACTCGGTGGCAAGGTAAGTATCGACGATCTTTTTTGCCAAGTCGAAGCTGACAAACCTTGCTGGCAAAACCAAAATGTTGGCGTTGTTGTGCTGGCGCGACAGGCGGGCAAACTCGGTGCTGTGACACAAAGCCGCTCTGATACCGTCCACCTTGTTGGCGACGATGCTCATGCCCACTCCCGAGCCACAAAGCAAGATGCCACAAGGGTATTTCCCTTCAGCCACAGCCGCAGCCAAAGCAAAGCCGTAATCGGGGTAGTCGATCGAATCGCAACTCTCACAGCCAAAATCTTTCATACTAAACTTTTGACTCAGATACTCAATCAACTTCTGCTTCAACTCAAACCCAGCGTGGTCGCTGGCAATAGGTAGGCTTTTCATGCCAACTTCTCCTTTTTTTCAAAACAGGTGGTTTTGACATCTTCCAAAAACTCGGCAAGCACCCTCTTGACATTCGGTCGGATATCTCCTGCCACAACGATAAAAAGCAAATCTTCGCCGGGCAAAAAATTGCCCTGTTTGGCTTCCACCGCTATCTCAAAGATCCCTGGCTCTTGGCTATACTTTTTTTGCAACTCTTGGATGCGAGCGTAGTTGGTCTTCACAAGCAAAGATTTCACCGGTTGACCATCTCGGCTGCGGCCTCGCACCATTCCATTGTGCGCCAACACCATTCCCACATTTTCCACGAAACCGGGCTTTTTCTTCATCTCAGCAATTTTTTTGGATATATCCATCTTCTTCATCCTTCTTTGTAAAATGAGCCATAAAACAATTTCAACTCTTCTTTTCCTTATCAAAAATCATTTCCTCTTTCGTCAAGAGGTTTATTTCTCCTGCGGAGATTTGCTGATTTGGCTTTCAGCCAGACCCTCTCTTTTCGTTGAACGCTCGACGAAAAGAGAGGGGAGAGAAAAGAAAACCGCTCCGCTTCAACTCGCTAGAGACAGGGCGTGAGATGTCTTACAGATTACCGTGGCGAAGAGCATCTCCGAGATTTTTTCCTGTCTGGCTAATCACTTTGGTCCCTGCGTTTTCAACACCTTAAGGAAGTGCCAAGTGTCTCTGCTCGACCAAGAAAGGAAAAAAGTAACCCCGATGAAGCGGAGAATGCCACCCCAAATCTGACCTGACCACATAAATGAGGTCTCAAATTATTAGCCGTATTTATGTGATCAGGTCAGAAAATAAGATTTAAAAAAGAAGAATGAAAAATTGCCCCATCCCTTTCCCACTAAGTGATGGGTTTAATTTTTTCACTTTTATTTTTAATTAACAATTATCCTTTGTAACTCATCAATTGCCTGACCACATAAATTAAATCTCAAATCCTTAGCCGCATTTATGTGGTAAGGGAGCGGAAACGACAAAGCCTGTGGGGTAAATCTCCGCTTAACGGGAAATTAGCCCCTTTTCGCTACTTTGTTAAGCCAGTGACAAAAATCACTTTCTCAGTAGAGGTGCAAAAGTTAGGTTTAGAAAATAACAAGACTATGGGTAATAAACGGGAACAACCACACTTTTTTACTCTGCTGGTGACACGCCCGTCGCTGACGCTTTTAAGCGGAGTTGACTTTTCTGTTACTCTTTTCGACAATCCGAAAAGAGTAAGCCCTCTGCAAGAGAAAGAACATATTACTTTTATACTCAAAGAATAGGTGGAGACCCACCTTAGGTGACACATCACTGGCTGAAAGCCAATAACTAAAAGAAAGGTGACACAAGTAACTCACCGCAAGGTAAACCTCCATCTGTTATCAAACAAACTCTTTGCTTGACAATCTTTGAAATTTTGGACGGCTTGATACAATGATTTTAAAGAGAGAGTACCTTAGTCAATCCAACTCTTGGCTTTTCCAAGACGCTACAAAGTTCGACAAGAACGAGCTGGAGTTTAGCTCGCGCAAGACAGGCGAGAACAGCTACAAGATTAGCCTTTTTTCTTCTTCGCCGAGCCAAGGACCGAAGTTCAAGGTGCAGATCGATTACAATTTGGCAGAAGACAGGGTAACCTCTCATCACTGCTACCATTGTTCCAAAACCGAATGCTCCCACTACTTCTCTGCCGTAGATTACTGCTACAACTACATCACCGCTCAAGACCTTACGGAAAACGACAAAGCCTCAGATATCGAATACGAGATAGATGTTTTCGGCAAATTCCAAACGCTCTGCCGGCAAAAGGCGATTTACATCGAAAACCTGTTGCAACACAACACCCCACTACGCGTTTACTTGGAAGGGTATCCTCAACTAGAACCAGAGGAGATCGGCAAAAACAAAGAGCTTTTTTCCGACCAAGATCTGAGCTTGCTCAGTTTTCTGCTTAAACACAGCACCTTCACCAGTCGCAAGATGAAACATTTTACCATTCCCACAAAAAAAATCCCTACCCTTCTGTTTATCCTCAAAGGGTTTGATCTGGGACAAGTGAAGCTGAATGAAAACCAAAAAGACCTCATCTTTTCCCAGCAGAAAATGAAGTTCATCATAAAAGTATCGCCCCAAAGGTGTCTGTCTATCTACAGCGAGTTCAACACTTACAACTACTTCGTGGGCAACACCCTCTACTTCTGCTCTGCCAACCACATCTACTCCACAAATCTGCCTTTCCACAAAAGCAAAATCGAAAGCTTCTTGCAAGGCGATTACTACCTCAACGATATCGAGCTGGTTTTTTTGCAACTTCTGGCAAGAGAGCAGATCGAAAAAGCGGGACACAGCTTGGAGATAGAGTGCGATACCCCCCAATACTTACCCTTGATGCCCAACTTGCGTTTGCGCTTTTCGCATCCTCCGGGCAAAGTCACCATGACAAGCCAGATCTTCTTCGATGACCAGCACAACTTGCCGGTGGACAAGATTGTTGACTGTTTTAGCTTAAGCGTGCAAAACTTCGAAGGGCAAGAAAAGTGGTGCTACCTTCCCCCAGATTTCGTCCGGGAGATAAGAGAGTACTTCGCCAAAATCGGCAAGCCGCTGGCGGAGTATTGCGAGTTTACGGGATACCAGGTGGAACTGATCAAAGACAAGATCTACCAAATCGTAAACCCCGCTTGGCAAATTGAGGTCTCCCGTGATTTGCAAGAGCTATTAACCCAAAAGGTGGAACTACTCCCCGAGTTTGACATCAGATCTTTGCAAAGCAAAAAACTTTTGGGTCTCGATATCAACTTCAAATTCGAGCGGATCAACATCCCCTACCAAACACTGAAAAAGTTGCAAAAAGAGAAGAAAGATTGTTACCAAATCAGCAAAGAGAAGAAAATTATCATCTCCCAGACCACCTTCGCCAAGGTGAAGCAGATAGACGAGATTTTGTTCTCGTCGGCAGACAAGATGGAAGAGCTTTGGACGCTGCCCAACTACAAGCTGATGCAGATAAAAGCGCTGGAAGGTAGCCAAACGACTATCGACGACCAGTATCTAAAACAGATGTTGAGCGACCTTCTGCGGCGGCGTGCCAAAAAGATCGCCCCTTCTCCTTTGCAACCTCTTTTGCGTAGCTACCAGCAAAAAGGGTTTGAGTGGCTAAAGACGCTGGAGAGTCACCACCTGAACGGCATCTTGGCAGACGAGATGGGAACAGGGAAAACTTTGCAAGCTTTGTCGGTGCTGGCGATGATGCCAAAGACGAAAAACAGCTTGGTGATCTGCCCCAAAACGCTAATCTACAACTGGATCGCCGAGGCAAAGAAGTTTCAGATGAAGATCCAGATCGTCGATTACCAAGGCAGCAAAGAGGTCAGAAAGCGATTGCTCAAACAAAAAAACAAGATCTTCGTCACCTCCTACGCCTTGGCTAGTAAAGATTTTGAGCTTCTGAAAGAGCAAGGGTTTTACTACCTGATCTTGGACGAGGCACAAAACATCAAAAATCCTCGCTCATCACGCTCGATGGTGAGTAAGGCTTTGAGCGCCGAGCACAAAATCGCTATCTCCGGCACACCGATGGAAAACTCTTTGCAAGATTTATGGTCGATTTTCGACTTCCTTTTGCCGGGGTATTTGCCCAACTACCGCTCTTTTTCCAAGACGGTGGAATCGAAAGCCAAAGAAAAATATTTGCAAAAGATCATCTCGCCTTTTATCTTAAGGCGAAAGAAAATCGACATTTTGCAAGAGCTTTCCCCCAAAGAGAGCCAAGTGGTTTATTGCCAGATGAGCCAGAAACAGCACAACTTCTACTTCTCGATGTGGGAACAGATCAGCAGATCGATTTTGAACGACAAGAAGATAACGCCTATTCACATCCTCTCGGGGCTGACCAAGCTCCGCCAGATTGCCAACGGGATAAACCTAATCGACGAGAGCCAGAGCGATGTTTCGGGCAAAATAGAGGTGGCGATCGACCTTATCAACCTTTGTGTGGAGAACGGCAAAAAAATCTTGGTGTTCGCCCAATTCCTAAAAAGCCTAAAGACGATCGAACAACATCTGCAACAAGCGAAGATGGGCTACAGCTATATGGACGGCTCGACCAAAAATCGCCAGAAGATCATCAAGGAGTTCAACGAGAACGAGGAGAAAAAAGTGTTTTTGCTCAGCCTAAAGGTAGGAGGGCTGGGACTGAACCTGACGGCAGCCGACACGGTGATCTTGGTCGACCCTTGGTGGAATCCGATGGTGGAAAATCAAGCTATCGACCGCACCCACCGCATCGGTCAAACCAAAAAAATCAACATCTACAAGCTTATCACCAAAAACAGCATCGAAGAAAAAATCTTGGATCTGCAAGCCCGCAAGAAAGAGCTTTTTGAAAGAACTATCGAAGGCGTGGACAACACGCTCAAGAAGCTAGATATACACGAGTTAAAAGAGCTGTTTAGATAGGTCTAACCTTCAAGCGATATTGACTTGTCTTGTTCTAAAAGAATTTTCATCTGCGAGATCGCAATTTGATTGAGCTTCACCAACCTCACACTTTGCCGCATTCCCTCACCGATAAAAACAGCGTTTAGATTTTCCAAATTCGCCAAACAAACTAGTTGCGAGACATTAGCATAGTCACGAATGTTCCCCTTTTTGTCGGGATTCTCTTCACGCCATTGTTTAGCGGTTTTACCAAACAGAGCCATATTCAACACATCGGCTTCTTTGGCGTAAACATAACTGATTTGTTGAGCATCTAAATGCACCGGCAAAAGATTTTTCTTAATCGCTCCGGTATGAATACGGTAGTTTATCTTAGCAAGTTTTCGCTTTAAATCCCAGTCTAACTCTTTTGCTTGTTGGCTTTTTAAATATTGAAACTCTTTTATCAAATAAAATTTGAACTCTACAGAAATCCAAGAAGCAAACTCTAAAGCTATATCAAGATGAGCAAAAGTTCCACCATACCTTCCTGATTTAGATTGCAACCCTATTGCATTCGTAGATTTTATCCATTTTTGAGGTGACAAAACAAAGTGATTATAGCCAGCTTCATTTCTAAACTGGTCGAAATCGACCAGTTTAAATTTTGGGTTATTTAATTTTTCCCAAAGTCCCAAGAGCTCTATTGTATTTTTATTTCTAAGCCAATTTTTAATAATATCAGCAGGCGCATTAGAATTTTTCTTTCTGGCGATGTCGGTAATACAGATATAATCTTCGCCATCTATTTTAGTGGCGCGAATCGCAATATCTTCAACACTTATCTCTGCTGTTTTTGCCATAAGCTATCTGCTCTTATTTGCCGAATCGGTTTCGCAACTTCACTTCCGATCCCGTCTTTGCAGCTCGTTGAAAACCTGTGCAAACGAGATGCCCTCTTTGGCGAGGTAACAAGTCAAAAAGTAGAGCAAGTCTCCCACTTCCCAGATCTTATCGTCCAGCGAGCGAGCATCACAAACCTCTTCTGCCTCTTCCATAATCTTCTCTTTGAGCAAATCACCTTGGGCGAGTTTGGCTGTGTAAGATTTTGGACTAGGGTTAGCAAATCTGTCTCGGACAATATCGTATAAGAGGTTTAAGTCAAAAGGTTTATCGCCAAAACAAGAGTAGTTGCCCAGATGACATGCCACCCCTTTTTGGTGAGCGCGGATAAGCAGGGTGTCACGGTCACAGTCCGGTCGAATACAGATGAAGCTTTGCCGGTTGCCGCTAGTCTCACCTTTGGTCCAAAGAGCTTTACGACTGCGGGAGTAGTAGGTTACCTTGCCTTCACGCAAAGTTTTGTAAAGCGACTCCTTGTTGGAGTAAGCCAGCATCAACACATTGCCAAAAGGGTCTTGGGTAATGGTAGGTAGCAGGTCGGCTTTGTCCCAAGCCAGCGACTCCACGAAGCACTTATGCAGATCGATAGCCCCCGTGTAGAGCGCCATTCCCACTTGGACATCGTAACCCATTTTGCTCAAAGCAATTATCTGGTCGTCGTCTTTGATGCCTCCGGCGACGGTGAGTTGGTTCTTGGTCTGCAAGCGCTTGATGGCGTCCATATCCATCCCCGTCATACAGCCTTCGGTCTCCACCATCGTAAACAAAAAGCTGTCACAATAGTTTTCCAACTCTTGGATAGTGGCATAAACATCTAGCCCCGTATCGTGCTTCCAGCCTTGGGTGGTGATTTTGCCTTGGTAAGCGTCGATGGCGATCATTATCCGCTCTTTACCGAAGTTGTCCACCAGCTCTTGCAAGAAGGAGTGGTTAATCTGATCTGCCTCAAAAGCGGTGGTGCCGATGATGAGCTTTTGCGCTCCGTAACTGAAGATCTTCTTGGCTTTGGCAATAGAGCGAATGCCTCCACCCACACGACAGTCGGCGAGAGTGCAAATCTTCCGAATGAGCTGCTCGTTTTCGCCATTGCCCATGGCCGCATCCAGATCTATCACTGCCACTGGCGAGAGTTTGGCGAACTCCTCCGCCAGAGCCACAGGGTCGGACTTCTCCAAAACCTTTTCTTTGCCGTTGCGCAGTTGCACAGCTTTGCCACCCATCAAATCGATAGAAGATACTAACATAAAAACCTCGTTACAGATAAAAAAATGGAGCGGGCAACGAGAGTCGAACTCGCGACCCTCAGCTTGGGAAGCTGATGCTCTACCACTGAGCTATGCCCGCTCAAAAAAATATTCTAATGATGAGAACACAGACTAGAACTTAGCCACCACCTCTTTACAAAGGTTGTGCATCTTCTCTTTGAGGGCATCGGTGAGTTTTTCACTAGACAAAGATTTTTGCAAGTCACCATATTTGTCTTCCAAGGTCTCAAAAAGTTTCTCTTCTACCACTTTGACCTTACTCAGCTCTATCTCATCGAGGTAGCCGTTATTTGCCATGAAGATGATCATAATCTGCTTAGCCACTTCTAAAGGCTTATACTGCCCCTGCTTGAGGATCTCTATCAGCCTCTCACCACGGCGCAGTTGTGCCTGAGTGGTCTTGTCCAAATCCGAGCCAAACTTGGCAAAAGCTTCTAGCTCGGCGTATTGTGCCAAATCGAAACGCAGCTGCCCAACCACCTTTTTCATACAGTTAATCTGGGCGCTACCTCCCACTCTGGATACAGATAGTCCCGCATTGATGGCAGGACGACGCCCCGAGTAAAAAAGTTTCGACGACAAATAGATTTGACCATCGGTGATGGAGATAACATTGGTTGGAATGTAAGCGGAGATATCTTCGGCTTGCGTCTCGATGATCGGCAAGGCGGTCAGACTGCCTCCACCCAGATCGTCGCTGAGCTTACTGGCTCTCTCCAAAAGGCGTGAGTGCAAATAAAACACATCACCGGGGAAAGCCTCACGTCCTGGTGGTCTACGCAAGAGCAAAGACAACTCACGGTAAGCCACGGCGTGTTTGGACAAATCGTCATAAATAATCAAGGCGTGTTCACCCTTGTCACGGTAATATTCAGCAATCGACGCTCCCGCAAAAGGTGCGATGTATTGCAAAGCGGGAGAAACCGAAGCGGTAGCACTAACGATCGTGGTGTAAGACATCGCCCCATGAGACTCCAAGGTTTTGACGATGCCAGCCACCGTGGAAGCTTTTTGACCGATTGCCACATAGATACACTTGACGCCCGTTTGCTTTTGGTTGATAATCGTATCCAAGCCGATGGCAGTTTTTCCCGTTTGACGGTCGCCGATGATCAGCTCTCTTTGCCCTCTACCGATAGGAATCATCGAGTCGATCGCCTTCAGCCCTGTTTGCAAAGCCTCTTCCACCGGCTGCCTTTGGATAACACCCAAAGCTTTTCGCTCGACGGGCAAAAACTTGTCGGTCTTGATCTCGCCTTTGCCATCTAGTGGTTTACCCAGCGGATCGACCACTCTGCCTTGCATTGCCTCACCCACAGGCACCTGCAACACATTTCCCGTTCTTTTGACGGTGTCGCCCTCTTTGACGCTGCTACCATTACCAAAAAGGATACAACCGACATTGTCCTCTTCAAGGTTCAGAGCCATCCCGTAAACATCGTTTTCGAAGACAACCATCTCCGAGGCAAGCACATTGTGCAAACCGTAAACGCGGGCGATGCCATCGCCAACCTCCACCACTTTCCCCGTCTCGGCGATATCTACATCAAAAGTAAAATCGTCTATCCTACTTTTTAAAATATTACTAACTTCATCAGGTTGTATTTTCATTCATTCACTCCTACTTGACCTATTGAGCAGCCAATCTGTCCAAACTGCTTTTCACCGAACAATCTATGCTAAAATTTTTGGTGTGAGCCACAAAGCCGCCCACAATGCTTTTGTCCACCAGCAAAGAGATTTTCGGCTTCTTCTGGATTTTCTCTTCGATAGCTTTCTTGATCTGATCGAGCAAACCTTGGGAATGCTCTCTTGCCAAAACAAGCTCCACATTTTCGCCATTTTGATAATCTAAGATAATCGCCTTGAGCTCTTGCAAGATGTCCACCACAAAGTCGAAACGATGCTTTTTGACAAGGAGCGAAAAGAGGTTAAACCAAATCTTGGCATCGGACATCTGCCCGGCTAAATCCTTGACGAAGCTCTCTTTTTTGGCTCTGCCAAAGACAGAGCTGTTCAAACTTTTTGCCAACTCGGGCGTATCTTCAAACAAGGCGATCAGTCGCTCCACATCAAGAGAGAGCGGCTCCAGTTTTTCTTTTGCAAGCAAAGAGAAAAAAGCTTTGGCGTATCGAAAAGCTATTGTTTTACTTCTCACTTCTAGACACCCTTGGCTATCATCTTCTTGATCAGCTCCGCATCAGATTTCTCGTCCAACTTCTGTCCGATAATCTTTTCCGAGATCTTAGCCACCAAAGCTGCCATCTCATCACCGATGCCTGAGACAACCGCATCTTTTTGGGAAAGAAGCTCTTTTTTGCTCTCTTGCAAGATCTGCTTCTCACGAGATTTGGCTTCACTCAAGATCTGATTTGCTTGCCCTTCTGCCTTATCCAGCATCCTTTTGCGCTCGCCTCTGATCTCCAGATCGGCTTTTTTGAGCTCTTGCTCTTTTTGCAAAACAAGCTCCTGAGCCTGCACTCTGGCCTTCTCAGTCTCTTCTAGTTCGCTGGCTATCTTCTCTTGCCTTTTCTCCAAAAAAGTTTTAACATTTTGGAAGATAAACTTGTTCAAAAGCCACATCAAAACGATGAAGTTCAAAATAACCAAAATCAGCGAATAATCTACGCTTACCATATAGGGACGACTCCTTTAAAAATTTTGCTACTTGCCAGCTTACACTGAGAACATCAAAAGAAGCGCAATAACCAGCGAATAGATACCTGTTGACTCCGAAACGGCTTGTCCAACCAGCATTGTTCTGGTAATAAGACCAGCGTGCTCGGGGCTTCTGGCGATACCCTCACAAGCTTTGCCACCTACAAATCCCTCACCAACTCCAGGTCCGATGGCGCCAAGACCCATACAGATGCCGGCTCCTAGTAAAGATGCTGCTTTAACGATCAATGTCATATCCATAACTGTTCCTCCTAATTCTTAAGATTAAGAACCTTTTTTTATTTTTTTATTTTTTTTAAAAAGCTAATTTACAACACAAACATAAGTAAGAAAGAGACAATAAGAGCGTAAACGGCTGTGGACTGGGTGACCGCAGAGCCGATAAACATCACTCGCATCACCCCCATCTCGCCTTTGCTCACCTTGGCAATACTCATATTGGCTTTGCCTGCCAGCTCACCAATGCCAATGCCTGAGCCGATGCTACCGAAGCCGATACAGATGCCAGAGGCTACCAAAGCTACCGATTTCATCACCACCAAACCTATCTCCAGACCCTCTGGTTGCAAAGGTGTGGAGTAAAGAAGCATCAAAGAGATCAAAAGAGCGTAGATGGTAACCGACTGACTCAGAGCTTGCCCGATGAGCATATTGCCCAAAAGGGTAGCGTTCTTGTCCGGCACACGCCCCATCGCCACGCAAGCCTGTCCTCCTGCGGCACCAGCTCCGTAACCAGAGCCGATGGCGCCAAGACCTATGGCAAGACCTGCGCCTAGTAAAGATGCGACTCGATACCAGCCACCGGCGGGATTGTCGAACCCACCGAAAAGTAGCAAAAGCCCGATCACCAGCGACAAGATAGCGCCTGTCCCGGTGGCAGCTTGCCCGATGAGCATACTACGGAAAAGTTTGTCGTTGATGCCCGGTTGCCGCTCCATAGACTCCACCGCACCACCGGCGATGTAGCCCGAGCCGATGCCCGTTGCCAAAGAGGCTGTTCCCACGGCGATACCTGCCGAGATATAAGCCGAAACCTTGATTATTCCTGGGTCTATCATTTTAATCCTCTACTATTCCGGCACTAAGGTAAGAAAGCGAGAGCATGGTAAACACAAACGCTTGGATAATGCCGATAAAAATTCCAAAAAATCCCGAAAGAAACATCGGGAAGGCGATAAACTTGGTCAGATTGGAGATAACCACACAGATAATAGAGCCACCCAAGATATTGCCAAACAGACGAAAAGAGATAGAGACCAGTTTGGAAGCCTCGCCCAAGACATTCAGCGGTGTCAAAAAGAACATCGGCTCAGCGTAACCTTTTAGATAACCCCAAGCGCCCTTGACTCTTATCATCATAAAGTGCACCACCACATTGGCGATGATACCCATCCCTAGTGGCACATTCAGGTTTCTGGTCGGCTCGGACAGTCCTGGCACCACTCCCAAGATGTTACAAAGTAGGATGAAGAGGAAAATCGTGGCTATATAAGGTAAGAAGTTGAGCCTGTCTTTGCCCAAAGAGTCGCCCACCAGCTCGACGAAGAAGTTGTAGATGTTCTCCCAGAGCAGTTGCCACTTGCCAGGGATGAAGCTCGCCGTCTTGGCAACGAAGATTGCCCCGGATAAAAGCAGCAGATCGACCACCAGTATCATAAACAGAAGCTTGGAAGTTCCCAGCGGAGAGGCGGTAAACTTGGCGAAGAAACCGTAAAGAGCTTCGCTACCCAAGATCTTGCCTACTCCTTGGTTGTCTTGCAGATATTGGTCTGGCTGAAACTCGGTTAAAATTTGCTTTTGGATGGTGTTTTCGTTTGGCGTGTTCCAGATGGCAAACTTACCCGTTTGGGGATTTTTGCCAATATTTAGATTTGAGCCCAAGCCAATGCAGGAGATTACAATTTGCAAAATCACCATAAACGCAATAAATTGAAACAGTTTGTTCTTTAGCATTCTCTTCCCTCGTTCGTTCCCTCGTTTTTTATTTCCCTAAAACGTTTTTACACTCATTATTTGTCAAACCTTTTTTCACTTTTTGGCTTTCTCCTTGCGGAGGGCTTACTCTTTTGGCTTTCAGCCAGACCCTCTCTTTTCTTTTGATCTCTCAACGAAATATGTTCTTTGCTTCTGCGGAGATTTGGTGGTTCACCTTGCGGTGGATTATTCTTTCTTGCAGGGCAGGTAAATACCTGCTCCTTTCCTTATTTTATTAGGTAAATTATTATTGCTTTCTCCTGCGGAGGGCTTACTCTTTTCGGATTGCCGAAAAGAGTAACAGAAAAGACAACTCCGCTTCAAAGCGCCAGTGACAGGGCGTGTCACCAGCAGAGTAAAAAAGTGTGGTTGTTCCCGTTTATTACCCGTAGTTTTTTCATTTTCTGTATTTGGCTTTGCATCTCTACTGAGAAAGTGATTAGTGTCACTGGCTTATCAAAGTACGAAAAGGGGCTAATTTCCCGTTAAGCGGAGGATTACCCCACCTCTTTAGATAAAGCAAGTAACCACCCTTTCCACCCAGATAGGCAGGGCAGGAAGCCCGTTTTCCCCTCCCACCCTCATTCCTAGCGGAAGCAGGAATCCATCAGTAGGACAATGCTTTGAAAAGTGCGGGATTGGGTGGAATTTTTCATTTTTCATTCCCAATTTTTAATTTGTCTGTGGCTCGCTAGAGCCAAAGCCATTGGGATGGCACTCTCCGCTTCACTGGGGTCAGCCGTTTTCACTTGCTCGGTTGAGCAGAGACACTTGGCACTCTCTTTAAGGTGTTGAAAACAAAAGACCAAAGTGATTAGCCAGTCAGGAACAAATCTCGGAGATGCTCTTGCGCCACGGAACTCTTGAGACATCTCACGCCCTGTCTCTAGCGAATTGAAGCGGAGCGGTTTTCTTTTCTCTCCCTCTCTTTTCGTTGAGCGTTCAACGAAAAGAGAGGGGCTCACCGTAGGTGAATAACCCGCTAAAAGCGCAAGAGCAACTTTCTTTGCAAAAAAAGACAAAAATATTTGACAAATTTTGTCTGGTTTCTCCTACTTGTCATCAAATTAAAACTAAGGTCTGAATAATATTTTAAAAAAAGAAGGAACTATGTTTATCAAGAAAGCTTTTAAGTTTGCTGTTTTGTTTGTTTCGATTATGGGGGTTTTCTCCTGTTTCGAATCTGCAATAGACGCAAACCAGGAAAGCAAAGATCTGGATAACAGCGGCAAGGGCGAGGTTAAGTTTTGCTTGCAAAATGTGAGTGCCGAAAACAAAAACATCTTGTTTAGTGACGCCAGCGAAGATAAGACCCCAAATAAGATGATCATCGAGTATCACAGGCAAGGTAGCACCACCATCCTCAAAGACACCATAAACTTCGTTCCATTTGGAGCAAGCTACTACACCGACGACATCTTGACTCTAAATACGGGAACTTACCAGATAACCAGGTTTGAGGTGATAAACGACTTTGGCTTGACCATCTACGCAACCCCGATGAAAGACAGTGATGTTGCTAATAGTGTCGGGCTGACTACAGGTTTGGACTACAGCTTCACCGTAAGCTCCTTTGATGTAAACACCATCAATATGGAGGTGGTAGAGGTCGAGTCTAACACAAAGCCCGAAGATTTTGGGTTCGATGCTTTCACCTACGAGGTGGTAGGTTTGATCAGATTTTATATCAAGGTGTTTTGTCTGGACGACCAAGACAAATGGGAATACACCACGGCTAAGATCGATATTCAAGACAACACCCTTTCCACGATCAAAACAGACACGCTGTATGCGGATAAAAACAGGGTGTTTTTGCAAGATTACAACGACTACTATATCGTCCTGAGCAAAGACACCACCTATCAGACAAAAATTTTGCATCTAACCAAAGAGCAGATTTTGGCATCGGAGACAGAGGCTATCGTAGTCAAGATGTTGCCAAAAGTTTTCACTCCCCAAACCAAGCAGGAGCTAGCACAAGCCATAGCAAATGGCGAGGATGTGAGCACCGCAGACCTCAGCGCTCTTAGCGATATCTCAAATTTGTTGGTTCTGGTTGATGATCTGAGCCCGGGGGCAGCAGCTGACTTCGATCAAGAGATTGGTGAATGGAATGTGAGCAATGTGACCAACATGAGCGGAGCTTTCAAGGGAGCTAGCTCGTTCAATCAAGACCTACAAAGATGGGTAACGAGCAAGGTTACCGATATGTCGGAGATGTTTGAGGGTGCCTCTAGCTTCGACCAAGAGATCGGAGGTTGGGTCACCGGCAGTGTGAGTAATATGTCCAGAATGTTCGCTGGGGCTGCAAGCTTTGACCAAGATATCAGTAGCTGGTCAACGAGTAGCGTGAGCGATATGCACTCGATGTTTGAGGGAGCCGTAGCGTTTAACCAACCAATCAACAGTGGTAGCTGGGATGTGAGCGGTGTTACCGATATGGCAAGAATGTTCGCAGGGGCGACAAGCTTTGACCAAGACATCAGTAGCTGGTCAACTGGCAGTGTGACCAATATGCACTCGATGTTCGCAGGAGCAACAAGCTTTGACCAAAACATCGGTAGCTGGTCAACAAGCAGTGTTTCCGATATGGACTCTATGTTCGCAGGGGCGGCAAGCTTTGACCGAGATATCAGCGGATGGGACATCCCTCTGGTGGAGTTCTCCACCTACGAAGAGTTTATCGCTTTCGATGAAAACACTCCATCTTCTTGGATCGGCTTAGAAAAACCGAGCTTCAAGGTGGTCAATAAAGGGATTTTGACACAGTTAATCGCTGGCGAGAAAGATGTAACCAATGTAGATGTTTCTGAGCTTACCGATATGTCGAACTTGATGAGCGAAGTCGCCGCATGCCTTGAGGAACCTATCGAAAGTTGCACCGTTGTCCAAAACTTCGATCAAGATATCAGCCGCTGGAATGTAAGCGGTGTTACCGATATGTCAAGGATGTTCGCAGGCGCTACGACTTTTGACCAAAACATCGGTAGCTGGGTAACAAGCAATGTTTCCGATATGGACTCTATGTTCGCTGGGGCGACAAACTTTGACCAAAATATCAGCGGATGGGACATCGCTCTGGTGGAGTTCTCCACCTACGAAGAGTTTATCGCTTTCGATGCTAACACTCCTGCTTCTTGGATCGGCTTAGAAAAACCGAGCTTCAAGGTGATCAATAAAGGGATTTTGACACAGTTAATCGCCGGCGAAAAAGATGTAACCAATGTGGATGTTTCTGAGCTTACCGATATGTCTAACTTGATGAGCGAAGTCGCCGCATGCCTTGAGGAACCTATCAAAAGTTGCACCGTTGTGCAAAACTTCAACCAAGATATCAGTCGCTGGAATGTAAGCGGTGTCACCGATATGTCCGCTATGTTTGAGGAAGCTACATCTTTCAACCAAAACATCGGTAGCTGGATAACAAGCAATGTTTCCGATATGTCGGAAATGTTCGCAGGCGCGACAAACTTTGACCAAGATATCAGTAGCTGGGAAACGGGCAATGTTACCGATATGAACTCGATGTTCGCATGGGCAGAAAGCTTTGACCAACCAATCAACACCGTTGGCGACTGCTGGGATGTGAGCGGTGTTACCGATATGGCAGAAATGTTCGCAGGCGCGACAAGCTTTGACCATGATATTAGTAGCTGGTCAACAGGCAAGGTGACCGATATGCGCTCAATGTTTGAGGAAGCTGCGGCTTTTAACCAACCAATCAACACTGGCGAAAACGGTCGCTGGGATGTGAGCCAGGTGACAGATATGTCGAGAATGTTCTACTACGCGACAAGCTTTAACCAAGATATCAGTAGCTGGATGGTTGACCAAATAACTTTTTCCTCCCTAGATGAACTGCGTTGCTTTTCTGATGGCACCTCAAAAAGTAGTTGGCCAGGAGAAAAAAAACCAAACTTCTTTGCGACTATAACAAGCATATCCAATTTGAGATATATAATAAATGCAGGAATGAATGTAACCAACATAAACACCTCGGCGATAACAACTATGGGACATTTATTCGATTATGGCATTGTCAATGATATCAAAGAAAATTTCAATCAAGATATCAGTAGTTGGAATGTGAGTAATGTAACCGATATGAGCTATATGCTTATTGGATGTCTTGCTTTCGACCAAGATATCGGTAACTGGGATGTGAGCAATGTTACCGATATGTCGAGAATGTTCTATAACGATACAAGCTTTAACCAAGATATCAGTAGCTGGAAAACGGGCAAGGTGACCAATATGAGTAACATGTTTAGAGAATGCAAAAATTTCAACCAGCCACTCAACACTGATGGCGACTGTTGGGATGTGAGCCAGGTGACCGATATGAGTTATATGTTTCATGGATGTCATGATTTTGACCAAGACATCAGTAAATGGGAAACGGGTAAGGTAACTAATATGAAATTGATGTTTTTGAATTGTTATGCTTTCGACCAAGACATCAGCAAATGGAAAACGGGCAATGTTACCAGTATGGAAAAGATGTTTACTGGTTGTTCTAGTTTCAACCAACCAATCAATACCGATGGCGAATATTGGGATGTGAGCAATGTTAAAAATATGCTGGCAATGTTCAGCGGTGCTTCTATATTCGACCAAGACATCAGTAACTGGAAAACGGGCAAGGTAACAGCTATGAACAGCATGTTTAGCAGTTGCAAAAATTTCAACCAGCCACTCAACACTTATGGCGAATGTTGGGATGTAAGCCAGGTGACCAATATGGGATATATGTTTAGCGATTGCGAAAATTTCAACCAAAACATCAGTAACTGGGAAACAAGTAAATTAGAAAGAACGGCAAATATGTTTGAGGGATGCCAAAATTTCAACAAGCCGCTCAACACTTGGGATGTAAGCAGTTTGAACAATATGGAATATATGTTTTCTAACTGTGAAAATTTCAACCAAGACCTCAGCAACTGGAATTTGAGCAGTTCAATCAACCATATCCGTTTTGATGTGAGGACCTATAGTTGGGAAGATGAACATAAACCAAATTTTAATTAACAAAAAATAATCTATATTAAGTTACTTTTAAAAAAAAGGAAGAAGGAATTTTATGAAAAAGCTTGGGAAACTGCTACTCGTCTTGGCTCTCGCCTTTAGCTTGGCAGCTTGCGGCGGTGGTGGCGGTGGCGGAAGCACGACCGCTGCCGAACCAGATCCAACCCCAACAGAGCCAGAGCCAACAGATCCAGATCCAGATCCAGATCCAGTGGTCTATACCGGTTCGGTTAAATTCGGGATGAGTGTGGTGAAAAGAACTGCGCCTAGCCAAACAGACAGTTCAAATAGTAGCTTGCTTCTTAGTGAAACCCAAGAAGACGAAGACACCCTCCAGCCAGACAAGCTCGCTCTGTCTTATCGCGTGGAAGGTAGCACAAACGAACCTACTCAAGTGATCTACCCATTGAAACTTGTTGATGGAAAATATTTTAGTGATGGCAGCTTGCAGCTGATTGCAGGCAACTACGAACTAACCAAGTTTAACATCCTTGACAGCACCGACTCCATTATTTATATGGCTCCAGAAAAAGATGCCCCGATAGCAACCAGTTTAGATATCACCACTACCCTACCTCACTCTTTTACCATCAGCAAAGACGAGCTGACCAATTTAGTTATGCAGGTGGTCGATGCGCAAGAGGTCCTCGATCCACAAGATATTGGCTACGAAGGGTTCGGCTTCGAGGTGATCGATTACAACACTTTTTACATCAAGATTCTCAGCCGTTCCGGTACTGGCTGGGGCGACTCCGAGGCTAACCTTACCGTGAAAGACTCAGACGGCAATACCATCAACACCACTGAATTGAAAAGCACCACAAACAGAGTCTTTGTTTCTGTTTCCAGCTCTTATGAGCTGATAGTGGAAAAAGAGTCTTACTCTAAAAAAACTTTTGAGTTATCGGAAGCGGAGTTGCAAGCGTATTACCAAAAAGCTTTAGTAGTAAAGTTCAAATAAAAAAACATAGCTACCTATTTGTAGCTGAAAAAAAGGAGAGATTATGAAAAATCTTATCAAGATGTTGCTTGTCGCAGCTTTAGCGATGAGCCTTGCGGCTTGTGGAAGCTCAGGAAGCACCGGATCAAGCGTTGGCGGAGTAAAATTTGGAATGGAGATTCCCGCAGTCGATGGAAATGTGCTTTTTAGCACCGCCGATGGCACCGGAGGCAAAAATTTCACCGATGGAGTGCCTGCCAAAGTAAAACTATCTTACTACCATGTGGACAGTCCTGAGACTATCGTTCCTGTGGTGTTCGACTTAAGCGAAGTTAGCACCGGAAAATATTTTACAGACGACATCCTCAAGTTGGCTCCTGGTAATTACAAGATTTCTGTGTTCCAAGTCGTCAACGCAGCCGACTCGGTTATCTATATGACCCCCAAAGCCGGTAGCGAGCTAGCGGTCAGCACGATTACAACCGCCTTGGATCACGATTTTACCGTCTCTAGCGACGAAACAAATAATATAACCATGGATGTGGTAAAAGTACTAGAAGATCATACTCCTGAAGATTATGGCTATACCGCTTACACCTTCCGCTTGATCGATTACAACACCTTCTTCATCAAAATAACCGCCTTAACAGACACAGGCTGGGCAGATGCTACGGCTGATCTTGTCGTAAGAAACAATGATGATGATTCGATCGTCAAAGACGATATCGCTCTGACAGACACACTTAACAAGATAATCGTCTCTGTTTGCGATAACTACAAACTCAGCATAAGTAAAGACACCTACACTGCTCAAGACACCGTTGTTACTGAAGCAGAATTGCAAGGGTTTTATATCACCCCTCTGGTAATAAGGTTGAAGAAAGCTGAATAATTAGCTAAAAATTTAAGCCACCGTTATCACGGTGGCTTTTTTTTTGCCTGACGGCAAAGTTCTTTTTGTTATCACCTTGCGGTGAGTTACTTATGTCACCTTTCTTTTTTTTTGAAAAAAAATAAATGTGACCGAAAGAAAAAATCAAATCAAAAGACAAAATCCTAACTTGCAAAACTCCTTCGTTGTGGCTGTAGTGCATCGTTTAGATTCTTTTTTAGATATACTAAAGTAAGAGAAATAAACTCCTCACACATCCACAACTTCAGTCGTTTAAGCAAGTTTGACGGATTTAGTCTTGATTGATTACTAAACCACCCAATCCCCAATTTGACTCTAGCTTTTGCTAGTCACAAAGCTAGTGGTAACTTAGAGGGCGGGGTGGCAATCTCCGCTTAACGGGAAATTAGCCCCTTTTCGCTACTTTGTTAAGCCAGTGACAAAAACCATTTTTTAAGTAGAGGTGCAAAGCAGTTGCCGAAAATGACAAGACTACGGATAATAAACGGGAACAACCACACTTTTTTACTCTGCTGGTGACACGCCCCGTCGCTGGCGCTTTGAAGCGGAGTTGTCTTTTCTGTTACTCTTTTCGGCAATCCGAAAAGAGTAAGCCCTCCGCAGGAGAAAGCAATAATAATTTACCTAGTGAAATAAGGAAAGGAGCGGAGATTGTCCCCGCACTCTAAGCAAGCAAGCGAGACCTAAACCATCCGCCCAGCTGGGCAGGGCAAGAAGCTTGTTTCCCCCCCCCCCCATCCTCATTCCTAGCGGAAGCAGGAATCCATCAGTAGGACGATGCGCTAAAAAGTGCGGGGTTACGGTGAATTTTTTCACTTTTCACTCTTAATTTTTAATTTGGCTTTGGCTCGTCAGAGGCAAAGCCTTTGGGTGGTATACTCCGCTTCATCTGGGGTCACTTTTTTTCCTTTCTTGGTCGAGCAGAGACACTTGGCACTTTATCTAGGTATTAAAAACGAAAGACCAAAGTGATTAGCCAGTCAGGAACAAATCTCGGAGATGCTCCCCGCCACGGTAATCTGTAAGACATCTCACGACCTGTCTCTAGCGAGTTGAAGCGGAGCGGTTTTCTTTTCTCTCCCCTCTCTTTTCGTTGAGCGCTCAACGAAAAGAGAGGGTCTTGCTGAAAGCAAAAAAAGTAAGCCCTCCGCAGGAGAAAGTGATAATAATTTACTTAGTAAAATAAGGAAGGGGACTGTTGTTTCCTGCCCTGCAAGAAAGAATAATCCACCGCAAGGTGAACCAAAAAAAAGAAAGGTGACATACTAGATGAAAGCCAAAAAAAATATGTTGACAAACCGCTGGCAAATATTGGTTTACTTTAAATTGAGAATGTTGTGCGGTAAGCTGTATTAACAAAAAAGTTTGAGCCAAACTACTAGCAAAAAAAGTAGCCACTGAAAACCGGTAGAAAGGAGAGATGATGAAAAAGTTATTAAAAACTTTGGTGATGATAGTTACAACGCTGTTGATGCTCTCTTGCTTTAGCACCACCAGTGATAGCCAAACCCAAGCTCCCGCTAATTTTCAAGTGAAGTTCAGCTGGCAAAGCACTGGCTCTGGCAGCAGTAGTTTGCTACTTAGCAGTCTGGACAACATTACCCCCGACAAGCTGGTGATAAATTATCGTCACGCCGACAGCACGGCAGAAAATAGTGCCAACATCGGTCTGACACCTTTTGGCACCGGCTATATTACCGACGATGTGATCTCTTTGAGCCCCGGCAGCTACTACCTAACTAGGTTCGATGTGCTCAACTCCGATGGCATCACGATCTACGCAACCCCGATGGCAGGCAGTTACATCGCCAATAGCACAGGGCTCTCCACGCCTTTGGAATACAGCTTTAGCGTGGGTGAATACACCACCAACACCGTAAATATGGAGGTGGTCGAGGTGGAAGACGACACCGACCCCCAAGATTTTGGGCTGGAGGCTTTCACTATCCAGATGGTGGATTACAACAAGTTTTACATAAATGTTTTTGCCTTGAGCGAAGACAGCTGTTGGGAGTCCACCACGGCAGATTTTGAGATCCAAGATGGCAACGCCCAAACCATAAAAGAGGTTGCTTTAAAAAGTAAAGTAAATCGAATTTTTGTGGATGAGTTTAATAGCTACTACTTGATTGTGAGCAAATTTGGCTACACCACCAAATCGGTTTTCGCCACCGAAAATGAGCTAATATCTTATGTGGCAGACGATCCCCTCAAGGTGAAGATGCTCCGAGATGGTCAGATGCTTAGCAAAGAACAGTTGGTGGAGAAGATAGCTCTAGAAGAGGATGTGAGTGGCGCCAATGTAACCTATATTGCCGATATGTCGCACCTGATGGAGCAGGTCGCTGCATACCTTGGAGAACCTATCGACAGTTGCCCCATTGTGCAAAACTTCAACCAAGATATCAGCAGCTGGGATGTGAGCGGTGTTACCGATATGAGTTATATGTTTTACTGTGCGGAAAGTTTCAACCAAAACATTCAAAGCTGGATAACCAGTAAGGTTGCAGATATGCAACACATATTTGACAACGCAAAATCTTTTGACCAC
Source organism: Cloacimonadales bacterium (SeqCode) (assembly GCA_965228195.1). Classification (GTDB taxonomy): domain Bacteria; phylum Cloacimonadota; class Cloacimonadia. The sequence goes on from OZ245797.1 coordinate 580,228, forward strand.
AATATTGGCAATTGGCAAGTTGGTTCGGTAACTAGTTTCGCTGGTTTCGATGAGAACGGCTCCTCCACTTGGACAGCCGCTAAAAAGCCAAGATTCAAGCTGACCCGAGCAGATTTGGTGGAGATGATCGCCAAAGAGAAAGATGTCTCTTATGCCAATGTGTCGCAAATCACCGATATGTCGAACCTGATGGAACAGGTCGCTACATACCTTGGAGAGAGTATCGACAGTTGCTCCGTTGTGCAAAACTTCAACCAAGATATCAGCCGCTGGGATGTGAGCGGTGTTACCGATATGTCAAGGATGTTTGCAGGCGCTACGACTTTTGACCAAGACATCAGTAGCTGGGTGACTGGCAATGTGACCGATATGCACTCGATGTTTGCAGGAGCTACAGCGTTTAACCAACCCATAAACAGTGATAGCTGGGATGTGAGCGGTGTTACCGATATGTCGGGAATGTTCGCAGGCGCTACGACTTTTGACCAAGACATCAGTAGCTGGTCAACTAGCAGTGTGACCGATATGCACTCTATGTTTGCAGGAGCGTCAGCGTTTAACCAACCCATAAACAGTGATAGCTGGGATGTGAGCGGTGTTACCGATATGGACTCTATGTTCGCAGGGGCAGAAAGCTTTGACCAAGATATCAGCGGATGGAACATCCCTCTGGTGGAGTTCTCCACCTACGAAGAGTTTATCGCTTTCGATGAGAACAGTCCATCTTCTTGGGTCGGTTTAGAGAAACCGAGCTTCAAGGTAAAGAGTAAAGAAATTTTGGTGAAATTGATCGGAAACGAAAAAGATGTAACCAATGTGGATGTTTCTGCGCTTACCGATATGTCAAACTTGATGAGTGAGGTCGCCGCTATTGATGCTAATGTGGCGGCATCTTTCAACCAAGATATCAGCCGCTGGGATGTAAGTGGTGTTACCGATATGTCGGGAATGTTCGCAGACGCTACGACTTTTGACCAAAACATCGGCAGCTGGTCAACTAGCAGTGTTACCGATATGGACTCTATGTTCGCAGGGGCAGAAAGCTTTGACCAAGATATCAGCGGATGGAACATCCCTCTGGTGGAGTTCTCCACCTACGAAGAGTTTATCGCTTTCGATGAGAACAGTCCATCTTCTTGGGTCGGTTTAGAGAAACCGAGCTTCAAGGTAAAGAGTAAAGAAATTTTGGTGAAATTGATCGGAAACGAAAAAGATGTAACCAATGTGGATGTTTCTGCGCTTACCGATATGTCGAACTTGATGAGCCAAGTCGCCGCTATTGCTCCTGATGTGGTGGCATCTTTCAACCAAGATATCAGCCGCTGGGATGTAAGCGGTGTCACCGATATGTCAGGAATGTTCGCAGGCGCTACGACTTTTGACCAAAACATCGGCAGCTGGGTGACTAGCAGTGTGACCAATATGTCGGGAATGTTCGCAGACGCTGCCTCGTTCAATCAAGCGATAAATACTGGCGAAAATGGTGTTTGGGATGTGAGTGGTGTTACCGATATGTCAGGAATGTTCGCAGGCGCTACGACTTTTGACCAAGACATTAGTAGCTGGTCAACTGGCAGTGTGACCGATATGCACTCTATGTTTGCAGGAGCGCCAGCGTTTAACCAACCCATAAACAGTGATAGCTGGGATGTGAGCGGTGTTACCGATATGGACTCTATGTTCGCTGGGGCGACAAGCTTTGACCAAGATATCAGTAGCTGGAGTGTTGAACAGATAAGTTTTGCCAACCCAGAAGGGTTGTGTGCCTTTGACGATAACACTTTGTCCAGCTGGACAGGAAATGAGAAGCCAAGATTTAAGCTAACCAAAGCAACTTTGGTGCAGATGATCGCCAAAGAGAAAGATGTCTCTTATGCCAATGTATCGCAAATCACCGATATGTCAAACTTGATGAGTGAGGTCGCCGCTATTGATGCTAATGTGGCGGCATCTTTCAACCAAGATATCAGCCGCTGGGATGTAAGTGGTGTGACCGATATGTCGAGAATGTTCTACTACGCCAAAAGCTTTAACAAAGATATCGGTAACTGGGATGTGAGCAATGTTACCAATATGAAAGATATGTTCAACACCGCGGAAAGCTTTAACCAAGATATCAGCAATTGGGTAACCAGCAAGGTAACCAATATGAACTATATGTTCCTCTATGCTAAAGCTTTCAACCAACCGCTCTACACTAACGATAGCTGTTGGGATATGAGCAAGGTAACCTATATGTCGGGAATGTTCTTCGGCACAGAAAACTTCAACCAAGATATCAGCAACTGGGATGTGAGCAATGTGACCACTATGTCCTATATGTTTTATAAAACTAAAGCTTTTGACCAAGATATCAGCGATTGGGATGTGGACAAGGTGACCAGTCACAGTAATTTTGATGTAGAATCAGTTTCTACCTGGACAAGTGATGAAAAACCAGATTTTTGATCTGCCCACATAAATTAAGATAAGAGTAAAAATTATCCCCAATCCCTTTACTGCTAAGGGATTGGGTTTTTTGCTTTCTCCTTGCGGAGGGCTTATTCTTTTCGTTTTAACTAGTGGTTCACCTACGGTGAGTCCCTCTCTTTTCTTTGAGCGCTCAACGAAAAGAGAGGGGAGAGAAAAGAAAACCGCTCCGCTTCAACTCGCTAGAGACAGGGCGTGAGATGTTTCAAGATTACCGTGGCGCAGAGCATCTCCGAGATTTGTTCCTGACTGGCTTATCACTCTGGTCTTTCGTTTTCAACACCTTAAAGAGAGTGCCAAGTGTCTCTGCTCGACCAAGAAAGGAAAAAAAGTGACCCCGATGAAGCGGAGTATACCACCCAAAGGCTTTGCCTCTGACGAGCCACAGCCAAATTAAAAATTAAGAGTGAAAAATGAAAAATTTCACCACAACCCCGCACTTTTTTCTGCATCGTTTCAGAGATGGATTCCTGCTTCCGCTAGGAATGAGGGGAAAAAAATAAGGTGTCGGGGACACCATCGTTTTAGCTCTCATTAAAGCGAGAGATTTTTGCTTTCTCCTGCGGAGGGCTTACTCTTTTCGGATTGCCGAAAAGAGTAACAGAAAAGACAACTCCGCTTCAGAACACCAGTGACGGGGCGTGTCACCAGCAGGGTAAAAAAGTGTGGTCGTTCCCGCTTATTACCCATAGTTTTGTCATTTTCGGCAACTGGCTTTGCACCTCTTTTTCAGAAAGTGATTTTTGTCACTGGCTTATCAATGTCGAGGAAAATAAGAAGACCCCTTTAAGCGGAGTTTATTCCCATCTTTAAGTCAGCACTGGCTTTGTGATTGGCAAAGGCTTAAGACTCAGCACCAAATAAATACTCTAATCAAAAAGCGTCCAATTTCTTATACCGACTGAGCTTACGATAATTGCGTAGTGCTATATCACCGATAAAAGAGAGTTATAGTGATTCATAGCACGAGCAATATTAGCGTGCGAGGCGAGGTTTAGAAATTTAGCTTTTTGATTATGTATTTTGTTTTTACCTTTTGTTTTACTTTTAGCTTTGGACACCCAAAGGGAAAAGTAAAAACCTGGCTATAAGCCAGAAGTCAAAAAGAAGTTATAAACTATCTCCCGCTCGTCGAGTTCGTCTAAAGGAACTGCGTAGCGCTCGCTTGGCTGATACTGCATGGGGATGTAGTTCAGGCGAAAGCGCAACTCTCCAAAACTTTGCAAGAGTCCGTCTGTTACCACCAGTTTCTGCCCCTGCCACTGGCAACTAAAAGAAAGTTCTTTGCTGGCTTGGATAAACTCTAGGTAAGCAAAATATCTTCGCAGTGGCTCCAGATTTTCTTTTAGCTCCTGCGCCTTTGAGAACTCCAAACGATTTTCCATCTTCTCTATCTCTTGCCAATGGTTCTCAAGGCACTGTGGACTGAGATAGTAGTCCAAAACCTTTGGGCAAGCACTCTCTTCCCCTTGGGATGGTAAATCGAAAAGTTGGGCGAATTTATCGGTGAAATCGGAGATGAAAAAAAGGTTGCGAAACGGACCGACAAACTGCTTGCCACTTGCCAATGTGTCGCCAGCGGTGGTCAAACAGGGAGCCCCTGCAAGATCGAGAGCCAGATAGCGATACTGAGCGTAGTGCTTACTCTCCCCTTCGGGCAAACTTTTGAAGTAGATCAGCGCCTCCAGAAGCGACTCAAACCGCTTCTCATCCACCTTCTGAGTTTTTTGTTGTAGCTCCTGATAGTTTTCGGAATGCAGATATTTTTGTTTACTCTTGGCTAAATTACTACAGATCGCCTTCAAGAGCAGTTTGCGCTGCCGATCATAAAACATTAAGATTCCAGACATTTTCTACTCTCCTTTTTTAGCACAAATCCCGCCGAGAGGACAGCGGTCGCACTGAGTTTTTTTTGCCTTGCACAAGGTTTGTCCCAAAGCCACCAAGTAGCGGTTAGCCTCACCAATAAACCTTTGGGGCAAGATTTGGCTCAGCTCTTTTTCGGTCTGTGATGGCGTCTTGCCCGAGGTCAAACCAAGGCGCGCACAGATGCGATGCACATGGATATCCACGCAGATGTATGGCTGACCATAGGCTCGGGACAGATAAAGGTTAGCCGTCTTAACCCCTACCCCCGGCAAGCTCATCACCTTCTGCCGCTCGGTGGGTAATCTGCCCCCGAAGTTATCGTGAATATGATCATACCATTTGCTCAAGTGAAGAGCTTTTTGTTGATAAAATCCCACCGGGTAGATGAGCTTTTGGATAGCTTGGGCAGATAAGCCCCGCAACTGCTCTAGCCGGGTGATACCCCAGCGGCTGATCACCTTGGTGGTGGTGATATCGTTGGTGCGAGCCGAGAGCATCGCTGCTACCAATATCTGAAGCGGCGTTGCCCCCGAGACAGCCTCGAAGAGCTTGACGGGCGCCGAGCAAGTGCGGTAATAATCCGCCAAAAGGGAGAAAAGCTGCTGGAAGTAAGAAAGACTAAACTTTGGCATAAAGATCTTTTTTTTGCTCTTGCAACCTTTGCACCAGTTTGGCAGCTGCCAGCAGGTCGTCCACCACGAAATCCGCCTTGGTATCGCCTTCCAAAAATGTTTGCTCACCCATTCCCGTCCTAACCAAAATCGTCTGCATACCGCTGTTTTTGCCAAAACCAATATCGGAGGGCTTGTCGCCGATCATAAAAGATTGCGACGCCCGCAGGCGATACTTTTTTTGCAGCTGCCGAAAGAAGAGGTTACCCGGCTTGCGACACTGGCAACCGCAACTTAACTCCTGTATCGAGCCGCGTGGATGGTGCGGACAGTGCAAGATCTCGTCCACCTTGGCACCACCTTGGACAAGTTGCCGCTCCATCTTGGTATGCACCGCTTGCAAATCTTGCTCGCTATAGTAACCACGAGCAATGCCCGACTGGTTGGTGATAATAAACACCAAGAAACCCAAATCGGAAAAGAGCTTGATCGCCGCGGCACTATATGGATAAAGCTCGAAGTCACAAGGCTTGGCGATGTAGCCGTTTTCGTCGGGATTGAGCGTGCCGTCCCTGTCCAAAAATATCGCTCTAGTCGTCGTTGGAGTCGGCATCGTCTTCGTATTTTAGGTCGCTAGGCAGTTTAACATTGAAGAAAGAAAATTCGTATTCCCAGTAAGCGCCCTCTTTGGTGTAAGAGAAGCTGAAGTCCCAACAGTGCAAGTGCTTGACTGCCGAAAAGGTTTGCGAGCCCATATCTTCTTCTTTGATGTCGTAACTGTTGGAGTATTTCAGCACCCAAGTTTTGGAGAGGAAAATCTGCGCACTGCTGGTCAAATCCAGAGAGTAGTCTTCCTCTTTGTGATACCCCTCGCCCTTGGTTTGACTACCAACGATGTTGTGTTTGTAGCTGATGCTGGTGCCGATACTGTTCTCTTGGACGATGTAGTTTTTCCGCTTAGCAACCTGACCGTTGTTAAAAAACTTGTTCATCTCAAACATATTGTATTTGGCTGGTGAGTAGTTGAAGTAGCGCACCTTTTGCTTGTGCGAGAGTTTGAAACCCATCGAGTTTTTAAGCGGCACCTCATACTCCCACTCTTCCAGCTCGAAGTTGTAAGGGTTTTGAGTCGCCGAGGCGGTGTTGGAGTTGCTCAAAGAGTAGCTAAACCAGTTGGAGAGGTGTGTCCACTTGAGGGCAGCGTTGACCATGGTGTTAACTGGAATCAGCTTTTGTCCGTCCAGCTTCGCACTCCAGGTAATATCGTCCCATTTGCCCTCTTCGTCTTCGTCGTTGTCGTAAACTGTGTAAGCGGTGCTGGCAGTCAAGATGCTGTTGAGCAAAAGTTTGTCGGTCTTACCAGGAGGGTTGAGCTTCAGATCCCAAACACTGGAGAGGTTTATTTTGCTGGTGCGCGACTCGCTGGTAGCCGAGATAGCGTAAGGACCGGTAGCGTCGTTCTCTATTTCGGGCACATAGTTAAAGCTAACACTGGTTCCGATGGTGTGACGAACACCTTTCAAAAAGAAGTTACCGAAGTTTCTAAAGCCGATGATGTCGAAACCTAAACTGTTGGATAAGCTATATTTGTAAGAGGTCTCAAAATCTGTATAGTTTATCTCTTGGCTGGAGTAAGCGAAACTGGTGGGCAAAGATTGACTGAAGGTGAGCCAACCCCAAAACTTCCTAGAGTAAGCAAGGTTCACTGCCCCATAAGTTCCTGCCTCGTGTTCCACCACCACCGCACCGCTACTATCTTTTTGTGAAGCAAAGATTATCTTTGCCAAATCGGAGGAGTTGTTGGTGATAGAGCCGTTGTGAATAGCTTTGGCACTGGCTGAGTAACTAAAATCTTCCCACCAAGGATCTTCTTGGGGTTTAACATCTTGAAAAAGCTCCCAGACTGGTCTGGAGGTCAAGGAGTAACTTGCCGAGGGCAAAGTGATGCTTTTGGTCTGCTCACCCATATCTTGCACATAACTGCCACTGATATTTAGAGTGCTACTCAATAGTGGCCAGCTGTAAGAAAATTCGGACTCGATCTCGTCGTCGGTTCTGGTGTCTATATCTTCTTCGTCTTCGACCAACTCCAGACTAGAGTAATAGTTGGCATCCACGGTCAGTTTGGAGCCGTTAAGAAAATTTTGGCTATGATCGTAATGATACTCACCCTCGTAGGTGGAGCTTCTGCCGGCGTCGTCCAACACCTTGGACTGATTTATCTCCAAACAACCTTCGTAAGAGTAGCGTTTTTTGTAGCGCGTGATGAACTCACCATCTAGACCTGTGTTTTCACGGATATTCATCCTCACCACTCCGTCCCAGTAGTCGCTGAAAAAAAGGTAATAACCTATGTTTTCCAAGAACTTGCCGTCGTTGGAGTTTCGCCCTGGTTTGGGCATCAAAAAGCCGTTTTGCTTGCCTCTAGCAATAGAAAAGGAGTAAGAAGGCAAAGCGAAGATGGGAAAGTGGTTGACCAAGATTATCACCGGCTTCATTACCACCATCTGCCCGCGGTAGATTCGCATCTGAGTGGAGTAGATATCCCAATGGTGTTCCGGAGAGTCGCAAGTGGTGAACATCCCGTTATCGATATCGTAAACACCATTTTTTACCTGCCGTATCTGACTGCCATAGTAGTAGCCAACTTCCAACTTGCCCGAGCCTTGCAAAAATAGAGTCCACTCTTTTTTGGGATTGACCCACACATCGTAGCCAATCATACAGTTAGCTTTGTCTTTGATGTAGGTCGTCCCATGAGAGGTCATTATGTTCCTCTTGAGGTCGATGGTGATCGTATCGGAGCGCAAGATGGAGTTGCCCGAGGTTATCTGGACATCGCCAAAGAGGTTCGCCGTAGAAGAGAGCACATCGTAAAACATATCGTCAGCCAGATAAGAGATGGAGTCGCTCGCCATCGAGATGTCCACCGCCGTGCCTACAGACGACATCTGCTTGCCGGGCAACAAGAGAGCCGACTCAGCCGTGGTGGTCTGCGCCAAGGCAGGTTGCCAAATCCCGAGAACTATCAAAAAGCTAGCGAACAGTTTTCTCATCTAAAAAACTTCAATCTTGAAATATTTGGTAGGATGCGCCTTCACATCGATAAGAAGCGAGTCAATCCGTTTGGTGCTGGTGATTATTTGCTCATAAAGAGTTGAGTCGCTCAAGAGTTTACCCAGCGAGGTTTGCTCGTCGTTCAACTTCTGCAAGACGGCGTTCGTCTGAAAAAGGAGCTTTTGAGTCTGAGCCAGCACTCCATCCTCTTGGTTGAGCTTGCCCAGAGTGATTTTCGTCCCCAAGGCGACCTGGTGCAAGCTGTTGACGATTTGTGCCACCGACTCAGGGTTGACATCGGCTGCCTCCAGCTCGTCCAAGATATCGTTCATGCGAGCGATAAAGCGGTTGAAGGTGATCTTGACTTGCCCCGAGTGGGTCTTGCTCAGATCCAACTTCTGTCCGTGAAGGCTAGGCAAGATGTTCAGCTGCTTGTTGCCCATCAGATCGACATCTTCCACCAAAAAGACACTGCCTTGCCGCAAAGCAAAAGGTAGCTCCACCTTCAAATCAAAGACGACGCCGGCTGGGGTGACGCTGACTTTGTCCACAAACCCTTGGGGAACGCCTTGCAAACAAACCACCGAACCTTTGGATAGTCCTCCCCCAGAAACAAAGGCGACCTTGATTGTCTGGTATCTGCCGTTGGCAAAAGCTCTGGTCATCCACCCATAAGAAAAAAACAAAATAACCAAGCTGAGAGCCGAAATCAACCCAACTTGGAAAAAAATCTTGCCTTTATCTTTATAATACTGCATAAACAAAAATATCCTTGAAACTACTTAAAAATGGTACCCCCGAGAGGATTCGAACCTCCTACTTTTTGAACCGGAATCAAACACTCTATCCAGATGAGCTACGGGGGCATTACTTTTTTTCTTAAAAGAACAAACTAATCTGCGCTTATTCTCAAATCTTTGGCTTTATTGTACTTCTCTTGCAAGGTCGGTTTAATATCTTCTGTTGCTTTGGCAAAACAAATCTCAAAAATTTCGTCCAACTCCAGCGTCTCCTTTTGCAAAAGCTCTTCGGACAAAGCTACCAGAAGTTCGTCTTGCTTTTTCAAGATATCTTTGGCAGTGGTGTAAGCCTCAGAGACAAAGTTGTGTATCGACTGATCGGCTTTTTCGCTTAAGTATTGGCTGATGGAGTCGTGATGAGCAAGCTCTTTGCCCAAAAAGGTTTGCTCTTGCTCTCGGGTGACTGCCATGGGTCCAAAAAAATCACTCATCCCCCACGAGCAAGTCATCTTCTTGGCAATATCGGTGGCTCTGGCGATATCGCTACTGGCTCCGGTGGTGACCGAGTCAAACTTCAACTCTTCGGCAGCTCTACCCCCCAGAAGTTGCACCAACATCTGCTGCAGGTAATCTTTGGAGTAGTTGCTCCTGTCTGTCTGCAAGAAGTGGGTCGCCCCTGCCGTAAATCCACGCGGGATGATGGAAACTTTGTTGAGCGGGTCGGTAAGCGGCAAACAGATCGAGGTGATCACATGACCAATCTCGTGGTAAGAGGTGACTTTCTTCTCGTCTTCCAAAATCACCTTGCTTTTCTTCTCTTTGCCCAAGATGATCTTGTCTTTCGCCTCTTCCACCTCTGCCAAGGTGACCTCTTTTTTGCCTTTGCCCGCAGTGAGCAAAGCCGCTTCGTTCAAAAGGTTGGCCAGATCCGCCCCCGAAAAACCGGCTGTGGCTCTGGCGATAGTAGAAAAACTAAGCCCTTCTTGAATCTTTATCTTCTTGGCGTGCACCTTCAAGATAGCCTCTCTGCCTTTGATGTCGGGCAAATCGACCGTCACTTGGCGATCGAACCTACCCGGACGCAAAAGAGCAGGGTCCAAAACATCGGGTCTGTTGGTGGCAGCGATGATAATCACCGAGTCGTTCTCCGTAAATCCGTCCATCTCTACCAAAAGCTGGTTGAGGGTCTGCTCACGCTCGTCGTGACCACCACCCAAACCTGTGCCGCGGTGTCTGCCCACGGCGTCTATCTCATCGATAAAAGCGATGCAAGGCGAGTTTTTCTTGGCAGACTCAAACAGATTGCGAACTCTTGAGGCTCCCACACCGACGAACATCTCCACGAAGTCGGAGCCGCTCATCCTAAAAAAGGGAACGCCTGCCTCGCCTGCCACGGCTCTAGCCAAAAGGGTTTTGCCCGTGCCGGGACGCCCTTGCAACAACACGCCTCGGGGTATTCTGCCCCCTAGGGACAAAAACTTGTTGGGATCTTTGAGAAACTCGACAATCTCTTCCAGCTCTCCCTTAGCCTCGTCTATGCCAGCCACATCGGCAAAAGAGGTGTTAATGTCCTCTTTGTTCACCAGTTGCGCCTTGTTTTTGCCGAAACTAAAAGCTTTGCCTCCACCACCCATCGAACGCATCAAGAATATCCAGATGAAGATAAATATCAAAAATGGAAGCCACGACAAGATCGCCGTAGCCATAAAAGAAGGCTTATGCGAGGAGATGTTGATCCCTTTGCTTTGCAAGGTTTGCACCAGTTGTGGATCTTGAAAAGGTAAGTAGGTGGTGTATTTGGTGCCATCAGCCGAGATAAAACGAACATCTTTCTCATCGAAACTGGCAGAAACCACCTGCCCTGTTTCACTCATCTGCATAAAGGTGGAGTAAGAGACCTCTTTGGAGCCGTTCTCAACGGCGAAAAACATCTGATAAAACAGCAGTCCCGCGAAGAAGATCACGATTATCAAGGTGATGTTGGGTTTCTTAAACTCCGGTAGTTTGTTTGCGTTTTTGTTACTCATTTGTTTAGTTATCGTCCTTTTTTAAAACGCCTATGTAAGGCAAATTTCGCATAATCTGGTCGTCGTCTAGTCCATAACCGACTAGAAAATCACTTTTGGTCAGGGTAAAGCCGACGAAGTCCGCTTTCAGTTTGACTTGTGCATCTCTTTTGTGGGGTCTATCTAGCAAGGTGCAGATCTTGATCGAGCGAGGCTTGCGGTTCTCCAGATACCCCACCAGGTAGCTCATCGTCAGTCCCGTGTCGAAAATATCTTCCACCAACACCACATCACGGTCTTCTATCCTATCGCTGAGGTCTTTACGAATCTGGACGACCCCCGAGGTGCTGCGGTCGGCTCCATAGCTAGAGACATCCATAAAGTCCACTCGGCAATCTACCTTGAGCTTTTTGGTTAGGTCGGTGATGAAAAACACGGCACCTTTGAGCACACAAACAAACACAGGGCATCTACCTTGGTAAGCCACAGAAATCTCCTCAGCCATCTCAGCAACCCTTTTTTGAATTTCGTCTTCGCTCAAGATAATCTTTGAAAATCTTTCGTCCACTTTACTCCCCCATTGTCTATTTTTTTCTTTGAGCCGATCTAGATTTTTCCAGCCGCTCCAGCTCAACTTTTAAGAAGCTTTTGCTGGCAGAGTCTGCCACCACTCGGGCGTCCACCCTGTATCCTCCGATCCAGACGATCCCGTTTGTATCGGTGATAATCGGCACCCTTTTTCTTTCAAATTTAGAGACCTTTTCGTCAATAAAAAATTCTTTTAATTTTTTGTGTCCCTTTTTCATCCCCACCGGCACAAACCTGTCGCCCGAGACGGCCGAGCGAACCACCAAAGGCATCTCCAGTTTGTCGTAATCCAGATAGGCGATGCGCGTCTTGTCGAACTCTTGAGGCATCTTGCTGACTTTGGACAAGCGAATGCGACAGTTGTTAAAGACGAAAACTTTTACCAGCTTGGACAAAACCAGCGGTTGGTCTTCTTCTTGCCCTTGATCTATATCGTGGTCGAAGAAGTAGAGGTTGTCGTACTCTTTGAGCAAAACCATCTTCGGGAAAAGTTTGACTTTCACCGAACCTTGCGAGGCAAAAAGTTTCTCGATTTGGTTGTAGTGACTACGATAAAACCCGTCTGCCTGTCCGGTGAGTTCCTCGTAAATCTCTTTGAATAGGTAGTAGCGCAATAGAGGCATCTCTTTTTTGAGCCGCTGGATAGAGAAACAAAAAACGCCCGCTTCGCTCTCACCTTTGATCTTCAGCCTCTTCAACTTCGCTTTGGCTTGCTCTTGCCAAAATTGGTGAGTCTGGCTCAAGATCGTCGAAAACTCGAAGATGTTTTCCATCGCCTTGGGGTTGAGGTTCTCTTTTAGCCACGGCAACAGCTCCAGACGAATTTTGTTACGCGAGTAAATCGGCTCGGAGTTGGTGGCGTCTTCTGCCCATTGCACCTTTTGGTCTTGCAAAAAAGCGACAATCTGCTTGCGATCTATGTTTAGCAAGGGATGCGTCAACAAAAGCCCGCCGCTGAGCTTGAGCCTTTTTTTGATGCCCGCAGCGCCCGAGATGCCAGCCCCGCGCACCATATTAAAAAGCACCGTCTCCACCTGATCGTTTTTGTTGTGAGCAAGACACATATTCTTAATCTTGTCCCGCTGGGCGATCTTGATAAACTCGGCAAACCGTAGCTCCCTGAGACCTTTTTCACCCAAAGAGCTGCCGTCGATGTTCTTGATCTCCACCAAGATGTTTTTCTCGAAACAGATCTTTTGAAGCAACTTGGCATCGGCTACGCTTTGCTCACCCCGCAAATTGTAGTTGATGTGCGAGACCAAAAGCTTCAGGTCGTATTTGTTGCGCAGGTAGTAAAACGCCAAGAGCATCGCCAGAGAGTCGCTGCCCCCCGAGACACCCAAGAGGAACTTCTTGCTTTTCAAAGGGACTCTGTTCTCCAGCAAAAAATTTTCCACTCGATGGACAAAATCGAAAGACACTTGTCCACCTTGAATGTTCATCCGATTGTCGCGTCCCAATATCTTGGGGACAACAATCTGCTGATTTTTCGATTTTACCTCTTTTTTGGTCGGCTCTACCTGCTGAACAGCGCCCACCTTGGGCCGCTCTTCCGACTGGAGAGACACTCCATCAAACAGAAGTAGTTGCTGAATCTTACTTAATCTTTTTCGCCCCATAACAGTTCTTCCCTTTTAACATACCCTTATTTCTTTGGTATACATATAGAAGTCAAGGAAAAACTGAAAAAAGCAGAAATTTACCATTTTTTCTATTTGTTTGAAAATAAACCAACTAGCTATAGTCCTAAAAAAAACGATGTTTTGCCGACTACCAACCCTCAGTTTGAGAAACTTTTTTTTGGGCTAAACCTATCACTCCTAAATAGGAAAAGGTCATCATATCTTTGAGCTGTTTTTTCAGCTCGTCCAAACTCAGCTCGTGCATCAACCCTTCTCTAATGGTGTTATAAAAGTAAGAGACGAGATTGTGGGCAAAGAAAGAGTCGAAGACAGGCGCACCGGCTTTCTGGTTTAACTCCCGATGAAACCTTTGCGTCTGAAAATCTATCACCTGATCGGCAAAATCTGCCAAAGAGGAGCCTTTGCTGTGAAAAAGCAAGAGGGAGATCATCTGTCTGTTTTTGTGAACAAACTTGGCTATCTTTTGTGCTAACACCAGATGTTGCCCAAAATCTGCTTGAGGCTCTTTGGGCTGGTTCTGGGTGTGGTAGCCAAGGAACCTTTTAAACATCTCCACCTTGCGCAAAAAAGGGCTCAAAGTCGCCCTGAACAAGGCGTCCTTGCTCTGAAAATAGTTGTAAAGGTTACCCACGCTTATGCCTATCTCGGCGGCTATCTTCCGCAAAGACACATTTTCAAATCCGTATTTGTCGAAATGGAGCAAAGCGGTCGCCAAGATTTTTTTTTTCTTGATCTCTTTGAGTTGATCGGCTTTGGTTATCATACTGAGTTTCCTTTTTTTAAAAAAAAATCAAAACAGCAACAAGCTGATGGCCATCACTATCATCCCTGCTATCAGTCCATAGACAGACAGATGATGCTCGGCATAGCGCTCGGCGGCTGGTAAAAGCTCATCGAAAGAGATGAAGATCATTATCCCGGCTATCAGGGCAAACAAAAATCCGAACACACCTTGGTTGATGAAGGGCATCAAAACAAGATAGCCGACTATCGCCCCCACCGGCTCTGCCAACCCAGAGAGGAACGAGAGGTAAAAAGCTTTTTTTCTGTTGCCGGTAGCATAAAATATCGGCACACTCACGGCAATACCCTCGGGGATGTTGTGAATAGCGATAGCCAAGGCGATGGAGATACCCAGGTGTGTGTCGGACGAGGCTGCCACAAAGGTGGCAAGACCCTCAGGGAAGTTATGGATAGCGATAGCCACTGCCGAAAAAATCCCCATCCGGTAAAGCTTGCCCGCAGGCACTTTTTTCATATCTTCCACCATCTTCGCCTCGTGCGGATTCTCGCAAGCAGGGATGAGCTTGTCAATGCCGGCTGCCAAAAACATACCCAAAAACAGAGCCAAAGTTGCCCACAGATTGCCTATATCGCCACCACACCACTCCACCAGTGCATGTTGAGCCTCGGCAAAGATCTCCACGAAAGAGACATAGATCATCACCCCTGCCGAGAAACCCAAAGCCACCGCCAAGAAGTTGGTGTTGGTTCGACGAGTAAAAAACGCCAAGGCGCTACCGATACCGGTGGCTAGCCCTGCCAACAAAGTAAGCCCGAAGGCAAAATAAAAATTTTCAAAAAACATTTCAAAAACCCCTTTTTTTTTTATTCGGCACTCAATATTGCCGCTCTGTCCCACAGACCAAACCGTTTTTCCACCACAAATCCAGCCTCTTGGGCGGTGCGCAAAGTTTGCGCAAATTCGCTTTTGCTCACATGAAAAGCTGGCTCGACCAGATAAACTTTGGCACCCTTTCGGCAATGTTTATGAATGTTTTGCCAAGCCAACTCGATCTGAGGTATTTCGTGAGCTACATAAAAAAGCAGACAAAAATCTACCGACTGTCCAAGATCAAACTCGGTAGCCGAAGCCAAAACCTTGTCGATGTTGCCCATAAGCCCAGCCTCCTGGGCGCGCCTTTCGACGATCTCCAACATCTTCTCTTGCAAGTCCAGAGCAAAAAGTTTGCCCGATCTGCCAACCATCTTGGCTAGCGGCAAGCTGAAGTAGCCGGGTCCACAACCAACTTCCAGCACCTTGTAACCCTCTTTTAGATAGCCGGCAAACATCTTGGCTGGATTGTGGATCAGCTTGCGAATTTTACTCAACAAGAAGCTTGATTTTTCCACGGGGCAAACCTTGTTTTTGTCTCTCATTTTGCCCCCTTTGGGCTTTGTGCCTCTAAATCATTTTTTTGCGGTCCAAAAGGTTTGAGGATCCGTATCAAGATCGGGGTGATAAAGAAGTCTGCCAAAAGAGCTGAGCTGATACCGATCATCGCCAAAATCCCCATATTTTTCAAAACCTCAGCCATCGAGAAGAGATAGACGCTGTAATTGAGAACAAGCACCAGCGAGGTCATCACCAAAGCCACACCGATGGAGGCGAAGCAGTCGGAAGAAGCTTGTTTGTAGCTGCCTGTTTGCTGGTAGCTAAGCTTGTAATGGTTGATGAAGTGGATGGTGTCGTCCACCGCCAGACCCAAGATCATCGGCATTATCGTCACGGTCACCATATCCAAGGGGATATCCAGATAGCCCATGGCTCCGCCTGCCAGCAAAGCCGGAGTGATATTGGGTATCATCCCGATGAGCCCGATGCGAAAACCACCGAAGGCGATCATCAAGATCAAGGCAATAATCAGCAAGGCGATTAAAAAAGAGTAGATCTGCCCGTAGGTGACCCTCTTGGACATCGCCACCATCTTTGCCATCGCCCCCACCTCTTGGATCTTGGCTGTAGGGAAAAGCTCACCTGCCTTTTTTTTGATGGCGATGATATCTTTGTCGGCTAACTCTGTGTCCACCTGCGAGAGTTCCACCTGCACCCGATAGCGGCGATAGTCGTAATCTATCCAGCGCGTTGCCTCTTTGCCGCCCGAGTTTTCGTAAAGCAAAAGCTCCTGAGCGATAGCCTGCTTGGTGTCGGGAATCTTGAACTCACTGTCTTTGTTGTCGAAAAGCACCTTGTTCATATCTTTGATAATCTTGACGATAGAGGTAACCCTTTTGCTCAGCACCGTCTTAGTTTGGATGAAGTCGATCAGCTCATCCAACTTCTTCATATTCTGCGGCTCTTTCACCGCTCCTTCCTCGGGGAACTCGATGATGATGTTGTAAGAGTTCAGCGCCCCTATCTGCGATCTGGCAGCTTTCATAATCCTTTTCACATAAGGGACATCTTTGCCAACGGTGTCTTCGGCGTCGAAAGATACTCTAAAAAAAGCGAAACCGCAACAAGCCACCAGAGTCAGAACTATGTAACCGAAGATGACTTTCTTGCTGTTACAAAAAATCCAGTCGCTCAAACTCCTGAGCCATTTGACTGCCCAAGTGTGAACTGGATCAACTTTTAAAGAAGAGGTTGCTCTGTCTTTGCCAAACGAAAACAAGATGGGGGTGAGACTAAGCACCAGAACGAAGCTGGCAAAAACTATGGCAGCCGAGGTAAGACCGATCCACTGCAACACCGGTGAGGGGATGAAGATGAAAGAACAAAGAGCCAAGATCGTGGTTAGAGCCGTGAAGAGGATTGACCAACCCGACTCACGCAAAGAGTAGTAAACCGCCTGTTTGCGTTTGCCAGTTTTGGCTAGCTCCACCTTGAAGAAGTTAAAGATGTGAATGTTGTAACCCACTGCTACTGCCAACCCCAAGAATATGGGCATAGTCACCACCGTGGGATCGATAGTCAAACCCAAATGACCTTGCAAACCGAACACCAAGATTAAGCTAAAAACGATGGTGAAAAAAGGCACCAACATCCCGCGCAAAGAACGAAAAGCGAAGAGAAGAATTAAGAAAACAACCAAGAAAGCGAACTTCATCACCCGCGGAATCTCTGATTCAAAGAAGTTGGTTTTTTCAAACATCACCACTGGAAACCCGGTAGATTTGGGATTAAGTGAGGCGTAAGCAGGCTTATCACAAATATTGACCACCGCCTTGCCGATGCGCAAGGCAGCATCTTCGTCGTCTTTGTAGTTCAAAAGGCGCAAAATCACCCACGCCTGCGTGCAATCTTGGCTGATCAACTGACCTACGATCAGCTCTTTGGAAAGAGCTTTTTGACGCAACTGCTCCAAAGCGTCACTACTTGCTGGGATCTGCTCGGGGATCAGATCTTCGATGAGTATCCCCCACTGCGTGCCTTGGCTAAACTCCAAAGAGGTGATACTAAGCACATCATCGGCATAAGGCACTTCGTCCTCCAGCTCCTTACTTAGCTTTCGGATCAACTCCAGCTTCTCTTTGCTAAAAACATCTTCACAGTCGATATGAACGGCAGCTATCTCCGTGTTGCCAAAAATCTCCTCCATCTGGTTTTGAGCGACGATCGTCTGATCATCTTTGCCAAACCAGTTGTCCTCGTCCGAAGATTTTTTCAAATCGGGCAAACCCAAAAAAGCAAACACCAAAAAGACCAGCAGACAAAGAAGGTAGCTCCATCTGTGCCCAACTATCCATTTGCCGTAGCCAAAAAACCATCTGTTTATCTTCAATAAATCTAACATATTGTCTCCTATTCTCTTTTTTTTGATTAAAAAGAGTATTTAGCTTTACACCAAGCCATCGAGTTGTCGGCGAACTTGCCAAAATCACCCTGCTTACATCCGTCGTAATAGTCGTAACCGACCAAGATATGCAACCCTTGACTACAATCGTAGTCGGCAGCAAACTTGCCCACCACATCGTGGCACGCCAGACTGTTTATCGCCTGAGCCGAAAACTCCAGCTGCTCTCGCCAAACTTTCTTCTTTATGCTCAAGGTGGCCAAGCTTTGCGACTCGTCCCTTTGCACCGCCGCCGAGTAGTGGCAAATCAAGTCGGCTGCCAGTTGGGCGGTAACAGTCCAGTTGCCACCCGGATACCAATCTACACCCAACAGACCATCCAGCCACGGCTTTTGCTCTTGTCCTGCGGCAAAAAACTTGCGCTGATAGTAGGCTGACTCCAGTCGGTAAACAAAAGCTCCCCAAGCTGCCGAGGCGTCCAGACCCACGAAGTTGTCCCGCTTATAATCTATCACCAGTGTGCCTTGCGAGGAAAAAGTTTGCACCGGAAGCCAAAAGTAGTAGCCGCTCAAAGAAAGGTCAACGGCTCCGAAGTTTTTGCCCAGCTTGGCTGCTACTTGCCCCGATGTCAGGTTGTTCTCAGGAAGGTTGTGCTGAACATCTTGGTAGCCCAAAACATTCCACAAGCTCTGCGATTGCGGATAGTCGGCTTGGGTGATACTCGGCTGGTAGATAAGCTCCAGATCGAAAAAATCGGGATAGTAACTAAACTTAAGGGCGTCCACTGCCAAGCGGCTGTCTTCTAGCTCTTGGCTGAGTCCCAGAGTGAAATCTTGCGGGCAGATGATGTCGGTGATTCGCAGTCCGTCGGCTTTGCCCCAAGCGATAATCTGACGACCGATACGAACATCCCAAGAGTCTGCCAAGTAGTCAAAATAGGTCTCTTTCAGCCCAAAATCACTCTGGCTGTTTTTACCATCGTGAGTTGCTTTTATGCTGGAGAAAAAGTAGGTTTTGCTCTTCTGCTGGCTCATCTCCAGTAGCAGCTGGTTTCTATCTAACAAGCTCTCCATACTCCCTTTGCTTCGCCAGCCGTGGTAAGAGATCACCTTGCCGGCAAAATCTAGTGCCAGCAGTTGCCCCCCAAAAAAGACTAGCAGAAGCAAGACGACGCTTTTTTTCAAAACTTACCCCTTTTGAGACTCGCCACTTTGAAGATCTTGTCGGAAACAGTCTGGTTATACTTTACCGTCTGAATCTTGAGCAAGGTGGTATGCTCCTCTTGTTTGTTGTCCATAAAGCGCGAAAAAGCGGTCCAGATGCCGTCGATCTTTTGGATGTCGCTTACTTGTAACCTTTTTAGAAATCTGCCTCGCTTGTCGTAAAACTCCGCTTTCACCGGCAGCAAATACTCTTGGCTCACCCACTTGACCACTTTGGAGTATTGGTAGTCGTCCTCTTTGGGCTTAGACTCCACCACCCAGCAGTCCAGATCGCCCAGCTTCTCTTGCCTGAGTAGCCGGTGAGTATCCTCCTCTGGCTCTCTTTGCCCCATATCGTCGTAGGTAAAATCGGTTCCCATAAAGTAGTCACCCGTGTTGGAGGAGGCGATACGACGAACCTTTCGCAGTGCTGGCATATAGAGCCACTTGTCGTCGTCTTTGCCCACATCGTCGTAAGACCAGTTCAAGAAAGCTGTCCCTGCCACATCTGCTGGTTGCAAAAAAACGAAAAGCGACTTCTGGTCTTGCCCATAATCTTTGCGAATCATCTTCGTCTGGCGCTCCCGCTGTCTGCCTTGGCGATTGGTCAACACCATCTTGCTGGTGGAAACCATCGTCTTGCCGTCGTCTCGTGCGTCCACCTTCTCCATCACCTCCAACCCCGTGATACCCATTAGTCCACTCCACACTCCTAAACCCAAAAGAATAAATAAACTTCTCATCTTCTAAACTCCTTTCTTTAATTTTTGAACAGTGTTTACTGAACAGCGTTCAGTGTCAAGGCAAAAAAGATATTTTTTTTAAAAATCTCTTTTTTTTAGTTTAATGGTATCGGATATATCACCTACGGTGGGTCTCTCTTTTCGCTTTCAGCGAGTGGTTCACCTTGCGGTGGGTTATTCTTTCTTGCGGAGCAGGTAAGCACCCATTCCCTTCCTTATTTTGCTAAGTAAATTATTATTGCTTTCTCCTGCGGAGGGCTTACTCTTTTCGGATTGCCGAAAAGAGTAACAGAAAAGACAACTCCGCTTCAGAACGCCAGCGACGGGGCGTGTCACCAGCAGAGTAAAAAAGTGTGGTTGTTCCCGTTTATTACCCATAGTTTTGTTATTTTCAGCATCTGGCTTTGCATCTCTATTTAGAAAGTGATTTTTGTCACTGGCTTAACAAAGTAGCGAAAAGGGGCTAATTTCCCGTTAAGCGGAGAGTGCCACCCCAATGGCTTTGGCTCTAGCGAGCCACAGCCAAATTAAAAATTAAGAGTTAAAAATGAAAAATTTCATCCAATCTTTTTTCCACTGAGTGATTATGTTTTTCCCTTTCTAACCCCGCACTTTTTTCTGCGGGGCAGGTAAGCACCCATTCCCTTCCTTATTTTATTTAGTAATTTGTTATCGCTTTCTCCTGCGGAAATTTGGTGTTTTTGCTTTCAGCCATCGATGTGTCACCTACGGTGGGTCTCCATCTTTTCGTTGAACGCTCAACGAAAAGATAGAGGAGAAAAGAAAACCGCTCCGCTTCAACTCCCTGACCACATAAAGGGAGTCTCAAATGATTAGCATTCTTTATGTGGTCAGGTCAACTAAGAAAGAAAACGGCTGACCCCAGTGAAGCGGAGTATACCACCCCAATGGCTTTGGCTCTAGCGAGCCAAAGCCAAATAAAAAATCGGGAATGAAAAATGAAAAATTCCACCCCAATCCTTTCCCCACTAAGTGATGAGGTTAATTTTTTCACTTTTATTTTTACTTAACAATTATCCAATATAACTTATCAATTGCTTTGGAGCGAAAGCGACAAAGCCTTGGGCGGTTTAGTAATCAGTCAAGACTAAATCCGTCAAACTTGCTTAAACGAGCGAAGTTATGACTGTGTGAGGAGTTTATTTCTCTTACTTTAGTATATCTAAAAAAGAATCTAAACGATGCACTACAGCCACAACAAGGGAGTTTTGCAAGTTAGGATTTTGTCTTTTGATTTGATTTTTTCTTTCGGTCACAATTATTTTTGTTCAGACAAAAAGAAAGGTGACATATCACTTGCGAAAGCAAGAATCCATCTATGAAACGATGCTGTAAAAAAGTGCAGGTTTAGGTCTGTGTGGCTGGCTTTATGTTTTATCCTTTCTTACTAACAACAGATTTTGTCGCTTCTATCTTCCTGTCGGCGTAAAGAACCACATCTTTGATGACTATCTTTTGGATAGCAGAAATAAAGGTTTCCATAGTTGAGTAGTCGGGCTGGCTGTTTTTGAGAGGAAGTTGAATTGATTGATTAGAAATAACATTAACATTGAAACTTGAAGAACCCCAACTGAACGAGCTAAAAGATTTGGTCATTGCAGAAATAAAAAACAAAGCATTCAAACGGTCAAAACTACTATTTTTTGACTTTAAAATTTTAATTTTATCACCAGTAAAATATGGGTTCTCTTGATAAAACATTGTCGCAGTGTCTTGCCCGAATGAGATAGTATTCCCATCGTTCAAAAAATTTTCGTCTTCATTGATATAGCCACGAATACCGTTATTTAAAGCTGTCCTGACAACATAAGGTTTGCCAACTTTCGAAATTGAAACTTTATTTGCATCAAATCTTTTTTTGTAAGAATTAATCTCAAACAAATCCCCAATCCTAAACTCTCCCCACTCTATCTTCTCATCTTCAAAATTTTGCAATATTTCTTGCTCTTCTTGGGTGAGTTCATAATCTTTGAGACCTGTTGTTTGCAAATACGCTTCCAGCTCCGCCACTCGCTCCGCTTCCAGCTCCGCCACTCGCTCCGCTTCCAGCTCCGCTATGAAGCTCTCCATAAAATCGAAATCTATTTCGCCGTTTTTGGTGGGGAGTTGGATTTTGGTATTATTCATAGCAGCACGATTAAATTTATTTCCATAATCGTATTTCTTTGCAGTCGAAACACGACAAGCTGAAATAATAACACTTGCTATACCACGATTAAATGGTGTAAATTTCGGAACAAGATGTTGAATGTGTGAATAGCCTATAAAATCAACTTCTTGATAATACATAGTATCAGATCCTAATGTCGTATCAGAGCAAGTTATTGTATTTCCTTTATTATTTCCATCTAGATTAGAAAAACCCATTACCCCATTATTTGTAGACGAATTTGATATTAAAGGCACCTTGCCATTAGGTGATATTATTTCATCATTTGATAAACGATAATATTTTGTCGGATTTATCTCAAACAAATCCCCTAGCTTATATTCTCCCCACTCAACATTTTCCAGTTTCTTATTGAGTGGGGAAACTATTTTCCCAGGCGGTCGTCTCCTCCTGCTTTCTGTTTGAGGATGTTGGAGACTTCCCAAGCCAGATAATCGCCTACGGTTTTCTTAAAATCTTGTAAAGTGGGTTTTGTATCGATTTTTTGGTGTTGATCATAGTTCCAGTCGTTGCCATTTTCGCTAATAACATCCATCACCACTTGCCCACTCAAATCCCACAAATCAGAAGAAACGGCGGCAGTCAGTCCGTTACGATAAATCTCCACTATATCCTTATATCGTTGCATCGGGCTGTCTATTTCCCTTATTCCCCGCTTCGTCCTCTTGTAGCCGTCGTTGCGAAAGTCGATAAACTTCACTTGTTTTTTATAATTGTGTTGTTTGCCTGTATGCTCGATAACATAAATACTGGTTTGCACGCCTGACATCGGCACAAACAAATCAACAGGCATTTTGATACTGGCGAGTAATTGGTTTTTCTTCAAGATAGATTGACAACTACTTGTGCCTTTGCCGTTCCCTGCAGAGTCTTGGATAATAATGGCAGCTTTACCGCCAATTTGCATATTTTCTAGCCCAAATCGAATGAAAGGCATACCGTTTTCTTCAAAACTAAAGGGTGGATTGAGCAGCAATTTGTTCGCATTAAACTTTTCATAAATTTCTTTTGGCTCGCTAAAAGAAGAACCTTTTCTAATATTACTTGATCCATCTCCCCGCAAAATCATGTTTGTAGAGGCAAGAGTAAACATCTCCGCATTAAGCTCTACTCCCATCAATTGATTTTTCTTTATTTGGGCAATTTTTTCGTTGGCAACCGAAGTGTTTTTCCCTTTTTTTTGTTCCACTTTTTCTATCATCAATTGCATAGAGGAAATCAAAAAACCTGCTGAGCCTGTAGCCAAATCCATAACTTTGGAGTCTTCATCAACTTCCAAGATTTGAGACATCATTTTAGTAACATAAGGAGGAGTCAGGACAATTCCAATCTCTTTACCATCGCCAAGAGCGTATTTCAGAAATTCCGAATACATCTCACCCATAATGTCCAAATGTCCGCTCATTGAGTCGATAGACAAAAAAATGTTTTCGTAGATGTAAGTGAAAATCTGCTTGTTAACACTTGCACGGGCAGGGAGCAATTTGCCGACAATTTTATCTAATTCAACTTTTTTGTCTCTGTCGATATCTTTGCTAATTTCCCTAAAAGATGCCATCATCAAGTTAATTTTGGATTGGGGAATTTCCTTTACTGTCAGATAGTTTTCAATTCTCCTTACTATTTTATCGCCATCTCTCTGATTATCTAGATTTACACCAGTGAGTTCATCAGGCTTGCGACCTGCTTGAAGTATACTACCATCACTTTCTAAAATATCCTGCATAGCCAATAGCATACCAGATACATAAAGAACCCGCTGAGGAGCCGTGATAGAATGATTATGCATAAGTCTATTCAACTTTTTAGCATATTCTTGAAGTTTCGCACGAGAATCGATAAGTATTTTATGTTTCTCATCTTCGGTAAGAGTTGCTTCTTTGTAAAATTCATCAAAAGCACTCTTTGAACCCAGAAAATCTAAAGTCGTATAGTTGGTGATCAGCTTGTAGGTCTCATCTGTCGAACCAAAAACGAAATACACTTTTATAGAAACACTATCTTCGCTATCTCCTGCAATTCCAATAGCGATAATTTCAGTATATTTTTTACTCATTATGGCACATTGTGCATAATGTATAGCACCGTTCACGGCATAATTTTGAACCGATTTTACATCGTGCTTAATGTTTTCACCATTTTTTGCCACCAATTTTTTAAGTCCCAATTTGTTTTCGATTAAAACAGGAATAGCAAAAGTTTCCAGCTCGAAATCTGGTTTCCAAGATTTGCCTTTTCCTTTTTCGCCTGCTTCTTTAAGCTCTATTCTTTTGAGTTTTACTCCTTGCTGAATAGCATCTTTAAGGTGCTCAGTCATTGATGATTCTACGGTGTACTCGGGTTGCTCTATTCTTGCGAACTCAGATTTCACCCAGTCGTTTACATTGTCTTCTAATTTCCAGTTTCCCATTTATTTCAAATCCTTTTATAAGTCTTGAATGTTTGGTTCTATTGATTTTACTGTCTTTTTTCTTTTCATTTATTCTTCCATAGATTTCGGTTTATTCTTTTCCGTATGACGCCCAACGACTTGCTATCATCATTGTTTATACTCTCTTTTCTCACTCTCAACTAGCTCCTATTCGCCAAAAAGATTGAGCCAAACTTCTTTGTCAAACAAAATAGTCCAGGCTTTGGCGCTTTCGTTGGTGATTCACCTGCGGTGGGCTATTCTTTCTTGCAAAGCAGGTAAGCACCCATTCCCTTCCTTATTTTGCTAAGTAAATTATTATTGCTTTCTCCTGCGGAGGGCTTACTCTTTTCGGATTGCCGAAAAGAGTAACAGAAAAGACAACTCCGCTTCAAAGCGCCAGTGACGGGGCGTGTCACCAGCAGAGTAAGAAAGTGTGGTCGTTCCCGCTTATTATCCGTAATCTTGTCATTTTCTGAGCCTAACCTTTGCACCTCTTTTCAAAAAGTTTTTTTTGTCACTGGCTTAACAAGGTAGCGAAAAGGGGCTAATTTCCCTTTAAGCGGAGGATTACCCCGCCTCTTTAGATAAAGCAAGTAACCACCCTTCCCACCCAGATAGGCAGGGCAGGAAGCCCGTTTTCCCCTCCCACCCTCATTCCTAGCGGAAGCAGGAATCCATCAGTAGGACGATGCTTTGAAAAGTGCGGGATTGTGGTGGAATTTTTCATTTTTCATTCCCGATTTTTTATTTCTGACACCAAAATATAATCAAAGAATGATTGCAACTATTTTGGTGTCAGATTTGGGGTGGCATACTCCGCTTCATCGGGGTCACTTTTTTTCCTTTCTTGGTTGAGCAGAGACACTTGGCACTCTCTTAAGGTGTTGAAAACGCAGAGACCAAGGTGATTAACCAGTCAGGAAAAAATCTCGGAGATGCTCCCCGCCACGGTAATCTTAAGACATCTCACGACCTGTCTCTAGCGAATTGAAGCGGAGCGGTTTTCTTTTTGATATGAACCCAAAAAACTGGACACTTTTTGGAGGTGTTTTTTATGGGGAAACAAAGAAAGTATAGCCCTGAATTTAAGCTATTTATTGTGAAGAAAAGATTGGTTGATTCAATGAGTTTTGCTGAAATTTTAAGAAGGTATTTTCCTTATTTAAAAGGTACTAGCAGTGATAGTGCTATCAGGAAATGGGTTAAAATCTATCAAAATGAAGGTAAAGAAGCTTTAATGGAAGAGCGTCGAGGAGTGCATTTGAACCCAAAGAAAGTAAAATTGAAGAAGGTCGAAAAAAAGTATTTAGAAGAGTTATTGTCTGAAAATGAGACACTTAGAGCGGAGAATAAATTCTTAAAAAAATTGCAAGCCTTAGATTTAGCGCAGAGCGTGAAAAAATCAAAATAGCGGTAGTAATTACTGATCTAAGGCAAGAATTTAAACTTGAATTACTACTGAAAATCGCAAAAATGTCCCGAAGCACCTACTACTATTGTTGCAAATCGATGGATAAACCTAACAAATACGAAAATGTGGAAAAGGAGATTTTGAAAATCTATGAAAAAAGTTATAAGGCATACGGTTACAGAAGGATACAGATTGATCTGCGGAAGGAAAAAATTTTTATAAATCACAAAACAACTTTGAAATTGATGAGAAGTTTAAAGATTAGAGGCAAGATCAAAAAGAAAAAATACAATTCGTTCAGGGGCGCTGTGAGCAACAAGAGTCCAAATTTGATCGATAGAAATTTTAAGGCGACAAAGCCTTACGAAAAATTGACCACCGATGTAAGCCAGTTTAATGTTTGTGGGGAAAAAATTTATTTGTCACCAATCCTTGATATGTATAGTAATGAGATAGTTTCATATTCGATTTCTACCTCGCCAAATATGGCTCAAATTAAGCAAATGATGGAAGGTTTATTCAAAAACTTGCCTGAGGGTGCAGAACCGATTTTGCACTCTGATCAAGGTTGGCAATATTGGCAGGACGACTATTGTAACCTATTGAAGAGTCGAAATATAAAACAAAGTATGTCTCGTAAGGGAAACTGTTTGGATAACAGTATTATGGAAAGTTTTTTTGGCAGACTGAAGGTTGAAATGTTTTATGGGGAGAAATTTGAAAATAAAGAAGATTTTATTGCTAGATTGAGGAAGTATATAGATTATTACAATAGCGAGAGGATATCGCTGAAATTGAATGGATTAAGTCCGATTCAATACAGAAATCAATTCTTAAAAAATTAATTTATGTCCAACATTTTGGGTGCATATCATTTCCCCTCCACCTATTCTTTGAGCGGTCAAAGAAAAGGTGGAGACCCACCGCAAGGTGAACCACTGACTGAAAGCGAAAAGAGTAAGCCCTCCGCAGGAGAAAAAAACATATTTCGTTGAGCGCTCAACGAAAAGAGAGGGACTCACCGTAGGTGAAACACCCCCGCTAACAGCAAATCCAAAAAAAAAAGCCGTCCTTTTTTTAAAAAAAAGGACGGCTCGATTACCTATCAAATATTATTACATAAAGAACTTAGCGATGAAGATCAAAGCAACCACATAAGTAACAACACTAACCTCTTTGCCTCTGCCGGTGAAAAGTTTCAAGAATGCGTAAGAGATGATACCAAAAGCGATACCCTCAGAGATTGAGTAGGTCAAAGGCATAACTGCCATTGCCAAGAAAGCTGGAAGACCTTCGGTGAAATCGTCGAAGTCAACTTTCAAGATTGGGGTAAGCATAAACACACCCACAACGATAAGAACAGGAGCAGTAGCAGCACCTGGCACCATGGTGATCAGCGGAGAGATGAAAAGAGCAAGCAAGAACAATACGGCGATAGTCAAAGCGGTAAGACCTGTGCGTCCACCCTCTTCCACACCAGCGGCTGACTCAACATAAGTGGTAACTGTGCAAGTTCCCAAAAGGGCACCAAGAGTGGTTCCCACGGCGTCAGCAAAAAGAGCTTTCTTCACACCAGGAAGTTTGCCGTCGGCATCAAGCATATTAGCTTTAGAAGCCACACCAACCAAAGTTCCAACTGTATCAAACATATCAACAAACAAGAAGGTGAACAAAACAGTAGCCATATCCAAAGAGAATACATGGCTAAAGTCAAGCTTGAACCAGATTGGAGCAAGGCTAGCTGGAGCCGAGAAGATACCGTTAAATTTGGCAACACCCAAGATAAGAGCCAAGATGGTAGAGGCAAAGATGCCGATCATCAAAGAACCTTTCACCTTTTTGAAGTGCAACACACCGATTACCAAAAGACCGAACATACAGATCAGTGGCTTGGCAGTAAGCATGCTTCCCAATCCAACCAAAACAGCTGGGTTGTCAACAACCACACCCGCACCTTGGAAACCGATAAAGGCAATAAATAGACCAATACCAGCCGAAATAGCGTATTTGAGGTTGATGGGAATACTATTCACAATCGCCTCACGCACATTCAAGAAAGTCAAGATCAAGAAGATCACACCTTCCAAGAAAACCGCAGTAAGAGCAAACTCCCAAGAGTAGCCCATACCCAAAACCACTGTGA
This sequence comes from Cloacimonadales bacterium (SeqCode), assembly GCA_965228195.1. Taxonomy (GTDB): domain Bacteria; phylum Cloacimonadota; class Cloacimonadia. The sequence goes on from OZ245797.1 coordinate 607,831, forward strand.
AAGCAAAAAAGGCGTTAAGCCCCATCCCTGGTGCAAGCCCAAAAGGCATATTGGCATACAAAGCCATCACCAAGGTTGCAATAGCTGAAGACAAGGCTGTCGCAGTAACAAGAGACAGCTTAGGCATCCCTGTTAGTGACAAAATGTCTGGGTTAACAAAAAGGATGTAACCCATAGTAAAGAAAGTGGTTAGACCCGCAAGGATTTCTGTTTTTACAGTAGTTCCATGCTCACTAAGTTTAAAGAATTTTTCGAACATTCTTCCTCCTAATTAAATATATTTTTCCCAACTGAAAAAAAAAGAAGTTTGGAGTCAAGATTTTTTTTTATTTTCTTGACTCATTGCAAGGTCGAAACGAAATAAGGAACAATAAAAAATTCATTTAAGGAGAAAATTATGAAAATATTGGTAGCTACCCAAAAGCCTTTCGCAGCGGAGGCTGTGAGCGAGCTGAAAAAAGCTGTGGCAAAATCTGAGCACGAGCTTGTTCTTTTTGAAAAATACGCAGAACAAGCCGATTTAGTGGCAGCCGTGAGCGACTGCGACGCCCTTATCATCAGAAGCGATAAGGTGACCAAAGAGGTAATCGAGGCAGCCAAAAACCTGAAGATTGTAGTCAGGGCCGGAGCCGGATACGACAATGTTGATTGCGCTGCTGCCAGCGACAAAGGTGTGGTGGTGATGAACACTCCCGGGCAAAACTCCAACGCCGTGGCAGAGCTGGCTCTGGGCATGATGATAATGGCAGCCCGTGGCTGTTACAACGGCAAATCTGGGAGCGAGCTGAAAGGTAAAACTTTGGGAATCCACGCCTACGGCAACATCGGCTGTATCGTAGCAAGGCTGGCAAAAGGGTTTGGCATGAACGTCATCGCTCACGACCCTTTCGTGGAGGAGTGCAAAATCACCGAAGGTTGCGGGGCTTGTGCCAAAAGCGTCGAAGATCTTTACTCAAAAGCCGACTACCTCTCTTTGCACATTCCTGCCAACGACAAGACCAAAGGCTCTATCAACTACGAACTTTTGGCTAAAATGCCCAAAGGGGCTTGCCTTGTCAACACCGCTCGTAAAGAGGTGATCGACGAAGAGGGTCTTTTGAAGAAGATGAATGAGGATGCAGGGTTCAAATATATGACCGACATCGCTCCTGCCGCTTTGGACAAGTTCCAAGCTTTCACCGACCGCTTTTTTGCTAGCCCCAAGAAGATGGGCGCTCAAACTGCCGAGGCGAACATCAACGCTGCCGTGGCAGCCGCCGAGCAAATCATCGCTTTCTTGAAAGACGGCACCAACACTTTCCAAGTGAACTAAAAAAGTTACTTTGAAAATCATCAAGGTAGGAGAAGGTCTTAGCATCTTTTCCTGCCTTTGTTTTCTAAGAAAATAAAAAAGTTTAATGAGGTTACCACGATGAACTACTCTGTCTTGGCTCAATGGTGCAAACAGCCGCTTCCCCAGTTTTTGAAGTTTAAAGCGATCGAAAAAGCGGGCGACCAGTTCCGCATCGTTTTCATCAAAACAGACCTCTTCTTGCAAATAAACCTTTGTAGCAACGACGGATTTTGTTTTTTTTCCCAAGACGACTCACTGCAGTTTTTCCCCACCTTTTCGGGAGTTAATAACCTGTTTAAAAACGCCGTTTTGACCAAGATGAGCGTTCTGGGAGACGATAGAGTCTTAAGCTTCTGTTTTCACAAGAACTCTATCTATGGAGAGAGTCTGCTGCTGAAGATAGTGGTGGAGCTGATCCCCGGCAAACAAAACATCATCTTTTTGCAAGAAGATAAGGTGGTGTTTGCCAAAAAGCAGTTCTCTTTTGCCGACAATCCTCAAAGGCAAATATTGGCGGGGCAAAAATACCTACTACCGCACCACCAAAACAAGCAAAAGTTTTGTGCCTCCCCTTTGCCTTGGCACGATGGAGATTACAGCTTCGATTCGGTCAACGGCTATCTGGAACACCGATTTTATAACCACATCCACCTCAAAAGGCTGGCTATAAGCAAAGAAAGAGAACAAAATCGGCGCCAGAGACAGATCCAGAAGGCGGAAGAGAACTTAGCCAAGCTCAAGGGCGTGCTGCTAGATTACAGCAAACTGGACTACTGGAAGATGGCAGGCGAGCTATTGAAGTCCGCTCATCAACATATCACCCCTGGAATGCAGGAGATAACCTTGACCAACTACTTCGATCCCCAGATGAAAAAGGTTGTCGTTAAGCTAAAAAAAGGGTTATCGCCTAGCCAAAACATCGCCTTCTACTTCAAAAAATACAAGAAAGCTGTTATGGGCAAAGAGATTATCCAAGAAAGAGTAACACTCAAGCAGAGCCAGATAAAAAGGCTGAAAAGCGAGTTGTCCCTAGATCCACCCTTGCAAAAGCTGACAAAGCCGAAGCCGAAAACGAACGCCAAAAAATCTTTGAAACAGATCAAGATAGACGAAAACTTCAAGATCTTGATCGGCAGAAACGACGCCGAAAACAACCAGATTACCTGCAAATTGGCTGGAAAAAACGACTTATGGTTTCACACAAGAGCCATCAGAGGATCGCATGTGGTGATCTTTAACCCGCACCAAAGGGAGATCCCCAGAGATGTTTTGGAGATTGCCGCGGGGCTGGCTGCCTACTACTCCAAGGCGAAACATTCGGGAAAAGTGGCAGTGGACTACACCCAAATTCGCTATGTGTGGAAAATTCGCAAAGGGCGCCTAGGGCAAGTTAACTACAAAAATCAAAAAACTGTGTTCGTGCAGCCCAAATCTATGCGCCAGGTGAAGAAGGAGCTACTAGCCAGGCAAAAACCAACCTAGTGGATTTCGATCACTATCCTTCTGTTGAGGTCTCGATTGGCTTTGATCGGGTTACCCTCAAGATCTTTGTTGGGTGCCAAAGGCTTGATATAGGCGTAGCCAGCGGCTTTCATCCGATCGGGAGGTATCCCCTGAGAGATGAAGTAGCGAACGATGTTTGAGGCTCGACCCACCGAAAGCTCCCAGTTGGAGGGAAAACGCCGGTTGTTGATCGGCACATCGTCGGTGTGTCCTTCTATATCTATCTTGGGGTCGTAATATTTGATGCTTTGGATAGAGCTGGATATTTTGCGCAAAATCCCGATATTTTTCCTGATGATGGTCGCCTCACCAGAGCGGTAGAGAGCGTCGGACAAGATGTTGATAGATATGGATGAGCGATTGAGCCTGACCGAGACAATACCTGCCATTCTCTCTTCCAAAAGCATCGAGTCCAGATCTTTTTTCATCCGCGACAAAGGGGTAGAAAAATCTTCTTCTTTAGCCTCTATCTCGGCTCGGTAACCTTCTTTAAACTCTTGCCACATTCCCGCATTGGTGGTGGACATAGAGACCATTAACACAAAAAAACAAAGAAGCAATGTTACCAGATCGGAGTAGGTGGTCATCCACGACTCATCTATCGCCGTCTTTTTTTTAGGTTCAAACTTCATTTGCGTTTTTCCTTATCGATTTGAGGATCAAATTTTGTTCCCCGAGTCGATTCCATTACCCCCGTTTTGCTCTTTGTCAACCAACGAGCGCAAGTAATCTTCCACATAGAAAGAAGACTTCTCTTGCATAATCAGGATAACACCCTCCATTATCAGTTGCTTGCGGAACATAGTCGCATTAGAGATGTCGGTAGATTTGTTGGCACTAGGGATAAAGAAAGCTCTTGCCATAATCAAACCGTAAAAGGTGGTGATCAGAGCCACAGCCATAGCCGGTCCGATCTTGGAAGGGTCGTCCAGCTGACTAAGCAAGATAACCAAACCGATCAAGGTTCCCAGCATACCAAAAGCCGGAGATGTGCCTCCCAAGCTTTTGAGGATCTCGGTGTCCAACTCGATATTTCTGTTTTCCCTTATTATCTCGTTGCGAATAAACTCTTGCGACTCTTCGACAGAGTAACCGGTAGAAAGGATAGAAAAGACATATTTATCGAAAGGGTCGGTGACCTCGGAGTAGATCTCGTCGTAAGCTTTCCTGCCTCCGCTTTGCACCCTCTCTGCCCAATTTTTAATTCTGCTTATCTCGCCAGCCATCAGGTTACTGCTCATGGGAAACTTGAACATTATCTTAAATCCGCGATAAATGGCGTTTCCCGTCTTCTTGAAACCACGACCAATAAACTCGCTGATTATCGTTCCACCGACAACTATCAAGATACTGGGGTAGTTGACAAAAACTTGCCAGTTTGAGGTTGCGGTAAAAATAGACGCAATAATGACTACCCAAACCATGATGAAAGCTATAAAAGATCCTATCGAACTTATCATAAGTTAATACCCTATTTTATTTAACATCTGCCTGACGCCTTGAATGCTTGGATTCAGGCGCAAGGAGTTTGTCCAATTTTTGCGAGCCAAAGACAAGTTGCCCAACATATAGTAGATACTACCCTTAAGGGCGTAGGCTCTAGCCGTCGGTTTCTTATTTATGGAACTGTTCACCTGTTGCAAAGCTTTTTGATAATCCCCAGAGTAGAAACTGTTTTGCGACTGGACAAGCAAATCGCTTTCCGAGGCTCCTAAACTTTGCTCCTCTTGGACTCCGTCTTGGTAAGAAGGTGTTTGAACGGAAGAGTAGTCATCTGATGAACTGGGGACGGCACCAGATTTGGAAACATCTATCTGCACATTGTTGTCTCTAGGATCCAAGCTCAAGATCACTTCCGAGGATTTGTTGCGATACTTGATCAAAATCTCGTTCTTCTTGGGGCGAATAGGGGTTTGCTGGATGACGGTAGTTTTTTGTTGTTCTTCGCCTGAAAGCACACCCGTTCCTGGCTCTAATGTTCTGCTTTCCACTCCCGAAACCGCACTCATCGCCTCAGCCTCAGAAACGCTACTGGCACTCACCTCTTTTCTCAGAACATACTTGTTCCAAAGGGAACACCCAGAAAACAAGAAAAGACTAGAAATTATAACTAATATTGATCTCATACTTCATCATCCCAAACTCAATATAACTGCTTGCATTTTTCTCCAACTTCCTACCAAAAGGAATTACTCCCACACTTCCACCTACCTCTATATCTTCGGTAACATCAGATGTGGCGCCAAGTAGCACCGTCAAGAAACTCCCCGAATAGTTGATAGGAACCGAAAACTCACCTTTTAAGAAAGGCTTAAACCAATAGTTCTCTTGTAGAGACTTAAGTTTGCTCTCTTTTTTATAATATTTGCTCATCACCCCACCACCGGCATAACCCAAGAAGGCGGACGACATCGCCGCAAATCCATCAATATCTTCTTCCAAAGACAACTGACAATTAACTATCGACAAACCAGCCGAGAGGGTCATCATCACCTTGGCAAAAGAGAAGTTAGAGTTTTGCTTACGCGTCAGCCCGATGCGGTAATCTATCATCCTGACGCTGTTGTTAGCACTTCCTCCATATTCACTTTCAAAGATAGAGATACCGTCTCTTTTATACTCGTTGACGGTGAAAAAACCAACATTTAAATCCAAAGCGTACTGTTTGGGAACCTCGATGTCACGATCGCTGTTAGGTCCTTCGATGAAAGCTTTTGACCAAAGAATTTCTCCGGTCTTGTTGCCAACCATCTTCAAAGAGAGCAAAACATCACCGTAAGCACTACGCGTGCAGTTTCCTTCTATGAAGGCGTCAATCTTGTATCTTTCCCCTAGCTCCCTGAGCTCGGAGAAGTTCCTTGCCGAGTTGATATAACTAAAAGAGGTGTCGGTTATCTTGACTCTAGCCAGATTAAACTCTGGCACCACCACCAACTCCACGGCTTCGTTGTTTAGTAGCACTTGCTCTAGCTTCGACTTCACAAAACGAACCATCCCGATAGAGATAGCATCACGATCGGCTCTGACTCTATAGACGGCTACTCTTTTCACTCCCAGAGGAAAGTTGAGCACCGACTCTTGCACCCTGAGCATAATGCGCGAGATGTTACGAACCTCCGATCTGTCGCTACGAGGATAAGAGCCTACCGCACTCATATTGGAAAATTGGTTGTATTCAAACTGAGCCAAAAGAGAAGAAAAACTAACCAGCAGGGTAAGGGCTACGACAACTTTTTTAATACTCTTCATCTTGTGCCATACCTTCTTCTTGAGGTTCGCCAATAGTCCTGCCACCAGCCTCTTTAATCTCTTTTCGGACCACAACCATCATCTTGCGCCTAGCCCTTTCGATATCTTCGGTTTTCAATTTGTTTGTGTTTATCAGCAGCTCAGATCTGATGATCTCTCTCATCCTCTCAGGAACATTAGAAAGGATCGAGTTTAGTTTCACCTCATCTACTCCGACCAAAGCCGCAGAAAGAAGCTCTCTATCCAGCTTTTGAATAACTCTGACCAAGATATCCTCTTCCAGAGTGTCCAGATCTTCGAAAGCGATGAAGAACTTCAGCACCTTCTCGGCTGTGGCTACATCTGCCTTGGTAATCTCGTCGATAAACTCTTTTTGTTGAGCAGTGTTGAGTGTGTCCAAGATCTCCAGCATCTTGCCCGCACCATCGGAAGAAACATACTCCATACCACGCATCTTCAGCGCCTCTTGTGCCAAACGACTGGACACCTCTTTGTAAACCGAGGTCGGGATCTTACCCAGCTTGCCCATATTGCCCATCACAGCCGAGCGCTGTTCGATAGGGTATGACGATAAAAGCTCGGAAGCTTTTTCTGCCGAAACTTGGGTGATCACCAAAGCTTGAACACCGTCCGACTCGCCTTTTAGCGCTTGCCTTATCTGCTCGACAGACATCGAGTTCAAGAAACCAAACATGCCGGTGTCGTCTTTGTCGTCGTCGGTAGCCGTCAGAGAACTCCAAGCGTTCTTGAAGTTTTGCAAAGCTTCCAGCTTGGTCTTCACATCCAGATCGTCCATATTGCGAATGTTCCAAGAAAGTAGCTTGAAATCGTCGTGAGAAACTTTGCCTTCCAGAAGGTCAAGCAGGTTCTCGTCGATAGCTTTAATCAGCTTAGACGCCTTGTCGATGCCTTCGTCTCCGCCACTGTCTACCCAGCCTTGCAACACAATGCCCACATTCTTAGCTTCTGCCAAAAACTTGTTGATGGCAAAAGAGCGAAGCTTCTTGTATTCGGCGATCTCCATCTTTTCTGGCTCGGAGACTCTATTGACCTTCTTCAGCTCACGCATCTCCTGCATCAAGCTGTCAAACTGCTCATCGTAACGAGGGAAGTTCACCTTGGGTTGCACCATATTGGCGTCTGCCATAGCCGAGTTCTTCTTGGACATAAAGAAGAAAGCTACCAAAAATCCGATCAAGAGCAGTAGCCCAATCAAGCCGACGATCAAGTAGGTGAAGAAGTCTGAATCTTCTTCTTTGGGTTGCTGAGCGGCGTTTGCTTTGGCTTGTTCCTCTGCTTCCAACTCTTCTTGCAACCTCTTCTCTTCTTCTTCAGCCTTCAACTTGGCGGCTTCTTCTTCGGCTTTCTTCGCCTCTTCTATCATCTTTTGCTTTTGATTGGTAAACTTGACCAAACTCACATTTATGATATCACCCCGATAAAGGTCGATACCCGCCTTCATCTTCACCAGCTCATCGATAAAAGAGACATCTTCGGTGGTGTAGGCAGAAGCGTCCAACATCACATTTACCACCACATTGTCTATCTCGTAGTCGCTAACATTGCCAGAGGCTGCTGGCACAACGGTTTGAGTGACGGTGGATTGGTTAGGCATCGAAAACCCGCCGAGCCCTTCTAGGTCGTCGACAAACTCGTTGACAAACCTTCCTTCGGTGCCTGGCATCACCAAGCCTCCAACACCAAGATCGCCAGAGCTGGTTTGAGAGGTTTGCATCATGCCCCCTACCCCTGTTGCCTGCCTAGACTTTAGATTGACGGCAACATCAACTTCGTAAGTCTCTTTTTCACAATAAGACGAGAGCGTGGAGGTGAGTCTGACCTCGTAAGCCCTGGATATTTTATCCGCATACATTATGACACTAAGAGGCTTGCTTTCGCTTGGCTCAAAGGGGTACTGAGCTTGCAACAGACCAAAAACCAAAAAGATAAATAATAGTAATCTAAATCTTTTTCTTTGCATTTTTTTTCCCGATATTAAACAATGTGATACCTTTTTTTACTTCTATCATCAAACAGAATTATAAATAGTATATGTGTCAAATCTTTTTTTCCTTTTTAAGCCTTTTTTTTTGCTCATCTCGCACTTAACTTCACAAATAGCAATGCGTTAATCGCACAATTTATTTTTTTTTAAATTTTACAAATTTTTATATTTTATTGTGTTATTATGAGTTAACTATTTTTGATTACGCTGTTTGTTCTTGACTTATATTCGCTTTTTAATAGAAACGAATTATGAAAAAAAAAATACTGTTTTTAGTAGTTGTTTGCTCTTTATTTTTTATCCCCATTTATCGACAACATCTTTCCCCAAAAAAATTTAGCAAAACTAGGGTCGCTTTGGGCACCCTCATCGAGATTACCCTGCTGAGCAAATCTGACCAAACCGACAAGGTGATCGACACCTGCTTTCAGATAATCGACGAGCTGGGCAAAAAACTAAACTACCAAGACCCCAAAAGCCAAATCAGCTTTGTCAATCGGCAAACCAAAGCCCCGATCTTCCCAGAGCTTTATCAACTTTTGCGCTTCAGCCAAGAGGTTTACCTGCTTTCGGGCAAAAAGTTCGACCCCAGCATCGGAGCTTTGATCGACATCTGGGATTTCCACAAGAAAAAAGTGCCAACACCTTTGCAGATAACCACAGCTCAAAACAACTCAGGTCTGACAAAAGTGGTATTCGACTCACTCACCATCAGCAAACCAAAAAGGCTAAAGATTCACCTAGGGGGAGTCGGCAAAGGGTTTATCGTCCAGAAAGTTTACCAATACCTGCAAAGAAAAGGTGTCGAGAGTGGCTACATCAACGCCGGGGGCGACATTTTGCTCTTCGGTCAGAAGAGCAAAAAGATCGGCATAACTCACCCTAGACAAAGAGATGCGCTTATCGACACCATCTTCCTTAAAAACGGAGCCGTGGTCACCTCGGGCGACTACGAGCGGTTCTTCATAGCCGATGGCAAGCGCTACCATCACATAATCGACCCCATCAGCGGCTACCCAAGCACAAACTGCATCAGTGTGAGTGTGGTAGACTCCACCATCCTCAGAGCCGACGCTCTGGCGACCGCATTTTTTTTGATGCCCGTCGAGCAAGCTATCACCGTAGCCAACCAAGAGGATGTTGCTCTGCTGATCTATTTTATCGAAGGGCAAGAACTACAAAGCCGCGAGTCGATAAAGTTTAACCAATATAGGGCAAGCAAAAGATGATAGATTTTAGCATCATCGTCCCCACCTACAACAGGGTGGACGAAATAAAAGAGTTTTTACACTTTGCCAACGCTCTGCAATATCCCAAGCAAAACTTTGAGGTGATCGTCATCGACGACGGCTCACAAGATAACACAGTCGATTTGTTACGAAAAAGCCCCCAGATCTTCCCTTGCTTAAACTTACACTGGTGGCAACAAGAGAACAGTGGACCTGCCAAAGCCAGAAACAAAGGAGCCGGCTTTGCTAAAGGAAGATATCTGCTGTTTGCCGACTCCGACTGCCTTTTGCCACCCCAATGGCTAAACCAGATACACAAAGAGCTAAATAAGCAAGAGGTTCAGTTTTTCGGAGGTCCAGACAGGGAGCATCCGAAGTTCAACAAGATGCAAAAGGCGATAAGTTACGCCATGACCAGCTTCCTAACCACGGGCGGCATCAGAGGCAAAAGGAAAAAGAACTTTCACCCGCGCAGTTTCAATATGGGCATAGAAAAAAGTGCTTTTGCCAGTGTGGGCGGATTTAGTGATCTGAGGTTCGGAGAAGATATCGACCTTAGCTTAAAACTGAGTGAGAAAGGTTACCAGAGCCGACTCTTCCCCAAAGCTTGGGTCTATCACAAACGCCGCGCTAATCTTCGCCAGTTTTTCAAGCAAGTGCGCTGCTCAGGCTCGGCTAGGATTAACCTTGGCTCTTTGCACCCCAAGACGACCAAGCTGGTGCATCTGATGCCTTCCGTTTTCACTCTGGGAGTGGCAGGACTACTGCTGGGGAGCCTCTTTTGCCCCTTGGTGCTGTTGCCGCTTTTGGCTTACAGCTTGCTTATCTACTCAGACGCCTTGCGCAAACACAAAAGCTTTGGGTTGCCCCTCTTGTGCGTCATCTGTAGCTACACCCAACTGCTTGGTTACGGCAGTGGCTTTTTGATCGCTTGGGTCAAGAAAGTTTTCACAGGCAAAAGCCGTCTTGATTTTGATGTGAAGAAGTTTTACGATTAGAGTTCCTTAGACTAGCTCTGGATTTTGGCTCCGTCTTTGGTGTCAACCACTTTAAGACCCAGCTCTTGCAAGTCGTCTCTGATCTTGTCGGCTAAAGCCCAGTTTTTCTCTTGCTTGGCAAGGTCTCGATAGCCAAGTAGCAGTTGCAAGAGCTTGGCTTCTACCCCTTGAGTCTTGCTATCTTTCTTCTGTTTGCCGCTTTGCAGTTGCTGCTCCAAACCAGAAAAAAATCCTAGGACTTTGCCCAACTTCACCAAAGTCCCTGCCGCTTGCCAGCGAAGAGTGTCGGTTGCGGTTTTTTTCTTGGCGAGCTTAGCCAGCCCAAATAAAGTCGCTAAAGCTTTGGCAGTGTTAAAGTCGTCCTCCATGGCGATAATGAAAGCTGCCACATCCTCTTCCAGAGGCTCAAGCGCGTCGATCTGAGCAGCGTTGGCAAGGTAGTCCACCGAACGCAAAGCATCAAGGAAGTTGTCTAGAGCCACTTTCGACTCTTGCATAATCTCTTTGTTGAAGTCGATTGTGGTGCGATAATGTTTAGACAGAAAGAAAAAACGAATAACATCAGCACTATACTGCTTGAGAATGTCACGGGCGGTGAAGAAGTTGTTCAAAGATTTAGACATCTTCTGCCCTTGAATATTCAAAAATCCGTTGTGCATCCAGTAACCGACGAACCTCTTTTGGGAAAGAGCCTCGGCTTGAGCTATCTCGTTTTCGTGATGAGGAAAGATGAGATCGATGCCACCGCCGTGAATATCGAAACTCTCCCCGAGCAAGTCTCGGCTCATCACCACACACTCGGAGTGCCAACCGGGTCTGCCGGCTCCCCAAGGGCTTTGCCAAGAAGGCTCACCTGGCTTGGAAGCTTTCCAGAGGGTGAAATCGGACGGATGCTTCTTGTGGGTGTTCACCTCCACTCTGGCTCCGGCGCGCAAATCGGCGAGCTTCTTGCCCGAGAGTTTACCATACTCGGCGAACTTGGATACCTCGAAGTAGAGATCACCACCGGCTTGATAGGCGTAACCTTTGTCTTGCAACTCTTGCAAGAAGCTTATCATCTGCTGGATATAATCCGTGGCTTTAGGGTTGTAATCGGCAGGCATAATATTCAGCGCCTTGGTATCTTCCCTAAAGGCGTCTATATACTTGGCGTTGATTTGGCTAATATCCACCCCCTCTTTTTGCGCTTGGGCGATGATTTTATCGTCGATGTCGGTCAGATTTTGGACGAAGGTGACTTGGTAACCACGATAAAGGAAAAACCTGCGCACCACATCGAAGAAGATGAAAGGGCGAGCGTTGCCGATGTGAAAGTAGTTGTAAACCGTCGGTCCGCACACATAAAGCTTGATCTTGTTCTCTTGCAAAGGGACAAACTCCCGCTTCTTCTTTGCCAATGTGTCAAAAATTTTCATCTTATCTCCTTTAAAACCAAACGGTTAATCCTGTTATTACTAATCTTTTCGATAACCAACTTCTTGGTGGTGTCGATAGCCAAGAAGTCGCCCGGTGAGGGCACCTTGTTCAGCTTGTCGTAAACAAACTCCGAAACGTTGTCGTATTCGCCCGCTGGCAAGTTTAAGCCAAACTCCTGATTGAGAAAGTAGAGGTTGCAGCTGCCGTCTATCTTGTGTCCTTGGCTAGTTTTTTCGATCATCGGCGCCTTAGTGTCCGACTCGTCCAATATTTCGCCAACCAACTCTTCCAGCACATCTTCCATAGTCACGATCCCGCAGGTGCCACCATACTCGTTCACCACCACTGCCATATGCTTTCTGCCTTTCTTGAACATATTCAGCACTTTGGATATCGGCATACTCTCGGTGACAAACAGCGGCTCGCGCATCAACTCCTCTATTTGGAAAACTTTTTTCTCTTGCAACAAGATTATATCTTTGGCGTAGATAAACCCGACGATGTTGTCTATCTGGTCACGATAAACGGGGATACGAGAAAATCCGCTCTGGATAATGATCTGGATCACCTCTTGGGGCAGCTGGTTTTGCTCGATGGCGACGATGTCCACGCGGGGGATCATCACCTGGGCTATTTTGGTATCGGGAAAGCGCAAGATATTTTTCATCAGCTTCTTCTGTTTCAAATCTAGGCTCAACTTGCCTGAGTCCACCAACTCTTTTATCTCTTTTTTGGTAAGGGCACTGTTTTTCTTGTTGCGAGCCAACAACTTGCCCAGAAGTTCGATGCCAAAAATAAAAGGAAAAAGCAGATAGACCAAAGGCTCCAAGAAGATTGCCGCATTTCTCACCACAAACTTAGCGTGTTTATAACAAAATATTTTGGGCAAAATCTCCCCGAAGATCAGCAAGAAGAACCAGACGACAAAAATCTCGGCAAAAAGCGTCAACTCCAGATGCCAGCGATAATCTTCTACCAAGCTCAGCGCCAAGATGGTGGAGAGTGAGGCGATCATCACATTGACCACCGTGTTGGAGATCAAGATAGCCACCAACAAGCGGTTAGGATGAGCGTAGAGCCGTTGCACCCGCCTGGAGAGTTGCCAGAGGCGACGCTGCTCAATCTTGGAGATGGAGAAGTAAGAAGCTTCTACTCCCGAGAAAAAACTGGAGAGCAAGAAGAGGGCTGGTAAGAGATAGAAGTAGCTCATCGATCTTTGGACATCAAAAGTTTTTCTTGGGCTTGCATCTTTTTGGTCTGCTCGGCTGTCAGATGATCAGAGCCAGCCAAATGGCAAACCCCATGGGCGAAAACGGTTTGCAAATCTTTCGCCAAACCTTCGGCGCCGCTTCTATCCAGCAAATACTCAAGGCAGATGAGCAAGCTTCCACTGCTGGGGGTCATCGCAAAAGTAAGGACATCGGTCTTCTCGTCCAACCCCCGAAAATCTTTGTTGTGCCTGCGGATAAATTGCGCATCGCACAAGCAAACTTCCAATTCGTAATCTTGGCAAAGCAGCCCCGCTTCGCTCGCCTTGGCGTAAATCGACTCCAGCCGAACAAGATCGACCTTTATCTTGGTTTGATTATCAATGTTTAAACTCATAATTTTATAATTTCAACTTCCAAACGATACTTACCAATGTCAACACAAATTTTCCTTGACGGCAAACTAATAGATTTTTTGTTGATAGCGTATCCTATCAAAGTGGTAAAAATTTCAAACGAGGTATTTTTTTTAACTAATAAAATTTTATGATAAAGATTATTATTGACCAAAAGCTCGAGAACTTTAGGAAGCAAATTCACGATATCATCGATATTGGGTTTGGCTATCTAGGGTTGCAATACGAGATCATCGCCAGACTCACCGAGATAAAGCAAGAAGACATCTTGGTTTGCTACTCTTTGCACAAACCTTCCACACGAGAGATTGGCGAGCTGATCAGCCTTAGTGCCAGCACCAACATTTTCTTTACCACTATCAACCTAGAGCTTTACCAGAAGCTGAGCCCATCCAAACTCAAAAGCTTAAAAAAGGAGTTTCACGACTTTTACATCTTGGGCGCAGAGCCTCCCTCTATCGACAAGCCAAAAGGCAAATTCGGCAACTACTTCTTTTACAACTTCGACCTTTGGGGCAACCTCTATCAGTTTGCCATGCACCAAAAAAACAGCTCCGTTCCTGTCTGCAACCTGCTGTTGAACCACCTCTTGCAAAAAATCAAGGAGTGTATCGTCAACGAAGAGATCTTCTTGATCCGCTCCAAGCTCTGGCCGGGCAACCAAAAATTTGCCTTGTGTTTAACCGCAGAGATAGACAAACTTTACAAATGGAAAAGCTACTCCAAGACGATAAAAAAGATACTGCTAAACTTTTTCACTCACCCTCTGGCAGCTAGCAAAGAGTATCTGGAACTCAACTTCAAGAACGAAGAGCCTTATTGGCGATTTCCGTGGTTGCAAAGCATCCCCCACCTTATCTATTGTCTACCGGCAAAAAGCCAAAACTACGACCCTACCGAAAAAGATGTTGCCCGGCAACTATCCTTACTGAACCAGCAGCTGATCCAACTCGATGGCAACAACCTGCCGATTTGCAAAAGCTTTCTTTATCCTCCCTGCTACACCCAAGCTTCTGTTTACCTCAAGAGTAGCGAGTTCAAGAAAGGCGAATACAAATTCTTGAGCGAATCTGCTGCCCTTGCTCTGGTGTCAGAACACACTGACAAAGCTTACCAGTCTGGCGGTGTGGCTTGTTTCGGCTTTCGTTTCTCCGATCTTTACGACATCCCTTACACACTCAAAATCCTCAAGAAGCTTCTGCAACTAGGCAAGAAGACCGAAGTTTTTTTCACCAGCCTCGATAGAGTGATCGACTGGCTCAGAGTCAGACAAAAGTTGAAATGGGTTGCCGATGGAAACAGTGTTAAGATCTTGAGCAACTACGACATTGAGCGCATCACCCTTGAGATCATCGGCAATTACGAGGTGGAGTTTTACACCGGTTGCAAACTGACAATCAACAAGAACTTGCTTTTCATCAGCGATATCAAGAAATACTCGCCGGTGCGCATCACGCTCAAAAAATTTTCTCGACTCAACAAAAGAGTTGACTAGCTACCAAACCTCAATCGACTTCTATTGACCTCAATCTAGAACTTTTCCGATTACCCCGTCTTGATACGCTTTTGTTGCCACCGCCTCCACCCTTCTGCCGTCTGCGGGCAAATCTAGGGCATAGAGCGTCAAATAGCGGTCGCTGACACCGGTGGCGAACCTTCCTTTTTTCTGCTCCAATTGGGCACTCAAAACGACTCCTTCGTCTATCAACAGCTGAGCAAACTTTGCTTTTTTCTCTTGGGAAAGCTCTGCCAAAGTTGCTGCCCGCTCCCGCTTTACTTGCCCTTTTAAATGACCACTCATCTGGGCTGCTCTGGTGCCTGCCCGCATCGAATAAGGAAAGATATGAAGATAGGTTAGCGGCAGACTGGCGATGAAGTTGTAGCAGTCGCTAAAATCTTGCCCGCTCTCCCCCGGAAAACCGACGATAACATCACAACCGATAGCAAAATAAGGGTCTTGCTCTCGCAAGCTTTTAACTATCTGGGCAAACTCGGCGCAAGAGTAGCGGCGTCCCATCGCCTGCAAAACCTTGTCGCTCCCCGATTGCAGAGGGATATGCAGGTGATGAACCAGCTTTTTGCTTTGTTTGAGGAAATCCCAGATCGAAACCAGATGTTGAGGCTCAATCGACGATATCCTGATTTTGGCAACTCCCTTGATCTTTTCTATGGCAAAAAGCAGGTCGGACAAGCTCCAACCCTCGCAATTATACAAGCCGATGTTGATGCCGCCCAACACCACCTCGCTGTAACCGTTGTTCACCAAAAGCTCTATCTGCTCCAGCACCTTTTGTGGTCTGCGAAAGACTGGCACGCCTCTGGCGTAAGGGATGATGCAGTAAGCGCAAAAAAAGTTGCAGCCATCTTGAACCTTGACAAAGGCGCGCGTTTTGCCGAACATCTGGGATGTTTTCTGCTCGAGATAGACACCAGCGCTGCTGGGCAAACTCTTTGAGCTGGCTCTTCTTTTGACCACATCGTAAATCTGAGACTTATCGGTGAGAACATAGTCCACCTGCCCCAAAGCTCTGATTTTGTCAGCTTCCAGATTGGCAAGGCAACCGGTAACCACCAGCACAATGGCAGGGTTTTGCTGCTTGAGCCGTAATATCTTGCGAATAGTTTGGCGACACTTGGCTCCGGCTCTGGCAGTGACAGTACAGCTGTTGACCACGAAAACGCAAGCCTTTGGGCTGAAGTGCGAGACGACTTGGTAATCTTGACAAAAATCTTCGCCGATGCAGGCAGCTTCGTAGCTGTTGACCTTGCAACCGAACGAGATGATAGAAACAATTTTTTGGGGAGAGTTCACGATCTGCTTTCCACTCTTTAAAATCAAAATTAAAATCAAAAAAAGTCGCCCTTAACAACAAAGGCGACTTCATAATAATTGGTACCAGAGACCGGACTTGAACCGGTACAGGCTAAAAGCCCGAGGGATTTTAAGTCCCTTGTGTCTACCAATTCCACCACTCCGGCTTGTTTTGAAATTGGAGGCGACACCCAGATTCGAACTGGGGATGAGGATTTTGCAGACCCTTGCCTTACCACTTGGCGATGTCGCCGCAAAAAAAAATGGAGCGGAAGACGAGAATTGAACTCGCGACCCTCACGTTGGCAACGTGATGCTCTACCGCTGAGCTACTCCCGCTATTTTTCTCATAAAATTTTTGGGTGTTTTGCTGTCAACCTGTTTTTTCCTTTCTCGCCTAATTTCTCAGATTAACATCTCCAGCTTTTAAATCTTCGTAAAGATAATCTACACAAATTGCAGTATTTACAAAGATTTTTCATCACACATGTTTACAACTTGAATACCTAGTTTAACAAATTTGTTGTTCGGGCATAGTGTCGATATCTGTTATCTTGCTCTTGTGTTTACCGATTTGAATATAAACACCATACTAGTGCGACTGCGAGCACATCCGATTTAGTTCCAATAGCCCGCAAACGCCTGCGGCAGTGGTGCCGAAGATGGCGTAATCTTTGCCGCCAGTTTCGATGGCGTCCATTATCCCATCGAAAGAGTGGTTGCAGAGAGTGGAGCCGGTGAAAAGGATGAAGTCGCCGTTTTTGAGCAGGTCGTCGTTTACCTTGGATCCATCTTCGATGGTGATGCCAAATTTGCGCTTGCCGATCCAGTCGGGATCCAGATCGCTACATCGCACTTGCAGTCCCGCTTCCACTAATTTTTGCAAGATAGCAGGGTTCAGCCCAATCATCGAGATTTTACCTTTTTTCCCTTTCAAATGCTCGGCTATCTGGACACCGCACTCTTCTGGCTCTTCGTCTTGGCAATGGATAGTCTGACAGCAGACCCCAAGGTAAGCAGCCACCGCGTTGAGCGTGGCAACCAGCAAAGCTCTATTACCAGGAGCACCGCTGTCTAAGTCGAAAGCTTCTTGCAAAGTTCCGCTAAACTCTTCTGGATGCGTAGTAAAAGCTTGTCCTTTGAATCCCTTAAAATCGGCTTGCACCATAATCTCTTTGCCCTTTTGAATCGGGTAGTCTTGCCTCTTGGGGCTACCGATAGCCTCTTGCACACTCAAGCCCTTGACACTAATCACCACCTGCGAGGTCAACTCATCGATGAGTAACTTTTTGGCGTTATCTAAACCTAACTGTAAATAATCTTTCACTTTTATTTTCCTTTGCGTAAGTTAATAAATCCGCTCTCAACAAACTTTTCCAGAGTCGATGGTAAAACCAGATAGTCGAAAAAATCTTGCAACTTCGGCGGACAACCTTTGATACTTATGGCTTCAAACTCAATCTTGGGAACTTTTTGCCGTAAAGTGTAAACCACCTTGACTTGCGAGCTGCTTTGGGCGTCCGAATAAGCAACAATACCCAAATCGACACTGCCAGAGGCGACCATACTCAAGGCTGCCACATCACTCACCCCGCAAACAGCTTTCTTCTTTATCGTCTGCCAAAGAGCGTGATTTTGCAAATATTTTTGCACATATTTGCCCATCGGGGCGTGCGAGTAGTCCGCCATAGCGATCTTTTTTGCCTGCAAAATATCTTGCGGCTTGTCCACTTTCAGATCGGAACTTCTGGGAACGATCACCACCAGGCTATTACCCAAGATGATACGGCTCTCCAGTAGGTAACCCTCGCCTTTCAAGTAGTTACTCCATTTGCGGTTACCACTGATGATCACGCCGTAATCTCGTCCATTTTGCAACTGTTTGACCAGCACAGGTGGACAGGCATAGTTCACTGAAAAAGGGCAGTTCCCATCTGGATAATGTTCTGCCAAGATCTGCTCTAAAGGTTTTGCAAGACAAGGCGGAGCTCCCAAAACTGCTCTGGGAACTCCGTTGTCTTCGTCTAGTAAAACAAACTTGTGCCAAAAAAATAAAGCCAGAAGAATAAAACCCAGGAAAAGGAATAAAAGAGCTCTAAACTCCGGCTTTATGATAATCTTTTTTTTCATCGCCTTTTTAGTGGCAACCTCTTTCGTGTTCGGTGCAGGCAGAACCTTTGCTGGTAAGTTTGCCAGCCAGATAGTCACTCACCAACTTCTCAATGCTGCCGCTTGCGCCCAGCACCGTCTGGATGTTTTGCTCAGCGAAAAGGTTTATTGCCATCGAACCCATACCACCGGTGATGATCACATCAGCTTTTTGCTCACCCAAAAACTTTGGCATCACTCCCGGAGCGTGCTCTGGCGAGGCAACAAATTCGGTTTTGGCGATCTTGCCACCTTCCACATCTACCAAAGCAAAGTAGGCGCAATGTCCAAAATGCTCCTCAACATTGATCTTGTCGTTCGTCGGAAAAGCTATTCTCATCTTCTTTCTCCCATTTAAAAAAGTTTTAATTCGTCGTTTTGGTAAGCGGCTATCGCCTCTTGTCCGTTCATGCCGGCGGCGCCAACGAACATCTTGACTCCCAGCTGGTCCAACACTCGCTTGGCGTTTCCACCAGGGCCATTACCGGTGATGACCACCTCAACTCCCTTACCTTCCAACTTGGCAGCCGTAAGCGGTCCCACGCCATGAGCCTGATCTTTGCAGGCGGTGTTGTCGATGGCTTCCAAAACCTTGTCATCTTCGCAGATTAGCAAAAAATCTGTCCTGCCGAATCTGGGGTCGATAGGGTCGCTAATCTTTTGACCTTTAGAGGTTAATGCAATTTTCATTTTTTCTCCTATAATTTTTTTTTCAAACTTTTTATTTGTTTGTAAATTTCGGCAAACTTGGTGCGATAGTCACTACTTGTTTCTACCACAGACCTACCCTTGGTTATCGCCTTGGAAAAAGCTTTGTCGTAAGGAAAGTGAGCAAGCACAGGGACATCTTGTTGCGACAAAAACAGCTCAATTTCGGCAGTTATTTTAGCGTTGATATCCGCCTTGTTGATGATGGCTGTCGAGCGCAAGTGGAACTTCTGCACCAACTCTAGCACCCTTTTCAGATCGTGTAACCCCGAGACGGTTGGCTCAACCACCAATAAAACCAAGCTGGCTCCACTCAGGCTGGAGACCACCGGACAACCTATCCCTGGCGAGCCGTCCACCAACACCATCTCTTGCTTCTTTTCTACGGCGATTTTCTTGGCTCGATTTTTCAGCTCTGCCACCAGCTTACCCGAATTTTCTCCGCCCACATCCAAGTTGGCATGCACCATGGTCGTGCCGGTCTTAATCTCAGACACCAAAACCTTGCCTGTCAGTCGCGGCAAGTTTTCGATAGCCTGTGCGGGGCAAACCCGCGCGCAGTATCCACAACCTTCACAGCCAAAAGGGTCGATCCAATAAGCAGCATCACCCCTTGTTTGGATGGCAGCAAAAGCGCAAATCTCTTGGCACTTGCCACACGCTACACACTTCCCCTGGTCTATCTTTGCCAGCTCGCCAGCATAAAAATCTTCTTTTTGGTAAGGGTTGGGACTCATCACCAAATGCAGATCGGGAGCGTCCACATCACAATCTACCAAGATCAGATCTCCTCCACCGATCGTAGCCAAAGCAGAACTGACGCAGGTTTTACCCGTGCCGCCTTTGCCCGAGATCACCACTATCTCAAAAATATTTTTCATCGGCTCGCCTCTTTCTTTGCCAAAAGATAGTCGTAAATCTCCTGCAAATTTTCTTGCACCTTTGGATTGTCTTGATAGATCAAAAGCCCTTGCGAATAATCTTCGGCAATTTTTTTGCTCTCCTTGATTTTGGTAATAATCTCCACTTGGTTTTCTATTGCGAACTTGTTTAGCAGCTCATCGTCACCACTCCACTTGTTCACCACCACTGCCACCTGCTTGCCCAGCTCTTGGGCAACTTTCACAGCCAGAGAGCCGTCGTAAAGCCCAAAAGGGGTCGGCTCCACCACTAACAAGACAAAATCTGCCCTACCGAAAGTTTCCACCGCAGGACACGCCGTCCCGGGAGGAGAGTCGATAATAGTCAACTCGGTGTCCAAACGGTTCTGATCCAGATAGTCCAAAACCTGCGCAATCACAGGCACCGCCTGCTCTTGTCCTACATCTAGCCTACCTTCGATAAACTGCAGATTTTTCTCGGCAAAAAAGCTGACCTCTCCGACCTGAAAAAGCTTGGCAGACAAAGCTCCCGCCGGACAAAGATCCCAGCAAGCCCTGCAGCTATGACAAAGTTGCTGAAAAGTCATCACCAAACTTTGCGTCTGGATGATGGCGTTGAAGTTGCAAACCTTTTGACAGTTGCCACAAAATCGACAAAGACTGGCATCCCAAGCAGGAATCGCCCTTTGGACGGCTCTTGTCCCAGTCTTGGGCATACTCAAAAACAGTCCCGAGTTTGGCTCTTCCACATCCAAATCTGCTAGCCTAACCTTGGTTTGGGGATTTTTTTGCGCCAACCAGCGGCAAAGATTTACAGACAAAGTCGTTTTGCCCGTTCCACCTTTGCCACTGGCTATTGCCACCCAAAAATCGGTCTGCTTCTCAGTGTTTTCTGAACTACTTTTGGTCATCTTGCGTATCTGGAGTAGAGAGTGTGTTTCCAACGCCTCTGCCTAGGCCTCTACCGAAACCTCTACCTAGACCTCTGCCTCCACCACCTCTGCCTCTACCCAAAGGCAAGATTTGCCCTTTTTCGTTGACCTTCTTGGCATCGTCACAATTTCCCAAACCTCTGCCGGTCATGCTTCCTTGTCCTTGCGGACCTTTTCCGTCTAATCCTGGCATCTTACTCCTCCTAATCTTTAGTTTTTGCCTCGATCTTCCCCACAATAGGCAAGAACGGCGAATCGTCGCTCAAGCCTATATGTGGTGTTCCATTATCGCCACCCATCATAATCTGAGGATTCAGCGGCACTTTTCCCAAAAAATCTAAGTTATACTCTTGGGCAGTTTTTTCACCACCACCACTTTGAAAAATATCTGTGGTTTTGCCACAATGAGGACAGACAAAGCCGCTCATATTCTCCACTACCCCCAAAATCTTCATCTTGAGTAGTCCAGCAAACCCAATCGACTTGCGTGTATCTGCCAGAGCCACCTCTTGCGGCGTGGTAACGATCACACAACCATCACAATCACTCACCGTTTGAGCGATCGTCAAAGGCTCATCGCCCGTTCCGGGGGGCAAATCTACCAGCAGGTAGTCCAACTCTCCCCAGCTGATGTCTGCCAGAAGTTGACGAATGACGCCGATCTTGGCAGGTCCACGCCAAACAGCGGGATCGTTGACATTTTGAGAGTAAAAGCTAAGCGAGACGATGCCCAAGTTGTCGTTGACTCGATAAGGTTTGCCTGGCTCTTTGGGATATTTGCCGTGTCCACCGAACATCACCGGGATGTTGGGTCCGTGCAAATCGGCGTCCAAGATGCCCACCTGGTAACCCCTTTGGGCAAGCCCATAAGCTATATTGCTGGTTACCGTCGATTTACCGACGCCACCTTTACCACTCATCACCACCACTTTGTGCTTAATCTTAGACAAAGTTGTCTTGATCTTCTGATCTTGTTGCGCCATCTGTTTGGCTCTATCTGGTTCCATACTACTCGTCCTCTCCCTTTACGATCAACACTTTGTTGTGCAAAATCGCTTCCAATATTTTTTTCGCTCCGGCTGCCAAATCACGCTGCAAAGTGCCTCTGGAGATGTGCATCTTTTGGGCGGCTTCTATTTGGTTGCACCCTTCGTAGTTGCATAATCGCAGCGCCTCCAACTCCTCGGAGCCAAGCACCACCTCGCCCAGTTCACAGCCAGGCACACCCAAAGGCTTGAAAACTCTGTCGTTCCCCAAGTATCTGCAATTGCGCATTTTACGATTTCTGGGCATCTGCTCTCCTCTAGCTTATGTGTGCATATGCACAAAATAAGCGGACAAAAATCTTGTCAACGATTTTTTGGTTAGTTTTTTTTGGGGTGGGAGGTGGGTTATTCTTTCTTGCAGGACAGGTCAGAAAATAAGAATTAAAGATGAAAAATGAAAAAATCCATCGCAACCCCGCACTTTTTTCTGCATCGTTTCAGAGATGGATTCCTGCTTCCGCTAGGAATGAGGAATATGTTTTTTCTCCTGCGGAGGGCTATTCTTTTTTGCGGCGCAGGTAATCACCCATTTCCTTCCTTATTTCACTAAGTAAATTATTATTGCTTTCTCCTGCGGAGGGCTTACTCTTTTCGCTTTAACTAGTGTTTCACCTACGGTGAGCCCCTCTCTTTTCGTTGAGCGCTCAACGAAAAGAGAGGGGAGAGAAAAGAAAACCGCTCCGCTTCAACTCGCTAGAGACAGGTCGTGAAATGTCTCAAGAGTTCCGTGGCGGAGAGCATTTCCGAGATTTTTTCCTGACTGGCTAATCACTTTGGTCTTTGCGTTTTCAACACTTGAAGAGAGTGCCAAGTGTCTCTGCTCGACCAAGAAAAAAAAAGTGACCCCAGATGAAGCGGAGAGTGCCGCCCCAAATCTGACCTGACCACATAAATGCGGCTAATCATTTGAGATTTAATTTATGTGGTCAGTCCAGCAAAAGAAAAAATTGGGAATGAAAAATTCCTAATTCCTCACCTGACCACATAAATAGAGCTAATCGTTTGCGATCCTTTTTATCTCATCAACTACCTTTTTAATTTCGTTCTCATCATAATAAGATTTGCCATCTGGGGTAACTTTATACTTGTAAATAAAATCGTATAGCACCTTCGAGCGATTTCTATATGGATAGATTTGAATGTTAACTTCGGTTCCCTCTATTTTAAAAGTTCCCCTTTTTATCAAAATATCTTTTGAAAAGTTATCTCTGAAAGATAATATCCTTACATAGTTAGCAAAAACAGATTCATCGTTAAATTGGCTATCAATCTCACCCTTAACAATTTTTTCCCCAAAAACCTCTGAATTTATCGAGTTAAAAACGATATCCCCATCAATAATTAAATTTTCATCACTATCCAAATTTCTGTTTGAAAATAGTACTGAGAGTCCAGGAGTCGGATTAGATCTTTCCAACACCATCGGCGAGATTAGTTTAACAACTATTTTATCTTCTTTATTTTCTAGTCGATATTTAATGGCATAATTGGCGTCTTGCATAACTGCAACCTCTTCAAATTCATATTTTTCTTTGTCCCAATCCATATCAACATAGCCATTTAAATACCTGATAGTAAAAAAATTAGCATCTTTAACAACTTTTACTCCCAAGTAGTAATCTGTTTTCTCAAACTTATTATCTACTTGCCGATAACAGTGAAATTTGGGATAGTTGGTAAGACCAAAGATATCTTCAACTATTTTACTTAAAATAACCTCTTCTTTTAAACCTTTTTTTGAATTATCGTAAATCAAAGTTCTGGTTTTAGGCTCTCCTATAAGCGTTCTAACTCTTGGCTTTAAGACTGCACACGCAAATAGTTGCATCAAAATAAAAATTAAAAATATGTTTTTCTTCATTCTTCCTCATCTACATTTTTCTTATTTAAAAAAACCTATTCAAATAGGTTCAATGCTTATTTAGCTAGGTAAACTATTAACAAATCTAAATTTAGAGCTAGCGAATGAGTTTGTCTTTTATTTCTCTCTCAGACAAACTTTCCAATATCTCCTCGACTATCTTCTGGGTGGCACCTTGATTTTTTCGGACATAATCACCGCAAGCTTTCCGCTGTGCGGCGAACTTCTGCTCATCACGCAAGAAGTCCCGTAGCAGTCTTTCCACCTGCTGAGTGCCTTCAATGACCGTCAACGCTCTTCTTGCCTCCAACTGCTCTGCCTCGTGTGAGGTGTGGAAGTTAGGACCTATCAGCAGCAGCGGAGCAAAAACGGCCGCCTCCACCACATTGTGCAAACCAAAATCGGCAAATCCACCACCCACATAAGCGATATCAGCCAGACGATACAACCCTGCCAACTGACCGATGGTGTCAACCACCACCACCTGCGGGGCTTGTCCATCTTTTACAGCCGAATATCGCACCGCTTGCGGAAAATATCGGCAAAATTCGTCCACCAACAGCAAATCGTGCGGGGCTAGGATGATCTTAAAATTAGGAAATTTGGGCAAAATCTCTGCCAAAACTGGAAAAAAAACTTTCGCTCCTTCCGACCAGATACTGCCAGCGATGAAAACCGTCTGGCGTCTTTCATACTGCAGTGGCGTGTCGAACGGCTTTTCCGCCGCGCAAGTGACCAAATCGTGCTTGGTATCACCACAAACGACCATCTTGCCTTGATACAGCTTGGCAAGACGCTGCTTGTCTTGTTGCGAGATGGGAAACATAGCATCGATATTAGCGTAAAGTTTGCGGTGAAAAATCGCTGCCAACCCTTTGTCACGACCAGAGAGTTTGGTAAGCGTAGCGCAGCTGAGGAAAACTTTGATGCCCAGCTTCTTGGCTTGCCAAAGGTGATTTGCCCAAACATCCAGCTTGGAGATCAGCCAAAATTTTGGCTTGATAAGAGCAAAAAATCTTTTGGCGTTCGACCTGGTGTCTAGCGGCAGATAGGTTTTGACATCGATCAACGGATGATTCTCTTTGACGAAGTTGTAGCCAGAGGGCGAGAAGAAGCTTGCCACCAGAATCGAGTGTGGATACTGTTTCTTGAGCCGAGCCACTATCGGCTCTGCCTGCAGCCACTCGCCGACAGATGTGCTATGCACCAAAATGCGGGGACGATTTGGGTCGAAGCCAGACAAGTTTTGCTCCAACTGGGCAAAAAGATTTTGACGAGCCTTTACTCCCAAAGAAATTTTTTTGACGAAGATTTTTGCCAGAGGTAAGAGTGCCAAAACCAGCGGCAAGAAGAGGTAGTTGTAAATCCAGCTCATAGCAGTTTCTTCACTTGTGCCAAAACCATCTCCACCGTGACACCTTTCGCACAACGAAAATGTCGACGCGGACAAGCGGGCAACCCTTTGGTCGTGCAAGGACGACAACGCAAATCGACCTGAACGACGCGGCAATTATCTTTGATGGGGAAAAAGCCCAGCTCCTTTGTGGTGCAAGCAAAGATTGCCACACAAGCAAGAGACTGCGACTGCGCTAAGTGCAACAGTCCGCTGTCGTGACACACCAACAGTTTGGAGCTTTTCATCAGCGCTGCCGTCTGCAAAAGAGTCAGCTTCCCGCTCAGATCCAAGACACTCTCTGGTTGAGAACAAAGCTTTTTCAGCTGGCTTGCCTCTGCCTGCTCTTTTTTACCGCCCAAGATTATCACCTTTTGCGGACTCAGCTCATCTATCAAGGCAGCGAACTTCGCCAGCTGCCACTTCTTGGTGGAGTGCGCTGCGGCAAGGCAAACCAGCACCGGCTTCTCACCAGTGGTGTAACCCTCCACCACTTTGGCATCGGCAGGCGAGTAGTCGATAAAATAGTCCCGATGCTCCTGCAGGTGCAAACCCCGACAAGCTTGGTAATATCTTTGGTAGATCGGCTTGGCTGAGCGCAAGAGGTTGATCCCAAACTTTATCAGAAGCCAGCGCCGCCAGTAAGGTTTGGCATAGACCCGGCTCTGACGGGCTAAACCAAAGCGCAAGAAACGAGAGCGCAAGCTGTTGTGCAGATCGATCAGCAAGTCGTAACCTTCCGCTTGCAACCTCTTTTTTAGCCTCCTGAGACTCTCTTTGCTCTTATCGTAAGCGATAACACCGCTCAAATCAACGCTGTTATCGAGCAAGGCAGCAAACTCCTTCTTGGTCAAAAAGTCGATTTGCGCATCTGGAAACCGCTCTCGCAGACTCCTGACAATCGGCGTGGTGATGATGATATCACCTATCGAGCTGAAACGGATCAACAAAATTTTCATATCTCTTCCTTAATAACTCAACACCAGTTTGGTGTAAAATTCGGGTTGATAATCGCTATGGGCGTCTTGCTTAGCCCAGCGCGCTCCCAACTCCAACTCACCCAAAAGATTGCCTTGCAAAGTAAGCAGGCGTGGCACCAAGCCCAGACCGAACTCGATATCTTGCTGGTGAGAGTTACCAGAGAGTTCCTCTTTCTGGTATTCGCCAAAAAACTTCACTGCCAAATCTCGAACAAAAAAACTGGGCGTCCACAACCCTTTATCTATCCGACAAATCCGTTGCAAATAAAAAAGGGAAGCCTCTTTCTCTTTCTCCTCCCAGAGCAAATCTTGGTCGCTGAG
The DNA here is from genome assembly GCA_965228195.1 of Cloacimonadales bacterium (SeqCode). Classification (GTDB taxonomy): domain Bacteria; phylum Cloacimonadota; class Cloacimonadia. Next base: position 634,270 of record OZ245797.1, read on the forward strand.
CTTGCTCACCTGGGCGCTCAAAGCTATTTTGGCAGCAAAGAAATAGTGTTCGTATTGCAAGTTGGCGTCGATATCTTCTTGATCGTCGTAGGTGGCAGTGATCTTAAATAAGTCGTGCGGAAAATTAAAGTTCAGATTTAACCCCGCAAAAAAAGTCTCTTCGCTCTGAGCAAAGATCTTGTCCTCATTTTTCTCGTATTCGTAGCCACCCAACAAGTAAACGCTTTTCAGACCAAACCCTAAAGCGCTATAAAGCGGCAGGTAAGATTGTCCCAAGAAATGCTCTGGCGTCTGATAACTAAGGCTTAGGATGAGTGGATCGAAGATGGTGGTCAGCGCAGTCAAAGAGAGTTCATCGCCGAAGCTGAAAACATATTGGGTAGTGCCCAAGATGTCCGCCCCTTGCTGAAAAATCGGTGGCACCCTAATATCTGGCACCAAGATAGAAGCCAGATTTCGCAAAGCGGCGTTGCCTTTTTCGCTATAATTAAACTGGCTGAAATCTACCTGCTGCTGTGCTTGATCGGCTGGTAAAACAAAATCGACCTGAGCAAGAGTGTCTTGGCACAGGCGAAAACCGTCTTTGCCCAAACCTAGGTAATAAACCAAATTTTGCTCGCTTCGCACCGACTTGGCAAAAGCGGCGTCGGTTATCTTCTTAACTTTTTTCGACTTAAGGTTGTAGCGATAGCCTGCCAATTTACCTTCGTAGTTAGCTGTGTAAACCAGCTGGTTACCGCTCAAAGTAGGGCTAATTTCCGCCCAAAGCGAGTTGAGGAGTTTTATTAGCTTCGTCTGACCTTTTTGCCAAGAGTAAAGCCCCAAAGAGCCAAGCTCCGCTTTGGCAGTGAAGACAAAGCTCTCCCCGTCGCAGCTCATCTGTGAGATATACTCATCACACCGAAAAAGTAGCTCTGGCTTTTTACCAGCAACCTTTTGATACACCTTGCTCCCGTAGCCATCTTCGGCGCTGAGGCTAAAATAGACGGTTCCCAGTGTGTCCACCACGAAGCTTTGCACATCCTCGCCGATCAGCAAATCTTCGTCTTTCTTCTCCAGATTGAGACGAAAAAGGTGCTTTTGGCTTCCCGATCCCAGTTGCTCGATGTTGGCAAAACCTCTGCCCAACACGGCTTTGCGATAGTAGAGGTTGCCTTTTACCAGCTGAAAAGAGTGGTCGCCCGCATAAGGCAAGTTTTTCAGAAACTGCGATCTCCCTTGCTCCCAGCGGTAAAGCTTGCTCAAAGGAAAACCGTAAACGCTAAGCTCAGCCAAGGTGTAGTAGCAAACTCCGTCTTGCACCAAAAACTCCTGAACGCTGCCCGCCTCTAACCCTGCCAGCTCTTTTTTCGTATCGCTGGGGTTAGCAGGCAAATCTTCTAGTGCCTTTCGATAAAGAGTGGCAAACTCTGCCCCGAAGACCGTTTGCGCAACATCGTCCATAAAAAAATGAGGAAAAAGAATGTTCAAAATCCCGCAAAAACCTTGCTCATCCACCTGATCGACATAGCTACGCAAACTTTCCTCGCCGTAAGTTTTGGACAAGTAATCGATCAAAAGACCGCCATAAAGGTATTGTGCCGAAGCAGGGAACTTGTGGCTATCGTAAAAAGTGAGCTGGGTCAAAGTGGGCAACTGACCAAAAAACTTTTGCGAACCAGCGATTGCCGAGAAAGTGCCGCTACTGAGCCTACCCTCGCCAGGAGCAACCTGCGACTCGCTATAAACGGTGTAACCTTCCAAGAGCCAAAGCGGATGATAGATATTGGGGCTGACCCAGTTGCCCAAAATCGCAGCTAGCACACTTCCTTGCCTTGCCGACATCTGGGCGATGTGGGTATATTCGTGAACGGCGACTATCCGATACCAACTCTCGCCAAAGACGAAGTCGTCTGCCCGCAACTGGTTGGCAAACAAAGATATTTTGGGCTTAAGCGGATTTGCGTAACCGTTGGCATCGCCCATATCTTGAAAGACGATGAAGATTTTTTGCTTTATCTGAGCGCTACTAAAAAGCTTAGGGGTTTCCAAAAAGTGGTAACCCAAGTTGAAAGCTCCCGTGCCTTGAAAGCCAGTCAGAGAGTCGATTCTGCCTTTGTGCTTTTCCAAAAAGTAGAGACCTTTTATCGCCTGCTGTTTCTGACCACTCTGGTAGTAACCTTCGAAGTGATCGCTACTGATGTAGTGCCAGTTCCAAAAAGCGCTACTCAAAAGAGTCGGGCAAAAAAGCAAGAGAAAAACTATCTTCCTCATATCACCTTCGTCGCGATGCCAAGATCAAAACATCTCGCAAATCAGATTCTGATCTTGCCCTCATCCAGCGCTGCTCGAACAAGCTGTTTTGGACGATCTGAGCCAAAGCTGCCAAAGCTTTCAGGTGATAGATGCGCATATCCATCGAGCCAACCAGCGCAAAAACAGCTTGCACCCGATTTTGTCCATCGCCAAAATCTATCCCTTGCCGACAACGAACAATCACCAACTCAAACAGATTTTCACCCTCCAAGACGATGTGCGGTATCGCCAGAAACGGACTGAGCAAGGTGCTACCGATCTGCTCCCGCTCCTGCAACTTGGTGAGATAGTAAGATTTTTGCTTCCCTAGGCTCTGGCAGAGCCTCTCGCTAACCATCTCCAGCATCGTCAGTTGCGATACAGAAGTGGGGATATCCAAAACTTTGGCTTTAAGCACCGTCTCATCGAAGAAGTCGGTGATGATGTTTTCCCTTTGCAAAAGGATGTTACGAAGCTCCTCCGAAAAGTTTTTGCGACGCAGTTTCTTGCCGATGATCCTATCGACGATGTTTTGCAAGACATAAGCCCTATCGGCATGCTTGCGACCATAAAACCAATACCAAGCCAGACTAAGGACGATGAAGCCTGCCGAGATCAAAAGGGGAGCTTTACCCATCTCGAAGATCAAAAAAGCGTAAGCGACGATTCCAAAAATCTGCAACCAAGGGTAAAAAGGAGATTTGAAGATAGGACGATAGTTGCTCATCTTGCTCTCCCGCATCACGATCAACACCAGATTAGAGGTTGCAAAAAGCAATATCATTAGCGTGGAAGCGGTTTTGATGAGCATTTTTAAATCCAAAAAAAGGATAACCATAATCATAAACACTGAGGTAACCACGATAGAGACCACCGGCGTCTGCCCCTTTCCTGCTAACTTGCCGAAGGTTGAGGGCAAAAGGTTGTCTTTAGCCATCGCCAAGGGCGTTCGCGAGGCTGCCATGATGCCCGCATTACCCGTGGAGATGAAAGCCAAAAGAGCAGCAACTGCCAAAAGGTAACCACCCACTGGTCCCATAAAAACGCTCGCCGCATCGGAGATAGGCGTCAAGCTAGGCGAACCATTTTGGATAAGAGCCCCTTGCAAAACACCCACCGTAATAAAAACCACCAAAACATAAAGCAGGGTGACCACCACAAAAGCACAGATCATCGCAAAAGGCAGGTTGAAAGAGACATTTTTGGTCTCCTCGGCGACACTGACCACTTTGGTCAACCCTCCATAAGAGACGAAAATCATCCCTACGGTGCCCAAAAGAACGCGGTGCGGTGGCAAAAAATCTCCTTCAACAGCGAAGAAAGCAAAATCTACACTGGGCAATCCAACTGCCACGAAATAAAACAAAATTACCAACAACGACAAAACTAAAAAAATCTGCAAACTACCAGCATGCTTGGCTCCCCGAACATTGAGCATCATAAAAATCAAACAAAAAACGCTTGCCACCAGTTTAATATGCCACATCGAAAATTCGGGCATAAAAATCCGAACAAATACACCTATTCCCAAAAGGGCAAAAGCGCTCTTTAAGCTAAGAGAAATCCACGCTGCCATCCCCGAGAGAGTCCCGGCTATGGGCCCAAGACTCCTGTCGATATGAAAATAATCTCCCCCAGATTTGGGCATAGCTGTGCCTAATTCTGCTTTGGACAAAAGTGAGGGCAACACCAATATGCCTGCCAAAAAGTAAGCAACAAAAACACTCTTGCCGCATAAAGAGTAAGCGATCGCCGGCAATACAAAAAGCCCCGAACTGATCATCGCCCCAGACGAGATGCAAAAAACATCCCAAAAACCTAGCTCCTTTTTCAAACTCATCGTCTCCCCTTAATTACTCGCTCTCCAAAAAAAAAGACCTCAAAGAGTTCCAACAATCGTCCTCAAGGTCAAAAGTAGTCAAACCGTTTTTATTAGTCAAATATCATCTCGATGGCGTCTTTGGGACACTTTGCCACACAAACCTCACAGCCGATACACTTTTCGGGGTCAACTTCGTGCAACTCTTTCAGCTTGCCGGAAATGGCTCCCACAGGACACGCTTTGCTACACAAGGTGCAACCGATGCAATCTTCGCCGATTTTGGCTTTGCCGCGACTCTGTTTTTGGTCAACGATCACCCCCGTAGGGCAAACAGTGGCGCACAACCCGCAAGAGACACACTTTTGGTAATCTATGCTGGCAAGGTTGTCTATGACGCTGATGGCTCCTACAGGACATTTTTTCTGACAAAGTTTGCAGCCGATGCAAGCTACCGCTCCGCAGTTCGCTTTAGCCACCGCACCTTTCTCTTTGTTACTACAAACAATATGCACCTCTTTGCTGATGGGAGCCAAGGTGATCAAGTGGCGTGGACACTCACGCACGCAAGCTCCACAGCCGGTGCATTTTTCTTTGTTGATGGTTTTGTTACCAAACTCGTCCAGATCGATAGCGTCAAACAAACAGACATCCACACAACTGTTGCCACCCAAACATCCATAGACGCAACTATTGGCGCCCATCCCCACGGTGTCCATTATCTTGCAATGGTTAACGCCTTTGTAATCGTAGGTGGTGTTGGTGCGATCGGTGCCACCAGAACCACACAAGAGGACGGCAACCTGCTTCTCTTTGAGTTTGGCACTCACCCCCATGATGGCAGAGACCTCTTTGACCATATCGGCTCCGCCCGGAGCGCACTTGTTTATCTCTTCGCCATTTTTCACGATCGCCTCAGCATAAGCAGCACAACCAGGGTAACCACAAGCTCCGCAATTAGCCCCTGGAGTAGCCTCTAGCACTTGCTCGATCTTGGGGTCTATCTCCACCTTGAACTTGAGGGAGGCGAAAGCCAAGATTAGCCCATAAATAGCTCCCAGTCCGCCGACTATCAACACAGGGTATAAAACAAATTCCATAATATCCTCTATTATCTTATCAAAAAAGGGCTAAATCTTAAATCCAGCAAAACCCAAGAAAGCCAAAGCCATACAGCCTGCCACGATGAAGGCGATGGGCATGCCTTGGAGCGATTTTGGCACCGCGGCGTAATCTAACTTCTCCCTGATGCCTGCCATCAAAAGCAGCACCAGACTAAAACCGACCCCCGCAAAAAATCCTTGTAAAACAGACTCGATGAAGTTGAAAGGGGTTCCGTCTTGCCAAGTAGATTGGATATTCAAGATTGCCACGCCCAGCACCGCACAGTTGGTGGTGATCAAAGGCAAGAAAACGCCCAAAGCTTTGTAGAGAGCGGGCGCAAACTTGGCGATAGCCATCTCCAAAAATTGCACCAAAGAGGCGATCGTAAGGATGAAAGCGATGGTTTGCAAATACTCCAAACTCAAAGGCACCAACAAGTAGTATTGAATAAGGTAGGTTATGCACGATGCCATACTCATCACGAAGATGACAGCCATACCCATTCCCAAAGCCGAATCCAGCTTGCGAGAGACACCAATATAAGGGCAAAGCCCCAAAAATCTCATCAAGACGAAGTTGTTGACGAAAACTGTGGAGATACAGATGAAAAGTAGTTTAGACAAAATTCCCATAATCTACTGCTCCTTCTTTTTGATAAGGTTGATAAACCCCATTATGAAGCCAAGCGTGATGAAAGCTCCCGGAGCCAAGATAGCCACCAACATCGGCTGGTAAGCCTCGGGCATTATCTGGAAGCCCAAGATCTTGCCGGCACCCAAAAGCTCCCGAATAATCCCCAGCACCGAAAGGGCGAAGGTGAAGCCCATCCCCATAGAGAAGGCGTCAACTAGGCTGTCTAACACTCCGTTTTTGGAGGCAAAAGCTTCCGCTCTGCCTAAGATCAAACAGTTGACCACGATCAAGGGAATAAAAAGACCCAAGCTTTTGTGCAAAGCGGGCAAAAAAGCGTGCATCACCATATCTATCACCGACACGAAAGAGGCGATAACCACGATGTAACAAGGGATACGCACCTTGAGCGGAACCAAGTTTTTGATAAGGGAGATAATCGTGTTGGAACCCAAAAGAACCGCCGTCGAAGCCAGCCCCATCCCCAGAGAGTTGCTCAAAGAAGAGCTGACCGCCAAAGTGGGACAAAGCCCCAGAGCCATTATGAAGACTGGATTTTCTTTTACGAACCCTTTGAGAAGGTTTTCTTTGAGGCTCATTTGTTGCCACCTTTTTGCACCACCGCCTCTTCGAGCAGCTTTATTCCTGCACTGATGGAGTTTGCCACGGCTCGGCTGGTGATGGTGGAGCCGGTGATGCTGACAATATCGCCACCATCTTTGCTCACTGCCACTTGCGAGAACTTCTTGCCGCTAAACTGCTCTTGCCACTGCCTTTTTTCACAATTGGCGCCAAGTCCTGGCGTTTCGGCTTGAGAGATGACTTTGATGCTGTTTATAGAGAAATCTTTTTTCAAACCGACCACGGTTTTAACATCGCTAGAGTAGCCGTATTCCGACGCCACAAAGACATAGCCGATCACCTGCTCCTCGGCGTCTTTTGCCAAGAAGTAAGTAAACTCCCCTGCCACCTGCTTAACGAAGTTTTGCGTGGCAGGCAACACGAAAAGCATCGCCGCTCTTTCTTCGCTGGCAGCTATCCCTTTTATGATGGGAGCGGTTTTTTTGTTTACCAAAGCCAGCGTGCCACTGGCAACGACACAGATCGCCAAAAGTATTCCCGAAAGTTTCAGATAGTATTTCACTTAACTCTCCTTTTTTTGCTCTCCCCAAAAAACCTTGGTATCGTCCATCTGTCTAGCAAAGGCACCGTCAAGTTCATCAGCAAAATGGAGTAACAAACCCCCTCGGGGTAGCCACCTTTGATGCGGATAAGAACCGTAAGCACTCCACAACCGATGCCAAAAAGCTCTCTGCCTCTTTTGGTGCAAGGCGAGGTGACCATATCTGTTGCCATAAAGAAAGCGCCCAAGATCAGTCCGCCGGCAAAAATTTGGAAAACGGCAAACAAGATAGAGACCGAAAAAATTCCGTCTATGCCACCGAAGATGTAGCTCAACACAAAAACGGTCAAAATATAAAAGGTGGGTATTCTCCACTCGATGATGTGTTTGTAAGCCAGCCAGCCGGCTCCAAACAAGAGAGCGATCACCGAAGTCTCGCCGATCACCCCTCCGATGTTGCCCCAAAAAAGGTTTTGCACCACCTCGAAACTGGAGAGTTTATTCATCAGCATCTGAGCCACTTGTCTGCCTTGCTCTGCGGTCACGCCCAAACCATCCACGAAACTCTTGTCACGCAAAAACTTAACCACGCCCAAAGGGGTGGCACTACTCACCAGAAGTTGTGCTTTTGCCGAAGCCAAATCTCCGCTGACACTAGCCATTCCACTGATCGAGCCCAGAGTGGTTTTGCTCCAGTTGGTCATCGCCGTTGGCCACGAAGCCATCAAGAAGGCGCGCGCCAAAAGAGCCGGATTGAGGATGTTGTTTCCTAATCCACCGAAGACATGCTTACCCACAACCATAGCAAAAACGCTACCCACCACGGGTATCCACCACGGCGCACTCACCGGAATATTAAAAGCGACCAAGATGCCTGCCACCACGGCGCTACCGTCGTTCAAGGTCACAGGAACCTTGCGAAACTTCTGAATAAGATACTCACTCACCACTGCCGAGATTACCCCATAGACGGTGAGCAGCAAAGCTTGTATCCCGAAGTAGTAAATCGAAAAACCCCACGCCGGCAACAAAGCCAACACGACGTTCCACATAATCGTTTTGGTTGATAACTCATCGTGAAGGTGAGGAGCGGCACTAACTACAAGCCTCATCTGTTTTCTCCCTTAGCTTTCTTTTCGGCTAGCCTGGCTTTGGCAAGGTCTATCCATTGCACCAACTTGATGTGCGCTGGGCAAACATAGGCACAACAACCGCAACGCAGACAGTCCAGCGCTCCACTTTGCTCGGCTTTGTCCCACAGCTTGTTTTTGGCAGCGCCAGCTATCTTGCTGGGCAAAAGGTAAAGCGGACAAACATCTATACATCTGGCACAACTTATGCAAGTGGTCTCTTCTTTGTCACTGGTTTCCGACTGGCGCAAGAAAACCAAAGCGGACGAAGTTTTGCTGATACTAGCGCTCAGACTCCCCACAGCAAACCCCATCATCGGCCCGCCCGAGATTATCTTGGCGATAGGAGCGATAAGCCCTTTGGCTTCTTCCAAAAGGTATTCGAAGCTGACGCCGATGCGTGCATAAAAGTTTTTGGGTGTTCTCACTGCCGAACCGGTAACGGTGATGACCCTCTCGATCAGAGGTTTGCGATAACGAACCGCTTGGTAAGCGGCAACGGCTGTGCCGACATTTTGGACGACCACGCCTACATCGGCAGGCAATCCACCTTGATTGGGCACCTCTTTGTTCAAACAAGCTTTGATCAGTTGCTTCTCGGCGCCTTGCGGATATTTCAGCTCTAGGGGTTGCACAAAAATCTGGTCTTGTCCAACCAGAAGCGAATGCAAAGCTTTAATAGCTTTGGGCTTGTTATCTTCGATGCCGATGATCCCTTTCTTGGCACCCAGCACCTTCATAAAAATCTTCAACCCTGCCACGATTTGCTCGCCTTTTTCTAACATCAGACGATAATCTGAGGTTATGTAAGGTTCGCACTCCACTCCGTTGAGGATGACGGTGTCGATCTCTTTGCTCATCAGCTTCACATAGCAAGGAAATCCTGCCCCGCCCATTCCTACCACTCCAGCCTCTTGCACCCTCTTGATGATCTCTTGGCTGGGCAAGCTCAGATAGTTGGCATCGTCCACCAAATCTACCCACTCTTCTTCGCTATCTGCCTTGATGACAATGGCTTGACTCAGCTTGCCACAAGGGTCGATAAACTCACCAATAGCCTCCACTTTGCCGGTTACCGAGGAGTGAAGATTAGCAGAGATGAAGCCGTCTTGCTCGGCGATGAGCTGACCGGTCTTGACACTGTCTCCCACCGAAACCACTGGCACAGCTGGTTTGCCCAGATGTTGGTTCAAAAACAGGGTGACTTTGTCTGGTAGCCCCGGGGTCTCGATAGCAAAATCGCTACTAAGACCCTTAAAATCTGGCGGATGAACACCATAACTAAAAGTTTTCTTTTTCATAACTCCCTTCATTTAAGTGAAACAAAAGAGATAATTAGTCCAAATCTAAGTTGTCCAACTGCTCGTGAAAAGACTCTTTGGGTCTGTCTTCTTCCTCATGACTACTGTGGAAAGTTTGGTCGGTGCTTTTGAGGATGATACGGCAACCTTTTCTGTCCACCTTGGAGATGAAAAACTGTTGTTTAGAGCCTTGAGGGTAGCTCTCTTCCAGCGATTGTCCTTGGTCTAGACTAGAAAAAGAGTGAGGCAAAAACCCTTCCAGCTGAAAACCTTCATACTCCAGATTAACCACCACACCTTTGTTGTCGATCACCTTTTGGACGGTGCCTTCCACCTCTTGCCCACTCTTGAGCAAGTCGGCTTTTTCCCAAGGGTTCTCTTCGAGCTGTTTGATGCCGAAAGAGATCTTGAAGGCAGAACAGTCGATATCCAAAATCTTCACCTCTATCTCTTGACCGACCTTGTAAACCGCTTTCAAATCTTCGATTCTCTTGCTCCAAGCCACATCGGCAATATGCACAAGGCCGTCGATGTCGTCGTCCAACTCCAAAAACATTCCGAAGCTGGTGATAGATTTGATCGGTCTTTTGACCACTTGTCCCACCTCGTATTTCATGCCGATGGTCAACCACGGATTAACCTCCATTTGGCGCAGACCCAAAGAGATCTTCTTCTCCTCTTTGTCGATGTTCAACACCACCGTCTCTACCGCCTGTCCTTCGCTCAAGATTTGCCCGGGGTGGTTCACCGTCCTGGTCCAAGAAAGCTCAGATTTGTGAATAAACCCTTTTAGTCCCACATCCAAATCGACAAAAGCTCCGTAAGAGATGAGCTTGGTAACCACGCCTTTGACGGTATCGCCTTGAGAGATCTTTTGGTCGATGTTTTCCCAAGGGTGAGGCAAGAGTTGCTTGATACCCAAAGATATCCTACCGGTTTCGGAAGCTATCTTCAGTATCTTGACCCTGATTTTATCGCCAACTTTGAACAAAGCCGACGGGTGAGAGATGTTAGACCAGCTCATATCGGAGATATGGAGCAAACCGTCAAACCCTCCGATATCGACGAAAGCGCCGTAATCGGTAATTCCTTTGACGATGCCGTCCACTTCGGCTCCTTCGCCTAGGTTTTCGAAAACTTCCATCTTCTCTTTGTTTATTTTTTCCATCAGATAATCTTTGCGAGAAACAACGATACTCTTTTTCTCTTTGTCGATGCTGATGATCTTACCTTCTAAGGTTTGTTCCAGATATTGCTTGAAGTTTTTCACAGGCTTTGCGTCCACTAAAGAGCCTGGCAAGAAAGCGTTGCAACCCTCTACGGTGACGAAAAATCCGCCCTTGACTAGCTTCTTGACTTGAAACTCAACCAGCTTTCCTTCCTGGTGAGCTTTCACCAAAGTTTGAAAAACCTCTTCTTTTTCTGCCACTTTTTTGGAGAGCTTCACTCTGCCCGAGGCGTCTTCCATATAGACGATATAGACTTTGATTTGTTGCCCGATCTCAGGCACATTACCACTGAACTCGCTCAAAGAGATGACACCCTCCGATTTGTAACCGATATCAACGACTATATTGCTCTCATCAATGCTAACAACCGTTCCGTCAACAATCTCTCCTTTTTTAATCCTACCGAACGACTCTTCCATCATTGCCAGCATTTCTTCTTGATTTGACATTTTATCCCCTGTTTTATGCTAAACTTTTCCCGCTTTGGTTTTTGATGAACACAAGCTTTGAATTTTAGCAAATGTACTTTTTATTATCCAACTTGGAGTTGAAGCTCCCGCTGTCAAGCCGATTTTTTCAAAACCAGCTATCATCGCCTTTTGTAAATCTTCGGGCGTTTCCAGATGGTGCGTCTTGCTGTGACTAGCTGCGATCTTGGCAAGTGTCCTGGTGTTCGCCGAATTTAGACCACCTACCACTATCATCACATCTACTCGACGAGCCAACTCTTCGGTCGCCTTTTGCCGCACTTGGGTTGCGTTACAGATGGTGTAAACTGTTTGCAGATTTGGGCACTTTTTTTTCAACTCTTGATGAAACTGCTCGAAAAGCTTTTTGTTTTGGGTGGTTTGGGACACCAAAAGAACGCTTTGCGCTGCCAAAATCTGGCAAGGGACATCGGCTACCTTCTTTGCCACCACGCAGTTGCCCTGAGCGTAAGATTTGATGGCGACCACCTCGGGGTGGGTGGCGTCACCGAAGATAACCACCGCCTGTTTCTGCAAAAAAGCGTCTTGCACAAGGCGATGAATCTTAGCCACATTAGGGCAAGTCGCATCGACGATCTTCACCTTTTTCTTTTGCAAAAACTCCAGCTCCGATTTCACCATCCCGTGCGAGCGAACCACCAGGCAGTCGTCCTTCTGGACATCTTGCAAAGACGGCAAACAGTCCACCCCCGACTCTTTGAGCTTCTTGACCATTTGCGGATTGTGGATTATCGGCCCTACGGTCACCACCCGGCCGGACTCTTTGGCAGCAGTTTCCAAAGCCATATCGATAGCTCTTTTCACCCCGTAACAAAATCCCGAATGCTCGGCTACCTCCAAAGAGCAGATCACCAGGAGACCACCTGCAAAACTTTTGCCACCTGCTGCTGGATAGTCAGCCCCGAGGTGTCTATCTCGATGGCGCCCTTGGCTTTCACCAGCGGTGATATTTCTCTGCCCATATCGGCTTTGTCGCGGGCAGCGATGCTCGCCTGAATTTCGGACAAACTCAGCGCCTCGCCTTTCTCTTGGGCTTCCAAATATCTTCTTTGCGCTCTGGTCTGCACCGACGCTACGAGATAAAACTTAAAATCGGCGTCGGGAAAAACCGCACTACCGATATCTCTGCCGTCCATCACCACCGACTCACGGCTTCCCATCTCTCGCTGGATCTGGGTCATCCTCTTGCGGACAAACCCCAAGGTGGCAACCTGCGATGCTCCGCGGGAGACAGCGTCGTTTCTGATAGCCGCACTGACATCCACCCCGTCCAGCAAAATCGTCTCTCCGTTGTCGGCAAAGCTGATCTTCAGCGCTCCCACCACCTCTTGCAGCAAAAACGAATCTTCCAGCTCGATGCCCATCTTTTGCAGCTTCAAGGCGCAAGCCCTATACATTGCCCCTGTGTCTATATAGTTGATGCCCAGGGCCTTCGCCACCAGCTTAGCAGTGGTGCTTTTCCCCGAGGCGGCAGGTCCATCTATGGCGATTATCATATCCTTCCCTCTAAATCTTTTAAATACGGATTGTGTTTTTTTTGCTCACCCAAGGTGGTTTGCTGTCCGTGTCCGGGGTAAACCTGCAACTCATCTGGCAGGTCAAGTAGCCTTTTCTTGATCGAGTCCATGAGCTGGCGAAGGTCTCCGCCGGGCAAATCGCACCTGCCTACACTCAGATCGAAAAGGGTGTCACCCGAGATGAGCACACCATCGCCCAAGAAACAAACCCCGCCCGGGGTGTGTCCAGGAGTGTGCAACACTGAAAGCCGCTGGCTCCCCAAGGCGATCTTATCGCCGTCTTGCAAAAATCCGTCCGCCTTGGGCGAGATCACCTTTGAATCAAAAAATGCGCTCAAGTTAGCTTTGGCATCGGTGAGCATCTGCTGGTCTGCCCGATGAATCAAGAGCTTCGCCTCTGGATAAGTCTTTTTGAAATACCCGTTGCCACCGATATGATCAGAGTGTCCGTGCGTGTTCAAAATAAACAACAGCTCCAGCCCTTTTTGGGCAATAAACTCGCTAACTTCGCTGCCGGGTGCGGCAGGGTCGATCAACGCCGCCTTGCCACTGTTTGGCTCGTAAACCAAATAGGTGTTCGTCTGGTAACCAGGCAACAAAACAAACTTTTCTATCTTCAACATAAACAACCTTCCTTGAATTTTGAAAAATAGCAAAATTCGAGGATTATCTGTCAAGTTCTTTAGCTGAATTTGAAGCGAAGAAAGGCAATATTTATATGACCACTAAAATATAGTCTCAAATTTATAGCTTCATTTTAGTGGTCATAAAATAAGAATTAAAAGTGAAAAATGAAAATTTCACCTACGGTGGGTCTCCACCTTTTCCCATAAGTATCAAGGTAATATGTTCTTTTCTCCTGCGGAGGGCTTACTCTTTTCGGACTGCCGAAAAGAGTAACAGAAAAGACAGCTCCGCTTCAGAGCGCCAGCGACGGGGCGTGTCACCAGCAGAGTAAAAAAGTGTGGTTGTTCCCGCTTATTACCCGTAGTCTTGTCATTTTTGATATTTGGCTTTGCACCTCTATTTAGAAAGTGGTTGGTGTCACTGGCTTAACAAAGTAACGAAAAGGGGCTAATTTCCCTTTAAGCGGAGAGTTTTCCCACCCTAAAGTTAGCACTAGCTTTGCTGGCGTTTTTTTTGTTAAAAAATTATTTAATTGACAGAAAAATTTGGGCAAGTTTTCTTGGTTGCTATAATGAAAATATGAAAAATACAGATAGCAAGACAAATAGAGTGATATACAATGATGATAGTGAGCAATTATCAAACATAGCGTATTTTAACTGTGTCTTAATATAAAATAACAATTTAGAGGAAAAAATGATTACATCAGCAAAAGGTCATAATGGTCAAATTGAGGTTTATGAGAACAAAATAATCATAAAAAGAAAAGGATTGCTGGCATTTGCCACTCAGGGTTTTAAAGGTGAAAAAGAAATATTTATAAATCAAATTTCGTCTGTTCAACTAAAAAAAGCAAGTATGCTTATCAATGGCTATATACAATTTACATTCATGGGTGGAAAAGAGGCAAAGGGTGGATTATTTCAAGCAGGATCAGATGAAAATTCTGTACTGTTTAGGGTTAGTCAACAAAAAGATTTTGAAAAAGTAAAATCTGCAATTGAAAATATTATTTCAAAATCTTTAGTTAATAATACCCAACAAAGTGGGTCTTCTGCTGATGAAATCAAAAAGTTTGTTAAACTTAAAAATGAAGGTGTGATAACAGAAGAAGAGTTTCAGAAAAAGAAAAAGGAATTATTAGGACTATAAAACTGACACTGCAGATCGTTTCTACGCATAATGTCCAGCAAGCGATAACGCCAAATTTTGATGCCAAACTCCTCTTGCGAATATTTAAGGCGCCTTCGGCTTGGGCTACACCACATTTTTGCGGTACAAAAAAGAAGTATGGGGTTGCGGTGGAATTTTTCATTTTTAACTCTTAATTTTTTCTTTTCTGACCTGACCACATAAATGAAGTCTTGATTGATTAGCCGTATTTATGTGGTCAGGTCAGATTTGGGGTGGCACTCTCCGCTTCATCGGGGTCACTTTTTTTCCTTTCTTGGTCGAGCAGAGACACTTGGCACTTTATCTAGGTATTAAAAACGCAAGACCAAAGTGATTCGCCCAGTCAGGAAAAAATCTCGGAGATGCTCCCCGCCACGGTAATCTTTAAGACATCTCACGACCTGTCTCTAGCGAGTTGAAGCGGAGCGGTTTTCTTTTCCCCTCCATCTTTTCGTTGAGCGGTCAACGAAAAGGTGGAGACCCACCGTAGGTGAACCACTCGTCAAAACGAAAAGAGTAAGCCCTCCGCAGGAGTAAACAAAAATAATTTACTTAACAAAATAAGGAAAGGAGAGGGTGCTTACCTGCCCCGCAAAAAAAAAACAGATTAGCTCTGTCTTTTGATAATAGACAGAGCTAATCGGGCAATTTTGCTAAAATCGGAAAAATCTATTGACAATCTACCGCCTCAGAAAACCTTTTTTACTCAAAATCAAAAGAGGAACTTATATTAAACACCAGGGGGTGAAACTGGTTTAGACAGAGGTTTTAAGCGACTATCGGTGCATATCGGGCAATGTTTGGCAATCCCGTAAAACTGTTCCAAGCAAACTCAAAGTAGACGGAAACGATAACTACGCAATGGCTGCCTAATTAAGGCGCCTGTCTCATCGAGAAGGTTTTTGACCACTTCTTGATAACCGAGGCATCATTTTTGGTCGAATCAGCAAAAGAGGTCGGTTTTCGCTTTTTTTGTGAAACTTTTTAGAAAGCTCGCCAGAGGATTTAGGTTGATTGTTCCCTTGCCTTTGGTTAAATTAAAACAACTAAGTATGTAGATCCGACAGCGGTTGACTTTTGGACGCGAGTTCGACTCTCGCCACCTCCACCATTTTAATAATTTTAGGGAGAGTATCTATTATGAAAATCAATCTAACTATCGACGGGAAAAGTTACGTTGGTAAACAAGGGCAAACTGTTTTGGAAGTTTGCCGTGAGAACGACATCTTCGTGCCTACTTTTTGTCACGACCAAAGGCTAAAACCATACACATCTTGCTTCATCTGCATCGTGGAAGTAAAAGGCGACCGAGGCAAGTTCTCGCCATCTTGTTCCACCCAGATCCAAGAAGGTATGGAGGTCACCACCGACTCTGATGAGATCAGATCAACTCGCAAGATGAATCTGGAGCTTTTGCTCTCTAACCACCTTGGCGATTGCTACGCCCCCTGCACGATGGAGTGTCCCAGCACCGTAGATATTCCCGGCTACATCTCGATGATCTCCAGAGGGATGTACAAAGAGGCTGTGCGCCTGATAAGAGAAGAGAACCCTTTGCCGCTGGTGTGTGGCAGAGTTTGTGCTAGACCTTGCGAGGATGTTTGTCGCCGACACAACATCGACTCCGAGGTTGCTATCGATTGGCTAAAAAGGTTTGCCACCGATTACGAGCGTAGCCACGGCGGACCACTGCGCATCAACAAAGAGAACTCCACTGGCAAGAAGGTTGCCGTTATCGGCTCAGGACCAGGCGGACTGGCTTGTGCCTACTATCTTTCCCTGCAAGGCCACTCTCCGGTAATTTTCGAGAAGTTACCTGAGCCGGGCGGAATGCTTCGTTACGGCATACCTGCCTATCGGATGCCTCGTGATCTACTCAGAGAAGAGATCGACTACCTTTTGAGCTACGGCTCGGAACTTCGTTGCAACCAAGCTTTGGGCAAAGATTTTAGCATCGCCGAGTTACAAAAAGATTACGACGCCATCTTCTTGGCTACCGGCGCTCAAAACGGCTCTTCGGCAAGAGCAGAGAACGAAGAGTTGGCACTGCAAGGTGTTGACTTTTTGCGAAAACTGAATTTGGGCGACGCTTACGATTTTGAAGGCAAGACCGTGGTGGTGCTGGGTGGTGGAAACACCGCTATCGACTGCGCTCGCTCATCTGTCCGTTTGGGAGCCAAGAAAGTTATCTTGGCTTATCGTAGAACCGAAAAAGAGATGCCGGCTGCCGACAACGAAATCGTCGATGCCAGAGAAGAAGGCATTCAGATCAAAGAGCTTTGCGCTCCGCAAAAATTTAACGGCGAGTCTGATAACCTCAAATCTATCACCTTAGATTTGATGAAGCTGGGCGAGCCCGACGACTCGGGCAGAAGAAGACCGGTAAAAACTGGCGAGCAAGAAGATCTGCTTTGCGATATCGCCATTGCCGCTATCGGACAAAAAGTTGACCCGATCGGCTTAGACGGCGTAGATCTGGAAAGCTGGGGAACGATCAAATACGAGCAAAGTTTTGCTACCAATGTTGAGGGCATCTTCACCGGTGGCGACGCTGCCCGTGGTCCTGGTATAGCTATCCAAGCCATCGCCGATGGCAAACTAGCTGCCCGCTCGATCAACCAATACCTAAAAGGTGAGGCTGTCACAGCCAAAGACGCTTACGACGATTTGGGCTTCTACATCAAAAGAAGCGACCTCCTTTCCAAGAAAGAGCTCAAAGAGTATCTATCCGACAGAGAGTCTTTGCCAAAGTGTGAAATGCCGATGATCGAACCCAAAGAGAGGGTGAAATCTTGGGACGAAGTAGAAAAAGGACTAGACCTGCAGACCGCCCTCAAAGAGGCTGAAAGATGCTTGGAGTGCGGATGCCAAGATGTTGGCGAGTGCAAACTCAAGAAATACGCCGAGATCTACTCTGCCGATTGCACCAGATTTAAAGGCGAGGTGGATATCAACCCCACCGACCAATCTCACCCATATCTTGCCCACGACCCAGCCAAGTGCATCTTGTGCGGAAGTTGTGTGAGGATTTGCCAAGATCTAGAAGGCGTCAACGCCCTGGGCTACACCAACCGCGGCTTTGCCTCGATTGTTCAAACCGACTTCAACGACGGCTTCAAGCTCTCTCGCTGTATCGGCTGTGGCGCCTGTATAGAAGCTTGCCCGGTGGGAGCTTTGACCGAGAAAGTTACCAGCGGACACCAAGGTCCCTTAAAAGGCGAGATCGTCGCTGGCACTTGCCACGCTTGCGGAGATGAGTGTGCTATCCAGATAGAGAAGATCGATAACACCATCGTCAAGGTAAGCGCCGACAAAGACAAAGGACTGGGTCTCATCTGTAAAAAAGGCAAATTTGCCTTCACCAGCGAACAAAAAGATGACCAGACTATTGACGACTCTTTGCGCCAAAAGTTAGCACTTTGCCAAGATTTAAAGACGATAAGCGGTGATGAGCTGAAGAGTCAAACCATCTTTTACCTAGGCTCAACCAGCGAAGAGTTCAACTCTGTCAGCCAAAGGGTGCTTTACCAAGGCAGCTACTATCTGTATCACACCCAACCTTCTTTCCTTGAGAAAAATGCACTTGCTTGCTTCACTGACCAAGACGAAATTTTGAAAAAAGCGGTCGCAGAAAAGGGTCTGGTAGTGGTTAATCCGGTGGCTTTTAGCAAAGATAAACTGCAAAATATCATCTCTGTTTGCCAAAAAAACAGTTTGCCGTTGAAACTGCAATCGCCCATCTCTAACTCACTGGAAAGATGTAACTTAAAACCATACAGCTTTGAAGCTTAATAAGCTAAATAACTGAAAGATAGTATTTTTATTGTTATTTTCTATTGACAGATTGCCGAGCTAGCTTTGCAGATGGTAAAAAATCAACCTACACATAAGGAGAAATTATGACGAGAGAAGAAATTGTAAGTAAAATTGCAAAAGATGCTGAGATTAACAAAAAACAAGCCGCCAGTGCTCTTTCTTCTTTTTTAGCAAGTGTTACTGACGCTTTGGCTAAAAAAGATAAGGTCGCTTTGGTTGGATTTGGCACTTTTTCGGTAAAACACAGATCCGAGAGAGCCGGTAGAAATCCACAAACTGGAGCTAGCATCACTATCCCAGAAAGAGATGTACCTTCTTTCAAAGCTGGTAAAGGCTTGAAAGACGCTGTAAAATAGTTACTACCAAATTGAAAAAAAACAAGGCAAGAGCTTTGAACTTAGTTTTAAACTCTTGCCTCTTGTTTTAAACTTTAGCTTGAGAGCCTTAATAGTTTTGCCTGGTTTTTTAGTGAAGTCAGCAAACCATTAAGGTTTTTACACTCTTAAGATACAGCCCCCTTGAAGGAGATTGTCGTAAGGAGACGAAATGAAATTTTCTATAGAAAAAAAAGATATTGCCAATAAAATCGCCCATCTGGTGACCGTTGTGCCGAGCAAAAACGCTATGGCTATTTTGACCACTTTTCTTTTGGAAGCAGATCAAGACGAAGAGACCGTTACTATCAGTGCCTCCGATATGGATATTACCGTCACGGCGAAGATCAAGGCGAATGTGCTGGAGTCGGGCAAGACTGCCATTCCGGCTAAATATTTCAGCGACATCGTTGCGGCTCTACCCAGTAGCACCATCTACATCCAACAAAACGAAAACAAGCTCAAGATAAACTGCGGAAACTCCAAGTTCTCCACCCCGATTATCGAAGACTTTTCGGTGTTCCCCATCATCCCCAAGATCGACTTCTCCAAGGCGATCGAGTTCGAGATGGATATGTTCACCAGGATGATCTCCAACACATCTTTTGCCGTTTCCAACCGCATCAACTCACCGGTGCTCAACGGTATCTTTTGGCAACTAAGCCCCCAAGGGCAAATAATGGTCGCCACAGACGCCAGCAAGATTGCCGAGGTGACCATCAAAGAAAATTTGAGCGTCTCTGAGGAGCTGAGCAAGATTATGCCGGTGAAGACGACTCTGTTTATCAGCAAGATCCTCGATGAGAAAAGCAACAACATCAAGGTGCTTTTTGAAGAGAACAGAATCGTGTTCAACTACGAAAATTTCACCATCTTCTCGCATGTGATCGAGGGCGAGTTCCCCGACTACAAGAGAGCTTTCCAAGTGGAAAACGACAGCGTTTTGGTGCTGAACCGCACCGAGATCAGCGACGCCATCAAACGCGTCTCTTTGGCGTCGTCCGATATAGATTTTCGGGTGCTGCTGTCTATCAAAGAGGACGGAGTTACCTTGAGCTCTTCCAACGACGAGAAAGGGTTTGGTAGCGAAGATCTGCAAGCCGTGGAGGTCAAATCGGAGCCGATGGAGGTTACACTCAACTACAAGTTTTTGCTCTCCATCTTGAACGTCATCACCAGTGAGAATGTGAAGATTTGCCTGAAAAGCTCCACCGAGGCGATCCTTATCTACAACCAAGAGCAAGTGGACGAAAACTTTAGTTCCCGCTTCCTTTTGATGCCCCTGAGGGTGAGAGGATAACACTTTTTTGATGTTTTTGCCAAAAGCGTTTAAGAAAGGAGAAGTTTTTCTCCTTTTTTTTCTGTTTGGTTTTTCGTCTCTTTTTGGTTTAGAAAAAGCTGTTTGGGCGACGCCTTGGGATATCCAAGATAAACAAAGCATCGATCGAATGCTGGACAAAGCCAAAAAGTGCGGGATAAACACCATCATCGCCGAGGCTCGCTATCGCGGCGACGCTCTTTACTTTCCCAACAAGTTCGACAACGCTCATCCCAACAACGAACCTCGCCACTACAACCTCAGCCAAGACGGCTTCGACCCGCTGGGTTACCTCTCTAGGGTCTGCCCACAAAAAGGGCTGAAGCTAATTGCCTGGCTGACCACTTTCGTGGTTACGGGCAACAAGGTGGACAACATCGGTCTGGAGCACCCCTATCTGCGCCACAACTACTGGATAACCTGCAATCAGGCAGGCAAAAGGATGTTGCCACACAGCGAAGAGGGAGCTTACTTCGATCCGGCAATTCCCGAGGTGCAAGAGTATCTTTACAACATCTATATGGATGTGGTGAGCAACTACCAGCTAGATGGCATCCAGATGGACTATATCCGCTATCCAAACGAAAAATATGGCTACAATCCCCAAGCTATGAAGATCTTCCAAGAGAGTAACTACAGCGACTACCAAAGCTTCAAACGAGACAACATCAGCAGCTTCGTGGAAAAAGTTTATCGGGGAGCCAAAACCATCAACCCCAAGATAGAGGTGTCCACTGCCGTTTTTGCCAACTACGACGACGCCTACCACACCAGAAGCCAAGATTGGGTCGCCTGGCTCAAAGAAGATATCGTGGACAAGGTTTATCTGATGGCTTACGCCCAAGAGGACGAGATTATCAAGAAGCAGTTAGAGTTCGCTACTTCCCTAAACAAAAGCGATAAAATCGTGTTTGGACTGCGCGCTTGGGACGAAGAAAACGATTACACAGGAAGAGAGCTGCTGACAAAGATCAGGCTAACTTTGGCAAAGAGGTTTTCGGGAATAGCTTTTTTCAGCTACTACGGGATCAAAACGCAAAACTACTACTGGTTTATCAAAAGGGGACTAAATGGACAGTGAAAAAAGTTGGATGCGAATCGACGCCCTGCTGAACAAACTTTGCTTGACCAAGACCAGATCGATCGCCCAAAAAGCTTGCCAAAAATCTTTGGTGAGACTCAATGGGAAAGTGGTCAAACCGTCGGAAAAAGTTTTTGTTGCCGATAGAATCGAATTTTGTTTGGCTGGCTACACAAAAATCGTTGACATCTTACAGATTCCCAAGGGTAATGTTTCCAAAAATAACAGTGTTAATTTTTACACACTAATCGAAAATAGGAGAGACGATGAGTGAAAATCAAGTTAATTATCAGGCTAATTTTAAAACTGAAGACGAGATAGATCTGCTGGAGATATTCGCCAAACTGTGGCGAAAAAAACGGACGATAATCTTGCTGACGGCTATCCCCACTTTGCTTGCCGTAGCGTTTGCCCTGTTCAAGATGGAGCGGGTAAACCTTTACAAAGCCACCACCACGATCAACTCTTACCAAGAGAAAGAAAGCTCCAACAAAAATTACTACCAAGACCTGATCAAATCGGCAGTGGCAGGAGAGAAGTTTTTACAAGAGGTGCAAAAACAGTTTCCATCGGTGACCATTCAAAACTTCCGCTTTAGCTTCGATGAGTCCAAAAAAAAATCTCAACAACTTGCTGGTAGCATCGCCATCTCGGTTGTCTCTGCCGATCAAGAGTTGGTTGAGCCGGTAGCCAATTTGGCTCCCGTGGTTATCCAGAAGGTGCTGAGCGAAGATTACCCAGACCAAATCAGCCAAAGCAAAGAAAGAAAGAGGCTCAAAGAAGAGAGCGTGGTCGCTTATCGTAACAACTTGGCTTTGCTAAAAAGCAAAATCGAAAAAGCAAAATCTCAAGAAGATGCAGATTATCTGCTGACGCTGGTGTCATCGCTGAACGCAAGCCTTGCCAGCATCGAGAAAAGCTCGGTTTTTGACTACTCCAAGGTAAAGGTTTTGGATAGAGCCAAGCGCCCTACTTTAAGCATCCGCGATCAGGAGATTTTGAAGAAAAAAAGAGAGAGCGAACTTTCGGGTAAATGGAAAAGCAAAAAGGTGATTGTCTTGGTCACTTTCTTCACCTTTTTCTTCTTGTCGGTGATGTTGGTTTTGCTACTAGATTTTATCAAGAACAACAAAGACAAGTTTAGAGAGTATCTCGACCAATAGTCGTCTTTTTGTAACAGTTATAAGAAAAAGAGAAGGATTTATGAGCGACATAAAAAAGATTTTCGGGCAAAAAGTTTTCAACCGATTTTCGGTGCGAAAAAGGTTGTCTGGCAAAGATTTCGAACAGTTTATTCTTTGCATAGAGAACAACTTGCGACTGCCAAAAGAGCTTGCCGACAAGATAGCCACCGCCATGAAAAATTGGGCGATAGAAAAAGGAGCCACCCATTACACCCACTGGTTTCAACCGCTGACTGGCTCCACTGCCGAAAAACACGACTCTTTCATCAATCCGACCAACAAAGGCAACAGCATCGAGCTCGAGCTCTCGGGAGCCGAACTGATCCAGGGCGAGCCTGACGCCTCTAGCTTCCCCTCAGGAGGACTGCGTAGCACCTTCGAGGCACGCGGTTACACCAGCTGGGACTACACCTCACCCGCTTTTCTCAAAGAAGACACCGCCGGGGTCACCTTGTGTATCCCCACCGCTTTTTGCTCCTACAACGGAGAAGCTCTGGACAAAAAGACGCCACTGCTACGATCTATGCAGGCAATTAACAAACAAGCGACCCAGCTGCTGCACAAACTGGGATACCAAGATGTAAAAAAAGTGACCTCCAGCGTAGGTGCCGAGCAAGAGTATTTTTTGATAGACAAAAAATATTTTGCCAAAAGGCTAGATCTGATCACCTGCGGAAGAACAATTTTTGGCGCAGACGCCCCCAAAGGGCAAGAGCTGGACGACCACTACTTCGGACAAATCAAAGACAGAGTTGCCAACTTTATGAAAGATTTGGATTATCGCCTCTGGGAGATGGGCATAACTGCCAAGTCGAAACACAACGAGGTGGCTCCCAGCCAGTTTGAGCTGGCGTCGGTCTATTGTCAAACCAACCTTGCTGCCGACCAAAACCAGCTGGTGATGGAGACGATGAAGAGAGTCGCCCTAAGGCACGATTTGGTCTGTTTGCTCCACGAGAAACCTTACCAAGGCGTCAACGGCTCGGGCAAACACAACAACTGGTCTTTGATCTCCGATACAGGCATCAACCTCTTTGAGCCGGGGGCAACACCCGAAAAAAACCAACTTTTCTTGGTTTTCTTGGTCGCCGCTCTCAAAGGGTTCGACAAACACGCCGACCTCTTGCGCGCCTCGGCTTCCAATCTGGGCAACGAATACCGTCTGGGTGGCAGCGAAGCTCCCCCGGCGATCATCTCCGTGTTTTTGGGAGAAGCGCTAACCCAAGTGCTAGAGAACATCGAGAAAGGAGTTAGCGTCATCAGCCCCAAAGGCAGCTTCTTGGAGCTGGGCGTGGACACCTTGAGCAAGATGCCCAAAGACAACACCGACAGAAACAGAACCTCGCCCCTGGCTTTTACGGGCAACAAGTTCGAGTTCCGCATGGTGCCCTCCTCCACCTCCATCTCTATGCCCAATGTCGTCTTGAACGCCTTGATGGCACAAGAGCTCGCTAGCCTCAACCAGCGCCTTGGAGAGAGCCAAGATGTGACCAGCGAGATCTATAAATACTTGCAAGAGACTATCCCCCAAGTAAAAAGGGTTATCTTCAACGGCGACAACTACTCCAACGACTACCACCAAAGAGCCAAAGAGCTGGGGCTACCTTGCCTTGACAACACCGCTCAAGCTATCGCCGCTTATCAAACCAAGAAAGCAGAAGAGCTTTTTACCACCACGGGTATCCTTACCTCACAAGAGCTAAACTCTCGCTCGGAGATCTATTACCAAAGATATTACAAGCAGGCCCTGATCGAGGCTCGCACCGCCAAGAAGATGATCAACACCCAATACTTCCCGGCGATTATGAACTACATCGGCAAGTTGGCACGCTCCATAAAAGATCTGAGCCAGATTAAAAGCGAGCAAAAAATTCAGTCGGCTATCTTGGAGAAGATCAACTCCCACTTTGCCAACGCCTACGAGAAACTAAGGAAGCTTTGTCTGACGATGGAAACGGTGAGCGTTGCCAAAACCGACCAAGAGAAGGCAGAGATTTGTGCGCAGAAGTTGAATCAAGATCTGAAAAAGTTACGCCAAGAGATCGACCAGATGGAAAATCTTCTGCCGGCAGACATATGGCCGGTGCCTTCTTACTGGCAGATGATGTTCAAACTGTAGAGGTGTTATGAGTTTTTCCAAAAAGAAGTTTGCCTCTTTTAGCCAGGAAAAACGAAGAAAAGAACTTTTTTGTTTTTTACAAAAAATAGAAGAGCAGTGGACAGATGAGCAAAGCAAAGCCGAGTTAATCGATGAGTATCAAGCCCTATCACCTTTGGCAGAGCCTGAGTTTGCTAAGGTAGATTTCACCAGCAGACGCAGCCTCTGGCAAAGCTTGACTAAGCTGGAAACTTTACACCAGATTAGCAAAAGCGACTACCAAATCTTGAGCCAAGATGGTAAAAAAAGCTACAACAATCACCAAGAGTTGCCGCTGGTTTTGATTTTGGACAACCTTCGCTCGGCTTTCAATGTGGGAGCGATTTTGCGCACCGCCGAGTGTTTCAACATCGAGAAGGTCGCTTTTTGCGGAGTGACGCCCGACTTGCAAAACCAGAAAGTGAAAAAGACTTCGATGGGATGCTGGCAACACCTGAAGACGGAAAACTATAACAGCACCAGCCAAGCTATTGAAACTTACCGAAAACAAGGCTACGCCGTCTTTGCCCTGGAGACCACCACCGCCTCTTTGCCCCTGGCTACTGCCGAGTTTGAGCAGCCTACCGCTTTGGTGCTGGGCAACGAAGCTTTGGGGATCGACAAGCAAACTTTACTGCTGTGCGACAAGATTTACCAGATCGAACTCGGCGGTTGGAAAAACTCACTCAATGTGGGAATTTGTTGTGGCATTGCCCTTTACCAGCTGAGTCAAAAAATAAGCGAAAAGAAAGTTTTAAACCAGTAGGTTAAGATTATGTTAGAACCGAACCTAACCTTATTCATAAGATTTGTTTTGACCCTAGCCATCGGGCTTTTGGTGGGAGCAGAGCGCGAAATATCCAGACTGCACAAGAAAAATCGTCTGGCTTTGGGCATTCGCTCGACCACCTTGCTGTGCATCTTGGGATTTTTGTGCGGTGAGTTGCACCGACTAGGAGTCGGCTTCATCATCCCTTGTGGGCTTTTGGTCGCCTGCGCCATTGTCCTATTTAACCAACTGCAAAAAAACCGCAACAACACCTACGGCTGGACAGGTAGCATCACCTGCCTTGTCTGTTACCTTCTGGGCGTGTTGATGGCTTTAGGCATCCTTTGGCTTGCGGTGGTAGCGTCTCTTACTGCCGTCTGTTTGCTCTCGCTCAAAAAAGAGCTACTCGATCAGATAAATGGCCTGAAGCACTACGAGGTCATCGACACCCTGAAGTTCTTGGTCATTAGCCTGATTATCTATCCGCTACTACCGGACAAACCTTTTCAGCCTTACAACTTAAACCCAAAATCTATCTGGGAAGTGGTGGTTGTGGTCAGTTTGATCAGCTTTTCGGCTTACATCCTCATCAAGAAGTTCGGCACCAAACATGGACTGAACTTCAGCGCTTTTTTCGGCGGCTTCATCTCGGGCAACGCATCGACCATCTCTTTTGCCAAACTTTGTCAAAACCAAACTGTCTGCTCCCACAAACTCAGCTTGCGAGCCGCACTCTTGGCAGCCAGCGTCACCCACATCAGGATCGCCCTTTTCTTGTTCATCTTCAACCCCGGCCTTTTTTACCTGCTTTGGTGGAAGCTGCTGCTCTACTTCGCTTCGGGAATTGTGCTTTGCACCTTTTTGCAAGACAAAGAAAGCTTGCCACGAGTCTTACCGAGGTTTCATCCGCTGGAGCTACGGACTGCCCTGAACTTCGCCTTGATTTTCACCATCATCTCCATCCTCATCGAACATTTCAAATCGACTGCCGATGAGCTGGGGATGTTTATCTTATCTTTTTTCTCAGGAATAACCTCCTCCACGCCTTTCATCCTCTCCATCTCCAAGGAGTTTACCGAATCTTCACCAGCCATAGGCAGATACATCTTGATCACCTTGGTTATCTCCACGACGATGAAAGGAATCTACTTTTATCTATTTAACCACCAAAACGGAAAGACCACTTTTTCGTTTTATTTTAGCTGGATTATCGTCCAAATAGGAGCTATCTTTGTCTGAAAAAATCAAACTAGAAGAAACTTTGCAAAGGGAGTTCGATGCCGACTCCTTGAATAGAGCCAAAACCTTGTTTTACAAAAGATTATCGTTTTTGCTACACAGCCACTTCCAAGGCAAGCTGGAGGTGATGCCCAAGGTGCCTGTGTGGGGCGCAGAAAGCTTTAGCTTGTGGTACACCCCAGGAGTATCAGAGGTCTCTTGCCAGATCAGAGAAGAGAACCTTAAGGCAGACACCCTAACTTGCAAAGGCAGAAGCGTGGCTATCGTCTCCGACTCCACCAGAGTCCTCGGGGACGGAGATTGCACGCCACCGGGCGGTATGGGAGTGATGGAAGGCAAGGCTCTGCTGCTGAAATACTTGGCAGGTGTGGACGCCATACCGCTGTGCATCGACTCTTATAACGAAGATGGAGTTCACGACCCCCAAAAGATCATTCAAGTGGTGAAAGCTTGCAGCCCCAGTTTTGCCGCCATCAATCTGGAAGATATCAGCCAACCCAACTGCTACACGGTGCTCAAGAAGTTGCAAGAGGAGCTGAAGATCCCCGTGTGGCACGACGACGCCCAAGGGACGGCTTGCACCATCTTGGCTGGGCTTTACAACTCGCTCAAGCTGGTTGAGAAAAAAATCGGCGAAGTGAAAGTCGTTTTAATCGGGGCAGGAGCAGCCGGTAGCCAGATTGCCACCTATCTGCTCAAGGCAGGGGTAAGCCCGAGCAGGTTGTTCATCTTCGATCAAGACGGTGGTTTGCACGCCGACAGAAAAGATTTTGAAGACGACCCCCAATATTTCAAGCAGTGGGAGTTGTGCCAAAATACCAATCGAGAAAAGATTGACAGCCCGCTGGTAGCTTGCCAAAACGCAGACATACTCATCGGTGTCTCTGCCCCCGGCACGATAAATTCTCAGATGGTAACCAAGATGAACCAAAAAGCGATCGTGTTCGCCTGCGCCAACCCTGTCCCCGAGATCTATCCAGCCCAAGCAAAGCTAGCGGGAGCTGCAATCGTTGCCACCGGTAGAAGCGACTTCCCCAATCAAATTAACAACTCCTTGGTTTTCCCAGGATTGCTCAGAGCGGTGGTGCAGACCGGTGCCAGCAAGATCACCGACTCGATGGCTCTGGTCGCAGCGCAAGCTATCGCTACCACCTTATCGGAAGAAGAGCTGACGACAGAGAAAATCGTCCCTTCTATGGAAGATAAGCGCCTGGTGCCAAACCTGCTTGAAAGCGTCTGCCAAGAGATCAAAAAAGAAGGGTTAAACAAAAAAGAGGTGAACCCCCAGCAGCTTTGTGACGATTACCAAAAAGAGATCTCCCGCATCAGAGATTATACTCAAAAAATCCAAACTTTCCCTCCAGAGCTGATAGAAGAAGCTTTGCAATGGACAAAAGAAAAATTAACAAACTCCTGATTTTAACTCTTTTTGGTCTGAGCTGCTGCCTACCACTACATAGCCAAGAGAGTAAAATCGGGCTGGCTCTCTCGGGCGGAGGAGCCAAAAGCATCGCCCAGATAGGCGTTTTGCAGGTGATCGACAGCTTGCAAATCCCCATCGATATGGTCTCGGGAACCAGTATGGGCTCGGTCATCGGAGCTTTATACGCCTGTGGCTACTCTGGCAAAGAGATAGAGAAGCTGTTTTTGCAAACAAACTGGCAAGAGCTTTTTGATGAGTCTGTCTCCAGAAAAGATTTTGCGGGAAGCAAAAAAAGGTGGAAACTACTCACCTCGCTCTACCTCTACCTCACCGACGACTTCAAACCCCGATTGCCCCAAGGTATCTTATACGGTTCGCACATCACCAACAAGTTTTTCGAGATGACTTATCCGGCTTACAACATCAGAGATTTTAGCCAACTACCGATCCCTTTCTTTTGCAAAGCCACAGACCTGTATCGCACCAGATCGGCTCTTTTGGACAAAGGTTTTTTGCACACCGCTTTGCGCGCCTCCATCAGCATTCCCTCGGTGTTCACCCCCATCACCATCGACTCTAGCACCTATGTGGACGGCGGGCTTTTAGACAACTTCCCTACCAAAGATTTGCGCGACAAGCAGATGGATCTGATCATCGGGGTGAAAACCACCTTTGCCAGCAAACAAGATGGAGAAGAGAACCTACTGTCTGTGCTAGACAAATCTTTGGGCGTGGGTATCAACCAAAATGTGCAAACCTCACAGAAACTCGCCACGGTGCTTATCTATCCCAAACTAGAAGAAAAAACTTTTTTGCTCGATTTTAAAAACCTTGCCAAGATTATAAAAGCCGGTAAAAAAGAGGCAATAAAAAAAATCCCTGAGCTAAAAAAAATGAGCAACCCCCAGAAGTTCGCTCTGGCAAAAGAGAAAAAGATGCGCTTCCGAAACCAAGAGAACAGTTTTCACCTGAAGAAGGTCGATATCCAAGGAAACGAAAACCTTTCTAAGAAAACTATTTTCAGCATGGCCAACTTAAAAAAAGAGAAGATTAAAACACAAAAAGATGTCGCCAAGATTTGCAAGAAGCTTTACGACACCGACTATTTCGACTACTGTTACCCT
The DNA here is from genome assembly GCA_965228195.1 of Cloacimonadales bacterium (SeqCode). Lineage (GTDB taxonomy): Bacteria > Cloacimonadota > Cloacimonadia. The sequence continues at coordinate 663,150 of OZ245797.1, forward strand.
CTTTTGAGCAAAGACAGCCTGAGTATTGTGGTCAAAGAAAAACTACGCCAAAAGATCGGGTTTTACGCCAACTACAACGATTACACCGACCTTTCTCTGGGAACACTGCTCAAGATCGACAACCGAGTGTTGCGCAACTCCAACATCTTGGCAAACCTAGAGTTCGGGGGAAAAACCGAGATAGATTTGGACTTCGTCAAAAACTTCGGCAACCGCTGGGGAGCTTACCTGAGAGGATTTGTCTCTCATCTGGATCAACCTTGCTACATCTACAACTACCAAGATTTTGCCGAATACAACGACCAAAACAAGATGAATAAGGCGGAGACCAACATCACCTTGGGAATGGGGCTGTTTACCAACAAATCGACCGTCTTAGAAGGTTACTACTTCTACTACCTCTCCGCTTTTGAAAAAAGTTTGCAAGAGCAAAACATCCACCAAAGAACTTTTCAAACCAACGGTCTGGGCGTAAAACTTTACTACGAATTTTTGGACGACTCCTACATCCCTATGGACGGTGAGTCTGTGCTGACCAAGTTTCATTTGAGTCACAAAGAGCTAGACAGCGACGCCGAGTATCAGAAGTTTTTTTGCAAATACAAGAAGCTGTTTCCCATCATCGACGAAAAGCTCAGCTTCAAACTGCGTCTGGCTTACGGCAACATCTCCAGTAGTAGTAGCCTGCCCAAAGAACACGACCCTTTTTATCTGGGTGGCATCGACAACTTCTTGGGGTTTGAGACCAACTCCATCATCGCCCCCGTTTACAAACTGGCTTATTTGGGCTTTCGTTACCGCTTTCAAAAAAACTTTTACTGGGATATGGGGATAAACGGCGCCGACTTGCGCGAAAAAGATGACTGGGATCTCTCTTCGGAAGAACCAAGCACCTTTCACAAAGGTTGTGGCACCACCTTAACTTACTACAACCCTCTGTTTATCGCCCGCATCTCGGCTGCCTGTAACGACCAGAAAGACAACTACTTCTACTTTTCGCTTGGCTACAACTTCGACTCGTTCGAGTTTTCCAAGAAGTAAACTTAGCTCCTTAAGTTGCGAATGTTTTGGGTATAATCTCCTGCAAAAACATAGCTACCTGCCACCAAAATATCGACACCGGCTTGCACCAACTCAGGGGCGTTACCATCGCTCACACCACCGTCAACTTGGATAAGGAAGTTGTGCTTTTGCTTGAAGGGCCTCAGGTAGTCTAGCTTGTTGTAAACCAGCGGCAAGAAAGATTGTCCGCCAAATCCTGGGTTAACACTCATCAGCAAAACAAAATCTAGATCGGGCAAAAGCGGCTCCAACAGACTCACGGCGGTGCCTGGATTGATGGCGATGCCCGCTTTTATGCCATAAGATTTGATCTTGTGCAAGAGGCGATGAGAGTGAACTGTCGCCTCCAGATGAAAAGAGAGATACTCCACCCCGATCTTTGCCAGCTCGTCGATGTAATCTTCGGGACGATCTACCATCAAATGGGCGTCCAGATCTATCTTGGTGCCAGCCCGCAGCGCCTTAATGATGGGAAAACCAAAAGTCAAGTTGGGGACAAAATGGTTGTCCATGATATCCAGATGCAACATATCCGCTTCGCTCAACTTCGCCAGCTCGCCTTTTAAGTTACAAAAATCGGACGACAATAACGAAGGAGCTATCAGCGGCCTTTTTTTCTCAGCCATTTATACACCTCTCTATTATTTTTTAGGTAGAAGATGACATCACGAAAAGCCAAACCAGTTCTAGAATGAAGCCGATCCATTATCTCCTCTTTTAATAAAAAAAATTCCTGTAGCCAAATATTATCGACTACAGAAATATACAAAACACCGTTCTCAAACTTTTCTACAAGGCTACAAGAGTCCATACCTTTGCCCACACAACCACGCCAATGTAACAAAATCAAGGCGAAATCTCGGTACTTTTCTCCGGCAACTTTGAGCAAAAAAGAGCGGATATTAAACTTGGTAACTGCTCCCACGAAAACTAAAGATCAGCTTCCTTAGTTTCAGTTTTCTCTTCTGCCGAAGCTGATGCTTCAACCTCTTGCGCTTCTTGCTCTTGTTCTGGCAAAGCTTCTATCTGGCTGTTTTTCACCAAAACTTTGATGTTCACATTCACCGACGCTCCGAAATTCAAGACGACATCAAACTCACCCAAAGATTTAATCTTCTCGGGGATCTCCACCATCTTTCTTTTCACATCCAAACCAAAAAGCTCTTTGATTTTGGCTATAATCTCCACATCGGAGACAGAACCGTAAAGCTTGCCGTCTTTGTCGGAGTTCATCTCAAACTCTAGGCACTTGCCTTCCAAAACAGAAGCGGACTCTTTCAGCTCAGCCAAAAGTTTTAGCCTGGCTGCTTCAGCCTTCTTCTTGATCGACTCTATCTTTTGCAAGTTGTTTTTGTTAGCCAAAACAGCTTTTCCTTGGGGTAACAAGAAGTTGCGTGCAAAGCCATTTTTGACCTCTACGACTCCACCGGCTTCACCCACTTTATACAAATTTTCAGTTAAAATCACTTTCATCTTTCCTCCTTTTTAACTTCCTAAAATCGAACCAACGGTCAAGCAATCCTAGGAACGATAAAACAAACAATAATAAATTATTCAATACAATCAGTAAACCAAACAAAACATACAAAATCTTAGACTTTTCAAACCATTTTTTCCAAACGGTAAAAACTACTCCCATCCCCACCAACATATAAGCTACGGCAACGAAGATTAAAAAGTTGCTCCCCAGAGCCAAAGGCAGGCTACCGCGAAAAAGGTAAAGAACCAGCCCCGCAATCAGCCAAATATCTACCCAGGCGGGTAAAACAAACCCGCGAAAAGCGAACTCGGGTATCTCCTCTTTTTTGCCCAGCAACATCGAGCTCAAATAAAAAGCGATCAAACTCAAAACCGCATACAAAGAGGCGTAGTTGCGCAAGTAAACGGTTTTTGCCAAATCTAAGTATTCGGCGTTTTGTTGCCCTGCGAACATCTTCCCGGCTACGCCAAAAGCTTGCTCGATGTTCAACACAAACTCTGGGTTAAAACCGGTGAAGATCAAAAACTCGCCGCCAAAACAGACGATGCCCGCTGCCAAGATGGCCAGGCTATAGCTGCCTTTGTTCAAAAGCAAGTAGAAGTAAACAAAAACTGTCGCCAGAAGCAAAGCCAGCTCGAAGAGATCTACTCTGGTCAGCCGTCCCAAAACCCCTAAAGCGCCCACACCAGCCAAAGCCGTCAGGTAAAAGGAGTTCATCTTGCCGCTCTTAAGCAATCTATCACCCACCATTCCCACACCATAAACAACCGCCAAGAAAGGGTTCAGATAACCGATCAACACAAAGGCGATTGCCAGCAAAAAAATCATACTCTTTTGTAGGGAAGCAAAGCCACCTGCCTTGCTTTCTTAATCTCCCGAGCGACCGCTCTTTGATGTTTGGCACAGTTTCCCGAAAATCTGCGTGAAAGAATTTTCCCGCTTTCGGCAACCATCTTTTTAAGCACCTCTACATTTTTGTAATCAATTACTAACTCTTTGTTCTCACAGAACTTACACTTTTTCTTCTTAAATATTATTTTCTTTTTTCTAAAAGCCATAATAAACAATCCTTATTTAACAAAATTAAAACGGCACCTTTTCGTCGTCCATATTCACATTAGGCTCGACAAAATTTTTCTCTCCCACTGCCGAAGACTGGTCGCCTCCGCTGGCGTAAGGAGCTCCCGCATTCTCATCTTTTTCCAAAAAATGAACTCGACTAGCTTGAATCTCGGTAACTTTGGCGTTCTTGCCATCTTTGGTGGTAAAAGATCTGGTGCGCAAACTTCCCTCAACCAAGACGGGATCGCCTTTCTTGAGGTTTTGAGCACACCTCTCGGCGTTAGCACTCCACACCACCACATCGATGAAGCTGGTCTCTTGTTGCCACTGGTTTTGCTTGTCGCGATAGTTGCGCGAAACGGCTATGGGCAAAGTGACCACCTGCGTCCCGGAGTTCAGATAGCGAAGTTCCAAATCTCGGGTAATCCTTCCTGAGATAGTCACGATGTTGACGTTCGGCATTCTCAATCTTTTACTCATTTTTCTCTCCCTTCCGGTAATCTCTCTCTTAGTTTTGAGGATTTACGGTGGTCAAAAATCGAACAACATTCTCGTCGTAGCGGTAGATTTTTTCCAATTCGTCCAACTTATCGACATCCAAACTGAAGTAGTTCAGGTAGTAATAAGCCGCCTCTCTTTTGTTAATCGGGTAAGCCAACTGCTTCTTGCCCATCTTTTCGCTAGAGACGATGTTGCCTCCGCTTGCCTCGATGTAATCAAGAACTTTCTTGTTGATGGTGTCGGCATCTTCTTCCGGCAAGTCTTGATTAACTAAAAACATACTCTCGTAGTTCATCCTTTTTCTCCTTTGGTCTATTTTAGATCCTGAGCCACTCGCTCAGAATAGGTTTTCTTGTTTTTACTAAAATTTTCTAACATCTTTTGAACATCGCCTTCCAGATAAGTCTCGATTAGCTCTTGGGAAAAGTCCAAAAGTTGGGGCAAGATCTTCGTCTGCTCGGGGCTGAATCTGCCCAGCACATAACCGATCAAACTTTTCTTATCTCCTCCACCCACTCCCATCCGTAGCCTGACAAACTCTTCCGAGCCCAAACTTTGGATGATAGATTTAACGCCGTTGTGTCCACCGGCAGAGCCAGAACCACGAATCCGCAGTTGAGCAAAGCCCAAGTTTACATCGTCAAAAGCTACCAAAACCCTGTCGGCTGCGAACCTTCTCGTGCCGTCTTTCACTGCCACGCCACTGAGGTTCATCATCGTTTTGGGCTTGAGTAAGACAAAATCTTTCTTCTTGGCGTAGTAGTAGTTAGCGGAGTCCGACCATTTCATTCCCCAAGCAAGCGCTAACTTGTCCACCAACATAAAGCCCACATTGTGTCTGGTGTTTTCGTACTTTTTGCCCAGATTTCCAAGGCCTACAATCAGTGTCGTCAAAGATTATTCGGTCGATTCTTTGGCTGGCTCGGTCTCTTCTACAGCTTCTTGACTCTCTTCCTCTTCTGCCTTAGCAACCTCTACGATAGGCGGAATGATATGAACAACCGAGATCTCTGGCTCCGCATTGGCTTGCAAATCTCCCAAAGGAAGGTCTGCTACCCGCAAGGTATCACCGATAGCCAGATTGCTGATATCCACCTCCAGCTCCGAGATGATCTGAGAAGGCAAACAAGAGATCGAGATAGTGTGCATCAAGAAATCGACGATGCCGCCTTCTACCACGCCTACAGAGTCACCAACCAACTTGATCGGAATATCCACGGTGATGGTGTGTCCTTTGGTCAACTCCATAAAGTCGATATGAACCACCCTTCTGGTGCTGGGATGAACCTGTTTGTCTTTGATGATCGTCTTGTAAGTTTTACCGTCCACTTCCAGATTGAAAAAAGCCAACTCACCCAAAGATTTGTTGTAAGCTTTTACAAACTCGTTGGAACGAAGCTTGATCAAAGTCCCTTGTTTCCCATCGCCATAGATAACACCTGGGATATACCCTTCCTTGCGAATGTTCTTATTATCAGATTTTTTTTGGGCTACCACCCTTTTTTCAACTTTTAGATTAAAATCCATTTTAAGCTACCTCTTTCTTATATCTCTATTTTAAATAGTTCACTAACTGACTTTTCTTCGCTGATATTGTAAACAGCTTTTGCCAAAATCTTGGCGATCGATATCACTTCCAAATGCGGACACTCTCGCACCCTCTTGGGCAAAGGAATCGTATCGGTAATATAAAGCTTCTCCAAACAAGAGCTGGCTATCCTCTCCAAGGCAGGTCCAGAAAGCACTCCATGCACACAAGCCGCATAAACTTTTTTCGCTCCATGTTTTTTTAGGGCCGCGGCAACTTTCACCAAAGAGCCTGCCGTGTCCACGATGTCATCACAAATCAAAACGTTTTTGCCTTCCACATCACCCACGATGTGAGTAAGGTCAACGCAGTCATCGTTGCCGGTGCGCCTCTTGTCGCCAAAAGCTATCGCCGTGGGCTTCTTGTCGGCACACTTGCCATCTTTTCTTCTGGCGTAGTTGATTCTTTTGGACAAATCTCTGGCTCTTGCCACTCCACCAGAATCGGGAGAGACGATCACCTCTATCCCAAATCCATCGTAAAAGTGTTGCACAAACAGATAAGAGGCAGAAAGGTTATCCACAGGGATGTTAAAAAATCCTTGTATCTGCTGGGAGTGGAGGTCAAAAGTGATGATCCTCTTGGCTCCTGCCGACTCCAACATATCTGCCACCAATTTGGCAGTAATCGGCGTGCCAGATTGATCTTTCTTGTCGGTCCTAGAGTATCCATAATAAGGTATCACGCAACTAACGCTCTCAGCCGAGGCTCTCTTGCAGGCGTCCATCAAGATTAAAAGCTCCATCAAGTTGTCGTTTACGGTGCGATACTCGTTTTTATCACTACAATCTTTGCTCATCTCCGAAGGAGAAATAGGTTGAAAGACAAAGACATCTTTACTTCTGATGCTCTCACAAAGCTTGGCGAAAGTCTCCCCGTTAGAAAACTCGAAGACCTCCGCCTTACCCATAACATCTACAGCACCTTCACTCTCTACATACTCAGAGACTTTTTGTGCCAAATATTTATTAGCGTTACCTGAAAATATTTTAATGCTATTCTCCTTCAAACTTAATCTTATTTAAATTAAGCTTCTGTGTTGTTTTTCTCTTCCTCATACTTAGCCAGCACCATATCTTCGATCTCTTTTCTGGTGTCGGAGTTTAGAGGATGTGCTATGTCTCTGTAAGACCCGTCGCTCAATTGACGATTTGGCATAGCTACAAACATACCGTTGCTGCCGTCAATCACTTTCACATTTCTGACAATAAAGCTATCGTCGAAAATGAGGTTAACAAAAGCCTTTAGCGGTTTGTCGTCGTCTCTCAAGAATACTTCTACTTTTGTAATGTTCATATTACACTCCTTCTTGTTTTAGTAAATAATGTCCAAAATCTTTTCTGTTTAAAATGTTTTTCGGCTAACCTCAAGGTGGCTAAATCGTCAAAAAAACCGATCACGGTGGCTCCACTACCCGAGAGTATGGCGTTTCTGGCTCCGAAACTTTTCAGCTCCTGCAAACAACCTCGCACGATAGGGTAGAGCTCTTCCACTCCGGCTTGCAGTCCGTTGTAACAGTAACTGGTATCGCCACTGGCTAAAAACCGCTCAAACGCTTGGGTCTTGCCGTAACTTCTCACATTTTGATAAGCTTCTCTACTGGAGATAGCCACGCCTGGATTAACCAGCAAGATGTTGTCTATCGCCCTTAAGGCGATGGGCTTCACCAGCTGACCTCTGTCTTCACCCAAACAAACTCCACCTCTTAAGAAGAAGTTGATGTCGCTTCCAAAGAGAGCCGCTATCTCCTCCAGCCGGCTCATAGGCAAGCGCAGCTCCCACTCTTGGTTGAGAGCCAAAAGAGCCGCTGCCGCATCACTACTGCCTCCACCCAATCCAGCTGCCACGGGGATTTTCTTGCGCAAATCTATCTGCGCTCCCAGTTTCACCTGGCACTCTCTTTGCAAAAACTCAGCCACTTTGCAAACAAGGTTGTCGTCGTTTTGCAAGCTGGCATCGCTACAACTAAAGCTTATCTTACCACTTCTATCTTTTTTTACGCTAAGCGTATCGTGCAAATCTACCTGAGCAAAAACCGTCCGTATCTTTGTAAAACTGGCGCCTTTGGACAAGGTGTCCAGATACAAGTTTATCTTGGCGTAAGCTTTAGCGACTTGCATCTAACAGGCTAATACTTTCTTTTCTCTTTAATCTTGGCTCTTCTACCTTTTGCCTCACGCAAGTAGAACAGTTTGGATCTTCTCACCTTACCGAATCTGAGCACCTCTAACTTGGCAATCAAAGGAGTAGACAAAGGAAAAATCCTTTCAACAGCCACACCGTTGCTCACTTTGCGAACCGTAAAAGTTTTGGAAATGTCGGTTCCTCTTTTTTGAATCACAATGCCTTGGAAAGCTTGAATCCTTTCCTTGGTACCTTCGGTAATCTTATAATCTACTCTGACAGTGTCACCAACGCCAAACTCTGGCAAGTCGGTTCTCATCTGCTCTTTTCCAACTTCGTTCAATATATCCATTTTATAACTCCTTATGCAGACAGCAGTCTATCCAACACTATAGCCACGGCACTTCTCACAGAAAGATGATTGTAATGCTTCTTGCCTTGCAAAGGCGTCAGCACATAATCGGCATCGTTATGCAACTTTTGAATTAGTCCCCCTCCGGTGCCAAACAGCAAAAGTATGGATCTTGTTTTCAGACCCTTGAGACTCTCAAAAGTTATCTGTCCGCTCATTTTTTTAGCCGTAGTAGTAACAGTCGTTGGATGTTCACCATCCTCATTTTTAATTTTATTTATTACTTCTTTTAAATTTTTTGCGTATCTTGTAATATTCAAAGCTTCTACTCGATCAGGATTGTAAGCTTTTGCTATCTTCGTTTTCCAAAACCCCAAGATGTCGTCCAAAAATCTCTTTTGTCCTATCAAAGGATTTACCACGAAAAAGTTTTCCACTCCGAAACAGGCACAACTTCTGGCGATATCATGAACATCCAAGTTGGTGATAGATGTCACTATCTGCTCCCCTTTTTTGTTCACCACGCCTTCGTGCAAAAGAGCCACATAAATTTTTCTCACTTCAACAAATCTTCCCTGTTTTTTTTGGTTATCTGCCAAGCTTGTTGCCTGCGCCATTTTTCGATCTGGGCGTGGTTGCCACTGAGCAAAACAGCTGGCACCTTCATACCCTCGAACTCTTCTGGTCTGGTGTAGCTGGGCGCTCCCAAGATTTTTTTCTCGAAAGAGTCGCTCAAGGCAGAGTCGATGTTGCCTAGCACTCCGTCCAACAAGCGAGCGATCCCGTCGATGAAGATCATCGCCGGCAACTCGCCACCAGAAAGAACATAGTCGCCAACCGAAAACTCCTTGGTCACATACTTGTCCCGAACTCGCTGGTCGATATCTTTGTAATGCCCACAAACCAAAATCGTTCGTGAGGCAGTTTTCAAAGAGTGCAGATCTTGTTGTAGTAGCGGCTTGCCTTGGGGAGTAAAGTAGATAACCTCATCAGCCTCTTGGTAGTGACAAGCTTTTAAGGCGTCTGCCAGCGGTTGTGGTGACATCACCATTCCACCTCCACCACCGTAAGGGTAGTCGTCCACCTTCTTGTGCTTGTTGTTGGAGAACTCTCTTATATCCACCACGTTTGTTGCCAGCTTACCCTTTTGATGTGCCAAACCGACGATGCTGGTCTGCAAAAAGCTGGGAAACATCTCAGGGAAAATAGTCAAAACATCTACTTTCATAGCTCTAGTAGCCCTTGTATGTTTTTCACTCGCAACTGCCCGTCTTCGACAGAGTCAAGATACTCATCGGCTTGCGGGAGCAGCAGCGTCTTGGTTTTCATCTCCACCTCCAAAAGAGGCAGTTGGCTAGAGCCGCTATAACCGACCACCTTGCCGATCTTACGACCTTGCCAATAGACATCGAACCCTTGATACGGACACTCTTTCGATTGCAGAAGGTTATAATCTTTCTCAAGCAAAGCCACACTCACCTTCTTAACACCTTTGATCTCCTGCACCAGATCTTCGTCTTCAAGACGAAGCCAAGTACTCTCATCTTCACCAGAGACTTTCAGAGAGAAATCTTCCAGACACCTAATCTCTTGATCAAATATTAGCAAAAAATAGTCACTTTTTTCAACACTTCTATGGTAATTCTTATTCAGCCTCAGCTTTATAAACTTATTGATCTCCGCTTTGTAACCACGAAAAGAGGCTAAAGAGACGACAGGCAAGCTACTCAATTATCTCCAGCTCTAAGGAAGCTCCTTGCTTTCTGGCGATGCCTTTGAAAAGCGTCCGCAAAGAGGAGATCGTTCTACCCTTTTTACCGATAACTTTCCCCACATCTTCTTTGTTCAAAGAAAGCTGAAAAACTTTGCCAAACTCTGTGTCCACCTCTTGCACTTCCACATCGGCGGGAGTGTCCACAATCTCTTGGACAAGGCAGGTCAATAACTCTTTGATCTTCACGATAAATTACTTTTTTTGAAAAAAACTACTCGGCTTTTGCGGCAGCTCTTTTCGCCTCATCCCAAGCTTTCAAGACACCCACTTGGCGAAGCAAAGATCTGACCGTATCGGTAGGTTGCGCTCCCAAGTTTAACCATTTCAAGGCGATCTCTTGATCGATTTTCACTTTCGCATCATCGCTCTTGGGGCTGTAAAATCCCAAAGCTTCCAGGTAAGCTCCATCTCTTTTTTTGCGACTGTCCACTGCCACCACTCTATAGAACGGGATATTTTTCCTACCCATTCTTTTCAATCTTAATTTAACCATTGTGCATATTCCTTCGATTTAAATATTTTTCTTTCCAATCTAACCAAAAAAAAAAAGCGGTTGACCAAGTCAAGGAAAATTAGTTTCTTAACGATTTTTTTAGTCAATCGATTGTTTTCACCATCTTTTTTATTTTTTTTAGTTTGCCTATTGGTAATACCTATCCAACTGTCCAGAGTAGTGACGAAGATTTTCGTAAGCAAAAGGCAAGCTAAAAATAAGCCCCAAACCTAAAGGTAAAATAGCGACGAGATTGACCAAAAACAAAGCCCACAACAAGAAAAACTGTTGCCATCTGGTCTCTTTGATCTTCTCAAAACTCCACCCGATAGCTCTGAGCAGCTTCTCGCCTTTGCTTATTTGAAAAACTATCGGCAAAGATAGGCTCATTCCGTAGTTACACATTATCAAGTAAACCAAATCTAAGATGTGGTCGCCTTGGCAAATCGTCCGCAAAACAAAAAGGTAGACGACAAAACAAACAGCGAAAGGGAAAAACCTGACTAGCCTCTGGTGCCACGCCAAACCTTTTGCCAAAGGAGCCAAAAAGACAGGCAAAAAAATCAGCAAACTAAGGTAGTAAGCAAAATCGGTCAAAAACAAGAACGAGGCGATAAAAGCTAGCAAGGGAACTACCATCAGCAGTGCCAATTTCCACTGTTTTTTCCACTGCCCACTGGCGTAAACAGTCTTTAAACAACTGAAGGCGCTGAGCTTTGTCGAAAGAAGCTTTGTCGCTCGGCAACAAGCCGCACAAAAAGTGGGGTCGCCAACTATCTGCGCACCACAAAATTCACATTTCATCGTCTATTTCTCTCCTTTGCTCAAAGCCTCAAAGATTAGCCTTGATCGCCTGAGCCAACCTTTGGACGCCTTTCCTGATCGTGTCTGCCGACTCGTAAGAGAAGTTCATCCTGAGCGTGTTTTTGCCAGAACCGTCGCAATGGAAAACCACCCCAGGGACAAAAGCGACTTTATAATCTTTCACGGCACAAGCCATCAACTTCTCCGCATCCATCTGGTTTGGCAGCTTCAAGAAAAGAAACAAACCTCCCTCGGGCGTCGTCCAGCTGACCTCTGCGGGCATAAACTCCTGAAAAGCTCGTAGCATCGCCTGAGCTTTCACTTGGTAAGAGGCGACCGTCTTCTTGATGTTCGGCTCAAGCAATCCAGCCTCCATATACCTGCCGACCACTCTTTGCAAAAAAGGACTGGTGCAAAGATCCATCGTCTGCTTGACCACCACGGCAAAATTTAACAGGTGTTTACTGGCGATGATCCAACCGAGTCTGAAGCCTGGCGCCAAAATCTTGGAAAAAGTTCCCAAGTTGATCACCCTGCCATCTTCGTCCAAGCTGTAAAAAGTAGGTTGGTCTTCGCCGCTAAACCGAATCTCACCATAAGGAGAGTCTTCGATGATCAGAAGATCGTATTTTTGGGCTAGAGCCAAGATCTCTTTTCTTCTTTCCAAAGGCATGGTGATACCAGCAGGATTTTGAAAGTCGGGGACCATATAGACGAACTTGGCTTGCTCTCCTTTGGACTCTAGCTCCTGCAACTTCTGGGCAAGTAGCTCAGCCGATAACCCGTGCTCATCGTGCTTGACCCCGATGATGTTCGGCTCAAAAGCTTTGAAGGCGTTGATAGCTCCCAGATAAGAGGGCAATCCCATAACGATGTTGTCGCCCTTGTTCAAAAGCATCCTGCCGATGATATCCAGCGCTTGCTGCGATGAGGCGGTAGGCAAGACATTCTGAGCACCTATCTTGAAGTTTTTCTTGTTGCTATAAGCAGCTATCTGCTCACAAAGCACCTTGTCACCTTCGGTGGCAGAGTATTGCAACACCTCGACTCCTTCATCTTTTAAAACCTTGTCAGAGATCTCCCTGATCTCTTGAATGGGAAAAGATTCTGGCGAGGGCAACCCTCCAGCAAACGAGATAATATCGTCTTTGTCCAGCAGTTTCAAAATCTCCCGAATAACAGATCGCTCACCCTTGCTAGCCAATCTGGACAACTTCTTGGTCAACTCAACCATCACTTCCTCCCTAGAAAATAGAACATTTTTTGAATGCAAATTAACTCTTCCCCAGCGAGCAGATTGTCAAGTATTTTTTTGACAGCCAAACTTATAGAGCTTTCTTCGACTCAACCAGATCGCAAATTTTCACTCATCTTTAACAGATATTTCTACCGTTTTTAGCAAAAAAAGCAAAATTTCCTTGCCTGATAAGCTTACCTTGCTGAATTGAGCTTGAAGTAATTGATTATAGATTATATTAGTTTGTGCCCCCGTAGCTCAGCAGGATAGAGCGGTTCCCTCCTAAGGAAAAGGTCGGCTGTTCGAATCGGCCCGGGGGCGCCATTTTTTTTAGGAATTAATTTTAAGTTTATGTTCAAACAAACCTCTTTACTCTTTTTGCTTTCTTTGAGTAGTTTTTTATATGGTGAAGGTTTAAGCAAAAAGCTCTTTAGCCAGAGCTTCCCTTTGACTTTCTTAGCCAAGACCAATGTGGAGTTCGGGCAAAAACTGGATATTGACTACGACGCTTGCGGGGAGATCAACGACAGCAGCTTTGCTCCCTCTACCAAGAGGTTCAACACCTACTCTTTTGCCGCGGAGTTGTTCACCAAGGTTTGGCGTTTCGACCTCGGCACCGGCATCGGCTACCAAGTTCCCACCTCCAGCGGAGATTTGGGCGACTTCTACTTCATCCCGGTTTACTTCTTGAGCAACCTGCATCTCTACCAGAAAGAAGAGAAGTTCGACATCTACGCCATCTACCAACAAGGTGTCACCTACCAAAAAGGTAGCCACCCTTACAACACGGGCGACTTGGAAGACGGCAACTATCTGGGCTATGGGCTAGGGGTAAAACTTTTTTCCGACTTTCACCTAGAGTTTATGGTGAAAAATTACCGTGCCGACAACTCGGAGTTCAAGCACGAATACCAAACCACCAACTCGGAAGGAAAGACGATTGACCAGAGCGATGTTTACGACCTGAAGACCGACTACCAAACTTTCAGCATCGGCTTTGGCATCAGCAACCTTTTCGACGATTTTCTTTACCATCTCTACTAAAAAAATGTTCCCAAGTTTTAAACCCGACCACTACTACGACTCTTTGGCTGAGATCGACTTCAGCCGCTTTATCCATTACGACACCATCATCTTCGACTACGACAACACCTTGACCAAATGGAGCGGTAACATCCCTGCCGAGATTTCTGCTAAGATCAAGAAGCTAAGCAAAAACTTTCGTCTGTTTGTCTTTTCTAACGGCAAACAAACAAGGGTGCGCAAAAGCTGTCAAAGCTTGCCCCTTGTTGCTTACGGCTCTTGTTACAAGCCAACCATCGGCAAAGCGGTGCGGATCGTTACCCAAAATAGAATAGACCCCAAGAAGACGCTTTTCGTGGGCGATAATATGATCACCGACATCTGGTTTGCCCATCGGCTGAAAATGAGCGCCATCTTGGTTGACCCTTTGCGCAAGAGGGAGTTTTTCCTCACCAGCGTTTGGCGGATTTGCGAGAAAGTTATCAAACTTTTTGTTACCTTGAAAAAAGATGGCAACAACTAAAAAAAAACTACTGTTCCACGCCTGCTGTGCTCCTTGTCTGATCGCTCCCTACGAGCAGCTGAAAGAAGATTACCAGATCACCGTTTTTTGGTTCAACCACAACATTCACCCTTACACAGAGTATCAAAAAAGGCTGAACTGTCTGCAAGATTTTGTAGCCAAGAAAGGCGCCAGATCTATTATCAAAGACCAATACGATGTGAAGAAGTTCGTGCAAGATGTTTGCTGGCGTGAGGATAACCGCTGTCAAAACTGCTACTACCGGCGTTTGCAATACACGGCTATCGTCGCCAAGAAAGGCAACTTCGACTACTTCGGGACGAGTTTGCTTTACAGCAAGTTCCAAAATTTTCCCCAGATTGTGGAAATAGGCAAAAATCTTGCCAAAAAATATGGAATAAAATTTTTGGAGACAGACTTGAGAGTTTTTTGGAAAAAGGGAATCGAGATGTCCAAGCAAGAGAAGATGTATCGCCAGCAATATTGCGGATGCATCTACAGTGAGCAGGAGCGTTATCTAGGATGAGAAGAGTCTGCTTGATGCTAATGCTTCTGACCCTTGGCAACTTGTGGTGCCTGCAGGGCAAAGCCAAATCGACCCTAAAAAGTGTCGACGACGGTAGCAAGGTAAACCCCGAGAAGGTGGAAGGAAAATACCTTTTTGAGCAAAAAAATGGTTACAAAGCGATCTTGCTCTCGGCGATTATCCCCGGAGGTGGACAGTTTTACAACAAGAGTTATCTCAAAGGGTTTGCTTTCGCAGGGCTATTTGTGCATCACCTAGAGCAAGCTTACGAAAACAACAAACAGCTACAAAAGATAGACAAAGAGAGCAACGAGTCTCTTTACGAACATTTTTATGAAAAAAGACAAAGTTACATCGGCTGGGTGGTCGGCTTGACGCTTTTTTCGATGTTGGACGCCTTCGTGGATGCCAGACTGTTCAACTATTATCTGATGAAAAAGGAGATTCGCTTAGAGTTTCAACCCGAGACACAGTCGGTGAGTCTCTCTTACGATTTTTAAGATTTTTTAGAGCCAAAGTAGCTCAGTGGTAGAGCAACTGATTCGTAATCAGTAGGTCGTGGGTTCAACTCCCATCTTTGGCTCCATTTTTAGAGGCGTTTATCACGCGGCAAGAAAACTCCCTTGATACAGTCTTGGTTGATTACGGCAATTTGAATGTGATTTCTTTCTCGAAATCCAGCACTAGGATAAAGCTCTTGACCTTCCCAAAAAGCAGACCTAACGGTATCGATAGATATCCCTTTTTTCTTTAGCATATCGATAGTGTATCTGATGACCGCACAATCCAGCTCTCTTTTGCGAAAGTCAAAATCGTTTTCTCCAAACCCTTTATTACAAGGCATCTTCAGCTTCATTCTTTCAAACTCTTTTTTCATCGCCTTGTAACCAATAGAAAGAGTTTTTAGGTGTTTTTGATTTAATAGGTCTAAACAGTTCCCCAAATCTATTACAGCTCCCAGCACAAAAGGTTTTTCGATCTTGGAGATATTTCTTCCCATACTTTGAGTGGCATATTCCAAGGCTCGCTGCTCATCGTTCTCCCAAAAATAAACGCCAAACCCTAACCAGTCGTAACTGTTATTGCTTGGCGTAAAATCTTTAACCTTATTTAGTATCTTAAAAGCAACCTTTTCGTCAGTTCCATGAAACCCATAAACGAAATGAGGCTTGGAAGAGTACATCAAATAAAAGGCTTATTCTCTTTCCTGTTCTCTTCTACGGTCTCTTTTGAAAAAAACCTCTCATCCAAAAAACCGTTTTCATCTATTATATGCGCTTCCCTCATTATCTCTAGGTTCTCTTCTTTGGTAAAGTTCAAAGGCTTATCCGAGTATTCATCAATGAATTGATTAATCGTCATAACTCCTCCTGATCGTTACTCTTTTTTATGTAAGATTTGATAATCGCCCTTTATGTCAAGATTTTTTTACTCTCTAACCCATCTTCTTTCTGTTTCAATCTTGACAAGCTGCTTTGTTTTTT
Source organism: Cloacimonadales bacterium (SeqCode) (assembly GCA_965228195.1). Lineage (GTDB taxonomy): Bacteria > Cloacimonadota > Cloacimonadia. The sequence goes on from OZ245797.1 coordinate 679,183, forward strand.
GATGTTTGCTTTCTATGAAAAAGAAAATTATCTCCCTTTTCTCGGGTGGGCTGGACAGCATCCTCATCGTCTATTTAATGAAAAGACTTGGCTTTGAAGTTGTGCCTGTTTGCTTCTCCACGCCTTTTTTCCCCTCAGGCAAAGCGGAAAAAATCGCCGAAGAAAACGGCTGGAAACTGAAAATATTGGATATAAGCGAAGAGTATCTAGAGATGCTAAAAAAACCGCAATACGGTTACGGTAAGCACCTCAACCCTTGTATCGATTGCCACGGGATGATGCTAAACAAAGCTTATCAGCTGATGCTGGAAGAGAAGGCAGCTTTCATCTGCAGTGGCGAGGTGGTATCACAGCGCCCGATGTCGCAGACTCGCAACTCTCTGGCAGCGGTGGACAAGGTGAGCCAAGTGAAAGATTTTATCGTCCGTCCGCTTTCGCAAAAACTGCTGCCCGACACCATGCCCATACGGGAGGGTCTACTCAAAAAAGAAGATATGCTGAGCTTGTCTGGTCGCTCGCGCAAGCCACAACTGGAGCTAGCCAAGAAGTTTCGGCTGCCGTCTATCCCCTCTTCTGGTGGTGGTTGCTTGCTGACAGACAAAGGGTATTGCAAGAGGCTACAAGACCTTATCGATTTTAAGATGCTCGATCTGGAGTCGATAAAGTTCTTGCCTCGGGGTCGGCACTTTCGCATCGACAAAGACACCAAGCTGATCTTGGGTAAAAACCAAGGCGACAACAACTTTTTAGCAAAAGTTGGAAAAGAGAAGATGGGAATAATCGCCAAAAAGACAGCCTCACCTCTGGGGGTAATCTTGAGCAAACAAGAGATAGATATAGCCACTATTAAGCTCTGCGGGGCTATCTTACTAAAGTATTGCCCCAAGGTAGCAGAAAAGCAAGAACATCCAATCGGCTACGGGAAAATCGGAAGCGACTTCGCCCTGAGCTCTGCCCAAAAAATGGGTGCGGACGAGATTGAGAAGTTCCGCATCAACTGATGATGACAAACAAAAAAATATCTCTAACTATCGGCATCTTGGCTCTTTTGCTGGTCGTGGTGGCTTGCGAGTTTTTCTTACACTCCACCTCTGGCGAAAAAAAGAAACAGGAGTCTACGCAAATCATCTTCATCGGTAAAAACAAGAGTCTGGAGTCTGCCAAAGTCAAATTTATAAACACCGCTGGAGATACCATCGCCGAGAAAGAGTTGGACGACCAGGGGAAGACAAAAGATGTTCCCATCGAAGATGTTTATCTGAAGATAAACCAAAAGGAGAGTAACGATGAGTTATGATTTGATAGTAGTGGGCGCCGGTCCTGCTGGTCTTACCGCTGGAATTTACGCTGCCAGAAGCGGGCTGAAAACCTTAATCTTGGAAAAAGTTTTTGTGGGCGGACAGATAACTCAGACGGCTCATATCGAAAACTACCCCGGCTACCTAGAGGGCGATGGCTTTGCTCTGACAGATATCTTTCGCCAGCAAGCCGAGAAGTTCGGTTGTCAGATAATAAGCCAAAATGTGACCAAAATCACCCCCGGTGAGGTTGTCACCACTCAAGCCAGCTACGCCTGCAAAAGCGTCGTCTTGGCTATGGGGGCAAGACCGGCTCACCTGAATGTCCCCGGCGAGAAGGAGCTGGTCGGCAAAGGCGTCTCTTACTGTGCCACCTGCGATGGAGCTTTTTTCAAAGAGAAGGTGGTCGCCGTGATCGGCGGTGGAGACGCCGCCGTAGAAGAGGCTCTTTTTTTGAGCAAGTTTGCTAGCAAAGTTTACATCGTGCACCGCCGTGACAAGCTCCGAGCCACCAAGGTGATCGCCGATAGAGCCAAGGCAAACCCTAAAATCTCTTTCGTCTGGGACTCGGTAGTCGCGCAAATCGAAGGAGAAGAGAAGGTTACGGGGGTAACCTTGAAGAGTGTCAAAAGTAGCCTCAACCAGACAGTAGCCGTTGACGGCGTCTTCGTCTATGTGGGCACCAACCCCCAAACCGATTTGGTAAAAGAGCTGGTGCAGTTAGACGAGAAAGGGTTCATCCTCACCGACAAGGAGCAAAAAACAAGCGCTGCTTCTATCTACGCCGCTGGCGACATCTGCCAAAAGTCGCTTCGCCAGGTGGTCACCGCAGCCTCAGACGGTGCCGTAGCCGCCTTCAATATCGAAAAAGAGTTTAGTGAGTAAAACTATCGAAGAGTGTTTGGGAAGCCAAGAGGTTCCTCAAAGCGAGATTTTTTACATCTTGGAGGAGATCACAGGGCTCAACAAAAGCGAGCTAGCTTTTCAAAAATCTTATCGCTTGAGTGATGAGCAGCAGCTCAGATTTCGGCAAGTGGTCGCCGCTCGCAAGACGGGCAAACCTTTGCAATATATCTTCGGGCACTGCTATTTTTACGACAGACGGATGGTGGTGGACGAATCGGTGCTCATCCCCAGACCAGAAACCGAGCTGTTGGTGGAAAAGATCTTATCCGAAAACTGCCACCGAAAAGGGCTGAATATCTTGGATATCGGCACCGGCAGTGGCTGTATCGCAATCTGCCTTGCCCTGAACCTCGATTGCAAAACCGTGGACGCCGTGGATGTTCACTCTCTGGCTATAGCGCGCCAAAATGTAGCGAACCACCACGCTAAAGTCAACCTCTTCACCAGCGACATCTACGATAGAGTCGAGCAAAAATACGAGATCATCGTTTCCAACCCTCCCTACATCGGCAGAGCTGAGTTTGAAACTTTGGAAAAGCAGGTCAAAGATTACGAACCGCAAACCGCTTTGCTGGCAAAGGAGAACGGGACTTATTTCTACAAAAAGATATTGACAGATTTAAACCACTTTTTGTCCTACAAGGGTAGTCTCTATTTAGAAATCGGTGCCGAGCAGGCTCAGTTTGTTGAAGATTTGGCAAGAAAGTTAAATCTGCACTGCCGAATAGAGAAAGATCTAAACAACTTCGATCGAATTGCCATCGTGCGAAGAAAATTTTAAGGAGAGATGTAGTGAAAAATTGTGCTATTGTGGGAACTCAATGGGGAGACGAAGGAAAGGGCAAAATTGTTCATTTTTTGGCTGAGAAAGCGGATGTGATCGTTCGTTATCAAGGCGGAAACAACGCTGGTCACACCATTATTTTCGACGGAAAGAAGTTCGTCTGCCACTTGATACCATCGGGTATTTTGGCAAACGACAAGATTTGCCTGATCGGCAACGGCGTGGTTTTCGACCCTATCGAGTTTATCAAAGAGCTGGAAGAGCTAGAAGAGGCTGGTTACTCTTGCCAAGGCAGGCTCTTTGTCAGCGACTGCGCTCACACCATCTTACCTTACCATCGCCTTTTGGATGCGTCCAAAGAGAAGAAGGCGAAAGACAAAATCGGCACGACCAAAAAAGGGATCGGTCCTGCCTACACCGACAAATCGGCACGACAAGGGATTCGTCTGGCGGAGTATATCGACGATGAGGCTTTCGACAAACTTCTATCTGCCAATCTAGAGAGCAAAGCCCAAGAGCTGGCTTGCGATATCGACAAACTCAAAAGTCAGATTATGGAAGGACGCAACCAGATTGTGAGCAAACTGCGGAAGTTCGTTGCCGACACCTCTATCGTCTTGGCAGAAGCTATCAAGAAAGGCAAGAAGGTTGTCTTCGAGAGTGCGCAAGGAACGATGCTCGATGTTGACCACGGCACTTACCCTTATGTGACCTCGTCCAACCCCGTTTCGGGCGCCGCCTACTGCGGTAGTGGTATTGGCCCGGGAGCCATCCAAGAGGTGATTGGCATCGCCAAGGCTTACACCACCAGAGTCGGGGAAGGTCCTTTTCCCACCGAGCTTAGCGACGCCACTGGAGAGAAGATGCAAAACATCGGTGGCGAGTTCGGTGCGACCACAGGCAGACCAAGGCGTTGTGGATGGTTCGATGCGGTCGTCGTCAAAAGCGCTGCTAGGTTGAATAGCCTGACCGGCATTGCCCTGACCAAGATAGATGTCTTGGACGATTTTGCCAAGATCAAGGTTTGTGTGAGTTACCTCTGGAAAGGCAAAAGGCTAACCGCTATGCCTGCCAACCGCTTTGCTTACGGGCAACTAAAGCCTGAGTATATCGAGCTGGACGGCTGGATGTGCGACACCACCAAGGTCAAGACTTACCAAGATTTACCCCAAAAAGCCAAAGATTACATCGCCAAACTGGAAGAGCTTTGTGATGTCCCCGTGCAGATAGTTTCGGTGGGCCCAGACAAAGAGGCGACCATCGTCCGCTGAGGATTAAAAGAAAAAGAATGATAACTCCAACCTTCACCATGGCCAAGCTTTACGAAAAGCAGGGTGAGTTCACGCACGCCCTGGGAGTTTATTACCTTCTGGCGAAGACCGACAAGCAGGCGAAGAAGAAAGTCAAAGATCTGAGCAAGAAACTTTTTGATAGCTCCAGCTTGAATTACCACCCCCTTATCTCTTTGATCTTCACCAAGCAACAACTAAAAAACATCAAGCTTTTGCCCAACGGTGAATACAAGAAGTTTATGCTCGACGAAGATGAGAGCCAGGCAGAGCCTGTTTTCCCCGACAGCTATCAGAGCGAAGAACCAGAAGATATCAAAGAGGAGATTGCCGAGGATGAGCCTCAGGTTGATGAGCTGGATCTAAAGCTGGATGCGGGGATCAACTTAGCCGATTTCAAGCAGATTGCCACTCCGGAGCCACCAGAGCCAGAAAAGATGCCGGAGCCTTTGCAAACTACCGCTGCCGACTCTGCCCAAGCTTTGTCATCCCAAACAGTGCCGATCAAAAGTGGCAAAACTTTTGAACAGACCAGCGTTGCCGAGCTACTGAAAGCACTGGCAAAACATAGCGACCCACAAACAAATCTGAGCCAAATAACCGTCGGGCAAATCAAAAAATTTTTGAACCTTTAAAAAAAAGATGCGAATCGTTGCCGGCGAGTTCAAAGGGTTTCCCCTCTTCTCTTGCAAATCTGCCAAGGTGCGCCCCACGGCGGACGCGAGCAAAGAAAAGATCTTCTCCATCATCGGCTCTTGCCAAAACAAGAGGGTGCTCGACCTGTTCGCTGGCTTCGGCGGACTAGGGCTAGAGGCTATCAGTCGAGGTGCGGCTTTAGTTCAATTTGTGGACGCCTCCCGGGCATCTTTGGCAATCGTGAGAAAAAACATCGCCAAGTTGCAAGTGGAAAAGGTTTGTCACATCAGCCAAAAAAAAGCGGACGCTTTCTTAAGAAAATGCACGCAGCAGTTTGAGCTGATCTTCTTAGATCCTCCTTACAATTTTGGGCTGGTCAACCAGAGTCTTAAGCTACTTGGCACAAGGCGTATCGTTGCTCCCAAAGGGGTTATCGTGGTCGAACACTCACCCGATGAGAAGATAGAGAGCGAAGATTTCGCTGTGTTCAAAAGCAAGAAAAACGGCAGAACCTGCCTGAGTTTTTTGGAAAACAAGAGGTAAAGTATGGATTACAAAAGATTGACCCGAGTCGCCCTTTTCGTGGTGCTTTTCGTCGTCGGCTCTTACAGTGTCGTGCCCATCGGTCCTGTGCCGATTGTGCTGACCAACCTGTTTATTTTCTTGGCGATTTTGCTGCTGGATCTTAGACTCAGCCTTTTTGCTGTTGCCATCTACATCGTCTTGGGCGCTTTGGGACTGCCGGTGTTCTCTTTGGGCAAAGGGGGCATAGCGGTGATCTTGGGACCGACCGGAGGCTACATCGTCGGCTTCTTGCTCTGCGTTACGGTGGGAGGCTTGCTCAAGAAAGTTTTGCCTCAAAATCTAGCCGGCTACATCGTTATCACCATCTTATCTGGCATCGCCATCTACCCGTCTGGACTGATCTGGCTCAAAGCTTCTATCGGTGCAGATTGGAGCTGGAGCAAGACCTTGGCGATCGGCTGTTACCCATTTTTGCTGGGCGACTTGCTCAAAGCGGTGCTGGCTTCTATTTTGGCAAAAATGAGCGCCCCTTACTTTAGAGAAACTTTGTAGCTATGCCGCTGCTCGAAGTCAAAAACCTTTGCAAAAGGGTCGATAACAAGAAGATCTTGACCGACATCAACTTCCAAATCGAGAAAGGCGAATTTTTGCTTTTCGCAGGGCAAAACGGCTCGGGCAAAACCGTGACCATGCACCACTTGGGCGGGCTGATAACCCCCAGTAGCGGAGAGATACTTTATTGCGGTAAACCACTGAAAAAAAACAAAGGTATCCATCAAAAAATCGGCTTAGTTTTCCAAGAGGCGAACACCCAAATATTTTGCCAAACCGTCTTAGAGGAGGTGAGCTTCGCTCTGCGCCAAAACAAAGTTAAAAACTTCAAAGAACAGTCCGAGCAGATCTTGGAGAAGATGGGACTGCTGCATTTGAGCCAGCGCTCACCGTTTCACCTCTCGGGCGGACAACTAAAGAAGGTGACTATCGCCTGCATCTTGGCACAAAATCCGCAAGTTTTAATCTTGGACGAGCCTTTCATCGGCTTGGACTACCCTGGGGTGCAGATGGTGCTACAAACGCTGCTAGAACTGCACCAGCAAGGGATGACCATCGTCCTTATCAGCCACGACTTGGAAAAGGTGCTTTTGCACGCCACCCGCCTTTTGGTCATCCAAAATGGCAGCATCGTTTACGACGGCGATAAAACCAGCGCCCTAGAGCAGCTGACATCTTGGGGCATCAGAAGACCCAGCGACCCAACCAAAGCGAGTTGGCTCTTGTGAAAATCTTCGCTTACAGCCCCAAAAGAACTTGCTTACACAAACTCCCTCCGCTGCTGAAACTGCTACTAATCGCCCTTTTCTCCTACTTTATCTTCAAGCTGGAGGGTCAAGCGGTTTTGCTCATCGGGGCGCTCTTGCTGCTAGGGAAACTGCTTTGGCGAATAAACGGATGGAAACAGATCACCGTTTTCTTCTTCTCTATTTTCCTTATCAGTGGAGTGTTCAATCTCGACTATCCCAAACTGCAACCAGAGCAGCTGACAACTTCGTTTTTTTACACCGTGCGCCTTTGCAACATCCTGATTCTCAACATCTTCTTCGTCTTCAGCACCACCCCCTACCAGATCGCCCAAAGCGTCTCTACCATCTTTTTCTTTTGTAAGAGTTGGCAAAAAAAGGTTTTCTTGGTTATCTTCTTAATATTTTCGCTGCTTCCCATCATCGCCCACAAATCAAGGCAACTGACTCTGGCACAAAGAGCCAGGATCTTCCGGCTCAACCCCTGGCAAAGAACACTCAACAAGCTTTTCCCCTTACTGGTTATCTGCTTCGAGTCTGCCGACAAACTGAGCAAATCGCTGGAAGCCCGCCTTTAAAATTTACCACAAAAAAAGCTCCCTTACCAATAGCGGTAAGGGAGCTTACAATGTTTAACCTTTTTTTTGCCTACTCTGTCCAGTGGTCACTTGGCACAGGGTTTGCCCCTTCCCAAATAACCTGACGGAATAAAACAGGGTCTGTGTTTCCTTCGGTGTTGATCAAAAGAATTTGCGAGTTCTCATCTAAACCGATCTTCTGCCTCAAGTCAGACAGATGATCCTCTTTGAGCATGGTTATCAAAGCTCCCAAGGTAACGGCTCCAGACTCGCCAGAAACAACGAAGGGGTCACCCTTGAGTGGAGTGGCGTAAATTCTCATACCTTTGGCAGCTATGTAATCAGGACAAGAGATGAAGGCAGAGGTGCAATCTTTAAGCAGATTCCAGGCAAGAGGGCTAGGCTCTCCACAAGCAAGTCCTGCCATAATGGTAGAGAGCGAGCCGTCTATGGTGTGGGGTTTACCATCACCAACGGTAGCAGAATGGTAAAGACAGGCGGCGTTGTCTGGCTCAACAACCACACTAATTGGCGGATCGTCCGGAAAAAGGCTGTTATAAAAACCAACTACCGCACAGGCAAGAGCGCCCACGCCGGCTTGCACAAAGATGTGGGTTGGCTTGATGATGCCTTGTGCCGAAAACTGCTCTTGAATTTCGCTCATCATGGTGGTGTAACCTTGCATAATCCAGGTAGGAACAGCCTCATAACCGTCCCACGAGGTGTCGGAGATAACCTCCCAGCCGTTCTTGGCAGCGTCGTTCCAGCACTTCTTTACCGCATCGTCGTAGTTGCCTTGTATCACCGTGACATTGGCACCGTAACCCTTGATGGCGTCGATTCTGCGTTGCGATGTTTCGGCGTGAACATAGATCTCACACTTGTGACCCAATTTTTGGGCAGCCCAGGCGATGCCACGACCGTGGTTGCCATCGGTAGCAGAGGCAAAGGTTACCGTGCCCAGCTTACTCTTTACCTCATCGGAGATAAGGTATTCGTAACTCATCTTGCTCTCTTCTACGCCAAGCTTCTCTTTTACATATTGATAAATTGCAAAAGAGCCTCCTAGCACCTTGAAAGAGTTTAACTCTAGACGAACAGCTTCGTCTTTTGCCCAAATACCACCAACGCCAAACATTTGAGCCAAGTTTGCCAAACTGCGCAAGGGTGAGATGCTGTAGCCAGGAATTTGCTTGTGAAACTTGCGTGCCTCACGAGAAATTTCCACTGGAAACATCTTTTGGGGTAATTCGGTTTTGGATAGACTGTTTTCTACCCACAACAAAGATTTATTTTTCATAAAATCCTCCTTTTAGGATCTATAAATTAGTTACATTTTTTCGGGAGCGGTAATTCCCATCAAAGACAAAGCTTTGCCTAAAGTCATTTTTACGCAAGAAGACAAAAACAGACGCGCGATAGTCAGCTCAGGGTTGTCTTGGTTAATCATCTTGCTACTACCATAATATTTGTGATAAAGCCCTGCCAAATCGTGAGTGTAGTTGGTCAACTTGTTAGGCTCACGGCTGGACGCCACGGTAGCCAAAGTCTCAGGGAACTGCAATATTTTTTTTAGCAAAGATATCTCTTGCTTATTCTTCAATAGCTCTAAATATTTGGGCTTAAACTTCTTCAGAGTCAGCTTCTCTTTTTTAGCTTTCTTGATAAGACTGGCAATGCGGGCGTGAGCGTATTGGCAATAGTAAACCGGGTTTTCACTCGTCTTTTTTTGTGCTAGCTCCAGATCGAAATTGAGGTGAGAAGATGTTTTGCGAGCCAAGAAGAAGAAGCGAGCGGCATCGGTGCCGACTTTCTTGATCAGATCGTCCATCTTGATTATCTTGCCCTCCCTTTTGCTCATCTTCACCTGCTCTTCACCCTCGTAAAGGTTGACTTGCTGCAAGATAACGAACTCCAACTTCTCCGAAGGGTAACCGATGGCTTTGATGGCTGCCCACATCCTTTTGAGGTAGCCGTGATGGTCAGGGCCCAAAACATCGATCAAAACATCATAACCTCTTTGGTATTTGTTGATGTGGTAACCAATATCCGGCACAAAGTAGGTGGTGTTCCCGTCAGACTTCATCAAGATGCGGTCTTTCTCATCGCCAAAAAGCGAAGATTTGAACCAGACAGCCTCGTCCCTCTCGTAGGTGTAGCCAGCCTCAGAAAGGTAGCTCAGAGCCTCTTCCACCATATTGTCGTCCCGCAAAGATTTTTCCGAAACCCAATTGTCGAACTCCACGCGGAAAGCCTCCAGTGAGTTTTTTTGCGACTTGAGCATCTCGTAAAGGGCAAACTTCTTGATTCTGCGGTCACGATCTTCGTTAGAGAAAGAGAGCAACTTGGATCCATCGATCTCGTAGATCTTCTTGGCAATATCTTTGACATAACTTCCGTGATACGCCTCCATAGGGAACTCTTGGGTTGCCCCGCTGATAAGCTCTTTGTAGCGGATCTCGATAGACTCTGATAAGATGTCGATCTGGTTGCCGTAGTCGTTGATGTAAAACTCTTTGGTCGCTTTGTAACCGACGAAGTTCATCACCGCACAAAGCGTGTCACCGTAGCTGGCAGCCCTGGCACTGACGATGTTCAGTGGGCCAGTGGGGTTGGCACTGACGAACTCCACCAAAACTTTTTGCCCTTTACCGTAATCGAAACCGGCAAACTCGCTCTCACTGACGCTCAAAAGGGCGTCGTAGTAGATCTTGGCGTCCAAGACGAAGTTGATAAATCCGCCCTTGGCAACCTCTACTTTCTTATAGTATTTACTTTTTGAAAGTTGCTCGACGATCTTCTGGGCTAGCTCGTCGATCTTCATCTGCACAGATTTGGCATGCACCATCGCCACATTCGAGCTGTAATCGCCAAATTTAGGGTCGGCGTCTAACACCAACACCTTCTTCGGCTCGATCTTCAGCTCTTGCAAACAAGATTGCAAATCTTGAGCAATAATCTCTTTAATCATTGATACCGCTCCAAAAATTTTCTAAGTCGTAATACTTCCTGGTCTCTTCCAAGAAAATATGGACAATCACCTGGGAATAATCCAAAAGAACCCACTTTGAGCCAAGACCCTCTTTGTTAAAAAGATGGATCCCCTCTTGAGCAGATTTATCCATCAGATACTCACCTATCGCCTTGGCGTGATTTTCGTTTTTCGCAGTGCACACCACCACCTGATCTGCGTAAGAGATTTTGCCACTCAGGTCGTATTGCTTGATCTCCAAAGCTTTCATCTCTTCTAGCCACTGCACCAACTTCTCAATCATCCTTAATCCTTTTTATCACTTTTTTGTAATCGTTACCCAAATAGACAACAAACTTCACACTTCTGGTGGTATCGGCTATCACTTCCACATCGTCTATTTTGAGCAAAGATTTCACAATGTTAATCTCGACCTTGTCTTGGGTCCTGCTGACGATAATCGTCTTGTTGTAGTTAAAGTTAGGGGCGTTTTTGATAGACTTTACAAAAAGTTTACCACCGGCGACAACCTCTTTGAACTGAATAGCAGCGTCCACCTGACCACAACCGTTGACAATCTCTAGCTCTATGGCTTGACCTCCCACAGAAGAGGGACGGCAACCAGCAAAAAGAAAAAATCCCGCTACCGCTAACAGACCAAACGACAAGTTTCTCACCATTTCAAATTCCCAAATTTTAACCATTTAGAGCAACAAAATTATCGACGCTCATCAAAGCAAGCTATTTTTGAATTTTTGAAAGAAAGTTTTCTTCACACCCACAAAACCTTTTTAAGCCTTGATTGGTTCACTGTTTGCAGAAGACAAAAATTTGCTCTCCACCTTCTCTTGCACCAAAAAGATGACCTGTTTACTACTGAGTTGCTCGGGGAAAACAGGAGAGTGGATTATCACCTTGATTTTGTTGTCAGGGGCAAAAGGGTTTGCCGTGCCGATACAGGTGATAGGCACGATCGGCACTCCTGCAAGCAGAGCCATCTTGACACTACCGGGCTTAAACCGCTTGATTTTGCCGTCTTTGCTGCGGGTGCCTTCGGGAAACACCAACAAGTTGTAGCCAAGCAAAAGTTTCTTGACCCCCTTTTGGACGGCTAACGCTGATTTTCTACCGTTGGCACGATCCAGACAAACACAGCCCAGAAGCCTCATCCACATCGCCAACATCGGCACTTTGAACAGCTCCTTCTTGGCGATGAAACCGATTTTTTGGGGGATAGCACAGATAATCACGGGAATATCCAAAACATTTTGGTGGTTTGCCACCGCCAAGAAGCTACCCTCAGGCAAGTTCTCTTTGCCCTCTATCTGGTATTTGCTCCCCGTAAAAAATATTGCCGAGCGGGAGTAAACATAGGCGAAGGCTCTGGCTAGAGCATCACGACTGCTTCTGAAGGGGAAAAGCAAGAAATACAAAACAAACGGCACCACCGAGGTGCAAAGCAAGATGATCCAAAAACATCCATAAACAAATTTTTTCATAACTTTTTTCCTGTCTAATTTTTGTCCAATTTGGCAATAACCTTCTCCAGCTGCGCCTTGACTTGGCTGGTTTGTTTATTAGCGATACCCAAAGATTTTATGCAACTTTGGTAAACTTGGGAGTAGTAATGTTTAGCTTTGGAAAGATTTCCGTTTTGCTCCCACAAAAAACCCAGATGACGATATTCATCTATAAGCTTAGCGTCTTTATTAAAAGAGTTTTTGCTCAGATAGGTGAGCACCTTGTTGAAGTAAAATATCGCTTTCTCATAAGCTTTCAACTGCTGATAAACTTTGCTTAGCCTGCGATAAACTTTCTCGGTGAGGGAGTTGACCGAGCCGAAGTTTTGCGATGCCAACTGCAAACTTTTCTCGTAAGCTTTCACCGACTCGCGGGTATTTTTCTCCATAAGCAGCACATCTCCATACAAGATATACAGAGTCACCAGCTCAGGATAGGCGGGCAAACCCAGATGACGATAGGTATTAAGAGCAGCAAAAATATACCTCTTCGTCTTTCGTTTTCTTTTCAGGGCGAAGTAGCACTTTGCCAAAGATTTTTGGGCGGTGAACACCTTGAAGCTGTATCTGCCAAACTCGACGGTGTATTTTTTGATCGCCCTTTTGAAAAACTTGATCGCCGTTTTGTGGTTGCCCAGATGCTTGGCAACTCTAGCGTAAGCAAAGGTGGAGTTGAACTTGTCGTTATCTTTGCTGATCACCCCATTTTTGCAAGCGCTGGCAGAGTTACCCAACTGCTCACGCAGTGAGCCTCCCAGCTTACCCTTGTCAAGGCAACGAGAGTAGTCGCTATACACCACGCTAGAGATGATGTGCAAACTGCCGATGCTGCCGTTTAGCTGCTCTACTGCCCTGCCATACTCGTCCCCAGCCAGATCGAACTTACCCTCCAGCTCACAGATTCTGCCTTTGAGGTTTTGCATCCAAGCTTTACGAAAGGATTTGCCTCTGACCCAAGAACACAAAAGCTTCTCAGCCCTTTCGATATACTCGCTGGCTTTGCCGATCTTACCCGTTTTGAGCCAAGCGTCACTCCCCGAGCAAAGCATATCCAGATCCAAGAGCAAGCTACGATTGTCGCTAGCCATTCTGGAGTTGAAAACCAAACCCTTGCTGTAGTAAGCTTTCGACTGGTCGTATTGCCCCCAACAGTAAAGGGCGTCTGCCATCCACCGCAAACTGGTTGCGTAGCGGAAGTTGTCCCATTCGTATTTGCCTTGCCTGAAGCCGAAGTTTTCGGCTCGGTTTTTGCAGATTAAGGCTTTGCGCAAATCGCCCAACTTGTCGTAGATAAGCATCAGATACAGGTAAGTCATCGCCAGCTCGGTGGTGTTGGAGACCGTTTTTTGCTCCCTTAAGCACTTCTCGGCTTCGTTTTTCGCCTTCTTGTATTGGTTCAACCTCAAGTAAGAGAAGATGATCTCGTTGCGATACTTAAGAGTCTGAGGGTCTAAGCCGACGGCTTTTTTGAATTTGGCAATAGCCAAATCGAAGTCGTATTTGCCCAAGAAGTAAACGCCTTGGACGAAGCTCAAGAAAGCTTTCTTGCGGCTGTCTGCCCCGATGGTTTGCATAGCCGAGATGAAGCTACTGCGATCGTCAGCCTTTAGTGCCGAGAAAACATCGTGAGTAGGATCAACAACGCTATCCAGCATCGAGCTGACATAGATGTTAAAATTGTCCACTTCCCTCAGGCGTAAGTTTAGCTCTGCCAGTGAGTAAACCCCCTGGAAAAGATAAAACTTCGCCTCCGGAGACAGGGAGCTGATCACAGATTTGTAACGGTTGGAAAGACTACTTTTGCTCTTCACCACAGAAGAGACGCTCTCGGGGTTGCGAGCCAAGTTGTATCTCATCCCCTCAAAAAGGATGAACCTTCTATCGGCGATGCTCTTAGCTCTTATCTTTCTAGACAATTGAACCTTCCCTTTGCTTTATCAGCTTTATTAACTCATCCAAAAGCTCGGCTTCTGGCACCTTCTTTATGATCTTACCTTTGGCAAAAAGCAAGCCCTCTTTGGTGCCGCCTGCCAAACCGAAATCTGCCTCTTTTGCCTCTTGGGGTCCGTTGACCACACAACCCATCACCGCTACTTTTAAATCCACATCTTGGTAAGGGAGCAAAGCTTGCTTGACTCTTTTAGCCAAGCCGATCAGGTCGATTTTGGTCCTGCCACAAGTGGGACAAGAGATTATCTGCAGCCCTTTGCGAAGCCCTAAACCTTTGAGGATCTCTTTGGCAGCAACCACCTCTTGCACAGGCGATGCGGTCAAAGAGACGCGGATAGTATCACCAATACCGTCTAGTAACAAAGCACCGATGCCCATGCTAGATTTTATCAGACCCGCATAGTCGTCCCCCGCTTCGGTCACCCCTAGGTGCAGTGGGTAATCGACCTTTTGGGCAAGCTTCCGATAACTTTCCACCATCAAAGGGACGCTGGAAGCTTTCACCGAAATCTTGATCTGCTCAAAGCCACACCGCTCTAAGATTACCACATGCTCCAAGGCACTCTCCACCAACGCTTTGGCTGACACACCGTGTTTGCTCAGCCACTTCTTGTCCAAAGAGCCGGCGTTGACGCCGATCCGAATGGGAACTCCAGCACCCTTGGCAGCGGCGACCACCTCTTGCACCTTCTGGTTACTACCGATGTTGCCGGGGTTAATCCTGAGTCCCTGCACGCCAGCCTGAATAGATTGCAGTGCCAACCGATAGTCGAAATGGATGTCTGCCACCACCGGGATAGACACCTGAGGCAAGATCTTGCTCAGAGCTTCCCCTGCCATTTCGTCGGGAACAGCCAGACGAGCCACTTGGCAACCTTCTTGCTCTAGCTGCTTGATTTGGGCTAGAGTAGAGACAACATCGGCTGTGTCGGTGGTGCACATCGACTGGATACTCACAGGAGCTTTGCCACCTATCAAAAGGTTGCCCAGCTGGATCTGCTTACTTTTTCTTCGCACTTCTTCCCCTTGTCTTACACAAAAAAAGCTCTACTTTAGATTTGCAAAAAGCAAATACAGAAGTAAAGCTGTCTATTTTTTAAAAAACTAACTTTTTATTTTTTCTTGGCTCTCTCGAAGCTTTTTTTGATTTTGGCATTACCGCTCACACCCCAAGAGTCAACCTCGGCGTTTATTTGCTCGTTCTTTTCAAAAACCGATTTGCTCAGCACCTCGACGATGTGACCATCTTTGGTTTTACTCAACTCACAGAAAATCTTGGTAAAAATCTCTGCATCTAGCTTGGCTATCTTCTTGAACAGATCGACGAAAAATTTGTCGGTAACCTCACCGCCTTCACTGATAAGCCCAGAGAGTTGCGCAAAACAAGTTTCGATCAGCTCCGGATTTTTCTTGAAGCCACTGCCCAAAACGGTGAGCAAGCTTTTGTTTATCTCTTCTTGCTCTTTTTGTGCCAACATCACAATCGTGTCTATGCCTTTAGCCACATCTTTTTTCAAGGCAGGAGCGACGATCTTCTTGATCATCAAACTCAAAATCTCGCCATGAGCTTTCTCTAGGTAAGGCACCACCGTCTGCTGATAAAAATCACCATTTTTTTTGACCACCTCGGCAAAAACGATGACCAAGATAGCTTTGCCCTCTTTACCCAATTTGCTCCAAAGATAGTCAAAAAAGTCAGGAACAAGCAAATCTCCAGCTTTAGCCACTCGCTTACCGATATACTCCAGCACCTCTAGCGGCACCATTCCCTCGTCCCTGATTGGATAAATTCTATAAATCACCCCTACATCATAATCTGCCTGAGGCAACCTCTGATCGATGAAGAACTTTACATCCTTATCAAATCTACCTTTCCAATCAATATTTATCATCAATACCTACTTCAAAAGATCTTTTTCGTTACACTTGCAGACAGACTCAATCACATAACTAGGTGACCATCCACCCTTAGCAGAAATCTTCGCTCTGATCATCTTTACTTGCTTAATCTCGCTATTGCACACAGGACAAATCACTTTGCCAGCACCTTTAGATTCGTGAGCAAGTTTTGCGCCTGAACTTCTTCCTCCAGCCATAATTTATCTCCTTATTTTAATTTTAATTGTTATCTAAAAATTGCAACATCCTCTGACGAGAAGAAGACACCGCATCTACTTTGTTATAAACTGCCAAAACCTCTGCGGCGATAGACACTGCTATCTGCGCCGTGGTCGTCTTGGCAACATTCAGCCCAATGGGGCTATAAAATTTTTGCAAGAAAGGGTCGCCTTTCTTAATCTGCAGCTTCTCCAAGAAGCCTGCAACTTTGCGGGCTGAGCCGATCAAACCAAAATAGCGCCCACTGAAACCTTGCTCATAGATTTTGCCCAAAATCTCGTAATCGAAAGAGTGACCGTGGGTAAACACGGCTACGGCGTCTTCGGCTTGCGGAGTCCAACTGTCCAAAAACTGCAAATAATCTTGGCAAACAACCTGACCCACCTCAGGAAATCTGTCTTTGGTGGCAAAATCAGGGCGATTGTCAACTGCCACCAACCTGAAGCCAAGCGTGTTCAAGATAGGAGAGAGCGACTGGCACAGATGCCCGCAACCAAACATATAAAAAGTTCGCACCGCAGGGAAATGTTCAAAGAAAACCTTTACCTTGCCTCCACAGCCCATATTCATCTGCTCTTCGGTAAGCTCAAAATCTGCCAAACAGTTCTCTTGGGAGAGCAAAGTTCTGGCACAGATTTTTAGGGAGTCGAACTCCAAACCTCCACCACCCAAAGTCCCCTTGGTTGTGCCGTCTGGATAGTAAATCAACTTGAAACCAGCGCGTCCTGGAGAGCCGCTGGCACCTTCTACAATCGTTGCCAACACAAACTCCCTGCCTTGGGATTTTGCCTTGCTAGCCTCTTGTAAAATATCGATTTGATTCACTTTTTCACACCTTTTTTTCACCAATTTTCTTCAAAAAAAAAGGCGTTGGCGTTCTGTCAATCGGAAATCGGTTTTTTCGTGTTTTTCAGGGGCTTTTGAACTCTCTTTGCTAATAATAGCTTCTATTTTCAGTTAAAACATCCAAATCTGTATTTTTAAAATCTTTGTCGTTTGTCCACAACACAAAAGATTTCTCTCGACACAGTTGGAAGATTCCTTTATCGTTAAAATCCAGCTCATCCACTATCAAACAATCTTCTACACTTTGTTTATCAAATATTTTTCCTGTCATCTTGAAAATATCCAAAATCTCAGCCTTTACAACCGTATAAACACTTTTCAAAAAAGTTTGACCTTTTGAGCTACTCCGAAACTTCTTATAACTATCTTTGTTTTTCAATCTCTCTTTCTCAATCCTTGTGACGGTGTTTACAAACTCCGAGAGAACTAAGAAACTAACAAACAGCTGGTTACCTTGATGCAAAAGCTTCTTGAATGTAGCGGCATAAGCGTTTTCCCAATACACCGACCCTGTTGGCCAAAACAGATAGATAAGAACATTAGCATCAACAAATATTGGTCTATTTTTTAATTTTTCGATTGTTTTAGAAGAGAACTTAACACTCATAAACTTAGTCTTCTAAAATCTTTTCGACACTTTTTCTAAGAGTGTCTGGATCTTTGTAGTAAAGCTTAGCCGTATCCACAACCCTTTTTAAAGAGAGCTTTCCCGAGTCCGAGATATCCACCGCTTCAAGATGACCTCTGATATAATCTTCGGTAAAATCTTTATACAACTGACCGATAGCCGTGTTTAAAAAAGCGGTTGTGAGCATCTTCACATTTTGAAAAGATAAGGTTACTTTTTTATCGTCTTTAAAAGATTTTTTGATTAGCTCAAAGATTTTTTGTCCATCTTCAGCCTCTACACCGTAAACATCACCAATTGCGTTCACTATACTTATTTTATTGTTTTCCATAATTTAAAAAATCTCATCCATATTTATTTCATTTCCCAAAGAGTAACTGCTACTATCGTCTGTTTTAAACTGAAGATTTACGATCGTTCCGGGAAAGCTTCCCCTGAATAACATCTTCTTTTCCTCTTTGGCTTCATATTGGTAAAATCCATCACCGCTGACAATCTGCATCTTCCCACTATTTTTGTCAATAAATTCTCGGAGTAACGCCAAACCTATTCCACCTGGGATATCTTTAGTGGTCATCCTATCCTTGACTGCCCAACTTATGGCGTCTATAGAGCTAATATTGCGACCGAACCTCTTTTTTATCTTTCTCTTAAATCCAATGCCCATATCAACGATAGTAAACTCAATCTTGTGTTTGTTAGGAAAAAACTGTCCACAGGTATAAATATAATCTGTTTCGCTATGAATTTGGGCATTAACAAAAATCTCATAAATCGCCTCTACTATTTTTTCTTTAACCCCTTTTGACATTCGCGGAAGATCTGTGTTGTGTCCCTCAATGAACTCTTCAACCACATATTGCTTAAAATATTTACCATCGGTTTTTTTTAATTTTTGGTACTTTATGGTCGTATTATTAACATCTAAAGCCCGTTGCAAACCGTAATAAGTCAAAAAATCGTTTTTACTCAAAACAGTTTTGACATCTTTTTTACTAAAAATAAACCTAATGCTATTAACATTATCTGTGAAACGGTCTAAAATAGCACCCAAAACGGAGCTCATATTGGCTGCAAAAAAATTTCTTATCTCTAAGCTTATTTCAGAAAAATGCTTATTTTTATTCTCCTGATAAAGATCGATAAGAGCTTGAAAACTCTCATACGAATTGTTTATAATCGGCAATGCTCTCATCTTGATCTCCCGTTACAGATTAAACAAGCAAGATTTTTGTCCCTGAAAGGCTAGGTTAGCCTTGCTCCACCACTCTGCCCAGATAAGGCAAGTTGCGGTGGTTTTGGGCGTAGTCGATGCCGTAGCCCACCACGAACTCATCTGTTATCTGAAAGCCGACATAATCGACTGGGATCTCCACCAAGCGCCGCTCTGGCTTGTCCAGAAGAGTGCAGATAGACAAGGAGGCTGGTTTGCGCAGGCGCAAGATCTTGGCAACTTTGTCTAAGGTGTAGCCGGTGTCGATGATATCTTCGACGATCAAGACATCTTTGCCCTCGATCTTCTCTTCCAGATCTTTGAGGATCTTCACATCCCGCGAAGACTCCATCTGGTCGGCGTAGCTGGAGACCACCATAAAGTCTATCTTGGAGTCCAAAGATATTTCCCTGACCAAGTCTGCCAAAAAAATCACCGAACCGCGCAAAAGCCCTACCATCACTAGCTCTCTTCCTTGATGGTCTTGGCTGATTTTTTGCCCCAGCTCTCTCACCTTTTTTGCCAACTCTTCTTTGCTGATCATCTGCTCAATCTTGTATTTCATCTTTTTCCCTTATTTTTTTTGTTAATAAACGAAGTAGTAGATCATATAGAAGTGAGAGAAACTGCCCAACATCACGAAGATGTGCCAAATCTCGTGAAACCCAAAAAGGCGAAAATTGGGTCTCTTGCTGGCATAAATAAAGGCTCCCAAAGAGTAGAAAAGTCCGCCCAACACCAACAAATAAACTCCGCCTGTAGGCATACTCTCCAGCACAGGTCCAATTGCCACCACCACGATCCAACCCATCGCCAAGTAGATGCCGGTGTAGAGCCATCGGGGAGCGGATAACCAAAACAGTTTCAAGAAAACCCCCGCAACCACCAAACCCCAACAAACACCAAATAGGCTCCAGCCCCAAGCGCCTTTGAGGGTCAAAAGACAGATCGGCGTGTAAGTAGCAGCGATGAAGACGAAGATCATTATGTGGTCTATCTTGCGGAACACCCTAACCCCTTTCTCGCGCAGTGGAAGCCAGTGGTAGAGAGTGCTAAAAAGGTAGAGCAAAATCATCCCTGCCCCGAAGATAGATAAAGATGTATAGCTGATGGCAGTGTTGTAAGGACGAACTAGCATCATCACCAAAGCCCAGATGGCAAGCCCAAACCCCACGAAATGGGTAAGCCCACTCATCGGGTCTCTAAATATTTTTTTCATCAAACGCTCCTTAAATTACAAAACCTTAAAAGCTGCCGATAAACAAAAGCAGCCCATACGAAAACAAGAAAGTGGCAAAGAGCACCTCCACCAGCTTCCTGATTTGGAAAACCACCTTTTTTTCTGCCCATCCTAAAGAGAAGTTTTTCAAAAACAGGGTAGCTAAGCCGATACTGGCGATGGTGATACCCATACCGATGCTCATAAAACTACTCAAGATGATCCCAAGGGGCAAAGCTCCCATAGAGACGCAAAAAAGCATAATCATCACCACCCCAGGACAAGGGACGATAGCCACAGACAAAGCCAAGGCGATGCCATTTCGCTTGTTTTCTTGCCCGAGATAGGTCGCCCTTGAGTGCAAAATTTTTTTCAGCACAAGGTAAAGCCCGAGCAAACTCAGAAGGAGGTAAGAGGTTTTTTGAATCACTTGGCTGACATTTTGTTGCAAGAGGTAGCTGTAAACTTGCAAGAAGTATTTCAAGACCAACACCAACAGCACCCCCATCAGTCCGTGCAAAAGCCCGATCATCAGGCTGAGCAAGATACCCCGCGGCAAAGAGACCTTTTCCGACATAAAGTAAAAGACGGAAAAAAGTTTGCCGTGACCGGGACCCAAAGCGTGAAAAACTCCGTAAGCGAAAACCAAACAAACCAGCGGAAACAGCTTCCACCAATCTTGGTGAACCTCTTTGCTAGCTACGGCAATTTTTCTGTTCAGATCTCTTTGCACACGCAAGATAAAAGCAAAAGGTTTGCTCTTGCCAAAGCTCTCTATCTTGGTGGCAGGCTCGTTTTTCTTACCCGCAAAAAATGGGTTTGCCGCATACACCCAGCCCAGCGTGGTTGCCAGTAGCATTATTAAAAACAGTCTTCTCATTTTTTCTCCACCTCCAAGTTCACCATTTGGGGGAACTCTATCTCTGCCAAAACCTCATACTCCCCATAACTCATCGTGTAGGAGTAGCCTTCTGGCACCATCACCAAAGGGTCGTCTGCCAAAAGCAAGTCGGTAAAGATAGTCGGATCGTAGCAAGCAAACTGAATGGTAAAGTTCGATTTGTCGGGCAGTTTGAGCGGCACTTGAAAAGAGTAAACTATCTTGTCGCCTAAAAGCTTCACCTTGAACTTTTTATACTTTATCGTCTGCGCTACTCCATCGACGAAAATATAGGTATAAAAATCGAAGTTGACCAGATTGCTAAAAGCTTCTTCCTCTATCCTCTTTGCTTGACTATGGCTGACCTTACCGCCTTTTTCCAAGCCGTAATCTTCACAGATGATGCCGGTGAACATCTGGTCGAAACTCCAATCCACTTGCAGCTCCGCCTCAGAGCCGTTTTTTATCTCCAAAGCCAAACTGGACTCAACCCAAATATGAGGGTGAGCCCAGAGACAAAACCAAATCGATATTAAAAAAAAGCTGGCAAAAAACTTCTTCACCGAGTTCTAGCCAATGGTGTAATCTTCCTGTTTAACACCCTCTAGATAAACGGCAACAGGGTTTTCCGGAGAGCCTTTTTTCTTGATGCAATCAAGATCTCTGTCTCCTGCCTGACGCCAAATCTCGGTCTCTTCTTCGTCGCCACCAAGGCAAAAGGTCACCTTCTTGCTGATGAAATCTTTGACGATAAACTCAACTTCCGATCTGCTACAAGCTTTGGTTACCGGTATGCAGAAATCTTCTTTTTTATAAATAAAACTCATTTTATTTCTCCTTATCAACTACTATATTCAGATTTTTTCATTAAATAGGCGACCGCTGCCGACACTATCAAAAGGTTTGAACCTCCGTAACTCAAGAAAGGCAAAGAGACTCCCGTGGAAGGAAGCAAACCCAAGGTCATGCCCGTGTTGACCAAAAACTGGTAAAACAAAAAAGCCAAAAACCCGACGCTGACCAAGAATCTATTCTTATCTTTTTGATTACTCGTCAAGTAAATAATCCGCCAAAAAAATAAGAAATAGATGATGAGTAAGAAAAAAGCTCCCAAGAAACCGACCTCTTCACAGATGGTGGAAAAGATGAAGTCGTTGTGGCTTTCCGGTAAAAACTTGAGGTTTTTTTGTGTCCCTTGCAAATACCCTTTGCCAAACAGTCTGCCCGAGCCGACGGCGATTTTGGACTGGATAATCTGGTAACCAGCACCCAACGGATCAAGGCTGGGATCTAAAAAAACCATGACTCGCTTCTTTTGGTAACTTTTAAGCAGGTTCCAAGCCACGGGAATATTGAAGTAAACAAAAAGAATCATCAAGACAGATATCCACTTTTTCACCACCGAGTAGTCCGAGTAAAACACCAAGTAGTAAGCCACGAAGCCAAAATAAACCAAGAAGAGCCAGATGTTGGTGACGAAAACAACGCTCAAGAAAGGAGCCAAAACGCTGACCAGATAGTAAAAAGGGATGCGCGAGAAGCTGAGCATCACGAAGAAGACGAAGAAGTAAACCAGCGTGCCGCTCAGGTTCGGCTCTGCCACGATCAGTCCGGTGGTCAAAATCAGCAAGCCACCCACTTTCCAGACGATCTCCCAGCAGCTTTTCGCCTCGACGATCAACTTGCTCCCGTAAAGGACGAAGCCAAGCTTCATCAGCTCCGAGGGTTGAAACTGAAAGCCAGCGAACTTGATCCAGCGGTGAGCGCCTTTTACGGCTGGGAAGAAAAAAACCAAAACCAGCATCAAAGCGGAGAAGATATAGACGCCCTTGGGGAGCATCTCCAAATAGTGCATCGGTGTTCTGAGGATAGCCAAGACGACCAAACCAGAGAAGATAACCCAATAAGCTTGTTTGATGTAGAGCCTATCCAGCACCTCTTGATGTTGGGCAAGGGTGCCGTGGGTAGCGCTGTAGATAGCCAACCAACCGATGCCCAAAAGTAGCAGATAAAGAAATAAAAGCGGCTTATCGCACCTTCTAAAATCTAAAATATCTTTCATCTTTTTCTTCTCTCTTTCAAAATTTTTGCGTATCTTCTGATGATCCTAGCGGCGATGGGTGCTGCCACCGAACCACCTCCACCGTTGACGGTTTCCAAAAACACCAGATAAGCTAGCTTAGGATAGAAAGGGTCTTGGAACTTGCAGTAGCCGGCGAACCAAACATGCGGCAAGTCGCTCATATGGTTTTGTGCCGTGCCTGTCTTGCCATACATCACCGGGTCCCTGAGTTTTGCCAGAGGAGCGGTGCATTTTTTGGCATTCACCACTTGGTAAAGCCCTTTTTGGATGATGCGCAAGGTGTTTTCACTGATGTTCAGCGGATAAGAGGCGAAGTTGAGATCTTGGCTACTACCCTCTACCCTCTTGAGGAAATGGGGTTGTCGCCACACGCCGTCGTTACCCAAGGCTCCATAGTAAGCCAGCATCTGCAAGGGCGTGGTTTGCAACTCGCCCTGACCGATAGACAGGTTCACCTTGAACCCTTGTTGCGAGGAGGTAAAAGGAAACTTCTTCTTATACCAGTAGCGAGTGGGAAAAAATCCCGAAACCTCTCCGGGCAGATCGACACCTGTCTTGACGGTCACCCCGCTTTTGCGGGTGAACTGGCGAAAATTTTCCAGATTGAGACGCAAAGACAGATCGTAAAAAAAGACATCACAAGAGTGTTGCAAAGCTCCCACCACATTTTGAACGCCGTGTCCTTTGCGTAGCCAACAGCGAAAGATGTTGCCTCCGTAGCGAAACTTGCCCGTACATTTTTCGAGGGTGGTGTGCTCATCGATGATGTTCTCCTCCAAACCCAAAGATGCGGTGATCGGTTTGAAGATAGAGCCAGGCGGATAGACGGCGCTGATACCCCTGTCCAAAAGGGGGTTGAGCGAATCGACCAGAAGAGAGTGCCAAACATCGCGACTGATGTTTTGGCTCAGGAGGTTACTGTTGTATTCGGGCAAGCTGACATAAGCCAGTATTCCACCGCTGGAAGCGTCCATCACCCCCACAAACCCTTTGTAAGAGCTGCCCTCAAACATCTTGGCGATCATCTCTTGCAACTCAGAGTCGATGCTCAAGACGATAGATTTGCCGTCTTGCACCTGCAAACCTTCGCTGAAAATTCCCAAAGATTTACCCAAGGCGTCTTTTTGTTCCAAGCGATAGCCAGGGCTACCCCGCAGCAAAGACTCGTACTGTTTCTCCAGCCCTCTTTTGCCGATGAAGCTGTTGAAGGTGTAACCTTTGCCTCGCAACTTGCGATACTCATCTGCCCCGATGTTGCGAACATACCCCAAGAAATGGGACTTGATCTTGTAGTTACGCCTGCTCTCGTTTTTGATCTGGATGGCAGGGTAGTAGTTTTGGTTTTCGGCTATCTTGACAAACTGCGGATAAGGAAGATCTTCGTGGAGCAAAATCTCTTTGCCGCCTTTGGAAAGCTTTTGCTGAAAACGATCCACGAAGCTGCTATCGGCACCAAACACGGAAGAGAGGAAACTGGTGTAGCGGGACAAGGAGTCCACTTGAGAAGGCAAGATGTAGAGGTTGATGGAGGAGCGATTGACTGCCAAGGGTCTATAAAGGCGGTCGTAAATCACGCCTCTGGTGGGCAACACGCACCTTTTGACGAAGCTGTTGTTCAGGGCAATCTTTTGATAATGTTCCCCTTGTTTGACCTGCATCCACAAAAGGCGCAAGATCAGCACCAAGAAGCTGACCACGACCAAGAAGAAAAAAACTTTTAGTCTAGCGTGGTTCTTCATACATTTTCAGTTTTAGATGGTATACCAACCCCAAGAAGATGAAAATTATCAGATTGGAAAGTAGCGAACCAAAGAAGTAAGAGAGCATCTGCCAAAAGGTTCCCACACTGGAGTCGGAGACGATCAAGACATTGGCGAAGTAAAAAGCGAACTGGTAGTAAAAAGTTAAGATGAAAAGCACCAGAGCGCAGGAGAAAAAACTACGCTCGCTGAAGAACAAAAACAGCTTGGAGGCTATCCAGATGGAGCTGAGCAAAACAAAAGGGGTGAACCCGAAAAGGTTGATGTTGATCACATCGAAGATGAGTCCCAGCCAAAAAAGAAGCCAAATCGTCTTTTTGCTCACTCCCCAAACCAGCAAACTCAGCAAGCCAAAAGGTAACAAGAAGTTGGCTAAGCTCCCGTTGATCTCCAGATAGTCAGCCCAAAAGAACTGCAGATACAAAGCTAAGCAGCCCACTAAAATAAGTTTAAAATTTCTTTTTATCATTTTTTCGCCTTTAGAAGATAGACCGACTCTAGATTGGCAGTGTTGACCACCGGTTGCAAGACGGCTTGCAGTCTGTTGCCATAATCTGAGGAGCGCAAATATTGCACCGTGCCCACTTTGATGCCCTCGGGAAATATCGACGAGAGATTGGAAGAGATGAAAAGGTCGCCCGGTTTGACATCAGCCCCGAAGTCGATCATATCGACAAAAGTGGTGCCGTCCAGAGAGGTGGTAAGCACCCCTTGCACTCTGGCTCTTTGGCTTTTCACACTCAGACGGAAGTCGATATTGCCCACCGGCAACACCAGAGCAGAATTTGGTTGAACGCCGATCACCTTACCCACCACCCCTTGAGAGGTGATAACGGGTGCGTCCAGCTCCACGCCTTGGGCTTTGCCCACATCCAGTAGCAAACTCCGCTGGTTGTAGCTGCCCAAGATGCCCACCACCACTGCCAGTTGCATCCCTCTTTTTTGCAAATCTTTCTTTTCTAACAAAAGCTTCTGGTCGCTAAAAGCCAAGTTTTGCTCCAACAGCTCTAAGTTCTCTTTTTGCAACCGCTGGTTTCTAGCCAAAAGGTCGTCCAGCGACTTCAAGTATCTGATCGGAGAGACAAAAGGCAAAGCCAGATAGTTGCCAAACCAACCGGCTAAACTTTGCTTAGAGGTTTGGCTAGAGAGCAAAACAAAAAAGCTGAGTAAAATCAAGACAAAGAGTTGAAACTTAGTTCTCATATTGTTTTCTTTTATTTAATAAGCTTAGATGAGAACCACCGAATACTCGGAGAAGTTCTCCATCACCTTGCCTGTGCCACGCACCACGCAAGTAAGCGGCTCTGGCACCAAGTGAATAGGCAAGTTGGTCTCTTGTCTGAGTTTGGCATCTAGGTTCTTCAGAAGAGCACCACCGCCGGTGAGGAACACACCGTTTTCGGCAATATCGGCAGTCAGCTCGGCTGGGGTCATCTCGAAGAGTTGCAACACCGCACTAACGATCTTCTGCACATTGTCGGCCAGCGCCTCTTGCACCATGTTGGAGGTCACCTTGAACTTTATCGGTAGCCCCGAGACCAAGTCACGCCCTTTGACCACCATCTCCAGCTCCTCTTCCATCTTTAAGGCAGAACCAACTTTTTGCTTGATCTCCTCGGCAGTGAGCAGACCCACGAAAACCTTCTTCTTGAGACGCAAGTAGTTGACGATGGCGTCGTTCATCTTGTCGCCGCCGATACGGATAGAGTTGTGAGTGACGATGTTGGACAAAGACAAAACCGCAATCTCGGTGGTGCCGCCACCGATATCGATGACCAGATTACCTTGCGGCTCTGTGATCGGCACTCCCGCTCCCAAAGCTGCGGCAACCGGCTCGGAGATGAGGTGAACCTCTCTGGCTCCTGAGTTAAGCACGCTGTCTTTCACCGCTCTTTTTTCCACTTCGGTGATGCCCGAGGGGATACAGACGATAACTTTGGGCTTGACCAAAAACTTTCGCCCTTGAGCTTTCTTGATAAAATATTTCAGCATCAGCTCCGTCACCGCAAAATCGGCGATGACCCCGTCTTGCAAAGGTCTTATCACCTCGATCAGATCAGGATTTTTCCCCAGCATCTTCTTAGCCTCTCGCCCAAAGCTAACTTGCTTCTTGTCTTTGGTGGAGATAGCCACGATAGACGGCTCGTCCAAAACCACACCCTCGTCTTTGACATAGATCAAAGTGTTGGCTGTCCCCAAATCGATAACGATATTTTTGGTAAACATACCCAGCAACTTATCAAACATTTTTCACCCCTTTTATTTTAGGAAAACCGTGGCAAACCCGATCAAACCGCCGAACACTCCGCCCCACACTACTAGCCATCCCAAATGTTTTCTTATCATATCTTGAATTATTTTTTTAACCAGCTCTGGTGTGAGCTCGTCTAACCTTTTTTGGACGATCGTCGAGATTTTCTCTAAGATCTTGTCGTCTTTGCCGATTAAGTTTTGGCTCACTTTTTGATGAAAATCTTCGGAAGAAACCATCTGCACAGTCGCATCTTTCAGGCGACACACCACCGGCTCACGCAAACTCTCTAGCACGGCAGATCCTCCCACCATGGCGATCATCCCCCCAAAAGAGGACTCCAAAATCGACTTTACCAAGGCGTCGAACATCGGGTCAAAATTTGTCTTTTGAACCATCGGCGTCAAATTTATTTGCTCCAATTTCGAACCGTCCAAAAACTTATCGACATTATCTTTGGTAAAAAACTGGTTCATCATCAAGCTTTTGATGCCTGCCTTAAACTCCTGAAACCTAGAGGGGATAACGCCTGAGCCGTAAAGACCCGGCACCTTTTCAAAAAGCATAAAGACCGCTATCCAGTTGGTGATACCTCCCGAGAAAGCAAAAAGCCCCACATTGAAAACCATCTGCTGACACAACAGATTTTCCGACCCAAAAGGGACGAAATAGCCGATTAAAACCAAACTCCCGCTCAAGAAGTTGGTGACCATACTTTTGTTTATCATCTTCAAAATCTCCCTAAAATAACGGTTTGACTACCAGCGCATCCGACACAAAGCCAAGCTGAAAGGTGACAACACCACCTGATTTGCTCTGGAGGTAGCTCCCCCCAAAAGAGTATCGCCAAAAGGCAAAATCTCCACCTTGTCGGCTTGGACGCCTTTCCAGACAGCCTCTTTCTCCGAAAAGTTGATGCCCAATAGATAAACGCTCTCGACGCACTTCAACAAAAATCCTCTAAAATCTTTTTCACTCAGCACCTTTTCCACTCCCAACACGGCGCGCTTCTTGTAATCGAGCAAGAAAGAGAAGAGGTTGTCGTCGCGGTAGCTTTGCAACTCCTGGGGCGTGCTGTTGTCTTGCAAAAGCAAGCTCTGGCTGCTGAGGATGATGTTAGCCAAGGTGCAAAGCCGCTGGTTGGATTGCTCGCTTGGCTCCAGATGCGGGAAGCCAAGAAACTTGCCTTGCCAGCGCAAAACTGTCTCGTCCAGCTCTGGCAGAGCCAAACCGGAGGGCAAACCTCTCAGCAGCAGGTCGAACCCCTTGTTAGCGTAAGTGGTAAACTTCTGCTCTTCTTGCCCGTAGACAAGCTCTCCCAGCGAGCAACAATCGCCTTGCTCGGCGACCACATCTTTCAAGAAGCGGACAACCCTGATGTTCTCATCGTCCACCTTATGAAAGTTTTGCTCACCTTGTCGGTCGTACATACACCCATCGACCCCTGCAAAAACAAACCCCTTGATGCCTTGGCTCATCCAGTGGCGAACCACCTTGCCCATGCGCGAGCGCAAAGCGGGACTGTGCCAATCCAAAAGAGGAAACTCCTTACCCCGATGGCTGAGGTAATACTCATCTTCGTGTCTGTGCCAAAGCGAGTTGCCTTGCTCGTCTTGCCAGAGGTGGTCTTGCTCAGAAACAGGGTAAAACTCTTGGCGCTGCTGATCGTCTTTGAACATCCCACATTGCAAGGTGGTGCTGTCCACACAAATGCGCAAGACGATAGCTATCTCTTGCCTAAGATATGTCTTTACCATCAGCTCAAAATCTTCTTTGCTACCTTTAGCAAGGTTAAGGTTGTAAAAGTTGTTGACCACCCCGCTTGGGTAACTAGCGTCCAGTGCGTTGACCAAATAGATGGCGTCGATGCCCATGGTTTTGTATCGCTCCACCTGCAGGGTCAACTGACTAAAACTCAGCTCCGCCTTCGGCTGGTAAAAACAAGCCGTCTGCCACCAAAAATTTTTAATGGGAACTCTCCCCGACTATCTCTTTCATCTTCGCCTCGATTATCTGCAAAGCTTTTTGCCCGCCACCGCAAGGCAAACTGCCGGCTCCAAAAGCTGCCTCGGGTCTGCCACCGCCTTTGCCCGAGAAAAGGGCGCTGACAGCTTTGACAATCTGACCTGCCTTGAGGCTCTCTTGGTAGTTTTTGCTCACTCCCACACCCAAGGTAAACCGATCACCTTGAGGAAGAATCAACAGCACAACCCCTTGCCCCAACTTGTCTTGCAAGATAGCAACGCTGTTTTTCAGATCGGAGCCTTGGGGCAAAACGCCCAGTGCCAAAGGTGTTTGTCCTACTTTTTGGCTGGTTTTCAATATATCGTCCAAACAAGCCTGAGCCAAGCGAGCCTTCAGCTGCTCCACCTGTTTGCTCAAACTTTTGCGCTCTTGCAGGACGCTCTCCAGCTTGGTGCTCAACTTGTCCAAAGGCGCTCCCAGCTCGGTAGCCAAAGATTGCAGCTCTTGCTCTTTGGCACGACAATAGTGCAAAGCTTCCTCACCACAGACGGCGGAAATACGCCTGACGCCAGCCGAGACGGAACTCTCGGCAACGATTTTGAACAAACCGATCTCACCACTGTTGCTAAGGTGCGTCCCCCCACAAAACTCTAGGGAAACATCGCCCACGCTAACCACCCTCACCTTCTCCCCGTAGTTTTCGGCAAAAAACGCCAACGCCCCACTTTGCTTAGCTTTGGCAAGGCTCATCTGCTGGGTAACAACGGGATGACAACCACGCACGATTTGATTGAGGTCGGTCTCTATCTGAGCCAACTGCCCAGCAGAAATTTTGTCCATACAGATGAAGTCGAAGCGCAAACCGGTTGCACTCACTTGCGACCCTTTTTGTTGGACAAAATCGCCCAGACGCTTTTTGAGAACAGCTTGCAAGATGTGGGTGGCAGTGTGATGAGTGCTGATATTTTTCCTTCTGTCTGGATCGATGCTGGCTTCCACGCTTTGTCCAACTTTAGGTTTGTTGCCACGCAGCTGCCCGCCGTGCAAAACGACTTTGCCCGACTTGCGGACATCTTGCACCAACATCCGCCAGCCTTCGCTCTTTATCTGCCCGGTGTCACAAGCTTGACCTCCAGCCGTGGCGTAAAAAGGGGTCTTATCTAGCACGACCAAACTTCGCCCGGCTTCGTCCTCACCCACGAAAACCACCTTCGCCGAAGAGGAGATGGCATCGTAGCCGACGAACTGGCTGGCAGGAACATCTTTCAGCTCAGAGCCGATAGACTGATCCCCTTGCTCGAACTTGGCAGCGTCTCTAGCTCGCTTTTTTTGCTGAGCCATATGTTGGGTAAAACCAGCTTTGTCCACGCTCAGCCCTTGCTCTTGCGCCATCAGCTCGGTCAGATCTAGCGGAAATCCGAAGGTGTCGTAAAGCAAAAAAGCGTCTGCCCCGCTGATGTTTTTGCCCGTGGCAGTAACTTGGGCAAAGCGCAAAAGACCTTTGTCCAGCGTCTTGTTGAACCGCTCTTCCTCGGCGTGAATAATCTTCTTGATATAATCTTTTTGGGTCAAAAGCTCGCCGAAATGCTCGCCCATGACGCTGGCAACCACATCCACCAGCGGTGACAAAAACGGCTCTTGCAAACCGACAACTCTGCCAAAACGACAGGCTCGGCGCAAGATGCGTCGTAGCACATAGCCTCTGCCTTCGTTGGAAGGCACTCCACCGTCGCTCAGAGCAAAACTAAGGGCGCGAATATGGTCGGCTATCACCCGAAAGGCAACCTCATCTTCGCTACTGGCCATCTTGCGGACGACAGCGATGATCGGCACAAAAAGGTCGGTGTCGTAGTTGCTAGACACACCTTGGATAACTCTGGCAATGCGCTCCAGACCCGCTCCTGTGTCTACATACCTGTTTTCCAGATCGACCAAACTGCCGTCGGACAATCGCTGATACTGGATGAAAACCAAGTTCCACAGCTCGACGAAGCGGTGACAATCTCCGTTGACGCGGCAGGTGTGTCCCGATTGCCCTGCCAAGTTGCACTCGCCTTGCCCTAAATCGATGTGAATTTCGGAGCAGGGACCGCAAGGACCTGTGGCGCCCATCTCCCAGAAGTTGTCTTTGTCGTCGTGAAACTCGATATGGTTTGGGTCTATGTCGGTGAGCTGCTGCCACAAGTCGAAAGCTTCTTGGTCGCTTTTGTGGACGGTGGCGTAAAGCTTGTCTTTGGGTAGCTCCAGCTCGATGGTGAGAAACTGCCAAGCCCACTGGATAGCCTCTTTCTTGTAGTAGTCGGCGAAAGACCAGTTGCCCAGCATCTCGAAAAAGGTGTGATGGTAGCCATCTTTA
This sequence comes from Cloacimonadales bacterium (SeqCode), assembly GCA_965228195.1. Classification (GTDB taxonomy): domain Bacteria; phylum Cloacimonadota; class Cloacimonadia. Next base: position 710,257 of record OZ245797.1, read on the forward strand.
CCCACATCTTCCAGATCGTTGTGCTTGCCCCCGGCACGAATGCACTTTTGAGAGTTGACCGCTCTAGAGTATTCTGGCGCCTGTGAGCCTAAGAAAATATTTTTGAACTGGTTCATCCCCGCGTTGGTAAAAAGCAGGGTCGGGTCGTCCTGAGGAACCACCGGAGATGACGGCACGAACTTATGCCCTTTTTCGACAAAAAAATCGATAAAACTTTTTCGCAACTGTGCACTGGTTAAGTTTTTCACTAATCTAAATCCTCATCTTTAACATATTGATCCACGATAACATCCTACAAGTTCAGAATTGGGACAAGCTGAGAGTGTCAAGATATTTTTTGGCACTTTCACAAATCTTGAGATGAAGCTCAAAAATCGGACGATGGCTACCTTTTATTTTAAGAGGGACGATGACGAGCTTTCAGAAAAATTACTACTCACCCAAAACTGCGCTTTTTTTTGCTTGACCAACTATCAGACAAAGCAACCATCAGACAAACAAACCAAAGGTGTGGTAAAGATATGAAAATTTTAAAAAAGTTGGGCATCACCCTGACGCTTTTCGCCGTTTGTCAGCTGGCTTTGGCAGCGGTGCTACATCTGTATCAAACACAATACTTACCGTCTCAGCCTGAGATATTAGCAGCCATAGCCTACGCCAAAAGTAGCCACTTCGTTTTCTTGTCGCTCTCTTTGGCGGTTTTCGTCTGTGTGGTAGCTCCACTGAGCGAAGAGGTTATCTTTCGCCTGAGCCTGAGCCAAATCCGTTTTTTGCCCATCAGCTTGCTTTGTTTTGGCGCCGTGATCAGCGCCGGCTACCTCTTGCCTTTTGATCTAAAGCAAGCTCAGACGATTTGGCTAAGAGTAGCTTGGATAGTGGGGGCTACCTTGATCTTGTGTCATTTTTTCGCCGATAAGTTCGAGCTACAAGCTTGGCAAAAGTTTTGGCAACACAAGCTGGCGCTGGTTGTTATCTTCAGCTTCGTCTTCGCCCTTTTACACTTAGAGTGGAACCAAATCACGGGAGCGACCTCTTTTGCTTTGCTTCTCTTCCCTTACCTATTTTTGGGGATCGTCATCAGTGTGGTGCGGATAAGAATCGGCTTTTGCTACGGCGTTTTTTACCACCTGCTCAACAACCTTTTGGCTTATCTGATGGCTCTTTTTGCTTAGTGCCTGAAGTGGCGAGTGCCGGTGAACACCATGCGCACACCCAGTTTTTGGCAAGCCGCAAGCACGCTTTTGTCACGAATAGAGCCGCCCGGCTGAACAATCGTCTTGATGCCACTGGCAGCCAAAGCTTGCACATTGTCGGCAAAAGGCAAAAAGGCGTCTGAGACCAGATAACAGTCTGCCAGCTCTCCTGTAAAATCGCCCGCAGCTTGCGACCTTTTTAGCTTCTTGATGGCTAACTCGATGGCGTCCAGTCTATTGGGCTGACCGCAACCCATAGAAACTTGGGTCAGTCGCCTTTGGCTGTCTCGATAGACGATCGTAACGGCGTTGGAAGAGAGCGCCTGCACTGCTACATTGCCGAATCGCACCAGCTCCGCATCCAGATTTTGACTCTGCCCACACACCACCTCCAGATTTTCGCTGCCGGCTACATCTGGCTCTTGGGCGATCAACATCTGCTCTAGCTGACGAAAAGCCAAGCTTGATCTGGTAGTCGTCGGCTGGTAGGAGCAGGCACGCAGATTTTTTTTGTGTGCCAGATACTCCAGTGCCTCTTGCGTAAATCCAGGGGCAACGACCACCTCCACGAACTTGGCTTGGCTTTTTTGATCGAGTGCCAAGAAGTGCAAATCGGGAGCGTCCACAGGGTGCGCAAAGCCGACGATCGAACCGAAAGCGGAAACAGAGTCACCTGCCCAAGCACAAGCCAGCAAACCCTTAGGGCTGGTTTTACTTTGGCAAAAACCACACGGGTTGCCGTGCTTGACGATGACACAGCCAAAATCTGACAAACCTTGCAAGCAGTCTAGTGCCGCTTTTATGTCCAAGAAGTTGTTGTAAGACAGCTCTTTGCCTTGCAGCGGAGTTAATCCTGAGAAACCGAAATCGGGCAAAGAGTAGCTCCAAGCTTTTTGGTGCGGGTTCTCGCCGTAGCGCAAACTTTGTCCGCCGAAGCCCAAAGCGACCAGACGATCGTATTGACTGCAAGCTACGAAAGATTTCACTGCCAGCCTCTTGGCAAATTGCCTGCTCACCCGAGCTTTGTTTTTTTGCAACTCTTTGATCAGAGCCGGATAGTCGCAAGGGTCACAAGCCGAAACCACGAAGCGACAGTTCTTGGCAGAGGCGCGCAAAAGAGCTACACCTCCGATATCTATCTGCTCCACCAACTGCTCGGGGGTAGCACCGCCTTGCCAAGCGGAGTTGAAATCGTAAAGGTTGCAAACCACCATATCGATGGCAGCTATCCCCAGCTCCTTGGCTTGCTCTTGATGAACGGTTCTGTCGAAAAGCAAACCACCCATCACGCCCAAAGACAAACTTTTGCACCTACCACCGAAGGCTTGATCGTAGCCGCTTATCTCTGCCAAGGGCAAAAAAGGGATGCCTAGCCCCTGCAAAAAAGAGCCTGTGCCTTGGCTGGCGACTATCTCCACCCCTTGGTTGTGCAACTCTTGAGCTAACTCTACCAATCCGCCCTTGTCCGTGACAGACAAAAGCGCCCTTCTGATCTTTATCATCTAATAGGTGACAAGGCTAGCAACTTTCATGCCAGCCACTTGATAATCTTCGTCGTGCAAGAAAGGCAGATCGATCAGCACGCTAAACCCTTGCACCCGATAACCAGCCTCACAACAAAGTTCGTAAGCTGTCTTAAGGGTGCCACCGGTTGCCAAAACATCGTCCACCACCAAGATGCGCTTCTTGCCCGGTTTGACCTCTAGCACCTCTCTGGCGTATTCGTTGGAAGAGAGCTTTGCCAGAAATGGCGGCGGCAACTTGCCTTTTTTGCGAATCAAAACCAGCCCTTTGTTTAGGATGGTGCTCATGGCACTGGCAAACACGAAACCGCGGGACTCGATCCCGGCGATAGCGTCCACTTCGTCCCAGTTGACATAGCTATCGTCTATCATCTCTTTGGCTGCTTTGGCAAACTTTTCACTCTCCAGAAGCGGGGTGATATCTTTGAAAACGACACCTTTTTCGGGAAAATCGAGGACATCGGCAATATGGTCTTTAATCCAACTCATCTTAAAATATTATCTCCTTAAATTTTTGAAAAACTTCTAAAAGCTACGGGGCAATATCCAGTAGCAACTGGCGAAAAACCTGCATCGCATCCATAATCTTCTCCACACTCAAAATAAGCACGACGATCAAAAAAAGGTAACAGATCAGGTTCACCAAAAGGGAGACATTCAGCTTCTGCTTGAGCACCTTGCTCAGATGCTCCAGCTCCTCAACGCTCTTTTTCATCTTCTTTTGCTCTTCTCGAAGCAGCAGCAGTTGATACGAGCTGGACAAAGGCAGCTCAACGCTTCCGTCCTCTTCGTAGCTCTTGCGCGCATCGAACTTGATTTGCTCGTCCAACATATCCAAGAAAAAATCTTGGTCGAAATGGTAGGTTCTTTTATACTCTTTCATACTACTAAAACTTTTTACCCGTTCCACACTGTCAACTAAAATAAACAAACTCTAGAAACTTTTTTAATTCAGTAGTTTTTTACTCTTGCTATATTAAAGAGGTCTTCTGGTCGAGGACCTCTTTTTTTTAATTTGGCTTAAAACTCCTTATTCCTGGCTTTCTCAAAAAAGGGGGCGCACTTTTTACTTGACACTATTTGCTTCTATTTTTTTTGTCTCCTTATAATTATGAAATCAGGAGAGTAAATAATGCCCGAACATAAATCGTGTATCAAACGCCTTAGACAAGACAGTCGCAGGAGAGTTAAGAACCACTTCATCAAAGCCACTATTGCCACGATCAGCAAGAAGATCAAGAAAGGCGATCTGGACAAAGATCAATCTATGGCTCTGTTGTCGCAAGTATTTTCTAAGCTGGACAAAGCTGCCAAGACCAAGGTGATTCACAAAAGGACAGCGGCTCGCAGAAAAAGCAGGTTGCAAGATTTTATCAACAAGAAATTTGCTCAATAATCTTTTTTTGAAAAGATGACCAAAATTTACCTAATAGCAGGTGCAGCCTTTTTGCTGTGCCTTTTTTTTGCTGTTTTTTATCTGCTGAACAAACGCTCTCAAACCAGAGCCGCCGAGAGCCTACTTAGCCAGCAAGGCGAAAAGCCCAAGATCTTGCGCTCGCTCTTGCCTCTTTTTGGCGCCAAGCTAGAGCAAAAGACACTGCTGCAACTAGAAGAGAAGCTTGTCCAAGCCGACATAGATCTGGAGAGTTGCCGACAGATAATCCAGAGTGTCCAAAAGGAGAAATCGCTGACCAGCCAAAGCTTGCAGACAGCTTTTTTGCAAGTTTTGGGCGAAGATAACCAAGAAAAGTGCAAGCTGAATTTGAGTGCAAACCCTGCGGCGATGATGTTCGTGGGCGTAAACGGAGTGGGCAAAACCTCGACGGTGGGCAAGCTGGCTTGCAAACTCCAGCAAGAGGGCAAGTCGGTCTGTTTGGTGCCGGCTGACACCTTTCGTGCCGGAGCAGTCGAGCAGCTGAAGATTTGGAGTAAGAGAGCTGGGTGCGAGTGCATCGACGCCAAGATGGGCGAAGATCCAGCGGCAGTGGTTTACCGAGCCATCGAACAAGCCCTGAAGAAAAAGACGCAAGTGATCTTGATCGACACCGCCGGCAGACTGCACAACAACTCCGACTTGATGGCTCAACTCAAGAAAATAACTAAAATTGCAAAAAAACTCTTGCCAAATGGAATTGACGAAACAATCGTTGTTTTAGATGGTTGCTTGGGTCAAAACAGCTTAAGGCAACTACAAGAGTTTGATAAGATCTGCTGCTTAAGTGGGGTTGCCATCACCAAGCTAGACGGCAGTGCCAAAGGTGGCGTGGTTTTCGGTATTCAACAAAAGTTTGAAGTGCCGGTGAAGCTGGTGGGGACAGGAGAGAAGAAAGAAGATATTGATTTTTTTGAGGTGAAAAAGTATGTGCAAAAGTTGGTCTAAGTTCGTCGTTGCCCTTTTGGCGTTATCCTTTTTTGGGCTACTGGGCGCAGACGAGGTAGCCGATAGGTTAAACGAAGCCCAAAAGTATTACGCCCAAGAAAATTACAACAAAGCGATCTACTTTTATCAAAGCGTTATCTTGCTAGATCCGCGCAACATCACCGCTTACAAACAGATTGGCGACTCCTACTTCCAGCTGAAGGAGTATGAGGATGCTCTGGAAAACTACAAAAAAGTGCAATGGCTAGAGGCGAACAGCATAGATTATCGACTGGGACTAACTTACTACTGCATCGGTGAATACGAGCAAGCCCAGCGGTTTTTGTTGTTGGCACTGGCTGCCGACTCCGGCAAGCAAAACGCCAACCTTTACTTAGCCAAGATCTACGACTACCAAAAGAACTACGGAGCGGCTTTGAAAAGTTATCAAAGAGAGGTGAAGATTGCCCCCACGGAGCAAAACTTTGTCAACCTTGCCAGATATTACCGCCGAGTAGGCAGATACGACCAGACCATTGCCACTGCCGATTCGATCATAGCAAAATTCCCAGAGTCTGGTGAAGCTTATCTGATTTACGCCGAGCTGGCAGAGCTAAAAGGGTTTGATGAAAAAGCGATTGACTCTTACCGCAAAGCCGCACAGCTGGGCAATGGTAAGGCACAACTATGGATGGAAAGAAGAGGATATCTTTGGCGAGAAGAAAAATCTTTTTTTGATAAGTTAAAATTTTGGGCAGATTAAATAATTAAAAAGGTTTAGGAGAAAAATATGGAGTTCGAAAATCAAAATATTTTTGGCAACCAAGAAGAGAGTGCCACCACGGACGATACACAAAAAGACAACTTGGCAAAAAGAGTTCAGAAAAGCACCCTGGTATTAGTCGAAAACAACGCCTCTATCAATATCACCTTGCCTGAAAAGATCGTCGATTTCGTGATGAACAACGACGAGAAAAAGAGCTTTATCGACACCAAGATCGTGCAAGGAAGCCACCTGATTTTGATGCCCAAAAGAGGGCGGCACGACACCAATATGATCGTTTACACCGACCACGGCACCTACCTTTTTTCCCTGAAGAGTGTCTCACGCAAAGATCTGGAAGAGCCCGATAGTAGCATCGTCATCGAAGACCCCAAGGTGGTCAAGATTTTGGAAGTTGAAAAAAAAGAGAAAGAAGAAAGAGAGCAAGAGATCTTACAGATGAGGCTAAAAGCCGAAGGTGAGGCTCTGGCACGGGCACAGCTGGAAGCCGAAGAGGAGGAAGAGGAAGAGGACGAGGATGAGATACCGGACGATTTGGCGCAACTGGCACAACTATCACAACTGGCAGAGCTTTCTCAGTTGCAAGAGCTGACCAAGCTGCAAGAGTTGCAAAAGCTCAGCTCGGTGATGGAGATGCACAAGATGTATGACCTGCTCAAGCTCAAAGACCTGAGCAAGCTGTCCAAACTAAGCCAACTAGCCAGCCTGAGCCAACTATCCAGTTTGAGCAAGAAGAAGAAAAAGAAGAAAAAAAGCAAGAAAGTTGTGGCTGCTGCTAGCGAAAATCTGGAGACAAACACAAGCACTGGGGACGAAAACATCTCAGCGGAGGCTACCACCACAGAAGAGAACCCTTACGCCGAAAAGCAAGAAGAGAGTATGTATGCACAGACGCAGACAAACTCTGAGCAAGACGAGAGTTACGACCAGCCGCTGAACCCCACCAGAGAAGAAGAAGAGAGTGGTCAGCAAGAGAGTTTGGAGAGTGAGCCAGAGACCCCCGCTGAGCCAGAGCCAAGCTACACAGAAGAGCAAGAGCCAGAAGCAAACGAGCCAGAAGCAAACACAACAGAAGGTGGCAACGATTACGACGACATTTACGGCTCTTATTAAAAAAAATTTTTGGAGATGGAGAGATAATGGATAGATTGCAAGGCACATGGACTGCCCTTATTACCCCTTTTAACGAAGATATGAGTGTCGATTTTGATGCGCTGGACAAGCTGATAGATTTTCAGCTAGAGAACGGGGTGAACGGCTTATTGCTGCTGGGCACCACCGGAGAAGCCCCTGCTATGACCGAGGACGAGAGGGAGAAGGTGATTCGCTTCGGAATAGAAAAGATAGCCGGCAGAGTGCCTGTGATGGTGGGAACGGGAACCAACAATGTGGAAAGAAGTATCCGCGCTACCAATCGAGCCAAGGAGTTTGGAGCAGACTTCGCTCTGGTGATCACTCCTTACTACAACCGCACCACCCAAGAAGGTGTTTATCAGTTTTTTAAGCAGATCGTGGAAAACACCGACATCCCCATCGTCCTTTACAATGTTCCATCTCGGACAGGAATGAACCTGGAGCCGAAGACGACAGCTAGGCTGGCGCACGATTTCCAGAGAATCGTGGGCATCAAAGAGGCGACCGGTAACTTGGTGCAGGTAACCAAAATCCTCAAAGACGCTCCCGACGATTTTGTGCTACTCTCTGGCGACGACGATGTCACCATCCCCATTATGGCTGCCACGGGCAAAGGCGTGATCTCGGTCACCTCCAATGTGGCTCCCCGCGCTATTAGCCAGATGGTAAAAGCTTGGCAAGAGGGCGACTACCCCAAGGCGGTGAAGGCGAACCAACACTTGTCCGACCTCAACTCGGCGATGTTTATGGTGACCAACCCCATCCCGGTGAAAGACGCTCTGTGGCAAATGGGAATGATCAAAAGGGTTTATCGCTTGCCGATGTGGAGGCTGAGCGAACAAAAGAGCAGCCAGCTGAGCGAAATTTTGAAGTTTTACAAGTTGATTAAATAGATGGGTGCAGAACTAAAAGCCGACCTGCACATCCACACCGAGTTTTCCGACGGGGTTTACTCACCCCAAAAGCTGCTGAAGCTAGCCGACCAAAAGAAGCTGGATGTGATCGCTTTTGCCGACCACGACACCATCGATGGCTACCTGTCTGGCTGCCAAATTGCGGACAATTTCCGTTGCAAATTGATCCCGGGTATCGAAGTCAGCTGTTACTACAAAGGGTTCGATATTCACATCTTGGCTTACGGGTTCGACCCCACCAGCCAAGCACTGCTGGATGTGATCGATTACAACCTGCAAGAGCGAGAAAACAGGGTGCTGAGGTTTATCGAGAAGTTTGCCGAATACGATGTTTTCTTGACTCCCCAAGATATTAAGACCGAGAAGATCCACATCTTGGGCAGACCGCACATCGCCAACGCTCTGGTGAAGGCGGGCTACGCCAAAACTTACGCCGAGGCTTTTAGCCGCTATCTGGTGAAGGAGTCGCCTACTTTCACTGCCAAAAGAGCGCTCTCGCCGCAAAAGGTGATCAGGGCAATAAAGGCAGCCGGTGGCATCTCGGTGCTGGCTCACCCCTTTCGGCTCGACCACGAACAGATCATCTACGACATCATCCAGATGGGCGTGCAAGGCTTGGAGGCTCATTACATCTCGCACAACCGGCAGTTGGTGGACAAGTATCTGCAGATTGCCCAAGAACACGACTTGCTGGTGAGCGGGGGCAGCGACTTCCACTGGCCGACCAAAAACAAGAAGTTCGGCGACTACTACTGCAGCAAAGTTAGCAAAAAGATCTTAAATTCAGAGAAATAATCTGATTATTTCTCTGAGTTTATTTTTTTAACAAATAATAAGCAAGCTTGCTTTGTCGCTTGTCAGCGGTGAATGTTTCTTTCTCCTCGCGGAGGGCTAGTATGACCACTAAAATATAGTCTCAAATTTATAGCTTCATTTTAGTGGTCATAAATTAAAAGTTAAAAAATAAAAAGTAAAATTTTACTCAAACCTTTCCACTAAGCAATTATTTTTTTCTGCAGGGCAAGTAAACACCCATTCCCTTCCTTATTTTACGAAGTAATCTTTTTTTGCTTTCTCCTGCGGAGGGCTTACTCTTTTCGGATTGCCGAAAAGAGTAACAGAAAAGACAACTCCGCTTCAAAGCGCCAGCGACGGGGCGTGTCACCAGCAGAGTAAGAAAGTGTGGTCGTTCCCGCTTATTACCCGTAGTCTTGTTATTTTCTGCTTTTGGTTTTGCATCTCTACTTAAAAAGTGATTGGTGTCGCTGGCTTATCAATGTAGGGAAAATAAGAAGACCCCCATTAAGCGGAGGTTGTCCCCGACTCTAAGCAAATAAGCAAGCGCCTTTCCCTCCCAGCTGGGCAGGGCAGGAAGCCCGTTTTCCCCTCCCACCCTCATTCCTAGCGAAAGCAGGAATCCATCTCTGAAAAGATGCTCTGAAAAGTGCGGGGTTTGGATGGAATTTTTCATTTTTCATTCTCAATTTTTAATTTTATGACCTGACCACATAAATACGGCTAATCAATCAAGAGTTCATTTATGTGGTCAGGTCAGATTTGGGGTGGATTTTTTCATTCTTCTTTTTTATTTTTTCGTTTGCGTGAGCTACTGCTCACGCAACTATCAATTCTCAACTATCAATTATTACTTAATTAGCGTCCCAGTCATACTCTTTATCTATCAAACTAAGATAACTGTAACCACCACTTGTATACCAAAGAGATGAACCAAGATCAAGGTTATTGGAGAAAAAAGAGCTAGTTAGACTACCAGAACCAACTGTGCTGCCGACATTAACCACTTCACCGTTGGTGGAGCCACTATTATCATTCACAAAATAGGCATTATCTACTGTAATTAAAACATCACCATATGTTATCATACCTATATAACCAGCAGTGAAGTCGTAACCACTTTCGGGAACGAAGAGAGATTTTTTTATCGTATGGGTATTAGCTATAAAACGCCCTACAATACCCCCCACATATGAGTTATTGCCAGCAGAGTTTAAATACTTTGAGGCTACCACACATTTTTCCACGCTAGTAACTAGATCTGCATACCCAATCAAGACTCCCACTGCATTTGTCTTAGTACCGCTACTTTTGGCTGCCCCTTTTACCAAGCAGTTTTCCACGCTACCACCAGAACATTTTGCAGCTAAGACTCCGGACATCGTCCAATTACTAGCTTCACTAGCAGTAGCGCTCCAAGTATCTGTTAAAGGAGATATGAGACCAAGGTTACTCACATTTCCTTTCAAATGGCTAATAAATCCACATCTACTATTACCAACATCAGTTGGTCGCAGATTTACGAGATGGTGGCCATGCCCGTCGAAATCTCCTTTAACGGTGCCAAAATAGTAAACTCCACTACTACTACTGGTATAGAAGTTCGGCTCGATCGCCCAGATAGGGGCATTATCACCTGCTGTGGAGAACTCGATGTTGGTGTAAAGGTGAACGGTTTTACCAGCATTAACATTTCGAGTGCCAGTGTAGTCGTCGAAAGCCAACCCTTTGGCGGTGAAGATTTCGTAGTCGGGGTCTGAGTCGTCGGAGTCTAGTTTAAACTCGGTGTCTTGCGTCTCATAAGCGCGGCGAGCGGGCAAGGCGCTTGCTCGGTAGTCACTAGTGGGGTAATCAGGAGGCAGTGGATAGAGGTAGCTATTACTGGAACTCGGCTTATAATTCCAGTTAAAATTTTGCCAGAAATTTGTTTGTAATCCCCTGCAGTAAGCCCATGTCATAAGACCGTCAACATCTTTATTCCGATCACCGACACACCAGTTAAGTCCGTGCCTTTCATGAAAACCCACATAGCCGGTGTATTTATCAACATCGCTTGACCAGTAGGGGTGATACATCTTGTAAACATCTGTAGCGTGCTGGACACCGAAGCGAGTCTCTGCCCAGCCACAGTTTTCTGTTATTGTAGCAGAGGTGTTGGAACCTAACCCATAGATCCTGCCAAAGTATGCGCCAGTAGCTTTCGTTGGTTTACCACCATCTAGGTAGAAGGCGTCCAGCATCGAGATATTGTATTGACAAGTGCCACCACTACCAATATTACCCACTATCCCACCGATCCGAAAGCCTGTAGAACCACTATAGGTGGTGGTGATAGAGCCGCCCACCACCATACAATAAGAGATATTACCTGTGGACTCCATCTTGGCAGCTGCCATCCCCATATATCGTTTCCCCTTCAGGGCGCATCCTCTGAAAAGGCAATTTTTGATGGTGCCAGATAACTTGTAGGTCAAGACAGATGTGTACCTATCACCGCCTGTTACCGTAGCTCCATCTATGAGCAAGTCTTGGATCGTCGCCCCTTCTTCCACTTCGGCAAAAAGGGCAGCATAAGAATTTGTGCCATCATAAGTTTTGAGCGCAGAGCTTATCTCGAAGGTGAGGGTATGCCCATTGCCGTCCAAGGTGGCACCATCAAGCAGCCGGTAAGGAAAGCTCACCTCCCCCAGATTGATATCAGCTTGTAACTTAATATTGCCCTGGCAAGTTCCTGCCATCAGGCTGAAAGAGTCTAAGCCAAAGGCGGCGTCCCAATCGTCTTTACCATAAACATTATAAGTATATTCCTTAGTGTAAGAGTAGTTAGACTGATCTTTGTGCAGGCGAGGGACAGAGTTGTCATCTGAAGATTTAAACCAAGGGGTTCCGGCGGTGTCTGATGTTTTTATGGCTGAGTTTCCCCAGTCTAGTTCCGCATCGACAGAACCATCTGAAATATACATTCCCATCTTACCGAAAAACTTATTCTGCTGCACAAAGTTACCGTCGATCCCTGCCAGCAAGGCACCGCCAGAGGGCAACACACCGCTGGATAGCAGCGAAGCCAGGCGGCTACCAGACCAGCTAGAGGCAGCACAAGAGCCGGCTGGCTGACTGGGGGCTGATTTTTGAGTGGCAGAGTGTAGCCCCAAGGTTACACACAAAGCTGCCACCAAGATTATCGTTTTTTTTAAGGAAAGCTTTTTCATACTTATCACCTTCGTTTGGTTTTACTCTATTCTACAGGATAAGGGAGATTAAGGGGGGGAAAGTGTCAATTGTTATTTTGGCTCTTTTTTGTCCCCTACCCAACCAATCCAGGCTTTATCGCTTCCAGCGGGGAATGTTTTTTTTCTCCTGCGGAGGGCTTACTCTTTTCGTTTTAACTAATGGTTCACCTACGGTGAGTCCCTCTCTTTTCGTTGAACGCTCAACGAAAAGAGAGGGAGAGAAAAGAAAACCGCTCCGCTTCAACTCGCTAGAGACAGGTCGTGAGATGTCTTAAAGATTACCGTGGCGGGGAGCATCTCCGAGATTTGTTCCTGTCTGGCTAATCACTTTGGTCTTTCATTTTCAACACCTTAAAAAAGTGCCAAGTGTCTCTGCTCAACCGAGCAAGTGAAAACGGCTGACCCCAGATGAAGCGGAGAGTGCCACCCCAAATCTGACACCAAAATAGTTGCTAATCATTTTTTGCTTATATTTTGGTGTCAGAAAATTAAAAGTTAAAAAATAAAAAGTAAAATTTTACTCAACCCTTTCCCTTTAAGTGATTAAATTTTTTCTCCTGCGGAGGGCTCTGACCACATAAAGAGGGTCTCAAATGATTAGCATTCTTTATGTGGTCAGACTAAAAAGACAACTCCGCTTCAGAGCGCCAGCGACGGGGCGTGTCACCAGCAGAGTAAGAAAGTGTGGTTGTTCCCGTTTATTACCCATAGTTTTTTCATTTTCTGTATTTGGCTTTGCACCTCTGTTAGAAAGTGGTTTTTGTCGCTGGCTTAACAAAGTAACGGAAAGAGGCTAATGCCCCTTTAAGCGGAGGTTGTCCCCTCCTTTTAGGCAAGCAGGCAATCACCCATCCCGCCCAGCGGGGCAGAGCAGGAAACCCGTTTTCCCCTCCCACCCTCATTCCTAGCGAAAGCAGGAATCCATCAGTAGGACGATACTCTGAAAAGTGCGAGGTGCGGTGGTTTAGTAATCAGTCAAGACTAAATCCGTCAAACTTGCTTAAACGACTGAAGTTGTGACTGTGTGAGGAGTTTATTTCTCTGTCTTTAGCGATGCTCCAAAAGAATCTAAACGATGCACTACAGCCACAACGAACGAGTTTTGCAAGTTAGGATTTTGTCTTTTGATTTGACTTTTTCTTTCGGTCACATTTATTTTTGGTCAGCCAAAAAGAAAGGTGACATACTGGCTGTAAGCCAAACTTTTCAGTCTGACCACATAAATGCGGCTAAGGATTTGAGATTTAATTTATGTGGTCAGGCGAAAAGAACACTACTAATTCAAATCCCACGCACCATTTTTCTGACAAGCTACGCCTCTGGTGTTATCGGAGGCAGATCCGCCAGACTTCTCACCCACTATGAAGCCTATTCCACCTGTAATATTAGATTGCAACTTAACATAACCGACCCCGCATTGGGTCACCTCTCCCGCACTCATATAGCCTACCACCCCACCAACATATCCATTACCATTGGAGTAAACGGTGGTGTTGATCACCAGACACCTTCGGACGGTTGCCGCAGCAGAGATGTTACCGACCACCCCACCAAAATAACCCGAGTTGGTGCTTTTCACCGTCGAGCCAGTTACTCGACAATCTTGGATGGTTGCCATAGCGGTGATTTTACCGGCTACCGCTCCCGCATATCGTGCAGAGCCTTCTAAGCTTGCACCCTCCACAGAGGTAGCTTCGATGGTTGTGGCAGCTTCGACACTTCCGACTACACCACCGATAGCAGATCCAGAATTAGAACTTTGCACATCGGGTCTGATTACTCGACAATTTTGGATGATTGCCCCATCTCCAGAGATCTTACCGACTAAAGCTCCCGCATAATCTAGAGAGCCTTTTATGTTAGCTGCCTCCACCACCATATTTTGGATGGTTCCACTATCCAGGAACCCAAACACTCCACCATAATCTTCCCCTGAACTAGGGATGAATGTTAGGTTGGAGATCCGATAACCGTCTCCGTTATAATGACCCTTGAACCCCGGTGTGCCACTCGTGGCAAACTCGTTATCAGCACCGGTTGAACCTATCGGGAAGAAGTCCGAATTAGTGCCCATATCGATATCGTCTATTTGCAAGAAGTAGTATCCTTGGTCATAAAATTTCCAATGCCCTACACAGCGCAGAGCCATAGGATTGTGGACGAGGAACGGATAGTCTTCCGAGCCGTCGCCACCAGCGAAGTAATGCTCTACCAACACTCCGGTGATGGTGCTATCGGGGATGCCTGTTTGGGTCGGATAAGCTATGTAGCCTGCTACCCAATCTGAATATTTTTCTACCGTTCTTATCTTGTCCATATCATCGTCATAACCCAAGGTGCCTTCCCAGAGGGGGACAGGAGGGACTGAGAGTGCCGCCGTGAAGTCGTTAACAATTTTTGCTGTCTGACTGCGCTCATCGACATAACCCACTGACAAAGTTTCTCCGCCGATTGTGGTCAACTCCGCATCGGTGTAGCAGTTGGTCGGGGACATTCCATCAGAAATAGATCCGAACACGGCTCCAGCTCCTGCTGGTAAGGTGTCTGCCAAACTGGTGACTTTACTCACACTGCCGCTTTCGTATCGACCGACCACACCACCGGTTGCGTAACCACCATCCACATTGTTCTTCGCCGTCACGGCGTGCTCTATAACACTGCCGCTACCTTCTAGCGAGCCTACCAGTCCACCTGCATAACTTGAGCTTGCGCTGGCTCCTGCCACGGTGTTGGACACAGACCAAACCCGCCTCAGGCTAGCTCCGTCCATGAGTTTGCCAGCTACCACTCCTTGATGCTCGATTGAACTTGAGCCGGTGAAGCTGGAGAGGTAGATACCGAAGTCGTGGATAGAGGCACCTGATGTTACCGTGCCCATAAATCCTTGCGCATCTGTTTGGCTGGCAAATCTGACATCCAAGCCTAGCAAACCACCGCCGTTACCATCTAGCTCGCCAGAGAACTCGGGGACAGGCTTCCAGTTACCCTCTGCCTCACCGTTGAGGTCTAGGCGCCAGTAATTATCAGACTCTGCTAAGTCAAAGTAGTTGTATTCACTTTCCAATGGGATAACGGGGACATCCAGTTTGAACTTATTCCCAGGGAAAAGGTGCATCAGGTTAAGGTGCTTGGGCTGAGAGATGACGATGTTATCGTCACCATCCACTGGCACGCTAAACATCTGAATGGTCGTATCCATATTCACTAAAACAGGCGCTATCCCGCTGGTTTTTTTCCAGTTGTCTTGGCTGTAACCAAGAGAATTAAACCAGAAGTCAGAGCCTGCCAAGTCGTAAACAAAAGCGTTTTTTCCACTACTCGCAGCAACATTTTTGGGGTTTTTGTTTTCTTCAGCTGTGGAGATAACCTCGCAGAAATACCAGCCGTAGTTTGTGTTGCCAGTTGCACTTTCAAGGTTGCCTATTCGCTCCACATTATTTCCACCGGTGGCTTTGATAGAGTCTAGCACCACCACACATTTCTGCGCATCTTTGGCAGAGCCAGCCAATCCACCGACTGAGTTGTAACCTTCGACTTTTGCGTTTACATTGACACAGTTTTGCAAGGTAGAGTTGTCCCCCCTGCCGATGATGCCGCCCACATAATTCCCGCTACTGGTCACCTCGCAGTTGTAAACCAGCAAGTTACTCAATAGGTATCCGCCGTTTTCGGTGGAGTCTATTCCCATGAAGACGCCGATGTTGTCGTGTCCATCACCATATATCTTGGAGTCGATGATGGCTAAGTTCCTGATGTAGCTATCTTCATATTTGGCTTTTACATAGCCGAACACACCGCTGACTCCATTTTCTTTGGCAGTGTCCACTATTCCCGAGATGTAGTAGTTGCCACCATCAAAAGTGCCGCTAAAAGGCTCCTGGGCGGTTCCGATCGGTCCATCAAATTTGCCTTCGGTATCCACGATGGTGTCTCCCATCAAGAAGCTACAACTTAAGGCATATACCACATAGTTCAAATCGGTCATATTCATAATGATATAGGGGTCGTCCCGCGTGCCAGAGCCTCCGCTGAAGGCGCCCGGTTTTTCGAAGCCAAAGTCGATATAGCCTGAGTCGATCTCGTCGGGGACATTACAGCCGACCGGCACACTCACCGCGTTGGAAGGAGTCGTTTTGGGCCAGCGGAAGTTTTCGCCGAGGTTGAACCCTTTCAGGCTGAAGTAGTCGCTGTTGAACTCTAAGATACCAGAATTTTCACCGTTTTTCTTATCGTGGGCAATATATTCGGTTACGACCTCCCCGTTCACTTTGGTCTTATCGTAGGCGTAGTTCCACTCCAATCCTGTGTAGGCAGCTTCCCCGACGATCCTACCAACAAAGTCATTTTTAGTTGTCTCGATCGAGTCGTTTACGGCGATACAGGTAGAGGCTGTGCCGCCTGTGTTATGACAAACGAAGCCTGCCGCATTTTCCCCAGATAAGTCGTTACACCCGGTGACGCTGAAGCTGACATCACCCTCATTGATCACTGCCAAGCCAGCCACTTTGCCACCTGCTGCTGCTATATGGCAATCTTTGACGATCATATTCATAATCTGACCATAGTTGGTGCCGGCGCACACCCCAGAGGCAGTAGAGCTTCCTACCATTTGGGCTTTAAAGATGCTCAGATCGTGGACTTCAGCTTTGTCGTTGCTTGACGAGCCGATATCGACAAACAGTCCCGCTTTTGCGATATTTTTCACCCTCAGGTTAGACAAGCTATAGCCGTTTCCGTCAAATCTGCCGTTGAACACTGGGATCGGCTTCCAGTTGCCGTTGCTGGTGTCGTCATCAAAATCTCCCAGATCACAATCCAGATTGGCATTCAGTTTGAAATAGAGGGTGTCATCGGCAAAATAGTGCATCAGGTTCAGTTGCGGCAAGCTCTCGATGACGAAAGGAAAGCCCTTCTCTCCGTTGCCTCTGGCAAAGCGCATCAAAGGTGGATCGACATCTGCCGAAGACATATGCGCAAGCAAAGGTGAACATTGCCAGCGGACACCACTACCCCAGTGCCAAGCGTCTTCGTCGGTGTATTTTGTGTAAAAACTTTTATCCAAGATCTGCATAAAGCTCACCGACTGCCCGTTGGACTCGTCTTCACCCTCTTGCCCACCGTAGATAGAGTCTTCTGCCCAAGCGTAAGCTTCGCTAAGATAAGACTCGTCAGTCCTATAGCCGATGCGATGAATTTCTTTTCCTGCCACGCTATCGGAGAAGCAGACGAAATTGCTACTAACGGTGTTGATGCGACCGATGACCCCACCCACGGTGCTTAGCGGGGCGATGACGCTGTTGTTCAGAGCGATTACCCTGTTGACGCTGCCATCATTTTGACCCAGCAAGATGCCCACATCACTGCTTGCACTCTCTCCTTGCACCAGACAGTCGGCGATGTAGATATCTTTTACGCTTGATGAGCCGTCTATGTGTCCTGCCAACAAACCTACTTTCGTAGCAGAGCTGAAAGAGGCGATGGAGCTCTCTAACAGACCAAGGTTGTGAACTTCAGCACCCACCAAGCTGGCAAAGATTCCTAACTTATCGCCACCAGTCTCGTCTAAGCTCAGCTCACGAATGGTGTAGCCAGCACCGTCAAACTCTTTGCCGTCCAGTTTTGTGATCGGGACAAAGTTACCGTCTCCTGCCGAGAAGTCGTCTGCATCGCCGAAGACGATGTGGGTATCCAGCACAAATTTTGTGACGGCGTTACTGTTTGCATAAGACTCGACGAAAGCCAAATCTAGCGGCGAGGTGATCTGCATCGTGGCAGCAGGTTTGCCCATCGGTCCTACCATCTTATCTTGGTCAACTTGGCGAGTGTCACTATTGAAAGCTTGCAACATCGGCACCTTGGCTAATTCGTTAGCTGTGTGCCAAATTGAACTGTTCAAATCGAGTTTATTTACTATTTGACTAGGGTTGAGCAAGTGCAAGAACCAGTTATCACCTTGTTCAGACGCTTCGTCCAAACCTATTGTCCAAGAGGTGTCTGTCCCTATCAAAATTCTGCTCTCTCCCAAGGAGTAAGCGTTTTGTATTTCTCCAGCATATTGGTAAGCGATCTTATAAACTTGTTCACCGGTGAGGTATCTGGGCAGAGACAACACATCTTGCACGCTACCGCCCTCTAGGGAGGCTACCACTCCTGCCACATCCAATCCGTTCAAGCTGTCTTCGACACAAACAGCTTTTTCCAAGGTGCCACCACTCATCTTGGCTACCACTGCTGCCACGGTGTTAAGCCCGTCGATGTTATTCTCCAGGGTGCTGACATTGCTAATGGTGCCGCCAGAGAAAGAGGCACAGATGCCAGCCACACCTACCGTGCCAAATATCCGCGACGAATCTAGTTGCACCTGATCTATTGTGCCACCGTCCATCTTGGCACAAAAAGCGGCTATCATCTTGGTGTTGGAGGCACTACTATAGGTGTTGCTCATGCGCAATTTTTGGATGCTACCAGATCCGCTGAGGTAACCGACCAAGGCGCGATAAGATGAGGCTGCCTCTTGTCCCAAATCCCCATAAGATAGGCTCAGATTAACGATGCTCCTCCCATCTCCATCAAGTGTCCCGCTGAAAGGTTTGTTTTGGTTAGCGTAGCCCAAAGGCGTGTAACCTTGGTAACCGCTGAAATCCAAACTGGTGTCCAAGATGTAGCTATCACTCAGATTTAGACCGCTTGGCAGTTCGTCTAACCTGCTGTAATCTTTGTTTAGCAAACGAACATCGCCGATAGCGTCCAGATGGATCGGCTTTGTGATGATGTAGTTACCATCTCCGTCTTTTTCCATCTGGAGACTGTTGGACAAGATAGACAAAGGTATTTCCCTTGGATTTTCACTCAAGATGGGGTAGGAGTAGTAGCTCCACATTTGGTAATCGTCGCTTCCGGTGATCACATCCGACATCAAAATTCGGTTCTCTTCGGTTGCCACACCGCTGGTGTCTCCAGCGATATATTTACCCACGACTCTAGGGATAGGCACGAAGCCCGCTCCATCTATTTTCATGGAGTCGAAAATAGTGTAGCAGTTTTTCAAAGATCCGCTGTGCATCTCACCCACGATTTTGCCGATGGTGTCGTTGGCAGATCCGATGAGGGTGTCCATAATGGTGTAACAGCTTTTTACATAGCCTGCGGTCATCTTGCCCACCAAAATACCCATCATACCCAGAGTGTCTTTGGTTTGCAGATCGTAAGCGTAAGATTTTTCTAGTCCCGCCGAGCTAGTGTTGGTGGCAAGTTCTCCCACCAAGCCACCGGTGTATCTCTTACCGCTGATCATCACCAAATTATCCACATAAGAGCGAGTAATCTTGGAGTTGCCAGCCACTTTACCGATCAAACCGCCGACTGTCTGGTCACCTTTTATGTCGCCTCTGATCTTGAAACCGTCCATCTCACCACGACTAGATTGTCCCAGCAATCCACCGCAAACGGTTCCTGCGCCAGTAGGCTTAGCCAAAATGGTGATGCCATCGGCAGAGGTGTCCACCAGTGTAGCACTGCCGCTTGCCAGCAACTCACCGATCAAACCACCAATCTTACAATCTTCTTTCGATTCGATGACGATGTCGATAGCGCCCGCATAGTCCCAGCTCAAACCATCGCTTACCTCTAGCCTACCGATGAGTCCACCGACGATAGAACCTTTTCCTACCTTGACGGTGTCCGTCCAATCGACTGCAGCGATGTTGCCCACATCCAGCTCTACAGATTTGGCGCTCATATCTCCGGCGTAGCTTCCCACTATCGCCGTGTCTGCCAAAACAAAGTCAAACTTGCTCACCTCTAGCTCTTCATCACCCATTTCGTAGTTGCCACTATACTCACCGAAGACACCACCGATGCTCACCTTGTTGCCAGAGTTTACAAAACTGGTGTCGGTAAAATCAAGGTTGATCTCTACCTGGCAGCCAGAGGTCGGATGAGCTTGCGAATAACCTGCTAAGCCTCCGGCGACTATCTTGCTGCCCGCCTTTATGTTTTCGGCGAACTTAGCTCCGCTTTCGATGGTAACATCTTCGTAGGTAGCTCCCGCATCGTAGCCGACGGCTCCACCCACATAAGTGGTGGCTCCTTTGCCTGCAAAAACTACTTGGGTCACCTTAATATTTTGGAGGCTAGCAGAGGCAGCTTTGCCCACTACTCCGCCTAGATAACAGTCGGCATCGCTTGTGTTGTGAGCCCTCAAGGTGTCTATCGACAAGGTCATCTGGTCACCATCACCACTACCAACACCAATAGTGGTGCCGTCTTCCCAGCCGATAAGCAAGCCTGCATAAACGCCGTCGCCTTCGGCTGTGAACTCGCCGGCAGTCGGCGTGGTAATATCTTCTACCTGTCCTTCGTAGGCGCTATACCTACCCAGCAACCTTCCCAAAGCCACCTCACCACCTTTAGAGTAAGCCGACATATTGATGGTGCCAGCCAAATCTATTCCGCTTATCTGCTTTGCCTTGCTGTAGCCAACCAAACCACCCATATAGATGGCAGCTGAGTTAGCCGCATCGGTGTTAGTAGCTTTTAAGGTGTCCAGTTTTGTCACCGTTATCTCTTCATAGACGCTGTAATCTCCATCTTCTCCGACCACACCACCGACGGCTGCCACCTGCCCTGCTCCCTTGGCTGCCGAGAATATCCCTTTGGCAACACTGACCTGACAATCGCTGAGCGTGCCTTGGAACTTGCCCGCAAACCCTCCTGCTGTCGTTTGGGTGATTACCGAGTCGGTGCTGGTGACTTTACAATCGCTCACGACACCTGCTAAGTTTCCAGCAAACAGTCCCACATACATATCTCCCCTGAAACTACCGGTCACTTCGACGGTGTCGCTGCTAGCTGCCACACTACCACTACCTCCGCCGATCATACCACCCACATACTCTGAGCCGACCAGCTTCTTGAGGCTGACCCCCACTCCCGAGATGACACTGCTACCTTTGTTCTCGGCTACCAATCCACCGAAGTAACCATTAGCGGCAGAAGCGACAGTAGTGTCACAACTATAATCCACCCTCACATCTTTTATCTGGGCAGATTTAATCACTCCGAAGAGTCCCAATCTGGTAAGGGTGCTATCGTAAGAGACTACCTCAACAGAGTGACCTTGTCCGTCAAACTCGCTCACAAACGGATGCTCCGAGGTTCCCATAGGGATGAGTGTGTCTTCTTGGAAGGTGATGTCGTTCAACAGCTTGATCTTCATATCACCAGTTATCTCTCCACTTGCCAGTTGGGTAGCCAAGTCGTTAAACTCTTTGGCTGTGGTGAGCTGATACCAGCCGTCGCTCCATCCGTAACGGAAGCTCTTGGCGTTGCTCCAAATAGAGTAGATGGTATCACCACTAGGTGTGTAAACACCTTTTTTGACCCGATAGTAGTAGGTTTTCCCCATCTTGGTCATCCCCAAGGGGCTGCTCACCAGATTAGAGTCCAAGAAAAGGGTGTCGCCCACCAACAGTGACGAGTCTTTATCGACTGCCACATAATTCTTTGGCATATAGTCGTTATCTGCACTGGTGAATTTGCTCAGAGTGTCTCTACCGATCAGATAAACATCTCCTGGGGTGTTCATCTCTTGCCACTTAACTTTTAACCCTTGGTGCTTTTGTCCAGACAAGATGTAGTCAACTCTCTCTAGGGTGACTCCCTCTATCTGCAAATACCCTACACACTGACTGCTATCTTTCATCACCCTAGATTTGAAGAGGGTGCCGTTGCCATAATCTAAGAAACCTTGCACGGAGTAGGTGTAGTTGATCACAGACTTAAGCGAATCTGTAAATCTGAGGCTATTGTTACTATCGTCCAGTTGGTATATTGTCGAACCTTGCAAATCTTGCAGATGTTTAAACTGGCTACTGCTGAGAGTGTCGCTACCTTGCTCATCGTAACTCCCCGAATCATTTTTTTTGTATCTGGTCAAAACATACCAGCTAATAGTGTCTGGGGTGATACCCTCTTGATCGAAATCTGATGTTGGACGATAAGGCAAAAACTTCCCGAAAGTAAACTCAATCTTGTCTTCGTAGGTGCCTTGGGTAGCTTTGTAAGCTTGATTCAATCCAGCCGAGTCGTTGCTCCAGAGGTAGTCGTAAAGCATCTGCATCGTGTCGGTGACGATGAACATACTATCCTCCAGCGTGCTGACCACCTTGGCTCTGAGCAAGTAGCGGTGCGTGTCGCCAATTATTGGCTCGTTAGCAAATAGGTAAGCGGCAGTGTCGAAAATAGTGTAAGTGGTGTCGTCATCCGCTGTCGCAGTGGTTATTTTGCTGGTGATATCGACAAAACCGTCTGTCACTTCTGCGGTGGTGCTACGAGCCAAGTCGTAACGAACCGGTTTGACCTGACTAGCGAAGTTCACCATCTTATCCCAGAAAAGCTTAATACCTCCCGCAGCAAAGTCGAAATCTACTTTCTTAATTTCGCTCTTTCGGTAACCCCAGCTTTTTTGCAAAGTGTCAAAACCGTATTCGCTGCTCATAACCAGCTCCTGCCCGTCAACATCTACAGATTTTTCGATTATGATGCCGTAGTAGTAGATGTTGCCTTTGGCTGCCACTGGATCTGTCCAAACCACCGAGTCGCCGCTGGCTATCGCTCTTATCTGCTCTGCCGTCCAAATCTGAGCAGGAACTCCATTCGCATCGGGCAAGGTGTCGAAAGCGGTAAACATTTTGTAAGAGGTGGCTCCCGGCACGGTGTCGAAAGTGACGGTTATCTGAGCTTGGTTTTGACTGACCCGTAGCTTGTTGTTTGCTGCCAGTGGCAAAGCTGCTGCCACGGGAGTAACCTGAGAGTAAATCGAGCTGTCTTTATCGTTTGTATAATGCACCTTAACCTTGTAGAAGTAGAAGTTACCTGGCTCAGTATTTTTCTCATCGATGGTAATTGTTGTGTCGGCACCCTTATCGAGCGTGGCTATCTGCTGGAAAGCTCCCGGCAGTTTACTGTTGGTCGCTTGGTAGATAGCGTAATGATCAACAGTAGCGGTGTCATAGTTTGGACGCAACCCTTTCCAATGAAGGACGATAGAATCTTTGGCGATGTCGTAGCTGACTGCCGGATTTACCACCGATTGACTGGCGATCACTCCAGAGTCTGCCATAGAGTAGTCGGAGTAGTAGCGTCCGTCGGAGTTTACTCGGTAAGCCTTCACGGCAAAAGAGTATTTGAAGATGCTATCGGGACGATTTAAAAACTCTGCTGGTTCATAAAACCACACAGTGTCGTTGAGAGTATTTATCTCCACGCTATCATCTATTGCGCTACTGTCAAAGCTGCCACCTTGGTGCAGGTAAAGAGTGTAGCCGTGAGCATCATCGACCTTGTTCCAGGCGATAGGAATGTTGATGGTGTCTTGGTAACCGTCGGCGTATTGATCTACTATCGGCGCCCACCACACACTATCGGGAGTTGCCAACTTGGTGTAACCCATCTCAATATTGCTAGATTTGACCAAACCGTTCTGGTAAACTTTAATCTGATAGTAATACTTCTTGCCCGGAGTCAACACCTGCGAGCTATCTTCTATTATCTCCTGTGTTGAAACATTTATCGGCAAGGTGTCCACCCTCTCTTGCTGGTCGCCTGCTAAGGCTCGATAAAGGACGATAGAGTCGGCAAACTCGGGCGTGGTGTAAGCTATGACGACGGTGTCGATGAGCGTCCCTTGAGTAGCGCCGATCACCTTAGCCGAGTCGGGGAAGGTGTAGCCCGTAGCGAAGCTAGAGTCAGCCGAGAAGATGGTGTCTTTATACACTCTTGAACTTGGCAACAGCTCGGCAATCTCGAAGTAAGCCCTAACGCTGTAGCTGTAGTTGGCTCCTTTCTTGATCTCGCCAAACTTTGTATCATTGGTTCCAACTTTTTCCACGAACTGGGTATCGGTGACGATATTCTTACCGACGAAGTTGCCGTCTTTGTCGTATTTGCTCAAGTGGTATTGGACATTCTCCTCAGGGTTGAAATGGTTTATCGGTTGCCAGCTGATGACGATGCTATCTGGGTAAGGAGTAAAGGCTGGGCTGCCATATCCGCCCTGGCTGGCAACAAGGTTTTCCACATCGGGCATATCCAAATAGCCAAAGGCGGGAGCGCTGGCGTCTGATGCCACACCTCCTAGCACCACCTCACAGCGGTAGAAGTAAAGGTTGCCGATGGTCAAATCTGCGTCTGCAGGCGAGTCGATGAAATAGAAGAGGGAGTCGCTACCTGCCTGTTTTCTCACCACAATATCGTCGTTCGATAGTTTGTATCTATCTATCAAACTATCGGTAGTGCTGGCTGTGTCGTAGCGATAGATGTTCACCTGAGGATTAACAACCGTTGAAGGTATTTTCCAGCTCATCAAGATTGTGTCAACTTTCAGGTCAAGCGTGTCAAAATAGAGGCTGTCCACGCCTTCGTATTTGCAAGAACCCCAATCTGCTGAAGAAAGAGCAGAGCTGGTGTCAACCCCCAAAGCTTGCACTCGGTAGTAAATTTGTTGCTCGGCTTGGAAGTTGCAACGGTCTTTGTAACTGGTGTCGCTAGCCTCAGCTTGGGTTGTGTCGATACAAGAGAATTTGGCAAGTTCAGAGCCATCGGTGCCTAACTGAGAATCTACCCAGATAGCATAACCGCTGTCCGCATCTGCCACTTTGCTCCATTGCAACTCGATGGTGTCTTTCCACTGCTTGCGACTCACACTTTGCAAAGAAGGCACATCCAACTTGGCAAAAACTTTTTGGTTGACTACTTCGGTGTAAGGGCTACAACCCAAAGCGTTACCAAACTTAACCTTGTAAGAGTAGAAGACGCCTTGTTTTATGTTGTGGGTGTCCTCTATCACATACTGATCGCCGCTTTCCATAGTTGGCTTGCTCCAAGCCAAAGAGTCTGCTTGCTGCAAAGTTTCTGACTCTTTGCAGATAACGATAGAGTCGATATAAGCGTCTTTGTTGGAAGAGTAAATCTGCATAAGCACCATATCTGAGCTTTCGCCGCTGAAAGGCACCAACACACTGTCGGGAGCGCGAAGCAAAGAAAATCCTGTATCCACAGCTGAGTAGCGATCTGCCACACCCCTTTTGACCAAAATGCGATAGTCGTATTGGACGCCACAATCTATCTGGGTGTCGTAGTAGATAGCGTCGCTGGTATCTTTGCTCAATCCAGTCAAAGCTTGAGATATCCAGCTGTCTTCGCTGGAGAGCTTCCTGTAAAGCAAGACCGTATCGACATTGTCTGGACTGGTGTAGGTGATGGTGATAGAGTCTTGAACGGTTCCTTGGCTAGCGGTGACGATGTAGCCACTATCCGGACGAGTGTAACCAAGAGTCGAGTCGGAGATAGGGCTGAGCAGATCTTTGATAAATAGACCGGAAGTATTGCCAGGCAAGGTGTCTTGCTCTATGGTCATCTTGGCAACCACCGCATATTTGTAGTTCGCTCCTTTGTCTAGCAGTGTGCCAAAAGGCGAGGAGCCAACGCTGTAATCTACCAGCTCACCTTGCTCGCCAGAGATAGAGACGCTCAATCCGTCAGACCTATAGATCAAGTAGCTATCCACTTGGTCGTTTTTAACCTCTGGCACTTTCGCCCACGAGATGTTGATGCTATCTCCATCTCCTTTGGTAGCATAGACACCTGTCACCTGTGGCAAACTCAGATAGCCGATACCCAGATTGGAAGGTTTGCTCACGGCAGTGGCTCCAGCCACTTTCACCCGCACACGATAGAAGTATAGTTGCCCACGCAGCAGCTCCCCTGCGGCGTTTTGGTGCAAGTAGGTGTAGTTGGTAAAGTCGCCCGCAGACAGTTTGGTCAATCTGGTTTGCAAAAGTTCAAACGAGAGTTGATGCGCCTTCAAGGTGTCTAGGTTGCTGCTAGAGTCGGCATCTTTCATCCTCGAGAAGTAGATAGAGTCGATATCCAAAGCTGTCGGCAGACTCCAATTCACTTGCAAGGAGTTGTTCACCACGCTATCTTGCCAACCTTTGACGCGTAAATCTTCCACTCCGCCATACTGCAAAAATCCAAAATCTTGTGCAGATTTGACCGAGCGCGTATCTTTGCCCAGAGTAACCACTTTGTAATAGACCTTCTTGCCAGCGATGTAATTCTTATAGTCAACAAAAACCGTATCGTCTTTGTCATTGCAGCGATAAAGAGAGTCGTAGTTGGCGTCTTTAGTGCCGTCTGTCCAAGAGGTGTCACGATAGATGACATAGCCACTATCGGCGTATTGATTTTTTGACCAAACAAGGTGGATAGAGTCTTCGAAAGAGCCTTTGCTGACGCTGATAATCTCGGGTGGCAAAATGGTCTTGCCCGATGTGTCGGTCTCTTGCGAGTAAGGACCATAACCGGTAAGATTGTCGTAAAGAGCGGCTTTATACTCGTAAAGCACTCCCGGGGTTCCAGTGGTGTCGTTGACGGTAAAAGATTGTCCGTCCACGGGATAGACGATGCTGTCTTGAACATTTCCGTCCAAATCTGTTTTTATCACCTTCATAGAGTCTGCATAAGAGCTACTGGCTGGCATCTCTACCCTGATACGAACTTTGCCTGTGTCGTAGCCAACAGCCTTCAAGCTGGTCAACTTCTGCAAGGTGGTAAAAGCCATCGTGTCTAGGTATGCCTCAGCCTCGTAACTGGTCATCAGTTTGAAGCGATAATTTATCAGCTCTCCGCGATGCCTTTCTCCTGTTACCGTATCGTAATAAACGGTGTCGTCGATTGGCAAACTTTTTACCTTCGTAAAATCTTGAGCGTTCTCATCTTGGCGATAGATGTTGATGAACTTAGCGTAATCGAAAGGCAGATTGGTGAACTTAATGGTGATGATCGAATCTTCGCTCTCTTTTGGCAACACCCAGTCTCGCTCAGAGAGGTTACCGCGGGTGACTTTCACTTGGCTGGTGTCTAACGCTGGCATCTGTGCCCAGCCGGCTACCACCTGTGAAAATTCGGAGTAGAGAATGGTATCGAAAGTAGCTGAGCCAGTGTCGTCAGCACTAATCTTCACCACCGCTTGAATTTTGTAGCTGTAATCTTTCCCTGGCAAAATAGGTTCATCGGCACGCCCGACGGTGTCGTAAAACAGCGAGTCGTTTCCGCCCAGCCAGAAGGTGTCCAAACTAGTGACGAAGTCGTCGTCGGAGCGCACCACAATATGGGAGTGGATCGTATCACCGGCTATTTTGGCAGGAGCTATCTTTTGCCAGCTGAAGACGATCGTGTCTATCTTGGTGCCTTTGCTGGCTTGCAGTCCGCTCAGAGCCGGGGGCAAAATAAACCCTTTGACCACATTGGATTGCTCACTAGGATCAGGGAAATCTTGTGGTTTGACGATCACTCGGTAAAAATACAACTGACCTAATAACACATCGCCCTGGTTCTCCAGCTTGTAGTGACCTGGAGCTTGTTCATCCACCGTAAAAGATGGGGTAACAGATAAGGATGTGTCTGTTATGTCGTTAACATCGTCGTAGCGAAGCAATCTCACCCCTTGGTTAAATCCGAAGTTCAGGCTTGGATTAGAAAGGCTCACCGTCGTCGGAACGGTGAAGAGCAGATCCACCTTGGACAACTGAGGAACATCCACAGTTTTCAAGTCGTAAACTTGGCTAAATCCGATGAAACCGTAATCTTCTTGGCAATCTTCCAGAGAAGAGACCGTGTCTGCCCCTACGGCTTGGATGCGATAGTAAACTTTTAGGCACTGTTGGTAATCTTTCTCGTCTTCGTATAAGGTGTCGGTGGAGATCGTATCCAACAGGGTGAACTCTCCATCTGGATAGTTTTGGTTACTATAGATGCGATAACCTTTCTTAGCGTCTGCCACCGAATGCCATCTGATGATGATCTCCTCTCGGCTGGAGCCTTTGGAAACACTATCCAACACTGGAACATCCAGCTGCGCATAAACCGTATCGATGCTATCACAAACCCTAGAGATTCCTGTTATGTTACTGTAGAGTGCGGCTTTGTAGGTGTAGAACATTCCTTGTTGCAACCGATGCTTGTCGGTCACCATAACAGGGTTTTTGTCTTTGGCGTAGCTGTGAACAAGCGTGTCGATGACACCGTCGCTACCAGTCCTATACAAAACCACCGAGTCTATCAGGCTCTCTTTGTTCTCTTGGGCATAAACCTGCAACTGAATCTGACTGCCACTGAGTTTGGCTTCGTCCCACACCAAGCTAGGTCGACGAAGGGTAGTAAAGCTATAGTAGTCCCGCTCAAAACCTGTCTCCACTTGGTTGATGAACTTCAGGCGATAGTGGTTGATCGTTCCAAACACAACCTCTTGATCTTTGCCTACCTCTTTATTCGTACTTAGCAAGGTGTCCAAGACCTCAAATTGATCTAAGATGCTGTTGTATTCAGAGATGTAGATCTTTGCAATATAGTCGATGCTATCAAAAACTTGGCTAGCGTCGAATTTGGTAAAGGCAGAGTCACCCACATTGGCTTGGTGCGAGCCTAGCTCTATTGTGGCAGTGTCGTTGGTGATACTCACGAACTCTTTTTTGACCTCTGGCACACGGGCGTAGCCACTGTCCACGGCAGCAAACTTGACGATCGGTCTGTTCTCATCGCCCTCTAGATTGATGCGGAAGTAATACCAGAAGCCAGGGAAGGTGGTCACTTTGTCGGGCGACCAGTTAACGACATCGGAAGCTTTCAAACCTTGCAAAGAGTCCACCGCACTGTTGTAGGTGTCGTCGGTATAAACCTTGATGGTGAAGAAGGTGTCCAAATCTGCCAACCAGCTCATCTGGACGGTGTCCACCTTGCTTCCGTCGCTAGCCACGAAATCTTCTATCTGGTAAACTTTCACAAAATCTTGCACCGTGTCTGAATAACTAAACTGGGTGATGAATTCGTTGGTAGCAGCTATGGTGTATTGATAAGTTTTGCGCCTGTCTTTTTCCAAGATGGTGTCGATATACTCTTGCTCTGTATTGTCTGCACCTGCGGCTACCACATCATGCTTTTCCCAACCGTTCTGGTTAAACCTGCGCTTGAAGATGTGGATGCTATCGGCGTTGGCTGGATTATACCAGCTAAGCTTAATCGCCGTGGTGTCTAGCGGTGGCTCCGACAAGGTGACGGCTCGGAAGATTTGCGGAACCTGAAGGTTTGTCCAGCCAGAGTCTATTGACGATTTTTGGGAATAAACCCCTCCCAAAGACCAAGCTACTCGGAAGTAAAGCTTTTTGGCACAATGGATAGATTGAAGTCCGTTGCTAAAATTAAGCTCTATTTCGTTTGTGTCTGAGCGCAAAACATTAACACCACTCTCAGGGTTATCCTCGGCAATCTCAGCTTCAAGGGAGTCTAGAGAGAAGAACACCTTGTAGCTGGTCTTGCTGGCTGTCATACCTGTCTCGTCCATGGTGATAACCACCTTGTTCCAATAGTTGCTTTTGGTGATGCTATCTATGGTCGGAGGTGGCAACAAGCCCATCCCTTCCACCAGAGGCGAGCTGGTGTCCGACACCCCGAAGTGAGGATGTTTGGTGTAGATACCCACAAACTTTTGTTCTTGTTGGTAGGGTGAGTAAAAATAGAGACTGTCTGCCCCTTTCAAAGCGGTGTCTATGTCCCAAACTCCAACTTGGTCTTGCCAAACCACGACATACTCCACCTCTTCTTGCCAATCGTATTGGTCCCACCTGACCAAGATAGAGTCTTCTATATCGCTGGAGGCGGTTATGTTTTGAGGCGGAATTAACTTAGACCAGCCGCTATCTGGCAAAGACCAATCCGAGGCAACCGAATCTTTTGCGTAACCGCTCAAAGGGTCTTGGTTAGTTTTTTGCAAACGGAAGTAGTAATCTTCTGTCTTTAACATCCCATCGGAATGGGTGTAAATAAAACTGTCCAAACCTCTGATGGTGCCGTTGGACAACTCGTTCTCGTAAATTATGGAGTTAAACTCTGCACTGGTGTCCACCTGAATATTGTAGTGCGTCACCAGAGTGTCTTTGCTCCAGCGCAAAAGCACGGAGTCCACTCGCAAGCTGTCTTGACTTTTGACGGTGCGAACAATCGGTCGAGCGAACTTTAGTCCACCCAAATCCAGCGTTGACCACTCAGAGCTTATCATTCCCCGATGACCCAGAACCAAACCTGTCTGGTTACTCCAGCTCCCGGCAGCTCCCAGCGAGTCGGAAGAGATATATTTTCCGTTGTAAGCTTTCACTTGGTAGGAGTAAACCAGCCCCGCTTGCAAGCTGGCAGTGTCTTTTATCAAGGTGTCGCTGATAAGCACGCCGTTGTCCAAATCTTGGTAGAGGGTGTCTTGATCTGCTGTTTTCAGCTTCTCCCGCTTGAAAATATAGTTGATCTCGGAGGAGACACTCTCTGGCTTTTGCCAACTAAGAGTAATCTCCTTGTCGTTAGCTTCAGCAAAGTTAGCCTCAACACCAGTAATCTTGGACAAAGCGACCCATCCCGTGTCGATATACTCTGCTGGCGGGAAGATAGAGGCGTGTCCATTGGCGTATGTCCGCAAGGCGTAGATATACTTCTGTCCACTACACAAAAGATCTCCAGCCTCTGATGGTGAGGCTAGTGCGTCGTCGTAAAAATGTTTCACGCCTTCGAAAGAGGTGATCGTGGCAATATGGTCGTCTTCTGTCCAACTGCCACCCAAGGTATCTCGATACAACCTGAAACTGTCCACGCCGCTGGTGCGGTGATCCAGAGTCCAAGAGATGCTTATCTTATCTTCCTTTTTGCCTTTGCTGGCTTCCAGTCCACCGGCAGGCACCACTGGATAGAAAGTTTTGATAGTATCGGAGCTGTGAGAGCTACCGGTAGCATCGTTATAAGAGCGAACAAAATACCACACGGTATCCCCTGGGTTAGGCTCGTTATCTAAAACAAAGACGGTGTCGTCAGTGCCGTGCGAAATATCGGCTATCCTGTTAAAGTTGTCTGCAGTAGGAGTGCTGGAGTAAACCCAATACTGACTGGCTTTGGCAACTGTGTCGCAAACCACCACAATCTGGTCTTTGACGCTGTCCTTATGATGGCGAATATTTTGTGGTATAGGCAAGGTAGAAAAGCCTCCCACCTCATCGCTCCAAGTAGGGTTCTCTTTGCCGACAAACGAGTTGAAACCGCTAACTCTGAAGTAGTAAACTTTGCCACCTTCCATCGAACTCCAGACCAAAGCGGTGTCAGCCAGGGTGGTGTCCAAAACGGTTCCTCCGTTTTGATCAGCTTGCAAGCGGAAAGAGTCCACTCTGTCCATTTGCGACCATTTGATCACGATAGAGTCGCTATAAGTTTTCGCCTTGTCGTTGTCGCCCTGAGCCGAGAGGTAAACTCCCGAGGCTACCAACCCTTCGGGCGAGAGCAACTTCGTCCAGGCACTATCTTGTCCATTATGAGTGTCATCTGTATTGTATCCCATCAACATCGTCTTTTCACTCTCAGAAAATTCAAAAGGCGTCTTGATGACACTGATCCAGTAGTAGTAAGCTACCCCCGGTAAAGGCGTGTTGCCATCCACCTTGCGAATATCATCACAAGAGTCTTTATCGTTCAAATCTACCATCATCCTGATGGCATTGGCTGTGTCTCGAGTGGTAGATTTGTAGATAAGATAATCGACATCTTTCACCGGCTTGCTATCCCAATACAACCGTATCCTATCTTCCAAAATCCGATCGGGCTGGTTGTAAACGCGGAAGTTCTTGATCTTGCTATATTTGAGATAACCTCTTACCTCTTTAGAGTAGCCTGAGTAAAGATCCATCTGGTAACTACTATCGTTAGTTCCTGCTGGAGATTGCGTCCCTTTGTCTATCTTGGCAGTGACTTTTATCTGATAATCTCTTCCTTCTATCAAGAAGTCGCAGTTACCGGTGTCCAGCTTGAAAGTTGTGTCTGTAACAGAAAACTCAACCCATTCGGCACTTTCGTCGTTGTAGATAGCCAAATCGTAGCTGGAGCTATGTTTACTTTTCGTCCAATCGACGGTTATGGTGTCAGTAGCTTCCCCTTGACCATAATAGGTGATTTCGGGGACAACGGGCAAGGTGTAAACCAACAAACCTTGATCATCATTGGGCGACCACTCCCCTTTACGAGAGTAGTCTGATTTCAAGGCTCTGATCCAAAAATGCCAAAGCATACCCGGATCGTCTTGCAAAGAGTCGCTAATCTTGGTGAAAAACATATTGTTGTCGATATCGATGGTGTCTTTCTTGGCAGTTTCCACATCCGCATGGCGTGAGTAAGCTATCTCGTATTTTTGCAGGTCTCCTGCCTGCTTCCAATAGAGATCTGCTTGGCTCTGAGAAAGATCTACCGTATCTTGGTGAAATTCAGCAACAAACCCTATCTTGGTCTCTACCAAAAGATGTGCCGAGGTGTCCGATGAGATATTGGCAGTGACATTAGCTGCCAGAGGTCTGTCCACGGCAAAAGATTGCAGATAGTAATTGTAGTCGTAGCCTGGCTTGCAAGCACTGTCTATGTAGCCGACACTATCGTTTATAGGATTGTCGTAATATTTGACGGCTACCAAAGGTGCAAACCCGCTTTCATCTTGGCGGTAGATGTCGTAACGCACCTGACCACCTTCTCCGATGTTCACATCTTTCCAGATCAACCTGTTGTTACCGTTATCCAGAGCCTCACCCCTGAGTTGTGTGGTGGCAGGAATTTGACTGTAGCCACTGTCGGTTGCCCATCCAGAGCTGGCGTTTTCCAGCGCACTTATGGCTTTCACTTTGGCACGATAGTAGTAACCAGCCTTTGTCACACCAGCCAAAGTGTCGCCACCTTGACAATAGATTGTGATCTCGGCTAGTGAGGTGTCACAAAGTCCGTTGGTGTCAGCATAAATCCGATAACCCACATCGTTGTTGTGCACCCTAGGGGTAAAGTTGAAACGCAAGGTGTCCAGCATAGTGCCTTTGCTCAGAGTAAACTCTGTTGGTGGCAAAAGCTTGGTGTAGCCGCTGTCCAAAACGGGTGCCGAACCGCCGTATTGGTTTTGTGCCCAAAGCCTGACGAAAATCTTCCTACCCCGCAGCGAGTCGATATTTATGGTGAAAAAGATAGAGTCTTGGTCATATTTGCTATTTTTGTAACTACCACGGTAACCCAGCAAGTTGGCAAATCTGCCCTGGCTGGTGGTGTCTTTGCTAGTGCTCCACTCTGCGTAGTAAGTTTGGTAGACATCCTTTTTCTTCCAAGTGATTTTGATGGTGTCGGTGCTTACCCCTTTCCAGCAGATCACACTATCGATAGGATCCATAAGGTCGTAACCACGCGCCGCTGGCGACCACACTCCCATTTTGGAAACATCACTAAAGGCGGCAACTTTATACCAGTGAACTTTCCCTTCGCTCAAGAGATTATCTTTGATCTGGCTGACGGAGCTATCTACGGCAGTGTCGGAAGGATTAGCAGCTTTCAACAAGTTTGCATAGTTGCCATTTTCTGTGTCGCTGTAGAAGATGAAATAGTTGCTTACCGGACCTTGGTCGGTAATCTTGTTCCAAGAGATGGTGACGATGGAGTCTGTTTGGGTAGCACTAACATTTAAAGGAGCGGAGAACTTCTGCGAGCCCAAGGTGCTGTCGCTTGGCTCCGAGACTCTATCTTGGTAACCTTCGTTGACCCTTTTGGCAACTATCTTGTATTTGTAAGAGACACCTTGTAACAAATCTTTGTCGTCGTCGTAGAAGAAAGAGTCTTCTGTGATCTCTAGCTGAAGGCTGGTGGCACTCAAACAGATGAGCGAGTCCAAACTACCTTCTTCGTAGCGGTAAATCAAGAAGCTATCTACGGTCGCTTTTTCTTGTCCTTCCCAACTCCACGCCAAAGATACCTTGTCTTCAAAATCTCCATCTGTGGCAACAAAATAGCCCGGAGGGTATATTCGATAAAAGGTGTCCAGCGGCACTGACCAGTCAGATTGCAAGGCCGTAGAAGTGTTAAAGATCTTTGCTTTGTAGCTCACTTGTTTACCCGCGTTGTTGCTAAGGTAAAGAACAGAGTCGGTGTAAGTGGATCCGGCTGGCACCTCTACCTCTTTTTCTACTTTCCCGTTTATCAGCCAATAAAGCTTGTAAGGCAAAGAGGTGTGGTCGATAGAAAGAAGGTTGTCTCCGCTTTCATCTGAGGAGCAGCTCAGCACTGGCGGTGCCAGCTTTGCCCAGCCATAAGCCATCTGGCTCGACATATCCGAGATGGTGTAAGTGGTGCCAGAGGTGTCGGCTATCTGTTTGAGCGTGTATTTGTATTTGATGCCTCTTTCTATGACAGAGGTGTCTCGCACCAAGCGATTGGTGTCCACCAATCCGCTGTCCAGAAGATCATCGTCTTTGTATTCAAACCATTGGTATTTAAGCTTCTCGACCAAATCTTTGACGGGCATCGGCTCCCATGTGATAACGATAGAGTCGGTGTGTTCGTCTTTGGTGGCAAACATCTTGCCATCGTAACGCTCTATGCGTGCATACCCATACCTTAAACTAAGGTCGCTGAGCGTGTCGCTGTAGGCTGTGTCCGAGTTAGCCTCGGGGATATCGTTGTGATAAACTTGGAAACCGTAGGCATAAATCACGCCCGACACTCCTTGGGTCTCCTCGAAGTAGTCTAAGCAGCTGTAGCTGGTGTCGCCAGAGTCGGTAAAGGTGAAAGGTATCTCGGTGTATTTTTCGTATTCACCGGTGCTGGCTTTGATAAAGGCGGTGTCAGGGCTACGATAAACCTTGAATTGGCAACCCTTGGCACGGGTGCTCAGCTTTAGCTCTATCCAGCCCAGAGAGTCTTTGGAGATGCTGGTAAGTGTCGGTTTGGTCAGCTTTAGATAACCGTTGTTACTCACCGGCTCCGAGCCGATGGTGTCGTTGTTGTGGACACACTTTGTGTTGCGCGAGATCACCCCGAAGCTATAGTTTATCCCATACTTCAAGAAGCCATCGTCTAGTCCGTCTCTTTTGATAGTCAAGGTGCTGTCTTGTTGCGGTTGTCTTACGGTGCGCAGATACTCGCCTTGGCTATTTTGGACGACGATGTCGTATAAGTCTGCCGAGGCAACCGTGTCCCACCTGACCACCACCGAATCCACGCTCAACCCTTGGCTAGCCCGAACATTAGGCACAATCCCTGGACGGGTAAAAGACAAAAGAGCTGCACTGGTGTCTGAGCGTCTGCCATTGGAGACAGCCACACCTACATACTCGTAAGCCTCACCCTTGCGCAAATCGACCGCATCGGTATAGAGGTATTCTGTCTTGTAAGCTACCTTATCAGGGAAATAGACCACACAAAGAGAGTCGAACACGCTGGCTCCTGCCAATCTTCTGAAAAGATACAAGCTATCGGAGCCGTCCACCCTTTGGATGCGCAACTCGATCTTCTCTTGGAAATACATACTGTCTCTGCCCCGCTGGATAGTAGGAGTCGGCACCTTGATCGCTCCGGTGTCGTCCAGCTCCACCCACGGTGAAGAGCTCTTGTCGGCGTTACCGACGATCTGGTAGTAAACAGGGCTGTAATAACGAACTCGATAAAGATACTGATATTGCGGACGCAAATCTAAACTATCTACAAAACCGGTAGAGTCTATGCCGGGTATCGTCTGAAAATCTTCGTCGACAAAATCTTGACCCAAAATCTTGCGCTCCAACTGCATCTGCACATCCAAGGCGTCGTAGTTGGCAGTCAAATATGCTGCGTCACTCATTATGTCTGTCATCAAATTCCAACTCAAGGCTATCTTACCATCGAGGGTGTCGGATATCTCCAATACCTCATAGATTGGCTCTAGTAGCTTCGTCCAGCCGCTGTCTTGAGGAAGATTAGATTCGATGTTGGTAATGGAGCTGGTGGCAGCATCTTTTTTGCCTTCCAACCTGAAGTTAAACATCTTGCCGTAATCTTTGCTATTATTAACCTTAAGAGTCCAATCGTAAAATTTGTCTCGCTCGTAGGTAGAATCAAATGCGGAGTAAGAACCATCGTCTTGCTTCAGCAAGAGGAGATAGTAGTCGGTGCTATCATCTGCTTGCTCCTGATTGCCTTTGTAGTTACTCCACTGGATCCTCAGGGAGTCGTCGTATTCACCCTTGCTCACTGTTAGCCCGGTCGGCACTGGTAGCTGGCTCCACCCTTTTTGGGCATCGGAATAATCGGAGATCACCTCTGAGCGAGTAACTTTCATCCTGAAGGAGTAAGTGGTAGCCGGGTAAAGCGGGTAATCGCCTGCCATGCTCACTGGCAACACCAGCACCGTGTCAACTCCGTTGTTTTGCAACTGGCGAACGATGGTGTCTGTGGCAGTGCCAAACTCACCCACAACCCACTCCAGATACATTATATTCACCAGATTGCCATCTTGCCAGTTCCACTTCACCACCACCGAGTCGGGCAGGTTTTGACTGACCTCCAAGGTCGGTTTTGCCAGCTTGGAGAAACACAACTCCCCGGTTGTCATCTGCGAGTAGATGGTGAACTGCTGGCGAGGTTCCCCCTCTTCCAGCACCAGATCGTAGCTTCTTACTCCCTTGCAGCGAAGGTAATACTCTTGACCATCGACAAACCAAGTTGGATCCGAAAACTCTGGAATTAAGTCTGAAATGCTTTTTGTCCCTGTGCGCAGAGAGTCTAGAGGCACAGCCACCTCGGCGTCTTTGCCGATGTAGAGCATGATGGTATCTACAGAGCTTTCTCCAGCTTCCCACTCTAAACCAATAACATCTTCGTTTTGTGTCGCTTTTGATATTACTGGTCTCTTGTAGTTGGTGTAGCCTGCCATATATTTACTATAAGCAGAGGAGTATTTGCCACGCAACCCTTTGAGTCGATAGTAATAAACTTTGCCGTCTTGGAGATTTTTTTGGTCGAGGTAGCGACGATAACCGTATTCGATGGTGTCCAACACTTCTGCGGTGGAGAAGTTAGAGATGGTGTCGCGCTCGATCACCGCTCTCTTATTGTTAAAATCTCTTTCCCATTCGATGGTGATCTGGTCTACTTCTGCCCCACGGCTGACGGTGTCGATCACCGGAGCGTCCAGCTCGATATAACCACTTTTTTCTAGGCAAGCATCAGAGAGGGCTAATCCTTGTTTGTAAGCACGCAAACAGTAATAGTAGTCCAAACCTTTTTGACAATCTGGATCTATCCAGCTATAATTAGCTTGGCTAGAGTCGTATTCGATAACTTGTAAAGCTTCTATGTAAGCTCCCGTGCTGTCTTCTCTTCTGTAGAGGTAAAAAGAGTCTATGTCTATATTTTTTTGATAAGACCAGCTGATCTCCAAGTTTTGATTATCCGCTGTCATCTCCACAGTCTCTAGTGTGGGCAACAGAAGTCCAGCATACCCTTTTTTGGGCTGACCAATTGCCGACTCTAAGAACTTGGGATGAGAGGCTTTTACCTGATAAGAGAAAGAACTTCCTGCTTGAACATCGGCAGTGTCGTAGTAGGTAGTTAAACCTTCCACCGTGTCCAAGATGGTGCCATCTCGAGATATTATGTAAGAGAGTGAGTTTTTCACCTGCTCGGGCAAGCTCTCTTGCTGGCTCCAGCTCACCAAAATAGTGTCAACGCTCTCCCCCAGCCCCATCGTGGTCATCTGCGGTGCCTCCAGCTGATACCAACCAGAGTCGAGTGCAGAAAAAGCAGAAGCGATCTCGGCGGTGCCTTCGGTGCGATAAGTTTTTGCCCTGAAGTAGTAAACCCTGCCCGGTCTCACTGAGGTGTATTGCTCGGCAGGTAGCATCAAATAACCTTTGTCTATCGAGATGCGGTCGTCTAAGGTGATAGACCTCTGGAAGTTGTTTTGATCTTGGCTATAATCTATCTGCAACCTAGTGGCACTTCGGCTAGCCAAGGTGTCTTTGTTCCAATAAACGATGATGGTGTCCACCCGAAGCGAATCTTGACCAGTGTAAACCTCTATCGGCAACTCCGGCAAACTCCCCCAACCTTCTAGACTCCAGACACTCCAGCCCGACCACAAACTCTGTGAGGGGACAGACACTCGGGCTCGGTATTGATAGATAAAGCCCGTGGAAGCCACATCGAAAGAGGTGTCTTTAATAGTTACGGTGTCCCCAGAGACTCCAAACTCGGCGTAATTCCCCACATCAACGGTGTCAAAATTTTCCATATCTCTTCTTTGCAACTCGTAATGGAACTTTTGGTCGTAATCTTCCACCTTTTGGAAAGTGATTTTGATCGTGTCGCCAGAGTATCCCTCCGACACATTTATGTTTTCCACTTGGTCTATATACATATAGCCCGAATCGTGTGCCACCTGCGCCAAGGTGTTGTGCCTATAGTCGGTAAAGGCACGCACGC
Organism: Cloacimonadales bacterium (SeqCode); assembly: GCA_965228195.1. GTDB lineage: Bacteria > Cloacimonadota > Cloacimonadia. Next base: position 748,532 of record OZ245797.1, read on the forward strand.
GGAAGTGATAACAGTGTCCTTTTTCTAATCCAGAGGTGGTGTCGTATTTTTGTTGAGAGGCACTGCTATTATAGATGGTATCGAAAGCACCATAACTGGCAAGATCATCAGAGCTGCTGGTGTCCACATAATAACCTTCGATGCGTGGTAGCTGTTGCCAGCTGATGCCTATCTTCTCTGTCAAGGTTCCTTTGCTGACGCTCAAGCTGTCCACTATCGGCATCTTCAACCAGCCGGTGTCTTGCTTGGAGTAGTTTTGCTTATCTTGGGACAGATACTCGGTGTTTTCGTTGGTTGCCAAGACTCGGTAAAAATAGTCGCGTCCATACAAGAGGGTTGAGCCTATGTCGTAATAATCTCTTTTTTCATCGGATGTTTCGGCTATCTTGGTGCCCAATTTGGTGCTATCGCCAGATCTAAAGATGTTGTAGTGTCTGACATCCCCGCCAACAGGATCCCATTTCAAATGTATGGTATCACCATACTCTCCGTCTGAGGCACTAAAATCTGGCACCGTATCAAACTGCGAAAATCCCAAGGCAGAATCGGAGAAGAGACCTCCCAAGGCTCCGCCTTGCACGCCAGAGTTCCTGCCTTTCACCTTGATGTAGTAACTTTTCCCGTCTTCTAGAGCTAGATCGTTGTAATAAGTCTCAAAATCTGGATACTTTTTCCATCCGCCTGGAACTTTTACTTTGCCATCTTTTTCCAAGATTTTGATAAAATACTCATCGGCGTTGGGCAGCGAATCCCACCTGATCAAGATGCTATCCAAATAATCCCCTTGCGAGACATTGCTAATCTGCACAGGTCCTAGCATGGTCACCCCTGAGTCTTGACAGCTAAGATCGACTACGCTAGATTGCCCAAAGATTTCGTCGTAGAAGGTGATGCCGTAGTAGCGATAAACTCCTCGCAGCTGATCTTCGTCTATGGCGAAGTCGTATTCAATCGTCTGACCCGATAGCGATCTGACAAACCCATCCCACAAAGAGGCTTGATCGTCTGCAGCGTATAGCCTGACCTCCATCGTATCGGGGTTTTCCCATCTCAGGGGAACCTTGTTGTAAAAGTATTTGCCATCGTAGTTGGCTTTGAAGTTTTGCGGAGGCGTTATCGAGAGCCATCCTTCACACCGATTGGAGCTAATGCCAGAGCTATGAGCCATGGTAAGCTCGGAGTCTTTCATCAAACCTTCCACCCAGAAAGAGTATTTCGTCCTCGAGCGCAAGTTTGTGGTGCCTGCCTCCTCTTTGGGTAAAGCGAACTCTATCTTATCTTCGTGATAACGATAATCTCCCGGCTTGATCAACAAGCTTTGCTCGGCTTCTCCTGCCTCTTGCCAGTAGAGGCGATAAGAGATATGACTATCGTGCTGGTAACCATCGCTGGCACTCCATCTGATCAAGATGGTGTCACAGCTGTAACCTTGCGACGCCTCATCCATCACGGGAGTCGAGATCTTGGCGTAGCCAGAGTCTACGAAAGAGGCAGCCGAATTATCATCAGCTCCATAATAATGTTCCTCTTTATTAGTCGAAACGGCAAAATAGTATTTGCGCCCTCGTTGTAAGAAGATAGACTTATCGAGACCTCCTGTTGACCAAACCAAATCTTTCTCCACAGGCACGCTGTAGCGTCGTATCAGAACAGCTTCACCTCCAGAGACTCTCTTGGAGCCATCCGAAGCTGCAGAAGAAAAGTCGGTGTAAACCGAATCGACATAAACATTGTAAGATATGGTAGTGCTAGAAAGCACCTCCGACCATTTCAGCTCTATCTCGTCCGCACTCTCCCCTTTGCTAACTTGCAGCTCTTCGGGAGGGAACATGGCGGTGGTCACCGACTTGGTCTGCGATTTGCTGGAGTAGCCCAAAGTTGAGTTGTAAAACCTAAAGCTGTAGCTATAATCGGTATTCATCCAGAGTTCTCTTCGGTCTTCGTAGCTCTCCTCAGAGCTGCCCGGGTTTGCCACTTGCATCAACACGATCTCTTCGGCAGGAGAGCCGGTGGGATAACGCAAGAACTGGATGGAGTCTAGCCAAAGGTTGTCTATCCCCTTGTAGTTTAGTAAAACGCCTCTGTCGGAGGGAGCCAGAGAGGTGATGACCGAATCTACGGCGACCACCGGCATACTGGTGTAAGTCAAGATCGAGCTACTCTGATCGGAGAGTCCGAAAAGCTGGCGATTGGAGCTGATGGAGATGATGACCCCTTGCATCCTCTGACCTGCTGGCACCAATAGTTGATAAGGACTGGCACTAACTGTGTCGGTAATCGTGTCTCCGTTCATCTTTCTGGTGACAAAGTATTCGGTAGAAGCAGGGTAAGCCGAGCAAGGGTCTTCCCATTTGACGGTTATAACCGAATCGTTCAAGGGTAGCGAACCACCATCGCCTGTATAAGCTGTTATCTCAGGGGCTGCTACCACTGCCCAGCCAGAGTCTATCGTGCTAGGCGCCGAGATGTGTCCGGTTCCGCCGGCAGAGACGACGCTGTAATAGTACATCTGCCCCCGCTCGATAGCGTAGTCGTCGAAAACAAAATTGCTCGCACTTGGACTGATATTCCAGAAAGAGTCTTCCACCACGCCCACCGCAGTGAAACTGTCCAGATCGGTTCCTCGCCAAATATTGTAGCTCTCGGCTCCGTAGTTCCCCAAGGTGCTAGACACCGACCAAGTCAGCTGAATAGACTCCTTTTTGCTCCCTTTGCTCACCACTACATTGCCAGGTGGCTCCAACAAAGCTGTTCCATATTTTATGTCCGACCACTGTGAGGTGTCTTGTATATCTTGGTTGATGGCTCGGACTTCGTATCCGTATCGATGTCCTCCAAAAACTTGGTTATCTATATATTGGTCATAATTGCCCACATTCTTTATCTTTGTCGAATCTCTGTTTTTGCGGATTTGTGCATAGTTGGCTCCACTGCGATAGCTCCAATAGACCCGTATCTCTCCCAGCGCATCGGAGATAACACTGTCTATGATTGGTCTAGGGGTTCTAGCCCAGCCGTAATAAGCAGAAGGCTCTGGCGATTTGGGCGTCAACTCCGACCAAATGGTGTCGTTGATGACGGTGCTGGTGCGCAGACGATAAAAATACTTTTGACCACACAAGAACTTGCCAGGGTTATTACTGGCGTTGTGAGCTTCGCTATAAATCTCTTGGTTGGCAGCCACCTTGAAGATGGTGTCCCAAACCACATCGTTGTCGTAGTTATCTTGGCTGTTGTAGACAAAAATCTCAAAATTTCTCTCATCGCCAGTAGGCAAACAACTCCAACTCAAAATCACCTCAGCCTCTTTTTCACCCTTGGTGATGCTGTCGAAAGGGATAGTGGGGATAAGTAAAGTGATCGAGGTCTGAACATAGTTAGATTTCTTGTAAACCGTCTGCTCAGAAAGAAAAGCTTGCCCACGATAGTTCAGCTTCTCGCCCACCCTTCTACCGGTGTCGATATAGCTGGTGATACCTTTGGGCAACACAGCCACGGTTTCCCAAATGTCGTTGCCTTTTTCGATGAGTAGCTTGGTGCTATCGGAACTAACGGCAGAACTCCAACTAAGCTTAACTTGAGGGTTGGTCGAGCCAGCGTTTACCTCCTCTGCCTTAAAATCGCTCAAGGTGTCCATCTGGCAGTATCCGACAACATCGTCACTCTTGTCACTCACCCCAAAATCTTTGGTGACAGCCTTGACGAAGAAAGCGATATCTTTGCCTTTTTCTGCCGAGGCCACCGGATACGAGAACTGCGTTTGCTCGGCTGGAACCTCTTGGATATGCGCATCGGGAGAGCTGGCTCGATAAACCCGATAGGCGTCCACCGCGGTCGTCTGCAGTGGTTGCCAGCCGATGACGATGCTATCAGCCAAATTTTGGGTTGCACTCAGATTCAGGGGTCCATAAGGGATCAGGTAGCCGTAGGCAGTTTCGCTTTTTGCCACCGAAACGAAGGTGTCTTTGATAGCCTCCACCCGATAACCGTAGCGCTCACCATCTTTGGTGCGACTGGCGCGCTCGTCGATAAACCTGTTGACCGAGACATAGCTGTAGTCATCTAAACTTCCGTTCAAATAGCGATAAACGGCGTAACTGTTCGCCACATCTACCGCGTTCCAACTCACCACCACACTATCTACATACTTACCTTCGGTGGCACTCACCCCACTTACTTGGGGCAATTTGGTAAACCCAGTGGCAGACTCTCTGAGGTATTGAGTAGTGGTGTCGCTATACTCGGTGTTGCCCATATTTTTATCTAAGTAAGCAAGCACCTGATACAGATAATTAGAACCTTTGGTTAGATTTTCGTTATCGTAAAAATAGACCCTCAAGCTATCTTTGATCACATCGAGACGCTTGATTGTCTCTCCCGCTTTCCCGATTCTTCGCACTTGATAGCCAGAGACAAAAGGCATAAAGTCCCAGCTAACCTTGATGGTGTCGCCGTAAGCGCCTTTGCTAGCCACCACTCCCGTGGGTGGCAACGGCTTCATATATCCGTAGGCACTATCCGAAAACTGGTAAGAGTTAGGATAGTCTGAGGTGTAAGATTTGATGCGATAGTAGTAGCTATAACCTTGCTCGTTGCCGTAAATCTCACCATCTGCCCAGAAGTTATCTTGCAGGCTGGTGGCAGCGGTTTCCCAGTTCGTTTTGTCTAGCCGCTTGCGTTGAACATCGTATTTGACTCCGCCGGGCAAGAGCGACCACTGCAGTAACACGGAATCTTCTATGTTGGTGCTGGCAGTCAGATCTTCCACTTTGCCCACCTTCACATAACCGGTGGTGGTATCGGAGTATGGCGAGAACACCAGCTCGTCTTTGAAATTCATATAGTATTGGTTACAAGCCGTCTTCGCCGTTAAGTTCTCTACCCGATAGTGGTAAACATACTTATAGCCAGCCACCACAGCAGAGTCGTTGTAATACTTATCTTGCGTGTAAAAATTTTCCTCTTCTTTACTATCTATCAGCGTCCTTTCACGAACTATATGATACTGCAACTTGTTTGGATTGTTGGTCGGACGCGACCAAGAGAAGTGGATGTAAGGCAAGGTGCCTTTGCTAGCCAAAGTGTCGAAAGTCGGCTTGGGCAAGGCAGAAAATCCGGGCAAAGTTTTGCTAAAGGCTGAGGTCTCGTTATACTTTTCAGCAGCCAACCTGAAGTAGCCCAGCTGTCCATCCACCAACTCTAGACTACTCACATTAGAAGTGTATTTGACTCTTTGGTTTCCATCAGGCTCTAGCTCGCCTGGGGCAAGCGACTTAAATTTATTTTCACTAAAATCGTTGCTCGTAGAGTAATAAATAAGATAAGCGGTGGCTGAAGTGTCTTCTTGGAAATAAAAGGATATCTGTCCTTCTTCTTCTTCTCCACAACTAACTTTATAAAATTCGGGCGGCAAGATCTTGATCCTACCGTTGGCTAAGTTGCTATAGACAGGGTCGGCACCAGCTTGGCTATAATCTTCCCGATAAGCCTCGACCTTGTAGTCGTATCTGATTGAGCCTTTCAAGCTGCTGTCGTCGTCGTAATAGTAGTATTGCTTGTAGTCACTAGCTTCGATGGCAACGCTCAGGTCTGTAATCTTAGCAACCACGCGGTAATCGTCTTGACCGGCTTCGCTTCTGAGGATTCTAAACTCTGCGGCTCCGCTAACCTTCTGGGTGCGCCAGCTCAGGGCGATCGTATCGGCGAGGGTGCCATCGGTGGCAGTCAAAGAGTAAGGTGCATCCAGCTGGCTATAGCCGCTTTTCAGGTTGCTCATCCCCGACTCTTCTCCACTCTCGTCTTGCTCTATCACCGAAATCCCAAATGTGCAAACCTCGCCGGGTAAAAAACTTTCCCCAACATAAATAGTGTCGTAACTATTGGTAGTGAGATCTAAATCTATGTAGCCTTCGTTTATGTATCGGTTGACCCTGTATCTGACGGCTACCTCTGGTGAAGTTTTGCCCGTCCAATAGAGAGCTATATAACCGTTTTTACCCTTGGTGACCGAGTATAACACCGGTGGGGTCAACAAACATTTCCCAGTTATCTGCTGGGTAGGGTCGGAAACTTGCAACACTCCCAAGGTGTCTTTTAGATAGCTAACCGCAGAAAGCTTGTAACAATACTCCATCCCAGAGTAAAGCCCCGTGTCGGTGTAGGTGGTAAAGAAAGCGTCGATGGTGTCCACAACCGCAAAAACCGAATCTGGCAAGCAGATCTTGCGCTCCAACACATACTCTTTGGCAGTCAACACACTAGACCAGCTAAGCTCCAGCCCCGCCTGGTGGCGCTCTGAGACGGTGAAACCCTTGGGCGTCTCTATCCTCATCCAACCTTGCTCGGCAGAAGATATCTCCGAGTCCACATCGTGATAAGCTTGCACCCGGAAGTAGTAAACTTTGCCCGTTTGCCTATTGAGACTGTTAAGCTGGTAAGAGTTTTGCTCGGTTTGACTGATCAAGCTCATATCCAGCGAGTCTTCGCCGCTAAACAAGTTGTAACCGGTGGCGCCTTCTACCACATCCCAGCTGATATCCAGAGTGGAGTTGCTCTCTCCTTTGCTTGCGCTCAGGTTTTGCGGAGTAGGCAAGAAACTGCTACCTAGCACCTTGTTAGATTTGCCCGAGCTGCCCACCTTGCTAGTGCCATTCAGCTTGTAAAGCTCTGCCGCATAATAATATTTCTGCCCTGGCACAACCAAACTATCGACAAACGAAAAAGTTGACGATTCTATACCTTGTGGCTCTTGCCAAGCTACCCAGTCGCCCTCAGGGAAGTCGCGACGATAAAGTTGAACATAAACATCGTTAAATTCGGTAGTCCCGCTAGCTTCATAATTCAGCTCTATTTTAGCTACCTTATCGGTTGTAACGTCTATGTTGGTTACCTTGGCATAATTTTTGTAACCCAAGTTGTAATACTCTCCGGTGCTGTCTTTGGCGTCTATATCGTCACTTATCTCCAGCATATCATAGCCACCTTCTCCGTTGGACACAGCCGAGTAAACGGCGTAGCGATAACCAACACCCATCTCCAGACTCGTTTCATCTGTATAGGTGCGTTGGTCTGGATCGTTGATTACCTCCAACTCCTTGTTGTATTTCATGGGAATACCCACCACGCCGCGGTAGATCACATAGCCTTTTACCCCTTGCACCTCACCCCAGCTAATCTGGATGTCGTCGGAGCGACCCTTGCTGGCTACCACCTCTAGTGGCGAAGAAAGAGCCGTCCTTCCTTTTATCGCATCGCTCGGCTCGGAATGTTTGAGCATCACATCGTCGCTGCCAACGGCTTTTACGGAAACGACGCTGGTGATATAATACTCTTGCCCTCTGATAACATCGGTTATCTGGCAGCTTCCGTCGAGATCTGCCAAGCTTATTTTCAGCGATTTGTCTTTTTGCACCGTGTTCAAGTTTGCCGAATAGTAGATGGTGACATACCCTTCTATCCTACTGCTCAAAAGGGTGGTAGGCATATCCCAAGAGACGACAATCTCACCTTTCTCTTGGTAGGTGGCTTCCATACTCTCCAAACTAGGCACCCTGATGCTACCCACCCCGACCATATCCGATTTGCGCGAGATAGAGCTGGCGTAAGAAGCAACCCGATAATAGTAAGGCTTGCCAGGGATCAACCCTTCGGCAGGGTCGTAATAAGACATTCCGCTGACGGTGCCGATCTTGGTATAATCAGAACCTTCGGTGTCGCTGCTCTCTGCCCGATAGACGGCAAAAGAGGATGGATTGTCAGAACAACTCCAGGTGATTTGGATATGATCGTAGGAACTGTTAGTAGCTTGGACATTGGTCGGCACAGGTGCCACCGTATCGCTCACTGCCATATCGTTACAAGCGGAAAAAATGGCAGCCAGAAAGAGAACTAAAGCCCGCCCGAGCCTGAGCACTCTACCCCTACTCACAGCACTACCTAACGCCATATTCCCTTAGAGGTTATACACATCAACAAATCACCTATTACCATCTTGAAGTCCTTCTTTTTGACTACATCTTAGAAAAAGCGGTCTCATCCACTATTCTCCCATAATCGTAAAATGTTGGAGACTACTAAGTTTGTCAACAGATTTTCCCTATTTTTACACACAATTGGCAAATCCAATAAAATCAAGAATTTACAAGACCAAAAAACACAACAACCAACAATTTATCCACAGCAGATAACCACATAAACACCAACAAGATAACAAAAAATACAAAAAGTAAACAATTTTTGTGTTTGTTTTTCACTGAAAAACTGTGTTTTTGTTTTTTTTTCTTTGGGTGTTTGCTTTCAGCAGAATGTCACCTTTCTTTTTTTTTGAAAAAAAAGAAAGGTGACCGAAAGAAAAAATCAAATCAAAAGACAAAATCCTAACTTGCAAAACTCGTTCGTTGGGGCTGTAGTGCATCGTTTAGATTCTTTCTTAGATTACTAAAGTAAGAGAAATAAACTCCTCACACATCCACAACTTCAGTCGTTTAAGCAAGTTCACAGATTTAGTCTTGATTGATTACTAGCCCGTCCAAAGCTTTGTCGCTCCCGCTCCAAAGCAATTAACAAGTTACATTGAATAATTGTTAATTAAAAATAAAAGTGAAAAAATTAACACCATCACTTAATGGGAAAGGATGGGGTGGATTTTTTCGTTTTTCACTCTTAATTTTTTCATTTGGCTATGGCTCGCCAAAGCCTGTGGGCGGGGAAAATCTCCGCTTAACGGGGTCTTCTTATTTTCCCTGCATTGATAAGCCAGTGACAAAAACCGCTTTCTCAATAGAGGTGCAAAGGTTAGGCTTAGAAAATGACAAGACTACGGGTAATAAGCGGGAACAACCACACTTTCTTACTCTGCTGGTGACACGCCCCGTTGCTGGCGCTTTGAAGCGGAGTTGTCTTTTCTGTTACTCTTTTCGGCAATCCGAAAAGAGTAAGCCCTCCGCAGGAGAAAGCAATAATAATTTACTTAATAAAATAAGGAAGGGAGCGGGTGCTTACCTGCCCCGCAAAAAAAATAGTCTTCAAAGCAATTAAAAAGTTACATTGAATAATTGTTAATTAAAAATAAAAGTGAAAAAATCTACTCCACCAGATGGACAGGGTGGAAACACTTACCCCTATTCCCTCATTCCTAGCGAAAGCAGGAATCCATCAGTAGGACGATGCTTTAAAAAGTGCGGGGTTGGGGTGGATTTTTTCGTTTTTCATTTTTAACTCTTAATTTATGACCACTAATAATGAAGCAATAAATTTGAGACTATATTTTAGTGGTCATATAAGCCCTCCGCAGGAGAAAGCAATAATAATTTACTTAGCAAAATAAGGAAGGGAACGGGTGCTTACCTGCCCCACAAAAAAAATAGTCTTCAAAGCAATTAAAAAGTTACATTGAATAATTGTTAATTAAAAATAAAAGTGAAAAAATCTACTCCACCAGATGGACAGGGTGGAAACACTTACCCCTATTCCCTCATTCCTAGCGGAAGCAGGAATCCATCTCTGAAACGATGCAGAAAAAAGTGCGGGGTTGGGGTGGATTTTTTCATTTTCATTCCCAGTTTTTTCTTTTATGACCACTAAAATGAAGCTATAAATTTAAGATTATATTTTAGTGGTCATATCCCTCACCTTTCGACAAAAAAAAACCACTCCGACCGGCTGGGCGGAGTGGAATTTTTCATTCTTCTTTCTTATTCTTTCGTTTGCGTGAGCTACTGCTCACGCAACTATCAATTCTCAATTATCAATTACCTGTATATGGCTCCATCGTCACTTCCCACCAGCGGTTATTTTCCATCGTTACAGAACCTCCTGGCATTCCAACAATATTACCACGATAGGCACTAGCATTTCCATAAAGGATGGTGGTGGCTCCCACGAAACAGTTTTTGACTGTATTACGATTATTTCCTACTATCCCACCTTGCTTCATCATAGTATTAGTAGAAACAGTAGAGAGGGTCACATCCAACACCATACAGTTACTAATCTCTCCATAATTTTCCCCAGCAACACCTCCTTGCGTGCAGTTCCCATCTTTGTCTAAATGCACCGAGCTTTGGGTCACCCGGCAGTTTTCAACCGAGCCATCAGCTAAAATTGTCCCCACAATAGTTGCACTAAAGCTATTTTTCGTTGAGATATGGACATCTTCTACCACCATCTTTTCCAGTTTGCCTGATGTCTGATAAAATAGTGCCCCAACCTGATCGTCAATAGGATTAAAGTTTCTCAAAGAGTAGCCATCGCCGTTGTAGTTTCCTGCAAAAGTAATATTCGTATAATAATCTTCGTTCAAAGAATTCAGGTCTATAGGGCTGACTTGCTGGAAGTAAGTGCTAGCTAGATTGTATGTTGGGCTACTCACTGCTTGGAAAGCTTTGGCGTTGTGCACTTGGTATGGATCTATTTCGGTGCCATCGCCACCTTTGAAGATAGGAATCTCCAAGACGCCGTTAGCTATACTCTGAGGGATACCAATCTGAGTCGGATAGCCGGTGTATTTGTCTCCATACGCCTGAGACACTTGTCGCACACCGCTCACGGCTCCATATCCCAAGAAGTCTGTCCAAACAAAGACTTCTTGTCCCTCTGGATTCTTAAAGTCGCCAACATCTTTTAAAGTTACAGATCCATCATAATCGCCTAATGTCACCAGACTACCATCGATGGTGCTCAAGCCATTATCGGTTAAGACTTTTCCACTATTAGCAATATTTTCTACATGTCCGAACACAGGTCTTGCGCTGGCAGGCAAGGTGTTGCCCACGCTGGCGCTTCTAAAAACTCCAACATCTTTCACATACCCGAAGGCACCACCTGTTCCCGCTTGCGTGTTGGCATCCATTAAGTTGATGGCAGATATAGCTTGGGTGACCGAGCATCCATCCATGGCTCCTACCACCCCACCGACATAATCTGCAAATGCATCGCCTTTGCTGAAGGTGTTTTGCACAGACCAGACCCTTTCTAGCACTGTGCTATTTTTAGCGGAGCCGACCAGCGCTCCCTGATAGAGAGTATTATCTCCATTGGAGAAGGTGGAGCTATAGATACCGAAGTCGTGGATGTTGGCTCCCAACGCCAGTGCGATAAATCCTTGCGATCTGCTTGCCCCGCTAGTAGTTTGGACATCCAAACCGACTAAACCACCGGCGTTACCGTCTAGCTCACCGCTAAAGCTGGCGATAGGTTTCCAGTTTCCGGCAGCTTCTCCGTTGAGGTCCAGGCTCCAGTCGTTGTTTGAGCCTGACAAGCTTATGTAGTTGTCGGGAGATGTTAAACCTGTAGCTTGTAGTTTAAACTTCTTGTCTGGGAAAGCGTGTAACATATTCAGCTGCTTAGCAGTTTCGATGATGTAAACACCGCTTTCTTCTTCCAGCTTCATGGCGCTCATCAGCAAGTTGTCGCTGTCCATATTTGGCAGTGAAGGCACAATTTGCATATCTTCTCGTTTAAGTTGCCACCCCTTGTCATCATCGTCAGAGAAACTAAAGCCGAGATCTTCCCAGAAGCTTGGTTCGGTCAATTGCCAAGCAAAACAGTTTGCCCCATTCACGCCAGCGGTGGTAAGAGCTATCTCTTTCGGATTTGCGGTGGTCACTACATTAGAGACATTTGAATACACATTGGTGAAATACCAGCTGTAAAGACCAGACATCTCGAAAGCATCAGTTTCGTCTGCCAACACTCTGTTTGGTGTCGAAGAGCCAGAGCCTGACTTTATGCTATCCAGAGCTACCACCACACTGTTAATGTTGTGTATCTGACCACCGACGGCTCCTGCGACACTAGAGTCAGCTATAGCCTCCACGCTACCACCGATGACGATCAGATTCTGAATGTCAGAGTAGGGTGCGTCACCCAGCAAGCCACCGACTTTTCTTTCTCCTTTCACCGTGTTGTTGACCAAGATGATATCTTCATACACATATGGAGAACCAGATTCTGAGCTGTCCACACCAACCAACACGCCCACACACTCTGCATCAGCTTCTATGTTGGCATCAACGATAGCCATATTTCTGACATAGCCATAGCCATCCGATTTGACACACCCCAGCAGTCCATAGTCGCCGCTTGTCGTTGAACCTGTTTGATCCATTCCGCTTATCTGGTAACCGGCTCCGTCCAAAAATCCGCTGAAAGGTGCGCTCTTGCTGCCTATCGGCTCCCAGTTGCTGCCACTCAAATCGATGTTAGCTCCCAACTCGTAGTAGAGGTCTAGCCCGTAGCGGACGCTGTTAAGCTGATCTTTGGTTTTGATGATGTAAGGGTCGTTCGCCTGTCCGCTACCGCTGGCAAAGCGCGGAGTGGCGTCTATGCCGAAGTGACTCCAGTCGATGTAGCCTGAGTCTATCTCCGCTGGCACATTTTTGCCCACAGGGTGGTAACCGCCGGCTAACCACTTCCAGCAGCTGCCTCCAGCGCTAAAGTCTACACCCAGAGTAGCGGAGTAGAAGTTCTCGTTGAAAGCCAGCAGAGAGGTCGGCTGACCATCTTCGTCGTCCAGCTTCCCTTTTGTCTTCTTTTGGGAAACAGTGCCAGTTTTGTAGTTTTTGAGGTAAGTCAGCCCGAAGCCGTAGTTGTAGTTAAGAGTTCCATCGTCTTTACCCGTTATTCTGCCGAAATCACCTACAACAGCATCTTTAAAAGCCCCGACGGAGTCGTTGATAGCCACACAGTGGGTAACCTCGGAATTAGCCCCGACAGCTCCTACGATACCTCCGCTAAGGTTTCCATAGGTTCCATCATTTGCTGAGGAGAGAATCAAGTTTTGGACGGCGTAACAGTTATCAAAATTCACATTAACTCCACGACCTCCGATCGCTCCCACGCCCATCATATTTTGATTTCCAGACTTAGACAAGGTGCAGTTTTTGACCAACACATCGCTGACTGTGGCTTCACCAGTTGTCATTTCATAATTGCCAAAAACCACTCCCATATGACCCGAACCACTGGTCTCCAGCTCACAGTCGTAAAAGCTGACCCCTTTTATCACGCAGCCATCGTCTATCACATTGATGAAACTATAATTGTAAGATGGAATGTCTCCAAAGATCCTCATGCCGCTGATGCTGTAGCCGTCGCCGTCGAACACGCCGGTGAACTTAGCACCCCCCGCATTTCGTCCCAGAGGATCCCAGTTTCCGTTGTCGTCGTCGTCGTCGTTGTCGTAGTTTTCGGCGTCGAAATCTAGGTTGGCTGCCAAGACGAACTGCTGACTCCAAAAAGCTTGCATCAGCTCCATCTGGTTGAGGTTGGCGATCTCGTAAGGTCTTTCGGCGGTGCCGTTGCCAGAGGCGAACCTGAGCAGCGCCGGCTGACAGTCGTCGTCTGCCATACCGCTTAGCTTAGGTGTGCAGTTCCAGTCATTGGCAGCTGGCGCAGACCAAGCAGACCTACCCAAGAACCTTATTGTGCCACCGCTACTTTTATAAAAATCTTCGTCCAAGAGAGCGGAGAAGGTGAAGCTGGCTCCGTTAGCGGTTTCCTCCCCTCTGTCTCCTGTCACGGGGATGCCGTTCCAGGCGTAGTTGCTGCTTAGTCCATTTGCTACTCCCGAGCTGATTCTTTGCCAAGAGTAAGCTTCGATGCTGCTTATGGCTGCCACACAATTTCCGATGGTTGCGTTTTCACCATGGACGCCGGTTAATCCACCAGCGGATCCGGAAGTTTTGATGATGTTGTTCAGGGCGATGCTCCACTCCACTTTGCTTTCGGCTGCCAACACTCCTGCCACTGGCCCGACACTGGCGCTATTGTCCATAGCGTCGAACTCGCCGTCTGCCACATAGACATCGGTGAAGGATGTTCTGTTGGCGTATCCGGCTATGCCGCCCAAGTATTCCGTCTCTCCTGTGCCGATCACTTGGCAGTCGATCAGAGCCAAGTTTTCCACGGTGCATTCGGTCAAGCTACCAAAAAGACCTACACCTTTGTCGCTAGAGCTGATCCGTAGCCCTCTGATCACATGGCCTTTTCCATCAAAAGTTTTGTTTTCCATACTGGAGATAGGGTTAAAGTTGCCATCGCCATCACTGAAATCTTCGTCGGTGAAGTCTAGATTTGCTTCTAGGGTCAGTTCGGTGATGCCTTCTAGGGACAGATAACCTTCGGCAAAAGAGAGCCCGATCGGTTCACGGACCTTTATAGTAGAGCCACTAACCGTCAGCGGACCAGCCAAGGCGTCGTCTGCCAACTTAGTCAACGAAAGGTAGTTATCAGGATAAAATCTTTTCAGATACGGATAGTAAAGGTCGGCTCTGTAGTTGTGCCAAGGATCGACTCGATAGCCTCTATCTTCTTCTTCAAAAAATTCGTCCAGCTTCCTAAAGAAGATGCTCTGACCTTGCTCAGAAGAGCCATCTATACCCAAGACCCAAGTTGTGTCTTCACTTGTTACCATCTTGGTCTCGGCGATGGTGTAGTTATCCAGCATGGTGCCGTTTACGATTTGTGCCGCCTTGTAAACATTTTTGCCTTTTAGCACTCGGGCGATACACATACTGCTGTCTATTTGAGCTCCACCGGCTATAGAGACAGCCAAGCCTCCTGCATTGCCGGCGAAAGAGTAGATACTATCGACCACACTAACGGCTCTACAGATCTTGCCCCCGTTCATCTGCCCACCGATAGCAGCAGCATCTTTTATGTTGTTCACGGCGTTGAAGCGAGTCAAAACATCTTGCACCCTACCACCGTTGATTTCTGCTGCCACCAGCGCACCATAGCCAGAGGAGTTAACCAAGCTGGAGCTGTCTATCATTATCTGGCTGATCGTGCCACCGTTTAACTGGGCGCAAACCAAGGCGGCGTATTTGGTGCCTTCTACGGTGATATGCAGAAGATGTATGTTTTGCACCAAGGCTCCTTCGTCCATGTTTCCCAAGATTGCTCGATAACCTTTGGCTTCTTTAAATTCCAGGTTTTTGATCGTCTTGTAATCTCCATCTATCGTTCCCGTGAAAGGTTTTTCGTTCGCATAACCGATAGGTTGGTAGTTGTCGTAACCGCTGAAGTCCAGATCGCCAGCTATCTTGTAACTGTCCACCAGACGCAAACCGACTTCGAAATCATCGAGTCTACTGTAGTCGTCTTTTGCCAAGCGGACATCACCGATGGCGTCTAGTTGGATGGGTTTGGTAACCAGATAGTAGCCATCATCATTTTTTTCCATCTTCAAGTCGTTTTCCACCGTCGTTTCTGTGAGCGGATTGTTTACCAGATATGGATAAGAGAAGGTGCTAGCCAAGTCCCACTGTGCCTCGTCCAAGATTTCACCGGTAAGGAATATATTGTTTTCAGAGCTAGTGGCTCCGGTGGTGTCACCAGCTGTGTAAACTCCACAAACTACATCTACATTAGATTTGGCTGAGTAAGAGCAAAGGATCTCACCATCGCTCATAACTCCCACAAATTGTCCCACTTTCTGACTGTATTCAAAAGAGCAATCCAAAGAGTAGGAGTATTCTATCCTACCATCTGACATCTCGCCCACCAGCAGTCCCAGAGTATCGACCAGGTTGCTCGCCATATCGTAGTTGTAACTCTCACTGATACCGTTGATACCTGCTACAGACATCTTGCCCACCAAACCACCCGCTTTTTTAGCGTTTTTGATGGTGATACCGCTCACCGCAGAAAGCTTGACAGAACTCTCGCCGACCATCTGCCCGACCATACCTGCCAAGATGGCATCTTTAGCACCGTTTGCTCCAGACAAGCTCACATCCACCTTGCAACCACTGAGTTGAACATCTTGGGCAAACCCGATCAAACCACCGGCGACCATATTTGTCCCGTCGAGGTTTATCTTGATGCCCTCGGCAGAGGTGTCGATCAAGGTGGTAATGCCACCTGCGGAGTAGAGTCCGAAAAATCCACCCACATAGATCGTGTCTGCATTCGCGCCATTTTTCGCCAGATTGATGGCAATAGCGGCATCGAAGTCGAAACTACCGCCGTTTTGCATCTCTGCTACACCACACAAACCACCCACATAAGAGCCTGCTCCCACTTTGAGGTCTGTCAGCTCGTTTAGCTTCAGGGCTTTGATGGCTGCAGGTTCTAAGGCGATGCTTTTGGCAAGCAGATCTCCCGCTACCGCTCCTACCTTAGAGTTGTCGCCCACATTAACTTTGAAAGATTTCAAACTCACATCTGTGGAAGGCAAATCAAAAGTCAAGTTTTGCAACTCTCCGCACAAGCCTCCCACCGTTACTCTATTGTCAGTAAAAGCTGTGTTTGACAAAACGATATCAGCTTTTATATGGACTCTGCCCAGTTCGCTCATCTGGCTAGAGCCAGCCAAACCACCGACGATAAGGGTGTCAGCTTTCTTCAAATCTTCGTCAAATCTAACCGTGTTAGCCACCGTGATACTATCGTAAACACTGCCTATCTGTGTCTCTATACCGGCTATTCCGCCCACATAAGCTTTTTTTGCGGTGGTGGCAAAAATAAGGTTTGCGACCTCTATTCCCTTGAAGGAGGTGTTAGAGACATAACCGACGGCTCCACCCAGATAAGCTTTACCAGTAGCAGCCTCAGCTTCCAAGGTGTAGCCTCCACCGTTCAAGACGCTGTTTTGCCCGATCTCACCGATGCTGTTGTTGGAGATGTTCAACACTTTACCAGCTATCAGCCCTGCGTAAGCATCACCACTGGTCGAATTGGCAGAGATCCCGCCAGTCAAATTTATGTTTACCGCTTTTATCGAGCCGTTACTGTTATCAAATTTGCCCACCAGCCCACCGACGCAAGCCTCGTTGACTGCCTCTGCCGATACGCCTTTGACGGTGCTCAAGTTCACATCGTCTATCAAAAGAGCTTGGGAGTAACCGATAAAGTAGCCAGCGGCAGCCTCGTCACCATCGGCGACCACTTCGTTTACATTTTTGACGGTTGAGTTGCTGTAGTTGCTGTTTTTGCCCGATTCGTAACCGACCAAACCACCGGCATAACATTTTTTGCCAGCGGCGCTAGCAGAGACAGAGCTAACAGCAAAGACACCAGAGCTGTCAATACTACCTTGGAAAGAGCCGACCAAACCACCGGCTGCCAAGATACCGTCTGCGTTGTCGCCTACAGTGGCAGTGATGCTGTTGGAGCCAGAGCTCAACTCACATTTGGAGATGCTACTACCTGAGCTTAGCTCTCCTGCCAAGCCACCTGCCCAGTTGCCGGCGCTCAAATCTCCCGCTAAGGTTATCTCACTGTTAGACACCAGAGCAGCGCCTGTGCCACCGCCTATCATTCCACCCACAGCTATCTCAGCGGTGAGAGCTTTTGTTTTTAGGCTCACGCTGTCTACATTGGCTACCGAGATGACCTCGCCTATGAGTCCACCCAGATAGTTGATTGTGCCAGAACCATCTACATCTATGTTGTATACCACTTGCAAGTTTTTAATGGTAGCAGTTTCTACGGTGCCAAAAAGACCAACACTGCTCTCAGCGGTGTGAATATCCCCTACGCTGATCTTATGTCCTTGCCCATTGAAATTTCCTTGGAAAGGATGGCTGGTGCTACCCAAAGGCAACAGCGTATCGGTGTTAAAGATCAGGTCGTTTTGCAAAAGGATGTTGATGTAACCTGTTATCTTGCCTTGGTTATAACGAGTGGCTAAGTCGTTGAAGTCTGTCGTGTTGGTGATCAGGTAGTTATCGTCCTTATCCACTCCGTATTTTATAGAGATACATTCACTCCAAGCACTAGGAGTGGTTGAACCGGTTTGCAGTTTTGCCACTCTGTAGTAGTAGGTTTGTCCTATCCACAGCTTACCAAGTTGGCTCTCCAGATTATCAGAGTTATCTTGGATGAGGTTGTAGTCGATAAACATCGTGTCGCCGACCAAAATGTCGCTATTGGATCCCACGGTGTCCATACAAGCCGCAGGCTCACTTCCAGGGTTCACAACATTTGTTTTGGCAAAATCTGAGGAGGTGTCGCGCCCGACGATAAACTGGTAGTTAGAGGTTGTCAGTTCTTCCCAAACGACCTTCGTTCCAATTCTCTCATCGTTAAAATCGTAGTTTTCCACCTTCAGCAAGTTCACCCCTTCCGTCTTGAGGTAAGAAGAGTCTTGAGCTGATAACATTGCCGAGAGGAACTCCACCCCTTCTCCATTACTTATCCAAGCTTGGATATCGTAGCTATACTTCTTCTCTGGCACGGGAGCGCCCCAATCGAACGGATTTTCCGTTGGATCGGTGAAGGTGTAGATCTCTTGATTGGTATTTTCGTCATACTGCACGACAAACACGGCGCTGTCTTCATCAAATTGCAGCTCATGTTGATCTGCTCCATCCACATATCTGGTGATTTTGTAAGTTATCGGGTTTTGAGTAATCCCCTGTTTGTCGTAATCGTCGCTAGGTCTTTCGGGGATAAAGGCGTCAAACTTCAACTGTATCTTATCTTTGTATGTTCCTTGCGAGCCTTGATAGTGGATGTTGGTTGCCGCAGAGTCTTTTTCCCAATCGTAGAAATAACTCATCTGCATCGGCGGAGAGCTGATGGTCATCACATCGCCCATATCACTCTCGATTATTCCACTAATGGTGTAAACATATTGATAATCCACCACCAGTCCTGTGTTAAACACCTGTGTCCCTACATCTTTCACGGTGTAAAGGGTGTCGTCTGAGCCGTCGATAGCCGTTTTGGTTAATTTCACCCCTTTTAGCTCTGCTTCCAAATAAGAGCCACTGTTCTTGATTTGTCTTCTTAGCTGATAACTTGCGGGCTTCACTCCTGGAGCAAAGTTGCCCTCTCCATCTGACCAAGAGAGTTGAATACCCCTATCACAGAAATCTATCTCCACGACTTTGATCTTGCTATTGAGATAACCATAAACAGCCGAGTTCAACTCAAACCCTGTCTTGGTGACCAGGTTATACTCCTCATCGTCTATGGAGATATCTTTTTCGATGGCAAGAGCGTAGTAGTAAATCTTGCCCTCTTTGGCTGAAGGATCTTTGTAGCGAACTCTGCCGTCTGTCAACTCTTCCCAATCACTTGCCGTTATCTCTTGATAAGCCATCTTCGCATCGTATGCGGGCAAGGTGTCTTGTTTACGATAAAGGTTGTATTGGGTAATGCCTGGCACGGTGTCGAAATAGATCCAAAGATCGGCGCTGTCTTTACTCGCATCTAGATCCAAATCGCCCAGCGGTGTGCTGACGGCGTTACTAATATCGGAGAAAGCCGAAAGAGTTTTGTCGTTATTATACTCCACCTTGATCTTGTAGAAATAGACATTCCCCGCTGGCGTCTTGGAGGTGTCGATATCTACATAGGTATCGGCTGGACCAGCGTTAGCCACCTGAGTGTAGAAGCTATCTGGATCGGTGGTGTTTACCGCTTGAAAGATGCGATAATAGCTTACTTCGTCTTTGGTGTATCCACTAGGCAAATTACCCCAAGTTACACGGATACCTTGCGAATATTGGCTTTGATCGTAATCTGCGGCTACGCTTAACACAGACTTACTGGTTACCCAGCCTTGGGTAGGTTCTGAGAATTGCGAAAATCTAATTAGACCACTACTACTGTTCATAAAGGTCTTGGCTGCGATGTAATACTTTCGTATCTTCTCAGGATTGATTGCAAACTCCTCTGGTGTCCAGAAGGTGGTGGTATCGTTTTGGTTCTCAAGGATGATCGTGTCTAGATAACTGCCATCGCCAGGGAACTCTAGGGTGTCGATGTAGATGTAGTATCCGTTCCCTTTGGGCTCTTTGTCCCATTTGATGTTGATTCCCGAGGTGTCGGGCTTATCCGCCAAATACTCATGACGAGCTCTATACACCACCTCTAAGTTTTGGGGTTCGCCCAGTTTGCTGCTACCGGTGTCAAGATTGCTCTCATTTTTCAAACTCTGCAAGTAAACCTTGGCTTGATAGATATAAAGCTCTCCTGCCCTCAAGATATCGTCCGTATCGAAGAAGTAGTTTTGCGTCGTTCTGGAGGCAGATGTGTTTAGTTTGCCAATAGCTTTCCAGTCGTTACCTCCCGACTGCTTCCTAAATAGCAAAATCGAGTCGGCAAACTCACAGCTTTGGTAAGTTATCTTGATGCTATCCACATAATCTTCTCGAGAGCAATCTACGATATAAACGCTGTCAGGGTAAGTGTAGCCGATCACGGTGTCGCCCACAGGAGAGGAGATGGTCGTCTCAAAAGTAGAGATATGTCCTTGTCCTAGGGTGTCCTCAGATATTTCGTAGTAAGCTCTAAGATAATACTGATAAACTTGCCCTTTTTTGGTCTCTTCCCCGAAGTAATAGTTTCCTACGGTGTCGGTAAATACGCTGTCTTTGCCGTTGTCAAGCCTAAAAGACAGTGGAGCTTCGTTCTCTCCCAACACTTGCCTGAAAATCTTGTAATAAGAGACCGAATCGTTGACCACACTCGGGATCTTGTCCCAAGAAAGGACGATACTGTCTTGATACTTAGCAAAAGTCGATACTACTTGCCTACCACCCTTGGTTACGCTCAAACCTGTAACTGCGGGCATATCCAGATAACCAAAAGCTATGTTACTAGGGGCACTCTTCACATTGTTCACAGAAATCACACATCTGTAGAAGTAAAGGTTACCGATCAACAGGTTGTTCTCTAACCCTTCTTGCAAGAAGTCGTAATAATCTTCCTCTTTATGAACGGTTGGTGTTATGGCGGTCATATTCTTAACACTATCGGCGTTGAAGATCGTGTCTGCTCTGTAGATAGTTATACCATCGTTGGTAACATTAGATGCGACGGTGATAGGTAGCGTCCAACGGAAATAGAGGGTGTCTTGCTTAGGACCCACAAACTGCAGATCTTGCACTCCAGCAAACTTGCAAGTTCCATACTCTGGATCTGACATCTTGGAGACGGTATCCCAACCTACAGCTTGCAAGCGATAGTAAATTTTTTGCTCGGCTATATACTCTTGCTGATCTGTGTAGGTGGTGTCTTGGCTACCATCTTTAATTTTGGTGCTGTCAAAAGCCAGCAGTTTATAGCTGTCTATGTATGCTCCTTCGGTGTTAGAGGTGTCCACAAAAATCTTGTATCCTTTGTAAGCGTCGGAGTTGCTGTGCCAACTCAGCTCTATCTGGTCCTCATAATCGCTTTTACTGATAGACTCCCAAACAGGAGCTACCAAATACGCAAAAGCTTGCTCGTTTTTCGCTTGGGTAAACCCAGAGCTTCCCAGATGGTTAGAAAAGGCTATCTTGTAGGAGTAGAAAACACCTTGTTGAACATTGTGGGTGTCATAGACGGTGTAAACTCCGTCGGCAAGCTCCGTCTTGGTCACCATAATCGTATCCGCCTTTTGGCGAGTTTCCGAGTATTTATAGATGATAATTGAGTCTAGGTATGCGTCTTGGTTAGGGGAGTAGGCTTGAAGTTCTATCTTGTCTGAATACTGCCCGTTAGAGGTAATTATCACGCTATCTGGTCTTTTTAGCAGACTCCAGCCGGTGTCTATCGCCGTAGAGTCTTCAAACGCCTCTTTGGTCGTCTTGATCAGATAGTGATACTGCTTACCATAAACGATGTCGGTATCTGTATATGTGGCTCCTCCAAACTGTTTACCTATCTCCAAGGTTACTGGTTCTCTGTTCCAAGCCGTCTCGGTGATTTGCTTACGATAAAGCTCCACAGCGTCCACATAGTAAGGAGATGTATATGTTATGAGGATCGAGTCTTCAAACTCACCTTGGCTCAGCTCGACTATCACCGCCTGCTTTGGTGCGGCGTAACCCTTAACCTCGTCAGACTCTTTACCCTTCAAGGTGGTTTCGAAACTGCTTGCTCCTGCCTTGGTGGTGGTATCTTGTTTTATATCTTTCACCGCTATCACGCTATAGTAGTAATCTTTGCCTTTCTCGGTGTTGCTACCAAAGATGCTCTTCGAGGTGTAATCTACCAGCGATGTGTCGCCTCCACTTACTTTGCAAAGCTGTTTATCCCCATCTTGTGCGTGACGATAAACTTCGTAGTAGTCCACCGTATCGTTCAGCACTCTTTCTATCTTGTTCCAAGAGATGACGATGCTATCTTGCTCTGCCTTGGTGGCTATCACACCCTCTACCTTGGGCATCTCCAAGAAGCCGATACCCAGATTAGAGATAGGACTCATCTCACCACTTATCTTCAGCCTGACTCTATAGAAATAAAGTTGCCCTATCAACAAGTCGGCAGAGGTAGAGTTATAAGCAAAATGTGAGAAATCTCCTTTATTTTGTCTGGTGATGTTCTTTCTGGTCAACTCCACTCGATTGGCTCTCAAGGTGTCTTCGTCGGCAGCGTAGGTGACCTCTTTGAGCCTAGAGAGGAAAAGTGAATCGTATTCGGTGATGGTGGTGGGAATAGTCCAACTCAGGCTCATCGTGTCCACCTTGCCACTATCTGGCCAATCAAAAGCGTGCAAATCTTCCACACCCGCATAAATCAGGTTTCCATAATCATACTCCGACCTCTCCGACTCTTTGTGTGCTCCTCTGGCAACCACTTTGTAGTAGATGTTTTTTCCAGCAGGGTAGTCGGTCTCATCGTTATAGATGGTGTCTTCAAAGGCTGATCCCAACGCTGGTGGAATAGTAGAGTAAACGGTGTCGTAATCGGCATCTTCAAGCCCTTCTGCACCGGTGGAGTCACGCAAGAGATGGTATCCATTCACGGCGCCAGATATAGAAGACCAAACGATTGTGATCGTATCTGTGGAGACCCCTTTGTCCGCTCTTTCAATCTCTGGAGCAGAGATCTCTTTGCCCACGGTGTCTTTAGCGTCTCCGAAAGGAGAGTAGCCGGTCACCTTGTTGTAGAGAGCCGCTTGGTAAACATACTCTTCTCCTTGCACGCCAAAAGAGTCTACGCAAGTGACGAAATCGCCTTGCGAACCTTCATAGATCAAGGTGTCCACTATCTTGCTACTCTCTTTTTTCTTCTTGCGCAGCAAAACCGAATCGACCTGATCGTTACCCTCCGGCAAGAACACCTTGAGCTCCACGAAATCTTCGTTTACGCGTGATTGTTTGATGGAGTCTACTACATTCAAGTTGGTGTATGTGTGCACGGTGGTAAAGTTTTCCGACAGGTGATCGTTACCCAGCCTAACCTGATAAGCCAGCAGCTGCCCTGCAGTAGCCACTTCATAATCCAGGACTATTTCTTCTGCATTCGCCAGGGAATCCAAATATTTGTAGTCGACATTTGAGCCGTCCTCTTTAACAAATATCTTCACATATTTTTGATAATCCTGGTTCAAGAAAAACTGGATTTTCATTTCTTTGCCAGTGCCCAAAGTAGGTGGATAGTCGTGGTTTATTTTGACGGTGTCTTCTCTTATCACATCTATATCGCTCAAGCTAAGAGGTTGCATCTCAGACCAGCCACTGGCTAGGTTACTCTCGGGAGATATCTCCTTAATATCGCTCATCTCCTGCCCGTCATAAACGGTGTCTTCGGCGATGACGATCTTTGCTTTGACCAGATATTTGTAATCTTTACAAGGTTCAAAAGGATTGCTAAAGGCGTTATCCCGGAAATCTGAGAAGGTTGAGTCTTCACCGCCGATCTCCAACTCTTCTATCTCATTTCCATCCACATCACATCTGACCACGATATAGTTGCTAACCGTGTCTTTTTCCAACCTGTCTTGAGGTAATTTGTCCCAAGAGATTAGCACCGTGTCCACCTTGTCTCCTGCGGTTGCCCTCACATTGGTCACCGCCCTAGGTGTCAGCCAGCCCGTGGCTATGTTGGAAGCTTCTGTCACCTGATCGCTACTTTTTACCTTTAGCACCACTCGGTAGAAATAAAGGTTGCCATACTCCAAGACGCTGTTGTCGGTAATCGTGTAGGTTTGTCCTGCCACTTTTAGCTGGAAAGAGTCAGTTGCTACCGCAAATCCATCCTCGAGGCTATTGGTGCTGTCTATCGCATCGTAGCGCATCAACTTAACACCATCAGAGAAGTTAAGATCACCTGAATAATCTTTCTCTAAGATTACGCTTGTTGGCAGGGTGAACTGCAACATCATCGTATCCACCCGCGGAACATCCACTCCGACCAAATCTTTCACGCCGCGGAAAGCTCTGCTGCCAAAGGTTGTCTCACACTCGTCCAAAGCCGAGGTGGTGTCGTAACCGATCGCCTGCACCTTGTAGTAAACACGCTTGCACTCTTCGTGGTCTCTTGTATCTGCATGAGTTGTGTCGCCAGTTTGGTTAATGGTAGCAAACAACTCCCAGTTGGTTGCCGCCAGAGTGTCGCTGCTATACAAGTTGTATCCATCAACGGCGTCTGGGATTTTGTTCCATTTCAAGAAGATGGTGTCTCTGTTTTCCCCGTCGCTAATCTCGATAAACTGGGGAGCCGACAACTTGGCAAAAGCGGTGTCTTTGGAGCTGCTCACTCTAGAGAGTCCGGTTTCTTCGTCGTAATAAGCTGCCGTGTAGTGATAAAACAAACCTTGCGTCAAATTTTTGCTATCTACGATCTCCATTGGCTCTTGTCCGTTATAAGCGGTGACAATAGTTTCATCTTCGTCGGTGGTAGGAGCGTGACGATAAAGAATTATGGAGTCCATGCTGTTTGTGTTCCTGGTGTCTTCACTTACCTTTATTTTGATCTGCTCTTCTGCAAGAGAGGCTGGATCCCACTCTACCTTGGTTGGTTTACGCAAGGTCGTGAAGGTGTTAAACTCTAGCTCTCTGTATTCGTCCTCAATCTGGTTGAAGAACTTAAGGCGATAGTTATAGATCTTACCGAAGTTTTCTTTGATGGTGTCCACATAAGCTGGGTTGTCGTTATCTATTTCGCCTAGCTTTGTATAGTTGGTGGTTTGCTCGTTCTTTCTGCTCACCACCGCTTTGTTTATCCATTTATACCCAAAGGCTTGGCTGGCATCAAATTTGCTGAAAGCGGAGTCGCCCACATTGCTACCCATTATGTAGCGCACTATCTCCACCGTGTCGTTCATCACCTCTATCCAATCTCTTTCCACCACATTCATAGCTGCATAACCGCTATCGAGCACGATGTTCGCCTTCAGAGGTGTCGGGCTGTTCTCGTCTCCGTCCAAGAAGAGGTTAAAGTAATACCACTTACCACTTTGGAATCCGTCGGCGATAACATCCCAGCTTGCTTCTCCTTGTTGCAATCCTCGCAAAGAGTGGACGGGGTTATCTATATTCACCTCTCTTGCGGTGTCCACATAGATTATGTAGTTAGAATCAAGCTTTCCGTCCCAGCTGAAGGAGATGGTATCTATCTTCTTGCCTTTGCTCGCCTTGAAGTTCTCTATCTCGTAAATCTTAGGAACGAAGTTGATTAGTCCTTCTGACAACTCCGACTCGGTCTTAGACAGGTAGTTTGTGGCTTGCAGTTTATACTCATAGCTGTTAGACCTTAAGCTTTTATCAATGAAGTCTTTATAACTATTTTCCGCAGCAGACACTTTTTCTATAGCCACAAAATCTTCTTCTTGCAAAGCTCTTCTGTAGATTACCACGCTGTCTGAGTTATAGCTTTTTGTCCATCTGATCCCGATAGAGGTTGTATCTTCTGGATCTACAAGGGTTAACTTGGCAAGATTAGTCGGGGGCAAAAGCTTGGTCCAGCCAGAGTCCAACTCACTTTTTTGGCTATAGATGGTAGCACCTGTGCCTACAGCCCAAGACACTCTGATATAAAACTTCAGTCCATACTGATCGTCGAACAGCCCAAAGTCTTCTTTTATACTTATCAAATCTGATTCTGAGGTTAAATACTCCCCGCTTTCGGGATCGTCTTCAGCTATGGCAGGATCTTCTTTGTCGATGCTATAATAGATGCGATAACTCGCCTGCGTTCCTTCTATGGCTGCTTCTTCCATCTTGAAGAAGATGCTGTCTGCATAGTCGCCTTTGCTAGGGTGTCCATCTGCGGTGTATTCTGGCACCGGCTGTTTGGCTATGCCTCTGACCTCTGCCGAAGGATAAGAGATTCCGAATTTTTCGTGTTGACTATAAACGAAGATTATCTTCTCTCCATCGATAAACTTCGAACCAAACCGCAAGGAGTCTTCTCTGGTTGTCTGCTTGTCATTGTTTCTATTAGTTTTAAAATATTTTACCAGATACTCTACCGAATCTTCCCAAGAGTCCCAGCCATCCCAGTCAACTTGAATGGAGTCTTCTAGGTCTTTGGTAGCGGTAACATTCTCTGGCGGGAGAAGCCTAGACCAGCCACTGTCGATCTCTGACCAGACTGAGGTCAAAGAGTCCCATTGAGCATCTGTGTTCTCGTCGTTCTTCAATTGCATCTGGATATAATAAACTTTTGCTTTCTTCAAAGGAATATCAGGGTTGTAGATAAAGCTATCCAGATCTCTTTCGGTGCTGTTTGGCAACGTCTTCTCAAAAAACTCATCGCTGTCGAAACTGGCGCTGGTGTCTATCTGCAAAATAAACTTGGTTGCGTTTTTATTTGGCGACCAAGAGATTTGGATACTGTCCACCTTCAGCTTGTCATCATCTTTCTCCACTTCAATGATTGGCTGAGCAAATTTCCGCCCTGTTAGACTAAAATCTGACCAACTCTCGGAAACCATTCCTTGCGATATCTCTTTACCAAACTCTGCCCAGGTAGCAGCATCTTGCTCGGAGTATTTAATCTCAGACTTGTTGAAAGCTTTGATGTAGTATTGGTAAACCATCCCGTTTTCTAGCTCAGTAGATCTATCGGTAGCAGAAGTGTCGGTTATCATCAGCTTATTATCTTCGTAGATATAGACCGTATCTTTCCCGTCGGTTTTGTATTTTATCCTCTTGTAAACATAACAAATCTCTTCGTTGATGTTTTCGCTTTGGTCCCAACTCAAGACGAAATCTTGGTCTGCTTCCACCACGGGGACATCTAATCCTGTCAGGGTAGGCAGAGCTATCCAACCGGTGTCTCTGTATTGGGCTTGCGTAAATTCAGAGAAAACCCCGTTTTTAAAGGTTTTGATCGCATAAAGATATTTTTTGCCGCTACGGGTGGTGTCCACTCCGTCTCCCATAGACATTCCCAGCGTATCTTCAAAAATATACTTTCCTGCACCTTGGTCGAACTCGGTGATTTTGGCAATGGTGTCTTGGTCTGTGAAAGCTTCGTTTACCGAACCTGGCGCGGTGCGATAAACATAAAATCCGTCGACAAATATCGTCTTCCCGTTCAGTATCCAAGTAAGGGTTACCTTGTCTTTTTCTCCCTTGGTTGCCGTCAATCCGTCTGGGGGCAACACTGGGCAAGTTTGGGTTACGACATCCGATGTGTCCGATTTGCCGGTGGATTTGTTATAAGACCTTATGTAATAGAACTTCCTGTCTCCTGGATCCATGGTGTTGTCTAGGGTGTCTATCTCTTCCGTGTCTCTTTGCTTCACAGTTGCCCATTTGGTAAAATCTTTATCTTCAAAATCGGATCTGTAGATTTGATACTCGTCTGCGTTTTCTATCCGATCCCACTCTAAAAAGACTCCACTAGTAAACTCTTTGGTGTAAGCTCTTGGTAACCTAGGAGCAGGAAGCTTGGCGAAACCGGTGGTTATATCGGAGTAAACAGGATTTTTGTCTCCACTCAGTTCGTTTTTGGCAGTTACTTGGAACTCGTAAACTCTTCCCTTGAGGGAGTCACTAGACATACTCCAAACATATTGGGTGTCTAACTCCTCTGTCTCCAGATCTTGCCAAGTTGTCTCTATATCTTTTCTTCTTTGTTGGATCTGGTAGTTCTTGGCGTTAATAACTTTATCCCACTTAATCACGATGGAGTCTGTGTAAGTAAGCTCTTGGTTGTTATCGCCTCCTGCGGCTTGCATCTTGCCCGAAGCCCAGATATTCTCAGGCTGATCTAATAGAGCCCAACCGTAGTGATCTGTGCCTGAATTACTCTCATTTATCACCGTCACGGCTTGTTTTTCGCTCTGGGTGTTTCCAGCAAAAGTGGCTTTCTCGGAGGTAATCCAGTAGTAATACTGCCTTCCGCCTTCGGGGTGTTGCTCGTTAGACCTTTTGATGTCTAGATACTCGCCTTTGTCGTCCATATTTTGTAACTGCGGGGCAGTAGCGGGTGTGTCTTGCGTGTCTCTATAAATAGTGTAGGTTACATCGTTGACATCCAGCTGATCCCAATAGAGCCTGATAGTGTCAGATTTTATGCTGTCGAAAGCACTCTGGAAGTAGAAGTTCTTTATCTTCTCGAAGCGCAAGTATCCTGTTTTGCTCTGGCTGGTGTCCGAGTGCATCGTCCTTCCGTATGAGCCGCCATATTCTAATCCTACTGGAGATTCGGTAGACACAGAGATAACCGCAGTCACCCTAAACTCATAACGGATACCGTCTTTCAACCCTTCGGTCTCTCTTTCAAAGGTGTAGAAGGTATCGATCACATTCGTGCCAAGCTCTATCCACTCCTGCTTTTCTTGGTCTTTGTATTGGACCAAGTATTTCTTCGCATACTTTATCTTTGACCACTGCACCCTGATGGTGTCCGCCGAGATGCCTTGACTTACGGTATCGATAACCGGCATATCTGGTTGACTGTAAGCTAAGAGTCCCTCATCGTTGTCGGGAGTCCACGCCCCCAACTTACCGTTTTTGCGCGCCCTGATCCAATAGTGCCACAACATTCCGCTCTCTATATCCATCGTGTCTTCGTCGTCTGTGTAGTAGCAGTAGTTATTCTCGACGGTTATTATGGTGTCAACCGTTTTGGCAGTGTCGGAAAATTTGCTTCTGTAAATATAGTAGGTGTCGATCGAGCCTCTTTGTTTCCAACTCAAACTCACGCTCTGACTGCTAAAGGCGGTGGTGTCTTGGACGAAGTTTTTCACCAAACCGATCTCTGCCAGAAGATTTATGTGTGTAGATGTATCAGAAACTACTTCTTGCCCCTCATCTGTGGGTCTTTGAACAGCTTTGCTCTTCCAGAAATAGCTGTATTTTTCGCCTGGTAAACAATTTTCGTCCACAAACTTCATCTGCCCCGATCCATCTTTAAAATAGTATTCGCTTTCAAGAGGTGTAGGGTAGGTGTCGTCTGCCTCAATACGGTAGATGTTATACTTCACGCTATCGCCACCGATATCCACAGGCATCCAACTCAAAGATATCTCCCCAGAGTAAAGAGCTTCCCCACTGAATGAGGTGACAGCGGGTATGCGGCTATAGCCACTATCCACGGCGAAATCTGAGCTGGCGTTTAGCAATTCGCTTACCGCTTGCACACCACCGTAGTAGTAGTAACCTTCCTCATTTTGTTCTACTGCCCTCAAGGTATCAGAGCCTAGATAGTCGGAGATTTGAATGGCAGCGTTGCCTGTCTGAGATCTGGCTTTTTCGGTGTCAGCCAAGATTTTATAGCTTTTGACATTGTTGTTCTCTGCCTGAGTAAACTGATAGCGGATGGAGTCTAGATACTCTCCTTTACTCATCGTAAAATCTTCGGGAGGCATCAGCTTGGCGTAGCCACTGTCTGCTTGACGCTCAGATCCACCATACTCATTATAAGCCCAAATATGAACATATATCTGCCTGCCACGCAAAGAGTCTATCTCCGTTGGGATCAAGATAGAGTCTTGAAGGTAAGTTCCGTTCTCGAAGTTTCCCACGCTATGATAAAGCTCCTTAAACCTGCCGTCGGCGTCGCTTTGGTTGTTAAGGCTCCACTCTATGTAGTAACTTTGGTAAACATCTAAGGTGTCCCAAGTCACTCTTACATAGTCGGTGCTTGCCCCTTTGGAACAAACCACGCCCTCAATCGGCTCCATCAAGGCGTAACCCCTGACGGCTTTCGATCTGACGCCCTCTTGGCTCAAGGCATTAAAAGCTGCCACCTTATACCAGCGGATGTGACCTTGCTCGATACTTGCGTCTGTGAAAGAAGCTTCCACTTGTTTCACCGGACCTCCGACAAACATCATATAGTCGTAAGAGCCTTGCCCATTCAAAGAGTCGCTATAAAGAATGTAATACTCTTTTACCTCTCCTTGATCTTTGATGGAGTCCCAGGTGACCAAAACATCCCTCAAGGTGTCGGTAGCACTCACATTGACAGGAGCCGAGAATTTAGCATAACCCACGGCAACCACGCTATCAGAAGAGAGCCTTGCTCCAGATGGGTTTACCCTTTTGGATTTGATGCTGTAGGTGTACTCTACACCTTGTTTTATCTGCTCATCGATAAATAGACAAGTGTCTTTGTCTCCAAAAAGATACTCCAGCTTGTTTTCGTTTGAACCTTTAAAGGCGTATCTTTTGAAACCATCTTCACTGTAACGATTTATAACAAAGCTATCCACAACAGCTTCTCTTTTTTCTCCCCAGTGCCATTTTAGCTCCACCTTGTTGTCAAAATCACTCTGAGAGGCACTGGCAAAACCAGGGCTGAACAACTTGTAGAAGGTGTCCACCGGCTCAGACCAATCCGATTTTAGCCCAATAGGACTAACGGTGCGAATGGTGTAGACAATGCTCTTGCCCGCTTTATCGTTTTTCAAAGAGTCTATATAATCGAAGCCTTTTTCGACCTCTATGTCTTCATACTCAACTCCGTTTATCACTCTATGGACGATAAATTTATCGTTGTTATTATAAGGTTCGATCTGATAATCTTGTCCATTTAAAACAGTCAGCTTGATAGAAGGTTTTGCCATCTTCGCCCAACCAATAACAGGGCTAGAAGAAAGTGAGGTGGAGTAAAGGTTTTCTTGTGCATCATAAAACTTCTTCCTCAAGGCGTATTTGTATTTGTAACCATTTTTGACATTGTCGCTTCCTGCCACCTTAGACTGTGAGTAGCGCACCAAGAGAGTGTCTTCTACTATCTTCGTGTAATTCTCAACATCATCCAGAATTTCCACCAGCTCATACTTCACCAAATCGACGAAGCTTGAGTCTTCGGTGTTTTCCCACTCAATCAAGATGGAGTCTTCGCTGACTCCTTGACTAGCGGTAAGCTCTTTGTCGTAGATATCTGCCTTAGCCCAACCTTTTCTTTTGTCTGCGTCGATGTTGTCCCAAGTGTGGAAAGTATCAGAGATAGCATCTGTCCAACCATCTTTGTAAACCTGCAACATATAAGCGTATTGAACACCAGCCCTGCCGCCGGTAGAAGCCAAAAAGTCTTTGCAAACATACTCTGCTTTAGCCGAATCGTAAGAGATGGTCACATCGGACAACTCCTGATAAGATGCCCAATCTTCTTCTGTGCCGGTTATGGTTGCCGTGTCGGAACTCCGATAGATGTTGAACTTAAAGCCAGAAGACTCATAACCGATCTGCAACTTGATGAAGCCGACAGAGTCTTTTGAGAGGGTCACATCGCTAGGCACATCAAACTTCAGATAACCTTCGTCTTGGCTTCTGTCCGAATAGATCTTATCTTCGTTGTAGATACAGGTGTTGTTCCAAGCCGCTATGTAGAAATTGTATTTCTCTCCCGCTTTTATGTTGGGTAACTCTTCTCGAAGCAAACTTTTGCTACCTTTTTGTGAGCCGATAACAATCGAGTCTATCAAGTTTTCTTCCGCATTGTCATAGACCCAAATCTTGTAGCCTTCTGCCCTGGAGACGGTGTCCCACTCAGACTCCACTTTGTTAACGAAATCTCCATCACTGACTTTGAGCCACTCAGGAGTCTCCAACTTCGTGTAGCTCGCCAGTCTCTCTCCGTCATCCGATTCTCTTTCTCCCGCATAAGATACACCGTAATAAAAATATTTGCTTCCCGAGATTATGTTTGCAGTATCTTCGTAAAAGAGATAGTTGCCATACCCTATCTTCTCTTCATAGACAATCGTGTCCAAAGCGGTAAAACTGCCATAAAGTTTATCTCCACGATAGATAACGGCACTGTCCGCTCCATCTGCTCTCTCTATCTTTAGTTGCACCTTGTCGGTGAAAAACACTCCGGCTTGGTTTTCGTCTACCACTGGAGGGTTGACGATCACCATTCCGCTGTCTTCTATCTCGAACCAAGGCGAAGAAGCTTTTTGGTTGTCTGCATAGTCGTTACTATACCTTTTGCTAAAGAACCTGATTCTGTATTTATACTTTTCGCTGGCTTTGAGTCTATCTTCGTCTATATAGTAAGTTTGTTGCAAAGAGTCCACCGAGGCTAAGATCTCGTCGGTAAACTCGGCACCGACGACTTTGCGTTGTATTTGATACTCCACTTCCAAATCTTTGTAAATCTGGAGAACATCTTCGTCTTGCAGGTTCAAATACCAGTCCAATCTAATCTTTTTCTCTAGATCGTCACTGATGTTGACCGAGCTAACCGGCTCCATTAGCCTGGTGTGCCCCGAGTCTTGGCTCAGCTCTACCTCTTGATATGGCAGACCCAACTCTGAGTCGGTTTGTCCACTTATCTGGAAGGTGGTCATCACACCACGAGGGATATCGCTAGAAGAGATTGGCACCGTGACATTGTAAAAATCTTCTCTGCTTTCTATGGCTGGCAAAGAACGGAAAGTGGTTCCATCTAAATAAGATATCACATATTTGTAAGTTTGATCGTAGGTGGTATCTTTGCTTCCCAAGTAGTTCGACCAGGTGAAAGTTATCGAATCTTCGTGTTCTCCTTTGGACGCTACCAGATCTTGCGCTGCCGGCAACTTCAACCAACCTTTTTCGACCTTACTCCATGGAGAGACGATCTCTCCCCTTTCAAACCTAATCCTAAAGTTATACTTAAGCCCAGGGAACAACTTATTTTGCTCACCATCGTTGTTGTTTTCCAAAAGGAAACCGGTAGAGTCTTCCCCATTGTTGACGAACAAAGCGCTCATCGTATCGACAGAAGCTCCAAAGCCGTCTTTGGTCCACTGCACCAAGACCCTATTGACCACATCGTCTTCCATCCTATTCCAGCTCAAGAATAGAGTGTCTAATTTGCCCGAAGTGATAGCAAAATCTGGGGTAGAGATAGAGCTGTAAAAACTTTTGGGCGTCGAGAAATCGGAGATGATATCAAAACTTTTCGCAGAACCAGAAGACATATTTTTGTCGTTTTCTGTCTTAACGGCTCTTAGTTTGACATAGTAGATTTTCCCTTCTATAAACCAAGATTCGCTGCTGGGGAACAGAGCCATCAAGTCTATAGTCGAATCCAGCCCTCGCAAATAAGCAGAATCTTTGGGGTTGTTAACTTCGTTACCTTCGCCGATGAAGATTTGAGCGTCTGCATCGCTAATGGCGCTACCATCTCTGGACCACTTGAGCTTGACCTGTGGCTGATTTTCAGAAACATAATCTATCACAGGTTTTTTCAAGCGAGTGTAGCCTCCCCTGTGGGTGCTCTCATCGGATAGATGATGGTTTCGCTTGGACTGCACCTTGTAGTAGTAAACGGTTCCGTCTTGCAATTCCTCGTCTTTGTCTTGATAGTTGGTGGTTTGCACCGTATCGAGGGTGTCTTTAGTATCAAACCCCCAGCTCTCGCTCCGCAAAATTACATACTCCAAGGCGTCTTTGGTGCCGTTCCACTCCAAATCTATCTGATCTATATACTCCCCTTCACTCACCTGTGTCAAAGATGGTGAGAGCAACTTCAGAGCAGCCGAACCAGTATCCGAAGGGTTAGAGACGATCATCCCTGCCTTGTTTGCCCTCAGGTAGTAATAGTAATCTTGACCCAAGGTGCAATCTTTGTCCGACCAAGAGTAAGAAGCCTCGTCTTCGACCACCAGCACCGAATCGATAAGCTCTCGCTCGAAGTCGCTAGGATCGTCTTTGCGATAAACATAGAAACAGTCTATGTTTTTCAAATATGACGGAGAGTAAGACCACTCTACGGTTATAGAGTCGGTGCTAGCTTCCACCCTCGCCAAGGTGGGTGGAAGTAGCTTGGCGTAACCGGTGACAGCGGCACTGGCAGCCGAACTAAGGAAGCGAGAGTGTCTGGCTGTAACGGTGTAGGTGAAACAAGCTCCCTCTTCCACATTTATGGTGTCGTAGAAGATGTTGCTATCTAGCAAAACGGCAAACTCTTGAGTGGATCCTCGAGAAACGACATACTCGATCTGCTCATCTTTGCCACGCGGCAGATCTGCCAGCTTATCCCAGGCGATGGTGATCGTATCGGAGTTCTCGCCTATCGAGTAGTAGGTAATCTCGGGTGTTTGCAGTTTATACCAACCAGAATCCAAGGCGCTAAACATCGACTCTATCACGAT
Source organism: Cloacimonadales bacterium (SeqCode) (assembly GCA_965228195.1). Lineage (GTDB taxonomy): Bacteria > Cloacimonadota > Cloacimonadia. Next base: position 782,739 of record OZ245797.1, read on the forward strand.
GTTGTCTTCCAGATCGTCATAAAAACTTTTTGCCCTGAAGTAATACATCGTCGCCGGCAAGAAGTTAGCGTTGTCTTTGGTGCTTATCATCAGGTAACCTTTGCTCAGCTGACTAGAGTTTTTTTCTAGGGCGGTAGAAGATTCCCAATTGTCTCCCGAAGTTTTGACGGTGTCATAATAGACGATGAGCTTGTTGATATCTTCGAACTGCTGACTGGTTGTGTCCCAGCTTATCTTGATGGAGTCGGTCATTATCTGCTCTTGAGTGTTGGTCACCTCTATGTTCAAAGGTGCAAAGTTATACCAGCCATACTCGGCACTCCAATTGCTCCATTCCGAATCGATGTTTCCTTTTTTGCTCCGAACCTGATACTTGTAAATATAACCTTGTTCTTTGTCGAAGTTTTTCCTATCTTTGACGGTTGCCACACCATCTTCTGTTATACTGAAAGAGGCATTATTAAAGTTGACCAAAGAGGTGTCGCCCGTCTTCCTAGAAAGGCGATTTATTAGATAGTTCTCCCAAGTTTCTAGTCCGTCGTAAGTTCTAAAAGATACGGCTATCGTATCGGAGCTGATGCCTTGCGAGGGTTGGATATCTGTGGGGACGGTGAGCGAGATATAGCCGTAGTCGTAGTCAACATTTGCTCTCTTGTTCTCCCTGTAGAAGGTGAAAGCCCGCACCTTGAAGAAATACTTAACTCCTCGCTCCAGCTTTCCGTCTGTCTCTTCGTCCACATAAGCGGTGTATTGGTTTGTGCTGGCAGTCAAAATGGTGTCCATCACTTGGTAACTTGCACTGTTGTTGACCCTGGAGGTGTCGATGTAGTAACCGCTTACCTTGTCGATCTCTTTCCAGTTTATCACGACTCTGTCGTTAAACTTTCCCTTGCTAGCTTTTAGGCTATCGGGCGCCGGGATAATCGTCCAACCCGAGTCTACCTCTGAGTAGTTTTTTTCGCTTTCTGCCAACTCTTCTGTCAATGGGTTTACTGCTAGCACTTTGTAGAAATAAGTTTGTCCGTAGTAGTCAAGATTGGCGATGCTGTCGCTATAATTCTCCCCTTGGCAAGAGGCTATTTTGGCAAAGCTTTGGCTCTCTGATTTGGTTCTAAACACATCGTAGCGTGACATATTGGGCACAGCCGACCAAGTAAGCTTGATGAACTCTTCGTTCTCCGCTTTGGCTGCAGCGAAGTTGGCGACGCCAGCCAGCTGAGTGTAACCGGAGTCTATCTCTCCGTAACCGTCTTCACCCGTCCAACGAACAATCTGGTTTTTGGCTCGCATCTTGAAGTAAACGATCTTGCCTCTTTCCAACATCTCCATCTTGTAAGGTCTGTCGGTAGACAAAGTAGTGGTAAGCCAATCCAGAGACCCTTTCACCTTGTATTGCAAATCGTATTCGGTGGCTTCGCTAAAAGGTTGCCAATCTATCTCGATAGAGTCTAGGTAGGTCCCTTTGCTCGCATTTGTAATCTCCACACCATCGAAAAGGGCGTAGCCAGAATCTTGGCAATTGCTGGTAGGGTTAGAGGTGCCAAAGCTGGCATCGAAGAAAGCCACTCCAAAATATTTATACCTGCCTTGGTCTTCTTCGTCGCTTATCTCCACCGAGTAGTGGTCTTCGGTGGTTGTTTGTTGGTGATGATCCCACAGCGTAGTCAATGTGTCGCTCCAATAAATCTGGGTTGAGTAGCCATTTGGGTTGTCCCACTGCAAGTAGATGGAGTCTTTGGACAAGCCATCGCTAGCAGAAAATCCTACCGGTGCTGGCAACGCCAACCAACCCAAAGCCGAGTCGGGACTGAGCAAAGAGGAGTGAGCCTCGGTCTCGTCTGAGCCGCTCATCAAACCTTTGACTTGGTAAGAGTATTTCACCCGCGGCTCCAGATCGTGTATCCCCGCATCTTGCACCAAGATCAGCGTGTCGCCCTCTTCTTGCAAAGACCCGGTTTCTACCACCAGCGAAGAGTCTATCTTGCCGTCGCTTCCGGTGCGATACACTCGGTAAGAGACCAGCTCGTCGTGCCGATACGCCTGTGACTTCAGCCATCTGACCTTGATGGTGTCGGGGCTTTTGGCTTTGTCGGCAGAGACCATCTCGGGGGTAGAGATACGCGCATACCCTTTGACTATCTCCGAGATCTCCGATAGATCACTGCCGCTGGCAAACTTTTCTCCGTCGTTCACACTGACGGCGAAGATGTAGCTTCTACCCAGATCTAAGCCAATCCAACCTTCTGTGTCCTCTGGATAAAGCGTGTCTTTCTCGAAAGTGAACTTGGGACTCGTTACGGGGGTGCTTTGACCTTCATATTTTCCATCATTAGTCAATCTCTTACCAATATCAACATCTCCATCGTCCCAAGTAGCGAAAGAGCCGGTCAAGACCGTGTCGGCATAAACATTGTAGCTGATAGTGGTGGTAGAAGCGTTAGCCATCCCTCTCCAGTTGATGATGATCCGATCTTCGTAATCTCCTTGCGTGGCAGTGACATTGTCTGGTGGCAATATCGGCGAGGTGATCGACATAGAGTCGCTCATCTGGGACAAGCCGGTTATATCTTTGTAAAATTTGATGCGGTAGTTGTATTCCTTGCGCATCTCCAGGTTCTGACTATCGTCGAAGTATTCGTCGCTTCCCGTGTTGGGCATAACCTTCACCAGATATATTTGATCCGGATCGGTAGCTTTCTCTCGATAGAAATAGATGGAGTCCACCCACTGGTCAGGGCATTGGAAGCTCACCCTGATCGCCGCCTTCTCTGCGGCAAGGAGCGTCACCACATCGCCGATTACCGGGGTAGGCATCAGCGTGTATAGATCTATCTCTTCTGACCAAAGAGATTTGCCAAAGAACTTCCTGTCTGAGCGTATCTTGGCGTGGGTATAATTAAATCTGTTGTCGGGATCGATAAGCAAAGACAGCCTGTTTGTCTTTACGATAGTATCTTTCTCACTGGTGCGATCTCCAGTCCTATAAACTATCTCATAAACGATGGAGTCTGGACTCAACACACAAGGGTCGCTCCAGCTCATCCAAACGGAGTCTTCCATCAAGTTGTCGATGTTGTTTTCGTTGCCCGAGTAGTCGGTAAACACAGGGGCAGGGATCTTAGCCCAGCCTGAGTCGATGATACTCATCTCCGACTCTTGCGCACCCACCTGAGACTTCAGCCCGTAATAAAACATCTTCACGGTTTGCATATCCATCAGATTATCAGCAACACTCATGCTCGCATCTTTGTTTGTTTTATTGAGGTCGATCTCTTTGGTGTCTATCAGCTCCGCATCGGTCATCTCTTTGGCTGAAGCTCGATAGACCAAATACTTGGTGGCTCCATAGCTCGGGTTGTAAACGCTTTGGGGCACATCCCACGAGATGACAATGGTGTCCAATATCTCCCCTTTGGTTGCACTAACTCCCAAAGGAGGCAAAAGCTTGGCTCTACCTTTCCTGACCTCAGACCAATTGGAAATCTCGTTATCGCAAAGATAGTTTTGAGCCCTTACTCGATAAGAGTAATCGTGACCGGTGTAGAGATCTCTCTCATCTTTCCAAACGGTGTCGCTCAACTCCTGCAAAATTGTGTCGCTAGAGCCGCCATAGGTGAAAACTCGCTCCAGCTCGAAACTTTCTGCCGAGCTCTCACTCCTCCAACTAACATAGATAGCTTTGAGAGAGTCTATAGATGCATCGTTAATTATCGGACTTGGTGTCTTCGCCCAACCGAAGTAAGGTTTGCCCTCTTCTAGCTGCGATAGTGAAGACCACGCCCCGCCAGTTAGCGTTTGCGTTCTTATCTTGTAATAATATTTTACGCCTCGATTGTATTTGCCCCCGCTTTCGGCAACATTGTGGTCATAAGAGTAACTTTCGTTATCGCTATCAACCACGGTCAAGGTGTCGTAAACATTGAGATCGTCGTTGTAGTCGCCCTCGTTCAGGTAAACATAAATTTGGAACTTGCTCTCGTCTCCCGAAGGCAATCCCGGCCAAGAGAGTCTGACAAAAGCCGAATGTTCACCCTTGGTGATCGTATCGAAATTTATCGACGGTATCTCGATAAAAGTGTCGACGAAAACTATCTCCGATCTTTGCTCCTGGTCTGTTTTGCCGACTCTTTTGGCTTGAGCGCTATACTCGTAATATTTACCCACCATCAAATCTTCGTCGGTGTAACCGTTTTCGGAAGATGCCAAGGTGGTTATCTTTTGCCATCTGGCTCCCTCTTTCCTGCACAAGATCGTGCTATCAGAGTTCACCGCCGGTTCCCAGTTGAGGTGGATGGAGTTCTCCACCGAGCTAGGTGTTGCCTCAAAATCTTTTACCTTATTCAACTTGGTGTAACCCGTTGCCGTTTGGCTCTTGCAACTGACACCAAACTCGGCGCTAACCCCTTTTATGTAGATATCTATATCGTCGCCAACCTCGTCTGGGGCGACGAAATATTTATAGCTTCTTTCACTATACGAGACATCAGCCAGCTTCACATCCACCTCTCCTGCCTCTTGGTCCATCTGTCTCCACACCTGATAGCCGGTAACATCATCTACGGCGGTAAGCTCGTCCCAAGTAACCTGAATGGAGTCGATCAAATCTCGGCTAGCTTCCACCACTGCGGGACCTGAAATAGCCAACCATCCCGTATCACTATCGGCTATCGAGTTAGCAGAAAGATCGGAGCCTCTTTGTGCCGCTACCCAATATTTGTATTTTACTCCATCGACTAAAGCTCCCTGTTTCAAGTTTACGGCTCTACTACTTTGCACCGTCCAGGTGGTGGTGTCTGTGCCATCGGCTTTGACTCGGTAAACTTGGTAACTCTCGGCAGCTGCCACCGAGTCCCAAGTGACCACGATACTATCTTCAAATTTACCATCTGTGGCTTTGATGTTTTCCACTTTCGGCATCTTGGTATAACCGGTAGCTGCCTCTTGTTTGTTGTCTGTGCTAATATCGCTATACTCGGTCTTACCTATTTCGCCCAGATTGGCGTTGACCCGATACACATACGGATACCCTTTGTCAACTTGGTTGTTGTCGAAGAAAACTGTGTCCCCAGAGGTTGTCAGCTCCCCTGCCTCTCTGCTGTAGTCGGTAGAGTCACCAAAAACCGAGTATCTACGAATGTTATACCTTACCGCTTTACCCACTTTTGTCCAAGAGACGACAATCTTGTCGTCGTATTCTGCCTTACTGGCAGTCACACCCTCTGGTGGTGTAGGTTTCACATATCCCGAAACGCTGTCGGTAAACACCAAGATGTTGGGGTAATCTTCGCTATGAATTGCCATCTTGTAGAAGTAGTATTGGTTCGCCTCGACCCTGTTATCTGCATACTCGCCCTTGTTGGTAATCCCCGCATACAAGGTGTCCCACTGGCTAGTTAGATCGTCTTGAACTTTTCTCATCATCGTGCAATAAATTCTCTCGCCTTTGTTTTCCCAGCTCACCTTGACGGTGTCGTCCAAAGCGGTCTCTTTTGGACCAGTGGCAAAGAAATCTTCTGCCGGCATCAACTGACTGTAGCCGGTGGTCGTGTCCGAAAACTCAGAATACGCCGCTTCCGTCTCTCCGGGGAAGAGGGAGTCTATCTCCCTTTTGGCATCGAGGTTAACCACCCGAACTCTGTAGATATACTTAAACCCTTCTTTTATTCCGTCGCCGTCGGTGTGATCTCCGTTGTTGCTGACATCCATCAAGTTCTCTTCGTTTTTTGTGTCTAACCTGAGTAGCTGATAAGAGAGCTGGTTATCTCCAGCCGTGATGGTGTTCCACTTGATGTTTATGTAATCTTTCTCGCCCTTGCTGGCTCCAGTGCTGAAGCTCGGTTTTGGCAAGAAGGTAAAGCCTGGTCGATCGTCAGATTTTTCCGACTCTCTGCCATCGCCTGTGTTTACAGCCGTCATGGCAAAGTAGATCACCTGTCCTTGCTGGCAATCTATCTCTCCAGGGGCGGTCGCTCCTTCTGCAGCCCTCAAGCTGTAACAAAGGTTGTCGTTACCCATATCTTTAACATCGGCATCGTCATCTTCAATCTCTTTCAAAAGTTCGTCCTCTGAGTAGCTGGAGGTTTTGTAATAGATCTTGTATCTCCCGGTGTAGCTCCGCTCGAAGTAAAGGTTTATGGTGTCGTCGTCTTCGCCCAAGCTGGCTTTGTTGAAAGATGGCGCCTGAATAGAGACCCATCCGGTGTCAACATTGGAGAAACGATGGTCGTCTGGCTCTCTGCTAGAAAAGTCTGAGCGGAAAGATTTGATCTTGTAAAGATACTTCTCTTGGCAATCCAAGATGGAACTTTCGTCATAGTAGGAGTAACTTACTGCCCCATCAACCTTATCGATCGTCTTTATGTTTCTAAAATCTTCCGTGGCTCCCATCGTCTTGCGATGCACCTCATAAGCCGTCGCCCCACTGTTTATGTCTACCTCCCATTGCAGATAGATGCTTTCGGTAGAGCCGGAACGACCAGCCTCCAGATTGAAGGCAGAATCGAGCCTCATATAGCCAAACTTGTTATCGTCCACCAAATCAGACTGTGCCCAGCCGTCTCTGCTGGCAGCCAGAGCGAAGTAGTAAACCTTACCGTAAGTCAAGCCTCCTTCGCTAGGATAAATAACGGCGGTGGAGTCTCCGATAGATGGGTTGCTAGCCTCTGTCCAACCGTCATTATTTTCGTAATCTCGGTAGAAAATTCGGTAACTTTCGTTGCTTTTTATTTCCCAATAAAGAACTATCTTACCTTCCAGATTGCGCGAGACGGAGTCTAAGACTGGTGGCTCCAGAGCAGTTCTGGCAACGCTTTCCAAATCAGCCTCGTCGGAACATTCAAACTCTCCCGTGCTCAGAAGGATACTACTTTGAGTCTTGATCTGATAAAGATACTCGGTGGCTGAGCTCAAGCCGACATCGTTGTAAGAACCCAAATCTCCTGCGATGGTGTCCACTACCTCAAACGGAGCTGTTCCACCGTTCTCTTTGCGATACAAGATGTATTTTTGAGCATGGTTTACCCTATCCCACTCCAACTCTACCCAATCGGCGTTCACCCCGATGGAGCGGAAGTTAGTTGGAGCGGCTATTTTGATCCAGCCTGAGTCAATGTTAGAGTCGTCGTGCGACTCCACATCGTTTTTGGAACGAACCTTGTAGTAATACTTCACGCCTCTGTCGATGACATACTCGTTTTGAATCAAGCTCATCTCTTGGTCTGAGGTGGTTGCACTCACAGAAGACAACAGCTTCCAAACATCTACCCCTTTTCGATAATAGACATTGTAAGATTTTGCGTAAGGCACCTTTCGCCAGTTAACCACCACGCTATCTTTGCTTTTGGTTGCAGTTACACTGCTAGGTGGGTCAATAGCTATCCAGCCTGCTTTTTCGCTAGAGTATTCAGACTCGCCGATTACCTCACCCTCTTGTTCGCTGTAAACCGTAGCCGAATAGTAATACTTCTTGCCGGGGATGAGTCCGTCTTCACCTCTGTCTTCCAGGGTGACCTTTCCCTTTCCGCCCTCTTCGGAGACTGCTCCCACTACATCGCTGAGTTTAACCAAGCTCTCCGAGTTCAACTCTCGGCGGTAAACCTGCACCATCAGATCTTCGTCTTCCTCTGGCGGCTCATCTGTTACCACTTTTAGCTGAACATAGCTGGCAGAGTCTTGGGTAATCTGGTCTATGTCTGGGCTAGAGTATCTGGTGTAACCAAGGTTGTAATATTGACCTTCCAAGTTTTTGTATTCCGCTCCGCTGTTGTCACCTGTCTCTTCGTTATCTTTGACACAGGTGACTTTGAAACGGTAATTTTTAGCCATCTCGGCGCCATACCAGTAATAAACCCTTTGCTCAAACTCGTCCGAACCTTTGGCTAAACTAGCCAAACTATTAGCCGGATAAGAGTTGTCTCCTACCTCTTTCACATAGATATTGTAGTAGCCTATCCCGTGAACTTCGTCCCACTCGATCCTGATCCTGTCTTTGTATTCGCCCTTGCTAGCTACGACTTTCTCGGGAGACTCTATCGCCGTCCAGCCTGAATCCAGAGCCGTCAAATCCGAAGATTTTTCACCCTCATCTATCACCACTATCTTCGTTTTGAAGTAGTAAACAAGCCCTCTGACAATATTGTCCGAAATCTCCGTTCCTTCGCTGTTTTTCAGCTCAGAGAGCGGGACGGTGATTTTTTCGTCGGTAACATTGCTGGGGTCTGTGGAGTAGTAGATCTCCGCATTTCCGATCACACCTTGCTCGGCAGCTGTTTTTAGCCTATCAGACACATCCCAAGAAATTCCTATCTTGTCCAAAAAATCGCCTTTGGTAACCTCCACATTTTGGAGAGTAGGTATATCTAACCAACCGATGGCAGGATTTGTGCGAGGCAAAGACTTAGTTTCACCTTTGACGGAGCGCACCTTGTAGTAGTAGGTTTTGCCTGGAGCCAACTGCAAATCACTATCCACATAACGAGTGGCTTTGACCTCTCCTAGCGAATAGTAATCTTCGGCAAAGTCGTTCGAGTTGATCGACGACCTGTATATCTCGTAAGTAGAGACACCCGACACCGAGTTCCACTCGATAACGATCTGCTCTTCATACACGCCCTGCGTCGCCGAAGCAACCGGACTAGATACCGTTGCCTCCATCTCCATGGTACATCCAACGAACAAGGACAAGAACAACAATAAAGCTAGTAGAACTTTTTTTACTTTTCTCTGCCTACCATAAGCTTCCATACAGTGTCTCCTTCTTTATAAAATTGTGTAAGTTAAAAGCCATTTTTAACTTTTTTAAACTTTTATCTGTTTTTTCTATCTTACTACAAAACAATATAGTTACCTTTCTCAATTACATCATTTTACTTTCTTTTGGGCATACATATCACCCCGATACTATCCAAGCTGGTGTCCCGTGTAGTTTTTGTCAAACTTTTTTTACTCTTTTAGACACATCTCCTATTTACCCAAAAAACAACCAGATAGCTCTGGACAAATCAAAGTAATCCACACATAAACAACAACTTATCCACAGCCCAAAACACCCAAAACAACCAAAAACAAGAAGAAATAAACAAATTTTCAGCAGAAAAATCACTGAAATAAAGCAAATTTTACAATTTTCAGTAATTGTTAAAGTTACATCAACCTTTTGATTTTGAAGAGTTTACATCTCCAATCTATTTTTTTACTTTTTTTTTATTTTTTTTTAACTTCTTCGGAAATCAAGAGTAAAAAAATCTGTTTTTCTGGAAATTTTTAGATTTTTTAAGTTCTTTTGGAAAGTTTAGAATTTTAAGATTTTTGACAAAAAAAAAGAAGCAAGGCGGGAAAAATCCACTCTTGCTTCTTTTAAGTTTTTTAGATTACTGCCTTTGCAAACTTCTCTCTCGGTCACGGACGATAAAAAAGAGAGCCAAAATCAGCACCGCACAGCCGCTTAATTGCACAGAAGACAAGGTGTGACCATAGATTAGGTAGTCGAGCAAGATTGCCGTCAGTGGCCAAAAAAGCTCGAAGAGAGTGGCAACAGAGGCAGGGATTTTCTTGAGTCCGTAGTAGTAGAGGAAAATCGCTCCGGCTCCGCTGGTGCAAAGGATCAAGCCAAAATAGAGCCAATGCAAGGGGGCGAAGTTGCCCGTCTGTGCGATTTGCCCCCAGAGGGACACATAAAGCAGAGCTATCAAAGCGGTGAAGGTAAACCTGAGCGAGGTGGTCGCTTTGAAGTCCAAATCGGTGACCACCCGCTTGCCAAAGACTGTGGACGAGCCGAAGCTGAAAGCTGCCACCACCGCAAAGAAGGCGGCACTGTGGGTAAAGTCGATCTCTTGCCAGTCGACTCCGTGTTTGCCGAAAGCGATGAAGTAGGTAGCCACCACTGCCAAAGTTGCCCAGAGGTAAAAAGTTTTGCCCATCTTCTCTTTGAGCAAAAGGCGAGCGATCAAGATGGCAAAAATCGGTTGCAGTTTTTGCAAGATGACCACCGTGGAAAAAGAGACCTCAAGGTTGACGGCAGCAAAAAAAGCTTTGGTGATGAACAAAGTGCCCAAAAATCCGCCTAAGAAACAAATCCAGCCGATTGCCAGCCAATCTCTTCTTCGCAAGCTTATAATATCTCGAAAATATTTTATGCCAAAAGGGAGCATAATTAGGGCGCCGAAAAAATGTTCCCAAAAAACGACTAGAGCGGGCGGAAACTGGTAAAACTGAGGACGGATAAAAATTCCGTCGGCACTCCACATCGAGGCGGCTAACCCCACCGACAAACAGCCGACTATCAACTGCAGATTTTTTTTGTTCATTTACACTCTCTTTTGCTTGGCTTAGATCTGTTTGAGCAGATTAGCCATCTCCAGCGCACAATTGGCAGCCTCTGCCCCTTTGTTGCCCGCCTTGGAGCCGGCTCTCTCGATGGCTTGCTCCAGAGTGAGAGTGGTGATCACCCCGAAAATCACCGGCGTGCCTGTCTGCAACATCACATTGGCGATGCCTTTGCTCACCTCGGCACTCACATACTCGTAGTGGCTGGTTTGTCCTTTTATCACCGCACCCAAGCAGATAACAGCCTCGTAGTTGCCGCTACTGGCTAGCTTTTGAGCTGCCAAAGGAATCTCGAAAGCTCCCGGCACCTTGGCGATCTCTATCTGGCTTTCTGCCACATCGTGACGCAAAAGGGCGTCCACGGCTCCCTCCACTAGTCTGCCGCCGATGAAGTCGTTGAACCTGCTGACCACTATGGCGAACTTCCCGCCTGTTCCTGTTAATTTTCCTTCGTAAGTTTTCATCATCTTTCTCCCCTGTTTTTAAAATTTCAATAGATGTCCCATCTTCTCTTTTTTGGTTTTTAGGTAATGCTCGTTTTTTTGGTTGTGGTTTAGTTGGATGTGAACTCGCTCCACTATCTCCAAATCGTATTTGCTCAGTCCCGAGATTTTTTGAGGATTGTTGGTCAAAAGGCGCATCTTGCCCACCCCCAAGTCGCTCAAGATTTGTGCCCCGGTGCTATACTCTCGCAAATCGTCGGGAAAGCCCAGAGCCAAGTTCGCCTGAACGGTGTCCATACCTTGGTCTTGCAGCTGGTAAGCTTTTATCTTGTTCAAGATGCCGATGCCTCTACCCTCTTGGGTCATATACAAGAAAACCCCTGTTCCTTCCTCGTTTATCTGCTCCAAAGCCGTAGCCAGCTGCTCTCCACAGTCGCACCGCAGCGAGCCGAAGGTGTCGCCGGTCAAACATTCGGAATGCACCCTCACCAAGCACGGCTTCTCTTTTTCGGGTTTACCTTTGACCAAGGCGATGTGGTGCTTGCCGGTGTGTATCTCGCGATAGCCTACTAATCTGAAATCGCCGAACCTAGTGGGCAGATCGGCAGAGGCGACTCTTTCCACCAACTTCTCCTGTTTTTGACGATAAGCTATCAAATCTTCGATGGTGATAATCTTCAGCTGGTGCTCGGCAGCAAACTCGATCAGCTCGGGGACTCGTGCCATCGTCCCGTCCTTGGCAATAACCTCACAGATGACTCCTGCCGGCTTGCAACCAGCAAGGCGCGCCAAATCGACGGCTGCCTCGGTGTGTCCTGCACGCTCCAACACGCCTGCATCTTTTGCTGCCAAGGGAAAGATGTGTCCTGGCTGAGTGAAATCTTGGTTCTGGCTGTCGTTGTCCAGCAAAGCCTGAATAGTTCCCGAACGCTCGAAGGCGGAGATGCCCGTGGCACACTCTTTGTGATCTACCGAGACGGTGAAAGCCGTCCCTTTGGCGTCGGTGTTTTTGGCGACCATCGGGTGTAGCCCAAGGCTGTCCAGCTTGCTCTGGGTCATCGGCACACACACAAGCCCCTTGGCGTGAGTGACCATGAAGTTGATCACTTGCGGGGTGGCGTGCTGAGCGCAAACAACCAGATCGCCCTCGTTCTCGCGGTTCTCGTCGTCCACCACCACCACCATCTTACCCAGTTTGAGCTCGGCAATAGCCTCTTCTATCTTAGCAAATTTCAAAATATCCTCCTTAAAAGATGTCGCCCTAAAAAAAGCGACATCAAAAAAATCCGTTTGTTTGCAAAAACTGTTGCGTTATCTTCTCTTTCTCCTTCGACTGTGAAGGTCTTAGCAGTGCTTGGCAATATTTGCCCAAGATGTCGGTCTCCAGATTTAGGCGCTGCCCCAGAGTGAGTGTCTGCAAGCTCGTGTTCCCAATCGTGTGCGGGATAAGCGACACCCCGAAGCTGCTGTCTGTGAGCGAGTGCACCGTAAGGCTGATCCCGCTCACGGCGATAGACCCTTTGGCGACCAACTGCCCTACTATCTCTGGCTCGGCTGAGATCTCCACCAGTTTGGCGTTGCCCTGCTGGGTGAGCTTACGCACCACCCCCACCCCGTCCACATGGCCGGTGACAAAATGTCCACCCAAGCGACCGCTCGCCTTCAGCGCCCGCTCCAGATTGACTCTACTGCCCATCTGCAAACTGCCCAAGGTGGTTATCTGCCACGAGATGGGCATCACATCCACCACGAAGCTCTCTGGCTTGAGTCGGCTGACGGTGAGGCAAACCCCATCGGTGGCTACGCTGTCGCCCAAAAGCAAATCTGATTGAACCTTGGGAGCGACCAACTCCAGCGCTCCGAACTCGCCCGCCTTGGTGATGCTGACCACCTGCCCCAACTCTTCCACTATTCCGGTAAACATCGCTCCTCCTTTTTGATGTAGCTACTCACCAGCAAATCTTCGCCCACTCTTTTGACGCTCTCTATGCTCAAAGCGGTGGCTTGCGCTAAGTTTGCCACACCACCACCTGCAAAAATCGATCTGGCGTCTTGACCTCCAATTAGTTTGGGTGCCAAGAAAAGCTGAACCTTGTTGATCGCTCCGCTTTGCAAAAAAGAGGCTGCCAAGGTGGCTCCACCTTCCAAAAGAACGGAGTCTATTTTTAACTCCCCTAGCCGGCGTAAACACTCACCGGCAGAGAGCTTTCCTTGCTCACACGCCACCTTGATCACCCTCGCCCCCAGCTTTTCAAAACTTTTTTGCTTAGCTATGCTCAAGCTATCGGCACACACCAGCACCGTCTTGGCTTTGGTTGGCTGAGCAAACAGCTTGGCACTCAGCGGCGTCTTGCCGAAAGCGTCCAACACCACCCGATAAGGCTCGCCGACAATCTCGCCTTGCTCTCGTGCCGTCAAGGATGGATCGTCAGCCAACACCGTGCCTACCCCCACCATCACAGCCATCATCTCTTTGCGCCAGCGATGCACCAACGCCCGAGACTCACGGCAAGATATCCATTGCGACTCACCACCAGCGGTGGCAGTTTTCCCGTCTAGCGACGCTGCCGATTTGAAAACAACGAAAGGGGTGTTCGTCTTTATGTAGTGCCAAAAAATCTCGTTTTGTTTACTCACCTTTTCACTCAGCAAGTCGCTGTGCACCTCCACACCTGCCTTGCGCAAGATGGCAATTCCTTTGCCTGCCACCAGCGGGTTGGGGTCAACTGCACCAATAAAAACTTTGCTCACCCCCGCTTTGATAATCGCCAAGGCGCAAGGCGGAGTTTTGCCGTAGTGAGAACAAGGCTCCAGAGTGACATAGAGCGCCGCTCCTTTTGCCTTCTTGCCGGCTGCCGCCAAAGCGTTCACCTCGGCGTGCGCACTGCCATAAGCTTGGTGGTAACCCTCTGCTGCGATCTTGCCCTTTTGGACAAGCACCGCTCCCACTAGCGGATTGGGATTAGTCCGCCCCCGACCTAGTTCTGCCAGCTCCAGCGCCCGTAGCATAAACCTTTCTTGATAACTCATCTTCTCCCCACAAAAAAAAACACTCACCCAGAAACTCTTCAAGGCGAGTGCTTTCTCTTTTTTTAAAAAAACTCTCGATAACTTCTCTCATCTAGACTTTAACTATCGGTCTTGGATTTTCACCAAGTCAGTTTCGCCTTGTCGACAAAACTCGCGGACTGTAACCGCCGGTCGGGAATTTCACCCTGCCCTGAAGTATTTTATTCTCTAAAGACAAAAGAGAGCTCTCAACTCTCCTGTCAACAGTTTATTTGCTCTGGTTAGTCTCGGCTCGACAACCCCAGCTCTTTGGTGGAAACCTCCCGCATCTCAACTTTGCGGATCTTGCCGGTCACGGTCATCGGAAACTCGCTGACGAACTTCCAGTAATGAGGTATCTTGTAGCTAGCGATCTGCCCTTTGCAGTAGGCACGCAACTCCTCTTCCGCTACCTCTTGACCATCTTTGAGGATCACCCACGCCATCACCCTCTCACCGTATTTCTCGTCTGGCACACCGATGACCTGCACATCGTAGATCTTGTCGTGGTTGCGCAGATACTCCTCGATTTCGTGAGGCGAGATGTTCTCTCCACCACGGATAATCATATCTTTAATTCTACCCACAATCTTGATGTAGCCATCTTCGTCCATCTCTGCCATATCGCCCGTGTGCATCCACCTACCTTCGTCGATCACCTTGGCTGTCGCCTCGGGGTCGTTCCAATATTTGAGCATCACCGAATAACCACGCGTGCAAAACTCGCCCGGCGTGTTGCGAGGGACAACCTTTTTGGTCTCAGGGTCGATCACTTTTATCTCTAAGTGAGGATGCACTTTGCCGACGGTGGCGCACCTTCTTTGCTCGTTATCGTCCAAGAAAGTTTGCGTGCTTACCGGCGAGGTCTCCGTCATTCCATAACAGATGCCGACCTCTTTCATATTCATCTTCTTGCGAATATCGCGCATCGTGGACTCTGGACATTGCGATCCAGCCATGATACCGGTGCGCAAACTGGAAAAATCGTAATCGTCTATCTGGGGCAAATTCAGCTCGGCAATGAACATCGCCGGCACTCCGTAGAGCGAGGTCGCCTTCTCAGCCTGAACGATTTTTATCACCTCCAGCGGCTCGAAAGCCTCACCGGTGAAAATCATACAGCTACCATGAGAGGTGCAAGCCAGATTGCCCAGCACCATACCGAAACAGTGGTAGAGAGGCACCGGCAAACAGACGCGGTCGTCCTGAGTGTATTTCAACCGCTCTCCGATGAAAAACCCGTTGTTCAAGATGTTGTGGTGCGAGAGGGTGGCACCTTTGGGAAAACCGGTGGTGCCGCTGGTGTATTGGATGTTTATCGGCTCATCGAACTCCAAGTCATCCTCGATAGCCTCTATCTGATCATCGGTGATGTGCTTGCCGTCGTAAATCAGCTTGTCCCAGTCGTGGTCGATCACCAAAATATCTTTCAGATTCACACAAGAAGATCGAACCTCGTGCAAAATGTCGATGTAGTTCGTCTTGCGAAACCCTTTGGACATCACCAAAAGCATCACTTCCGACTGTTTGAGGACGAACTTCAGCTCTTGCGCCCGATAGGCAGGATTAACATTGACCATGATAGCGCCGATGCGGGCGGTGGCGTATTGGATAATCACCCACTCGAAACGGTTGGGCGACCATATTCCTACGCGGTCACCTTTTTTGACGCCATAAGCGACCAACCCTTTTGCCACTGCGGTTACCTGTTGCCAAAATTGGCTGTAGGTCGCTCGGTAATCTTGGTAGGGAACAACCAGCGCTTCTCTGTCGGGAAATTTATCGACCGTCTGCTTCAGGTTTTGGGTTATCGTCTGTCCAAGTAGCGGAGTTGAGCTTAAACCCTGATCGTAAGATTTTCTGTTCATAAAATACCTAATTAAAATTTGAATACTTTTTTTTAAACTTCTACTCTTTTCAAAACCAAAAGGAAGCTTATCTCGCTTGTCAACAGGTTATTGACCACCAGTTTCTACCAATTTCTTGTTGTAATTCGATGCGGCAACTGTTGCCCAAACGACTGTAACCGGCCAAGTGATAATCAAACCCATTCCTAAGGTCAAAACCCCAACCACTAGACTCACCGCAATCATTATCAAAGACCCTTTTACATCGGCATACAACATCCCCAAAGGTCCAAAGAAAAAAGCTAGCAAAAACGCCACTGGCACGCTTTTTGCCAATAAAATTCCCGCTCTTGCTTGTTCTTGTTTTACGATTTCATCTGACATAATCTCACTCCTTATTTTTTTATTTGTTTTAAATTTTACAAGCTCTTCATCCTGTCAATCAATTTTTATCTCTGCCAACAAAACTTTTCGCCATCCAAAATAAAGTTCTAACTCGCTCAATTCGTTGTTTTTATACCGCAACTGCAAAACGATGCCACCCGAAGAAATTTTCACAGGGTTGCCACTTTTATCCACTTTAATCTTTGCCTCACCAACCTGAAGGTTACCACTCTTGTAAACCTGGTGCAGGCGGCTGAAGGCGAAAAGAACTGCGTATAAGCTTTTGGTCTGCTTGTCTTGGGGGGTCAACTTACCGTTTGCGTTTTTGGTGCGATAGCTCACCTGCTTCCCTGCAACCTCCACCGACAGAGTCGGGGTGGGGGTAAAGCCCGTTACCCCGCCACCGTAGCAGATCATCCGCAGCGAGTCGTTTTGCTTTTTGAGGAAAAATTTTTGGGGCAACTCCTTGCCCTCTTCCCAGAGGGTGGCTTTGCCACGCAAGGTGAAACTCTGCCACTTCGTCTCCTGTCTTAAGGCGAGCTGAGGATCTAGTTGCCTTACGCTAAGGCTACATCCAAAAAAGAGAAAAGCACCGCATAACAGCACTTTCCTCAAATTGTTAATCTGCATTTTTTGCCTAACTGCTATATCTTTTCACGATCATAAAGGTGCCAATAGCTACCATCAAAAAGCTGAGCAGTTGTCCCATCGTGAGCCAACCAAAAAGGATGAAGCCAAGCTGGACATCGGGCTGGCGGAAGTTCTCCACGAACATCCTGAAAACTCCATAAAGCGCAAAAAACAGCCAAAAAACGACGCCGTCGGTCTTTATCTTCGTGAGGGAAAACCAGCAAATCAAGCCTAGCAAAACCCCTTCCAACAAAAACTCGTAAAGTTGCGACGGATGCCGAGGCAGTGAACCTCCTGAAGGGAAAACCATCGCCCAAGGGACATTGGAGACTCTACCGAAAAGCTCGCCGTTGATGAAGTTGCCCAAACGACCCATCCCCAAACCGATCGCCACATAAGGCGTGATCGCATCTGCCAACCGGTAGTAACTGTAGTTATGCTTGCGAACAAAATACCAACCGAAAATCATCACCCCCAAAGCTCCACCGTGGAAACTCATGCCTCCGTGCCAGACGGCAAAAATCTCTAGCGGATGCCGCCAATAGTAAGCCAAGTTGTAAAAAAGGACATAACCCAAACGACCGCCCAAAATGACACCCAGCACGATAAAGAAGATGAAATCTTCGTAAACCTTCTTGCTCATCTGCACGCCGCGGGACAAAAGCGTTTTGCGATAGAAAAAGTAGCCAAAAATTATGCTGACCAAATAACAAACCCCATACCAGCGCACCTGCAAAAAGCCGATGCGGATGATAGTGGGGTCGAATTTCGGATATGTTAACACTCAGCCACAGCCTCAATCTCTACTTTGGCGTATTTGGGCAAATTAGCAACCTCTACTGCCGCACGAGCCGGAGGGTTGGAGGTAAAAAACTTGGCGTAAACTTCGTTCATAGCAGCGAACTCCTTGATGTCTGCCAAGAAGATGTTCACCTTGACGATCTTCTCGATAGAAGAGCCAGCAGCCTCTACGATAGCCACCAGGTTCTTGAGCGACTGCTCGGTTTGGCTGGCGATATCGTCTCCAGCGAACTCCATCGTGGCTGGATCCAGTGGCAATTGCCCCGAAACAAAAAGCAAGTTGCCAACTTTGGCAGCTTGTGAGTAAGGTCCGATAGCCGCAGGTGCTTTGTCTGTTTTAATCAACTCTTTCATAATAATTTCTCCTTAAATGGTTAATCTCTATTTCCCATGCTCATAATGCGCAAGATAAAAATAAACATATTGATAAAGTCCAGATAGAGCTTCAGCGCCCCGTAAATCGAGAGCTTGAGCAGTGAGCTTTCATCGTTTGTGGATAGAGCCACTCTCTTTAGGTATTGCGTGTCGTAGGCGGTAATCGCACAAAAAAGAAGCACGCCCACATAGTTGATCAGCTTGGCGACCATACTCGAGGCGACGAACATATTCACCACCGAGGCGATGACGATGCCGATCAGAGCCATAAAAAGGATGTTGCCAAATCTGGAGAGGTCGGCTTTGGTGATGTAGCCGTATAAACACATCACCCCAAAGGTGCCCGCGGTGACGAAAAAAGCCGAGGCGATAGTCGATTGAGCGTAAACTACAAAAATTCCTGCCATACTCACTCCGTTGAGAGCGGCATAAAGCAAGAAAAGGTTGCGCGCTTTGCTATACTCCATCTTGGTGATGCGGGAAGCCAGATAAAAAACCAGCACCAGCTCGGCGATCATCACTCCGAAAAGCAGCACGCGGTTGTAGTAAAAAAGAGAGAGCAGAGTCGAGGACGACGCCACCAGCATTGCCACCAGACCCGTGACAAAAAGCCCGACGCCCATCCAAAGGTAAGTGGCGTACATAAACCGTGCCACCACAGACTGCCCCATCGTCCGATCTTCGTAAACTATATTTTGTTGCATAAATCCTCCTTAAAAAGGGATTATCTTGATTTTGTCTATTATTGGTAACAGATGAAAATGAGAAGAAAATTTGTCAAACCTTAATGGGGAAATAATTAAAAGAAAGCATCTGGCCTGACCACATAAATGAAGTCTCAAATGATTAGCCGTATTTATGTGGTCAGGTCAGAAAATAAAAATGAAAAATTCCACCACAACCCCGCACTTTTCAAAGCATCGTCCTACTGATGGATCCCTGCTTTCGCCCAGCTGGGAGGAGTGGATTTTTTCGCCTAGCGGCGATGATGTGTCACCTTTATTTTTTGTTTTTTGCTTTCAGCGAGTGGTTCACCTACGGTGGGTCTCCACCTTTTCTTTGACCGCTTAACGAAAAGGTGGAGGGGAAAAGAAAACCGCTCCGCTTCAACTCGCTAGAGACGGTTCGTGAGATGTCTTAAGAGTTCCGTGGCGCAGAGCATCTCCGAGATTTGTTCCTGACTGGCTAATCACTTTGGACTTGCGTTTTCAACACCTTACGAGAGTGCCAAGTGTCTCTGCTCTAGGCAAGGAACGAAAACGGCTGACCCCAGTGAAGCGGAGAGTGCCTTCCCAAATCTGACACCAAAATAGTTGCTAATCATTTTTTGCTTATATTTTGGTGTCAGAAATAAGAGTTAAAAATGAAAAGTGAAAAAATTCCACCTCGCCGCTAAGTTACCACTAGCTTTGTGGTTGGCAGATGCTCAAGGCTCGGCACCAAATAAATACTCTAATCAAGAAGCGTCCAATTTCTTATACCGACTGAGCTTACGGTAATTGCGTAGTGCTATATCACCAAAAAAAAGAGAGTGATAGTGATTCATAGCACGAGCAATATTAGCGTGCGAGGCGAGGTTTAGAAATTTAGCTTTTTGATTATGTATTTTGTTTTTACCTTTTGTTTTACTTTTAGCTTTGGACACCCAAAGGGAAAAGTAAAAAACTTCTCGCATCTAGGCGAAAAGAGCGTCTCTCCGCAAGAAAAAAAATATATTACTTTGATATTCAAAGAAAGGTGACATATCCACCCGCTGATAAGCAACAAAATTACCTTCTATTAAACAAAAAAAAGGAGAGCCACTAATGGCTCTCCTTGCTAGCTTTTTGAAAAGCAGTAAATTACTTCTTAACAGTCTCGCCCAATTTAACCGCATACATAGCGTAGAAGGCTGAGGCCATCACCAAGTCTTCGACAGGACACCACTCGTTAGGTGCGTGTGCCAAAACCTCGTTACCTGGTCCAAAGCCGATCATTGGAATGCCGTGCATACCGTTGATAGCAATACCGTTGGTAGAGAAAGTCCATTTGTCAACTTTTGGATCTTTGTTGAACAGATCTTTGAAAGAGTCAACACCAACTTGCACAACTGGCTCAGACTCTGGCAATTTCCAAGTTGGGAAATATTTTTTCATTCCGTACTCAAGACCGGTCCAAGCTTTCTCTTTGTACTCCAAAACTTCGACTTTAGCCACATCGGTGTAGCCGAGTCTGTCGATGATATCTTGAATCTCTTTGCAAGCAGAAACTTCAGTCTCGCCCCAAGTAAGACGACGATCCAAGTGGAAATAAGCGTAGTCGGCAACCGCACAAAGCGATGGAGAACCAGACTCGATGTGAGAAACAGTTACGGTTCCTTTGCCCAAGAAGTTGTCCTCATCAGGTTGCAAATTCTCGTTCAACTTCTCGATCTCAACCAGAACCTTAGAAGCCATATAGATGGCGTTTTTGCCACGCTCTGGAGCAGAACCGTGACAAGAGATTCCACGGAAATGCACCCCGATTTCCATTCTTCCACGGTGTCCTCTGTAGATGTTCATATTGGTAGGCTCGGTAGAGATAGCGAAATCTGGTTTCAAACCGTGTTCCTCGATGATATATTTCCAGCAAAGACCATCACAATCTTCTTCCATCACAGAACCAACAACCCACAAGGTAACTTTATCGCCAAGACCAAGCTCTTTGAGGATGCGACCAGAGGTAACTGCCGCAGCAGGTCCACCCTCTTGGTCAACTGTGCCACGACCGAAGATTTTGCCATCTTTGATGGTTCCACAGTAAGGATCGAAATCCCAGTTGTCCATGTTACCAACGCCAACGGTGTCCATGTGTCCGTCAACTGCCAAAACGATTGGACCATTACCAACACGACCCAAAACGTTTCCAAGACCGTCGATTACGACTTCGTCGAATCCAGCCTCTTCCATTTGTCTTTTCAACTCTTTTTGCACGCCTTCTTCTTTCATACTCTCAGAAGGAATGTTTACTAGTTTGGCAAGATTTTGAGCAGTATAATCTCTATACTTTTCTGCCAACTCCATGATTTGTTTTGCTACGCTCATCATGAATCTCCTTTCGGTTAAATTTTTCAATCTCTCAGATAAAATCTTGAAGATTACCGTTCAATACCCTTACTTGTCAGTTTCTATGTCAAATCTTTTGTCCTATTTTTTTGGAAAGATAGAGGAAAGGCGTGTCCACCAAAGCCGTCAGCCACTTGAAAATGTAAGTGGTTAACACAATCTGCCACCAAACTTGGAGCGAAAAAACACCAAAAAAAGCGATAAAAGCAAAAACTAAGGTGTCTATCAACTGGCTGACCATCGTCGAGAAGTTGTTGGCTATCCAAATTTTGCCAGTCCTCTTGCGCCAGAAGTTGTAAGCCCAAATATCGTGAGACTGGCTGATTAGGTAAGCGACGATGGAGCCTGCCACGATTCGGGGCATTATCCCGAATATCTTTTGCAAGCTGCCTTGGATGAAGTCGCTCTGGTGAGGGATGAAAAGCAAAGCCATCTGCATCACTGCCAACATCACCACCATCGAACCAAACCCCATCAACATCCCTTTGGTTGCCGCTTTTTTCCCGTGATTTTCGCTCAACACATCTGTCGCCAAGAAGCCGGTGGCGTACATAATGTTGCCCAGAGTTGCCACAAAGCCAAAAATCTCAACGGTTTTCAACACCTGAATGTTCGCCAAGATGGTCGCCATGGGTATCCACGCATAGAGTCCCGCTTTGCCAAAACAACGGTAAAACCCCAAAATCAAGACGAAGTTTACCAGCATAAAGATTAGCCACAAAAGTTCGTTTCCCATAATCTACTCCTCTCTTTCATTTTTTGAAAATCTTTTTTTTATCCGCTTTTCTGACAAGACAAATAAGAAGAAAAGAGTAGACCCAGCTTAATAGTTGTTTTTTTGCTGAAACTAAAGAAGATAGACAATAGTCCACCGAGTTTGTCCACCTCTTCCCTTGAGTTATCCACAAAATGCAACCGCTTGATTGTCAATGACTTACATTCTGACACTGCCCTTTAATCACTGTTTATAAACCAGTTACTCGCAGTGTGTCTAACTTTTATTTTGTTACTGCCCCAACAGAAACAATTTAACAAAAATCACCCCAATCTTTAGACACACACGCTCACAAAAAAAAGACCCAAATCCGAAGATCTGAACCTTAAAAATTGGAACTTTGAAAAGCGTTCATTTAATTGGGTCTAATTTCTCCTTTAATTTTTTCTTTCTAATATTTTTCTCGCCTTGTCGATAGAATCATCAAACCTATCGAAAACCGAATCGTAAGTCAAGGCAGTTTTGATGCCGAACTTGAAAAGGTCTTGGCGAACTTGCCCGTTTACCCCCGAGAGCAGCACCCTGATGTGTTTGTGCTTGAGGATGAAAAGGACATTGAGCAAGGTGCGCAATCCGGTCTGGTCGATGAAAGAGACATGGCGCATGCGAATTACTAGCACTTGGCAACGCAAACCTGCCTCTTGCAACGCCTCGGAGTAGCGACGAGCAGAAGCAAAAAACAGCGGTCCGCTGATTTCGTAGATCAGCAATCCCTGGGGCAGATCGGAGTAGCTCTCGATGATATCTCGATCGACAACATCGTTTATCCGCTTTTCGCTGATATCGGCCATCCTTTTCATAAAAAGCATCGCCGAGAGCACCACCCCAACCTCGATAGCCAAGGTCAGATCAAAAATAACGGTGATAAAAAAGGTGGTCAGCAAGACGATGACATCGAAGTAGGAACCTTTTAAGATGGAGACAAAAGAGCGCCATTCGCTCATGTTGTAAGCAACGACGATCAAGATGCCGGCAAGACAACACATGGGGATGAGCTTTGCCCACTCGCCCAAGAAGAGCATAATAGCCAGCAGCGTCAGGGCGTGCACCATACCCGAGATAGGCGTTCTACCCCCGTTTTTCACATTCGTTGCCGTGCGCGCAATGGCTCCGGTGGCTGGTATTCCTCCCAAAAAAGGGGTGACAACATTTGCCACGCCTTGGGCGATCAGCTCGGTGTTGGAGCGATGTTTGCCGCCGATCATACCGTCGGAGACCACCGCCGAGAGGAGCGACTCGATGCTGCCTAGCAAAGCGATGGTGATGGCTGGTTGCAGATAAAGCCCCAGATCGCCAAAGCTAAAGAGCGGAAGCTGGAAGCTGAAGTTTCCAGGTATCGAGCCGAAAAAGGTCTGGATGGTAGTCACGGGCAGATCGAAGATGTTGACCAGCAAAGTAACCAAGACGATGGCGATAAAAGAGCCAGGGATCTTGGCAAAAAATTTCTGGGAGCCGACGACGATGACGATGGTCAGCACCGTCAAGCAAAAAGCCATCCAGTTGATATTGGGCAAGCTCTGAGCGTAAAGCACCCATTTCTGGGAAAACGCTGCTGGGATTGAGTCCAGCGGCAAACCCAGTGCATCTGGAATCTGCGTGGAAAAAATCACCAAGGCGATACCTGCCGTGAAACCGACAATCAAAGGATGAGGGAAATATTTGAGCACCGTGCCCAGGCGCAACAACCCGAAGGTTATCATTATCACGCCGGACAAAACAGTAGAGATGAGTAGCCCTTGCAGTCCATACTGTTGCAAGATGCCATAAACGATGACGATGAAGGCGCCGGTGGGTCCGCCAATCTGGACGCGGCTTCCACCCAAGAAAGAGATGATAAACCCAGCTACCACGGCAGTTATAAGCCCTTTTTCGGGAGAAACACCCGAGGCAACGGCGAAAGCTATCGCCAAAGGCAAGGCGACGATACCCACCACAATACCCGACATTACATCGGCGGAGATCTGCTTCTTGCTGATACCCAACTTCAACAGCGTGAAAAACTTCGGTCTAAAAATCTTATTCATTTGCCCTCAACCCTTTTTTTTCTTCGGAACTTTGACAAACGGCTTTTCTGTCAAGAACTCCAGCGCAAAAAAAGGCTGCGACAATTCGCAACCTTTTTCTTTTTTCCTATAAGCCAAGTAGGCTATTTGGCAAAAACCTCTTTTATGCTTTTGATCGAACCAAGCAAAGCCGAAGATTCGTAAGGGACGACGACGGTTTTGTCTCCGTTCTTGGTCACCTTTTGGAAAGCTTCGATATACTTGAGTCCCATCAAATATTGAGCAGGATCTGTGCCGGTAGAGTTAACGCTGCTGGAGATTTTGCTTATCGCCTGCGCCTCTGCCTCGGCGACCAAGAGTCTGGAGCGAGCCTGCCCTTCTGCCTTTTTGATCGCCGACTCTTTGGCTCCCTCAGCCTCCAGAATAAGCGACTTCTTGTTGCCCTCGGCGGTGAGGATCTTGGCTCTTCTGTCCCGCTCGGCACGCATCTGCTTCTCCATCGCCTCTCGAATTTCCACGGGCGGATTGATATCTTGCAGCTCCACCCTGTTGACTCGAACGCCCCATTTGTCGGTGGCTTCGTCCAATATGTCACGCAGTTTGGCGTTGATGGTGTCCCTTGAGGTAAGCGTCTTGTCCAGCTCCATCTCACCGATCACATTACGCAAAGTGGTCTGAGTCAGCTTCTCGATAGCGTTGGGCAAGTTGATAATCTCGTAGACAGCTTTCACCGGCTCCATCACCTGAAAATACAAAAGGGCGTTGATCTCGATACCCACATTGTCTGCCGTGATCACATTTTGACGAGGAAAGTCGTAAACCGTCTCCCGCAAATCTATCCTGCTCAACATCCGGGTGGTGACGACCGTTTGCCCCTGCATATTGGTGCGCAAGGTTCGCCACTCGATGAACCTGACTTTCTCCAGAATGGGAACGATGAAGCCGATACCGCTTTGCAAGGTTCTGTTGTAGCGCCCCAACCGCTCGACGATGATCACCTCCGACTGCTTGACGATGACGATGCCTTTCGCCAAAAAAACTATCAGCAAGATTAGCAACAAAAGTGGAAAATAACTGCTTAACATACTATCTCCTTGTTTTTAGATTATTCTTTTTTATACCGTCAAACATCAGTAACTTCGGGCATTGATCGGTCAATCTTTATTCGCATAAAAATCAAGAGAGCTAAAAAAAGGTTGACAGACTTCCCCTAATTAGCAGTCTTGCCCTGAGAGTGCCAATTTTTGCCGGCACCAAGTTTCAAGGAGGAAAAAATGAATTTTAATAAATACACCATAAAGTCAAAAGAGTGCCTGCAGAAGGCGTCCGATTTGGCAACCGAGTCAGGACATCAAGAGATCAGAGAGTTGCACATCTTGCTGGCAGCCCTAACCATAGAAGAGTCGCTGGTGCCGACCCTGTTACAAAAAGTGGAGGTTAAGCCGAGTCTGCTGCAAGAAAAAATCAAAACCAAACTCCGCGACTACCCCAAAGTGGAGGGCAGCTCGCCCGCCTACCTCAGCGCTCAGGCGAACAAATCTTTGCTTTTGGCAGACAAGATAGCCGGGCAGTTCCAAGACGATTTTGTCAGCTTGGAGCATATCTTGCTGGCTCTGCTCAAGAGTAGCCACGAGATCAAACAGGTGCTGGCTGGCGTTAAAGAGAAAGATTTGCTCAAAGCTATCCAAGAAGTGCGTGGCAACCAAAAGGTGGACAGCGAAAATCCCGAGGCGAGCTATCAAGTGCTGGACAAATACACCCGCAACCTGACAGATTTGGCGCGGAAAGAGAAGCTCGATCCTGTCATTGGACGAGACGACGAGATTCGGCGGACGATGCAGATCTTGTCGCGGCGACGCAAAAACAACCCCGTCCTCATCGGCGAGCCTGGCGTGGGCAAAACTGCCATCATCGAGGGGCTCGCCAAGCGGATCATCGAGCGTGATGTGCCAGAGAGCCTGAAGAACAAGACCGTTTTGGAGCTAGATTTGGCACTGCTGCTGGCAGGGGCAAAATATCGAGGCGAGTTTGAACAGAGGCTAAAAGCTGTCTTGAAAGAGGTGGAAAGCTCCAACGGTGAGATCATCTTGTTCATCGACGAGCTACACACCATCGTGGGAGCAGGCGCAGCCGAGGGTCAAAGCGACGCCTCCAATATGCTCAAGCCCGCTTTGGCTAGAGGCGAGATGCGTTGCATCGGAGCCACAACCTTGAGTGAATACCAGAAATATATCGAAAAAGACGCCGCCTTGGAACGCCGATTTCAGCCGGTGATGGTAGGAGAGCCGAGTATCGCCGACACCATCTCCATCTTACGCGGCATAAAAGACAAGTATCAGGTGCATCACGGTCTGCAGATTACAGACGACGCCTTGATCGCCGCAGGCAAACTCTCTGCCCGCTACATCAGCGACAGATTTTTGCCCGACAAAGCTATCGATTTGATGGACGAAGCTTGTGCCTCGGTGCGGATGCAGATAGACTCCATGCCACAAGAGTTGGACGACCTAAAACGCAAAATTCAACAGCTGGAGATAGAGGAGCTCTCTTTCAAAGACGAGGCGGCAGGCAAAAGGGAGAAAGCGCAAGAGCAGATAGCCAACCTGAAAGAGAGGTTCGCCTTGCTGATGGACAAATGGAAACAAGAAAAGCAGAACCTGAACAAGATTGGACAGATGAACGACAAACTAGATAAGGCTAAATCGGAGATGGAGATCGCCCAAAGAAACGGCGAGCTGGAGACCGCCTCGCGCTTAAAATACGGGACGATTATCGAGCTGGAGAAAGAGCTAGAGGTTGCCAAACAAGCGTTGCAACAGAGCCAAGAGTCGCAAATGGTGAGCAAGATCGTCGATGCCACCACCATCGCTACGATCATCTCCAAGTGGACGAACATTCCTCTGGAGCGCCTACTGAAGAGCGAAGCCGAGAAGCTAACCAACATGGAAGAGATCTTGAGCCAAAAAGTGGTCGGACAAAAACAGGGCATCGCGGCTGTGTCCAACGCCATCCGTAGAGCCAGAAGCGGCTTCTCGGACGAGAACGCCCCCATCGGCTCGTTTCTATTTTTGGGACCAACGGGCGTGGGTAAAACTTACCTCACTCAAGAGCTAGCGCGACTTTTGTTTAACGATACGCGGGCGATGTTCCGCTACGATATGAGCGAGTTTATGGAAAAACATTCGGTGGCTCGTCTGATAGGGGCACCTCCGGGATATGTGGGCTACGAAGAGGGCGGCAAGCTGACCGAGCAGGTGCGACGACACCCTTACTGCGTGCTTTTGTTCGACGAGATCGAAAAGGCTCACCCCGATGTTTTCAACCTGTTTTTGCAAATCTTGGACGAAGGCAGGCTCACCGACGGCAAAGGACGGACGGTGAACTTCCGCAACACGATCATCGTGATGACCAGCAACATCGGCGCTAATCGTCTATTGAAGGCAAAAAGTAGCCAAGACGTGGAGACAGAAATATTGCAAGAGGTGAAGGCACACTTCCGACCCGAGTTCATCAACCGCATCTCTCAGACGGTGCTTTTTCACAAGTTGAACCAAGAAGAGGTCAAGCAGATCGTTCTCTTAGAGCTAGCCACCCTCCAAAGTCGCCTACAGGAAAAAGGGTTTACCTTAACCATCAGCGACAAAGCGGTGGACGCTCTGGCACAGATCGGCTTCGATCCACAATTTGGTGCCAGACCCATCAAGCGGGCTATTCAAGAAAACTTGGAAAATATGCTGGCAGAAAAGTTCTTGCAAGGCAAACTCACCAAGAAGGTGGAGGTTGACTATAAACAGGGGTTTATGATAAAGTAAGCTCTGGCTCTGGCTCTGGATTACCAGAGCCAGAGCCAAATAAAAATTTGGGAATGAAAAATGAAAAATTCACCTTGCGGTGGGTTATTCTTTCTTGCAGAGGCAAGTAAGCACCCGCTCCCTTCCTTATTTTACGAAGTAAATTATTTTTGCTTTCTCCTGCGGAGGGCTTACTCTTTTCGTTTTAACTAGTGGTTCACCTACGGTGAGTCCCTCTCTTTTCGTTGAGCGCTCAACGAAAAGAGAGGGGAGAGAAAAGAAAACCGCTCCGCTTCAATCGCTAGAGACGTGCCGTGAGATGTTTTAAGATTACCGTGGCGGGGAGCATCTCCGAGATTTGTTTCTGACTAGCTAATCACTTTGGTCTTTCGTTTTCAACACCTTAAAGGTGCCAAGTGTCTCTGCTCAATTAAGAAAAAGAAAACGGCTGACCCCGATGAAGCGGAGAGTGCCATCCCACCCAGCTAGGCAGGAAGCTCCCTGCTCTTCCCACCCTCATTCCTAGCGGAAGCAGGAATCCATCATTAGCACGATGCAAAAAAAAGTGCGGGGTTGCGGTGGTGTCCAGTCCTAAAATAGTGGACTCGTTTTTTTATTTATTAAACCACATTTTTTAATTCTAAATACACAGCTTCAGGCGTTTTATAATTCAAAGCGATGTGATACCTTTTATTGTTATATACATCCACAAAAATCTTCAACTGCTCTCTAACCTCTCTCACGCTAGAAAACGTAGCGTGAAAGCCAAACTCATTCTTCAAAGTGTTAAAAATCCTCTCAGCACAGGCGTTATCATAGCACTTACCATCGCCAGTCATGCTTATCCTAAAATTGTTTTTCTTCAAAAAATCGGTATACTCTTTGCTGGTGTATTGCACCCCTTTATCGCTGTGATGAATGCAATTGTCGGGCAAATTAAACCTCTTTATCGTCTTTTTCATCACCTTAACAGACTCTTTAGCCAACAAAGTGGTCGCCGCATTATAACCCAAAATCTTCCTTGTAGCCAAGTCTGTAACCAAACTAATATAACAAAATTTATCCCGTGGCAACTTGATATAAGTAATATCTGTAACAATCGCTTGCCCAAATTTGTTGACCGTTTTTTTAAAATCTTTCATCAAAAGGTTCGGGAAAGTCTGACTGACGCCACTAGAGTGCTTAACTTTTACCTTATAAAACTGACACTGCAGATCGTTTTTACGCATAATATCCAGCAGGCGATCACGCCCAATTTTGATATCAAACTCCTCTTGCAAATGCTTTTTAATCTTTCTGGCTCCACACATCAATCCTAGCTTGCGAAGTCCTCTAATACGCTGGCAAACAAGGTTTTCGAACGCCTCAACTTTTGCCAAGTTTTGCTTCTTTTTATAAAAACCAGACTTGCTTATACCAAACCACTTGCAGACAGAATTTACCTTAAGAGGCAACTTTTTAGCCACTATTTTTTCCCTAATTTCCTCAATTCCTGTACTTCGGGCTTTTTTTTTAACTCCATTCCAAAATCTCGCTCGCCAATTTCGACACATTTTTCAAGGCAAATCTTATCTAAAGTCAACTTTGAAACAGCCTCTTTCAGCGCTAAATTTTCTTTCTTCAATTCATCTATCTCTTTTAAAGCACTATGCTTATCTGACAAACTCACGTAAAAGACCTCCTTATAAGGTGTTGAAATGTTTTTTTTCTTTAACCAATTATATATCGTCGCAAATCCGACTCCATAATATTTGCTAGCCTCTAAAACTGTCAACTTTTTGTCTTTCACCAGCTGCACAACTTCTGCCTTAAAAGCTTTCGAATATCTAAACGTTTTTCTTCTCTTATCCAAATTTCCTCCCTAATGGGAGTCCACTTTTTTCAGGACGAGGCACTCAATTATCAATTATCAATTCTCAATTATCAATTATTTAATTAGCGTCCCAGTCGAACCAAACCTTTTTCAGGGTCGGATACTCTCCATCTTCTGTAGGTATATCCCAAATATTTTCGTCCAACTCCATATCGTTTGACCACAGAGCAGGTGTCAAATCTGATACTAAATTTTGGTAAGTAGTATTGGAACTACCACCATAATCAGCTTTTCGATATGTAAAATTGGTGGCTCCGTTTTTATGAACAAAGTTATCGCTAACTCCATAACTGGATTGATTTCTCCCCACGATAGGACCAACATATCCTCTACTCTCGTTGCTATAAGCTGAGATCTTACTATTAGTAGCTTTAGCCCCAATGAAATTTTTACTCACATCTGAGCCATTAGATGGATAAAAATAACCAAACAAACCCCCAACATAAACATAACCTGCAGATGTATAGTTCGTAAATGTTTTTCCATTAATTTCATGAAACTTTAAAACATTCTTGGTCACGGTGCAAACTCCTTGCACTCTGCCCGCTAAGCCCGAATAGTAAAAATACTTATTTCTATACTCATTTGATCCAAAATGGTCTATATCAACATAACAGTTTTGTAATTTACCACCAGATGCTACATACCCTGCAGCAACTCCAGCATAAAGAGCACTGGAAGAATTTTCAGAAACAGTCCAATGATTAGCCACATAAATATCTGAGATCGACAACCTCTCCAAGCAACCCCCATTGCCAATCTTTCTAACAAAGCCCATTTCAGTGCCACCTATATTTATTTGGCTAGTATTAGCGATTCCCAAAAATTCGTGTCCGTTCCCGTTTAAAGTTCCATACATATAGCCAACAACAAATCCAGAACCTGGAAAAGCCATAGAACCGTTAATAGAAAGTCCCCAGATAATTGCATTGGCCGTAGAGTTTGAACAAAGCTCAAAATCTGCATAAAAATTCACCGTCGTCCCAGATTTTATCGAGGTTTTACTCTGATTACCACTACCCGAATTTGCGTGAAGATTACTAAATCCTAAATTGGTGTGAATGTTTCTGGTGGGAGCGTCTATATCGTAAGTCATATCTACTTCGCCACCGCGACGGGAGATGAGTCCTGCAGCATCGACACTGCTACTACCACTACAGATCGGCACAGGATACTGATCCTCTGCGCTGTTATAGACCCAGTTATCACCCACTCCGTCATTTGGGATGAACTTCGCATTGGCATCCCAAAAAGTTTCGTCTGCCTTTTTATTATAAGTAGTGCCCGATTGGCTAGTCACATCTCCGACGAAGATGCTTTCGCCATTCTTTTGAGAGTTGTAATACTCACCTGTTCCAGTAGAATTATTCGTAGTTGACCAAGAAGGGTAAAATTTACGCCAATAAGTTTGTCTTTCTGCATCCCAGTGTTCAAAGCCGGTCTCCAACCAGCCATAGTTGTAGCTTGTTGATCCAGTTTTATAACCAAAGATCCTACCTAATTTTCCTTCTTTTGTCGGTTTGTAGTTGACTCTAAACATATCGAGCATCGAGACACAGTATTTGCATATACAACCATTTCCAATTTTACCGACGATGCCGCCCACATAAGCATCAGATATTAAAGCGTCGGGGTCGCTCCCGATATTGCTGGTGATGGTGCCGTTGACCACCAAACACTTTTCGATAACCGCTGTTCCCATATCTCCGGCAAACATACCCAGATATCTGCCGCCAGAGAGATGACAATCTTTGATCAGGCAGTTTTGGATGTTGGCGCTGGTTTCTACATCGGCTGCCAAGATAGCTGCCGTGTCGCCACCGTAAATGACCTCGGCGTTTTCGATGACCAGATTTTGCACCGTTCCTGCTAGCTCTTCGATAAACCCTTTGCCCTCTATCGTAAAGTTGCATATCTTGTATCCGTTGCCCTCTAGGATCCCATCAAATTCGCTGATAGATTTAATCGTTGCCCCATCTAGGTCTATATCGCCGTCCAAGGTCATATCGTAAGAGCCGAAATCGATCTTCCCCTCTTCGCCGATCAGCGGCTGGTCGGCTTCGAAAATATCCAAAAATTGGGTCTCGTTGCTGAAGGTTTTATCCTCGCCTATTATAAAATCATCTCCACTGGAGGCGAAGTTTTTTTGATCTTCGCGCTGGACGGGAAAGCCTGTGCCCTCTTTCATATACCAAATAGCATCACCCTCATTGTCTCCTACCGCATCGCCCCACTGCATCGTGTTTTGCCAAAAATCTTTAGTTTGCAAAAGTGATGGATCGGTCACCTCTTCACCGCTTTTATCGTTTATGCCTGCCCACAGGTTCAGCACTCCACCAAAGAGTGCCAGCACAAGCATCGCTTTTGCTATTTTAAATAGTGTCTTTATCATCACTTCTCCTCTTTTTTATCTTTTGATCACAAAAAAAAGACAGCTCGGCAAAACCGAACTGTCTTTTCTAATCTACAAAAAACTATTGACTACAAGCGTATTCTCCAAAATTGCACGCACGCACGCACGCACGAAGCTGAGCTGATTGATTGATTTGTTAACTAATAAAATTAAATTCATAGAAGCAAAAGGAATGCTGGATGGATGTAAGTCAAGGAGTTTTTTTGGCTTGTCACCTTGCGGTGGGTGTCTGACACCAAAATAGTTGCTAATCATTTTTTGCTTATATTTTGGTGCCAGAAAATTAAAAATTTGGGAATGAAAAATGAAAAATTCACCTTACGGTGGGTTATTCTTTCTTGCAGAGGCAAGTAAGCACCCGCTCCCTTCCTTATTTTTACGAAGTAAATTATTATTGCTTTCTCCTGCGGAGGGCTTACTCTTTTCGTTTTAACTAGTGGTTCACCTACGGTGAGTCCCTCTCTTTTCGTTGAACGCTCAACGAAAAGAGAGGGGAGAGAAAAGAAAACCGCTCCGCTTCAACTCGCTAGAGACAGGGCGTGAGATGTCTTACAGAGTTCCGTGGTGGGGAGCATCTCCGAGATTTGTTCCTGATTAGGCTAATCACTTTCGTTTTTCGTTTTCAACACCTTAAAGAGAGTGCCAAGTGTCTCTGCTCGACCAAGAAAGGGAAAAAAGTAACCCCGATGAAGCGGAGAGTGCCACCCCAAATCTGACCTGACCTCATAAATGAACTCTTGATTGATTAGCCGTATTTATGTGGTCAGGTCAGAAAAGAAAAAATTAAGAGTGAAAAATGAAAAAATCCACCGCAACCCCGCACTTTTCAGAGCATCGTCCTACTGATGGATTCCTGCTTCCGCTAGGAATGAGGGGAGAAAGGGCAAGGAGCTTCCTGCCCTGCCCAGTTGGGCGGGGACAACCTCCGCTTAAAGGGAAATTAGCCTCTTTTCGTTAATTTGTTAAGCCAGTGACAAAAATCACTTTCTAAATAGAGGTGCAAAGCCAAAAGCAGAAAATGACAAGACTACGGGTGATAAGCGGGAACAACCACACTTTTTTACTTTGCTGGTGACACGACCCGTCGCTGGCGTTCTGAAGCGGAGTTGTCTTTTCTGTTACTCTTTTCGGCAATCCGAAAAGAGTAAGCCCTCCGCAGGAGAAAAGACATATTCTTTGAGCGGTCAAAGAAAAGGTGGAGACCCACCGCAAGGAGAAAAACCAAGAAAAAAACAAAAAAAAGGGGCAAGAAAAAATCTTGCCCTTTATTCATATCAACACTCTTGCTAATCTTTTTTCTTGTAATCTCTTCGCGGTCTTCTATCATCACGACGACCACGGTTGTCCCTTCTATCCCTGCCGTATCTGTCGTTTGACGGTCTGCGCTCCGTTCTTTTATTCGGATCTACGCCGCAGCTTTCCACGGTCGGGTTACCCTCGATGCCGTCCATCGCCAAGCTGATTTTGCCCTCTTTGAAGCCGACGAAACGAACCTTCACCTTGTCGCCAATCTTAACTAGGTCGGCAGGGTCGTCGACGCGAGCCTTGTCCATCTTGGATACATGCACCATCCCTTGCTTGTTATACATAAACTTCACGAAAGCGCCGTAAGCCTCCACTCTGGTGACCTCGCCTTCGTAAATTTCGTCTCTTTGTGGATCTTCGACGATGCTACTAACGATGCTCATCGCTTTGTCCAACGCAACAGGATCGACAGCCGAAATTGCCACTCTGCCGTCGTCATCGATGTTGATGTCCGCTCCGGTAACCTCGATGATCTCTTTGATCGTCTTGCCACCAGCGCCGATAACTTGGCTGATCTTATCTTTTGCCACCATGATGCTCTTGATCTTGGGAGCAAACTCGCTCAGCTCAGCACAAGGAGCCGGGATACACGCTTCGATCTTGTCCAAGATGTGGAGTCTGGCAATCTTCGCCTTGTCTAGGGCTATCTTCATAATCTCTTTGGTGATACCATCGATCTTGATGTCCATCTGGATAGCGGTGATACCCTCTCTGGTGCCGGTCACCTTGAAATCCATATCGCCCAAGTGGTCTTCCATGCCTTGGATGTCGGTCAGCACAACATAGCCATCTTCGGTCATCACAAGGCCATTGGCAATACCCGCAACAGGCTTTTTGATGGGGATACCGGCTGCCATCATCGCCGTGGCACAACTACAAACACTCGCCATCGAGCTGGAACCGTTCGACTCCAAAATCTCCGATACGGCTCTAATGGTGTAAGGGAAATCGTCGCCACTAGGCATCACCGGGTAAAGCGAGCGCTCTGCCAAATGCCCGTGACCAAGCTCTCTTCTGCCGGGAGGACGCATAAAGCCAGCCTCACCCACCGAGAAAGGAGGAAAGTTGTAGTGCAAGAAGTAGTTTTTGTAATGCTTCTCGCTCAAATCGTCGATCATCTGCTCGTCTCTGGGGCTACCCAAAGTTATCACGCCCAAACTTTGTGTCTCGCCTCTGGTGAACAGAGCCGAACCGTGAGCGCGGGGCAAAACATCTTTCTCCACCGTGATCGGTCTGATCTGATCCAAGTCACGACCATCGGGGCGACAACCTGCCACGATTAAATCGCGGACGATCTCTTTGAGATACTTCTCGAAAGCGTCTTTGTATTCGCCTTGGCAAGCCTCTAGCTCTTCTGGAGAGAACTTCTCCTCTAAGCTAGCCATCATCTGTGCTCGCAACTCGTCTAGCGCCTCGTATTTAGGCAGCTTCTCGGTGATCTTATTAGCCTCTTTGATTTTCTCGTAGAAGTTGGCTTTGACAAACTCCAACGCTTCGGCATCTATCTCCGGTGAGCTGAACTCAAACTTCTCTTTGCGACACCCTTGCGCGAAATCGTTTTGAAACTCGATAATCTCTTTGATCTTGTCGTGAGCGATGTAGATGGCGTCCAAAATCTCGCTCTCAGAAAGTTCCCAAGCACCAGACTCAACCATATTGACATTCTCATAAGTTCCTGACACCGACAGCTCCAGCTTGGAGTCAATCATCTGCTCTTTATCGGGAAATACGACAAACTCGCCGTCTTTTTGAGCGACATAAGCTCCTGCGATAGGACCAGAAAAAGGAATGTCGGAGATAGTCAAGGCAGCACTGGCAGCGATAGAGCCCAAAGAACCCAAGTCGGCATCCTCGTCGTAACTCATCACGGTGATCACCACATGGACGGCGTTCTTGAACCCCGCTGGGAACAAAGGACGCAACCCCCTGTCTATCTCTCTGGCGATCAAAATCGAGCTGGTCGGTGGCTTCGCCTCTCTTTTAAAAAATCCTCCCGGAATCTTGCCCGAAGCGTACATCTTGGGAATGAAGTCCACCGTTAGTGGGAAAAATCCTTGTCCTTCCCTAGCTTGTTTTTCGCCGGTTGCGGTTGCCAACATCATCGTGTCGCCATAAGTCAGTAGCACCGAGCCGTTGGCTTGTTTAGCCATTCTTCCTGTTTCCAGTGTCAATGTTTTACCAGAAATCTCCATCGATTTTCTAATAATGTTCATCTTTTTTTCTCCTTCGTGTTTTTGCTCGGCACCACAGCTTCTAACAGGCTGAGAAGACCGTAAGACAAAGAGAAAAAAAGCAATAACCAAACACTCTTAGTTTACCTTGCAAGAAAGAGTTTTGATTATTGCTAAAAATCTGATTTTTTGTCTTATTCTTCAAAAATTTACTGCGTCGTGCGAGCTTTTATTATTTTTGCTAAGAGAAAAGTAAAAGGGGATAACCCTTCTACTTTCTCAAACCTAACTTAGCTACCAAAGTTCTGTATCTTTCGATATCTTTACCTTTCAGATATTCCAAAAGTTTTCTTCTTCTGCCCACCAGCTTGAGCAACCCTCTTCTGGAGTGGTGATCTTTCTTGTGAATGTCCAGATGGGTGGTAATGTTTTTGATGTTGTTGGTCATCAGAGCTACTTGAACCTCTGGCGACCCTGTGTCTTTGTCGTGGAGTTTAAACTCTGCCACGATTGCTTCCTTGGCTTGATTAGTAAGTGCCATGTCAGCCTCCTTATTTGTATCTTTCGCTCCAACATTTAGCTATCTGTTTATGTGTCAACATAATAATTGGTTCTCATCAAAAACCTCTGACGCTCCCCCAAAAAAAAGAGATTGCTTGACACTTTATTTTGAGTTATCTACTCTGGCTTTAAGGAATTGTTGAAATGAAACAAGGAGGAAAGATGAAAAAGTTCATTAAAATGATGTTAATCTTGAGCTTTTTTGCTCTGGCATTAACAGGATGCAACCTTCTGGGCAACGACGACGATGACGACGATGACAGCAGTAGCGGTAGCAGTAGCGGTAGGGATGTTTATGGGAGCTGGCAAAATATTGATGTCCCTAAAACCGAGGTGTTAACCCTCTCTGAATCTGCGGCAAACTTGCTTACCACCAACACCAGTAGCACTCCGTATAAAGAAGAGCTAAGCGGAACTATCGTTTACGACGATAACAGCTCTCCCAAATCTTACACCATCACCCTTACCTCGGGGAGGAAAAAAGAGACCGAAACTTCCGACTGGGTAACTTTCGATGTCAGCGGCTACGACAAGCAGAAAGGCAACTACACCGTCTCAGGAACTACACTAACGGTCACAGACGACGACGGCGACAGCACCGATTACACCAAACTGTAGTTAAAAAAATTTCAACATTCCCAAGGCAACCACTAACTGATAGTAGTTGCCTTTTTTGCCCAATATGTTTATCGC
Source organism: Cloacimonadales bacterium (SeqCode) (assembly GCA_965228195.1). GTDB lineage: Bacteria > Cloacimonadota > Cloacimonadia. Next base: position 819,258 of record OZ245797.1, read on the forward strand.
TATCCAGATATCTTTCCCCACCATCCTTCGGGGTCGAGTGACCACAGCTTTGCCGAGTCGTATTGGTCGCAGCTCAAGTATTGCCTTTCTTTTGCCAAAGCGATAAGCGTAGAGAAGTCGCTCAGGGTGACTATCTCAAGGTTGCTCTGGAGTGCATTTTTTGCCGAGCTTTTAAACTGATAGGTGAAGATAGCCACGATGGTGTGGATAAGGGCGCCCTCTGCTGCCAAGCTTTCAGCGGCTTTGATACTACTGCCTCCGGTGCTGATCAAATCTTCGATCAAAATCACTTTTTTGCCTTTAACCTCGGCTCCTTCCACCACCTTGGCTTTGCCGTGTTCTTTCTTCTTGCCACGCACATAAGCAAGCGGCTTATTTAGCCTGTCGGCAATGATGGCTGCCCAAGGGATGCCGGCTGTTGCCGTGCCACAAACCACCTGGAAATCGTAGTCGCCTAGCTTTTGCAAAAAAAGCTCTACGACTCTGTCCCTCTCTTTTTTGCCGATTAAGATCCTGTTGTCACAATAGATGGGGCTTTTTATCCCCGAAGCGTAAGTAAAAGGGTTGCTGGCGTCCAACTTGACCGCCTTGGTGTTCAAAAGTATCTCAGCTATTTCTCGTTTCAAAATCTATCTCCTTTCCTTTATCTTTACTAACTATTTTGCCGTCTTGACAAGCCACTTTGCCTGCCAATATCACCATTTTCACGCTTCCTGTGACCTGCATGCCGTCAAACGGCGTCCAGCTAGCTTTCGACAAGATTTGCGCATCTTCGATCTTTTGGCGCTCTTTCAAATCTATGATCACCATATCGGCGTCTTTCCCTTTTGCCAATTTGCCCTTGTTTTTTATCCCAAATATCTTGGCAGCGTTGCCGCTGGTAAGCTCTTGCAACTGCTGTAAGGTGATGATCTTTAGCTGCCAAAGTTTGAGCATCGAAGCTAAGATGGTTTGCACTCCCGGCACTCCAAAAGCTTTGCCGCCCATTTTCTCTGCGATCGTGTGCGGAGCATGGTCACTGCCGATGGTATCCACAAACTGCAGCGACCCACGCAAAAACTCTTTGTCTTGATCCGTGCCCAGAGGCGGCTTCATATAAAGCTTTGGATCTTGATTTTGCTGAGTAAAGAAAAGATGGTGCGGAGTAAGCTCGATGAAGATGTTTTTATCGCTGCTCTTTGCCGCAAGAGCTTTCTCCAGTTCATATCGTGAGCTAAGATGGCAGATGTAAAGCTGGTTGTGTTTGTACCTGTTGTGATAATCGATAGCCAGATCAACGCTCTTTTTTTCGGCATGAACGCTGACCACCGGCGAGGTCTTGAAGTAGTGTTCGACAACTCTCTGGTCTGTCTCTTGCAGGTTACCCGTGGTGGCATCAAAAAAAATCTTGGTCGAGGCTACATTTTGTGGGGGCTTGACCATTTTGGGAGAAGTTCCAAAGTGAAAACCGAAGTTGACCAAAGATTTTTTGGCAGCTAAAGCTCTTTTTTGGTTCAACCGACTCTGGCTATTGGTTGGCGGATTTGTGTTGGGCATATCCAAGACGGTGGTCACCCCTCCTGCCAAAGCCGACATCGAGCCTCTGACAAAACCTTCTTTGTAAACGAACCCTGGCTCACGCAGGTGAACATGGGGGTCGATCAAACCGGGGATCACCAGAAAACCTTGGCAATCGACGATAGCAGCGCCTCTATGTTGCACCTTTGGGGCTATCTGCTTTATCTTGCCGCCTTGGGTGAGGATGTCCACCACTTTGGTCTGGTTGCCGCTGGTGACGATCTGAGCGCCCTTAAAGATTGTGGTCATCGCCAATCTAACCTTGCGCAGAAGCTTCTTGGTCTCACCGATTTATCTCTTTCAATATTTGCTCCACAACCAAGACAGGATCTTTCGCCTTGGTGATGGGACGCCCGATGACCATATAGTCCACGCCGTTTTGAACTGCCCAGGCTGGAGTGACCACCCTCTTTTGGTCGCCCTGCTCACTGTTTTGCGGTCTGATACCAGGGCAAACGGTGATGAAGTCGCTGCCGAGCTTTTCTTTGAGCATCTTTGCCTCTTTTGCCGAGCAAACCACGCCGTTTAAGCCCGCTTGCTTCAGCATCTTAGCCAGATTAAAAACGACATCGGAAACTTTTTTTTGAGTGCCAAACATAGTCGAGATATCTTCTTGGTCCAAAGAGGTCAAAAGTGTTACCCCGATGATGATCGCCTTTTTGCCCTTCGCCTGTTTTGCCACTTCGCTCATCATCTGATAGCCACCCGAGGTGTGAACATTAAACATAAACAAATTTTTTGCCAGAGCGAACTTGGCAGCCTGAAGGGTGGTGTTGGGAATATCGTGAAACTTTAGGTCTAGAAAAACTTTTTTATTTTTACTCTCTAAATAGTTCAAAATCTCTCCGCCCGTGTTCAAAAAAAGCTCCAAACCGACCTTGAATATCTCTATTTTATCAGAAAGCTTGTCTATGCACTCCTTGGCTTGGCTCATCTGGGGAAAGTCCAACGCTACGATGATTGGATTTTTCATCTTATCTCCTCTTCTTTCTTTATCTTTGCACTGTCGTGGCAAGGCATCCCTTAGCGGTGACAAACTCCCACGATCTCTTGCAGATTGTTTAACCTTTGTTCTTGGCAATATTTTTGCAAATCGCTCAAGATGGTGCCAACGATCAGCGGCTCGCTCAAGATCATCGTTCCTATAGATACGGCGTTGGCTCCCACTGCCATATACTCCAACACATCTTTTGCGCTGGCAATACCGCCCACCCCGATTATGGGCAAGTCGGTAACTTGTCTTGCCTGATACACACACCGCAGCCCCACAGGCTTGATGGCAGGACCCGAGAGCCCTCCGAAGATGTTGCCCAAGACCGGCTTTTTTCGGTGAATATCCACAGCCATCCCCAAAAGCGTGTTGATCAAGGAGATGGCGTCTGCCCCTCCTTCTTGCGCGGCTACCACGATCTGTTTTAGGTCGGTGACATTGGGGGTAAGCTTGACGATCAAAGGTTTGCTGGTGGCTTGTTTGACCGCCGCGGTGATGCTGCTCACCATCTTCGCTTGGGTGCCAAAACTCATTCCGCCACTCTTGACATTTGGGCAAGAGAGGTTAAGCTCCAGAGCGGTTATTTTCTCATGCTTCTCCAACTTTTTTGCCAAGAGAGTGTACTCTTCTGGCGTGCTGCCGTTGATGTTGGCTATCACAGGGATCGAGACTTTAGCTTCTATCTGGGGCAAGCTCTCCTGCACGAACTTTTCGTAACCAAGATTTTCCAGCCCAACGGAGTTGAGCATCCCGCTGGCTGTCTCGGTCACTCTCTGCCCCAAATTGCCGTCTTTCGGTTTTAGGGTAAGCCCCTTGAGGATGGTGCCACCCAAGATGTTAGGGTCGAAGTAGTCTAAGTAGCTCAACGAGTTGCCGAAGCATCCAGAGGCTGTCAACAGCGGATTGTTGAGCTTTAGTCCGGGGAGAAAATCAAGAGAGAGCTTACTCATAAAAGACCTCCTTGTCGTCGAAGACTGGCCCGTCTTGACAAACTTTTTTCATCCCACTCTTGGTCTTGATAGAGCAGCCCATACAAGCACCTGTGCCGCAAGCCATATTTCTTTCCAAAGAGACCAGATGGGGGATATCTGGCAGCTGGCGGCTCAGGGCTTTTAACATAGGCTCTGGTCCACAAGAGAAAGCGACATCGAACCTCTTTTTTGCCAAAAGCTCTTTTAGCACAGTCAACACATTCCCTTGGACTCCCACCGAACCATCTTCGCTGGCGATGATAATCTCAATCTGGTAAGGCTCAAAAGAGGACAAAATCTTCAACTCTTTGCTACTAGCGGCGCCTGCCACCAAAGTCAAAGCGTTACTCATGGCTAGCTTTTTAACCACATAAAGAAAAGGAGCCAAGCCCATTCCTCCTGCCACCAAGAGAATCTTCTTTTGGCTATACTCTGGAAAACCGTTACCCAGAGGTCCTTGCACGCTGAGAGTCTGACCTTCCTTTAGGTTTGCGATTTTTCGAGTTCCATCGCCTTTAACTGCATAATAAAAAAAGAGCGACTCCCCGTCGTAAAGGTGGATGCTGATCGGTCGTCTGAGGGTCATTCCTTCCGTCTTAAAAAGGTAAAACTGCCCGATTTGTGGAGGAGCCAGAGACCCCTTCGTCAACTTCAGGCGAAAGAGGTTTTTCTCCACCTCTTGGTTTTCTTGCACGACTAGATTTTCTATTTTGACCAAGCTAACTCTCCTTTTTACTTTATTTTGATCTCGGCTATCTCTACCAATTTTTCACAATAAAAGCAGCGGTAAAACTTCTTGCCGTCTGCCCCCGTTTCCAAAAGGAGCTTGCTGTCCAAACACTCTTTGTCTACATTGGAAACGCAATTAACATTGGAACAAGTAGCTAAGTTGTTGATCGTTTCGGGGATAGAGAGCTTGAACTTGTCTATTCTTTTTCCGTCTTTGATGATGTTCACGCTAGCCATCTGAGCCAAAAGCGAGATCTTATCCAACTCCTTTTTGCTCAAAAAAGTTCCTTCGATCTTTATCATTCCCTTTCTGCCCATTTTTTGACTGAACAGGTTCCTGGCAACTATGACGGTGTGTTGACTCTGGCAGAGGTCTAGTATATCGGCAATCTTGAAGACAAGTTGGCTGGGAAGATGGTCGATCACGGTTCCGTTTTGGATAGGTTTGATTTTGATGCTTGCCATTATTTGCCTCCTTTTTTGTTCAACAAAAGAGCCAAGAGAGCCTGCCGCACCGGCACTCCATTGGCTGCCTGCTGAAAGTATCTGGCGTAAGGGGTCTGGTCGAGGTCTTTGCTGATCTCGTTTACGCGCGGCAAAGGATGCATTATGATCATCTCAGGCTGGCATTTCCCCTCGATCTTCTCTTTGTCGATGATGTAAACATCTTTGATTTTGTTATACTCTTCCAGATCGGGAAAGCGCTCCCGTTGCACCCTGGTCATATAAAGGATGTCGATGTGGGGCAAAACCTCGCCAAGCTCTTTGGTGATGTGGTAAGTGATCTTGGCTTGATCCAACTCCCTTATGATATACTCGGGCATCTTCAAACTCTCCGGCGAGACAAAATACATCGTGCAGCCAAAAAGTTTCATCGCTTGAGCCAGGGAGTGAATCGTCCGCCCATACTTGAGGTCGCCCACGAAAGCTATCTTCAAACCCTCCAGCCTGCCTTTCTCTTTTTGGATGGTGTAAAGGTCCAAAAGCGTTTGGGTCGGATGTTGGTTGGCACCGTCTCCCGCATTTATCACCGGCTTTGACGAGACCGTTGCCGCCAGCTTCGCCGCACCCTCGTAAAAGTGGCGAATGACGATCAGATCGGAGTAAGCTTCAGCCATCTTGATGGTGTCTGCCAAGCTCTCTCCTTTCTTGGCAGAGGTGCCCTCTTTGGAGTCGAAGCCGTGCACCAACGCCCCCAGTTTTTGAGCAGCCGAGATGAAAGAGAGCCTTGTTCTGGTTGAGGGTTCAAAAAAGAGGGTCGAAACTATCTTGTTTTGCAACAAGTTGGGTTGCGGGTTTTCTTCCAACTCTTTGGCAAGAGTTAAAACTTGGAAAATATCTTCTTTGTTAAACTCTCTGATGGTGATGACATCTTTTTTCATAATTCTCCCTTTTTTGCAAAAAAAAGGACAATAGCTATTCGCTACTGTCCGTTATCTTAATGATCGCCTTTTGAGTTTCAAAAAAATCTCCTATCTTTTTTTTCAGAAGATAAAAAATGAGCAGGGATTTTTGTCAAGAACTTTGCTTATTATCGTTGCACATCAGACGCAGCAAAAAATGGTAGGGATAGACGACTCCCACTCTACATCTTGCTAAAGCGCAAAAACTCCTCAATAAATCCGTCCAAGTCGCCGTTCATCACCTTGTCGGTGTTTTTCACCTCAAATTTAGTGCGGTGATCTTTGACCATCTGGTAAGGGTGAAAAACATAGGAGCGGATCTGGTTGCCCCAGCCGATCTCGGTCTTGGCGCTTTCTAACTCTTTGCTCTCTTTTTGTTTCTCTTGCAGGTAGTGTTGATAGAGCCTAGATTTGAGGATCTTCATGGCGTGATCTTTATTCTTGAGTTGGCTACGCTCGTTTTGACACTGCACCACGATGCCTGTGGGGGTGTGGGTGATACGAACGGCTGAGTCGGTGGTGTTCACACACTGTCCGCCTTTGCCCGAAGCACGATAGGTGTCGATACGCAGTTCGCTAGGGTCTATCTCCACTTGGATCTGCTCGTCCACCAGCGGATAAGCAAACACCGACGCGAAAGATGTTTGCCGCTTGCCTTGCGCGTTAAACGGCGAGATGCGCACCAAACGGTGGACGCCTGCCTCACATGCCAAGTAGCCATAGGCGAAAAGCCCTTTCACCTCCACGGTGACGCTCTTGATCCCAGCCTCTTCCCCCGGTTGCAACTCGACGATCTCCGCCTTGTAACCTTTCTGCTCTGCCCAGCGCAGATACATACGCAGCAGCATCTCAGCCCAATCTTGGCTTTCGGTGCCACCTGCCCCCGGGTTTATCGTCAAGATGGCGTCGCCTGAGTCCAGTTCGCCCGAGAGCAGCGTCTTTATCTCCAAATCTTGCAAGAAGTTGTCCCACTGTCTGAGCTCTTTGCTCGCCTCGGCAAGCAAGCTGGCGTCCTCTTGTAACATCTGCAGATACACCTGCAAATCTTCCCTTATGGCAAAAACGCTTTTGCTCTCTTCCTCTTTGGTTTTCAAAAGGTTCAGATCTTTGATCACCTTTTGTGCTTTGGTGGTGTTGTCCCAAAAGCCAGGTTGCAAAGTTTGTTTCTCTAGCTCAGCAATCTCCTTGTTTAGCTGACTCGAGTCAAACCAACCTCCCAAGCTGCTCCGCTTTTAAGATTATCTGGGAAGCTCTTTCTTTAAACTCTTGCATTTCCATAAGTTACTCCTTATTTTGCAGCGAATGGGCTACTGCCCTTATCGCCCGCAGATGTTGTTTGGGATCTTTTGCCCCTGTCAAAATTAAAAAAACTTGCTTTACCTTGTTTTGTTGCTTGTCCCAAATAGTCGCCTCTGCCAAGTTTATCTTGACCAAATAAGGCTGATCTAGCTCTTCTAGGCGGCAGTGCGGAACGGCAACGCCTTTGTCCATATAGGTAGAAGAGAGCTTTTCCCGAGCCAAGAGCGATGCCAAAATCTCTTGGTAGTTGTCATCTCGAACCACTCTCTCGGAGCGCAAACAGTCCAAGCCGCTTGCCAAAACCTCTTGCCGAGAGTTAGTTTGCAAGAAGATCTCTCTTTTTTGCAAAAGCTCTTCCAACTCCGAAAAGCTTTTGGCTGTTGTCTGACAACAGACCTCTTTCTCACCAATCGTCCAGTTTTTCCACTTGATCAAAGTCCTCTCCGATAACAAAGCTCCGCCCACCTCGAAGATGACCAGCGCGGGGATGATGATGTTGAAAATCGTCTCTCCGCCGCTACCTGCCAGCACCGTCGCCACCAAGATGGTTTCCACGGCTGCCATACCCGCTTGGGGCAGCATCAACTTGGGAAAAAAAGCCACGATCATCGGATCTTGCCCGGTGTATTTGGTGCCAAGGTGATTGCCCACCAGCTTGCCTGCACTGCGTAGCACCACATAAGAGAGGGAAAGCCCGATGGTTGCCCAAGAAAAAGTTTCCAGCTGAATAGAGGCTCCGATGATGGCAAAAAACAGCAGGTTGAAGATCGGCATCACATTGTCGATTTTCAAGGAGTCAAAGATGGCGTGATAGTGCAGATTGGCGACCAAGAACCCCGCAAAGATGGCAGTTATCAAGAAAGGCAAATCTAGGTGGATACTGACGGCGATGCCCACCGAGACCACTCCGATGATAAACAAAAGCACCTCCACGGAAGGCGTGGGATGGTCAGACAAGAATGTGGATAAAAATCGGTCGTCTTTGGCAGTTTTGCTCTCGTCGGACGAGCTTCTGCCTCGCAAAAAGATGAAAATCAGCACGAAGATAATCAACCCCAGCAGCAGAGCCAAAAAAATCTCGATAAGCAAATGCTGCCCGAGAGCCAAAAAGCTAACCTCTTTGCCCATCTGCAAATAGACGGCTATCCCTAAGAAAATGGAGAAAAAAATCACCTCCATCAGATCGTCCAACACCACCACATTTGCCAGCAAGTTCTTTAGCTTGCCTTCCACTCTCAGTTTTCGCATCAAGATGAAAGTCAGAGCCGGTGCGGTGGCTATCCCAATAGAGCCAATAATCAGGGAGTTGATCAAGGAGAAGTCGAAGAGGTAGTAAAACGGGACGCTTAAGACCACAAAAGTGATCACCCCTTGGACTAAACAGATGGTGACGGCAGAAAATCCGACCTCTTTTAGCCTGTCCAGATGCAACTCCTCGCCAAGAGAGAAGGCGATCAGTCCCAAAAACATAAAGACGAAGAAGTGAAAGCTCTCGATAATCGCCTCGTAAGAGTGGAAACCGTCGGTGTGGATAAAATGGTACAAACCGTCCAACATAGCAGGTAGCTCTTGCTCCTGCCCAAAGCAAGCCAGCACAGCCTTGAGTAGATGTGGACCCACCAACACCCCACCGAGCATCTGCCCGATCACCTCGCCGATCTTGAGCTTCTTAGCAAGCACTCCACCCAAATATCCAGCCAGCACGATCAAGCCGATGGCTAAGATTTGCAACTTCATATACTGTAAGTTCATTCTAGTTTTCCTTCTTTTTTACTTCTTTGGCAGCGGAAACTTCTGAGCAATTTTGGAAGCAAGTCTGACAAAATATTTATCTGCCACGAAAATTGCCCAATCTCTCTTGGTTATCATCTTATCTCCATCTCGAATATAGCAAAACGAAGGCAATCTCTTACCTTCGTCTTACTCGTTTTCTTAAACTACAACAGTATCGAGCTGTTTTTAGCCCCGGCTATCTCCACCAAGCTCTCCACAGCCGCCTGCATCGAGTTCTCGCCTTTGACCAACCATTTACGCGGGTCGAACCTGCCCTTATCGGGGGTGTAGCTCTTAGCATCTAAACCGTCAGGACAGACGATGGCATCTTTTTCCGCTTCCCAATAAGCTTGCACCGCCGCGGCTATCTCCATCTGGTAACGGGTGTCTTTGTTGATCTTGACCACGCCACCGGCAACGGCGTCTTGTTGCTGCTTGACGGTCAAACCGGAGGCTCCGTGCAACACCAGCCCCGCATCGAGGTTGTTGGCTGCCAAAAGGTTATCTATCTCTTTGATCAGCTCTAGGCGCAAAACGACATCCGCCCCTTTGGTTACACCGTGGTTGGTTCCTACCGAGGCAGCAAAAAGGTCTACGCCCGTCTTCTTGACGAACTCCAAAGCTTCTTGCGGATTTGTGTAAAGCTCGTCCTCACTGACTAGCTCGTCCTCGTTGCCCTTGATGTAGCCGATCTCGCCTTCCACCAGCACATTGTGCCGATGAGCCACCTCGACCACCTCTTTGGTGATCTTCACATTTTCGTCGAACTCCTCGTGCGAGGCGTCGATCATCACCGTCGAGACCAAGCCGTTTTCTATACAATGGACGATAAAATCAAAATCTTTGGGGGCGCCATGGTCTATGTTCAGCCCCACACCACTTTTGCCGAACTGCCCTGCGATGTTTTTGACCATATCGGAGATGAACTTGGCTCCCACCAATAGATCTTTGCTCTCCCCTGCCGCATACTTGCAAGCTCCCGAGGATATCTGCAACAATCCGTCGGCTCCCATGGCGTTATATCCTTGGATCATCGCCCGCACGGATGTGTCAAACACCACATTAGAAGCTATAATCCCAAATTTCTCTCTCTTCGCTTTCAGAATGACCTTTTTCATCTGATCACCACTCAAAAACATATCTCCTCCCGTTCTTATTCAATACTGTTTTCAATCTCTATTTTTTCGCCCATGATGTAAGTCGCCAAGATGTTGCGATCGTCGCCCATCATCTGCAATCCAAAAAGCATTTTCTCCACATCCCACTTGCTCTGGCGTTGTAGATAGTCGGTGCGCAGCTTTTGCAAATAAGGCTTTTTGTAACTCATGACGATGAAGTCTGCCTCTTTGCCTTCTTGGAGCGAGCCGATCTTGTCGTCCAGTTGCAAAGCTTTGGCAGCTCCCAGAGTCGCCTTGTAAAAGCTCTCGTAAGAGTTCATCGGATAGCCGTTGAGTTGCTGAATCTTGTAAGCTTCGTTCATCGTCCGCAGAAGCGAGAAGCTAGTGCCGGCTCCCACATCGGTGGCGATGGTCGTCTGGACACCCAGCCGATTGGCTCGACCCATCTGGAACAAGCCACTGCCCAGATAAACATTAGAGGTCGGCGAGTGAGCGATTGTCGCCCCCGCCTTGGCTATCCTGCTCATCTCGTCGTCGCTGAGGTGAATACCGTGAGCAAACACAGACCTTGCGGTGAGTAGCCCATATTTCTCATAAATCCCCAAGTAGTCCGCACAATCGGGATACATATCCAGAGCGTTCTTGATCTCTAGTTTATTTTCCGAAATATGCGTCTGCAGATAAACTCCGGGGTTCTCTTGCAAAAGCTCGCCCGAGACTTGCAACTGCTGTTTGGAGCAAGACAAGGCAAACCTCGGCGTCACCGCATACAAAGCTCTGCCTTTACCGTGCCAACTGTCGATTAAATCTTGGGTCTGCTTCTTGTAATCTTGGCTATCCACCAAACATTGGGGACAGTTGCAATCCATCAGCACCTTACCGGCGATGATACGCATATTAAACTGCGATGCCACCTTGAATATCGCTTGAGCCGACTGCGGGTGAACGGAGGCGTAACACATACAGCTTGTCGTCCCGTAGCGAAAAAGCTCTTGCACAAAAATCTTGGCGATTCGCTGCGCGTAATCCTCATCGTCAAACTGGCTCTCCACAGGGAAGGTGTAGTTTTGCAACCAGTCGATGAGCTGCTTGCCGTAAGAGCCGATCATCTCCGTTTGCGGATAGTGAATATGCGTGTCGATGAAACCCGGGGTTATCAAGTTTTGACCGTAATCTATCACCCTGACATCGGGATGCTTTTTCTCCAGCTGGTCGCTCTGACCCACCTCCAAGATGTAGCCATCCTCGATACAGATGGCTCCTTTGGGCAAATAGACGCTAAAATCTTGCGGAGATTTTTCTAAAGAAGGAGCGTCGGTAAAGTAAAAAATCTCACCTTTGACAATTTTTTTCATTTTGACTCCCTATTATAAAAACTATAAATATTTTTTAGCCAGCTGCCAATAATCTTTGGCGTGTTTCTTGCGATCTGCCAAGGTGCTGTCTGCCAAGCTCTTTACCACTTTTGCTGGAGATCCCAAAAGCAAAGATTGCGCAGGAGCGATAGTTCCCTTGGTGACCAAAGAGCCTGCTCCCACGATGCTTCCGGCGCCGATTACCGACTCGTCCAACACGATAGCTCCCATTCCGATCAGGCAACTGTCTTCGATGGTGCAGGCGTGCAAAGTGCACATATGACCTACGGTGACATCTTTTCCCAAAGTTAGCGGCTTGCCTTTCTCACAATGACAAACGGTGTTGTCTTGGATGTTAGACCTGTCTCCTACCACGATTGTGTCTGTATCGCCTCTGAGCACCGCTCCCGGCCAAATGCTCACCTGTTTGCCCAGCTCCACTTTGCCGATCAGGGTCGCCCCCTTGTGAACAAAGCTCTCTTCATCTAATTTCGGTGAAACTCCATCAAACTTCTCTACCATTTTCTTTGCCCTCTTTTAACAATAAAACTATCCTCATCCACAAATCTCAATGCCAGCCGAGGCTCCTATTCTGTTGGCGCCGGCTTTCAACATCGACAAAGCGGTTGCTTTATCACGGATGCCACCGGAGGCTTTCACGCCCATTTTGTTGCCGACCACCTGCCGCATCAGAGCCACATCTTCTTCGGTGGCTCCGCCAGAAGAAAAGCCCGTCGAGGTTTTGACGAAGTCGGCTCTTGTCCTTTTAGAGAGCAAACAAGCGGCTATCTTCTCCTCTTGCGTCAGTAAGCAGGTTTCGATGATCACCTTCAGCTTTGCCCCAAAATTGTGGCACTCGTCTGCCAAAAGCTGTATCTCTTGCAAAACTTGCGCATAGTTTTCGTCTTTCAAACTTCCGATGTTTATGACCATATCCACCTCGTCCGCACCTGCCTGCAAGGCTTCCTTAGTCTCGGCTAGCTTTACCTTGGTGGTGCTGGCTCCCAAGGGGAAACCCACCACGCAGCAAAGCGGAACTCTTGGCAAAAGCTTCTTCGCCTGCAGCGCCCAGACAGGGTTTACGCAGACGCTGGCAAAGCGGTTCTCTTCTGCCTGCTGGCACAACTTCTCGATTGCCTCTTTTTGCGCCTCAGGTTTCAAGAGGGTGTGGTCTATGTATTGGGCTAAGTTGTCCAAATCTGTTGCCAGCTGGTCAGGTAGCTCGCCGTTTTCCACCGCAACTAACGGCTGCAAAGCTCCTGTCTTACCTGCAAAAACCTTTTTAGCAACTGCCAAAATCTTCTCTGTCATATTCGCTACTCCCGTATCTGTCCTTCGCCAGAAATAACATATTTGTAAGTAACCAGCTCGCTCAAGCCCATCGGCCCGCGGGCGTGCATCTTTTGGGTGCTGATGCCCATCTCACAGCCGAAGCCGAAGACCGCTCCGTCGGTAAATCTGGTGGAAGCGTTGACATAAACGGCTGCCGCGTCCACTGCCACTTGGAACTTTTGACAAGCGTTGTAATCTCGGGCGACGATCGCCTCGGAGTGCAAACTCCCGTAACTGCCGATATGCTCGATGGCTTGCTCGATGCCGTCCACCACTCTCACTGCCAAGATTAAGTCCAAAAACTCTTGGCTCCAATCTTCTGGGCAAGCTGGTTTGCAATCGATAATCTGCCGCGTGGCAGGGCAGCCCCTTAACTCCACTTTACCAGCTAGACGCTTTGCCAGTTTTGGCAAAAACTGATCGCAGATCTCTTTATCCACCAAAACGGTCTCACACGCATTACAAACCCCAGGTCTTTGCACCTTGGCGTTCTCCACAATATCCAACGCCATCTTTTGATCGGCAGAGGCGTGAACATAGATATGACAATTGCCGACCCCCGTCTCTATGGTTTTAACTTTGGCGTTATTAACCACCATCTGGATCAAACCCGCACCGCCACGAGGGATGATAAGGTCTAAATACTGGGTCAGTTGCAACATCTGCTGCACCTGTTGGCGCTTACTACTCTCCAAGAGTTGGACAACCTCGGGCGAAATCTTGCTTTTTCGCAGTCCCTCTTTGATGGCTCGCACCAAGGCGATGTTGGATTGCAAAGCCGACGAGCTACCCCTGAGCAAGATGGCGTTACCGCTTTTCAGAGCCAAAGCAAAAGCGTCGACGGTAACATTGGGTCTGGACTCATAAATCATCCCCAGCACCCCCATCGGCACACTTATCTTGCGTATCTTCAACCCGTTTCCAACTTGCCAGCCTTTATCAATATTGCCCACAGGATCTGGCAAATTTGCCACCTTCCGCAAGCTGTGACTAATCTCTTCGACCCGTGCCTGGTCCAACAAGAGCCTATCGACCAAAGGAGCGCTCATCCCCTTTGTTTTTGCCGCCTGCACATCCAGAGCGTTAGCTTGCAAAATCTCTGTCATCCGCTCCAGCAGACTGTCAGCCACGCAATTCAGAGCCTGGTTTTTATCTGCCGAGACACAACTCGCCAAAAAACTTTTAGCCTCTTTTAGCAACTTCGCTTTTTTTATTAACTCTTCCATTTTTAACTCTTTCTTTTCTATAATCTTATCAGTTCGACGCCCGCCTCTTGCAAAATCTGTTTCGCCAAATCGTCTTGGTAGTCGTCGGCAACATAGATCTTCTTTATCTCGGCGTTTACCAATATTTTGGCGCAGATGCTACAAGGCGAGTTGGTGCAATAAAGCTCCGCTCCCGAGATAGAAACGCCATTGACCGCTGCCTGAATCACCGCGTTTTGCTCGGCATGCACAGCTCGGCAGATCTCGTGGCGCTGTCCCGAGGGAATCTGCAGCTCCTGCCGTAAACAACCCTTAACTTTGCAATGCTCCAGCCCTTTGGGAGAGCCGTTGTAACCGGTGGATAAAATCTGCTTGTTCTTAACGATTATTGCCCCCACTTGACGCCGCAAGCAGGTTGACCTTTTGGCAACAACCTTGGTGATCTCCATAAAATATTGGTGCCACTCAAGCCTTTTCATAAAATCTCCCAACTTTTAAAAAGTTCATCAACTATCACCAGATGGCGACAGCGCAACCTTCTTTTCAACTCCTCTTTGCTCACTCCGTCTAGGCTCACCCCTTGCGTGTTGAAGATCGACGACGACAAACAAACGACCTTGCCTGCCACGCTAGTTTGTTGACAGATATCTTCTGCGGTTAAAAGCCCGCTGACGGTTATGGTAGTGCCAAAAAAACGGTTTTCCACCTTAAAAACCTCGGTCGGAAGGTTTGTGTCAACCCTTATTTGCAAACTTATCTCTTGGATAAACTTGGCGATCGACTCACCGCAAACAAAAGCTAACTCGCCTGCTAACTGTTTGGCTAATTTGTAAAACTCCTCTCTTTGCTCTTGCCAAGAGCGCAGCAGCTGGCGCACCAACCCTATTCCGTTTTCTATTTGAGGAAAGTCGTCGTAATAGTCCAAATCGGGCAAAGGCAAACCTGCCTGCAAAAAAAGCTCGTCAGCACAATACACTCGCGGGAATTTTTTTGCCGTTTCTATCGCCTTTTTCGCCTCCTGAGGAGTTAGTTTACGCAAGTGGGGCAACCCTTGGCGATATTTGGTTAAACCCACCGGCACCACTCCTATCGACTCCGGCTCAAACTTAGCCAACCCCGATAAAGTGTCGGCGAAAATTTCGCCGTCGTTGTAGCCCGGCACCAAAACTATCTGGAAATGAAACCTTATCCCTTGCTCAAAAAGATCTGCCAAGATTGGCTCAATATTGACTACCCCTCTGCCGCGGATCATCTTTTGCCGAACGCTTTTCTCTAGGGCGTGGACAGACACATACAAAGGCGAGAGAGACTGCTGCTTTATTTGCCTTATGTCTGCTGGGGTGATGTTGGAAAAAGTGATGAAGTTTCCGTAGATGAAAGAAAAAAGGAAATCGTCGTCACGCAAATAGAGGGTCGAGCGCATCCCTTTTGGCAGTTGGCGGACAAAACAAAAGACGCAGTCGTTTTGGCACTCTCGACAGCGGTGTTGATAAGGGATTAGCCCTAGCGGCTCTTGCAACTCCAGCTCTTTTTGGAGCGTCTTACCCTGAGCAGTTTGCCACCGCAAGCAAACTTTGGGGTCGGCGCCATAAAATTGCAAATCTAAGAAGTTGTTGATCTGGTGGTCGTTGATACAGATAAGCTGATCGCCACTGACCATCCCAATCTTCTCTGCCGGCGAGTGGGCGACAACCTCCTTGATTTTAAGGCTCATCGGCTCAAGGCTACCGATAGTCTAATCTTAAGATGGTCTCGCTGTTAACGGTGATTAAGCTTCCGTTATAAACCAAAGGCAAAGATTTTTTGTTGGTAAATCTAGTGCTCCACGCCTTAGAGTTGCTCAACAAATCTATGGCGGTGAAGGTTCCGCTGACATCTTGAGAGTAGGCGTAATGACCTACAACGATCGTCGGCAACTGGATATCGCCACCGGTCTTGATTTTGCTCAAGAGATCTCCGTTTTTTTTGTCCAAGATATAAATATAGTCGTCGTAAGAGCCAACGATAAGCCTGTTTCTATAAATCGAGGGTGAGCCTGTCACCCAATATCCGGTCTTGTAGCTCCACTTTTTTTTGCCCGTCTTCACATCCAAACAGTAAACGCTGTAGTCTCGACTACCGATGTAAACGGAGTTGCCGTCTACCACTGGAGCGGTTTCGATATAATCTTGAGTGGAGAACTTCCATTGAATCTCACCGCTAACTAGGTCGCTGGCGTATAAGTTTCGATCTCCAAAGATAACCAACCCGTTCTCTTTGTCGATGGCAGGAGAGGTGTAAACTCTGCCGTCCAGCTTGATTTTCCACACCAGCTCACCCGTCTTGCAGTTCAAGGCGTAAATATGCTCATCCCAACAGCCGAAATAGACGATGCCCTGATAAACTACTGCCGAGGAGGTGATGTAGCCATCGGTCTTGTAGCTCCAAATAAGCGAGCCGTTAGTAGCGTTTAGGGCATAAAACTTCTTGTCGTAACTCCCGATATAGACGGTGTTGTTTGCCACCGCCGCACTGGCAGAATTTCGTCGTTTGGTGCGAAAAACCCAGTCGCAAAAGCCGGTGTTGTAGTTGATGGCCATCACGCAATTTTCGTAGTCGCTGACGATTATCTTGCCGTCGTAATAGACCGGGCTGGAGTAAACCTTTTTGTTGACAGGGTATTGCCAGCTGACTTTCGTCGGCTCTTTGTCTTGCAAAGGCTCGGTGAAGTAACGACCCCTTCTGCCCAAATCTGCCTGAAACATAGTTTTATCGCTATTGATATGCGAGGAGATATTCCTGTATTTGCCTTTGATGACCTCTTTTCCACAACCGAAAACTATCAGCGCAATCACGCTAACTTTTAGCAAAAATTTCATCTTTTCCTCCCAAAAATTTCCCCGCTAAGGGAGCCTGTTTTTTTACCAACTCGTCTATCTTCTTGGCGATCTGGTGAATTTCCCATTGCGCATGTTTGTCGGCTCGCAGCCGTGAAAAATGGTAAAGCTCCCTGAGATTGGTTTTAAAGACAAGCGATGTTTTGTGAGCGTTGGTCAAAATGTAGTTACCCAGCCCTTTCTTTTGAGCTTCCAACTCTAAATAAAGAGCGTCACTCTCTTTTATCACCGCCTTAATTTTTTCTTCTTGTGACAAAGATTTTATCAGATCAGGGATAACCACGCCGTTCTCGGGGCGATAATCTGCCTTGATGATACTCGCCATTCGGTGCCTTTTTAGTTGCCCAAAACAGCAGGCAGAGCAGCAGATCTCGAAAACGAAATCGGCTAACTCGAAGCCTCGGGGCATACCAGAATAAAGTTTCGCTTTGGAAAATAAGGCGTCAAAAATCTTCTCTTTCTCTGTCTGTTTTAGCACCTTAATTTTTTGCTTGGCTTGCGCATACTCCAGCCCCGCATCCAAAAATAATCCTTGCAAAACAAGCTGGTCGGGGTTTTCGCTACAGCTGATCAGTCGCACCTGCTTACCACCATCTTGCCGGCTAGGCTCCGCTTTTAGGGGAGAAAATCTGTCGAAATCGTCGGCGCTAGTGTATCTAATCAAAGAAGGAGCAACGCTTTTCGCCTTCTGCTCTAGCTTCTGCCTAAGCTGCCTTGCCTCGATTAGATCCAGCTTGTCTAGCCGCACCAGAAGTTTTTGCAAGCTTCTGGCGTTCAGGGTCATCCCCATCTGGGTTTTTGTTGCCAGCGACAAAAAATAACGAGCGTCCTCTTTGGCTTTGCCAAACAGATCACGCTTACTACCACCAAAACCTTCTTGTTCCAGCTTCTCTTTCGCCTTTTCAAACAAAACAAAATAGAGGTCGTTTTGCCTCTGGATAGTCTGGATAAACTTTTTCTCCAAGGGGCTGCCTTTCACCTCGGCAGGCAAATAGTAGTCTCCATCAAGGGTCACATACCTTTGCGACTTTTCGGTGAAAGAGGCGAGTCTGCTTCGCTGGATATATTCGGTCAAATAACGAGAAACGCCGATCAAATCGAAGTTGAAAACGGTGTGCTCTGCCACCGAAGAGTGTCCCATCTCAAAAACGATGCTGTTGTTCGATTTTCGGGCTTTTTCCACATCCAAAATAGACTCTTCCCGCAAGGCACAAACGCTTTTTTTGCTACGACTAATGCGGGCATAAGCCGCTGAGATGGTCTCTGGCGTGCTTCTCTTTGAGTTAGGCTCACCAATAAGGTTAACATCTAGGTTGTGTCCGGCTAAAATAACTTCCATCTTACTGCTCTTCAAAATTGTGTTGCATAAAGGTATTACCCAAATAAACCTCACGCGCCTTGGGGTCGTTCACCAGCTCCGCAGAGGTTCCCGAAAAGAGGATTTTGCCATCGAAAACGATGTAAGCTCTTTGAACTATCTTCAAGGTTTCAATCACATTGTGGTCGGTGATAAGCACGCCGATGTTTTTCTCACCTAGCTTCTTGATAATCTTTTGGATATCTTCCACCGCTTTGGGGTCAACTCCCGCAAAAGGCTCATCCAACAGCAAAAAAGAAGGGTTGGTCACCAAAGCTCTGGTTATCTCCAACTTTCTTCGCTCTCCACCAGACAAGGTGTAAGCTTTTTGTTTGCTCAATTTGGTCAGGTCTAAATCTGCCAAGAGTTCGTCCAACCGCCGCTTTTTCTCCGCTTTGGAAATCTTAAGCACCTCTAAGATCGCCATCACATTTTGCTCGACGGTCAGATTGTGAAATATCGACGGCTGCTGCGCCAGATAACCTATCCCTAGTCTTGCTCTTTTATACATCGGCAAGTGGTTGATAAGCTTGCCGTTATACAAGATCCTGCCTTCGCTGGCTTTGATCAAACCTAAGACGATGTAAAAAGTGGTAGATTTACCGGCACCGTTAGGTCCCATTATGCCCACGCACTCACCTTGCTTTATGCTGACACTAATATCACGCAAAACCAGCTTGGAACCGTAATATTTTACGATGTTTTCTATTTTTATTTCGTTTTTCATAATCTTAATTACTAAATTTAAATACGCCTTTTACTTTTTCACTCTTCATAGTCATATACTCCAACTTCTTTTGTTGATTGAGTCGCAAAACCAAGGTGTCTCCATAAATTTTGTTTACCGATACTCCCGAACTGTCTTGGTTGATAAGACTAAGAGCCACATTTTCTCTGGCAATAATATCTTTTAAATTCGACTCCGAAAAGTTCAAATCTACTTTGCCAGATCTCAAATTGTTATCAAAAGGTTTTCCTGGTTCGGACGGAAAATCTACCTCACAATCTTCTTCCAAAACGATTTTCTCAATATTTTTAAAAGATAGGTCTGAATAAAAATAAAACCTTTTCGCTTTTGCGTTTAACTTCTCCGAATAAAATTTTGGTTCTCCCAACAAAATAACTTTTTGCTCTTCGCTCAGATAGATAAGCTCTTCACTCTGAGTTTGGTGATAAGCAGAAAATGTTTTCACGCCGTATCTTGCCCTTATTTTGTTGTGTCCGTCCAAAATATCTATCTTCTCTGCCAACAGTCTAGTAGAGTCGTCGCTGGTAGAAAAAATTTCAGGATTATCCACCAAAAACCCTTTCTTGGTGTTCAGGTTGTAACGCATCTTTCCACAAAAAACTTTCAGCTGGCGCTCCTGATCGTAAACCCTTATGTCTTTGTCCGCTTTCATCTGTCCGGTTTTTCTGTCTATCTCGGCACGCTTACAAGAAAAAGTTTTGATCTGATCGTTTTTGCTGTTTTCCATCTTGATGAAAACATTTTCGATAAGGTATATTTTTTCGTCTTTTTTAAAATAGGTAACATCCTCAGCTTTTAAGGTTATCGTATCTTTGATTATCTTAACATTTCCCAGAAGTTGCACCTTTTGCTGATTTTCATAAAGGTCGGCTTTATCACTATAAAACTCGATGTTGTCGTAAAAAAAATGAACATTGCCTCTCATTTGAGAGATTATCTCGTTGTTACTTTTGCGTAACTTCAACAAATCGGAGTTGATGATGCGGTAATTTTTCTTACTCTTTTTAACTTTTCTGTTTTTTAAACTTTTTACCTTCGCCCCGTAAATATTGGAGATTAGCAAAAGAACAATAACACTAAAACTTAAACTTTTTAGCTTCAACCTCACCTTCTCCCTTAATATTATCAAGCTTTGCCGAGTTTAGTTCGATGTCTGTATATAAGTTGTTGCCATACATCACATTATCACCACGGGTTATCTTTACATCTTCTTGAGTAAATACGCTGTTGTTAGCTAAATTCCAATAGATCTTCGTCGTTTCCAAAACGCCATTTTCACTCAAAATCTTAACATTGCTTCTGGCTTCCAACATCTTTTTTACTTCGTTTATTTCGGCACTGTCGGCTGTCATGGTCGAGACGATGCGGTCGTCATCATCGAAAGCGTAAATCTCGATATCTTTGGCATAGATAAGTTTCTTTTTGGCGTATTCGGTGATGTGTTTCGATTTTAGATACCAGACTATCTTCTCACTTTCCAAGGAGATAAGGGTCACCGTATCGCTAGTTTTCTCCGGCAGCTCGTTTTTGCCTTTAAACTTCTTGCTGTGCTTTAAGATATCTTCACCTTTCACACAACCAAAAAACAAGAAGCTAGTCAGAGCAAGCAGACAAATTTTCGATAAATTTGTTTTGAGCATCTTCTAATTCGTTCTTAGATTTTAAAATATAATCAATTACCTCTCGCACACACCCTTGACCTCCGGCGCAACAGCAAACATAATCAACTTTGTCTTTCAAAAACTGGTTAGCGTCGGCAGGACACACACTAAATCCGGCGGAGTTTAAACATAAGTAGTCGTTCAAATCGTCCCCAACATAACAGATGTTTTCCCAATCTATTTTGAGCTGTTGTCTCAGATTATCTAATCTTTTCAACTTGTTTTTTACGCCTTGGAAAAGGTGTTTGATGCCCAAATTTTGACATCTTTGGCTCAGCGCTTCACTCTGTTTTCCGGTTATGATGGCAACTTGGTAACCAAAGGTTTGAAACATCACCAACCCCAAACCGTCTTTGGTGTTAAACGACTTTAACTCTTGGGGAATACCATAATAAAAAAATCCCGGAGTTAAAACTCCGTCGCAGTCGAGGACTAACAGCTTTACTTTTTTTACTTTGTCTTGCATTTTATCTCGTCGAGCTTATCTTTTATTTTCAAAATTTCCAGTTTTTCCAAATAGTCTATAAAAAGTTTTCCTTGCAAGTGGTCGTTTTCGTGTTGTACGGCAACCGCAAGCAAACCTTCGGCTTCTAAGCTAAACTTATTGCCTTGAATATCTTGTGCTTCCACTTCTACTTTTTGCGCGCGGGGAACATCGGCATAAACTCCAGGCACACTAAGACAACCTTCCTCGCCGACTTGACAACCTTCCAATTTCAATATCTTAGGGTTTATAAAAACTTTTAAATCTTTCTTTTTGCTACTAACATCTATTACAAATA
This sequence comes from Cloacimonadales bacterium (SeqCode), assembly GCA_965228195.1. Taxonomy (GTDB): domain Bacteria; phylum Cloacimonadota; class Cloacimonadia. The sequence continues at coordinate 840,415 of OZ245797.1, forward strand.
TTTGTAAGTTTTTCCCTACTTGAGGAGCTGCCAAGCCTACGCCATTATTAGCATACATAGTTAAAGCCATCTGTTTTACCAGATTTTTTAGATCATCGTTAAAATTTTCAACTCTTGCACTAACCTCTCTGAGCGTTTTTTCTCCGTAGGTTACGATAGGCATTAAATCTTTACTTTTCATCTTCTCCTGATTTTACTATTTTGGTTCCAATTGCAGATCTGATGAAATCTATTTTGACATTCTCACTAACTTTGATCGTAACAATATTTTTTTCTTTCTTGATGTTAGCTATCACACCGTAAATACCGCCGTTAGTTATCACCTTGTCCCCAATTTTCAACTGTTCTAGCATAGTTTTATGCTCTTTTTGTTTTTTCTTTTGCGGCCTTATTATCAAAAACCAGATGATCAGTATCATCGCTATAAAAGGCAGCATTCCCAACATATTTTGTTGTGCCAAGAAAATGTTATTCATAAATTTCTCCTGTTTAAATGTTTTTTAAATTTATCTCTACTTTGTTTTCTCTTTTTAATTTTTCCAGCTCTTGATTAAGTAGTTTTTCTCTGTTTTGTTTTATGAGTAATTTTTGTATTTCGTCTTTTACTTTATCGAAGCTTAACTGTATCTTGAACTCTTTCTTATCGTACCATCTTCCCACAACATAACCATCCGGAACATCTATCCAAATATATTTATTTTTGGGAGAGCTGGTTAATTTATCCCAAACAATTTTGCGAACCCCATTTTCTTCAACGAAGCCTGTGTATCCTCCGTTTTTACCAAACATATCTTCGGAATAAAGTTTGGCAAGGTTACTAAACTTGGTGTTTCTATCTTGTGAAATTTTGTTAATTATTATGTTCTTTTTGTTTTTTGTGGCTACATATATTTTTTGAAACTTGTATTTTGTAACAGTTTTGTAAAAATTTTGATAATTAGCTTTATAATAGTTTAACAATTCCGATTTGTTTATTTTCTTGTTTTTCAGTAAGTTGCTAATAAAAAAGTTTGCTTTTATTTTGTCTTTGTTAAACTCTGAGCTTAATCTGATGGCAGGATTATCTTTCACAGAGCTGGCCAGTAGTTTCATCTTCACCCATTCGTGAACAAACTTTTCTTTATTTTCTTCGCTTATGTTTAGATTTTGCAAATCAGACTGTTTCAATTTATGATTATTAACTTTTGCTAAAACTATTTCTGAGTCAAAACAGCCGAAAAGAAAAAAAAGGCAATAAAAAATCAATCCATATATTTTCATTTTATGATATCCTTGTTTATATTATACTATATTTTTTATATATTATTATTAGAAGTAGTAGGGTTATTGTTTTTGTTTTTTTGTTAGCTAATTTACTCTTTTTGTTTTGAGTTGCGTTTGTGTTTAATTTGTTTAAATGTTTTTTGTTTGTTCTGTTTTTACTTTCTTATATTTTTATTGTTCGTTTATGAACAGTAAATCTCTTTTGTTTTCCACAATTTGTTCTTTTAATATTTTATGTTTTCTATAAGTCTTTGAATTTCTAAATAAAAAGATTTGTCCTCTTCCATCTTTTTTTGGATTAGTCGGCGTGCATTTATCACCGTGGAGTGATCTTTTCTTTTGTAATATTGGGCAATATGTTTTAAAGCTAATTGAGGAATAAGGAAGTTGGAGAGGTACATCCCTATCTGACGAGGAAAAACGATGTTTTTTTTCTTCGTTTTCGATAAGATGTCTTTGGTTGTTATTCCGTATTTTTCGCACACTTTTTCTTTGATATTGTCCAGTGTTAAAGACTCTACCTTTTTTGAGATTAAGGTAGAAAGTATGTCTTTGGCTAGACTCACCTCTATCTCTTCTGTATCTATGTCGTTAAAAGAGGAGTAGGCAAGCAGTTTGGTGATGGCTCCTTCTAGGGTTCTGATGTTGTCTACGATGTTTTCACAGATGAAATCTATCACACTTTTAGATAGTCTAGTTCCGTCTCTACTTATTTTATTTTCGACGATTGCGACTCTGGTCTCGTATTCAGGTATAGATAGATCAACGGTTAGTCCGCCTTCGAATCTGCTGACGAGTCTTTTTTCTATGCCGTCCAGATCTTTGGGAGGTTTATCACTGGTGATAACTATCTGTTTGTTGCTATCGTAAAGGATGTTGAATGTGCTAAAAAACTCTTCTTGGGAAGACTCTTTCTTGTTAAAAAACTGGATGTCGTCGATAAGAAGAATATCAACATTACGATAGCTGTTACGGAAGCTTTCTCCCGATTTGTTTTTTATGGAGCTGATAAGCTCGTTGGTGAAATTCTCGGAGGTGGTGTAAACAACTTTTTTTTTGATTGAACAGTTTTGCACATAGTGTCCGATGGCTTGCATCAAGTGGGTCTTTCCCATCCCTGAGTTGCCATAGATAAACAAAGGGTTGTATTTTACACCAGGGCTTTCGGCGACACCGTATGCCGCTGAATAGGCGAAGTTGTTGTTCTTGCCGACGACGAACTGATCGAAAGTGAAGCGCTCGTTTAATTTTATGTTTTTGCTGTTACTAATATTGCTATCTTTGACTTTTTGATGGTTAACTAGTTTGCGATTTTTTCCATAAAACTTTATTTCATACTTTTTGTCGTATATTTGCAAAGCTATATCTTCTAACATCTTAGCGTAGTTTTTGTTTAAAAAACTAGAGGCAAAATCTGTTTCCACTTCGATAGAGAGTTTATTATCGCTCAACTCGAATAATTTGGTAGATTTAAAGAAAGTGTTGAAGCTTTTCTCGCTAATATTTTCTTCTAAGGAGTTTAATATATTATCCCATATGTCTTGATCTAAAAGATTCATCTAATACCTCATTTTATAAATATGCCTAAAAGATAAAGGATTATTATTAAGTTTACAATAATAACAAAAATGAACTTATTCTTTAAGGAGTTAAGCTTATAGTTTAAACTGTTTATTTTCTTCTCTAAGGTTAATATTTTTTTTTCAAAATCTAGCTTTATCTGGTATTTCTCTAGGGTTGATTTGTTGTTTTGGTTGTTTAAAAAAGCAGAAAAAGCTTGCTTTATAACAAACTGGGCAATGCCTAATTTACTGTTTATAACGCTTTTATTAGTTGTTTCTTTCTTCATTTTTTTGCCTTTATCGCTTGAATTATAATGAGTCCGATAGCTATGCAGATATAAGAGTCGGCGAGATTAAAAACTGGCCATCTTGATAAGATGATATCGGGAAAATCACAATCTATAAAATCTACCACATACCCTTGAAATATTCTATCGAAAAGGTTTCCTAAAGCTCCTGCCACAATCAAGAAGTAACTAAAAATCTCTAATTTTTTTTTACTTTTGACGATGAGGTAGACGATAAACAGTATTGCCAAGTTTGTTAAGATTATAAAAGAGTAGTTGCTTACTTTGGGACTATCAAAAAAGCGAAAAGAGAAGGCGGCGCCGTAGTTTTTGGCGAAAGTGAGCTTAACATATTCACCGATCAGGGGATACGAATAAAAACCAAATTTGTGGTGAAAAGCTAAGGCGAAGTATTTGCTGAGTTGGTCTAATCCCAGTAATATAGCCGCAAGAAAGATCCCTAATTTTTTTGTTTTAGACATAATTTATCAACACTCTTTTTATGAAACTGATGAGAAAAATAACTACGATTGGCGATAGATCCAAGGGGATGTTTAGCCAGTTGGAGACGAAGCGGAACTTGCTTAAGACAGGCTCTGTGAGTAGGCACAAGTAGTAGTAGATGTTACTTTGCCCTTGTCCTTGTGATAAGTTTATCCAAGAGTAGATAGCTCTAACTAAGATGAGTAGCGAGTATAAATCTAGCGCTTTTATAATTATGTTTATGATCATTCGTGGTTTATAGCCTTTTGTTTGATGGTTAATATTGAACTTGTATTTACGCTGAGTTCGTCAATACCTAAATCTAAAAATCTATCAATTTTTTCAGGATTGGAAGCAATTTCGCCACACAAGGCGGTCGGTATGTTTCTTTTGGTGGTCTCTTTTAATACGATTTTTAAAGCTTGTAAGACAGAAGGGTCGCACTCGTCGTAATATTGGTTGATTTGTTCGTTGCCGCGGTCGATGGCTATGATGTATTGGGTTAAATCGTTGGTGCCGATGCTAAAAAAATCGCAAATTTTGGCAAACTCTTCGATTTGGAAAACGACAGAAGGAACTTCGATCATTATGCCGAGTTTGATGTTTTTGTCGTAAGGCAGGTTTTCTTCGTCTAACCTTTTTTTGCAGTTCGCCAAGATTTTTTTTGTCTGTTCAACCTCTTGGATTTGGGACACCATCGGCAAGAGTATTTTAATCTTTCCGTAGGCGGAAGCCATCAAGATAGCTTCCAGTTGGGTTGCTAAAATCTTTGGGTTCTTCAGAGAGAACCTTATGCCGCGCAGACCCAAGTTGGGATTTTCCTCTTTTATTGACTCAAGAGAGCCGAAGCTTTTGTCTCCTCCAAAATCTAGCGTTCTGATGGTGATACTATCTTTGAATTGGGTAACGATTTTTTTGTAATAGTCGAACTGTTGTTTGCGGGAGGGGAGAGATTTTTTTTCTAGATAAAACATCTCGGTTCTCAAAAGCCCAACGCCGTGGGCGCCGTTTCGTAGAGCTATTTCGATCTCTTCTTCAAACTCTATGTTGGCTCTTATTTTGATCAGTTTTCCGCTCTTGGTGGTTGAAGGTTTGTCTATCAGTTTTCGCAAAGTTTGCTCTTTTGTTTTTTGAGTGGCTATTTTTTCTTGGCAGCTTTGTAAATCTTTCTCATCGGGGTTTAAGATCAAAAGGTTGTCAAGCGCATCGATGATGATGGTTTCTCCTTCTGGCAGCTTATCGCACTTTTGTTCTAGCTGGATGATCGAGGGGATGTTTAAAGATTTGAGGATGATCGAGGCGTGTGAAGTTCGGCTTCCGTATTTTAAGCAGATGGCAACGATGTTTTTATTTTTATGGAAGTTGATCACTTGCCCGGGGGAAATATCTTCCAAAACAAGGATGGTGGGAGCAGAAATTTTTTGGAGTTTGGAAGAGTCGAGCTTGTTGATAAGGGAGTTTTTGACAAATTTGTAGTCGTTAATTCTCTCTTTTAGGTAAGGGTCTTTGATGGAGGTAAACTGTTTTTCGATTTGCAAAAACTTCTTGTTTATGGCAGCTTCCATAGAGTGCAGCTTGACTTGGATCAGATGGATAACATCTTTTTTTATCTCGGGATCGTTGAGGATAGATTTGTGGACGCTTACGATGTTGTTGAAGTTTTTGTCGCTATTATCGGAGATATGGGAGAGAGTTTTATCTATCTCTTGGTTGGCTTCTGCCACAGATTTTTCGAACTTTTGTAGCTCGTCGTTTATCTGTTTTTCGCTGATAGACTCTTTGGCGCTAAAGTTTTGAGTGTGCACAATCTTGTGAATGGTGCCAATGGCGCAGCATCCAGCCAAGGTTAAACCGGCGTCTTTTATTAAGGTTCTTTTCATTGGTCGAAGTTATTGTCGAACAGCTCTAACATAGCTTCCAGAGCTTCGTCTTCGTCTTCACCATCGGTGGTTATCTGAATTTCGTCGCCGCACTCTCCAGCCATTGCCATCACATTGAAGATGCTTTTTGCGTTAGCTTTGAAACTCTCTTTTATTTTCTCCAAGAAAATCTCGCTACCAAACTCCTCGGCAGTTTGGACGATGAGTTGAGCAGGTCTGGCGTGAATACCAGATTTTATTTGGACAGTTGTTTTTGCAGATATCATAATCACTCTTTGAAGAACTTTTTTTGTTTTTCGATATAGGTTTTGGCAGCGTCGTAGCCGAAAGAGGTGGTTAAGAAGTTGAGGACAGCGGTCTCTATCAAGATAGACATATTTTTGCCCGGAGAAACAGGAAGTTGAAAAAGCGGAATGGGCGTTTGTAGCAAAGTCTTAAACTTCTTGTTGTCTAGCCTTTCGGTGTTGATGGTGTCGTAGTTGCGGTTTGTGTTGTAGGGGATAAGCTCGATGATCATATCTAGCTTTTTTTTCTTGCGGATAGCTTGGATGCCAAACATTTTTTGAATATTGACGATGCCGATGCCCCTAATTTCCATAAAAGATCTGTCTTCTCTGGTGGAGGTGCCTTCCAAGGTGTCGTTGGAAAGTTTGGAGATGCTGGTGGAGTCGTCGCAGACAAGACGGTGACCTCTTTCGATTAAGTCCAAAGCGCTCTCACTTTTGCCAACACCGCTCTTGCCGGTGATCAAAACGCCGGCGCCGTAGATGTCCATAAAGGTAGAGTGTTCGATGGTGCGAGGGCAAAAAATCTCGTTCATCTTTTGGTTGATGGTTTTGATGAGCAAATCTGTGGAGAGAGGCGTTTGGATGATCGGGATGTTGGACTCGTTTGCCAAGATGGTGATGAACTGGGGAACGGTGTTGCCTTTGCAAAAAAATAGACAAGGGATGCTGTAGGTAAACATCCTTTTGATGTTCTCATAGATTTCGTCTTTAGACGAGCTTTGGATGTAGCCAACTTCAGGATCGCCCAAGATTTGCACTCTGTCGTAAGAAAATCTTTCGAAATATCCAGAAAGAGCCAGCCCCGGGCGATTGATATAAGGTCCAGAGATTATAGTAGAAAAAGTTTTCTCGTCGGTAACTTTGCTAAAAATGTTCTCTTTTTCTAATATCTCGAAAAGTCCCAGAGTTGTTATTTTTTTCATATTAGAGAAGCGTGAAACTCTTAAGCTTCGATAATCTTGTAGTGTTGTTGGTCAATTTTGATGATGGTGTTGACTTTGCCAGACTTGTCGTCTCTATAAACGAAGTATCCTAAGTTGTTTCGCTCTAAAGATTCGATGGCTTGGTCTGAGTTCATCGTGTCGGCAAAGAATTTTTCAGCCTCTAGTTCAACCTTGTTTTCGCCATTGTTGCCTTTTTTGAAGAGGCTACTTTTTGATCTTTTGGAATACTCTTTTTGTTTTGATTTGTAGAGGTCAGCCTTTTTCTCACGGTCTTTTTTTAGTTGCGTCTGAATTTTGTGGGAGCAATCGTCGATCGCTTTGAAAAGGTCTTTGTCTTCGGCTTCGGCTCTGAAGTCGTTGCCAGAGGAGTGGACAGAGATAGCCACAGAAAGGGTTTGGGTTTTGGATTTGTTGTAATCCAAGATAACCTTTACATCGATGATTTTCTCGAAGTAGTGTGAAAAGTGTTCACAGGCTGACTCCAGATAATCTTTAACAGATTCGGTCAGGTCAAAGTGCCTTGCGGTAATACTGATTTGCATATTGCCTCCTTGCAAAAATGTGTTAATTTTAGCAGTATTAAGACGAAAATATGGCTATGATGTCAAGCTAATTTTGTTTTTCAGTTAAATTTGATTGACACCACTTCTTCTTTTTTTTCATTGCCTGAAGTTGTTGTAAAAATTTTCTTTTGTGAGGGTGAAGATGAAACTAGGTATTGTTGGATTGCCAAATGTGGGGAAGAGTACTCTTTTTAATGCAATAACTTCTGCGGGAGCCGAGTCTGCGAACTACCCTTTTTGCACGATTGAGCCCAATGTGGGAGTGGTGAATGTCCCAGACCAGAGGCTGGAGTTTTTGGAGCAGTTTTACAAGGCTAAGTCTAAGGTTTATACCTCGATTGAGTTTTTCGATATTGCCGGCTTGGTGAAAGGTGCTTCCAAAGGCGAGGGTTTGGGCAATAAGTTCTTGGCAAACATTCGTCAGGTGGAGGCGATTGTCCATGTTGTTCGCTGTTTTGAAGATGAGAATGTAGCCCATGTGAGTGGCGAGGTTGACCCTGTTTCCGATGTCCAGACGATTAACTTGGAGCTGATGTTGGCTGACCAGCAGTTTTTATCCAGGCAAATAGAGAAGGCAACCAAGCAGTTGAAGGCGGACAAGAGTGTTGCCGCAAGGCTTGAGCTTCTGGAGAAGATCTTTGCTCAGCTGGATCAAGAGAAGGCGATAAGAGATTTGGAGTTGACCGACGACGAGAAGGCGATAGTGAAGAGCCTTAATCTGCTTAGCGCTAAGCCTGTTTTGTATGTGGCGAATGTGGGGGAAGAGGATGTGGTGGATGGGAACGACTATGTGCAGAAGTTGAAGGGGCTAGTGGGAGATGATCAGGTTTTGCTTATTTCGGCATCGATAGAGAACGAGATTGCTCAGCTGGAGCCAGAAGAGAAGAAAGAGTTTTTGCAAGATTTGGGTTTGAGTAGATCGGGTCTGGACAAGATCGTGCTCAGGAGTTACAAGCTTTTGAATCTGGTGAGTTTTTTGACCGCAGGAGAAAAAGAGGTGCGCGCTTGGACAATCAAGAAAGGAACTTTGGCACCCGAGGCGGCAGGTAAAATTCACTCGGACATTCAACGCGGTTTTATCCGCGCCGAGACGATCTCTTTCGACGAGTTTAAAAAATGTGGCTCTTTGGCTATCGCCAAGAGCAAAGGTTTGCTTCGCCTAGAGGGCAAAGAGTATCCTCTCAAAGATGGTGATATTGTAAACTTCAGATTTAATGTTTAGAGTTTAGCTGATGGTGAATAAAAGACGACTCTTTTGGGGAGGAGTGCTTGTTTTGTTTTCGGTGCTTTTCTTCGTCTCTTTGTCGGCAGGTTTCGTCAACACCCTTTTCGACTATCGCACTTTTTCTGGATTGAGTGGTTCGACGAAGTTCGGCGTGTCTACCACCAATCCGGTGGGAATTTTCGGGATGGTTATTAGCTATTGGGGTTACTACTTTTTTGGCAATCACTTCGTTTACTTGATCGATTTTCTTTTGCTGCTTTTTGGTTTGGTGCTTTTTTTCCCCGAGAAGGGCAATTTTCTTTTGACCAAAGTTTTGAGCTTTTGGGTCGTCTCTTTGTTTTTTTACTTTTTTGTGATACAGCTGGGATTTTTCTCGACGCCGGTGGGGGTTTTGGCTGATAACTACATCGTTATTTTTGCTCAGATTTTTGGTGAGACCGGTTCGGCAATCGTCACCTTCTTCCTTTTCTTTTTCTTCTTGGTGGTTTTCGTGGAGCTGCGCAAGATCTGTGATTTTTTTGGATTTACGGGCAAGATGGCTTTGCGAGTTTACAAAGGTTCGGAAAGTGCGTATCGAGAGGCAAAGAAGTTTAACTGGAAAGATGGGGTTGTTTTTAATTTTTGCCAAAGCAAGCTGTTTCCTTTTTTGCAAAAAAATATCTCTCTTCTCAAGCTCAAAAAAGAGAACCAAGAAGATTTAGACGATAACCCTTTTCAGCTTCCTGAGCAAGATTTTGGTGAGGCAGAGATAGTTTTTGCTGGAAATGATGAAGTTGTTAAAAAAGTAGAAAATGAGGAAGATACGAAATTTACTGAAAAAGCTGTTCCACATAGAACATCAATAGAACCTGTGCAAAATCAGTTAATTAACGATAATGATGTCTTTGTCTTGCCGTCGATGGACAGGTTTTTGGATAAGTTGCCGGTTAGCACGCCCAAAGATAGCGCCAAAGTGAAGAAAAGAGCGGAGAAGATCTCTTTTATTTTGGAGACGAAGCTGGCAGAGTTCGGAGTGGAGGCTAAGGTGGTTGGGGTGAGTTATGGACCTGTGATTACCCAGTTTGAGCTGAAGCCGTCGCCAGGGGTGAAGGTTAGTCGGTTTGTTTCTTTGCAGGACGATCTTTCGCTGGCTCTGAAGGCTCGCTCTTTGCGGGTGCAAGCACCCATTCCGGGTGAGGACAAAGTCGGCATCGAAATTCCCAATCAAGATATGGAGTTGATCTCTTTGCGAAAAGTTTTGCAAGGGTATGGCGGCGACAAGTTTTTACCGATGGCTTTGGGGGTGGATATCGCGGGCAATCCGGTTATTGCCGATTTGGCGAAGACGCCGCATCTTTTGATAGCAGGGGCGACGGGAGCGGGCAAGAGCGTCTGTGTGAACACCCTTATTAACTCGCTGCTTTTTTATCTCAAGCCCGAAGAGATGCGAATGGTGATGATCGATCCTAAGAAGATAGAACTTTCGGGTTACGCGGATATTCCTCATCTGGTGCAAGAGATTGTGACTCTGCCCGAAGACAGCTTGGCAGCTTTGAACTGGGCGACCAAGGAGATGGACGATCGCTACTCTTTGTTACAGAAATTTGGGGTGCGTGACTTGCGCTCTTTCAACAAGTTGGTGGAAAGTTTGGATCAGAGCAAGGTGTTGGAGCAAGAAAGGGTGGAAAAGTTGCCGTATATGGTGATCGTGGTGGATGAGTTTGCCGACTTGATAATGACCGCCGGAAAAGATATCGAAAAGCCGATAACCAGACTCGCTCAGATGGGTAGAGCCGTCGGGTTTCACTTGATTTTGGCGACGCAAAGACCTTCCACGCAGGTGATCACCGGGGTGATAAAAGCCAATTTCCCTTCTAGGATAGCTTTCAGGGTCTCCTCGAAGATAGACTCTCGGGTTATCTTGGACGCAAACGGAGCGGAGAAACTTTTGGGAAGAGGCGATATGTTGTTTTTGGCTCCGGGCAAATCGGACGCAATTCGGGTGCACGGCGCTTTTATCTCGGACGATGAGATCGAGCGGGTGGTTCAACACCTGAAAACGCAGCCGAAACCGAAGAAAGATTTTGCTTTGTTTAACCAGGAAGAGGATGGCGTCAGTGGAGGGTTCGAGAGTGAGGATGAGCTTTTTGTGGAGGCGGCAAAGTTTATCGTCGAGAGTCAAACGGCGTCGGTGTCGATGTTGCAAAGGCATTTTAAGATAGGTTACGCGAGGGCTGGCAGGTTGATAGATTTGTTGGAGCAAGCCGGCATCATCGGTCCTCACTTGGGGAGCAAGCCTCGTGATGTGCGAGCCACACAAGAAGATTTGCAGGTTTTTGGCTATGTTTAAAAGTTTTTTGGTAAGTCTGTATTTGTGTGCAGGCTTGATCTGGGCAGAGCAGGTGCCGGAAGCTTTGCAAAAAGCTGCCGATAGGTTTGCCAGCAGTTCTGCTTTTCGGGCAAAGATAAAGCAGGTCAACTTCGTAAAATTAAGCGAAAGCGAAGAGGTTTATAGCGGCAAGATTTTTTTTGATAGAGACAAGCTTTTGATAAGGTTCGTTTCGCCGTCTGTGCAGCTGGTGTATTCGGACAAGCAAGAGACGGTTGTTTATCTGCAGGAGAGCAATCAGAAGATCGTTTCGCCTCCGACTCTGATTTTTTGGCCAAACAAGATGGTGGCTAAGTTTTTGCAAGGCGCCAAGCAGTTTAAAGAAAGGCAAAATGGCTCGGAGCTTTTTTACGAGTTTGTTCCCGATTTGCAAGAGAGTGAGAATGTGGCTAAGGTGGAGATTGGCATCAAAAACGAGTTTATTAGCAAGGTTAAGTATTACGATTTTGAGGGCAACTCTACCGGTTATGCGTTTTTTGATCTGCAGTTTGAAGAGATTCTCGACGGCTCTTTTTTTGAGGTGGTTTATCCTGAAGATGTCGAGGTGATTGACAATAGGTAAATAGTTGTAAACGAAAGAAATGCAAAAAAAAGCAAAAAGAAAGAAAAAGATGAAAAATCTTTTATCTTGCTGAAAAACAAAGAAAAAGAGATTTGTTCCATGTGGAACTTTTTTTTGTTGGAGAACAAACAATGGGAAGCAGAAGATTTCTTGAAATTTGAGGCGAGTTTAGACATTAAGAAGAGATTTTCTGGCGAATTTGGGCAAGATTTGAGGATTTTAGCCGATTTTTAACAAAAATTTTGGAAATGTTGAGAAGATTTTAGAAGATTAGAATAGTTTGAAACTTTAGGAGTATTGATGGCAAAGAAAGAAGATATTAGAAATATTGGCATAATGGCTCACATAGATGCGGGTAAGACGACCACAACCGAGAGGATTTTGTTTTACTCGGGCAGGATTCACCGCATGGGCGAGGTGCATGACGGAAACGCCACCATGGACTGGATGGATCAGGAGCAAGACCGCGGGATAACGATAACTTCTGCGGTGACGACGCTGAGTTGGAAGAAGCGGCAGATTAACATTATCGACACCCCCGGGCATGTCGATTTTACTGCCGAGGTGGAGCGAAGCTTGAGGGTTTTGGATGGTGCGGTGGGAGTCTTTTGTGGAGTGGGGGGAGTGGAACCTCAGAGCGAGACGGTGTGGGCGCAGTCGGAGCGTTACAACATCCCCAAGATAGCTTATGTGAACAAACTGGATAGAGTCGGAGCCGATTTCGAGACGACTTTCAAAAGCATCAAAGAGCGGTTAGCCAAGAGTGCCGTGGCGATTCAATTCCCGATTGGGAAAGAGGCAGATTTTCAAGCGATTGTGGATGTTGTCAAGGGGGTGGCTTACTATTTTGACCAAGAGGAGTATGGTAGCAAGATGGTTGCCAAGGAGATTCCTGAGTCGGCAAAAGATGAGTTTCATTTTTATCGAGAGCTTTTGTTCGATGTTTTGTCGGAGTTTGACGACGCCTTTATGGAGAAGGTTTTGGAAGAGCAAGAGATTTCGGAAGAGGAGATTTTGGCAGTTTTGCGTAAGGCGACTTTGAGTTTGAAAGTTACGCCTGTGTTGTGTGGCTCTTCTTTGAAAAATATGGGGGTGAGGCTTTTGATGGACGCCATCGGAAACTTGTTGCCCTCGCCGGTGGATAAAGCCGAGTTTCAAGTTTTGGAGAAGGGTGAGCTGAAAAGTTTTGCGCCCAGCGATAGTATGCCTCTGGTTTTGGTTTATAAGGTGCAGTTGGACAAGCATATGGGGAAGCTTTTGTACGCTAGGGTTTATTCGGGCAAGATCAAGAAAGGTGATGTTTTGATTAACCAAGAGACGGGCAAGAAAGAGAAGGTGATGCGGATTTTGCAGATGCACTCTAACAAGACGACCGATTTGAACGAGGTGGGTTATGGCGATATTGCCACGCTGGTGGGACCCAAAGCGGTGAAGACGGGGCAGACTTTGGCAGGCAGGGGTGTGAGCGTGGAGCTTCCGAAGATGAACTTCCCCGAGGCGGTGATTTCGATGGTGATCGAGCCACAAACTAAAGGCGATTATGACAAGCTGATCGGCTCGCTGAAGCGGTTGGAAGAAGAAGATCCAACCTTCTTCGTGCGGGAAGACGAAAACTCGGGACAGATTGTGATCTCGGGAATGGGCGAGTTGCATCTGGAGGTTTTGATCTACCGACTCAAGAACGAGTTCGGCGTACAGGCGAATGTCGGCAAGCCTCAGGTGGCTTATCGAGAAACGATCTTGGATGCAGTGGAGTATGAAGAGGTGTTTGCTCGCGAGATTAAGGGGAAAAACCATTATGCGAAGGTGAAGGTGAGGGTTTCGGGGCTTATGAGAGAGGATAGTGAGAGTAGCCAAAACCTTTATGAGGCGAAGGCCTGTTTTGGCGATGTTTCGGACGAGTTTTTGGCAGCTGCCAAAGAAGGTGCTTTGGGAGGTTGTGCGGCAGGTCCGATATTTTCTTGGCCAGTTAGAGGGGTGAAGATAGAGCTTTTGGCAGCGGAGATGAAAGAAGGCGAATCTTCTTCTTTGGCTTTTTCTATCGCAACATCTACGGCTGTGGGCAGAGCTTTGTCTCAGGCGGATGCCACCTTCTTGGAGCCGATTGTGAAAGCGGTGGTGCTCTCGCCAGAGGAGTATGTGGGAGATATCATTGCCGATTTGAATGGTAAACGAGGCAAGGTGGTCGATATTCAAAACTTGGGGGTTCGTCAACAATTGGTTTGTCAGGTGCCGATTAGCGAGCTGTTTGGATACACGACTCGATTGCGAAATCTTTCCAAAGGCAGAGCGGTGATGAGTATGGAGTTTTTGAAATACGATTTGGTGCCAGCGAAGGTGAAAGAGGCAATAATCGAAAAAACGAGAGGATATTAAGTAATTTGGCTTAATTTTCAGGAAAAACAAGGTAAAAATTTAATTTAGGAGCTTTTTTATGCAAAATTTGATAATTTGTGGAGGTGCTGGCACTAGACTTTGGCCGATAAGTAAACCCGAAAATCCCAAACAGTTTTTACAAATCTTCGAGAAAAAATCGCTTTTTCAGTTAACTTTGGAGCGAAATTTACCTTTTTGTGATCGATTTTTGGTGATTTTGGGGCAAAAACAGTTGAATATTGCCAAAAAGCAGTTAAATTCGGCAGAAAACACGAAATTTATATTAGAACCCGTCGGAAGGAACACGGCTCCGGCGATCGCTTTGGCATGTTTTTCTGTTGATCCTGAGCAGATCTTTTTTGTGAGCCCGTCCGACCATCTGATCGATGCCAAAAGTGGAGAGTATGAAGAAGCTTTGCTAAAAGCTGAGAGTTTGGCAAAAGAAGGCAGTTTGGTGACTTTTGGGATAAAACCGAGTTATGCCGAGACAGGTTACGGCTATATTCAGGCGAGCGGAAACGATGTTTTATCTTTTCGAGAGAAGCCAGAGTTGCAGGTGGCTCAAGAGTATTTGCGAGCTGGTAACTACTTTTGGAATAGTGGTATGTTTTGTTTTCAGGCAGGTGTGTATTTGCAAGAGCTAAAGCTTTATGCCCCAGAGATTTACAAGGCTGCAAAAGTTGCTTATCAAAACAGTCAAGACGGAGCGGTGGCAAAAGAAGATATGTTAAAAATTCCCAAAGAGAGCATCGATTATGCGGTGATGGAGAGGTCGAAAAGGGTGAAGGTGGTGCCGTTTGCCGGAGGTTGGAGCGATCTGGGTAGTTTCGATTCGCTTTTGGGAGTGGTGGAGTCCGACCAGAGTGTGAGCATCGATAGCAGCAACAACTTGGTGCTTGCCAAGGGGAAAACGGTGGCTTTGGTGGGGGTGAGTGATGCCATCGTGGTGGTGGATGGTGATGATGTGTTGATTTGTCGCCAAGGTGATAGCCAAAAAGTGAAAGATGTTTGCGATATTTTGGCAAAAAAGAGAAAATAAAGATAGTGAGAACTGTTAGCTGGAAAGGTGATGAGCTAACCTTGGGTTGTCGGATGTCTGAACAGTCTTTTTTTTTAGAGGTTTACTTTTGGGGTTTGATTTTGATAAGTTCCCATTTTTTGCAGAGTTGAGAGAGGTTTTTTAAAAAATGTGGTTCGTGGAACAATTTTATAATTAACTAAATTTTAAGGAGATAAATATGTTGGAACTTATTTTTGGAGGCGTTATCGGGCTGGCGAACATCATTCCGGGTGTTTCTGGAGGAACTTTTGCCCTTGTTTTGGGGATTTACGACCGCCTTTTGCGATCTGTGGCAGCTTGGAACTTCAGCTATTTGCGAGAGCTTTTTGGGGATTTGAAAGAGGGTAAGTTTAAGCTGGCGATGAACAAGTTTTTCGACAAGGAGAACATCTTCTTATTGAAGATAGCTCTGGGAGCGGGAGTGGCGATTTTGTTGGTGAGCAAGCTGATGAAGTATCTTTTGGCTGAACATTATGCGCCGACTTACGGTTTTTTCTTCGGTTTGATCCTTTTTTCGATCTATTTGCCTGTCAAGATGACCGAAAAACGGAAATTTTCGTATCTTCTTTGGTTGGTTTTGGGTTTGGTTTTGACCGTATATGTTTCGGCAGCGGTTGACCCTTCGGCTAAAATCTTGCAAAAAAGTGCGGCTTTGCTTAGTGGTTTAATCAACGGGGAGAGTTCTCGGGTCGCTTATGGCTTGAGAGAGTATCTTTCTTTGTTTTGTGTGGGAGCTTTGGCAATTTCGGCGATGGTGTTGCCGGGAATAAGCGGCTCTTTTATTTTGCTTTTGTTTGGCAGATATTCGCAGATAATCGGGGCTATCTCGCGCTTGAACAACTTTTATCCCGAAGATATCGCTTTGTTGGCAGTTTTTGGGTTGGGAATGTTGTTTGGAGCGGTAGTTTTTGTTCGTTTACTCACCTATCTGTTTGCCAAGTTCAAAGATCAGACTTTGTTTTTCTTGGTGGGACTGATGATCGGATCGCTTTACGCTCTTTGGCCTTTCAAGGTGATCAAGCATGCCGACATTTACGCCAAGGTGGAGGGTAAAACGACTTTCTTGTCAGATCAAGCTTTGGTAACAAATATCTTGGCGTTGCCCTCAGATATCAGACAATTGCTGCCTGTGGTAGTCGCTGCTGTGGTAGGAATGTTGGTGATGATTTGGTTTATCAGATATGAGGCGAAACAAGGGCAGTAGCTTTGTGGCACTACACAAGCCGTAAGTAAGGAGGGAAGATGCAAGAAGAGATTTTGATTAACCTGGCGCTGATGGCTGCGGGATTTTTGGGTGCTTTCATCAATGTGATGGCTGGTGCGGGTTCGATCGTGGTGATAACGACGATGTTGTTTTTGGAGATCCCCTCGCTGGTGGCTCTTTCCACTTTTCGGGTGGCTTTGGTGTTCCAATCTTTTTTGGGGGCGCATCAGCTCAACAAGAAACATAAGAAGATAGATCTTGATTGGCGGATTTTTGTGCCGATTTTGGCTGGCTGTGCTATCGGGGCGCACTATTCGGCTTTTTTGTCGCATCAGGTTTTTGATTTCATCTTGCTGGGGGTGGTTATTTTTGTGGCTTTGTTTGTGGTGTTGCATCATCACAACTTGCTCCACTATATGAAAATTCCGCTTTGCCTGGAGATTTTGATCTTCTTCTTGGTAGGATTTTACGGCGGATTTGTGCAAGTGGGTGCTGGATTTCTCCTTTTGGCTGGTTTGCATCTGGTTAAAAGGCAAGATTTGCTTATGGCGAACGCGACCAAGCTGTTGATTGTGACGTCTTATAATCTGGTGGCAGTGGCTATCTTGGCGTATCACGGTAAGGTTTTGTGGCACTACACGCCGGCTTTAGTGGTAGGTGGCTGTTTGGGATCTTATGTTTCTTGTCATCTGGCGATCAAGAAGGGCGAGAAGTTTGCCAAGTATTTACTGTTGATAGCCGTGGTGATGAGCGCGGTCAAGTTGGTTGTGCAGTGGTGAGAATTTAAGATAAGGGGGATTTGTGAAGTTGGATAATTTGTTGAACGAGGAGCTAATTTTTTGGGATGTGGATCTGAAAAGCTCTTTGCAGATGTATAAGATGGTGGCAGAGCAGGTGGAGCAGATGTTTGCTCTGGAGCAGCAGGAGGTGGTGGACGCCTTTTTGGCAAGAGAGAAGCTGGGGTATGTGGTGTTCCCTGACGGTAGTTCGTTGCCTCACGGCAGGATGCAGGAGTTGGACGATCTGATAATTGCCATGGTGAAGAGCAAAGAGCCGCTAGATTTTTGCGGGAAGAAGGCAGATCTTTTTTATTGTGTGCTGACCTCCAATGCGGGAAGCAACCGCTACCTGATGGTGTTGGCATCTTTTGCTAAAATCGCTCAACATCATCACCAAGAGATTCGTGATGCCGGCTCCCCCAAAGATTTGATCGAGCTGGTCAGAGGTTGGCAGCTGGATGTGGACAAAACCTTGCTGGTGGCAGATGTGGCGAACAGCGCTCCGGTGTTGACGGTGAGTCTGGACGATAGCTTGTCGCAGGCGGTGGATATTATGAAAGAAAAAGGAATAAAGTTTTTGCCGGTGGTGGATAGCAGCGGCTATTATATGGGCAAGTTGAACGCCTTGGATATTGTGCGAGCCGCCTATCCTCGCTCCTCTTTTTTGATGCCAGATATCAAGTTTATGTCAACCAGTCGTAGCTTTGAGCGGTTTCATCAGCAAGAGGCGACGATGAAGGTGCGTGATGTTTATATGCAAGACAAACAGCGGGTGGCTAGTTTGGACGAGCAGGTGATTCATGTGGGCTTTAGGATGGTGAAGAATTTGTGGCACCATTTAACCGTCCTGGACGAAGATGGCAAGCCGGTGGCAGTGCTCAGTGATCGCTCTTTTGTGAGCAAAGTTTTAAGGGCTTAGGTATGATTTTTGCGGTAGTGATTTTTGCGGTGGCTTATCTGATGATAGCCTGGGAGAAGATTAACAAGACGCTGATAGCTTTGCTGGGGGCGTCTGTGATG
The DNA here is from genome assembly GCA_965228195.1 of Cloacimonadales bacterium (SeqCode). Classification (GTDB taxonomy): domain Bacteria; phylum Cloacimonadota; class Cloacimonadia. The sequence continues at coordinate 858,278 of OZ245797.1, forward strand.
CTCATCTTTCATGTGTTGCCACAAGAAGTGGCGATGCATCATATCGATTTTAATGTGATAACGCTTTTGATAAGCATGATGGTTTTGGTGAGCATCGTCGAGCAGACCGGCGTCTTCGAGTTTGTGGCAATCAAACTGGCGAAGTTGGTGGGAGGCTCGCCGATCAAGATCTTGGTGATGCTTTTTTTGATAACCGCCGTCTTTTCGGCACTGCTGGACAACATCACCACCGTCTTGTTGATAGCTCCTGTGTCGGTGCTTATCGCCGAGGAGCTGAGGATCTCGCCCTTGCCTTTCTTGCTCTCGCAGATTTTCGCCTCGAATATTGGTGGCACAGCGACGCTGATTGGCGATCCGCCGAACATCATGATCGGTAGTGCTGCCGGTTTGACTTTTATGGATTTTGTGCTGAATGTTGCCCCTTTGGTGGTGTTGCAGTTGGTGCTGATAGCGGTTTTGTTTTATTTTCTTTTTGGCAGGCAGATGAGGGTGAGCAACGAAGACAAGGCGCGCATCATGGCTTTTGATGAGAGGCGGTCGATCAAAGATTTGGGTTTGTTGTTCAAATCTCTTTTGGTGTTGGGTTTGGTGATTTTGGGGTTTGCTATCCATGGATTTGTGGATTTGGAAGCTGCCACCATAGCCATGGCTGGCGCTTCGGTGCTGATGATTTTTGGTGATATCGATGCGGAGAAGATCTTTGTCAAGGTGGAGTGGTCGAGCATTTTTTTCTTTACGGGGCTGTTTATCATGGTTGGTGGTTTGGTGGAGGTCGGGGTGATTAGCCTAGTGAGCCAGAAGATGTTGGCGTTTACGCACGGAAATGTTCATATCACGGCACAGGTGCTGTTGTGGTTTTCGGGAGCAGCCTCGGCGTTGGTGGACAACATCCCTTTCGTGGCGACGATGATCCCGCTTTTGCAAGATTTGCAGCTCCATCTGGGAGACTCTGGCTCAAGGGGGTTGTGGTGGGCTCTTTCTTTGGGTTCGTGCTTGGGCGGAAACGGCTCATTGATCGGGGCTTCGGCGAACATTATTGTTGCTAATATGGCAGCCAAGACAGGTAACAAAATTGGGTTTGCCAGCTTTTTGAAATATGGCGTCCCCATCACGGTTTTGCTCTTGGGCATCTCTCATATCTATCTGATGCTGAGGTATTTTTGAGTTTGAGCTGTTTTTTTGACAGTAGTTTTTTATTGCTTGACAGCGTTCGTTCGATTTTGAGCTTAGGGGTGTTGCTTGTTTTTGGTTTTTTTTACAGACAGGTAAAATTTTAAGGAGGTTGAGATGAGCGTGAGAGAGTGGTGTGATCAGGTGATCAAGCAAGAGGAGATCGACAAATTTTTGACAGATGGCAAAGATTTTATCGACGAGGCGAAGATTTGGAAACAGATAGAAGAGGCTGCCAATCCTAGCGCCGAGGATATTCGGGCGATTATCAAAAAGGCGTTGTCGATTCAGACACTTTCGCCACAAGAGACGGCAAAACTGATCAACCTCAAGGACGAGGCGCTCTGGCGGGAAGTTTATCAAGCTGCCGGAGAGATTAAGCGGAAAGTTTACGACAATCGGGTTGTCTTTTTTGCTCCCCTGTATGCGGCGAACTTGTGCGTGAACAACTGTGCTTATTGCAGTTTTCGCACCGACAACTCGGCGGAAGTGCGGAAAATTTTGAGTATGGATCAGGTGAAACAAGAGACGGCTGCGGTGGTGGATGAGGGACACAAGCGCCTGATTTTGGTGTTCGGCGAGCATCCCCAGTCGGATGTTAACTATATGGAAAGGGTGGTGAAAGCGGTTTACAGCGTGAGGCGGAAGACGCCCAAAGGGAGTGGATACAACAACATTCGCCGGGTGAACATCAACGCCGCTCCGATGTCCACAGCCGATTTGAAAAAGATTAAGGCTGCCGGAATAGGCACTTACCAAGTTTTTCAAGAAACTTATCACAAAGAGAGTTACGCCAAGATGCATCCTGCCGGGACTCTGAAAGGCAACTATCGCTGGCGACTTTACGCTATGCACAGAGCCATGGATGCGGGGATAGACGATATGGCGATCGGCGCTTTGTTTGGACTTTACGACTGGCGTTTCGAGGTGATGGGGCTTTTGTATCACGCCCTCGATTTGGAGAAACAAACGGGCATCGGTCCGCACACGATCTCTTTTCCTAGGCTACAAGAGGCTTTGGGGGCGCAGGCGAGCAAAGCTTCTAAGTATTTGGTGAGTGATGCCGATTTTAAGAAAATCGTGGCTATCCTTCGCCTTTCGGTGCCTTACACCGGTATGATTATTACTGCCAGAGAAACCGAAGAGATGCGTAAGCAGATGATGGAGATCGGTTGCACGCAGACCGACGCTTCGACCAAGATAGGGGTGGGGGCTTACAGCGCAGGGCAGTTGCAAGACGACAATCCCGAGAAGGTGCAGTTCAAGTTGAAAGACGAATCTTCGCTGGATCATATGGTGGGAGAGTTTGCTCGCCTGGGACACATTAGCTCTTTTTGCACGGCTGGTTATCGCTGTGGCAGGACGGGGGACAAGATAATGGGACTGCTTCGTAATTGCACCGAAGGGAAATTTTGTAAACTGAATGCGGTGTTGACTTTTCGGGAGTTCCTTAACGATTACGCTAGCCCAGAGACGGTGGCAATTGGGGAGAAGGTTATCGAAAAGGAGTTGAAGCAGATCAAGGAGATACCTTTTTTCCAAGAGCACAACTTGTTGGAGGTTTTTTTCAAAGATTATGAGAAAACTTTGCAGGGACAGAGGGATTTGTATCTGTAGATGAGCTGTTTTAGAGAGTTTTTGACCGCAGGGGTAGACGAGGCTGGTAGAGGGCCGCTGGCAGGACCGGTGGTGGTGGCAGCGGTGATCTTGGACAAGCAAAATTGCATTGAGGGTTTGGACGACTCCAAGAAGCTCTCACCGAAGAGAAGGGAGAAGCTTTACGACGAAATAGTCGAGAAAGCTTTGGGCTACGCCATTGTGGAGATAGCTCCGCAGGAGATAGACCAGATCAACATCTTGCAGGCGACGCTTAAAGGGATGAGCTTGGCAGTCAGGCGACTCTCGCCTAGACCAGAACTGGTCTTGATCGACGGCAACAAAGTTCCCGACGATTTGGTGGAGGTTGCCAAGGCGGTGGTCGGAGGAGATCGGCTGCATAAATGCGTTTCTGCGGCGTCGATTTTGGCTAAAGTGACTCGTGACCGTATTATGGTTGATTTCGCCCAAAAATACCCGCAATTTGGCTTCGAGAAACACAAGGGATACCCCGTGAAAGCACATATAGAAGCGCTGGAAAAGTTCGGGGCTTGCCCGATTCACCGCAGAAGTTATGCGCCGGTGCGGAAGGTACTGGAATGAGAGGAGAATGTTTGAAAAAACTTGACAAAATGTTTGAAAGTAAAATTTTGGAATCAACATACCCTCGGGCCTCTATTTTATGCTCACTCGAGGGTCTTTCTTTTTATGAAATATTCTAAAGAGCCTTTAACCATAGAGCAACAAGCAGATCTTCTCTTGCAAAGGGGCTTACAAGCCGATAAAAAAAACTTAGTTAAAATCTTAAGCTCCATCAATTACTACCGTTTGAGCGGTTATCTTTACCCATACAAAGACGCAGAAACAAAAGCTTTCAAAGAAAACACCAATTTAGAAGATGTTATGAAGGTTTATGATTTCGATAGAAGGTTAAGGTTTTTGTTGTTTGAAGGTGTGAAAAAGGTCGAAATCTTTTTTAAAACCAAGGTTGCTTACAGCTTTTCTCACGAATATGGGTGTTTTGCTTATACCAATGGCGAACACTTTCCAAATATGAAAGAGGTTGAGTTTGCAAAGTTTTTGGAAAGCTTGAAAAGTGAAAGTAGGCGAAGTAAAGAGGTTTTTGTAAAACATTTTTTTGATAAATATGGAGATTCTCACCAGATTTTGCCGCTTTGGATGGCGGTTGAACTCCTTTCTTTTGGGTTAATCAGCAGGTTTTTTAGTGGATTGGATAACTCTCTGAAAGTTAAAATTTCGCGAGATTTTGAGGTAAATCATCGAGTTTTAAGTTCTTGGATGAGAAGCTTTTGCTATGTGCGAAATCTTTGTGCACATCATTCTAGGTTGTGGAATAGACAACTGGCGATAAAACCAAAAATCCCGAAGAAACATAACTTTTTAAAGATAGAGGGAGTCAGGAACGACAAACTCTTTTTTGTTTTTTTGTTGTTGAAAAAGATTGTGAATAGGATCGATTTTTCTTCGGATTGGTCAGATAGGATGAACGGTTTGTTTTTAGAGGGGAGTGAATTTTTGCCAAAGATGGGTTTTCCTTGTAATTGGAGAGAGTATTTTGAATAATTTGAACAAAGTCGTTGTTTTGCACGAGACTTTTTTGCAGGGAGTGCATCTTGCCGCACTAAAGCAAGAGGCTGAGGTGGAGGTTTATACCCAGACCAAAAGCTTGGCTCAGGCGCAAAAACGGCTTGAGGGAGCCAGTGTTGCGGTGATCGATAGCTTTGTGCTTAAGTTGGATGAGGCTTTTTTTGGTAGCTGTTCGCATTTGGACTTGGTGGTGATCAACTCGACTGGTTACGACAAAGTAGATCTGCAGGCAGCCAAGAGGTTTGGGGTGTTGGTGGCGAACACGCCCGATTTTTCGAGCAACTCGGTGGCAGAGTTGAACTTGGCGTTGATTTTTGCGCTGGCGCGGAAGTTGCCGATCTTGGACAGGCGCTTTCGACAAAATCCTGCCAAGCCAGATTGCGACCCTTACGACCCGCAGATGTTGCCTTTTTTTGGGACTGAGATTGCCGGGAAAAGTTTGGGGACAATAGGGCTGGGCAACATCGGAGTTGCTCTTGCCAAGAAGGCGAACGCCTTGGGAATGAAGGTGTTGGCGTGCGTCAGGAGTCCAAGGGAGCTAGATTTTGTCGATTTTGTCGATTTGGGCAAGTTGTTGGAAAAGAGCGATTTTGTTGTTATTAACACGCCGCTTACGGCGCAGACCAAAGGGATGATAGGGGCAGAGCAGCTAGCGATAATGAAGGCGTCGGCTTACCTTGTCAACACAGCCAGAGCGGGCATCGTGGATGTTGATGCTTTGACTAAGGCGCTGCAGGAAGGCAAGATAGCGGGAGCGGGGTTGGAGGTGGTGGAAGCTTTACCCGCAGGGCATCCGCTTTTGCAGATGGAGAATGTTGTTTTTGGTTGGCACAGTGGCTCTTTGACCGAGCAGGCAAGTTGGGAGAACCTTCCGAAGATCGTAGTTGAGACTGTCTTGGCTTTCATCAAGGGCAACCCAAAGAACATATTAAACTGATTAGAATTTAAGGAGAAACAATGGAAGCGAAAAAAAATATAGCTTTGCTTATCGATTGTGATAATGTGAGCGCCAAATCTATCGATGGAGTGTTGAAAGAGCTGGCAAAATACGGGGTGACCAACATTAGGAGAGCTTATGGCAACTGGAAATCTTCGCGCCTGAAAAACTGGGAAGATCAACTGCATACGCAGGCGATTCAGCCGGTGCAACAGTTCGATTACACCAAAGGTAAAAATGCGACCGATGCGGCGATGATTATCGATGCGATGGACATTCTTTATTCCAAAAATGTGGATGGGTTTGCTCTGATGACCAGCGATAGTGACTTCACGCCTTTGGTGATGAGGCTTTTGTCCGACGGTTGCACCGTCTATGGCTTTGGCGAGAAGAAGACGCCCGAACCTTTTGTGAACGCCTGCTCTTTGTTTATTTATACTGAAAATCTGGAAGAGAGCGAAGAGACCAAACAGACGAAAAAAACCACTAACGCCTTGACCAAGGAGAAGCTTAGATCCGACACAAAACTGGTGAATTTGCTCAGAAACGGGGTAGAACAGGTTTGCGACGACGACGGTTGGGCGAACTTAGCCACGGTGGGACAATATATCTCCAACAACTCCTCTTTTTCACCCCTAAACTATGGTTACAAGAAGCTTAGCGATTTGGTTAAAGTCTCCGACCTTTTCCACTTTAAGAATGTGGAAAACAAAGGGTTGCACATCAAAGATAAACGCGATTAGGAGATAAAATCTTTAAAGCCACTCTTTTTAGTTGACAAGTCAACCAATGAAAAAGAGAAAGTTCCCTATGGATAAAAAAAAGAACTTAGGCAAATTTCTCGGTAGGGCTCACAGGGCACACGCAAAGTATCTGGACGAGATGTTGAAGCCTTATGGACTTTGGCACGGGCAGCTTTTTTTGCTTAAGGCTCTTCTCAGCGGTGATGTCAAGTGCCACAAGGAACTTTGCCGTAACCGCCTGATAGATAAGGCTGCTGTGAGTAGAGCTGTGAATAAGCTGGCTCAGAGTGGTTATCTGCAAAAGCAAAAAGATCTTCAAGACAAGCGGAAAAGTTTTCTTCTGCCAACGCAGAAGGCGAAAGCTTTTGCTTTGACCTTAGAAGGTTTGTTGGACACTTTTCAAGAGCTTGCCTTGCAAGGATTTTCTGATGCTGAGAGGGAAAACCTTTTCGATTTTTTGGAAAGAGTAGCCGACAATATCGATCAAGGAGAGCGGGATGCAAGGTGAGAAAACGGCTCGTTTGGGCACGGCTCCCGAGTTTGGACTGTTGATGAAGTTGTCTGTTCCGGCGATGATGGGGATGTTGGTGCAGGCGACTTACAGCGTTGTGGACAGCATTTTCGTGGGGCATTTTTCGGAGTTGGCTCTCTCGGCTCTCAGCTTGTGTTTTCCTATCCAGATGATGGTGATGGTGGTGGCAATGGGAATAGGTGTGGGCAGCTCTTCGCTTATCTCTAGGACTTTGGGGAGAAAGGAGAACGACAAGGCGAACAATGTGGCTTTGCACTCTTTCTCTTTGATATTTGCTTTTGGACTACTGACCACGGTTTTCGGCGGATTTGGCACCCGCTTCATCTTGCGCCTTTTCGTCAGCGACCCTGAGCTTTTGCTTCTGTCGGAAAACTATTTGCGCATAATCTTTTACGGCTCTTTTTTTGTCTATTTGCCGATGGTGCTTAACAACATCTTGCGGGCAGAGGGCAACACCTTGGTGCCGATGCTGACTATGTTTTTGGGAGCTTTTATCAATATTGGTCTTGATCCACTTTTGATTTATGGGGTGTGGTTTTTTCCCACTATGGGGGTCAAGGGCGCCGCTTTGGCGACGGTTATCTCTAGGGTTTTCAACTCCTTGTTTATTTTGGGGGTCTTGCTTTTTGGCAAGAACCAGATCTCTTTCAAGCTGAAATTTTTCAGTTTCGATAGCAAGATCTACAAAGATATTTTCTCGGTAGGTGCTCCGGTGGCTTTGATGCAACTCTTTGGCAGTATTACCATGGCAGGAGCGAACAAGATCTTGAGCTATTACGGTCCCGAGCCGCTGGCTGTTTTGGGTCTTTTTTATCGTTTGCAAGCTTTTATTTTGATGCCCGTATATGGTTTGGGGCAAGGGCTTATGCCGATTGTGGGTTACAATTTTGGTCACAAGAAGCCGCAAAGGATTGTCAAAGTGATGAAGATCTCTTTTGTTTTGGGCAGTTCCATCTGTTTGTTAGGATTTTTGGGGTTGCACTTTTTCCCAGACTATTTGCTGGCGATGTTCGGAGGCGGCAAGAGGATGGTCGAAGTGGGCACAATCGCCTTTAGCTCTGCCAGTTATGGAATGCCTTTGGTGGCTGTGATGATGTTGGGTGGAATGGTTTTCCAAGCGATGGGGTTGGGTCTTCCCTCGCTTATGGCAACCTTGATTCGCCAAGTTTTGGTGCTTTTCCCGTTGATGTGGTTTTTGAGCAGTAATTTTGGTTTGGAGAAGGCGTGGTACTCCATTCCTATCTCGACATTTACCTCTTTTGTTTTTATGAGTTTTTGTTTGGTTTTGATAGTTCCACGCAAGTTGAGAGCTATAGGGTGAGATTTTGTTTAGGAGATTAAGATGCAGATAGAGAGAACAAGAAAGATGGGTACGGCTCCAGAGTTTGGGCTGTTGGTTAAGTTGTCGATTCCCGCGGTGTTGGGGCTTTTGGTGCAAGCTTTGTATAGCGTGGTGGATAGCCTGTTTGTGGCTCACTACTCTATTCAGGCTTTGGCAGCTTTGACGATCTGTTTTCCAATTCAACTGGTGATTATCGCTTTGGCGGTAGGGTTGGAGGTGGGGGGAAACTCCTTGATCTCTCGCCTTTTGGGAGCCGGTAGATTGAACAAAGCTAACCAGGCAGCCGAACATCTGTTGGGGCTGATCTTTATCTTTGCGCTACTTTCCTCTTTGGCAGGAGTTTTTTTTAGCAGAGAGTTGATCTCGATTTTTAGTAGCGACCCGCAGATGATAGCTTGGGGTGAGCCTTATTTGAGGATCATCCTTTTGGGTTCGGTGACTGTTTACATCCCCATGGTGCTGTGTGGCATCTTGCGCGCCGAGGGCAACGCTTTGATCCCTATGATCACGATGATAATGGGTGGAGTTTTGAACATCATCTTAGACCCTTGGTTTATCTTCGATGGCTGGGGTATAGCGGCAATGGGGGTAGAAGGAGCGGCTTGGGCGACGGTGCTGGCTAGGATAATCTCCAGCGGTTTTGTGCTGGCAGTTTTGCTTTTTGGCAAAAACCAGATTTCGGTGAAAAGGTTTCATCTGGCTTTCGATTACCGCTTGATTTGGGAGATCTTCAAGGTGGGCTTTCCCATTGCCATGGTGGAGCTTTTGGGTAGTGTGATGATGGCAGGAGCGAACAAGATCGTGGGCTTTTTTGGGGTTAACGCTTTGGCAGCTTTGGGCATCTATTTTCGACTGCATCTGTTTATTTTATTGCCTGTGTTGGGTATCGCTCAAGGGATGATGCCGATCGTGGGCTACAACTTTGGTTGTGGGAATTTCTCTCGGGTGAAGAAGACGATTCAACACGGTATGGTTTTGGGGAGTTTGATCTGTCTTTTTGGCTTCGGGCTATTTTTTGGTTTTCCGGGACTGCTGATGGCGATGTTTGGGGCAGAGGGTGAGCTGATGGAGATAGGTGTGTCGGTGTTGAGGATAGCCAGCTTAGGCTTTCCTTTGCTAGGAGTGAGCGTCATCGGTGGTGTCTCTTTTCAAGGGCTTGGTGTAGGTTATCCCACCTTTGTAGAGTCTTTGATTCGCCAGATTGTGGTGTTGTTACCGGCGATGTGGTTTTTGGGAAACTATTATGGCTTGGCAGGAGTTTGGTACTCCATTCCGTTGTCTGAGCTGTTTTCTTTCTTGATAATTGTCGGCTTTTTGCTGGTGTTGTTGCCCAAATATTTTCACGCAGAGAACACTCTGGGTAACCTTGGGGAAAGCAGTTTTTGTTGAAAATTATTGACGGAAGGGGTAGAGTTGATTGGACAAGGGCAAGAAGTTTTGATTCTTAAGGAGAGCAAGAGATGAAAAAGAGTAATTTTTTGGTTACATCGGCGTTGCCTTATGCCAACGGTGACTTGCACATAGGTCACATTGCGGGTGCGTATTTGCCGGGAGATGTTTTTGTGAAGTTTTTGCGGCTGAGGGGCGATGAGGTTCTTTACTTTTGTGGTTCGGATGAACACGGAGCGCCGATCTCTATCAAGGCGGAGGCGGAAGGGAAAACGCCTTTGCAGATAGTTAACTTTTATCATCAGCGGATGGAAGAAGATTTTGCGGGGCTAGGAATCCAGTTCGACAACTTCTCGGGAACGGCGAGAAGCCCTCATCACAAGCTGTCTCAGGAGTTTTTCTTGAACCTTTTGCAAAAAGGGTATATCTCCACGCAGGAGTCGGAACAGTATTATTGTGGTGAGTGCAAAAGGTTTTTGGCAGACCGTTATGTGGAAGGCGCTTGTCCTCATTGTGGAGCAGACGGAGCGCGCGGAGATCAGTGCGATGCTTGTGGGAAGCTAATGGACTCGGTAGGCTTGAGAGAGCCGAAGTGCAAAATCTGCGGGGCGACCCCGGAGGTGAGGACCACCAAGCATTGGATGTTCGATTTGCCCGCTTTTGTGCCGAAGTTGCGCCAGTGGTTGGAGAGTAGAGAGAACTGGAAAGAGAATATCTTACGCTTCATCTTGGGGTTGGTGGACGAAGGTCTGAAGAAAAGGGCAGTTACGCGTGATATAGATTGGGGAGTGCCGGTGCCGATAGATGGAGCCGAGGGCAAGGTACTTTATGTTTGGTTTGATGCGCCGATAGGTTATATCTCCAGCTCGATTGAGTATTTTGCTCGCATCGGCAATCCTGATGGTTGGAAAGATTTCTGGAAAAATCCCGATACGAAGCTGGTTCATTTCATCGGCAAAGATAACAACATCTTTCATGCCATCTTTTGGCCTGCTATGCTGATGGGACAAGGCGAAGATTACATCTTGCCCCACGATATTCCTGCCAACGAGTTTTTAAACCTGGAAGGGAACAAACTCTCCACCAGCAAAAATTGGGCTATTTGGGTCAGAGATTTCTTGGCTGAGTTCGATGGCGAGCTTTTGCGATACTATATCGCCAGGATTGCCCCCGAACATAAAGATGCCGATTTTGCTTGGAAAGATTTTCAAGCCAAGGTGAATGGTGAGCTGGCGAACATCTTGGGAAACTTGGCAAACAGGGTGTTTAGCTTTGCCAAGAAGAACTTTGCGGGTGAGATTTTGCAACCTGCAGGGTTGGATGAGCAAGCCCAGAGAGTCTTGGACGAGGCTTTGGCTATCGCCCAGCAGATGGAGAAAAACTACGAAAATTACCAGCTGCGTCGAAACGCTGAGTTGGGGATGAACATCGCTCGTTTGGGTAACAAATATTTTGATGAGACGGCTCCCTGGAAAAGCGTGAAGAGCGATAAAGCGCTTGCCGAGCAATCTTTGTTCGTTTGTAGTGAGCTGCTGAGAATTTTTAGTGTCGTTTTTACCCCGATTTTGCCCAAAGCTTGTTTGAGGTTGCGAGAGATGATGAACCTTGAGGCAGATTTTGTTTGGCAAGATCTGCACAAAACGCAAAGTCGTTATACTTTTGGGCAGGTAAAACCGCTGTTCCCTAGGATAGAGGACGAGAAGATTCAGCAGCAGGTGGACAAGCTGCTCAAGATTAGCCGAGCCGCAGAGCCAGAGGCGATCGATGTGCCGAAGATCAAAGAAGAGATATCTTTTGAGAGTTTTTGCCAGATCGATTTGCGAGTGGGAAAAGTTTTGAGTTGTCAGCCGGTGCCGAAATCGAAGAAGCTCTTGCGGTTTGAGATAGATTTAGGGGTCGAAAAAAGGCAGATTTTGTCCGGAATTTCGGCGCATTACACTCCCGAGCAACTTCTGGGCAAATCGGTGGTTATTTTGGCAAATTTACCGACCAGGAAAATGATGGGTTTGGAGTCGCAAGGGATGATTTTGGCAGCCGAAGGTTCTGATGGCAAGCTTTCGGTCTTGTTTCCAGATAAAGGCATAAATCCTGGTAGTTTGATTAGTTAGCATCAAAAAAAAGGCATAAAAAAAACTTCCCGCCAAAATGGTTGGGAAGTTTTTGTTTTTTTAAAAAAAATCTTATTCTACGACTGCCAAAATATCGTCTTGAGACAAGATCATAAACTCTTTTCCCTCGAGTTTGACCTCGGTGCCGCCATATTTGGAGTAAAGAACCTCGTCTCCAACTTTCACCAGTTTTTGCAAATCGGCGTCGCTACCGACAGCTACGATTTTTCCAGTTTGTGGTTTTTCTTTGGCAGAATCTGGCAAAATAATGCCGCCGACACTTTTTTCTTCGGCTTGACTCATCTCTATGACAACTCTTTTGTCTAAAGGTTTTATTTTCATTTCGACACTCCTTAAAATTTTATTAGCAGTGCAACCCTGTGATTGCTACTTTTTTAGTCAAGAAAAAATTTGACTAATTTTTAGTTGCTTCTAAATGGGACAATGTGAGAAATTTAGGTGGAGGATTAATGAAAAAGTTGCTGACAGGAGCGGTTCTTTTGTTCGCTTTTTGCTTCAATTTGTGGAGCTATGGTGATTGGCAAAAGGTGGTTAAGGTTGTTTCTAAATCTTTGGTGAATGTGGCAGTGCAAGAAAATGTGGAGGAGGGCAATAGCTCAGAGACGGTTAGCATGGGCTCGGGTGTCGTGTTTGAGCAAAAATCTGACGATTACTTTTTTGCGACGATCAATATTAACTTAGAAGGGTTGGAACACAAAAGATGTTTCGTTGTTTTGCCTTCTGGAGAGCAACTTTTGGCAGAGTTTGTGGGGAAGCAAGAGAGTGTGAACTTGGCTGTGTATAAGTTTAGTGCCGATTTAGATTTAGATCCGTTAGATTTGAACGAAGATAAGGTCGTTGTCGGACAAGATGTTTGTGTTGTTGCCGCTGGTTTAGAGGCTGTCGGAGGTTTGAAGCCGCTTGCTTCTGTGGGCATAGTTGCCAAGACAGATGTTGCTTTGCAAGAAGATGTTAGGAACTCTTTTGTTTTTGAGGTCGATGCCAATGTCACGGCAGGTGGTTTGGGTGGAGTTGTTGTCGATAATTCGGCTGAGATGTTGGGTTTTGTGATAGACTGCACTAGTTTCCCAGAGGGAGGAATGTTGCAACAACCCCTGATCTTGGCGACGATCACTTTCCAAGAGATTACCAAGAGATTTGTGTCAGATTATAGATCTGGTAAAACTCCCAAGGTGAGCGAAGAGAAGCTGGAGCCGCTGTTGCCGATGCAAGAAGATTTTTACGGTTTAGTTTTGCGTGATATGACCCAAAAAGATCTGCAAAAGTATGGGCTTGTTTCGACCGAAGGGGTGGTGATAGAGTCTGTTATGACCAACAGTTTAGGGGCTAAAGCCGGTTTTGAAGCGGGAGATTTGATAATCGGAGCAGAGAAGTATCGAGTTTCTAATGTTGAGATTTTGAAAAAGATTGAGAAAAGGGAAAAAAAGAAAGGGGAGATATCGGTTGTTTTGTTCAAAGATGGAGCAAGGCAGAGGAAGGTTTTGCCTTTTGAAGAGGTTCAGAGTAGTCAGTTGCCAGGACTAACGGCTGCTGCTCCGGCTGAGGCTGTTGTGAGCTCTTCTGAGATTAGCGTTGTTTCTTTGAGTGCTAGCCAAAAGAAAGAGCTAGATTTTGGGGTTATGGTCTCCTCTTTGGCTGCTAACTCTGCTTACGATAAGGCTGGCCTGAAACAGGGCGATATTATCCAAGAGATTCAAGATGTTTTGGTGGAGAGTAAGTCACAGTTTGAAAAGGAGTTGGCAAAGGTCAATAAGGGTGACCGGGTGCTTTTTTATGTCGTTCATGCCGATGGAAGTTATGGGTATGTTACGGTGGATCTGTAAGCGATAGTTGTGGCTGAGTTTGTAGCGATTATAACTGCTGCCGGCAAAGGTAGCCGAATGCAGGCGGAGTGTAAGAAGCAGTTTCTTTTGCTTCAAGGTAAATCTATCTTGGAGCGGACAATCGCTAATTTTTTGGCGATGGACCTTTTTTCTCGCTTGGTGGTTGTTTTGCCTTCTGATGAGTTTGAGGAGGCTAAGAAGCGGCTAGGGCAACTTTTCCCTTCTTTGGAGTTTGTTTGCGGGGGTGAGTTGCGACAAGATTCGATTTGGAACGCGCTAGATTTGGTGGGAAGCGCAGAGTTCGTTTTTGTTCACGATGGTGTTCGTCCTTTTGTGAGCCAAACTATTGTGCGAGAGTTGGCGGAAGCGGTACAAAGCAAGAAGGCGGTGATACCGGTGGTGCCAAGCACCAACACCCTGAAGTTGATAGAGTCGGGTAAGGTGCGAAAGACGCTCGATAGGGCGAAGATCTTCGGAGCCACTACGCCACAAGCTTTTTCTTTTGCCTTACTCAAAGACGCTTATCAAAAAGCTTTGCAGGAAGGGTTGGAGTTTACCGACGACGCTAGTTTGCTGGAGTCGCTGGGCTATGATGTCTATTGTATCGAGGACAAAATGGCAAATATCAAGATTACCACTCCTTTCGATCTTTTGGTGGCAAAAGCTATCGTTGAGGAAAGTTAGTTTTCTTAAGTTTCTTAATCTCTACCAAGGCGTAACCGTCTGGAAAGATGATTTCTAAAGGTTTCTTCGCATCGATTTCGTCCAAACTTCGAAGCGTTTTTTTTGTTTGCCTTGTCACGGTGTAACCTCTGGCCAGCGTCTTCAATGGGGAAAGTTCTGCCAGTTTGCCCTCGGATGTTTTGAACCTTTGTTTCATTTGATGAAAAGCCGAAGAGAGCAGATGGTCTAGTTTGAGCTGATTTTTCTCGATTTTGGCGTCGAACTCTTTCAATTTTGTGAAAGGAGACAAGGTGAGCAAGGTTTGTTGCAACAAGTTTATCTCTTGTTTGAAAGCGGAAAGCTTAGATTGAGCCTTAAACTTTAGCAAAGATTGGACACTCTCTAGTTTTTCTAGCAAATCTTGCTTGTCTGGCACGGCGATTTCTGCAGCCGCAGAGGGTGTTGGCGCTCTCATATCTGCGACAAAGTCGGCAATGGTGAAGTCGATTTCGTGACCGACTCCAGAGATTATGGGGGTTTTGGCAGCGAAGATTGCTTGGGCGAGTTCTTCGGAGTTGAAACAAAACAGGTCTTCTTGGCTACCGCCACCTCTGCTGATTATCAAGGTGTCAACCGGCAAAACTTTTTCGAAGTAGTCGATGCCTTGTAAGATGGTTCTCACCGCTTTATCTCCTTGGACGGTGGCTGGATAGAGGTAGATTTGGCACGGAAATCTACGGGTTAAGACATTTTTGATATCTTGCGCTGCAGCCCCGCTGGCAGAGGTGACGATGCCGATCTTTTGGGGAAATTTGGGGATCTTTTTTTTGTGAGAGTCGTCGAACAACCCTTCGGCGGCGAGCCTCTTTTTTAAAGCTTCGAACCTCTTGTTAAGGTCTCCGATACCTTTTTTCTCCATCTGGGAGACGATTATCTGGTAAACACCTCCAGCTTCGTAGATGTCTAGCTTGCCGAAACAGACGACCTCATCTCCGTTTTGAGGAACGAAAGCCAGCGAAGATGCGTAGTAGCGAAACATCACCCCACGGATGGTGGCTTTGTCGTCTTTTAGGCTGAAGTAAAGGTGCCCAGAGCGATGCAGGGTGCAGTTGGATATCTCGCCTTGGATGAACAGGTTGGGAATGTTGTTCTTGACGATGTTCTTCAGATGGCCATTGATCTGGCTAACCGTAAAAATTTCTCTATTTTCCATAAACTCTCTAGATAAAAGGCTCAAGGGCTCTGTCTAAAACGCCGTTGACTTTGCAAATCAACATGCCGTAGTTGGTTATGGGCGTGTTTTGCTCTTGGGCGTAAGTTATTCTTCGCCTCATTTCAGCTTTGTTCATCATACAGCCTCCGCAATGGATTATCAAGGCTAAATCTTCCATATTCTCGGGGTAATCGCTTCCGATACTGTAAGAGAAGTTTAGCTTTTTGCCGGTGTATGCGCAGAGCCATTTGGGTATTTTGTAGCGACCGATATCGTCGCTTTGGGTGTGGTGTGAGCAAGCTTCGGCGATCAGCACATTGTCGTTGTCTTGCAGCTTGTCTATCTGTTTTATTCCCTCCAAAAGACAATCGAGGTTGCCTTTGTATCTGGCGAAGACGATAGAAAATGTGGTGAAAAGGATACTCTTGGGGATTACATCTTTTATCTGAGCGACCGCCTGGGAGTCGGTGATGATTAGCTTGGGATTGTCCATAATAGCTTTGGCTAACTGTTCAGATTGAGTAACGCTGGCGATACCGTTGTTGTCTAAGATGTTTCTCAGCACTTGCACTTGAGGCAAAATCAGGCGAGATTTGGGTGCTGAGTCGTCAATCGGGCAGTTTAAAACAACTTTATCGCCTTTTTTCAGCAAATCATCGAGTAAAATTTGCTTTTTTCTGTGTTTTTCGGGTAAAATTTCGATAATTTTTTCTTTTAGTCGAGTAGCAGACTCTGGATCTAAACAAGAAACGGCTTGATAAAAAATTACAGATTTTTGGCAAAATTGCTCACTTTTTGGGTCAATTTTCAGCAAATCCGACTTATTAAAGACAATTATGAGCTCAATTTCTAAATTTTTTAGCTTTTTCACCAACTCTTTGTCTTTTTCTGTTATCCCGTCTTCGGCGATGACCAAGATAGCTAGGTCTGTTTTCATTAAGATCTGCATACTGGCTTTGCGTCTTTTTTCTCCGAGTTCGCCAGCGTCGTCTATGCCTGCCGTGTCGTAAAAAGTCACCGGACCAACTGGGACAAGTTCGTACCTTTTTGCTACGGGGTCGGTGGTTGTCCCGCGAGTGGAGTCTACGATGGAGATGTTTTGATTGGTTAAGGCGTTAATTAGCGAAGATTTACCCGCGTTGATCTTGCCCAAGATGGTAATATTTAGTCTTTCTCCTTTGGGAATGAGTTGTTTCATCTACAATCTCCTTGTTTATTGAGAAGCTTTTTGCGCTTCAAGAAATGTTTGGGGTCGCCAGTGAGTTTTGGGTCTATGGTTTCGTTCAAGGTTGTGGCGTAGCTTAAAATTTTTGAATCGTCCACAATTGCTTTGTTTTCGTAAAGAGCGTAGTCGTTTTTGTAGTTGTTGGGGGTTAAATTGGGCATCAGCACATTGGCACCAGCTTTAATCCCTTTCAGGTAGCCAGTTGGGTCGATAGTTTGCAAAGCTGTGGAGGCGACAATATTGACATCAGGCAGAAGAAGGCGACAGATAGCAATCACTTTTAAGGTTAAGGTAAGGTTTTTTTGAAGGTCTATGTTTTGCGCCTTTTGATATAAAGGCGTGTTTTGGCAAGGGATATAAGGACCTAGTCCCAGCATATCGAGGTCAGTTTTTTGAAAAAAAACGATATCCGCGGCGATGCTTTCCAAGGTTTGACCCGGAAAACCGATCAAGATGCCTGATCCTGTCTGATATCCGATCTCTTGGAGGTGGTGAATGCAGTTTAGCCTGTTGTTATAGCTCATCTGGGGCGGATGGATCTTTTGGTACAAAGATTTAGACGAAGTTTCTATCCTTAAAAGGTAACTGCTGGCACCAGAGTCAAACCATTTTTGGTAGGTCTCTTTGGTTTGCTCACCTGTAGAGAGGACTATGCGGAAGTTGGGATCGACTTTTTTGGCGTATTTTATCAGTTTGTTGATGTTATCGACGAACTTTTCTTGGTTTCTTTCGCCAGATTGGATCAAAAAAGAGGCGTAGCCCTGTTGGTGAACTTTTCTGATGTTCTCTTGCATCTGGAGCATAGGTATCTCAAATCTCTTTGCCAAACTGTTTTCAGCCCTAATTCCGCAGTAATAACAGTTGCCAGAGCAAAAATTGCTATACTCTAGCAAAGCTCTAAGGTATGTTACAGCCCCTAGATTTGACAATTTTGCCTGGTAAGCTTGCTCTAACAGCTTTTGACAATCTTCTTTGGCTAAAAGGTCTAAAATCTCTTTCTTTTTCATCTTCTTCCTACAATATTTGAACATAAGAAAAGATGTTTTGATTTGAGTCAAGAAATAAAAGCTTGACAGTGTAAACTTGTCTGACATCTGAGGAATAAGGTGAGATTGTATTTCAGTAAAGAAAGGATTGATGATGGCTATAAAAAGAGAAAAATTGTCCGAGGTTGTCAGAAAAAAGCTTAGGAAAATCGTTTTAGACAAGCCAACTGGGTTTAAGTTGCAGTCGGAAAACGAGCTTGCGAAAAGATATTCGGTGAGCAGATCGACTATTCGGGAGGCGGTAAGCACTTTGATCGCCGAGGGTCTTATTATTGTGCGACAAGGCAAAGGTTTGTTTGTCAGAAGTGAGCATAAAGATCCTGTTTTGGGCAATAAGGTTGCTTTGGAAGACAAAGAGAAGCTTTGGAGCGCTTGTAATCTGGCAAATCTATTGGAGTGCCACAATATTGTCGATGTTGCTGCTAATATTTCCGAAAGCCAGATAGAAAAACTGGAAGAAAACCTGAGGAAATTTGTTGCTTGCACCGAAAAAGAGGTTGATCAGGAACAAAGATTGCAAAAATTGACAGATATTGATCACGAATTTCACTATTTATTGGCAAGTTTTTCTACAAATAGCTTTCTATTTGCTTTTTTGGACTACCTTTTTGTTCGGATCAAAAAATCTCGTCGTTTTTTCTTGGGTTCAGCCGAGAAAGAGCAAAGAATGATCTGGGAACACAGGAGTATGGTGGAAGCTTTATCTAAAGGAACTGGGATTGCCGCAAACTCTTTGATGAAGGGGCATCTGGAAAACTATTTGGACTATTTGAGTCACGAATTAGGAGATTTTAAGAAAAAATAGCACTTTTTACCTCTTTTTTCAGTAAAAAGTGCTATAATTTAGACTTTTTTCACATATATTTTGATTTTATGTATTCGATATCTTTGTCGCCTCTACCAGAGAGGTTGACTAAGATTTTCTCACTACTTTTGCATTTTTCTGCTAATTTCAGTGCAAAAGCGATTGCATGAGCGCTTTCTAGTGCTGGAATTATTCCTTCACTCTTGCACAGGGTGAAAAATCCTTGCAAAGCTTCTTTATCGCTGATGGTGTGGTAGTTCACTTTTTTGATATCTTTGAGGTAGCTGTGAACCGGTCCAACTCCTGGATAGTCTAATCCGCTGGCGATGGTGTTGACTGGTGCGGGTTCGCCTTTTTCATCTTGCAAGAGGTAGCTTTTGAAACCGTGTAAGATGCCAGGAGAGCCTTTGCTAAGTGTGGCTGCGTGTTCTCCCACTTTAAAAGATGTGCCTGCCGGTTCTACTCCGTGCATTTGGACGCTTTCTTCTGTCAAGAAAGGCTTGAAAAGCCCGATGGCGTTACTGCCGCCGCCTACGCAAGCCACCAGATGGTCGGGTAAGCTGCCGGTCAGTTCTTGAAACTGCTTGCGAGCCTCTTGTCCGACGATAGATTGGAAATCTTGCACCATTTGTGGGAATGGATGTGGTCCAACCACCGAGCCGATGGCATAAAATTGGTTTTCGATATCTTTTAGGTATTCGCTGAAGGCGATATCAACAGCTTCTTTAAGAGTTGCCAGACCAACATTTACAGGGATTACTCGCGCTCCTAGGAGCTTCATTCTGGTGACATTCGGCTTCTCTTTTTCCATATCGACTGCTCCCATATAGATGTCGCAATCTAGTTTGAGCAGTGTGGCAGCGGTAGCTAGGGCTACACCGTGTTGTCCTGCGCCAGTTTCGGCGATGACTTTCTTTTTTCCCATTTTTTTGGCTAAAAGCACCTCGCCCAAGCAGTGGTTGAGTTTGTGAGCTCCTGTGTGGTTCAAATCTTCTCTTTTTAGGTAGATTTGCGCTCCGTATTGCTCGCTTAGATTTTTGGCAAAGTAGGTTGGGGTTGGTCTGCCAGAGTAGTGTTGGTAAAGGTCGTGCAACTCCTGAATAAAAGCGGGGTCTTTCTTTAGTTCTTGATACTGTTTATCGATATTTTTCAGTTCTTTTTTTAGTTCTTCGGGGGCGAAAACGCCGCCGTACTCTCCAAAATAACCGTCTATAGAGTCAAATTGCATACTATTCTCCTTGAATGATCTTTTTTAAAAGGGTATGGGATTGTGTGAACTATAAAGGAGTCCACCGATTTGATTTTATGGTAGGGAAGCCCTACCACCATCGCAAAACAGAACGAAAATTGTTCGAAAAAGGAAAAGAGTAACCAGAAAAAGCGTTTTTTTGCTCCATAATGTTACCTCCTCCTTTATTCTCAATTTTGGGTCAATGAAATTTAGTTGTTGGTTTTGTCAACTTTTAAATACTGTTTGAGCAGTTCTGCCAGTAGGAAGGGGATCTTCTTTATCTCTTGTGAAGATTCGACATAAGAGAGGCGAAGTTGATAGTGCCTATACTTTGATTTTGAGAGGTAAAAACTGGTCAAAGGGGTGAAAAGTAGGGTATAATCTTTATTATTTATGCAGATTTTGCCTTTTTCAGCGCAAAATTGACAAAATTTTTCTATTTTGAACTCTTTGGGAACGATTTTTCGCAAATCGACGATAGAGTAGAGGGCAGATTCGGGGGAAGAGACTATTACTCCAGGAATTGCTTTTTTTATCTCATTTGTGGTGGAAACTATCAAATTTTGGTAGTAATCTCGTAAATTTTCGAACCATTTACTCAAATTTTCTTGTTTTTCATCGGAAATACCGCCTACTATGTATTGATCGATAGCTCCGGCGCAGAGATGGGACGAAGCGGAGATGATCGCTTTTTGGATAAACTCTTGGTTGTCGCTGACAAGAGCTCCAATTCTGAGTCCGCACCCGTTTAGACCTTTGGAAACTGTTTCGATGCTCACTCTTCTTTTGCTTATCCCAGGCAGTTTTGTTTCGTCGATTTTCCAGATGGAAGGAGATTCTTGATCTGTGTAGTGTAAAAATCGATAAGCTTCGTCACTGATCATCCAGAGGTTGTATTTTACGCAAAGTTTGGCAATTTTGAGCATCTGCTCTTGGGAGATCAGTTTTCCGGTTGGGTTGTCGTAAGGAATGACGACGATGGCGCCTGGATTGTTTTTTTGGATGGTCTCTTCTAGATCTACTTCGCATCGGAAGTGTTCGTCTTCGCAGAGTGTGTAGGGAAGCACCACCACGGGAATGCGATAAGATGAGGCTATGCTGAGGTAGTTGGAGTAGGTGGGCTCGGAGATGATAAGAGGGCGATCGCTCTGGCAGCAGCCCAAGATAGCTAAGTCCATCGCTTGTGAGCCGCCGCTGGTGATAACCATCTCTAAGTTATTACTTTTTGCGCCGCAGAGGGCGATTAAGTTTTTAAAAGCTTGTTTGGTGTCTTCTCTACCAGATGTGGCAGTGTATTTGACTATTCCTTTCCCTAGTTCGGGGTGTTTTCCGATTTGTTCTAACCTTTTGAGCATAGCCGGGTGTATCGGCAGGCTCACATTTCCGATGGATGCGTTGATCGCTTTGACTTTGTCGGTGCGATTGGCAAAACATTGCTGAGCTTGGCGGATCGCCGAAATTGTCAGATTTTGAAAGTATGCGGAAATTTCGATTTTTTGTTCACCCATTGTTTCTCCCGATTTTGAAAAGGTTACTTTTGAGGATAAAGACGAAATTTCAGAACAAAACTGTAAAGAAAAAGATGATAAAATCGAAAAACACTGAAAAACTCCCAAAAACAGCACTTTTCACTGAAATTTGACCAAAAAGGTGTTTGGATATTAGGGAGTTGCTGAAAATGGGGTTCAAAATGTTGAGGGAAATGGCAAAAGTTTGTATAAGACGGAAAAGTAGTCCGATAAAAAAAACTGAAAAATTGTGTGAAAACATAAAATTTTAAGTTAACAGTAGAAAAAGCAGTGAATTAAGATTAAGTAAAAATGTGCAAAACTGAAAAACTGTTAAAAATTTGTGAAAAAAGTGTGTTTTTCGTGGATAAATTTGTTGTTTTGCTGTTTATTTGCACTTTCTAACTGTCTTGATTTCAGTGACATAGATAAATGTGTATAATTTCAAAATAAATGTGTTGACAACTCTTTTGCCTCTTATCTTATTGTTAGTATGGGTGGATTTTGGAAAATATTGTGGAATATTTGAGATTATCTACTTCAGAGAACCTTGATTTTAAGTAAAGGAGATTTGTCATCAAAGCGTTAAGAAACTTTATTGTTTTTGTTTTGTTATATGTTTTCCTGATAACAGGATGTACCGATGTTGTTGTTGGGGAAACCCCTTTGGATCCCCCTGACACGGTGTCGGCATCTATGGGTAGTTATGACAACTATATCCTTGTTGATTGGTACTCTACGGGTGAGCAGGTTAGTAGCGCGATTTCTTACGACTTGTATCGTGCGGAAGTTGCTAATGGCGATTACGAGTTGATAGCCGATGGAACAAAATCTAGGACTTTTGCTGATGAGCAAAGCTCTGCTGGCTTGGAGTATGGGCAGGTTTACTATTACAAGGTGCGCAAGGTAAAAGGCTCTAAAAAGTCTATCTATAGCCCAATTGGGGCTGGTTATCTGCAGGTGAATACGATCGACGGAAGCTCTTTGGAGGGTTCTCTTGGAGAATACGAAGGGATGGTGAGGCTCAGTTGGGATAAAAGCTCGGATATGGAAGATTACGATTCGCAAAAGTTCTTTTATCGCATCTACTATAGTGCTGGGGAAGAGCCTACCGAAGCAAGCTCTTACGAAGATTTTGAAGATTTGGATGAGACCGAGGTTTTCTTGGAAGATTTGCAACCAGGAGTGACTTATTACTTTGCGGTGCAGGTGGTTTCCAAGAACTTTGACTTCATTAAATCTAAGTTGTCTAAGTCTGTGCAAGGGTGTGTGAAAATACCTTCGCCAGAGTTGGTGCAAGCTTCTAAAGGGGCTTACGCAGATTCGGTGCGGGTGAGCTGGTCGGCTGTTGCCGGTGTTACTGGTTATATCGTTTACTTTAAAGAGAATATCGACAGCAAAGATTATGAAGAGTTGCGCAAAGTTTATCAAGGAAGCTCTGAGTTTGAGAATAGGCAGATCTTCCACAAGCCAAGCAACAAAGACGCTATCTACTTATACGATGTGGTTTCGGTGCTTTCTGACGGTTTGTCTGTTGCTAAAGACAGAGAAGATGAAGAAGGCGGCTTCTTGTTGAACGAAGGCTTTTGTGGCATAGAGGCGCCTGCTAATATTGGTTTGGAATACGCCGACGAAGATTTGACTTTGAGCTGGGACATATTGGAGACTGCCACTTTTTACGAGGTTGTTTATGGCAAAGATGTTTCTCAAACCGTTTATGACACTGTCCGCTTTGAGCCAGAGGTGTTGAGCACCTCGGAAGATGGCTCTAGAGTAAGATATGTTTTCCCTCAAGAACGGCTTAGCTTGGGTATCTCTTATGTCTTTGCGGTCAGGAGTGGTAGGAAGGTTGATGACTATCACGATGTAACCTCTTCTCTTTCAGATTTTGTTATAGGATTTTTGCCGGTGCCCGAACCTTACAACTTGTCGGCTACCAAGAGTAAAGATTATTTGCAAATCTCTTGGGAGACTGATAGCGATATAAAGCGTTGTCATCTCTACTTTGGAGAAGACTCTACCTCTTGCGATGGTTTCTTGGGTGAGGCTACCTCTAGCAATGGCAAGTTTACTTTTATGCATAATTCAACTGTTCAGTCTTCTTTTGTGGAGGGCAAGAAATATTATTATGCAGCCAGATCTGTAGTTGGTTTGACGCTATTTTCTGAGTTTTCTGATGTTGAGGTTGGCTGGTCTAGAGTCGCTGCTCCTAAGGTTTTCAAAAAGGAGTCGGTCACTTCCTCTTCTATAAATCTGTTTTGGTTGCCGTCTGAGGGGGCTTCTTACTATCTGCTCTATCGAGACAAAAAAGATGTGCCTATAGATACAATCTACGATAAAGATTACGCCTACTCTTACTCTTTTAGCGATGACAGTTTGTTATCTAGCACGCCTTACACTTACTATCTAAAAGTTTATAGCGATTATGCGGGTAGTTCCGATTTTGTCGATACCACCATCGTTACCGAGATAGAGGCTCCTTATGATCTGAAATGCGGCAAAGACTCTTTGGGGTATGTTTTGTTGCAATGGGAATCTAGGTCT
Organism: Cloacimonadales bacterium (SeqCode); assembly: GCA_965228195.1. Classification (GTDB taxonomy): domain Bacteria; phylum Cloacimonadota; class Cloacimonadia. Next base: position 881,782 of record OZ245797.1, read on the forward strand.
GATAACAACTCTTTGCACTTTAAGGTTCATCGCTACGAGTTGGGTCAGCCGATGATTTTCGCTCAGGAGCTTACAGATGTGAGCGTTTCAGGGAACGAAGCTAGCGATTTTAGTGGGGTGCCAGGCAAGGTTTATAACTACTATGTTACCGCTTATTTGTCTAATCTGGGCGAGTCAAGTCCGAGCAATGTGGATACTGGATTTTCAAAGTTGCCGGCTCCTACTGGACTGTCGGTGAGCAAAGGGGATTATTCGAACAAGATAGAGGTGAGCTGGACAGCAAATCCAGACCAAGGAGCAAAGAAGTATAATCTTTATCGCTCTGTTTGGGACTCGACGATGAGCAAGTTGGAAGATTGGAGCTTGTGTAAGACGGTGAGTTGTCCTGAAACGAAACAAGAGATTGTTTATTTTGACACAGAGCAGATGAAGAGCGGTAAATATTATGGCTACTATGTGCAGGCACAAAGGTCGGATTATGCTGAAGAGGGTGGGGTAGCCCTGAAGACAGACTCTCTCTTTGGATATGTTTCTATCGCTCCTGTAAATATTTTGGAAGCTTCTTTTGGTGAGGATGAAGATAGCATCCGCATTGTTTTTGAGAAGAACGACCTCGCCGACGAGTATTGGGTTTATTACCGACTGGACACCTTTGCTGTGTTCAAACCGTTGAGGTTTAAAACTTCTGGTAAGGCTTATGTGATCAAGAAGGATGAGCTGGATGATGATGCTGTTCTGGAGTATAAGCTAAAAGCGACAAACGATCCTGATATTGAGTCTGGAGAGATGTTGTTGTTGTCGATGAAAGCTTATAGTGACAAAAATCCCAATGTTGCTAGTTTAGACAGAGCTTCGTCGTTAGGCAATCAGTATCCCGCCTATCTTAAGTTTCCCGCTCCTTTAAATCTCAGGGCTGTCAAAGGTGGTAATCTGAATGTGGGTCTTAGTTGGAAAGCGAGTTCGGCAGTCAGTTTGGATGGCTATCAAGTTTGGAGAAAGTTGAGTAGTCAGCCTAGTTCTGCTTTTGAGAAGATAGATCAGGTGGTTGCCAACTCTTATACCGATACAGATTACGGCAGAGGGGTGATGTTTGACTACCAGGTGCGTGCTTATAGCAGTAGCTTGCAGGAGAAGATAAAGCAGTTGGTGGGCGTAGATTCTGGGTTAGTGGTTTCCGAATTTTCCAATGTTGACTCTGGCTTTGTGAAGTTGGATGAGTTTAAGAATTTCAAGGTTTCTGGCTCTGGCGGAACGGCAAATTCAGACTCTATTTTTATAGAGTTTGAGGTTGTGGGGCAAGATCCTGAGTATCGTCTTTTTTATCGGGAGAAGGGGGTTGGCTCCTATCAGGAGTTGACGGATTCTTTGACGAATGTGAGAACCGAAGGGGATTTGTGGAAAGGTGTGTGGCCTGTAGCAGACAGAAAACTTTATCAGGTTTACGCAACGGCGAGTTCTGGACATATCAAAGACAATGGGCTTTTGGATAGCGTCAAGAGCGACACCTTGGTAGGCTATAGGACTCCTGCTGCTCCCGACTCTATAGAAGCCAGCAAGTTCGATTTTGCCGACACTATTCAGGTGAATTGGAAAAACGAAAACGAAGCTTTCCTTTACAATGTGAGAAAGATCAATCTGCAAACCTCTAATATTACTTATTACTCAGGATTAACTTTTGGTGCTGTTACCGCTTCTTACGATTTGAAATCTAGCGACAGTATCAATATAACTTTTGTGGACAAAGACGCCGACAGTAAAAGCTCATATCTTTATCAGGTTGAGGCTGTGTGCGAGAGTGGCAAAACAGGCTATTCTGAGCCTTTGAATAGCCAAGATAGCTTGCGGGCGACTGGAAATGTTCGTTTGCGCGAAGTGGAAGATGTGGAGGCTAGCAAGGGCGAAGAGTATCTTTATATAGAGGTTTTTTGGGACGAAGTGCCTTTTGCCGATAGTTACGAAGTTTATCGCTTGTCGCTTGAATCTAATTCTGATCGCTCTGCGTTTGGTAACTATCTCCATGTAGGCACGGTCGATTCTTTGAGTTTTCAAGATGTTCCGCCTGACAAGAAGGAGTATTACTATCGAGTTCTCCCCATTAAATGGTACGATGGACAGAAGAAAAAGACGGTGGTTTCCAAGGCTTCTTTCACCAATGTTGCCAAAGGTTGGTTGGCTCTTTATCCGCCGGTGATGTTGAGTGCTAGCAAAGATTTGCAAGACACCATTGAGGTTGTTTGGTCTCCAGTTGACCAAGTGAATGAGTATAATATTTATAAGATAGAGGTGGAGTTGTATGGAACCACTGATCCGAAATTGCTTGCTACGGTGGCAGACACTGTTTATCGTGATGTTATAGACCAAGAGAACGCCGGGCGTGGTTACTATTACTTCGTGGAAGGTGAGACTAGCTCTGGCAGAAAGACTGCCATGAGTGATACCTCTGAGGTGGGGGCTGCCAAGGTGTATCCGGTTAAATACCACTCGATGGTGTTGTTGAGCGGCGAGAACAAAGTGCGGATATCTTGGGTGATTGCAGAGAACACGGATTCGGTGAGGATAACTTTCCTTTCCCCAAGCAACCAGATAATCGATTCAGTGCTTTCTTGGAGAGAGAGTTTTTGGGAGACGACGCTGGAAGAGGGCGAGATAGGCACGATGGAGATTGTCTCTCAAGGTTCTTATAATATGTCTGACCCTGTCAAAGACACTATTTTGTCTCCGTTGCAAGCTGCCGAACTGTTGAGTATCTCCAGAGGAAAAGAGGATACCATTCAGTTGCGAGTATCCATTGATAGAGAGCCTAGAGTTATTACCATTTATCGTTGTGATGGCTATGAAGAAGGTTTAGATCCAAAAAACTCTAGCTCCAATGTTCCTTCGATTAGTTTTATGGACAAAGCTGTCGCAACTCAGATTAAACAATGGGTTGTAGATAGTGCGGGAGTTTATGTTCTCAACGATGACGGGATCGCCACCAAAGGAAAGCAACATTTTTATAGGGTTATTTATACCGTAGATCAATCTTCTAAAGTCTGGTCTGACTACTCCGATTACTCTGATCAAAGTTATGGTTATACTGCCCCAGAGGTGCCTTCGTTGAATAGCGTCAGCAAAGATTCGCTTGGCTATATTTTGGTGAACTGGGAGAAAGTGGCTTATGGTGATGCTTATCGGATAGTTAGAAGTTGGCGACAAGATACTGTGTGGACGAAAGACACCATAGAGGCTGCTAATAACATCAATACGGTAACTTATAAAGATGAGGAGATAATTCCTGGGAAGTATTACAGTTATGCGGTGCAAACTTATGTTTTGCAAAGTGATGCTTACTCTCTTCTTAGCAGCCAAGATAGCGGCTATGCTCGTTTGGTGCCTCCAGAGATAACGGCGTCTAAGGGAGAGTTGAAAGACACTGTCCGATTGAGCTGGGAGGTGGGAGACGAGGTGACAGATCCAGGGCTGGGGGCAGAGCAGTTTGTCATCTTGCGTAAATCAAGACCTTCAGATGATTTGGCCCCAATAGATACGATCGATTACGACGGCAACACCGATGTTGTTTATGACGATACCATAGCCCTTGAAACAGAAAATTTGACTTTTTACTACTATCGGGTTTACTCTGTGTCTGGTAGCTTGAGTTCGAGCTATTCTAATCTGGACTCTGGTTGGGTGAAGTTGCCGCCTGTGACTAAATTGACAGCTACTGAGGCTGAGTCTGAGCGTTATGTGAGGCTCGGATGGGAAGTGCCGGTGTCTTCCAAGCTGGACGAGATTGTTTATAAGATTTATCGAGGTGGTGTTAATCAGGTGGGAGAGATTGTCGGGACAGGAAAATCGGTGACTTTCGTAGATTCTGGTTTTAGCTCGACAGAGAAGGGTGTTGCCCACTCTTATAAGGTGTCTTATGTTCATCCAGATTTGGGTTCTTCGCAGATGAGTGATGATGTCATCGGTTATACAAAACTGGAGACGCCTGAGCCACCGAGTGCCTCTTATGAGGATGAAACAGTTGAAGGGATAGAGGTTTCGGCTTACACCGTCTCTAACGCCGATAGCATCTTTGTTTATCGGAAAGATAACTGGACGACAGATAGTTTTAGATTTTCTGGAGAGATAAACCAAACTTTCGTCGATGATGAGGCTGTCTCTATGCAGGAGTACGATTATTACTGCAGGGCTTGGAATGAGTTGACTGGATCTTCGGACTCTTCCTTCCACACCGTGGGTAAAGCTTGTTTGTTCCCTCCTAAGCTCACCGTGGGCAAAAACATCTCTTACGACACGATCAAGTTAAGCTGGGAAGGGTATGTGGGCAAACAGTTTAAGATTTATCGCGACACCGTTCCAGTTATGCCTAGTGATTTTCTTTATAGTTTGAGTGAAAAGGGAGAGTATTTAGACACCGAAGTAGAGATGGGCAAGATCTATTACTACTGGGTGTCAGCGACCATTGGCTCTGTGACCAAGGTGAGTAATAGTGAAGAAGATTACGGTTATCTGGCTTTGGCTACTCCAGCTGAATTTGAGTGTAGCAAAGGTGAGTTTGCTGGTGCCGTGGAGATCAGGTGGTTAGAAAAGGATAGAATAGAAAACTATGTTTTCCGCAGATATCCTGGTGAGGCTGAAAACAACTTGTTTGTCGATTTCCAGGTGAACAAGTCTGATTGTGATAAGAGTGGTGATACGCTGATCTATTACGATACCAAGATCGCCAGTGATGACGCTTTCTACTTTTATAAGATGAGGGCGCATCTGGTGGAGGATGACCTAGACTTAGAGGTGTTTTCTGACTATACAGATGTTGACTCGGGCTGGAAGAAGCCTGAAGCTCCCAGAGATTTTACTGTTTCTAAAGGGCTTAACACAGACACGATAAGGTTACAGTGGAGCACCACCAAGATGGACGCTGGTGACTCTATCTTCGTTTTCAGAGCTAAGAGTGCCGCTGGATTTGGACAGTCGCCCGTGCAAGTGGTGGCAGGTGATCAGGGAGAGTTCTTGGACACGGCTGTTGATCTGAACAAGGGGGCTTACTATTATTACAAGATCCAAAAGAAGTTGGCTGGCTTTGGTCTTTCTTTCTTTAGTGAGGTGGACAGTGGTTATCTGTTGTTGCCAGCACCCACTAGTTTGCAGGCTAGTGATGGTTTTTATTTAGATACAATCAAGTTGAAGTGGGACACGGTGCCTTTGGCTACTGGCTACAAGGTTTATCGGAAGTTTGACGAGGGTGTCAAAGAAGAGGTAGAGCTTGAAGGGCTGACTACTCAAGACTCGGTCTATTTCGATACCTCTTTGCTCGATTTTTATGGATTGAAAGCTTTTTATAGGGTGGAAGCTTACAACGATGTCAGCCCCAACAATCTTTTGTCGGAGCAAGATTCTGGTTATGCACAGTTGCCAGCGCCAACGGAGTTCTCCTCTTCTTACGGGACGAACTTTATGGCTGTGGAGATGGTTTGGAACTCGGTGAAAAGAGCCGATGAGTATGTGGTTTGTTTTGGTGGGGATAAAAGCTTTTTTGCTGAGCGAGATACGGTGGTGGGGACGGTAGCTTACGACTCTTTGGGCAGCAGACTAGATCTGGACTACGGCAAGGTTTACTACTACAAGGTGTTCGCCCGTAACCAGTTGACTCAAGATTTGGCTGAGGCGTATCGAAACTACTCCCAGATAGACTCTGGGTTGGTCTCTATCCCCGCTCCAGTGGGGGTTGTTGCCGAGAAGGGACAAAACGAAGATACCTTGTATGTGAGGTGGTCGAAGCAAGAAAGGGTAGAGGGGTATAGCCTGTATTGTGACACTGTGGCAGATGCGGGTGGATATAAGCGGATAATGGGCTTAAGCACTTTGGAAGACACGGTTGCCAAGGTTACCACTGCCAACTTCTCTCAACTGAAGAAAGATAAGAAATATTTCTTTAAGGTGCGGAGCGTCGGAGCAAACGACAGCTCGGCGTTGAGTTCGTTCGACTTTGGTTTCTTGGATCTGGCTCCACCGGTGAGCCCAGAAGTTAGTCAAGATAGTTTGGATTTTATCAAGTTGCAATGGGTGAATAACAAAGATTACCTTAGATACGGGTTTTTGAGAGTAGGTTCTGGTGGTGATACTGCTCGGGTAGAGTTGGTGGTGAAAGAGTGTAGTGGCGGAGATAGCCTCTATGCCAAAGATTTTACGGCGGTGCCGGGTGCTGTTTATAGATACTTCTTGCTAGCCAGCGGAGAAGTTTCTTGGGAGCTATCTAGTCCGCTGACAGATAGCTGTTGGCGGCAATACGCCTCTCCCAAGGTTTGGCTGGAAAAAGATTCCGATAGCTTATTGACCAAGAGGTTGATCGTCAAATGGAGTGAGTTGACCCAGAAAGCTAACAAGATAGTTTTCGAGTATTCCGACTCTTCCTCTTTTGTGGGAGCCAAAGAAAAGGAGCTTTTCCCCGGTGGTCAAATTAGCCATATTTTGGCTGATGGTATCACCCAAGCCAAGCTTTACTATCTGAGAGCAAAAGTTTATAGAAATGAGTCCGACGGTGATATGGTAAGCTCTCCTTATAGTCAAGTGGACTCTGGTTATTGCCGACTGGACACCTTGAGCGGATTTTCGGCAAGCAAAGCCAAGTGGAAAGACAAGATCGTCTTGAAGTGGGACTCTTTGTTGGCTACGCAAGAGGATGTCGGTTGGATAAAGTATTCTGTCGAGCGCTCAGATTTGAGCAGCGAAAACATCATCGTTACCGAAGAAGACTCTCTGGTGGATGATGATGTAGAGCCTGGCAAGTTATACAGTTATCGAGTGAAGGTGGCGACTCAGAAGTTTGGAGAGTCGCACTATTGCCTTTTCGATACCGGTTATGTTGATTTGGCTGCTCCTGATTTGAAAATTGTGGAAGAGACGGAAGGGCACGACTCTTTGCGGTTAGTTTGGCACTATCTTGCTCAAGCCGACACATTGGTTGACACTTTTATCGTGGTTCGCTCGCAGAAGTTGACTCCTGGCTCTTCTACCGACACCTTCTTTTTGGAAAAGGCGAGTTTGCAGCCACAAGATTTGGGCGAGAACCTCGTTTACACCTGGGGGCAAAGTGATTTGGAAGTTGCCACCAGTTATTTCTACCGCTTGCAAGCCTCCTCTACGATCATCGCAGACAGCTCTTGTTTTAGTGACACCTTGGCAGGATCTCTTACCTTGCAAGCTCCTACTTTGGATAGTGTGAGTAGAGGCGATTTTAAAGATAGTATTCAGGTGGTTTGGGGCAAAGTAAAAGGTGCCGATGTGTATGTGGTTTATCGGGCAATGGTTGATAACGGGGTAGCTCTGCAGATGGACTCTGTCTGTCTTGTGAAAGACACCAGCTATGTGGATACGATGGATGCTAGTGCGGGATTGAAGCGTGGCGAGCCTTATTTTTATAGCATTAAGTCTCGTCACTCAGACTCGGCTGATTTCGTTCATAGCTCAGAGCTGGGCGAGTCTGACTTCGGGTTTGCTTTTATGGATACGGTGGCTAACTTTACGGTTGCCAAAGGTGAGGACGAAGAGAAAATTTTTGCTTCTTGGAGTCCTGCGGAGGTGGGAGGTTACGCTCCGATGTATATCTTGCGTAGGTTGGCTACCGCCGCAGATGGAGCCAAAGCGATAGAAGAGATAGTCGTGTCTGACACCTCTTTGGATTTGCGAGCTTCGGGTGCTTTTGGATCTGATAGTTTGCGACAAGGGTTTGTTTACTACTTCGCCGTGCAGGCGATGATAGATTTGGGCGCTTTGCAAGATACCGTTTACTCGGCGTTTACCCGAGTTGACTCTGGTTTTACCAAGGTTTTCCCTCCAGCTATAAAGGCTACTTATGGCACGATGCCAGACACGATCCGCATCAAATGGCAGAAGGTTACCGCTATTTCGATGGATTCGGTCAGGGTTCGTTGGTCTTCCGACGGAGTCAGCTGGGACAGTGTGGCAGTAGATTATAGTCACCCAGACGATACCGTTTGCGATTTGGTGGTGGGACAAGAGTTAGACAGCTCTTTGATAGGCAAGCCTGTCTATGTGGCAGCTAGGTTTGAGGAGCCTAAGAGTAACTCCATTTATGCGCAGGTGATGGGTGCTAGCCAGCTCCGGGGAGCACAAAATTTGCAAGTGAGCAAGGGTGTTTCTTCCGATAGTTTGTTCTTGAGTTGGGAAAATTACTGGGGCAAAACTGATGCGAGTATTGATAACACAGAGCTTTATTCTATTTATAGAGAAAGCTCTGCCGATGGTGATTTTGACCAAAACAGCGTGCTGAAAGAGTTGGACAAAGGTGTAAGCTTCGATTATGCTTATCGTTTCCACTACACCGATGCTGCCAATTTGTTGCCAGGAATTTTATACTATTTCAAGATTAGAGCCTACAATCAGGTGGGCGTTGCCGATTCTTTGAGCAACCTCGATAGTGGTTTCGTGTTGCCGCCGAAGATGTATATGAACGAGTGTAGTGACGAGCTAAACGGAGCGATTCAAGTCTCTTGGAATTTGCCTGGCTCGGTGAGTAGCAACAAAGAACTTTACGAAAAGTATGATGTTCAGATAGAGGTTGCCAGAAAAAGGCAGGGTGAGGCAGACTATGTGTTGGTCGATAGTTTCCAAGGGTTGGATACACTTCTTTTCATCGACAACTCTTTGGAGCTAAAGACCGGTGTGGATTTCCACTATCGGGTGCGAATGCACAGCCGAAGACTCGCCCGGATGGTGGGGGAAGACAAAGAGAAATCTTCGTCGCTTTGGAGCGACTCTTTGAGCGGTCGTTGTGCTATTTTCCTTTCGGATGTTCGTTTGGAGAGCGAAGAGATTTTTTATCCAGATAGCATCAGGTTGGAAGTGCTAAAAGCTAATAATGTGGATTCGATTATTTTGGTCAGAGAAGATGAGGACAAATCTAGGGATACCTTGCAGAGGTTTAACGCAAGTAGTTTGAGCGAAGATTATGGCAAATATTTTGCTTGGACAGACACCTCCTCTTTGCAAGACGGCAAGTTGTACAATTACTATGTGAAGACCAAAGAGAACGGGGAAGAGTCTGATTGGGTAGGACCTTTTGAGGCTTACACGCGCCTGGATAGTTGTAGTGGTTTTAAAGTTAGCCATGGCGACTATGAGGATAAGCTGAGACTGTCTTGGCTGGCTAACGATGACGCCGAGGCTTATTCGGTGGTGTTGAGGGACTCTGTGTCTTTGCAAGACTCTTTGATAGTTGCCAGCATTGCCAACACTCCCGATTCGGTAGAAAGGTTTGTGAACGAGAGCGACTACCCTTTTGAGTATGGTAAGTGTTACCAAATCGGGGTGGCAGCTTTTTCTTATGAGTTCAAAGATAAGAAGATTTACTCTGACACCGTGTGGGATGTCGGTTATCTGAAGCCTCCGAAAGTCGATTCTGTCTGGGTCTCTTACAATTTGATAGACTCCATCAAGGTTACTGTCCGTTACGCCGGTGGACACACCTTTGCGTTGAAGCGCAAACGCCTTAAGGGGGAGTATCAAGAGATAGCAGAACCGGTCTGGAAAGCAGAGCCGATAGTCGGGACATCGGATAGTTACTATATCTTTATGGATAGCTTGGGTGGTGATGCCCAGCGGGTGAACGGTGCTTACTACTACTATCAGATAGCTGCCAAAAAAGACGGTTTCGATGGAGTTTCTGATTATTTGAGCACCGAGGAGCTTTTGCTACCGGGCTACAGCCAAATCGACACCGTCGATATCTTGGCTATGGCAAGTTGGCAAGACGACTCTTTGCAACTCTCTTTGAGTAAACCTAGTCTTGATACGGTGGCAACTCCAATTGCCGATGTTCGTTATCGTCTTTATCGTTATCAAGATTCTGCTTGTGATACTCTTTTGGACAGTATAATTCTGGAAGATACGGCAACGGTGCTGTTTGCTCAAGAGAATCAAGAGAAGCTAAAAAAAGGTTTGCCTTATTGGTTCAAGGTGAGAGCGGAAGCTTATGAGACCGACGCAGATTTGACCCCTTACTCTGTTTCTTTGCTCTCTTGGGTTGGTAGTCAGACCGGTATCAACTTGCCCAAACCGAAGATGGACGAGATAAGGGTGAGTAAAGATGGCAATAGCGTTTACTGGCACGGCTACTCAGACGAGGTTGCTGCCTTGGACAGTGTCCGCTTGTTTAGAAGCTTCAGTGGGGCGCCTTTCGAGTTTGTGGGACACTATGGTGGAACTCCTCCAGATTACGAATACAAAGATGCGGTCACCAAATTTGGAGAGAATGTTAGATATTATGTGCAGGCGGTGATAAACAATGGGGCAGGATCGAACAAGCAGGTCTCTGCTGTCAGCGATACGATAGAGAGTTACTGCTATCTGCCCGTGCCAGACACCTTCATGGTGACCAAAGGCGAATACGCCGACACCATCAAGCTTCGCTGGAAATGGGAGGAGAGTAGCTATAACGGTCAGGTGGACAGCTTCTTGATCTCTCGCTACCAAGGTAACCAAAAGCAAAAAAGTTATGTTTTGGAAAGTAGCTTAGACTCTCTTTGCGATACCACAGCAGTAAAAGAGGGTGTGGAGTATACCTACTACATCAAGAGTAAGAAAAATAACTCTGGCATTTACAACCCAGTTGTTTCCACCGATAGTGCTACTGCAAAAGGTTACGCTCGGTTTACGCCTCCAGACACCTTGATCGCCACGGTGGATGAGTTCAGCATCACCTTGAGTTGGGGCTACAAGAAGAACTCAGCCGATATGTCAGACGATGTTTTCTACTCTGTGATGCGGGATACGACCCAGTCTGATAGTTGGCAAGGCAACATCTACGACACGGTAGAAACGGGCAGGGAAACTTCTTTCGTGGATATTGATGTGATGCATGGTGCTGTTCGCTGGTATAAGGTGGCAGCTTTTAACGACATCAGCAAAGAGAAGGTTTTCTCCAAACCGGTGCGTGGCTTCTCTATTTTGGATCCGGTGGTGATAACCTACCATGACCAAGGAAGTAGCGATAGCGTGATTGTGGTCAGATGGAACAAAGCTTTGACTTGTGATAACTTCTTTATGCAGTGGGCGGTGGATACCACCACTGATAGCAGAGGAATTTTTGTGTCACCTATCGATAGCTTAGGTGCTTGGGAAAACTCGGGTTACACAGAAGACACAGCTAGGATCGTGATCAAGCAAGACTCTTTGAAAGGCAGGGAGATCTACTTCCGCATTTGGGCTTTGAACGACTACGGCAAGAGCGAGTCTGCTCAAGCGAAGGTGTGGACGAAGTTGCCCAAGCCTAAGAGTTTGCTCGCTTCTGACGGAAAGATAAAAGATAAGATCGGCTTGCAAATCGAAAGGGCTTGTGATAGCGCTGTAGATCAAAGCACCCGATATCGAGTCTCTTACGATACAGACAAACAGAAGCTTTTCCAAGTTAGTAACACCATCGATTTGGCTACGGCTGACCATATTAACGACACTATCTTGGACACCTTGCTCATCTCTAAAAATTATGCCGGTTTCGTTTACTATGTAGGGGTGAAGGCTGAGAACGATTTGGCTAGAACCGCCTCTGAGCCGATAATAGACAGTGGCTACTCACAGATACCCGCAGCTGAGGTCTTCACCACAGAAGAGCATATGGAAGGGTTTATTCGCTTGTCGTGGGTGCAACAAGGTATCGGTGGCGACTCCCTGCGTTATGAGATTTGTCGAAAAGCAGACGGAGCGTCCACTTTCGATACTATCGATACGGTGCAAAGGGTTTTCAGCGACGAGATATTTAACTACCAAGACAGCGCTGTGGTGGTGGCAGTTGAGTATGAGTATTATGTGGTGACGCAAGCTTTCAGGCGTTACGGTGAGCAAAACTCCGACACCTCCAACCATATTAGCAACAAATCTCGGATCGGGTATGTTTACAACCTGTCCCAAGTTAATGGTTATCAGTTCGATACGATTAAGCTCAGATGGGATAGCGTGGCAGGGGTGGACTCTTATGTGGTTTACCGCAGCGACACTTATGGAGATGTGGCAGGGTGTGATCCTATAGACACCGTCGGCTATGCTCTTGCCAAGCCTTATTTGGATAGCTCGTCAGAGATAAAAGATAATTCTGGTAACGACTATTATTACTGGGTAGCTGGCAAGAAGCAGAGCGATATTGGGCCCAAGCAAGGCAGTGGAGCTTTTGCCTTCACCAAGCTAGATTTAATCGACTCTGTTTGGGCTAGCAAAGGAGAGAGCTCCGATTATATAGAGTTGAAGTGGAGCGCTTGTGCTTACGCCAACTCTTATCGGATCTTTTTTGATACTCTGAAAAGCGGCGGTTACGATCTTTTGACCAAAGTGGGGATAAGAGAAAGCGACACAACTTATACAGTGTATCGGGACGATTATGAGTCTATATTCACAGATGGAGAGCGTTACACCTTCAGGGTTCAGCCTCTGAACAGCTATTGTGTGGACACCATCTCGGACACCAGCGTTGCTTTGGATACTGGCTATTTCAAGCTGTTACCGGTGGACTCTTTCTACTTCTATTTCGATAGTGTTCGCTTGGACACCATCAAACTGAATTGGGCAACCAAAACGACTACCGATCTTTATTACTGTCTGTATAGGTCAGAAAGCAGAGGCGGAGCAAAAACTTTTGTGGACTCTATCGGGTTAGATACCGGTTACTATTTGGATACGCTGAAAAGTTTGCAGGCAGGCAGCCGTTATTACTACTATATGGCTAATGCCGTCAAAGGGTTTGATGGTTGCAGGTCGGACACCGTAGAGGTCAGCACTTTTAATATCGATTTGCAGGTCTCCATAAAAAATGGGGCTTGGTCTAGTTTGCCGAAATCAACTGCTATCTGGGCTTCGGGAGTGATGGATGGCACTGAAAACAATCTTGATAGCAGCTATGTGGATACGATCAAAGTTAAATGGAAAAAGGTGCAAAACGCTGACAAATACTATTTGGTAGCAGACACCGGCAAAGATTACCACTACTCTGCGGCGCGCTACAAAGTTTATACTCAAGACACCTCTTACAACTTGAAAACTTTCGATCTTTTGGACGCTGATCTGGGCAAGGTTCTTTATTTCAAGGTTGCGCCGTTGAACGATTTGGACGATTACAACTTGGAGAGAGCTTACTTCAGTGACGTAGATTCTGGCTTCGCCTTGTTGCCTTATCCGCGCAATTTGCAACTTTTGGATGTTACACCTAGCCGACATATTTTTGGTTGTGATACTGTCTTGAACGCTCAGAGGTTTGAGCTTTGGAAAGGCGGTGTTCTTATAGACTCTAGCTTTACCACCGTTTTGGAAGACACCTTTATGTGTCCTGGAGATACGGGTTGGTACAAAATGAGAGCTTATAACTCTGCCACCGGTCACTCTCCGTTTGGAGACTCTGTGTTTGTGGAGAGCAATCCGTTGCCTGCTGCCGGTGTTGTCGCTAGCAATGGAGTTTCTGAAGACACAATCTTTATCAGTTGGAAGATAGACTCGATGGTGCAAAAAGTGGAGAAGTTCGTCGTTTATGCTAAGTTGCTTAGATCTTTGGCAGGGTTTGATTCGATCGGCTCTATAGTAGCTAATTTGAATCAAGAGGCAGATACTTTGTTTGATGATAGCTTGTCTAGAGCCGTGGGGGAGAAGTATCTTTTCAATGTTCGCTCTTATCGAAACGGAAGATACTCGGCAGCATCGGACTCTGATACCGGTTGGAAGTTTATCCCTGTCTTGAAGCAGTTGCAAGCCGACACGGTAGAGGCTAGCGCCGAGTCTGTTCAGGTGCGTTGGGGCAAGATTTTGGGGTTGGTTGGCTCTGGTCGCTACCTTATCAAACGGGTAGGAACTTTTGACACGGTGTATGTTGAAGACATTTCTGACACCGTTTACACAGATTATAAGACCCAGCGGGGAATGGCTTACAAATATTTTGTGAAAAGTTATAACCCCGACTATTTGGATATGGAGCAAGATGTAGAGATCTGGAGTGAAAACTCAAGTGATGATTTTGTGAGTAAGGCTTGGTCAGACAGTGCCTTCGGTGGACGCCGTTTTGCTACTCCAGAGTTGGAAGTGATAAAAGAGAACTCCTCTTTGTTGAAAGACACCATCCAGGTTAGCTGGCCAGTGTACCCCTTGGCGACCAAATTCTTGTTGGCTTGGGACACCCTTATCGATTTTAGCGACCCTGACACGATCCATATTTGGAACAACTCCGATGGAGATAGCTGCTCTTACAACTACCCTTACGCTACTACTGAAGGTAAGAGCTATTACTTCAAGTTGAAAGTGGTCGATTCTGGTGGTAGTGAGCTTGTATGGGACTCCGTTAGCTCGCGTTGGTCGGATGTAGATAGTGGATGGTCTAAGCTTTCGCCACCAATTTGGATTAAGGCTACCGACAGCATCAAAGACAGCATCAGGGTAACTTGGGCAAGCTCCGAATATGTTGGGGTAGAGTATGATCTGAAGATAATGGGCAATGGAATTGCTGATGAAAAAGTGTCTGATATATCCGATACTACTTACTGTTTCGAGTCGCCTTTTTATGAGAATGTCAAAACCATCGTGGTCAGGCAAAAGCATTCGGTTTATGGAATTTCGGACTGGAGCACCCCAGCGAAAGGTATCGGCAAACAAGTGCCACCAGAGTTTTTGGTCAGACCCAGCAAGGGTGACTATTACGATAGCATCACCTTCAAGATGGAAGAGCCTTCTAGCTTGCTGGGGATGATGAATTACAAGATCTATGTCAGCGACAATAAAAACGATGCTGACTTCGCTAACTCTAAGCAGTTGGTTGGATTTTACGATAGTGTCGCAGGAGATTACTCTTATACGCTTGATGAGGATGTATTTACCGACAGTAGTTGGTTTGGTAAGAAGCTTTATTTCCGAGTAGCGTGGCAAGTGCAAGGTTTCTCTTTGTTTAGTGACAAGAGCGTAATAGACTCTGGCTGGAGCAAGTTGACTGCGCCAGAGGGCTTTGACACCCTGGGAGTGGGAGTAGAAGATACGGCAGTGTTAGGGCTTAAATGGGAAGAGGTGGCAAACGCAGACAGCTACAGGGTGGAGAGAACTCGCTATAACCAAGAAGATTTTGTTTTGCGAGAAGTGGTGACCGACACCACCTACAAAGATACCATCCTCAAACAGATGAGGCATCACGCCTTCAAATATAGGGTGCAAGCCCTGAACGACCTTTCTGAAGGAGTGGGCTCTGATGGTATCCTCAATAGTGATTCCAAGTTTGCGGCGATGGACGACACCCTTTATCCAGAAGTTTATTTAGTGGATAGTGTTATTGCCAGCGATGGAGCTTTCTTCGACACCATCAAGCTGGAGTGGAAAGGTCTTTTGGACTCGCCATACACGGTGGTGCGTAAGCAAAAAGACGAAAGTGGGCATCTGGAGTATGCTGGAGAGCCTGCGGTGATTAGTGGGCAAAATGGGTCTGTTGGTTTTGCAGATGTTTTGACCGACAAGAATGGACTGCAACCGGGTAAGTGGTATTACTACTTCGTCTATTTGGATGGCGATATGGAGCTTTACCGCGACTCTATGGACTCTGGTTACGCCAAGTTGCCAGCTTTGAGCAGTGAAGATGTGTGGATCAACAACGATACTGCCGATATTGAGTTAGATTTGATGATGGAGCCGGTAGATATTTTTGATACGGTGATCAAGATGAGCGTCAGCACCGGCAAGAAGTTCGTGGACAGCGTGCGGTTCTACAACTTGGAAGCAGCAGACACCAACTTTGTCAGGGCGGTGGAAGTAAAAGATGCTTCCGTGACCGACACCTTTGAGTTTAAACCAGACAGCTTCGGGTTGTTAGACACCTTCGAGCTGAGGGTGGTCAACGATGTGGTGTCAGACACCTATTTGACCGTCGTCTCTTTTGTGCCGCTTCTGCCTACTAAAAATATCCAGATAAAAAACAGCGGGCAAATAGAAGACTCCCTGAAAATAAGCGTGGAGAAAAATACGAGCAACACCAAGAAGATAGATTCGGTGATGCTTAAACGGGTGGCGTTTAGCGATGGATCTGAGATTCAGAAGCTGGTTTACTCTTTCGATGCGGACAACGACACTGTTTGCGATACGGGAGTGATTAAAGGTAAGAAGTATGTTTATCAAGCCGCTTATTATAACAAGCTGACCGGACTCTCCGAATACAGCACCGACAAAGATACCGGATTTGCTATGTTGTCTACGCCGGTGTTTGATACGGTGAGCAAAGGCACCAGCCTTGATACGATCACCTTGCGCTGGAACCAGGTGGAAGACGCCGTCGGTTATATAGTCCATCGCCGAGACGACGCTGGGGATTACCACGAGTTGGTAAACGATTTCTATTTGGACGATATTGGTGACACCGTTTACAAAGATGTCAGTGGCTATCTGTCTTCTAAATATATTACTTACAAGGTGCAAGCCGTAGGCGTGGACACCAACTCTGCATTGTCTGCCTCCGATTCTGGGTTCCTTGCTTTTGACAAGGTGAGAAACCTGAACTTTATGGGTGCCCGAAGAGACACGATCAAGCTGCAATTCTCTGTGAGTGACGGGTTAGGTCTGGACGAGTCGTTTGGCAAAAAAGGGGTGAGGCTTTACCGCTGGGACACCGTAGATGTTGCCGACGACACCACTAACCACGCCGTGGACACCGCTAATTTCCAGATTAGCAGTAACTTAGCCAGTGGCGTGAAGACCTACACCTTAGCCGACACATCTAGCTCTATGGAGCTGGGCACGCTCTACTTCTACCGAGTGATGTTGAAGGTGGGTGGGGTAGAGTCCAAGCTATCAAACATAGATTTTGGTTATTTAGATTTGCCCAAACCTAGCAAAGTGGAGGCGAGTTTCGGGACGATGGTGGACAGTGTAGAGCTTGTCTGGGATAGAGTGGAGGAGTTGACCGATTACAAGTTGTTTAGAAAAGTGGTGAACTCTGGCGATAGCTTGTCAGAAAAAATAAATGATACCTCTATCGTTGACTGTTTTGGTGGAGATTACTTCGGTAAGAGCTTTGAGCCGGGACTATTTTATACTTACAGGGTGCAAGCTCTATGCAAAATAGACCAAGATACCGTGTTTGGTTCGTTGACCGAAAAACTTACGACGACACTTTACTCAGAGTTGGGAGATGCTGATAGTGGTTTCTCGGAGATGCAACCTTTGGATGGAGGTCAGGTTTACGGCTTTAACGACACCAGCTGGATCGCCAAAAGCTCGCCAGAGGATATAGAGCCTGACGCCGACACCTTGATTAAGATCTCTGTCAACCCTGCCAACAGCTATGTCAAGAAGGTGAGAGTTTATCGCAAGCTTTTTAGCCAACCTAACGATAGCTTTGCCTCCTTGAGTGAGATAGATGGAAGCGGTACTATCTCAGATGATGAGCTGCTCAGGGGTAAAATATACTCTTATCGCTTCAGGGTCAAGAACGACACGCTCTCTTCGGACACTTTCGATATCGTCTCTTACACGCACCTTCAGGAGATAGACACTCTCAAGTTTACTGCCAACGACACAAGCGGAATAACTTTTGAGTTTAAAAAGATGCCAGGCAACACTGCCATAGACTCTTATCGCATCAAGAGAGTGAAAGTGGGCAAAGCGACCGTTTTTGCCGAGTTTAACATCCCCGTCGATGAAAGCTACAAAGACAGTATGGTCACTCAAGGCGTAGATTATTACTACTCTGTTTCTTCTTATAACGACACGACCGGCTACTCGCCTTACTCACCTCGTATCCAAGTTTGTAGGGATGTGAGTGTTCCCAAGATTTTGAGCGTCTCTAAGGGCGATTTTGTGGATAGCATCAAGTTGGTTTGGAGCCAGATAGAGGATGCTTCCAAGGGGTATAAGATTTTGCGTGACAGTAGCGGAACCGGTGGAGATCCTCTTACCAACTACGACACCGTGTTTATCTCAGGGGTCGGTGCCAAAAGCAGCGACACCGCCTACATCGATGTTACTCCTTACAAAACTTTCTCCACCGTTTACTATAGTGTGGTGGCTTTGGGTGAAGATGCCGAGTCTAAGGCTTCTTTGGTAGATAGTGGCTTTTTGGAATACTCGGGTATTTCTGATTTGCGTT
This sequence comes from Cloacimonadales bacterium (SeqCode), assembly GCA_965228195.1. Classification (GTDB taxonomy): domain Bacteria; phylum Cloacimonadota; class Cloacimonadia. Next base: position 899,876 of record OZ245797.1, read on the forward strand.
TTGTGTCGATGAGCCAGTTGAAAGAAGATACGATTACGCTTTCTTGTAGTTTGCCGTCGGAGTTGGTAGATGAGATTGATAGTATCGTTTTCTATCGTTTCGACTCGGTTAAAAACGCCACCGAAGCTAACTGTAACAGTGATTATCGTTTTGCCACGCAGGAGAGCGATTTCTATGAGGAAATGACCTATAACGATGTGAGTTCTGATTTGCGCAGTGGCAACCTCTATTTTTACAGGGCGCGAGTTTACTCTGATGCAGATGGAGTAAAAAAGAACTTCTCCAACCTCGCTTTTGGTTGCTTGCAGATGAAGCCAGTGGCAACCATCACGGCGACGAAAGCTACTTATAACAAGAGGGCGATCAAGGTTTCTTGGTCGAAAGCAGAAAATACTAAAGACGATAAAGTCGATTACTATATGTTGTTCAGGTCTTGTGAAGACGGCTCTCAGCCCGACTCTTTGAAGCTACCTGGTAGTGATACAACTTTTGTGGATAGTGTGGGAGGCATAGCCTTTGGTTATACTCAAAGCTTCGAGGAAGAGTTGGATCTGGGTAGAGGTTATCTTTACAAGGTGCGTCCGATTTTTGTTTTGCAAGAAGACACCTTGTTAAACAAGCCTTGGCTAAAAGAGTTCACGGCAGAATATACGCAAGCGGACACTGGATTTACTCCTCCTGCCACACCGAAGATCTATAGCGTGAGTGATGGAGAAGAGGATGGAGTTTATGGGGATAGTGTTCGAGTTCGATATTTTACACCTCTTTATGTAGATAGTGCCGTTTTGTATAGAGACTCTTTGGATGTGGCAGGTGAGTCGTGGCAGAAGGTAACAGATTTGCCAAAGGGTGAGACCTCCAAAGATTGGTTCGACAAAGATGTTGTCCCTGGTATTCGTTATCAATATATGAGCAAGGTTTATCGAGGCGAAGGAGTGGATAGCAGTAATGTCGATAGTGGCTATGTAACTTTGGTTCCGCCAGATAGTGTAGTGGTGATCGACAATGGTCTGATGTCAGACAGGATAAAAATGCGCATCTACTCCGATGCTTCAATAATAGCAGTAGTTGACACGGTTTACATCAAGAGATGTAAAGTGCATGGTGGGGTTCTGGATGACTATGCTCAGCTGGATATCAAAGGTGAGAGCGGAGATTTTATCTATTATGAAGACAGTTTGAATCTGACCCAAGGAGAAGATTATCGATACACGGCAGCTTTCAAAAATATTAGCTCCGTTTCGGCTAACTGTCCAATTTATGCGGACGGTTACCTCAAGCTGGACTCGGCTGGATTTGTTTCGGTGAGCAAGGGCGACTACGCTCAGCACATCAAGCTGGTTTGGACAGACTCCAAAGATGCTACAGGCTACCAGATCTTGCGAGACAGCACCACTGGCAGTAATGGAACAGACACCGCTCTTTACGACACCTTGACTCAGACGATCTCTTCTGGAGGTAACCAGGACACGGTGTATCTGGACGAGATTAGATACGGTGCTTTCAAGAAAGTTTATTACAAGGTAAGGGCTATGGGGATTGACCACGACGCTGTTATCTCTGCGGTGGACACCGGTTTTTATCGATATGCAGGCATAGAAGATTTCAAGTTTGAGTCTTTGGACAGTTTGACCGTGGATAGCATCAAGTTGAGTTGGAGTTACCCTGCCCTGGTCGCCGATGAGGTTGACAGCACCTTGATTTTCCGCTACGACTCTGTTCACCAAATCGATAGTCTGAGGCAAGGGAGCAGTTTTGATGTGACCGACCAGATGACAGTTTTGCAAAAAGGCGAAGATAACTTGGTCGCTGATGCTACAAGTGGTTTGTTGATAGGCAACTTATACTTCTATAGGGCGCAAACTGTGGTGCTGGATGATGTTTTGACCACCGCCTCTGATGTTACCGTCGGTTATCTGAGAGTGCCTAAGGTGGAAAATGTGGTAGCCACCAAAGGAGAACACGACACTATTCAAATCAGCTGGAGTAATATAAGCTCTGTGGCAGGTGGACAGGTGAGCAAGTATCAGATTTACAGATATATAGATGGTGTGGAAGATGGACTAAAAGAGGTCTCTGGCGATAAATCTAGCTATGTGGACTCTGTGGGCGACTGGATCTTTGATACGAAAACTTTCCCTGCTCGCACCTACACCTATCGGGTGATGGCTGCCGTGGATATCAGTGAGAAGATTTTGTCAGAGGATGTGTTCGAGACGACGATCTACTCCGACTTGTCGGAGCCCGATTCGGGCTACACCTTCCCTTATGGTGCCACGCTGGACTCTGCTAGCCAAGGTTTGTATGGTGATAAGGTTGTTCTGACCTACTCTACCCCTGCCTATGTAGATTCTGCTATTTTGTATTGTAGTAAATTACTTGTGAATGTTAGGGTGTGTAGTTTGCCATTGGGTCAACCTAGAGGCTCGGTTTACCAAGATGTTAGGGAAACTTTAATTCCAGGAAAAAAATACGAGTATCGGATTAAGGTTTATAAGAACGATTTAGACACGGTTACCGACTATAAATCTGGTTATCGCAAACTGGCTCCTCCCGAGAATTTCCGAGTGGTTTACGCGCCTGACCGCTATGTGGACGGATTTGCCGACACGGCAAGGATCTTACTTAGTTGGGATTCGGTCAATAATGTGAAAGGTTACAACTTGTATATCAAGCGTGGTGAGGGTGTAACCAAAGATAACTTTGACGATTCGCTCCAGTTTGACACCTCGGCAACTCTCCATTATGAGTTTGTGCCAGATGAGTTTAAAGAGAATACAGACTCTATCTTCGACTACTCTTTTGCTATCAGCTCTTTTATGGCTAATGGTAGTGAGTCTGATTTGTCGGATGTAGATAATGGGGCTGTGCGAAGCTTCTCGGTGGAAAACCTCAGGGCTTCTAATAGCTTGTTTGACAAGAAGATTCGTCTGTCTTGGTCTGCACCTAGATATGGCAAAGATGAGATTGAATCTTATGAGATTTTTAGGAAAAAAGATGAAAACGATTTTGAACGCTTGACTCTGGCTACTATAAAAGATTTGTATGACGATACCACTTTTGAAGATTCTGATAATCTTTTGCAAGGCAGTGTTTATTACTACAAGATCAAGACAAACTACACTGACGCCAAAGCCACCTCCATCTTTAGCGACACCTCCACTTGTGGTTCTCTGCCGCTGGAAGATGTCAACTTGAGGGTGAGCAAAAACAAAGATTCGCTGGTGGTGGAGTTAGACTCGGTAAATGGCGCCGACGCTTACCTGTTGTGGAAAAATGAAGGATCTAGTCAGTTTGACTCTGAGGTTTTTGACACCTTGCATGCAGGCGATTACTCAGGCGAAACCATAAGTTACAAAGATGAAGCCGTGGAGGCTGGACATTTCTATTTCTACCAGCTCAAAGCTATTCGTATAGTGGGTAGTGATACGATTTTCTCTAACGCCGAGACCGATTACGGTTATCAGAAGTTGGTGCTAGACAGTGTCTATGCCAAAGTGGACTCTGGTGGGGTGCGACTCTCTTGGTCGAGGTCTGTTAACTTGGGCTCTCTTGTCCCAGTCGAATACCATCTGTATAGGAAGCCTGTCAACGGCGACTGGAGTTTAACCAATATCTCATCAGTTTTGGACAGCACCATCGAGCCTGACGACACCATTTACACCTACCTGGACAAGAGTGTGGAGATTGATAGTTACTACTACTATCGCCTGAACGCCGTCTTCTATTGCGAAGAAGACAAAATAGATTTTATGTCTGACGAGCTGGGGCAACTTTACGGATACGAATGGAGTAAAACTTATCCTGATTATAAAGCTTCTGATGACGGTGACGACACCATCACCGTGTTGTGGCCGAAGATAGAAGCTGATTTATGGGATCAAGATCCTGACAAAGATGGTGGACCAGAGGAAGCACCCCCAAAAGTTACCGCTTATATCGTCAAGAGAGTGAATATTGACGACGAAACGAGTGTTGCTTACGATACGGTAGCACCGAGTGATTTGATCTCTGAAATTGATGATGATGAAGGAACTCTCGTTTACTCTTATTACGATTATAATGGTGGAGCTTTCTCGTCTCCGATACCTGGCAAGAGTTACCACTACTCTATCGGGGCGATGATCAGAGTTAACAACAGTCCTGATCTATTTTATAGCGACTTTATTTATAACCATAATACGCAAGGAACAGGCAAGCTTAAATCTGCTAGCCTTGAGCTGAAAAAGATCTACCCTCATTATGATGCCACCAGTGGAGAGTTTGACGGATTGGAGGTGGTTTGGAAAGACAACAACTTGGTGGCAGAAGGTTACATCATCGAAAAAGACACCTCAGAAGATTTTGCTACTGCCTTTAGAGACTCTTTCGTCTATGGGACAGAGCTGGATGGAGTTTTGTTCACAGACTCTAGCTACATAGATTATCAATCTGCAGATAATTGGGGAATCTTGGGAGATCTGATGATCGGTAATAGATATTTCTATCGGGTTAAACAGGTGAACAACTACCAATACGGGGTGCAAAGCAGTTGGAGTGACATCTTGTCGGAGCAGTTCAAATATGACCAAGCGACCAACACCGCCTTCATCTACACTGCCGAAGATTTTAACAGTTTGGCTGAAAACTGGAACTCCGGCGCTTTTGCGCAAGAGAGCTTGAATATCCGACTGATGAACTCTATCGATTTCGACGATGTGGGTCTGATAGCTTTGGGTTCTCCTACACATCAATTCCAAGGTAGTTTTAAAGGTGGAGGAAATAAAGTCAACTTCGAGAAGTTTGCCGACACTGCCTCTATGTTCGCCGTGGTGAGCGACTTGTTGGTTGACTCGCTGACTATCTCCATCACTGGCGAAATCACCTCCAGTGGCGATGTGGCACTGCTGGCAGGTCAGAGTAGCGGCTCGGTTTATCGAGATATTCAGATACTGCTAAACGGTAACAGCTTGGAGTCAACAGGCGGTAAAACGGCAGGTTTGCTAGCTTACTCCCAAAACGATAGCTTGTTCGAGATCTCGATGAACGCCGGTGGCGGTAGCTTGAAAGCAGCGGACACCCTGGGGAGTATGGTGGCTGTGGCTAGTGGTAGCCTCTTTGCCCAAGGTGTCAGTGTGGAGTATCTGGAGCTGATGCAAGCAGACTCTTGGGTAGGTGGTCTGGTGGGTGCTGTGCCCGCTGCTCAGACGCTAGTTTTGAAAGATATCCTTTTGCGTAATGTGGAAAAGATGCAATCGCAAAATCTGGGCGGATTGGTAGGACACTTCACCGTCAACGACTCGTTCAGCTTCCAGGGTATAGAGCTGGACAACATCGAAGATTTTGAGCAAGAAACTGTTGCTAATAAATCTTATGTGGGGTTTGTGGTCGGATTGTTGAAAGGTAAGGGAGGAGTGGATAACTTGAGTGTCTCGGGGAGCAAACATTTTTACGCTCCTACTGGTGATTATCCTAATTACTTCTATCTAGGGGCGATCGGCTACGCCGATTTAACTGGCGATACCCGTCTGAGTAGCTGGAGTTTGGGCTTGCCGCTAGTTATAGATGAGATATCTGCACCAAGTAAAAATGTTTATTTGGCTGGAGTGGCGGGTTTTGTGTTTGGCAGTTGCAAACTGTCTTTGAGCGATGTGGTGGTGGATGGTGATAGGCAGAGCAACCTCTGTGTCGCTAGCGGAGGTAGTGCGCATCTAGGTGGACTGATAGGTTATGCTGCTAGTAGTGGTATGGAGGTCAGTGTTCAGGCAGCCGAGGTCAGAGGCTTGGACTTTACTCTATCAGGGGTAAATAGTGGTTATGTGGGAGGTTTGCTAGGTAGGGCGAGATATATTTATTTGGACAGTGTGGTTGTGGACGAGGAGGTGGATCTGGAAGTAAAGAGTTCTAACAAATCTTATCTGGGCAGTTTGATCGGTATGGTGGAAGATGTTACTTTCGAGGGTGAGCGGCAAAGCTCCTCTCGCCTGGCGCTGTCGGCAGAGGTGGGGACTGCTAGCTTTGTAGGAGGCTTGTTTGGGAAGGTATCCAAAATAGAAGGTTTGCAGGCAGACAAGTTCGATCTAGCGTTAGATAATTTTGAGGGTGTTTTTGGTGGAGGGAGTAGCTATGCAGGAATTGTTGCTGGCTATTGTGCTGGTTGGCAAGACTGCGAGATGAAAACTCCTCTCTGGGACGAGGTTGTTGATGGTAACAATGTGAAGATAAAAGCAAACAAAAATGTGATTGCTGGGGTTTTGTTCGGATATTTGAGGTTGACCGAGTCGGACACCTTCATGGTCGCCAATGTGAGTGAGTTTAATGTTGAAGTTGGCAACGCCGGTAGTAATACTTATAGTAATTTAGGGTTATTGGCAGGAAATCTTTCCGATTTTGGCACACCTTTTTCGGCAAGCGTTACTTTTCAAAACAGCGACAACATCAAGATGAACATCACCGGAGAAGGGAAAGCTTTTGTGGGTGGCTTAGTGGGTAGGTTAGATTATTATTCTATTCTAAGCAGGAGCGGTGTCTCGGGGCTGGAGATTTCTGCCGATGCTGCTGTAGATGCGACGGTAGGACTGATAACAGGCTTTATCCCCAAGGATGCAGCCGTCAAAGAGTGTTACGCTTACAACTGTTTGGTCACAAACTGTGATATGGTTGGTTTGATCGCAGGAAAACAAATAGGTGATATCGCTAGCTGCTACACCTTGCAAAACAGGGTGGAAGGGGCAGCTAATGCCGGAGGTTTGGTGGGAGAGAAGGAGGGTGGGAGCATAGACACCTGCTACACCTTGGGCAACATAAATGTTGATACCACCGTAGCTATTAGTGACTATGCCGATATCAACGCTGTCTGCACCACCCTGACCTCGGTGCTGCTGGGTGGGCATTTCTCCGAGTCGGCACTGTTCGAGCTGGTGAGTGCCCAAGGGTATCCGAGCTTGGTCAACTGCCCGCAAGAAGATATGCCGTTGGACAACGGCTTGGAGCTGACCAAAGGGTTTGGCGATGACTATCGGGTGACCAACTGCTTGCAGATGGACGCCATCGGTGATGTTCGCCTCTCGAAGATGATGGGCGGATACGACCAGCTGCCTGATTGGTTGCGGCTAGACGCTAGCTACATCTTGGCAGCCGATCTGGACTTCTCCGATTACGATCCTCTGGTGAACTACACCTCGATAGGTTATGAAGAGGCAGACACTAGCTCTTTCTCTGGTAGTTTTGATGGTGATAACCGTTGGATAAAGAACTTGCAGATAAAAGCTGACCAGTTCGGTGTGGAGGTTAGTGGCTCGAAAAGAGGCGTATTCGGCTACATTTTGGACGGAAAGGTTGCCAACTTGGCGCTGGATAGTGTGAACAATGCCGGCGGCTCTAATTTCTGTGGGGTGTTGGCAGGTTTTGCCAAAGGAGCAGGTGGCTCTATCCAAAACATCTTGATAACAAATAGTAGCGTTGCGTCCTCAAGTCAGATTGGCTTGGTTGCTGGCAAGGTGATGAATCAATTCTCCATCAAAGATGTTTTGACCATCGACAACACCGTCTATGCCAATGGCGCTCTTGCTGGAGCGATAGCCGGGATAGCTTCAGATACTTGCCAGATGATGAATGTGGTCTCGGTTGGAGATAGTATTAAAGGTAGTGATAATGTCGGCGGCATAGCGGGTGTAGAGAATAAGGCTACTCTTACCAACATCTACTCGCTGGCAAAGGCGGTGAACTGTGATGATGATGATGATATGGGCAAAATCGTCTCAGATGGCGACTTGGAAGGGTGTTACTCTCTGGCAGAGACCGAGATAAACGGCGAATATCAGGTCAGTGTGGACCCGGCTGGCAAAGACGGCGGCAACCTCTTTTATAACCATCTCAAAGAGGCAGATTTTCAGCCACTGCTGGATGATGCCAGTGCCAAATGGGAGTTCAAGAGGCAGGCAAACTACCCGACTCTGAGAGCTTTTGACGACGATTTGGATGGTGAGCTGGCGATGGTGGCAACGCCTTTTGATGAGAGTTCAACTCCTGGTGTTTACAAGGTGGAAGATGTGAACGACCTTTTGATGATGGGCGGTTACACAGATGATGAATTTAAACTAATGAACTCTATAGATTTGTCAACATCGGGGATAGTGGCTACCAGCGGTGATAATTTCATCCCCATCGGCGATCAATACTATCCGTTCACGGGTGTGTTTGACGGAGATAAATACTCTATCAAGGGGTTAAGGCTGTTGTCTGAGGATGGTGGTAGCAACCGAGGGCTGTTTGGCAAGGTGGCAGGCGGAACTATCAAAAAACTGGGCTTAGTGGACGCTCAGGTAAGCGGTGAGAGTAATGTAGGCTGCTTGGTGGGCTCTTTGGTGGGAGGTGAAGACCCTGCGATAATGGAAGACATCTTGATAGAAAACTCCAGCGCTCAGGCGGAAGGAAACTATGTCGGTGGGGTGATTGGGTGGATGTTCGACGCTACCGCTGAGCGGGTGATAGCAGCGGATGTGACCGTGCGTGGCAACAGGTATGTGGGTGGCATCGTCGGTAGTGGTGGTGGCGGGGCAACCCTAATCAAAGGTGTGGCTCTTTGCGACACGCTGGAGGGTGGTCAAGGTTACGAGCCGTCCAAGGTGACAGACGAGCTGATAACCACCAGCAACTGTGTCTCTATCAACGCCACTGTCGGTGACTGGGACACCACCAGATATGGAGCAGACAAACCGCACGGGAAAGGGGTAGATCTGGATCTGTTGCGTGTTGAAAGTTTTTATAAATCTGGCAGCACGGTAGATTTCTTAGATGCTGCTAGCTCTAATTGGGAATGGTTAGGAGGAACTTGGTCTGCGTATCCTTGTCTGAAAAATATGAACACAGATTGTGACTTGCGTCAGTTGGCTTTCCGGGGTGGTAGCGGTGCCCCAAGCGACCCTTATGGCGTTTACTGTGCCAGCTCGCTTGAGCGAATAGAAGAGAACCCTGGTATGCTGGGTAAGCACTACCGCCAAGAGCAAGATTTAGATTTGGATGGTAAAGATGTTAGCCAGATAGGAGATAAAAATGCTATTTTTTATGGCTCTTACGATGGGCAAGGTTACGAAGTTAAGAATCTGAAGATAGACGAAGGGACGAATTATGTGGGGATGTTTGGTTATGCGGGCGGGAACGCCGTCATCCAGAGGGTGGTGGTGGTCGATCCTGATTTTTTAGGAGATGAATGCGGGGGAGTGGTAGCTTATCTGATAGATAATGCGGAGCTGAAAAACTGTCTGGTCAAGTATGCAGATCTTTTTGGGATTTCTTTTGCAGGAGGGTTGGTTGGTTGGCTTACTGATAATGCGGAAGTTTCAGGATGTGTTTCGATTATAAAATCAGTACCATACTTGTATTCTGGTGGTGCGGTTGGATATCTACACGGAAGCGCTAAGATTAGCAACACGGTGGTGTTGGGAGGAGAAGTTGGTAATTCTAATAGTTCTGTAGAGAGGGTTGTTGGTCAAGATGAGGGTGAAGGGGGGTATACAGTAGAAAATGTTTACGCCTTAGAAACTATTTTTGTGAACGATACGATTGTTACCGATGTGTCGCCAGGGATGGAAAACACAAACCAGGGAGCTACTTTTAGCCTGAATATGGGTGAGGATGCCAAAACTTGGTGGGAGCTCATCGTCGGGCTTGAGTTTACCGAAACTGGTGTGACTAGCCAAGATAAGCCTTGGTTCTGGAGTGGGCAAGATTTCCCTGTGCTGCGCTCGGGACAAGATGGAAGTTACAATCCATAACAGATTTTTTTGCCAAGAGAAAAGGAGTGCTACACAGCACTCCTTTTTTTTCTGAAAGTAAAATTGACAAGATGGACTGTTTTACTTTCGTAGAAAAGAACTAGAAAGTAGGAGCGGAGTAGAGAAAGATGAGTTTTGTTCATTTGCACAACCACACCCAATACAGTATGCTGGACGGAGCGTGCAAGATAGACGGTATGATAGATTTGGCTCTGGAGATGGGGATGGAGTCGGTGGCTATCACCGACCACGGCAATATCTTTGGCTTGGTCGAGTTTTATAAGAGCGCCAAAGCCAAAGGGATAAAGCCTATCTTGGGGATGGAAGCTTATGTGGTGGAACACGACTTTAGCGACCCCAAAAGCAAACAAGACAAACGAAACCATCTGGTGCTGTTGGTCAAAGACGACATCGGTTATGCCAACTTGATGCGTATCGCCTCTAGGAGTTATGTGGAAGGTTTCTACTACAAGCCGCGCATCGACAAATCTTTTTTGGCAAAACATAGCCAAGGGCTGATAGCTCTCTCGGGTTGTATCGCCGGAGAGGTGCCTTACCATTTGCTACAGGGCGATGTGTCGGCGGCTCAGCGGGCGATCGACTTTTACAAAGAGGCTTTCGGCGAAGATTACTACATCGAGTTGCAAGATCACGGTATTGCCGACGAGAAGAGAGTGATGCCCCAGCTGATCGAGTTAGCCCGCAAAAACGACTTGCCGCTGGTGGTCACCAACGATTGCCACTATCTCCAAGAAGAGGACGCTCACTCCCACGAGGTGCTTTTGTGCATCCAAACCAGCACGACCCTGGACAATCCCGATAGGTTTCAGATACAGTCCGACCAGCTTTTTTTCAAGTCGCCCCAGCAGATGGCAGAGCTGTTCCCCAGCGTGCCAGAGGCGATGAGCAACACCCAGGTGATTGCCTCCAAGGTGAAGTTCGAGATGGATGACTTTTATCAGCAGTATCTTTTGCCGACTTTCGCTGTTCCTGCCGAGTTTGCAGGGGTCAAAGAGTATTTGCGTCATCTGGTGGAGCAGGCTTTGCCTACCAAGTATCCCCAGCAGACGCCGCAGGTGCGCCAGCGGGTGGAGTTTGAGCTGGAGACGATCGGCAAGATGGGTTATGAGGCTTACTTCTTGATCGTCAAAGATATGATAGACGCTGCCCGCCAGATGGATATCCCTGTGGGACCGGGCAGAGGCTCGGCAGCCGGGAGCATCGTCAGCTACCTTTTGGGTATCACCCAGTTAGATCCGCTCAAGTATGGTTTGTTGTTCGAGCGGTTTTTGAACCCCGATCGGATTGGAATGCCCGATATCGATATAGATTTTTGCACCAAAGGCAGAGGCAGGGTGATAGAGTATCTGGTGGCTAAGTATGGCAGAGAGTGCGTCAGCCAGATTGTCACCTTCTCCACCTTGGCAGCCAAAGTGGCTCTGAAAGATGTGGCAAGGGTTTTGGGGGTGGTGCCTGGTGAGGCTAACGAGATAACCAAGACGATCGAAAAACCGGTGGGAGCTAAACTCAGCCAAGAGTATAGCAGCAACAAGGTTTTCCGCAAGTTGATGGACTCCAGCAGCGTTTATAGCGAGATTTACAAGCACAGCCTTTTCGTGGAAGGTTTGATGCGTCAGACGGGTATCCACGCTTGTGGCACCCTGATAGCTCCCTACGATATGCAAAAGGTGGTGCCTATTGCCACTGCCAAGGCGAAAAAGAACGAGCCGCCGGTGGTGTTGAGTCAATACGAGGGCAAGTGGCTGGACGACCTTAAACTGCTGAAGATGGACATCTTGGGGCTAAAAAACTTGACCCTGATCAAAGACACGGTCGATCTGGTCAACTACCATCTGGACGAGCCGCTAGATATCCAAAACTTGCCTATGGACGATAAAGCCACTTTTGAGCTTTTTGGTGCCGGAGCTACCGATGGTGTGTTTCAGTTCGAGTCCGACGGGATGAAAAAAAACTTGAAGAGTTTGCAGCCCAACTGTTTTGACGATTTGATCGCCATGGTCTCGCTCTATCGTCCGGGACCGATGCAATATATCGACTCGTTTATCAAACGCAAACACGGCAAAGAGAAGATAAGTTATGCGCACCCGCTGATGAAAGAGGTGCTGGAAGAGACCTACGGCATCACCGTTTACCAAGAGCAGGTGATGAGTATGTCCAAGATCTTGGGTGGATTCTCCGGTGGACAGGCGGACACACTGCGCAAGGCGATGGGTAAGAAGAAGAAAGCTTTGATGGATAAGCTCTACTCGGAGTTTGAAAAAGGGGCGCTGGAGCGTGGGCTTAGCAAACAGCAGATAAGCAAGATTTGGAAAGAGTGGGAGCAGTTCGCCAGCTACGCCTTCAACAAGTCGCACGCCGCTTGTTACGCCTTGGTGGCTTATCAGACCGCTTACCTGAAGGCTCATCATCCTGCCGAGTTTATGGCATCGCTCTTGTCTTTAGAGGGCGATCCGCTCAAAGTGCCTTTGTTTTTGGGCAAGTGCCGTCAGATGGGTATTCAAGTTATTCAGCCGAATGTCAACCTGTGCCAACGAGACTTCTTGGTGGAAGATGGCAAGATTTTGTTTGGGATGAGCGGGATAAAAAATGTGGGCGAGGCTGCCATCGGCAGTATCGTCTCGGAGCGAGAGCAGGCAGGCAAGTTTACCGACCTTTTTGATTTTGCTGCCAGAGTGGATCTCTCGTCGGTAAACAAGGCAACTTTTGAGTCGCTGATTTGTGCCGGTGCTATGGACTGTTTCGATGGTTCTCGCAAGGCGAAATACGAGGCGATAGAGTCGGCGCTGGAGTATGGCAACGCTTGTCAGCAGCAGGCGGAGTCCAACCAGATTTCAATTTTCGATAGTTTGGGTGGCGAAGAAGATTTTGTGGCTCACAAGCCCAAACTGAGCCGCACTCTCCGCTGGGAGATGATGCAACGGCTGGTGAACGAGAAGAAGTATTTGGGCTTTTACCTCTCGGGACATCCGTTGCAGGAGTTCCAAACCTTGATCGAAAAGCTCTCCAACATCGACACCCTTAGCTTTGCCAAGAAGAAGGTTTTGCCCAAAGAGCTGAAAATTGTGGGCATCGTCAACAAGATTATCCGCAGGAACTCGGCACAAAACAAGCCTTTTGCTATCGTGGGGCTAGAAGATTTTTACGGCGAGTTCGAGATGAGTCTATTTGGGCAAGATTTTGTCAGATTCGCTCACAAGCTGGAGACAGGAGACAGGCTCTTTGTTTGTGGCAGGCAATCCACTTTTGGGGCAGCAGATCAGATGCGCGAGCTGAAGATAATCCCCAGCAAGATCATCAAGCTGGAGGAGCTACGCACTCAGACAAAAGGGTCGCTGTTGATCAAGTTCTCGCAGCAAGATTTGGCAGCCGAAAAAGACAAAGAGCTTTTGCCGCTGCTCAGGCGCAATAAGGGCAATTTTAAGGTCTATTTCGACATCGAGACTAACGATAATAACCCCTTGCGAGTTTGTAGCAAAAATCTGGGGGTTTTCCCTTCAGGTTCGGTTTTGGAGTATCTGGAAGGTCGCTACTCTTACAAGGTGAATGTCAGTGGTTAGTGTGAGCAAGCGCTTGGATGGGTCTGGCAAGTTTTTGATGGAGCATTCGATGCTTAGTCTGGCGCGGCTGCTAAGGTTCATAGGGGTGGATGCCAGAGTTTATCGGGCTTGGTCTTTGGGTAGAGTCGAGTCGATCTTGCACAAAGAGGGCAGGACGCTACTGAAGCTGGGCAACAAGGCGCTCAAAGGCAACTTGCGGGCTTATCGCTTGCAGGGAGTGGGTAAGTGGAGTTGGCTAAAGCAGATAGCCGGCGAGTTTGGCATCGAGCAGTTCGAGTATGGTAGCCGTTGTCTTCATTGCAATAGCCAGCTTGGCAGCACCAAGCCAGAAAAGATTGTGGGAAGAGTGCCGCAAGATGTTTTGGCAAAATATAGTCAGTTCAAGGTTTGTTTTGGCTGTGGTAGAGTTTACTGGCACGGCGGACAGTTTCGCAGTTTGCGACAAAAAGTAGTAGAAAATTTGGCAGCAGAAATTTTGCCAAAAAAAGGTAAGAAAAGAGAGTTATGTTAAGAGATGTAATCCAGAGCGCCAAGCGTGTGGTGGTGAAGATAGGGAGCAACACCTTGACTTCAGCCGCCGGGAAGATAGACGCTCTGCGGGTGGCAGATATTTGTAGTCAAGTCGGCTGGCTGATGAGCCAAAACAAGCAGGTGATCTTGGTCTCTTCGGGAGCCAGAGTGTGTGGCGCAGGGCAGATTGGCAAATGGGCAAGATACGACGATATGAACTACAAGCAAGCTTTGTGTGCCGTGGGGCAGTTGGAGCTTTTGCAGATTTACAAAAGCGAGCTAGCGCGAGCCGATAGACAAATCGGGCAGCTTCTGCTCACCAGAGAAGATTTTGCCGACAGTCGCCGCGTGTTGAATATTCGCAACACCTTGTTCACCTTGCTAGACGAGGGGGTGGTGCCGATAGTCAACGAGAACGACACGGTGAGCATCAAAGAGCTGGAGATCGGTGACAACGACACCTTGGCAGCTAGAGTGGCGAGCCTGGCGAGTGCAGATGTGATGATAATCTTGAGCGACATCGACGGAATCTTCAACAAAAATCCGCACAAGTTTGCCGATGCCAAGCTGGTGGAGAAGGTGGAAGATATCCAAAAGTTGCGCACCCAGATAAGCATAGACGCGCCCGGGGCGTTGGGCAGAGGTGGCATCGAGACCAAGCTGGTGGCAGCGGGGATCTTGCAAAAGCTGGGCGTGCCGACGATCATCACCAACGGCAAAGAGGATGGCATCATCCAGAAGATTTACGAAAAAGAGAGACAGGGAACGATTTTCGTTTAAGCATTAGGTAGATAATAGTGATAGTGCGTTTAAGCATTCGGTAAATAGTGGAGGAGATGTGAAGAAGATAGGTTTTGTCGGGTTTGGCAATATGGGGCAAGCGTTGGGCAAAGGGTTTGTTTCCACCGCTCAAGATGTGGAGGTGGGCTACTACGACCCTGAGGTGCTAAAGTTGGACGATGTCGGCAAGGGGAAGTTGCGTCAGTTTGCCAGCTTGCCGGAGTTAGCTACTTGGGCGAAGGTGATTTTTTTGGCTATCAAACCAAAAGTTTGCTCGCAGGTTTGCCGAGAGTTGGCTGAGTGTTTGCGGGGTGGTGAGCATCTGTTGGTGAGCATCGTGGCAGGGGTCAGCGGGCAGAAGTTGGAGGCGTTTTTGGGCGGTGAGGCTTGTGAGGTAGCACATCGGCAGGAGTATGTGGTGGCGATGCCCAACACGCCGATGCAGGTGGGGGAGGGCGTTTGCTGTTACTACTGTGGGGCAGGGGTTACTCCCCAGCAGGCGAAGTTGGTGCAAGCTCTTTTCGGTAGTTTGGGTCTGGCAAGGCAAGTGACCCCAGATCTGATGGATGCGGTGCCGGCTATCAGCGGGAGCGCTCCGGCTTATGTTTATCTGCTGGTAAGGGCGATGGGGCAAGCGGCTGTGGAACAAGGGTTTGGTGCCGAAGACGCTTATCGGCTGGCGGCACAGACGGTGCTGGGGGCAGCCAAGATGGTGCTAGAAACAGGCGAGCATCCTGCGGTGCTGGAAGACAAAGTTTGTAGCCCGGGAGGTAGCACGATCACAGCTGTTTCAAGCTTGCGAGCAGAAGGGTTTGTTACGGCGGTGCGCAAAGCGATGAGCGATTGCACCGAAAAAATAAAGAGGATGAAAAAAGATTAGTCAGGAGGAGATTATGGTCAAGAAAGAAAGTTTTGAAAGTTTTAAAGAGCGTGCCAATCACTCTTTTTCGGTGGTGAGCCAGAAGGTGGAAAAGATTATGAGAAGCTCTAACCTTAAGTTTAAGCGAAACTCTTTGATCTCTTCGGTTTACAAACTGGAGGCGAAAGTCGGTAGGTTGGTTTTGGAAAATCAAAAAGATTTGGAGAAGTTTATCAAGAGCGATGAGCTGAACAAGTTGTTGGAAAAGGTGAGGCTTTTGAACAAGAAGATTGCCGAGCTGGAGAAGGAGATTGAGCAAAGCTAAGTGAGTAGGTTAGTTTGTTTGGATTACGGCGATAAGCGCATTGGCGTTGCCGTGTCTGACCCTTTGCAGATGTTCGCCAGACCCTTGTTAGTTTTGGCGAACGATGCCAGCTTCTTTGCCGAGTTGGCTAAGGTTTTGGCTGAGTTCACTCCCCAGAGCTTGATTGTGGGGATGCCTTACGATATGGAAGGCAACCAGACGCCTAAGTGCGCGGTGGTGGAGAGGTTTGCCGCAAAGTTGAGGGACGAGTTTGGTTTGCATCTGGAGTTTTATGACGAAGCTTTTTCGTCGGTGGATGCGCGTCAGAAGCTAGCCGAGAAAGGCGTTAGTGATAGTCAAGTAAGAGGTAAATTGGATATGTATGCAGCGGCTGAGATTTTGGAAAACTATTTGGATAGCAAAAGATGAGACGAAGCAAGTTTTTGTTTCTGGGTGGGATTTTCTTCTCCATTTTTTTGCTGGTTGTAGCAGGGTTGTGGTGGCTTTTGAGTCCGGTGGAGATCCCCAAGAAGATCGTTCGTATCCCTCGCAGCTCCTCGGCTAGGCAGATTTCTAGTATCTTGTATGAAAACGGCTTGATAAAGAGTCGCTTCTTTTTTTATCTTTATGTTCGACTTAGTGGCTTCGACAAGAGGCTTTCTTTCGGCAAGTATTTTTTCGAGGGGCAAAAAGGTTTGCTGGAGATAGTGGATGTGCTGCTCTCGGGCAGGGTGTATCTTTCCAAGGTGATTATCCGTGAGGGTAGCTCGCTGGCAGAGAGTTTAGATCAGATAGCCGAAAGCGGCTTGGTGCGAAGGTCTTTGCTAGACTCGCTGGTTTTCGACAAAGCTTTTATCGATAGCTTGACGGGGATGGAGCTGGAGTCTTTGGAAGGGTTTATCTACCCCGAGACCTACTTCTTTGCGGACGACATCTCGGGGCAGGAGCTGTTGACACACATCGTCAAACATTTCTACCGATTGACCACGGGGCTAGATTTTACCAAACAACAGGAGTTAGATTTTTATCAGGTGCTAAGTTTGGCGTCGATAGTGGACAAAGAGTCGGTGATCGAAAAAGAGAAGCCCCTGATAGCTAGCGTCTATCTGAACCGCTTGGCTGTGGGGCAAAGGCTACAAGCCGATCCGACCATCGTTTACTTCTTGGAAAAGCAAGGCAAGGTGAGGAGAAAAGTTTTTTACAACGATTTGAAGATCGACTCGCCTTACAACACCTATTTGCACA
The DNA here is from genome assembly GCA_965228195.1 of Cloacimonadales bacterium (SeqCode). GTDB lineage: Bacteria > Cloacimonadota > Cloacimonadia. The sequence goes on from OZ245797.1 coordinate 916,907, forward strand.
AGGGGCTGCCGCCTACGCCGATTTGCAGCCCGACCGTCTCGGCCATTCAGGCAGTTTTGCAACCCGAGGTGACCGACTTCTTCTACTTCGTCGCCTCTGGGGGTGGCTCTCATGTGTTCTCCAAGACTTACCAAGAGCATTTGAACTGGATCAGGAAAATCAGAAGGAACTAACTTGAGATGAGTGAGATTTTTTGTAGGTTCGGGGACAAGAGCGACTCACTAGAGCTGGTTCGCCAAAAAGGCAACTTGTGGGGAGTGGACGCCCGCAGGCTGGTGCTAATGGATCAGACCCACTCGGCATTGGTGAGGGTGGTGGAAGACGAGGATCTGGGTAGTGGCTTTGTCAAGCCAGCTTTGCCGGTGGTGGATGCGGTTTGCACCGACAAAGAGAATGTTCTGCTGGTGGTGAAAGGAGCCGATTGTGTGCCGATTTTGTTTTTTGACCCGCAAAAGAGAGTGGTTGCTGCCGCACACAGCGGGCGGGTGGGCACGCAAAACTCTATCTGCACGCAGGTGATAAACACCCTGCAAAGCCACTACGGTTGCAAGCCGCAAGATTTGCTAGTGAAGATAGGGCCTGGGGTGAGTGCCGCCTGTTATCCAGTGTCGGCGCAAGTTTATGAGCAGTTTGTGGCAAAAACGGGCGTCAGGCAACCGCTGTCTGGTTGTTTGGATTTGCGAGCGGTGATAGTGGCAGATTTGCAAAAAGCTGGCGTGCCCAAGACAAATGTGGAGTGCAACACAGAGTGCACCTACTCTTGTCCGAAATATTTTTCGTATCGGCAAGATGCGGAGTGTGGGCGACAACTGTCAGCCATTGGAGTGTTAGATGGAACAGATTTTTGAGTCGGAAAATTTTTTGTTGAAGGTGGACGAGAGTTGCCAAAAGGCGTTTTTGCGTCTGAAAAATTTGGACGAGTTCAAAGATGAGAGTGAGCTGCTGGGACTTTTGCAGCAAGCGGGTGTCAGACAAGAAGATCTGTTGTCGGACAAGATGAGCGACCCGCACCAAGAGTTTCCCTTGGCGAAAAGACCGATTGTGCCTGAGCAGGCGGTCAACTACCAGATGGAAAAGAAAGGCGACTATGTCAAGAAAGGTGCGGTTTTGGCTGCGGTGAGTGCCGACAAAAATATGTTGAACTGTTTCGGCGACAAAGATTATTATGTAGATAAGTATGTGAAAGAGAACTTCTTGGGCGAAAACACCTATTTCGAAAACGGTCTTATCTACTCAGGCAAAGACGGTTGCCCGTATCAAGACCAGAGGCAACGCCTGAATGTGCGCGACAAGTTCACCGTCAATGGCGATTTGGTGCAAGAGGTGGAAGAGCCTTTTTATGGTGATTTGGAAGTTTTTGGCAATGTGCTCAACACCCAGATAGAGGTGGTCGGCAAGTTGGTGGTGCACGGCAGCATCTCGGCGAGTCAGGTGAAGGTCCACGATATTTTGGTGGTGCACAACAATGTGATGGAGTATTCCAGAGTGGAGGTTTGCAAAGACGCCAGTATGGCTGCGGCGACCAACTCCACGATCATCTGCGGCGGCAATGTTTTTTTCAACACAGGTCTTACCGCTTGCAAGTTGGTTTGTCAAAAGAGCGTGGTGAGTGACTCCAGTTTTAGCGTGATTAAATCGGGACAGGTGGAGTTGGGTGACTCTTTGATTTGTGGCAATGTGGGTAACAATGTCCAGTTGCCGATGTCGCTTTCTATCGGGGTTTTGCCTTACTCCAAGTATCGGCTGGAGGAGCTGAACAAGCAGTATTACGCCGATGCGGATAAGAGTGATGAGATAATGGAGCAGATTACTCGGCTCAATCAGGAGTTGCAAGAGGGGATTTACGGCTCTTACGATGCAGCCCAAGTGGAGAAGAAATATTTGCGTATCACCGGCACGCTGCATCAAGGGGTGGAGGTGTCTATCTACAACTTGCAAGAGGTGGTGCAGGATGAGCAGCGGAGTGTGGAGCTGGCTGTGGGTAAGGGTTGCATTATCAAAAGGAGCTTTTAGCTGGGGCGATTATGGCAAGGCACGGTAGCAGTTTCGACACGATAGCCGCTTTGGCAACAGCCAAGGGGATGGGGGCGATTGCCATGGTCAGGGTGTCCGGGCAGCAGGCGATTGCGGTGGTGGACGTTTTCTTTAAGGGCAGCTCGCCTTTGGCAGAAGTTCCTGCCAACAAGGTTTGTGTGGGTAGTTTTTTTGATGGAGACAAGTTCGTGGACGAGGTGGTGGTGAGTGTGTATCGCTCTCCTGCTAGCTACACAGGTGAGGATCTGGTGGAGATCTGTATGCACGGCAGCAGCTATATCTACGGCAGGGTGATGGAGTGCCTCTTGCGCAAGGCGAGGTTGGCGAGTGCGGGTGAGTTCACCAAGCGGGCTTTTTTGCACGGGAAGATGGATCTGACCAAAGCCGAGGCGGTGGACGATTTGATCAAGGCGAAGACCTCCAAGTCGCACCAACTGGCGACGGGTCAATACCAAGGTAAACTTTACCAGAAGATTTCCGCTGTTTTGGAGTTGCTGGGAAAGTGCCGAGCGGAGCTGGAGCTGGAGATAGATTTTTTGGAGCAAGGGTTGCAGCAGATAAACTTAGCACAGTTCAGGCAAAAAATTGGGCAGATTAAGCAAGATTTGCAAGGGCTTTTGGCGAGTGCCGAGGATGGGGTGATGATAAAAGATGGTTACAAGGTGGTGCTGGTGGGGGGAGCCAATGCGGGCAAGTCGAGTATTTTCAACGCCCTTTTGGCAAACAACCGAGCGATCGTCACGCCGGTGGCAGGCACCACTCGGGACTATCTGGAAGAGGTGATCGCCTTGGACGGTTACTTGGTGAGGGTTTATGACACCGCTGGTTTGCGCAAGACAGATTGCCAGATAGAGCAAGAGGGGATAAACCGCTCTTTGCAACTTCTGCAAGACGCGCATCTGGTGCTGAGCGTGGGTAGTGTCGATGTCGATTTTCAGGAGTTGCCCGAAGATATAGACCCTGCCAAGGTGAAGAAGATTTTTAATAAGTCAGATTTGTTGACAAATAGTGAGCAAAAAGAGATAGAGAATGGTGGCTTGATTTTGTGTTCGGCGGTGAGCGATGGTGGTTTGCAGGCGGTGCGCCAACAGATTTTGAAGCGGCTCTGTAAGGCAGGAAAGGAGCTGGAAGACGGCATCTTAAGCTCTGCTAGACAAAAAGGTTGTGTGAGTAGTTGCCTTGAGTATTTGCAAAAAGCTTTGCAAACTATCGATGATGGTTTGGGGTTTGAGTTTATCGCTTTTGAGCTGGGACTCGCCAGTGGTTCTTTGGAGCAGATGGTAGGCAAAGTGAGTAGCGAAGATATTTTGCACAACATTTTTGCCGATTTTTGTGTAGGTAAATAGTTCGGAAAGTTTATTCGGATAAACTTTTGATAATAAAATTTTGTTCTGATCAATTTTGGTTGGGATGGGGAAGGTTTGCAGTATGAAAAGAGAAGTTTTGGTGAATGTGTGCCCTGATCGTAACAGGGTGGCGATGTTGGAAGATAACAAGATTGTTGAGTTTGTCGTGGATAAGCACAACGAAAAATCGGTGCTAGGCAATATTTACAAGGGCATCGTCAAAGATGTTTTGCCTGGGATCGGCTCGGCTTTTGTCGATATCGGTTTGAAGCGGACGGCTTTTTTGCACTACGAGGATATCGTTATGGGTTGTCTGAAAAACGACCAAGATTGCAAATCGCCCGGCAGACGCCTGAAGTATTACGACTCAGATTCGTCGAATATCGGCAAATACCTTTATCCTGGGCTGGAGATAGTGGTGCAGATCAAAAGGGCTCCTGTGGGAGACAAAGGCGCAAAGGTGGTGAGCAAAATTTCCATTCCGGGAAGATTTTTGATTCTTTTGCCCAACACCAGCAAGATCAGATTTTCCAAGAAAATTGCCAGCAAGAGGGTGAAATCGGAGATTAGAAAAATCTTGGACGAGTTCAAAAACGACGGCTTTGGCTTTATTGTGCGCACCGAGGCTTTGGGCAAGAGCAAAGAAGATTATATCAACGAATACAATCTTTTGAAAAACACCTACCAGCAGATAGAAAACTCGCAAGATAATCCCGCTCCTTGTTGCTTATACGACCAAAACGAGTTGCAAAATATTTTGATCAAAGATATTTTGCGCAGCGACACCGACAAGATTATCGTCGATGACCGAGATTTGCGAGACAGTCTGCGCAAGAAGCTGAAAGTTTTTGAGCCAGATTTGGTTCAGAGGTTGGAGCTTTTCAAAGAGAAGAGCGCTTTGTTCGATGTTTACAACTTGCAAAAAGATATTGATAAAGCTTTGCGACCTTCTGTGGCTTTGCCGTCGGGTGGCAACATCAAGATTGAGCAGACGGAGGCTCTGGTGGTGGTGGATGTGAACACCGGCAGTTTTGTCAGTGGAGCCAACTACGACGCTACGATCAAGATCATCAACAAAGAAGCTGCCAAAGAGGTTGTGCGTCAGATAAGGCTGCGCAATTTGGGGGGCATTATCATCATCGACTTTATCGATATGGCTAGCAGTGCCGATCGGGAACAAGTTTTTTCGCTTCTGAGTAGAGAGCTGAAAAAAGATAGCAACAAGACGGTCTGTTACCCTTTTTCCAAGTTGGGGTTGGTGGAGATTTCGCGCAAGCGGTCGAACCGCAACCTTTTGAACCGCTCCTCTTATTGCTGTCCGACTTGCCAAGGAGTGGGTAGTATCTTGCAGGAGGAGCATCTGGCAGTGAATTTGCGCCGCTCTTTGCTCAAGGTCTCGCACTTTACCAAAGGCAGAGAGCTAGATGTGGTCGTCCATCCGGTGATGAAGAAGTTCATCGACTCGCAACAAGATTTTTTGGACTCTATCGAAAACAAGATAAACCTGGTCGGCGATGTTTATATGGCCAGAGACCACTTTCGCGTTTTTTATACCAGAACAAAAAAGGAGATTGTTTTCAATGACTTACCAAGAGTTTTTGGAGTATATTTATAAGAGGCACTCGGGTAACATCAAGCTGGGTCTGGAGAGAATAGAGAGCATCTTGAGGGAGCTAGGTAACCCGCAACAGCGTTTGTCTGGCGTTCATGTGGCAGGCACCAACGGCAAAGGCTCTACCTGTGCGATGCTGGAGGCTTTGGCACTTCAAGCCGGCTACTCCACGGGGTTTAACTCCTCGCCTCATCTGCTAGACTATCTGGAGCGGTTTCGCCTGAGTGGGTGCTATGCCGACTACAACCAGATAATGGATCTTTACTTGCGACATCAGCAAGTTTTCGAGCGTAACCAAGCCTCTTTTTTCGAGACGACCACCGCCTTGGCTTTTCAGCTTTTCGCTGAGGAAAAAGTCGATTTCAGCATCTTTGAGGTTGGCTTAGGGGGTAGGCTGGATGGCACCAACCCTTTCGTGCCAGGCGTTAGCGTGATAACCTCTATCGGGATGGACCACACTAAAACTTTGGGCGATACTTTGGCTAAGATCGCTGGGGAGAAGGCGGGTATCATCAAAGAGGGTGTGCCGGTGGTGGTGGGCAAGGTGCCTTCTGAGGCTTTGGCAGTGATAGAGCAGGTAGCCAGCCAAAAAAACGCCAAAGTTTACCGCTGTGGGCAGGAGTTTTCGGTGGACGATATCTGCTTGGACTCCGATGGCACCTCTTTTCGTTACGATTTTGGCAAGGGTCTGAGCGGCAGATACGCCACCAACCTTCTGGGCAAGCATCAGGCTTACAACGCCGCTTGTGCTTTGAGCGCCTTTAGTTTGTATCAGCAAAAGTTGGGAAAGCGTTTGGATTTTTCGACTCTTGAGCGGGGGCTAAAAGCGGTGAATTGGCAAGGAAGGATGCAGATAGTGGCACAAGATCCCACAATTTTGCTGGACGGGGCGCACAACGAACAGGGCGTAAGCAGCTTGGTGGACAGCTTGTCAGAGATTTTCCCGCACCAAGAGAAGGTCTTTATCGTCTCTATTTTGAAAGACAAAAATTTGCCCCAGATGTATGCCAAGATAGCCGGAGCTGCCAAGAGTATCGTCTTTTGCCAAAACTCCAACCCTAGAGCAGCGGGAGGTGAGCTTCAGAGCCAGATTTTGAGTCGATTGACTGCCGATTACTACTATGAAGAGTCGGTAGAGTTTGCCTTGCAAAAAGCTCGCAATTTAGCCGAAAACGACGATATCATCGTGGTGTGTGGTTCTTTGTATTGGGTCGGTGAGGTGTTAACTTACTTCCAAGGCTAGTTGTCTCTTGGTGGTTTAGAGTAATTGTTTTCCCAAAAATGGATTAGGTCTGCGCTTATTTTTGCCACTTTCGACTCGTCGTTTTCTTTGGCAGGGAAGTTGTAGCAAAAGCGCAGAAGCAGCTGGTAAGGCTCTTTTTTCTCGTGTTTTTTGACAATCCTTAAAATGTCTTTGCTTCTGGTCTGGGAGACTACTTTCAGTAGTTTTTCCGACGCTTGTGGATCTGAAAATTTCTCTTCTTCTTCTTTTTCTTCTTCCCCTGCCATGATATTTTCCATCATCAGTTGCACCAACATCTTGATGCCATCGGCAAGCGGTAAAGAGTCCAGATAAGCTATTTGCCAACAGTCGGTAACGGTGTTGTTCATCGCTTGCACTTCGTCGGCTGTCCACTCGCCCGAAAACAAGTTTCCGATAGATTCGTTGGTGTAAAAATGTTGGGAAAAGATTTGGAAAAGTCTGTCCAGCGGTTGCTTTCTTGCCCATTCCATAATGCTTTGCTTCTCGTCGTCCATATAGTCGTTGCTGGCAGTCAGGTTCTCCTCTAGCACTCGATAGAAGAAATCTTTCAAGACATCGTCGTCGCTGCGATTTGGTTTTGACCCAGTTGGCTTGGTCTTCAGTGGATGTTTTTGATAATCTTTTTTTAGCTCGGGGAACTTCTCTAACATATATTCGTTGATCAGCTCCGTGGACGGCTCTTCTTGCAAAAGTTTTTTTTGCAGGTCGGTGATCTTTTTGTTTTTTTTCATAATCTATTTTTCCATTATGGGGGGCAAAGCTCTCTTGAACTTGCTTTTTTGGAAAAGGGAGATAACCTTTTCCACCTGTTTTGGGTCGTATTTCTGGTTTAGTTGCTCGGCGTTTAGCTGGTTGTCACGGTAGTCGGCGAGGATCTTGTCTAGGGTCAGGTAGTCTAGACCCAGCTCTTGCTCGTCGGTTTGTCCGTCCCACAAGTCTGCCGTGGGTGGCTTGCTGATGATTTGCTCTGGCACGCCCAGCTCTTTTGCCAGTTGCCAGACTTGTGTCTTGTAGAGGTGACCTATCGGCTCGAAACTGCAAGCAGAGTCGCCATAAATGGTGCAGTAGCCGATCAAAAGCTCACTACGGTTGCCGGTGCCAGCCACCAAGGCGGCATTTTTTTGGGCGTAGTCGAACAAAACCGACATGCGCATGCGGGCGCAGAAGTTGCCTTTTTGCAACTTGCCTGGCGATTTGGCGGCGAAGTAGCTGTCCACCATCGGGGTGATGGGGACGGTTCTGTGTTTGATTTGCAACTTATGAGCCACTATCAAGGCGTCTTCTAGGCTGGCTTCTTGTGACGATTTGTAAGGGAGCATCAGCCCTAGCACATTCTCTTTGCCCAGAGCCTGAACGCACAAGAAGGCGACCACCGCAGAGTCTATCCCGCCAGAGAGACCGATGACGACTTTCTGGAAGCCGCTACCTTGCACCTGCTCTCTGATGAAAGAGCAGATTTTGTCGATTTCGATTTTGTGGTTGGTGGTTTTGCTGTTTGTCATTTTCTTGTTCCAATCTTGATTTTTGCTTTTTGGCTACTCTGTCGCATCTGTTGCATCTGTCACATCTGTTGTCTCAAGTTTCGGGGCTTGTCCATAGTTGAATTTGCCCTGAAAATATTTTTGTTGGATGAGGGCAGCCTCTTTTGACCAAGCTTCCAGACCCAGTAGCTTGATGCGAGCCAGGTGGTAAACTTTGGTGTTGTTTTGCACTTGGTCTGCCATATCTGCTATCGGCATCAGGTTTTCGCAAGGGAAACTGGTGCACTCCGAGCAGTTGTGTAGCCCTTGCTCTAGCACGCATTGCTTGGTTTTACAACCTTGTTCTGGACTCATAAACTTCTCAAAAGAGCAGCCGTCTTTGCTTCGGCATCCGGAGCAAGGAATAGCCTCTGGTTGGATTTTGAATTGGCTGGCTATCTGCTGGGTTAGCTCAAGGGTGATGTTGTTTTTGTAAACCGCACAAGCGAAACACGGCAAGCCGCAGGGGGCAGTTAATTTTTTTACATCCATTATGGTCCTCCTTAAGTTAGGGTTGTTCGGTAATAGTTTTTGTGATAAATTGTTAAATAGAGGCTATTTAATAAATCTTATTTGCAGGTTGAGATTAAAAAATAGCTCTCCGTTTTTTTCGTAAATCTGTCCAAACTTATGTCTGGTGGAGCTTGCAGTATCAAGCTTGGTGTTATCTAGCAAATAGTTTTCAAATTTATTTCTATTGTAGATATGGTAGCACAAAATATCGCCATTTTCTTTTACTATTAAATAGCCGCCTGTTGCGTCGTATTTACCAGCCCAAACTTTGGAAGGCATCATGCCAAGAGCGGTATCGGTTAGGAACCGCTTTACTTTATACTCATAAAACTTATGTTTGTTTTCAGTATCATAATTTAGAGGGTTTTCGCTAGCCACTTTGTGGACTAAATCGGTTAAGTGTGAGGTTTTGCTTGAATAAAAATTGAGGATGATTTGGGCTAAAATTTCAGGCAGTAAACTGTCAATTAGGATGAGGTTGTTTGAAAATATGTTTTTTTCTGTTTTAACGAACTTAAGCTTTCCACCTTTATTCTTAATTTTAACAACTCTATCCATTATTTTACTTTTTGTAGTGCTGGAATTGATCTGTTTGACCTCTTTTTTGCTCAGGTTAGCATTAACAATTTTGTAAATAAAATTTGTGGTTTTCCCTGCATTGAGTAGGGTAGAAGGCGTTCCAAGTTGTGATTTTATGCTAAAGCCAAGTTTTGGTTGTTGATTGGTGCGTTGGTCGTGAACGACAATAGTGATGTCCGTTTTTGTGGAGGATTTTGCTTTCAAAGAGATGCAGTTTATATAGTGCATAAACTGCTCAATCTTGGGTACGGTAAAAGTTCTTTCTCTGTTCTCTTTGATAAAGTTTAGCAAAAACACAGCTTTTTCTTTAAATTTTGAAATGGGTATATTCAAAACTTTTTTGCCACCCGAGATTACGATTATTTTGTCTTGAATGGAGTATTCAAAAATTTTTTTACTTTCGGTGCGAATTATTTTGATAATAGGATATACAAACTCTTTCAGCTTTTCAGTGTCACTTTTCCCAAGAGATAACTTTTTGTCACCGAGTAGTTTAAAAAGAGCGTAAACCTCGCTCCATTCTCCTTTGTTGCCTCTAATCATTTAAAGCTAGTTTTTCGATTATCATTTGGGCAGTTGCTTGGATTGCAGGGACTGCCACGGAGTTCCCGAATTGTTTATACGCTTGAGTGTCAGAAACCAAAATTTTGAATTTATCTGGGAAGCCTTGCAATCTCGCCCATTCTCTTGGAGTCATCTTCCTAATACCTTCTTGATTTACTTCTCCTGAGATGTTTGTCACGGGTTTGAAGTTGGTGAGTCTGTCGTCGAAAATTAGGTTCCGCTCTCTTCCCATTCCACCACAAACTACCGAGTTGGCGATGCCCTCAGCAGCTATTATCTGGTAGCCAAAACCGTTTCCTTTGTTTTTGTGTCTGGCTTTATGTTTTCGCAGAGTTTGCATGTAAGTTGTAGAAAGGTAATACTTTACTGACACCTCTCTATCTTCCAAAATATCTTTTAATACCTTATTTTTGTTAGTTGGTTGGGGATATTCAAAATCTGTAATTTTTAAGTTTTTTCGGAAGCCGACGATGAAGATTCTTTCTCTATTTTGGGGAACTCCGAAGTTTTTGGCGTTCAATATTTGTGGTTCGGGAACAAAATAGTTTAAATCTTCACGCAAAACTCTTAGAATTGTTGTTAATGTTTTGCCTTTGTCGTGAGTTTTAAGCCCTTTAACATTTTCTAAAAAGATAGCTTTTGGTTGTTTCTTTTTTATGATTTCTGCTACATCAAAGAATAGAGTTCCTCTGGTGTCTTTAAATCCACAGCGTTTTCCTGCAATGGAAAACGATTGACAAGGGAAACCAGCACAAAGCAGATCAAAATTTTCTGGAATTTGATTTTTTGTTTCTGGCTTGGTTATATCGCCAAAAGGAACCTCTCCAAAATTTGCTAGGTAAGTTTGTTGGGAATATTTGTCCCATTCGCTGGTAAAAACACATTTTCCTTGCAGGTTTTGCAGAGCTAGGCGAAAACCACCAATCCCAGCAAAAAGGTCGATAAATTTAAATTTTGGGTTTTTTGGCTCTGGGAAAGGGACACAGTTTTTAAAGTCAAAAATCAAATATTGAAGTGCTTGCTCAGCAATGATATCACTTATTTTTTTTTGAGGATATGTTTCTTTTAAAATGTTTTTAACACGAGAAAGAGCATCTTTTTTGCAATGTTCAGCCGTTTGACTTTGGTGATTATGCAAGTAATGCGTAAAAGAGCCAGATTTAGTGATGAAAGAGTCGATTGCTTTTACTTTTGTCATTCTTTAATTTTCCTTAATTCATTATTTTTTAGTAGCTATTTTCGTCAAGTCAGAAAAAGAACCTTGCCTAAAAATAGTTTTTTACCGCAAACTCAAATTGGTCAATGAAAATCTCTTTGAAGTTGGCAATCTTGTTTTGTTCGTAAAAGATGAGCATCGCTTTTTTGTAGTCGATGGAGTTCACCGTCCGAAAAGAGACAGGGCAATAATCGTTGTTTAACAAGATGGCGTTGCTGACTATGCGAGCGGTTCTTTTGTTGCCATCCATAAATGGTTGAATATAAGAGATTAACACCAGGGCAAGCAAAGCTTTTTCAAACACGCACTTCTTTTTGTTTATAACTTGGCAAGAGTTTTTTAGCGCTTCGGCAATCTGAAATTCGTTGTCTAGGGGTTTGTAGTTTGTGCCAGAGATGCCCACGCGCCTTTTTCTCAGGTTTCTTTGAATTGCCAACTCTTTTATCAGCAAGAAGTGGATGTCTTCAATTTTGGCTGTTGTTAGCGGGTTTAGGTAGTTGGTGTTGGCGATGATGAAGTCCAGAGTGGTTTTGTGATTTAGCAGCATCACTGCCTCTTCTTTAGTTTTGCCTTCGGTGGTCTCTTTTTCTTTTAGCAATCTCTCTGTCTCTAAAAGGGAGTAGGTGTTCCCTTCTATCTGGGAAGATTTCCAACTCAGGTCAATTGCCAGTCGCTCCAGCTCTTTTTGGTATTCGTTTGGGGCAAGATCAGAGATGTTGTTAAGATGTTTTTTTTGTAGTGACTCTAATTTTTCTAATTCAGCTTGAGTAAAGACGGTGTAGCGCCCGAGTATCTGGACGATTTTGGGGTTGAAGCTTTCGATGATTTGCCGCTCATCTACCTCTTTTTGGTAATATTTTTCAATATCGACAGGAGCCAGTATGTCGTAGGCAGGTGAGAGTAGATACTTTGTTCCTTTTCCTTGTCCTTTTGTGAGCAAGAACTTCTTTGCTTTTAAATCTGCTAACACTCTTTTCAGGGTTGGATAACTGAAAGAGGCAGCTACATTTTCAAAAATCTCTTTGGACGAGCAACCTTTTTTTTTCTTTATGAAGTCGATAATTTGTTGTTCTCGTTTATCCATTTTTCCTCATTTCAAGCTCACTGGCAATTCGTTTCTGGCTCAAAAATTGCCCTTTTTGAGCTACATTTTACTTTTGGATGAGCTAGAAAATTTTTTTTGTCCAAATCCATTACCGCTTATCACTGTTCTTCGTCAAGCAAGAAAGATGGTAGTGATCGTTTTGGTGGTCTTTGTGCCTGAATCCTCGTGGCTCGATGTGGATGGTGGAGCAGATGTTCAACTCTTTTTTGATGAGGATCTCTATGGCTGTGGCGATGTTGTGGGCGGACAAGATGTTCATATTGTCGTCAACCTTGATGTGGAAAGTGAGTTCTTGGGTGCTGACATAGTTGTGGATGTGAAAATGGTGCGAAAAAAGTTTTTGCTGGAAGTTCTTTTTGATCAGCTCTTGAATTTTGTTGATCAGCTCTTGGCTCGGTTTTTCCCCCAATATTTTGTTGATGGCGTCTTTGATAATCTGGTAGGTTACCCAAAAGAGCATAAAGGCGATGATGATGCCCAAGGCGCTGTCTATCCACCAAAAATTCTCGGCAAAGATTATGCCCACTAAGACCAGAAGAGAAGACAGGGCGTCGGTGCGGTGATGCCATCCGTCTGCTTTTATAGAGAGGTTTTCGCTCTTTTTGTTCAGGTGAAAAGCGTATTGCGCTAGGCTTTCTTTGAGCAAGATGGAGACGACGGTGACAACGATAGCCAGCACTCCGAAGTTGGCTGTCTGTCTGTTCTGCAGGCGAAGCAGTGAATCTTTGAGGAAGTTGTAGGCGATGATGGAGAGCAAAAACCCGATGAAGATGGCGACTATCTGTTCCCACCTTCCGTGACCAAAAGGGTGCTCTTGGTCAGGTTTTTTGGCAGAGAGCTTGGTGCCTATAATGACAACGATGGAGCTAAGGGAGTCGGACAAGGTGTGCCAAGCGTCAGCACTCAAGGCGATGGAGCCCGATACGATGCCTGCCCATATCTTCAAGCCGAATAGTCCCGTGTTGGCGATGATGGAGACGAACCCTTCTTTGTAGCCGGCTTTTTTTCGATCCATTTTTTTACTCACTTTTTTTCCCAAAAGGGTTGAGGGTGTTTTGCTTTCAACTGGTTAGCTTTACTCTTCTTCGTAATAGTAGGAGTAGTCGATTCCTTTCATAAACATTTCTCTGCTGTTTATCTCAGAGGTCAAAGCGTTTTCCAAAAGTTTTTTGAGAGTCGAGCAGTTTAAGGGGCTTTCTGTCATGGCATCCATATAGTCGTTTTTGCTGATTTTGCTCCAATCAACGCACTTTTTTAGTTGTTTTTTCAAGATCAAATCAAGCCAAATGCGAGTGCTTCTGCCGTTTCCTTCCATAAAAGGATGGGCGATGTTCATCTCTACATATTTTTCTACGATTTGTTCAAAACTGTTTTCGGGCATAGCCTCTATTTGCTCAAGAGTGTTTTTTAAAAATTGTGAAGCTGCAAATTTGAACCCTCTTTTGGCGATGTTTTTGTGTCTAATTTGTCCTGCAAAATCGTATAGACCGCCGAACAAATAGGCATGTATTTGTTGTAACCCTACAGTAGTGCCGACTTCGATGCTTTCTATAAAAGAGCTTTCAAATAGAGCGTAAGCTTTTTTTTTGCTTTTTCCATCGATAGAGTCGTCGCTAAATGTGAACCATTCGATAAAGCGATTCGCCTTTTTGCTGGGGAACTGCTTTCCTAAAGCGATGATTCCATCGTAGTCCAGCACATCGGTTAGGCGTTTTTTGCCGTCGGGAGCTAGGAGTTTCAAGTGGGTAGTCTCACTACCCACTTGGTTGTTCTCTTTTTTTAGCTTGGCTTTCAGGTATTTCCAGTAGTTACGAGCCTTGTTGTAATCGTCTTGGTTTGTCAGCAGAGCGACGATGTCCAAAACCGAGAACCACCACTTTACGTTTTGCTTATCCCAAACTGCACGCACCTGGCGGTCGTCAAAAAACCTGATCGATATTTTTGCGGAGCTGTTTTTGTTTTTCATAGCTGATGATGTTCCAGCAAGGAGTAGTATTTTTGTTGGGAGAAGATGATGTGGTCGAGAACTTTTATGCCCAAGATTTTGCCGGCTTGTTGGAGGCTTTTGGTCATCTTCAGGTCTTGAGTCGAAGGGGACAGGTTGCCCGAGGGGTGGTTGTGTGCCAAGATGACTGCCGAGGCTCTGTCGGTGATAGCGTTTGAGAAAACTTCCCGAGGGTGAATCTGGGTTTGGTTGAGAAGTCCGATGGTGACCACGCGGGTGGCGATCACCTCGCCCGCGGCGTTTAGGGAGGTGACCAAGAAATGTTCTTGCCTGCGGTCGCCGTAGTGCCATAGCATGGGCATAATCTGGTGAGGAAATTTGATGATGAACCCTTTGGGTTTTATCCTACGGCGAAAAAACTCGCAAGCCGCTAGCACCAGCGTTCCTTTGGCTTGGGCTAGTCCGTCGATTGCCAATATGTCTTGGATGGTTATCTCGAACCCTTTTTGGTCGATGAGCTTGAGCAGTTTTTGGCAGATTTGGGTGACGGAGTGACCTTTGACACCTCTGCCGATGAGCAGCATCAGCAACTCCAGATCGGAAAGGTGGCTCGCCCCGTGTTGGAGCATTTTCTCGCGCGGTCTTTGTTCGGGTGGTAGCTCTTTGATACTTTTCATAACTTATAAGATATGGCTAAGGCAGATGCCGGTGGCAATGCCTAAGTTTAAAGATTCCATCTTGCCGGTCAGCGGGATGGTGATGGTCAGTTGGCAGAACTCTTTTATCTCAGGACTGACTCCGTTTGCTTCTGAGCCCATTATCAATATTTTTTGCTTGGCTAATGGGGGTAGAGCAAAGATCGAGGTGCCGTGCAGGTCTGCCAAGATTTTTTGCGCCTTTTGCTGCTTTAGCCATCGGTAGCTTTTCACCTCTATCGGCAACGAGAAAACTGCCCCCAAAGAGGAGCGAATCGCCTTGGGGTTGAAAGCATCGCAGCTGTCTGGCGAGAGGGCAATCCCACTGACTCCAAGGGCTAGAGCCGTTCGGGCGATGGTGCCCAGGTTCCCTGGGTCGGCGATTTTGTCTAGGTAGAGTAGGGTTTGGTAATCGCCAATCTTGTTGTTTTGACGACGAGCCACGGCGATGTATCTTTGCGGGGTTTTGGTGGAGGCTAAAGCAAAAAATTTCTTTTTGCTGATGAGTTTGATGCGCAAGTTTTTTAGCCACGCCGGGTGTTGAAGCTCTTGCCAGTGGTAGACCTCCAAAATCTCCACCTTGTTGGTAATGAGTTGCCTCAGCAGGCGGTCGCCTTCGATGATGGCAGAGCCAGAGTCGATCTGTTTTCTTTTTTTCTTCAATTCGTTTATTCTCATTTGAGCAAAAGTGGTGAGAAAAACTATTTCTGTCAATCAAATATCTCCGATTATTAAATAGTAAAGTTGTGTTGACAGAAGTTTAGATTTGGTGGTTTTTCGAAAAAATCGAGACTAATCAGGGGGAAGTCGTGAAAGTTTTGGTGGTGCCAGACTCTTTTAAAGGGTCGATTTCGTCGGTAGAATTTTGCCGCATTGCGCAAGCAGCCCTGGCGCAGGTGGACGCTACGGCACAGATAGAGTCGATGCCTTTGGCAGATGGAGGAGAGGGGATGGTGGAGGCGTTGGTGCTAAACAAGGGCGGAAAGCTCGAGTATAAAGTTGTTAATGACCCGCTCTGCCGGCAGGTGAGAGCCTCTTACGGCATCTTGGCAGACGGCAAGACGGCGGTGATAGAGATGGCTGCCGCCTCGGGGTTGCCTTTGCTGGATGTGGGTGAGCGGGATCCACTGCTGGCTTCTACTTATGGGACGGGTGAGTTGATTTTGGATGCGCTACAAAAGGGTTGTAGCAGGTTGATAATGGGCATAGGCGGCAGTGCCACCAACGACTGCGGGATGGGGATGTTGCAAGCTTTGGGGTTTGCGTTTTTGGATAAGGATGGTCGCCCTTTGCGTGGTTGTGGAGGTAACTTGGGGAAAGTGGTTAAGATAGATAGATCTAAGCTGAAGGTGGCTTTGGACAAGGTGGAGTGTTTGGTGGCTTGCGATGTGGAAAATCGGTTGTGCGGAGAGTTTGGAGCGACCTATACCTACGGCAAGCAAAAAGGGGCTACTCAAGAGGTTTTGGCAGAGCTGGAAGCGGGGATGCTCTCTTACAACCGAGTGGTGAGCGCTGCCATTGGCAAAGATGTGAGCAAGATCGCCGGTAGCGGTGCTGCCGGTGGATTGGGGGCTGGATTGCTTGCTTTTTTGCAAGGCAGGTTGTGCTCGGGATTTTCGCTTATCGCCCAAGAGGTTGCTCTGGAAAAGAAGATTGCCACAGGTAATTTTGATCTGATCATCACCGGAGAAGGGCGGATAGATAGCCAAACGGCTAATGGCAAGCTTCCTTTGGGAGTGGCTAAGTTGGGCAAGAAGCACGGCGTGCCGGTCATTGCGGTGGTGGGCTCGGTGGGCGAAGGGTTAGATTTGCTCTACGAGAGTGGATTGGTGGCAGTTTACTCTTTGATCAGGAACTGCGGGAGTTTGGCAGAGATTTTGGAAACCAGCGAAGAAGATTTGCAATTTGTCTTGAAAAATATTTTCAGAACGGTTTTGGCTTTTAGTTAATTTTTTGGGAAGGCTTGCCAGATGTGGAGTGCCTTTGGTTGCTCCTTTTTTTTGTTGGGTTTTGTTACTTGACAAGATTTTCTTCCCCTTAAACCTAGATGAAAAAAAATTAGGGAGATTTTAGATGAAGAAAATAGATTCGATTTTGTTGTGTGCGGGACAATCTTCTCGTATGGGTAAAGATAAAGCGCTTCTGGATGTGAGTGGAAAAAAAAGCATCGACTTGGTTTTGCAGAAGCTGAGTGACTTTTCCGAGCGGGTGATTATCGTCTTGGGTGACAACTACCAAGATGTTGTCGATTATCTGGGCGATAGTTACGGCAGTTTTGTTTGCCCAGTGCTTAATCGTGATCATTTGGCAGGCGGGATGCTCTCTTCGGTGAAAAAGGGGTTTGCTCAGGTGAACAAGGGTCAGATGGCGATGCTTAACCTCATCGACCAGCCGTTTATTTTGCCTTTGAGCTACCAGAAAATCTTGCAAGCTTATCGGCAGCCGGCACCTTTTGTAATTCCTGTGGGTCGCAAGCAGGGTCGCCCCAAGAAAGGGCATCCGATTTTGTTCGCTGCCGATTTTGTGGCAAAAGTTTTGGGTGATGACCAGGCAGAAACTTTTCGTGATGTTTTGTTGCCTTACTACCAAGACGCTGTCTATGTAGATGTCTTGGATGTGGGGATCACTGAAAACTTGAACACACAAGAGCTGTTTGCCGCAGCCCAAAAGCGGATAAGAAACAGCTAGAGGCAGAAATCGATGCACAAGGCTCTGATAAGTTTTGCCGATGTCGTCTTGGACAAAAAAGTGGGGCAGTCGCCGCTTTTTATCAAGCTTTACAAGATGAATTTGCGGGAGCTGAGCCTTTTTTTGAAGCAGGAGATCTTGTCTAACCCCCTTTTGGATATGAGTCAGGTTGGTAACTATGACTACGCTCAGCAGCAGGCAGATTTGGTTTGGGATGGTAAGAAGTGCCGAGCGAACGAAGTTTTTTTTCCGCAGCTGAGGCTGAAGCCCGAGTATCTGGAGTGTGAAGGAGATTTTTTTGTCGAGCAGCGGAAGAGGGTGCGGTTTTTGCAAAACATCTTAAGCTCACGGCAAAACCTTTTGCAGAAGGTGGGAGGTTATCTTTGCTCGTTTCAGTGGAGGTCTTGGGAGCAAAAAGCCGCTTTTAGCCCTTTGTCTGTGGGGCGATTGAGTGACGATTTGCAGATTTCCAAGAATATCTGTTACGCTCTTCTCAAAGGCAAGCAGGTAGATTTTGGGGGACAGGCGAAGAGGTTAGTCGATTTTTTGGTGAAAGGAAAAGGCGCAACGACTCTGGAGAAGGTGAAAAAAAGGGTGAGAAGCCTTGCCCAAGAAGGAAAGAACGACCGTCAAATCGCTCAGGCGCTAGAGGCAGAAGGTTGGCAGATCAGCAGACGCACGGTGTGCAAATACCGCCATCAACTGTCTTGAGAGACGATCGCCTTCAGCTCAATCAGAGCTTGCAGCGCTTGTATCGGTGTGATTTGGTCTGGTGATATTTGTTGGAGCCTCTCTTCTAGTTCCAAAAGGTGTGGTGGCGTTTTCGCTTCTGGAGCGGTAGCAGTAGAGAAAGCTTTTAGCTGAGCCAGAGCTTGGCTTTTTTGGTGGTCGGATTGTGAAGATTCTAGCGTCTTCAAGATCTGTTTGGCGCGGGTGATGACAGCCGATGGAACGCCAGCTAGTTGTGCCACATCTATTCCGTAACTTTCCGAGGCTTTTCCCGGCAAAACCTTGTGCATAAATATGATCTTGTCTTTCTCTTTTTCGACGATGAGGTTGTAGTTTTGCACGCCCGAGAGGGTGTCGGCTAGGTGAGTCAGCTCGTGGTAGTGAGTGGCAAAGAGCGTCTTGACGCCTTTCAGGTGGCTGCCGTGCAGATATTCGATGATCGCCCAAGCCAAAGATAAGCCGTCGTAAGTGCTGGTGCCTCTGCCGATTTCGTCCAAGATTACCAAGGAATCTTTGCTGGCGAAGTTCAAGATGGAGGCTGTCTCGAGCATCTCCACCAAGAAGGTGCTTTGCCCTTTTGCCAGATTGTCTGAGGCTCCCACGCGGGTGAATATCTTGTCGAAGATGGGCAAGGTTGCGCTTTTGGCAGGCACATAGCAGCCGATTTGTGCCATCAGAGCGGTGAGGGCAACTTGGCGTAGGTAAGTCGATTTGCCAGCCATATTCGGTCCTGTGATCAAGACGATGTTGTTTTGTTGGTTGTCGATGTAGATGTCGTTGGGGATGAACTCTTGGCTTGGTAAAATCTCTTTGATGACGGGGTGAAAAGACTCTTCGAGTTGCAATATTTTTTCGGTGTTGAAGCTCGGTTTGCAGTAGCCGCGGTGAAAGCTGATTTGAGCGAAGTTGGCGTAAACATCGAGCATCGCCAAGGTGTCGGCGAACTCCAGCAGCTCCTGCATCTTTTCTTGCAGGTGGGATCTTAGCTGGCAAAATATTTCGTATTCTAGCTCTTTAATCCTCTCTTCGGCTCCCAGCACCTTGCTCTCGAACTCCTTGAGCTCGGGGGAGATAAACCTCTCGCAGTTGACCAAAGTTTGTTTGCGGATGTAGTCCTCTGGCACGGCGTCTGCCTGCTTCTTGCTGATTTCGATGAAGTAGCCGAACACCTTGTTGTAATCTATCTTCAGGTTGGTTATTCCCAGCCTCTTTTTCTCTTGTTGTTCTAGGTTGATTATCCAAGATTTACCTTGGGAGCTGATTTGATGAAGTTGACTAAGCTCTTGGTTTGCCTGGCTTTTGATGATGCCGCCTTGGGTGATGAGCTTGTTTGGATTATCGCAGATGGTCGCTGTGATCTTGGTAACGATCTGGTCGTAGCTTTTGATGTTGTCTTTGATTTGGAGTAGTGGTAGGCAATCGTAGCCAGACAAGATTTGTTTAATCTTTTGGGAAAGGCTGAGGTATTGAGCGATGGCGAGGATCTCTTTGGGGTTTATCGAACCGGTGGAGAGTTTGCCGGTGAGTCTGGCGATGTCTCCGATTTGGTTGAGCAGTTCGCGCAAGCAGAGGGTCAAATCGATTTTATCGATCATCTCCGAGACGATGGTAAGACGGGTTTGGATAGTCTGGCACTCCAGTAGTGGTCGCAAGAGCCACTGCTTTAGCTTGCGTCTGCCCATGGGGGTGCAGGTTTGGTCTAACACCTGCAAGAGGGTGCCTTGGGTGGTGCCTTCCAGCAGCGATTTGGTAAGCTCCAGATTGGAGACTGTCGATTTGTCCATCTGCACATAAGAGCCCAGTGAGTAGTATTCCATCTTGTTGATGTGTTTCAACTCTTTTCTTTTCAACTCTTTGAGGTGAGACAGAGCCATGGCAGCGGCTTTGGTAGCCAAGGGGTGGTCGGCTAAGCCTACTCCAGCCAAGGAGATGAGGGAGAAGTGGTCTTTTAAAATCTCTTCGGCTTGCTCTAAGCCGATTTGGTCGTCGAGGTAGTGGCTGTAAGAGATTTGTTTACCTAGGGTGGTAGCAAGTTCTTGGTTTTGCTCAAGGGTGAGGATCTCTTTGGGCGCTAGCCGCTCGATCTCCGCTGGCAGCTGCTCTTGATTTAATTGGGTGAAGTTGAACTTGCCGGTGGACACATCGATGCTGGCAACGCCATACTCGGAGCCTTCTTGCACCAAGGAGGTTAGGAAGTTGTCGGCAGGCGAGTGGATATACTCCGACTCGACGATGCTCCCTGGGGTGATGATCTCCACGATCTCTCTTTTTACCAAGCCGACCGCTTTCTTGGGGTCTTCCACCTGCTCGCAGATAACCACCTTTTGGTTTGCGGCGATGAGCCTAGGCAAGTAGCTGGAAAGGGAGTGGTAGGGGAAGCCAGCTAGAGGGACGGCGTTCTCTTTTTTTTTGTTTCTGGCAGTCAGGGTGATGTTGAGTATCTTGGCGCAAGTTTGAGCGTCGTCGAAAAAAGTTTCGTAGAAGTCGCCCATGCGGAAGAGGACTATTTTGTCGGGATGTTGGTTTTTGATGTGCAAAAACTGTTCCAACATCGGGGTTAGTTTTGGGGTTGGCATCTTCAAAGTTTATTTGATGAAAAGGTTGCTGGCAAGGTCGTGATCTTTGAGCTCTTTTTGCTGGATCAAAGCTTCTTCTTTGCTGGCAAATGGACCGATAACACCGTAGATGAAGTTTTTATCGCCGATTCTGCGACGGTAAGCTTTGGCTTCTATTCCCATATCTTTTAGCAGTTTTAGCCTCTGGCGAAGTTTTTCGGAGTCGGTAAACACGCCGCACTCCAGGTAGTAGTTTTTGTGACTGAGAGTGGTGGCAGGCTGTTTTTTGGCTTGCACGATGAAGCTGGGATAGTTGTCAGCCAGAAGTTTTTCTTTGGTTGAGTTGAGCTTTTCTGCCAAGGAAAAAGGTCCTACCCACACCTTGTAAAGTATGGAGTTGTCCGATATTTTCTTGTCAATCTTGATGGGGTAACCTTTATCTTTTAGATCTTGTGCCGTTTCAAGGGCGTTTTCGTTGCTTTGAAAAGCTCCCACCTGCAGATAGCTGTTGGGGGCAATATCTTGGGCAGATTTTTCAGCAAAGCTTGGACTATCCCCAGAGAGCGTTTGAGCATATTTGCTGTAAGGGAACTCCCTTTTTAGCTTAAGAGTCGCTTTTTTCAGCTCGTCCTGGTTGTCCATTTTTTGGTAACAAAGGGTGATGTTGTATAGTGCGGTGGCTCTTTGACTGGATAGGAGCTTTAGCTTATCTAGAGAGAGCAAAAGTTCTAGAGCCAGATTGGGTTGGTCTAGTTTGAGGTAGCAGCTGCTAATCAAGATGTAGCTACTTTCTATCTTGTCGTTGTCTAGAGACAGTTGCTGAAAATCTTGCGCCCAGTAGATAGCGGTTTGGTAGTCTGTCAAAGAGTGCAGACAGTAAGCCATCCAGTAAGATTTTTCTGCTAGCAAAGAGGGTTTGCTTACCTTGTCCAAAAGCTTTAGAGCCTTGGAGTAATCTTTTCTCAGGTAGTAAACTTTGCCAAGCTCAAGGCAGGCAGCTTGTGAATACTGGTTATCTTCTTGGGTGGAGATCTCTTGCAGATCTTGGACGAAGTTGGGTTTGGATTGGGTAACCGCTTGGTAAAACTGGAGTTTCTCTTGTTCTGCGGGGGTTTCGCCCGTGCTTTTGGGCAAGTTTTCTCGCAGGTAGTCGATATCGCCCTTTTGGTAGGCAGAGTCTAGGCTTGGCAAACCTTCGGCGTAGCTCAGCCCCGTCAGGCAAAGAAGTGAGCCGACTAAGATATTTTTTAGAATAGACATATTATTATAACGTTTGTAGTTCCTGTTAAAATTCCCAAAGTTGCGAAGAAGTAGAGCAGATATTTGAAAAAGTATTTTTGGCTCAACTCTTCGATCAGCTCCGGTTCGATTTTGCTCCTGAGATCTTGAAGGCGAGTCTCGATTTCGTATTTGCAAGACAAAGAGGGTAAAATCTCCCTGCCGGCTTGCAAAGCTATCTGGTAGATGATGCCACTGAGAGCTTTCCGCAAAAGCAACGAAAGGAAAGAGGGCAAATATTGGCAGTTTTGCAAAAACTCCGTTTTTTGGAAGATGATTTTGCTCAGTTTGTCTTCGACTCTGGTAAGGGTGGCGCTATCTTTGTCAAGGCAAAATTTGTGATATTCGATGATGCCTTGGTCGATTTTTTGCAGGAGTTGTTTCTCTTTGCGGATGATTATCCCGGGAGTGAAAAAAAGTTTGTAACCCAATAAGGAGCGGGTGCGACAAAAAAGGAGGTATTTGAGTAAAATAGGGATGCCTGAGAGGAAAAGCAAGTTGTAGATGAAGACGGTCAGCAGTTGGTAGTAGCTCATTTTTCGTTGGCGTTGGCGAGTGTAAATCCGTAGATTTTGCCGTCTGTGACTTCGTGTAGGGCAAGGGAGAGGTTTTTGAGGGTTGAGCCGGTGGTAAGCACATCGTCCACTGCCAAAAGGTTCTTGTTGCCCAGATGGTTTTTGATTTTGCTGCGAAAAGCTCCCTGAAGATTTTTTACCCTTTCTGCTTTGGTTAGTTTGGTTTGGCTCTGGGTGTAACGGACTCTTTGGCAAATCTTGTTGTAAAGCGGAATGTCCAAGATTTGACTGAGAGCTTTTCCGATTTGCTCCGACTGGTTGTAGCTCCTTTGTTTGAAGCGGGTGGGAAACAGCGGAACAGGGACGATCCCTTGGATGTTCCAAGTGTTGATCTTGGTTCGGATGCGCTCGGCTCCGAAGGAGCAAAGTTGCCACCCGATTTTTTTCTTGTTACGATACTTTAGCTGGTGGATGAGTAGCTGAGCCGTGGGGTTGAACTTGTAAAGGGAGTAGATCTTTTCCCCTTGTTTAGTCGGCGGCTCCAGTTTTGCCAGACAATCGGGGCAGATGTCGCCTTCGTAGCTGGGGTCTTTAAGCAACTTTTTGCAAGCGTAGCAAAGTTTGGGAAATAGGAGCCACGCTAGAGTGCTAAACAAGAGGTTACTTTTTTTGATACTTCTGCTCAAGGTTCAAGATAAGGTTTTTGGCAAGGATCAAAAGGCAAAGGGGGAAGTAGATGTAAGAAGCATACCACACCGAGGCTACCAAAAGGGCGAAGGCAATCAGTTTGGCAAAGCTTTTCTTTTTGCCTTTGAAATGGAAAGGTCTGAATTGGACATTGCTGATCATCAAAAGGGAGCAGATCAAGATTACGGCGATCAGGTTGGAGAAAAACATCTTGTGAGGGAGTTGATGGTTGAAGATGATGTAAGAGACGACCAGAGCCGCAGCTGCTGGGACGGGTAATCCTTTGAAATCTTGCTTGACTTCTAAATCGTCGAGGTTAGAGTTGAATTTGGCTAGTCGAGAAGCGGCGCAGATCACATAGAAGATAGACAAGATTCCGCCGAAGAGCGGTTTTTGGATGAGAAGCATATTGTAAGCCAAGAAAGCTGGAGCGATGCCGAAGCTGACGAAGTCAACCAAAGAGTCTAGTTGGGCGCCGAAGTCGCTGTAAGCTTGAAATCTGCGGGCGAGTGAGCCGTCAAAAAGGTCGAACACCATGCAAAGGGTGATCAGCCAGCAGGCTTGGATGTAGTTGCTGTTTACCACTTGTTGGATGGCGATCAAACCGACGGTGAGGCTGGATAGGGTGCATCCGTTGGGGGCTAAATATTTTTTTTGAATCATTTTAAACTTCTCTCCGATTTATCTGAATTGAACAATTTTTTATATGGGCTGGCTGAGAAGGGTATTTGTCAAGAACAATTTTATAAAATAAGGGAAACGAAGAGATAGTGAAGATTGGTAGAGCAAAACTGGTTTGGTTGCTTGTGCTTTTGATATTTTTGGACGGGGGTTTGTTCGCCAGCCAAGACCTCTTGAGTAGAGATCTGCGGCGGCGGAATGTCAGCTTGTCCGGTTATTGGGGCAAGAGAGTCCAAAAAGAGTTGCAGATAAAGGGTAGAGTGGAGTATGTGCTAAAGGGTAAGGTGCCGCTAGGATTTTTGCCGCTTAACTTCTTGTTCGAGCATTTGCCCCTAACGGCGAAGATGGTGAACGCTTACCAAGGAACGAGCTACCAGATAAGGTATCTAGATTCGGACAAGAAGAGGCTTTTGGCAAAGATAAAGGGGCTAAAAGGAAGGATGAACCTTCTAAGTCCTAGGCAGCAGGTTGACAGGCGCGTCTATTATGGTGATGGTGATGGCAAGATTTTGTGGTGGCATCTTTACGGAACGGTGTTGGTGCTGGTGGATATCAGTGGTTTGGACGAGCGAAGTTGTAGCTATCAATTGCGGATTTTTCTTTTCAACGAAAGCGCTTTTGTGAATAGGCTACTTTCTTTGGGAGTGGTTCGTTGGGCGATCAAGGGCAGGATAGAGAAGATCTTGGCGCATATAGTTCAGTCGGCTTTGCAGTTTCGCCAAGATGGGGGCAAAGCTTTGCAAGGTGATGAGAGCTTTGCTGGCACACGCCAGCGGGAGTTTTTGCAGGAGTTTTTGCATTTGGATTCGCAAAGCTCTTCAGACTAAAAGTTATGCTTATCCAATCTTATGGTTTTGGACAAACTTTTTTGCGAGTGGAAACGAAAGCTCTCTTTGGCAATCTTGATGACCACCTTCTCTTTTTCGATTTGTAAGGTGGTGGCTTGCTGGCGAAAACAGGTTGCCATGACGATCGCTTTTTCTACACCGTCGGCAGTGTTGAAGTTGCAAACCTCGTCTGGGGTTGCCAGGCGGTTGTCGCTGTAGATGGAGTTTTCACCCAGTTGGCTCAGCCGTTGGTAAAGCTCTTGGGGAGAGGTCTTGGCGAACCTCTCTTGGCAAATGGGGCTTCTGGTTTGACAGGCGTAGATGTAAGGGAACCAGTCGATTTTGTCCATCTGGCGATAGGTGTAAAGCGTGTAGTGGGCGACTTTGTTTTGTGTTGACATACCCTTCAGGTAGTCCAATATATCCAGGCGACTCATTGCGGGGCTGATTTGCAAGGGGGTCTCTTGCTTTTGGTAATCTTTGATCTGACAAGGAAAGCGAGGACAGGTGTGGATGAAGTCGTTGTATTGTTCGATGATGTCCAAAGCCTTCTGGGAAGAAAACTTCTCTTTTTTGCTGATGAGCTGTTTCTCAAAACTTTGCAGGTCGGCTCGTCCCTCCAGAGGGGTCAGGCTAAATTCATCGGTGTCTATCTCTTGCAAGAGTGCCCGTTTGGAGTTGTCGGAGAAGCTGTTTTTGGAGCTGTGTTCATAGAAGAAAATGGTCTCTACGCCTAGGTAGTAGGTGGTTCCTTTTTGTTTGATGGCAAATTGGAAATGTTTTTGGAAGTCTCTATTGGTGCGCAAGAAGCTCCTGAAAGTTCCTGAGTTGGCTGGATGCGAAAGGTAACCTTTGAGCTTTTGGCGAAAGTTTTGGAACTGATCTGGGTCGATGGTCGCTTTATTGTAGGTGGAGTGGACATGGCCGCTGAGGTGGCTGACCATGGTAATCTGTTCGTTTTCTAGAGCCCGCCGAGCTTTAGCCGAGAGGGCTGTGCCGTTGAACCACATATTTTTGCTGATGATGCGCCGGTTGTTGGTGAGCACTCCATCGTCGATGTCGATGAAGTTTTGTGAGTGCAAAGGGGTTGCCATCAGGTAGATTTTTTCCAGAGGAATTTGTCCGACGACAAACAGAGCAGCAGCGTAGAGGCAGGCAAAAGAGACGCACTCGCCGGCACCTTGGCTGTATTCTGGTTTGTGGCAGAAGGCGCTCATGGCTTCCACCGTCTCGGTTTTCCAGTAGGGGATGGTGTCGCCGTCGTATTTGTCTAGTCCGAAATGGCGACGGATGTCGATGTCGAAGTAGTATTTATCGCCGTGGTAACCAAAAAGGGCGTTGGAGTTTGCCAAGGTGTCCATATCGACAAACTGTTTGAAGCGGTTGAGCTCGGTGAGTTTGTTGGTCAGTCCCCAAGTTTGCAGATCGAGGTTGAACTCGAAGTGGTCCATAATGAACTGCTTGACTCTTTTGATCTTCTGGGAGTCGCTTTTTTGGTGGATATCTTTGAACCAAGGGTCTTCTTTCCATTGCCAGATCAGGGGCGAGCAGATGTTGGCTAAAACCAAGGAGTAAAAAAGTTCGGGGAAGATGAAGATCTCCATATCGGAGAGGGTGAAGCAGGAGGAGAGTTTCTCCAGCTCTTTGCCGGTTAGTTTGGGATTTTCTTTTGTCATAATAGATACTTTTGGATGGTTTGTTCGATATCTTTTAGGTTGAGTCTGGTGTCTTGGCAAGGTCCATTTGGTCTTTCGATTAGTGATCCGACCACAGGCATAGGGAAGATGTCGTGGATGCCCTCGGAAAGGTCACGATAGCAGGCGGCAGCAATCACCAAAGAGGGTCGCGTCTGGATTATTTTTTTGCGCGCTAGGGAGCCTCCGGTGGCGATGCAGACATTTATGTGGTATTTTTCTTTTAGTCTGAGGATATCTCCCACTTGGCAGCGTCCACACCTTTTGCAGTTGTTGATATCGGTGGTGATCCTGATCGGGCAGTCGCTGATCTGGAAGCAGTGCGGAAGCAGTAGCAAAACTTTTTCGGGGCTGAACTTGCCAAATCTTGCTAAGTGATTACAGACGCTTATGTAGCGTTTTCTTAAGGCTGTTTTCAATCCCAAAATCTTGGCAGGCACCATCAAGATAGAGAAGGTGATGTTGGTCAGAAATCTTACGAGGTTGATCATTGCGGCTTGCTCAGTTTTTGCCCGAGCAAATCTGGTTTGCCCAGGGTGAAGGCGTAGGCGCTCATCTGCTTTTTGCCCTCAGGAACCACTTCGGTAACAAGCAGATCGAAATCTTGGGTGCTGACGGTAAACCCTTCGTTTTTCAAGATTTTTACGACTGTTCCCGCACTCTTGGGAGTGGTGGCAGATTTTTGCGTCGTGATCCTGCAGGCGACTATCTTTAGCTGTTTGCCCTCTAGGAAAGTGATCGCTCCCGGTTTGGGGCTGTAAGCGCGGACGAAGTTGTGGATCTTTTGGGCTGGAGCTTGCCAGTGGATGTAGGTGTCTTCTTTTTGGGTTTTTTGGGTGTAGGTGGCTAAGCCATGCTCTTGCTCGGTGGCAGATAGCTTGCCAGCCAAGATTTGGCGGGTGGCAAAAAGCATCCCTTGTGCGCCTTCGTTGGCGAGCTTGTTATGTAGTTGGGCGAAGTTCTCCTCAGGCTCGATGGCAACTTTCTTTTGGTAGTAGATAGCTCCTGCATCCATCTTGGCAACGATCTTGAAGATGGAGTAGCCGGTGATCTTATCGCCGTGAAGCAGTGGATACTTGATCGGATTGGAACCACGATAGGCGGGCAGGAGTGAGGGGTGCAGGTTGATGCAACCAAAAGTGGGAAGCTTCCTGATTTTGGCTTGCAGGTATCCTCCGTAGGCGACCGTGATCAAAAGCTGGGGTCGTAACTCTTGCAATTGAGGCAGAAGTTGGTTGATGTCGCTGGTCGTTGCCACCTCTATTCCCAGCTGTTGTGCTAGCTGCTTGACTGGAGTGGGGCAGAGCTTTTTCCCGCGACCTTTTTTGCTGTCGGGCATAGTGATCACAAGGCAAGGGCGCAGCTCCGTCTGGCTGAGCGCTTGCAAAGTGGGCAGAGCGAAAGCGGGTGAACCAGCAAAGATTATCTTGGGAGGTTGGCTCATTTAGATGATGACATTGAACCAAGGTTTGTTGCCAGGTCCGTTGAAAGGTCTTTTTTGCAGTCTGAACTTGGTCTTCTCTTTGGGGTAACTCTCGCCCAGCAAAGAAAAATCGATGATGTTGCGGGGAACCACGGCAAAGCCGTTGACGACATTACCTTTGACGAAGAGCAAGATGCAGGTGTTAGGGCTGATCTCGTTTTCGGCAAAAACTTTTTCCATGCCCCGTAGGCCCTTGATATTTTTGCGATATGGAGACAAGATGCAGAGTCTGTCCCAGTCGAAGTTGCCCACCGTGCGAAGGTCGATTATCGCTCTTTTGCCGTTGTCGGCGATGTTTTGGGCTAAAGCTTCTGTCAGTTGCAAAGATTTTCCCAAAGGTATGGGTCTGGTGGCGTAAAAGATGATGCTGGCTAAAGCCAAGGTGACCAGCGCGGCGATGATGATCAATTTTTTGTTCATTAGAATCCTCCTTTTAGGTAAGGTTTTAAGATGTTAGGAAAGTCGATGGTGCCGTCCTCTTTTTGATAAGACTCTATCAGGGCGATGAACAGGCGTGGCAAAGCTACTCCCGAGCCGTTGAGTGTGTGGGCGAAGCAAGATTTGCCGTTTTCGTCTTTGTATTTGATGCCGGCTCGGCGAGCTTGGAAGTCGCGGAAGTTACTCACCGAGGAGACCTCCAAGTATTTCTGTTGTCCCGGTGCCCAAATCTCGATGTCGTAGGTTTTGGCAGAAGCGAAACTGGTGTCGCCACTGCAAAGGGTGATGACGCGGTGATGCAGGTTGAGAGCTTCCAAGATTTCGCAGGCGTCACGCAAGATCTCCTCTAGAGTCAGGGGCGACTGGCTGGGTTTGACCACCTGCACCAGCTCTACCTTGTTGAATTGGTGTAAACGCTGTAGCCCCTTGGTCTCTTTGCCGTAAGAGCCAGCCTCTTTGCGGAAGCAGGCGGAGGCTGCCATAAACTTCTGGGGCAAGTTTTTGTAAGAGGTGGAGGTCTGGGCAAAACAGTTGGTTAGCGGCACCTCAGCCGTGGGGATCAGATACAGATCTTCGCCGTCGATCTTATACATATCGTCTTCCATCTTGGGCAGTTGTCCGGTGCCGGTCATTGTTTTGCTGTTCGCCAAGAAAGGAACGTTTAACTCTTGGTAGCCGTGTTTGGCAGCGTGAAAATCGAGCATAAAGTTGATCAAGGCTCGCTCTATCTTTGCTCCCAAACCGGTGTGGAGAGCAAATCCGCTTCCGCTGAGTTTGGCAGCTTTGTCAAAATCGAGCAAGTTGTTGATCTTAGCCAGCTCCAGATGGTCTAGTGGCTTAAAGCTAAACTCTTTCTTCTTGCCCCACTCTTTCAGGTAGCGGTTCTCTTCTTCGCTGTCGCCCAAGGGGACATCTTTGTCGAGCATATTGGGCAGTTGCAGAGCCAAGGTTTGTAGCTGGTTTTGGATCTGGCTGATTTGAGCGCTTTCTTGTTTCAACTCTTGGGATAGTTTGCGCATCTGGGCAAAAATCTCGTCGGTCGGCTTTCTTTGTTTTTTGCACTCTCCGATCAGTTTGGAAGCTTTGTTTTGCTCGGCTTTCTTCGTCTCAAAAGAGAAGAGAGCTTGCTTGCGCTGCTTTTCTAGTTCGATAATCTTGTTTAGATCCAGATTAACTTTTTTGGCTTTCAGGTTGGCTTCCACCGCCGCGGGGTTTTCGCAAACGAATTTTAGATCGAGCATTTTTTACACACCTTCTGCTATCTGCACCATTTCCCAGTAGCTGGAAACATCTAGGGCTGCGCCGCCGATCAGTCCGCCGTCGATGTCGGGTTGGGCGATAAGTTCTTTGATGTTGGCTGGTTTTACGCTACCGCCGTAAAGAATTGGTGTTTGCTCGGCGATGGCAGGCGAGTAGTTTTTGCTGAGCCACTGGCGGATAAAGCGGTGAACCTCTTGTGCCGTTTCGGCGGTGGCAGCTTTGCCGGTGCCGATTGCCCAGATAGGTTCGTAGGCGATGATAAGCCCTTGGCTGGGTTGAAAATCTTTGAGACCTTCTTCCAGCTGGGTTTGCAAAACTTTTTCGGTGTTGCCACTCTCTCTTTGGGCTAAACTCTCGCCGATGCAGTAGATGGGTAAGATGTTGTTCTCTTGTAGGCGAAAAAGTTTTTGGTTGAGGAGTTGGTTGCTCTCGTGGTGATACTCACGGCGCTCGGAGTGTCCGACGATGCAACAATCGACTTCGCACGAGGCGAGCATATCGGCAGAGATCTCGCCCGTGAAAGCGCCTTGGTTGTGGGCGGAGAGATCTTGAGATCCAAAAAGCAGATCGGGTTTGATTCTGGATTTGCTGGCTCGCAAAAGGTAAGGTGAGGGGACGCACAAGATGCAAGTCGATTTGCTCAGCGGCTGGCTGGCTACTTTTTCGTTTATGGCGTTAAAAAAATCTCTGGCAGCAAAAAAGTCTTTGTTCATCTTCCAGTTGCCTGCGATAATAGTTTTTTTCATTTTAGTGTCCTGTATTTTTTTTTGCTAGGTTCGTGGGGAAGTGTGATAATGTCAAGGAATTTTGGTAAGGCTCTTTTGGCTTTTATTAGCTTTTGTCGCTAGGCAAAGTTATTTCATAGTTCCACTTGCACGCCGATGCCCAAATATTCTTGGCGATAGTTGCTGAACTCCATGAGCTGGATTTTACCGTTGTGGTAGCTAAGGCTTATTCTGGTGTGTTTGTGCAAACTGGGTAGGTAGTAGTCGTAGCCTGCCATCAGGTGGTATGATAGCAGCCAGCGCTCTTCTTGGTAATTTTTGATAGTGGCAGACCAGAAAGGGTGCCAGCCTTGTTGGCTCTCTTCTTGGGCAAACACGCTGTAGGTAAATTGCCAAGGCTTTCCTTGGAAATTGTCGTAGTCGTAATCGTACTCTTGGTCATAAGCAGCCTCTAATTGGCAATTGAGGTAGTCGGCAAATTTTTTGTAAACGGCAAATCCTATTTCGTTGCGAGCCTCAGAGACTCTGTTGGTTTGGTTTTTGCCCATATATTCGTCGCCTTGATGTCCAGAGAAATGTTTGCTGGAAAGGAGCAAGCCCCAACTGGAGCTGGGCTTATAAGCCAAGTCGGTGATCAAAATACCGTTCCAACCGATAACATCTATCTGTTTGAGTAGATCTATTTGGTTGATTATGCTCGCTCCGTAATTGAGTTGAAAATCTTTGTGTTTTAGCAAAGGTATCATCGAGCCTACCGAGCTGATTAGAAGCTTGCGGGAGGTGTTAGGAACGGTTTTGTAGTAGTTGTGGGCGGCTGTTAGTTGAAAGTGAGGGTTGAGTTGGTTGGAGGGAGCGTAAGGGATAGATTTGGTTCTTGGATGCCATTGGCTTGGCTGGTTTGGTGTGGTCAGGCACAAGATGCTCATCAAGATAGGACTGAGCAGTAGCTTGAAGATCATGGCGACAGGTTTACCGTTTGCCAAAAGCTGGGAAAAGATTTGTTTACGCAGCTGGGGTTTTTGATCTGCAAGGGGATGCCGGCAAGACCCAGTAGGGCAAAGCTCATCGCCAGACGATGGTCGTCGTGGGGGTCAACTCTCCCGCCGCGGGGTTTTTTGGGATAGATGATCATCTTGTCGCCAACCGCTTTAGCTTTTCCGCCGATTTTGTTGATCTCTTGAACTATCAAACTAAGGCGATCGCACTCTTTGTAGCGCAGGTGCTCGATGTTGGAGATGATAGTTTTGGTTTTTGCCAAGGTGGCTACCACCGCCAGAGTCGGCACGATGTCAGGCATCAGGTTTAGATCGACACAGACGCCTTGCAACGCCTCGCCCCTTTTGAGGGTAAGGGAGCTTTTCCCCTTTTTTATCTGGCAACCCATCTGGGCTAAGATTTGGTAAAAGCTTGCTTCGCCTTGTTTGCTGTCTAAAGCTAGGTTCTCTAGCCGACAAGGGACGCGGGTGATAGCCGAGAGTGCCAAGAAATAGCTGGCTGAAGACCAATCGGCAGGGATTTGGTAGTTTTTAGCTTGGTAGCCGCCGGCAGCAAAGCGGTAGGTTTTCTCGGTCTTGCTCCAGTTGGCGCCGAATTTTTTCATCAGATCCAGACTCAGATCGACGAAGCTTTGGGAGACGATTTTTTGGCTGGTGGTGATTTGCAAGCCGACGACAGGGGCGATGAGCAAAAGTCCGCTCAAAAACTGGCTACTGCGCGATGCGTCCACCAAGATTTTTTTGTTTTTTAGGTCTTGGCCTTGGATAGTGGCAGGCAGGTGCTGGTCGTCAGAGTCGATATGGACGCCTTGGCTAGAGAGTGCGGAGAAGATCTCCTGCATGGGTCTTGAGCAAAGCTGAGGGTCGGCGTTTACGCGGACAGGCTTTTTTTGCAAGGCGATAAAGGGGATGATGAAGCGAGCTAGAGTTCCCGATTTGCCCAAGTGAACCTCTTGTTTTAAGGGGGTGAAGTTACCGCCTGAGCCTTGGATGGTGAGAGCATCTTTGTTTGTTTTAATCTGGATGCCCAGATCTTGCAAAGCGGTGATGGCATCTAGGATGTCTTGGGCTGCTGGCAAACCTTTGAGAGTGGTGGTGCCTTGCGCCAAAGCTGCCAAAAACAGCAGGCGAACCGCCTCGTATTTGCTGCCTGGCACGGCGGGCAGATGCAAGATTTTGCTCAGCTCAGGCTTACTTTGGGCAGATATTTTTAACATAATCTTGGTAGTAGTCAAGGGCTGTGCAGATTTGAGAAGCGGAGAAGGAGGCTAGCTCTTGGTTGGCTTTGCCGATAGCGCTGAGGCAGACGAAATATATCTGGTTATTTTTGTTTTTTTTGTCGTTTTGCATGATGGATATGAGTTTGGGAAAAGAGTATTTTAGAGGGGCAAGGTAGCCAAGGCAAGAGAGTAGTTGTAATATTTTGTCCAAATCTCTTTGGGCTAGGTGGTCGTTTTGCCACGCTAAGATAGACTCGATAGCCATGCCCATGGCGACCGCTTTTCCGTGAATAACCTTGTGGCAAGAGGCGGTCTCGATGCTGTGAGCGGCGGTGTGTCCGAAGTTCAATAAGGCTCGAACACCTTGTTCGGTCTCGTCTTCTTTTACCACGGCAGCTTTTTTTTGGACCGCTTTTTGGACGATGTGCATGATAGCTTTATCTTCTCTAGCCAAGATTTTTGACCAGTTTTCGCTCAAGAAGCGGAAAAAATCGGCGTCGAAGGTGATAGCCATCTTGAT
Organism: Cloacimonadales bacterium (SeqCode); assembly: GCA_965228195.1. Classification (GTDB taxonomy): domain Bacteria; phylum Cloacimonadota; class Cloacimonadia. The sequence continues at coordinate 949,595 of OZ245797.1, forward strand.
AGCTTCTGCCAGGCCCCCCATAAACTGCAGGTCGTCCAAGGTTGCCAAAAACTTGGGAGCGATCTCCACTTGGCTGGGTTGCCAGAAGGCGCCGATAAGGTTTTTGCCACAGGGCGTGTTGATGGCAGTTTTGCCGCCGACGCTGGAGTCCACCATCGCCAAAAGGGAGGTGGGAATTTGCCAGAAGTCGACGCCTCTTTTGTAGGTGGCAGCCACATATCCTGCCAGATCGCCTACCACTCCTCCGCCGAAAGCGACGATGCGTCCACTACGGGGGAAGTTGTTTTTTAGAAGGAAATCTTCGATCTTGCTTTTCATTCGGCGGCTTTTGCTCTTCTCTCCCGGAGGGATGATGTAGATCAAGGCGCGGGGGAAGCTGCTTTTTAGCCAGTGGTGATAAAGCTTGTTCAGATTGCCATCGGTGATCACAGCCAAGGGCGTCTTAGAGCCAGAGACAGGCGGATAGTCGTCCCAAAAGGTTATCTGGGAGCGCTTGTTGGCTGCGACGATCTCGAGCGAAATTTGGTTCATAGCTTGATGTTTTTGCGCAGGTCGTCCAAAAACTCTTTCATTATCTCGGTGTTGCGGCATTTGATGATGTGGGTCAGGTAAGAGAGCTTGGAGTTGATTTTTTCGATTTCGGGGATTATTTGCGGATTGAACAAGATCTCGGAGAGCAGGTAGTCGTCTTCGCTGAGCACGCCACGGGCAGTTTCCATATGTTTGCGGTGAGTGGTGCCCGGTGCGTTGGTCTGGCAAACACAAGATGCGAACACCAAGGAGGCGGAGAAGGGAACCCCGAGCGAGTAAGCGACCTCTTTGTCGTGTTGTGGGAAGGTGTAATGGAACACCTTCAGCTTGAGCTTGTTGGCTAACTTTTCAAAAAAATCTTTTCCTTTTTGGCAAGACTCTTGGATGATGATCATATTCTCGTCGGAGAGGTTTTCCACATTGGCAAAGGTAGGTCCGAACATGGGATGGATAGAGACGAAGTCGAAACCAGACTCTTGGTAAAACTGGTGTAGGTCGCCTTTGACGGAGGTCAGATCGCAGAGGATACATTTGGGGGGAAGCATAGGCATCGCCAGGGTGAAAGCCTCTTTGGTTTTGGGCAGGCTGACGGCGTTGATGAGCATATCTGGTGCGATTTTTTTTATCTGAGTCAAAGTTTTGACAGGGGTAGCTTTTTTGATCTTCTTTAGCTTGGTTTCGTCCAAATCAAAGACCGACACTTGGTAATCTGAGGCTAGTTCATCGGCTATCCAAGAACCCATATGACCAGCGCCTAAAACAACGATTTTCATTTTTCTTCTACTTCCTTATATTTTCCTAAAATTTTTAACTCTTGATTGCTGGAGGCAAAATCGGCGAACAGCTTGTCCATCGTCTGGTTTTGCTCTGGTATCTGGAAGTCGGCAAAGAACTTGAGACCGCCGTCTCCAGGATAAAAAGATTCCAAGCGAGTGAGGTTGATCTTATTTTTGGCGAAGATCTTGATCAGGTCGCCCAAAGCTCCCACCGAGTGTTTACACGAGAAGACGATCGAGCAACAGTTGGGATTTTCACTTACCTTGTTTTTGCCGATGATGATGAAGCGGGTGCGGTTGTGAGATATGTTTTCGATGTTCTTTTTGACAACTTGCAAGCCGTAGTAATCTCCAGCCAGTTGACTGGCGATGGCAGCGGCAGAGCCAAGGTTTTTTTCGCTAATCATCTTGGCGGCTCCGGCGGTGTCGAAATAGCGGTGGCTAGCCAGATCCAGCTCGGAGATGAAATCGCTACACTGGGCCAGAGCCTGATAGTGTGAGTAAACGCTTTTGATGTCGCGGTAGCTGGTGCCTTGGGTGCAAAGCAGGCAGTGTTCGATGGGGAAGTTTAGGCTGCCGATGATTTTGATCTCGTCGTGATTTAGAAGCAGAGCGTTGATGCCTCCTACCACTCCGCCTAAGTTGTTCTCTATGGGGACGATACCGTAGTCGTAAACCTCTTTTTGGATGCCGTCAAAGATCTCGACGAAACTCTCGCAAGGCAAGCTGACCAAAGAGTTGTCCCATTTGTTGGCAGCCATCTGGCTGTAAGCTCCGTGCACACCTTGAAAAGCGATGGTGGCAAGGCTTTTTTCTTGCAGTTTGCAACTGTGAGCGATGATCGATTTGTAGATGGTTTGGGAGAAGTTTTTATCGAGCAAGGTGTAGCCAGAGTTAGCAACTTTTTCTAAGATAGCTTTTTCGCGTTGGTCGTCTTTGACCAGCTTCTTGTATTTGGTGGTGCGGACGGCGTTTTCCATTCTTTGGTTGAGCAGGTTGAGTATCTGCTTGTCGATGGAGTCTATTTTCAGGCGAAGCTTGCTGAGTTCGTCTTTGTTTTTCATAACTAATTTCCTGTTTTTTTAAAGTTGTTTGAGCAGGTTGTGCAGCTTTTTCATCTTTTGGGCGAAAGCAGGAAAACTTTTTCCGTCCAGTTGTTGTGGACCGTCGCAAAGGGCGCAAGCTGGTTTGATGTGAGCCTCGACGATGAGTCCGTCTGCTCCGGCGGTGAGGGCAGCTTTTGCCATGGGTTCGATAAGGGATAGTTTGCCGGTGGAGTGCGAAGGATCGACGATGATGGGCAGGTGGCAGTTCTCTTTGACAGCTGGGACGATGCTCAGATCGAGCGTGTTGCGGGTGTAGGTCTCGAAGGTTCGGATGCCTCGCTCGCACAAGATAACATTGGGATTGCCCTCGGAGAGGATATACTCGGCACAGTTGAGCCACTCTTTGAGGGTGGAATACATTCCGCGCTTGAGGATCACCGGCTTCTTCGATTTGCCGATCTCTTTGAGAAGCGAGAAGTTTTGCATGTTGCGAGCCCCTACTTGCAAGATATCCACATACTGGCAAATCCAGTTGACATCACGCGGGTCGATCACCTCGGAGACGATGGGCAAGCCTGTCTCTTTTTTGGCTTCTTCCAAGATTTTCAGACCCTCTAGTCCCAATCCTTGAAAGTCGTAGGGCGAAGTTCGAGGCTTAAAAGCTCCGCCGCGCAAGAAGTTTGCCCCCGCTGCTTTCACCATTTTTGCTGTTTCTACGGTTTGTTCCAGAGACTCCACGGCGCAAGGTCCAGCCATCAAAACGAAATCTTTTCCAATTTTGATGTCGCCGACCTCGATGATGGTGATGTCTTTTTCGTTCGCTTTGAATCCAAGTTTTAAACTGTCTTTCATTTAGCCCCACCCTTTATAAAGAAAATTTTGAAAAAGGTTTTATTTGGCAGCGATGTTGTCAAGTGATTTTGTTGGTTTGTGTGGTTATAGAGGGCTAGTAGATTTGAAGTTGGCTGGCAGCTTGTGTAAGAAGCGCTGGCTGCTCGGAGAGTAAACATCTTAAAATCGCTACTTCGTTTATTATATGCTTTAATGTTTAGATTTACCAGTTCGCCCCGCATTACGACTATTTATTGTTGTAGCCAGTTCTTCCTCGATCTCTTCTATAGTCGGCAATTCTGGTTTTAAATCGGTTGGTATAGACTTTACAATTTCGTATTCCGCAACTCCAATCGGCTGTGTTGTTCCTCGAAGAGCATACTCTGCAATCACTTCTGATTTACTTTGGCAAAGTAGTAACCCAATCGTAGGATTTTCATCCTCACTTTTCATTAAGTCATCCACCGCAGAAAGGTACAAGTTTATTTTTCCAGCATATTCAGCTCTGAATTTTACCGACTTCAATTCAACTACGACATAACATTTCAGTTTAATATGATAAAATAGCAAATCGATGTAAAAATCGTCTCCATCTATTTTCAAAGGAACTTGTCGCCCAACAAATGAAAATCCACCTCCAAGTTCAAGTAAGAAAGAAGTGATATGCTTAACAAGCTGTTCTTCAATGTCTTTTTCTAACGCTTTCTCTTTTAAAGTAAGAAAATCAAATTTTGTCCAGTCCTAAAATAGTGGACTCGTTTTTTTACTTATTAAACCACATTTTTTAATTCTAAATAAACAGCTTCAGGCGTTTTATAATTCAAAGCGATGTGATACCTTTTATTGTTATATACATCCACAAAAATCTTCAACTGCTCTCTAACCTCTCTCACGCTAGAAAACGTAGCGTGAAAGCCAAACTCATTCTTCAAAGTGTTAAAAATCCTCTCAGCACAGGCGTTATCGTAGCATTTACCATCGCCAGTCATACTTATCCTAAAATTGTTTTTCTTCAAAAAATCGGTATACTCTTTGCTGGTGTATTGCACCCCTTTATCGCTGTGATGAATGCAATTGTCGGGCAAATTAAACTTCTTTATCGTCTTTTTCATCACCTTAACAGACTCTTTAGCCAACAAAGTGGTTGCCGCATTATAACCCAAAATCTTCCTTGTAGCCAAGTCTGTAACCAAACTAATATAACAAAATTTATCCCGTGGCAACTTAATATAAGTAATATCTGTAACAATCGCTTGCCCAAATTTGTTGACCGTCTTTTTAAAATCTTTCATCAAAAGGTTCGGGAAAGTCTGCCTGACGCCACTAGAGTGCTTAATTTTCACCTTATAAAACTGACACTGCAGATCGTTTTTACGCATAATATCCAGCAGGCGATCACGCCCAATTTTGATATCAAACTCCTCTTGCAAATGCTTTTTAATCTTTCTGGCTCCACACATCAATCCTAGCTTGCGAAGTCCTTTAATACGCTGGCAAACAAGGTTTTCAAACGCCTCAACTTTTGCCAAGTTTTGCTTCTTTTTATAAAAACCAGACTTGCTTATACCAAACCACTTGCAGACAGAATTTACCTTAAGAGGCAACTTTTTAGCCACTATTTTTTCCCTAATTTCCTCAATTCCTGCACTTCGGGCTTTTTTTTTAACTCCATTCCAAAATCTCGCTCGCCAATTTCGACACATTTTTCAAGGCAAATCTTATCCAAGGTCAACTTTGAAACAGCCTCTTTCAGCGCTAAATTTTCTTTCTTCAATTCATCTATCTCTTTTAAAGCACTATGTTTATCTGATAAACTCACGTAAAATACCTCCTTATAAGGTGTTGAAATATTTTTTTTCTTTAACCAATTATATATCGTCGCAAATCCGACTCCATAATATTTGCTAGCTTCTAAAACTGTCAACTTTTTGTCTTTCACCAGCTGCACAACTTCTGCCTTAAAAGCTTTCGAATACCTAAACGTTTTTCTTTTCTTATCCAAATTTCCTCCCTAATGAGAGTCCACTTTTTTCAGGACGAGGCATTTATATGGGTCTTTTAGTGTTTCGATTGCCAATTCAGATTGTGGCGTAGGTAAAGTGGCAGGAAAGTTTGTAATTGCTTTGCCCGAACGATTATAAAAATCCAATTCGATTTGATGAGTTAAAACAGTTCTCGACCAATTATTTTCGACTGTTTTATTGATGTAAAAAACAGCCTCCTCAACATTTTTAGTCTTTGTGATAATCAATACATTATGTCCCCATGGAATTTGTCCAACAAGTTGTTGGACTTTTTCAATTCCAAGTCCTGAATTGGCATAAAACTTATACCACTTTCTCATTGAAAATAGATTTGAGCGAGAAAATCCTTGTTGATTGGGAAAGTGATTCCTCAAATCTTTCGAGGCATTCTCAACAACTGATGTTCCCCATTTGCCAAGGTCTACTTTTTCTGAAATTGATTTCCCAATTCTCCAATATAAATTTAAAAGGGTTTGATTAACAGAAATCGCCGCTTTAATCTGAGAGTTCTGAATCTCTGATTTTAACTCCTCAATCCACTTTTTGTATTCACTCGTGTTTTGAATCAATTTCATTATCAACTTTTCCTTAAAAATAAATCGTCTAGCTAATTTTTTTGTAATACAGGCTGTTTTGTCTCGAATTGGTTGCAACCTCTTTATATGAAAACTTTTAACCATGGAAGCTAGGGTTTGTTTTGTGTCAAGCTACTATCTTTTCTTTTGCGATAGACTACCAATTACTTTTTTTTTCAGAAGCGAAAGGTTTGTTGTAAATTTGTTAGTCGAAGGTGGAGCTTTTAGGACGATTTTCTGGCACTCTAATTTTTACTTGAGGTGATTTTTGGTGCAGAGTGTCTATGATGTTTTGGTGACAAATTCTTTGTGTCTGGGTTTTGGTGATTTTTTTTTGCAGAGGGTCGGTAAAAATTGCTTTTTTTGTCTTGTCAAGATTTGAGCAGCTATAGAGTTAGTCAGGGAAAAAGAATTTTTTAATTAAGGAGTAAATTTTTTATGCATATTTTAAGAAAGCATTCCAAATTGGTAATCGTGATCACCTCCGCCGTGTTTGTGGGTGGAATGGTGTTGATGGGCTTTTCGGGGATGATGGGCAGCAACAAAAACGAGTTGGGGCGCATCGGAGACAAGAAGGTGAGTGTTCAGGAGTTTTCGCAGAAGTTTCAGCAGGTAGCTTTTAACTACCAAAAGAGCCTGGGGGACAACGCTCAGCTGAGTAAAGAGCAGTTGGCGAAGATAAACGACCAAGTTTGGTATCAGATGGTGCAAGATTATGTGATAGAGGAAGCTATCGACGAATACGATGTTCAGGTGAGTGCCAAGCAGCTGGCGAAAGCTATCAAAGAGGAGCCGCTGGAGCAGATTAAGAAGATGAGTGAGTTTCAGACCGAAGGCAAGTTTGACCAAGACAAGTATTTGCAAGCTTTGCGTTTGGGACAGCTGAACTTGGAAGCTTTGGAGTCTTTTTATAAACAAAGGCTGCTTATCGAGAACTTGCAACTGGAGATAGTGGGTGATGTGTTTGTTTCCGACGACGATGTTCGTCAGGAGTATATCGACCAAAACCAGACCGTGGCTGGAAAGCTGATCTGGTTTAATCCCGACAAGGTAGATTACGAGCAAGAGCCTACTATGGAAGAGATGAGGCAGTTTTATCAGACTAACAAGCAAGCTTTTAAGAAAGGTGAGAGTCGGGTTTTTGATTATGTGCAAGTAAAGTTCAGCGATCAAAACTTTAAAGATGAAGCCAGAGAGAGCTTGCAGAAGCTGGTGGCTCTGAGCAAAGAGAAAGGGTTTGAAAAGGCAGCTGCCGAGCTGGGTTTGAGCGTGGCGCAGAGTGAGGATATCCTCAAGTCTAATGCGTTTTTCCCAGTGGTAGGGACAGATGCTGATTTGCAAAAAGCGATGTTTGAGCGGGCGGCTGTGGGCGAATGTTCTCAGGTGGTGGAAGCCGATGAATCTTTGCTACTGTTTTGTTTGCAAAGCATAGACATATCGCCAATCTACTCTTTTGAGCAGATTCAGGAGAAGTTGAAGACGGCGTTGCAGTTTCAGGGCAAGATCGAAAAGTGCGTGGAAGACGCCCAGAAGTTTTACGACGGTAAGAAAAACTACCTGACCCGAGCCAAGCAGAAGAGGTTGCCAGTTTTGAATTTTGACAAGCTAAAGGTGAGCGACCCTTTGCCTGAGTTGGGCAATTTTCCTGCCTTGTCGGAGTCTTTGTTTGCCTTGAGCGAAGGTGAATATACGCAGTTGGTGGTGGACACGCTGGTGGGTAGAGGCGCCGTAATCGGCAAGGTGCAAAAAAGGAGCAAGTTGGATTGGAAAGAGTTTGCTCAAAAGAAACAGAGCTTGCAAAAGGCGATCAAACAAGAGAAGAGTGCTCAAGCTTTCAATATGTGGTTCTCGGGACAGTTTAGGTTCTTGGAGGTGATAGACAATCGCCACCAGTTTTTTGATTATGTCCAGACGCAAGCGAGGATGTAGATGAGAGGCGTTCTTTTTTCGCTCCTTCTTTTATTGTTGGCTGGCTGTGCCGGCAAAGAGGTTGCTGGCAAGATGAGCTTGGAAGAGCAGGTGGTGCTAGGCAACAAGTTTTATGAGCAAGGAGAGTATAGTAAGGCTATCCCTTATTACGATGCGGTGGTTTTCCAGCGGATTGGTAGCAGCACCGAGATCGTCAGTTTTCGTTTGGCAGACTGCTATTTTCAGAAAGAGCAGTTCGATTTGGCATCTTTGGAGTATAAGCAGATTTTGGCAGACTACCCGCGTTTTGCTAGATTAAACGAGGTCTATTTCAACTTGGCTGTCTGCTATGGACATATGGCTCTGGGTCCTCAATACGATCAGGAGATACGCTACAAGCAGATCGAGATTTTGAAGAAGTTTTTGAGCCTTTACCCCTATGACGACAAGGTGGCTAAGGCGAAGGAGCTTTTGCAAGAGGCGAACCATCAACTCTCGCTGAAGAAGTATTACAACGGCGTGATCTACTATAAGCTCTCCGACTACTCTTCGGCGATGCTTTATTTCAAAGATGTGGTGGATGAGCTGGATGGCAAGAGAGTGGAGGCTCTGCGTAAGAGCTTGTATTATATGTGTTTAATCTATCTGGAGTGGAAAGAAGAGCAGCTGGCTAAATCTTACGCCGACGACATCGACTACTACTTCCCGGGCAGCTTTGAGGCTGAGGAGATGAAGAGAAAAGTCGAGAGCTTATGATGAAAATTGGTCTCTTGGGTGGTGCTTTTGACCCTGTTCATTTGGGGCATCTGGCAGTGGCTAGAGCCGTTTTGAACGAGTTGAAGTTGGATAAGGTTTGGTTTTTGCCCTCGGGTTGTCACCGCTTCAAAGATCAGGTGGCAAGCTTCCAGATGCGACGAGGTTGGCTGGCGAAGGCTCTGGCAAAAGAGGAAGCTTTTGAGGTCAAAGATTGGGACAAGGGGGATGGTGAGGTTTGTTACACGGCAGATTTGTTGGAGAGGTTGCCTAGCCAAGGTTACCAATATTTTTTTATAATAGGTGAGGATAACGCTGGAGCTCTTAGTAGTTGGCATCGTTTTCAGTGGCTTTTGGAAAAGGTGCGTTTTGTGGTGGTGGCTCGCAAATCCCAAAAGAGTTGGAGGCAGCTGGATTACGCCCAGATGCTGAAGTTTGTGCAGATGGATCCAGTCGATATTAGCTCGGCGCAGATAAGGAGTTGCCCTAGGAGTTATGCCAAGTTTTTGCCTAAGGCAATAAAACAAGAGGTGGTCGAATTTTATACCAGAAAAGGTTTGATAGGATAGTTGATGCAAAAAAGAGATTTTTATAAATGGGGCTTGATTTTAGCGATTTTTTACTTCTTACTCAAGATTTTATTTTGGGGTTCGGGAAGTTTTTACAGCCGTTATCTCTCCTCGCAACGGCTGGAGTCTTTGCAAAAAAAAGAGCAAGAGTTAGAGGGTGAGAACCAGAGGCTAAGGGGGAAGTTGGATCAGGTGCAGGGCGATGGAGTGGAGCTGGAGAAGATGGCCAGAGAAGAGTATGGGATGCAGAAAGAGGGCGAGGTTATGATTAAGTTTATCCAAGAGGACGAGCATAATGAGTAAGAGACTACGCAAGAAAAAGAGTAATCTTTGGGTCGGTTTTATCCACTTGGTGGTGATTTTTGTGCTGGTTTTTGGTGGTTACTTGTTGTGGAAAAGCACCGGTAACAAAGGGTTTGACCTGCAGAACTATTTGAGTCTGGACGAGTGGATGAGCTTTTCGCAAGATACCCTAGAGCAAGAAGATTTGGGCTATGCGGGACTAAAGGGCGAGCTGGCAAAGAGTTTGGTGAAGATGAACCTGAAGATGGGGAAAAATTTCTCTTTTGGCAAAGATGTGGATGGCTCGGTTTTATTAAAGGTGCGAGTGCAACAAAGCCAGCTGGATTTGACCTATATGACTTTGGTGCTCAAAAAAGCTTTGCGAGCGCAAGGGAGTTCCATCTTGGAAGCTTCGGTGCTTTTGGAAAACAAAGAGAATCAAATAGTTGCCAGGGCAAAAGATGGTCAGATCTACACGGTCTCTATCGGCTACTTGCCGGGAGTCGACACCGAGGTGGTTTCGCCCAAGTTGGCAGTGATAGTGGACGATTTTGGTGGCTACCAAGGGAAGTTGCTGGCGAATTTTTGCAAAGCCGATCGAAGGATAGCTTTTGCGGTTTTGCCCAACTTGCCACACGCTACCCAGGTGATGAACGCTGCCCTTATCAGCGGACACGAGGTGTTGGTGCATATTCCCATGGAGCCGCTGAGCTATCCGAGGAACACGCCGGGGGAGAACGCCATCATGGTCGATCTGGACGACGACGAGATACGAAAGAGGGTTAGAAGCTATCTGGAGATTTTGCCCAAGGCGGTGGGAGCCAACAACCATATGGGCTCGCGTGCTACCCAAGATGAGCGGGTGATGAGTGCGGTTTTGGATGAGCTGAAAGCGGCGGGTCTGTTTTTCGTGGACAGCAGGACGATTGCCACTTCGGTGGCTTACCAGCTAGCCAGGGAGAAGCTGATTCCCACGGCGAAAAGAGATATGTTTTTGGATGTTCCCGCATCTAGCAAAGATGTGGTCAAGACCAAGGTGAACACCTTGGCTCGCTGGAAGAAAGATAGGAAGCAGGTGGTGGTCATCTCGCACTGTTTTGATCAAGAGCGTTTGGACAACCTGCTCTTTTTCCTCGACGAGGCAAAAAAGTTGGGGTTCGAGATTGTGCCGGTTTCCAAACTTTTTGCTTACGAAAATAAATATTGAGTAAGGTGGATTTGTGCATTATCTAAAAGTGGTGTTTTTGGGCATCGTGCAAGGGTTGAGTGAGTTTTTGCCGATAAGCTCGTCGGGGCATTTGGTGATTTTGAAACATTTTTTTGGGATGGAAAGCGGCGATGTCTCTTTGGAGCTGGTGCTACATCTGGGTTCACTCTTGGCCGTTTTGATCTATTTTCGCCGCGACCTGTTTGAGTTGGGCAAAGATTTTTTGAATATCAAAGACAAAAGCTCCAAGGCTATTTTAGCCAGGAAAGAGGTCGCTTTTTTGTTGGTGGCTACAGCGGTGACCGGCTTTTTGGGGTTGATGTTTGAGCAAGAGTTGGAGGCAATTTTTGCCAAGCCCTTGCTGGTGTGTGGGATGCTTTTGGTCACCGGGGCGATGATGATCGCCTCGGATATGGTGAAAAAGTTTTCGCTGGATGCTGGGCAGATGGGGTTTGGGCGAGCGTTGATTATCGGAGTGGTGCAAGCTTTGGCGATAGTGCCGGGCATCTCTCGGAGCGGCTCGACGGTCAGCGCCTCTTTGTTTTTGGGGATCAGGCGTGCGCAAGCAGCGCGCTTCTCTTTCTTGCTTTCTATCCCTGCCATCGGGGGCGCTTTTGTGTTGAAGCTGGACGAGATCTCAGCGTCGGTAGGTTTGCTCGATAGCTTCTTGGGAGCTTTTTTCGCTTTCGTGAGTGGCTATTTGGTGATTGCAGTTTTGCTACGGATGATCTCAAGTGGTAAGCTGAAAGTTTTTGGCTACTACTGTTTTGCCGTCTCTTTGGGGTGTGGCTCTTTGATTTTGGCTGGATTTTAGTCGGTTCTTAGTTTATGGTAATCTTGGCAGATAAGTTCCTCAAAGACAAGGCGATTAAGAGTAGCCCTCTTACCTTGGTTTATGGGCAAGACTCTTTTTTGGTGGAGTTGGTGGTCAAAAAAGCGCAGTCGCTTTGCGATGCGGACAACACTGAGGTGGTCAAGCTCTACGGTGACGAGACTTCTGCTCAGGAGCTTTTTGCCACGCTAGAGAGCTTCTCGTTTCTTTATCCTCAGAAGTTTGTGCTGCTGAGTTATTTCAACAAGATGGCTTCCAAGGCGGAGAAAGACAAGGTGTTGGATTATCTTGCCAAGGGGCTACCGCAAGGGATCGTGTTGGTGATCACCGCCGACAAGTTCGATAAACGAAGCAAGAGTTGTGCGAAGATCTGCAAGAGCTGTGTGGAGGTGAACTGCAAGAAACCTTATGGTGTGGGTGATGTGATCAAATATTTGCGACAGACGAAGTTGCAGTTTACCAACGACGCTTTACAAGCTTTTGCCAGAAGTGTGGAGCTGGACTTTGCGCAGATAGCCAAAGAGTGTGAGAAGTTGTATCTTTTGTTCGGTCATAAGAGTAGTATCAAAGCCGGGGATGTGAAAACTTATCTGCTGGGTTTTCGAGAGCATTCGGTGTTTGAGTTGCAAAACTGTTTGGGTGAGCGGCAATGTGGCAAGGCGTTGGAGTATCTGGATCAGTTGCTGGCTTCTGGCACTGCGGGGGTGATGGTGGTGGGTGTGTTGGCAAGGTTTTTTGCTTCTCTTTACAAGGTGGTGGCATTGCGAACTCAGCACACCGATGCGGAGATAGCCTCGGAGTATTTGCCCGAGGTGCACTCATTTTTTCGGAAAGATTATCTGGCGTTTGCCAAGCGTTACAACAAGAAAGAGGTTTTGCAGATTTTTAGTTTGTTACATCGAGCCGATTGCCTTCTCAAGAGTTCCCCTCTGCCGGCGAAGGTGGTGCTGCGAAGCACGATAGTCAGGGCTTGCAGGAGGATTAGATGAAGAAGATTTTTTGGTCGGTGGGTGAGAAGTCGGGCGATGTCCACGCCAGCTATGTGTTGAAGAAGTTGCCGGATTGTCAAAACTACGGGTTGGGCGGCATCAATATGGAGTTGGCTGGCTGTAAGTTGATCAGAAACTGCGATTCGCTTTCGGTGATGGGGTTTGTGGATGTGTTGAAGAAGCTGTTCACTTTTTGGAAGTTGAAGCAAAAAATCTTCTTCCTTTTTAAATATCAAAGACCGGATCTGGTGGTGTTGGTCGATTTCCCCGGCTTGAATATGATCTTGGCGAAATACGCCCACAAGCTGAAGATCCCCGTGGTTTACTACATCTGTCCCAAGTTTTGGGCGTGGAAGCAAAAGAGGCTGAAGAAGATCAAGAGTTATGTGGATGTAGTCGCCTCTATTTTTCCTTTCGAGCATAAGCTTTTGCAAGAGCAAGGCATCCGCTCGGTTTATGTGGGTAATCCAGTGGTGGAGCAACTTGAGCCGAGTTTGAGCGAAGAAGATTTTAGGAACAAGTTTCACCTGGCAAAAAGCAAGAAGGTGATCGGGATGTTTCCCGGTAGTCGCAACTCCGAGGTGAAGAAGCTGCTGCCGGTGTTTAAGCAGGTTTGCAAAGCTTATCCTGAGTATGAGTTTATCATCGCCGTGAGCGACTCGGTGGACTCTGACCATTTCCGCGATATAGAAAACGCCGTGCTGGCACGGGGTAACAACTACGCCATCTTGACTTATTGCGATTTTTTGATCGTCAAATCGGGGACGACGACTCTGGAAGCGGCTTTGTGTAACACCCCTTTTATCATCGTTTATATTGCCGATGCTCTGATGTTCGCCTTGGGTAAGAGGTTTGTCAAGTTAGATTTTGTGGGGTTGCCCAACATTATAATGAAAAAACAGGTGGTGCCAGAGCTTTTGCAGACAGATGTCAATTTCCAAACGCTTTGCCAGAGTATAGACTACTATCTCAGTGAGGGCGAGCATCATCAGAAATTGAAAGAAGATATCGAATCTATTCGCCAGAATATTGGCACTAAGTCGGCGTCTGAGGAGGTGTCGAAGTTGATTCGCTTGGTTTTGGAGAAAGCCGATGAAAATAGATAAGGTAGTAGCAGGGGGCTACGGTTTAGCCCACGAGGATGGGAAGACCTACTTTGTGGCAGGAGCCGTCCCGGGGGATGAGGTCAAGGTGCGAGTGGTGCATCGGCGTGCCGGGGTGTTTATCGCCCAGGTGGAAAGTTTTGTCAAAAAAGCAGAGAACAGAATCACCAGTTGTGGCTATGACGAGTGTGGTGGTTGTGTTTGGAGCGGGATCAGTTATCCTGCTCAGTTAGAGTACAAACAAGATATTTTGCGCCAAATTTTTGGGTTTGAAGTGCCGCTTTTGGGCTCTACTCCGCATCTTTATTACCGCAACAAAGTGGTGTTGCCGGTAGACGCACAAGGGCGTTTGGGGATCTATAAGCCTCGCACACACAGCGTGTTGGAGATCAGAGGGTGCTTTTTGCAACCCGAGATTTTCGATATGGTGCAGGAGGTTATGCGGGAGTACTTGCAAAAGTCCGGTTTGCAACCTTACAACCAGAGGAGCAAAAAAGGTAGCTTGCGTTATGTGGGGATTCGTTTTTCTTGTTCGGGGGAGATGGTGTTGGTGCTGGTGACCAAATTAAGGAGGTTGCCTTTTTCCAAGGTGCTGGTAAGGCAAGCGCAGAAGAGGCTGCCGAAGTTGGTGGGGGTGGTGCAAAACATCAACCCTAGCCAAGGTAACAAGATTTTTGGATCAGAGCAGAAGATTATCTGGGGCAGAGATTGGGTGCAAGAGAAGGTTGGTGAGTTTAGTTACCGTTGTTCTTACGACTCCTTTTTTCAGATTAACAAGTTTCAGGTGAAAAATCTTTACGACAAGATTTTGGCAGAGATTGGCGAAGACGATGTGGTGCTGGACGCTTACAGTGGTGTGGGTAGCATCGGCATTTATGTTAGCAAGAAAGCCAAGCAGGTTTGGTGTATCGAAGAGAATCCAGCTGCCGTGGAAAACGCTAGGATCAATCTGGAGTTGAACCAAGTGGAGAGTGTTAAGTTGGTGCAAGGCAAAGTGGAGCAGGAGTTTGCCAAGTTGCCCGAGCTGGACACGGTTATCTTTGATCCACCACGAGTGGGGCTCGACAAAGAGTTGATTAAGATGGTGTTGCGCTCGGCAGCGAAGAAGATAGTTTATGTTAGTTGTAATCCAGCCACGCAGAAGCGAGACTTGGATTTGTTGACCGATGGAGGGTTCTCTTTGCAAAGTTTGCAAGGTGTGGATATGTTCCCCCTGACGGCGCACATAGAGAGCGTCGCGGTTTTAACCAGATAAAAATATTGATGAGGTTGTAGAGATGGGAGTTTTTGAAACTTTGAAAGAGAGAGGCTTTTTTAAGCAGTGCACGGACGAGGCGAAAGTTGGTCAACTTTTGAACCAAGGCAAGGTGACGATCTATGTGGGGGTTGACCCCACGGGCGAATCTTTGCATATCGGGCATATCGTGCCTTTTTTTGCTTTTCACCATTTGCAAGAGGCAGGACACAAGGTGATCGCCCTTTTGGGTGGAGGCACGGCGATGATCGGTGATCCTTCGGGCAAGACGGAGATGCGCAAGATGCTCAGTAAAGAGCAGATAGCCAGCAACTCGGAGAAGATAGCTGCCCAATTGGGGAAAGTTGTCGATCTGTCTAAACCCACGGCGCAGGTGGCGAACAACAAAGATTGGCTCTTGAGCTTGAACTATATCGACTTCTTGCGCGATATCGGTAAACATTTTTCGGTGAATAAGATGTTGAGCTTCGAGGCTTATAAGCAAAGGCTAGAGCGCGGTTTGTCTTTCATCGAGTTCAACTATCAGCTTTTGCAATCTTACGACTTTATGGTTTTGTGTCGTGACTATGGCTGCACGATGCAGATGGGAGGGGACGACCAGTGGGGGAACATCGTGGCAGGGGTAGATTTGATCCGCCGCGTCTTGGGCAAAGAGGCTTATGGGCTGACCTTTCCGCTGATCACCAGAGCCGATGGCAAGAAGATGGGCAAGAGCGAGAAAGGGGCGGTCTTTTTGGATGAGAACCTTTTTTCTCCTTACGACTACTTCCAGTATTGGCGCAACGTCCCCGACGAAGACGCTTTGCGATTTTTGAAGATGTTCACTTTCTTGGAGATGGAGGAGATTGGGCAATACGAGGGGCTGCAAGGGCAAGAGTTGAATGCGGTCAAGCAAAGGCTGGCGTATGAGCAGACCAAGATAATCCATGGGGAAAAGGCTGCCCAGAGTGCTTTGGCTGCGGCTAAGTCGGTGTTTGCTGCGGGAGCCAAGCAAGATCTGGCAGGGATGCCGTCTTTAGAGATAAAGGCGCAAGAGATAGAGCAAGGCTTAGGGATAGTTGAGTTGTTTGCCCGCACACAGCTATGCAAGTCCAAATCGGATGCGCGTCGTCTTATCAAGCAAGGCGGAGCCAGAGTGAACGGCGAGCAGATAAAAGATATTGAGACTGCCATCCAGCCGAAGATGGTCGAAGATAACAAGATCGTCTTGAAAGCGGGTAAGAAAAGATACTTTTTGGTGAAAGTGGTTTGAGCCAATCAGAGATTTTTTCAGGGATAATTTGGAGAAATATTAACAATTTGCGGTAATTTTGGGAGATTTGCTTTTTAGAGGTTGTCCGACGCCTTAAAAATTTAAACTAAGAAAAAATAGCTACAAAGAAGCTTCTAATTTAATTTCCCTCTTTTTCATCTTGACAGTAGATGTGAGTTTTAAATTTTGCAAGAGAAGTGAAATTTAATTTTGCGACATTTTGGAGGTTTGATGAGTAATCAAAGTTACAACTCGGATAGTATCAAGGTCTTGGAAGGACTGGAGGCTGTTCGCAAGAGGCCGGCGATGTATGTGGGTGGCACCGGCGTGAGAGGCTTACACCATATCGTTTATGAGGTGATCGACAACGCTATCGATGAGTCTTTGGCTGGTCATTGCGATAAGATTTTGATTGTGATGAATGAGGACGGCTCGATCACGGTGGACGACAACGGGCGAGGCATTCCAGTAGATATTCACAAAAGCAAAGGCGTCTCGGCGGCTCAGGTGATAATGACTACCCTGCATGCGGGGGGCAAGTTCGATAACGACGCTTACAAAGTTTCTGGTGGTTTGCATGGAGTGGGTGTGTCTTGTACCAACGCCTTGTCCGAGAAGCTGCTGCTGGAAATTCACAAAGAGGGTCGCATGTATCGCCAGGAGTATATCAAAGGTGTGCCCCAAGCAGATCTGGCTGAGGTGGGCAGCACCGACAGGCGTGGCACGGTGATAACTTTTTTGCCCGACGAAGAGATTTTCGAGACGATTAGTTTTAGCTTCGATGTTTTAGCCAAAAGGTTCAGGGAGCTGGCTTTCTTGAATAGCGGTGTGAACATCGTCTTAAAAGAGGTAGCCACCGAGAAAGAACACGATTTTTGTTACGAGGGCGGCATCGTCTCTTTTGTCAAGTTTTTGAACGAAGGCAAGAAAGTCGTCCAAGAGAAGCCGATTGTGGTCTCGGGGGAAGACAGCGATGTGGCTTTCGATATCTCTATCCAATACAACGATGGTTACCAAGAGAACCTCTACTCTTTTGCCAACAACATCAACACCATCGAGGGTGGAACCCATGTCAGCGGCTTCAAGACCGCTTTGACCAGGGCGGTGAACAACTACATCAAAGAGAACAACCTTTTGCCTAAGAACAAAAAAGATGTCAAGATACAAGGCTCGGACATAAGAGAAGGCATCACGGCGGTCATCAGCGTCAAGCTACCTAATCCGCAGTTTGAGGGACAAACCAAGACCAAGTTGCAAAACAACGAGGTGGAGGGGATTGTCAATCGGGCAGTTTACGAGAAGCTGGCTGAATACTTCTTGGAGAACCCTGCTACTGCCAAAGAGATTGGTAGCAAGGCGATACTGGGGGCGACCTCTAGAGAGGCGGCGCGCAGGGCTCGTGATTTGACCAGGCGCAAGTCGGTTTTGGAAAGTGGCTCTTTGCCGGGCAAACTGGCAGACTGTTCTATCTCTGATCCCAAGATCACGGAGATATTTTTGGTGGAGGGAGACTCGGCTGGAGGCTCTGCCAAACAAGGAAGAGACAGGAAGTATCAAGCGATTTTGCCTTTGTGGGGTAAGATGCTCAACACCGAGAAGGCGCGTCTGGACAGAGTGGTGGGCAACGACAAGATCCAGCCGGTGATCACCGCCTTGGGTGCGGGCATCGGTGATGAGTTCGATCTGAGCAAGCTTCGTTACAACAAGATAATCATCATGGCGGATGCCGATGTGGACGGAGCGCATATCGCAACTTTGTTGATGACTTTCTTCTTCCGTTATATGAGACCGCTGGTGGAGGCAGGACACATCTACTTGGCTCAACCGCCTTTGTTTTCGGTCAAGAAAGGTAAGAAGATGAGATATGTTCACAGCGAGCAGGAGAGAGACCAAGCGATTAAAGATTTGGGTGGTGAGAACCTGAAGATCCAGCGTTACAAAGGTTTGGGTGAGATGAACCCCGAGCAGTTGTGGGAAACCACGCTTAACCCAGCCAAGCGAGCTTTGATTTCGGTGCGTATAGACGACGCCGTGGAAGCCGACAGGATGTTTACCACCTTGATGGGTAGCGAAGTGGAGCCAAGAAGAGAGTTTATCCAAGCTAACGCTAAGTATGTTAAGAATTTAGATGTTTAGGTGAACAAAGGAAGAAAATAAGATGTTTGATGAAAGTTCCAGAATTGTAAATATAGAAATAGAAGATCAGCTCAAGAAATCTTATATGGAGTATTCGATGAGCGTGATCGTCTCTAGGGCTTTGCCTGATGTGCGAGACGGGCTTAAGCCTTCTCAGCGTCGTATCCTTTATGCGATGGAGCAGCTGAATTTGCGACCAGGTGGAGGTTACCGTAAGTGTGCCAAGATCGCCGGTGATACCTCGGGTAACTTTCACCCGCACGGCGAGCAGGTGGTTTATCCGACTTTGGTGCGGATGGCACAGCCGTGGAATATGCGGTATATGTTGGTCAACGGGCAAGGTAACTTCGGCTCGATAGACGGCGATCCACCGGCGGCGATGCGTTACACCGAAGCGAAACTGCAAAAGAGTGCCGTGGAGCTGATGAACGATTTGGGCGAAGAGACGGTCAACTTCAAGTTCAACTACGACGAGACCCAAGAAGAGCCCGAGGTTTTTCCCACAAAAATTCCTAACCTTTTGGTGAACGGTAGCTCCGGTATCGCCGTGGGTATGGCCACTTCGATGGCTCCCCACAATATGAACGAGATTTGTGATGCGATCGTAGCCAAGGTGGACAACCCCGATCTGGATGCGGTCGGCTTGCGCCAGTATATCAAGGGACCAGATTTTCCTACCGGCGGTGAGATAGCCGGCACAGCAGGAATAGATGATTACTTCGCCCGCGGACGCGGCAAGATTAAGCTCAAAGGTAAAGCTTTTATCGAGAACAAGTCGAACAACATTCAGCAGATTATCATCCACGAGATTCCTTACCAACTGAATAAGACTTTGCTCATCGAGAAGATAGCATCGCTGGTGAAAGAGAAGAAGATCGAAGATATCTCCGATGTTCGTGACGAGAGTGGACGCCAAGGCATGCGCTTGGTGGTGAAGGTTAAAAAAGGGTTTAACGCCGAGGTGGTGTTGAACAAGCTTTACAAATATACGCAGCTGCAACAAACTTTTAGCGTGATCAACTTGGCGTTGGTGGACGGTGAGCCCAAGGTTTTGAATATGCCGGCTCTTGTTCAAAACTTCATCGATTTTCGCCACAATGTGGTCGAGCGCAGAACCAAGTATCGCCTGAAAAACGCCAAGCATAAGTTGCACCTTTTGGAAGGTTACCGCATAGCTTTGGACAACATCGATGCGGTGATCGCCACCATCAGGGCTTCTGCCAACAACAGCGAGGCTCAAGGGCAGTTGGAGAGCAAATTTGCCCTGAGTCCTATTCAAGCCAAAGCGATTTTGGAGATGCGTCTGCAACGACTGACCGGTTTGGAAAGAGAGAAGATCGAGTCCGATTACCAAGCCACTTTGGCTTTGGTCAAAGAGTTGGAAGCGATTTTGATGAACAGAGATTTGCGGATGTCGATCATCAAAGAAGAGACTTTGGAGATGAAGAAGAAGTTCGGCGACGAGCGGCGGACGGTCATCGGGGTAGACACAGCCGATATGCGTATCGAAGATTTGATCGCCAAAGAGGAGATGGTGGTGACGATCTCCAACGAGGGTTACATCAAGCGGATTCCGGTGGACACCTATCGCACTCAAAACAGAGGCGGTAGAGGTTTGTCTGGCTCGACCCTCAAAGATGACGACTTCATCAAAAATATTTTTGTGGCTTCCACGCACGACTACATCTTGTTTTTCTCCAACTTCGGAAAATGTTACTGGCAAAAAGTTTATGAGTTGCCGCAAGGAAGCAGGGTAGCCAAGGGCAGACCCGTGGTCAACCTTTTACCTTTGCAGTCGGGCGAGAAGGTGCAAGCTTTCTTGAATGTCTCCAAGTTCTCGGAGGAGCAAAACATCGTCATGGCGACCAAAAACGGGATCGTCAAGAAGTCGAAGTTGAGCGATTTCTCCAAGCCGCGTGCCAACGGTATTATCTCCATTAACCTAGGACAAGGTGATAGGCTGGTAGATGTGGCTATCTCCGATGGTGATAACGACATCCTTTTGGCGACGCTGGACGGTTACGCCAATCGTTTCAAGGAGCAAGAGGTGCGCACAGTCGGTCGCAACTCCAAGGGTGTTCGTGGGATAACCTTGCGAGAGAACGACGAGGTGGTGGCAATGATCATCCTCAAGCGGGAGAATGTGACTCTGTTGGCGGTTTGTGAAAAAGGTTACGGCAAGCGGACGAATGCCGACGACTACAAAAGCACCCGCAGAGCCTCCAAAGGTTATATCACCATCAAGACCAGTCAAAGGAACGGGAAGCTGGTGAAACTGCTGGAGGTGCTGGATGAGGACAACATCATCATCGTCACCAAAAACGGCATCATCAATCGCCAGTCGGTGAAGAAGATCTCTATCTTTAGCAAAAACACACAAGGCGTCCGTCTGATCTCTTTGCAAGACGAAGATTTGGTTTACGATATTACGCGGATTATGAAAGAGGAAGAGCAAGAGTCTGAGGTTGAGCAGGAGAAGCTTTTCTAAAATCGATCAGCGCATGAACTGTATTTTAAAAGGTGAGTTGGTAGTAAACAAGAAGATCAAAAGGTCTGAGTTTATCACTCACCTTTTTTGTGTGGACAGCGTCGATGCGGTCAAGCAGAGGGTGCGTCAGGTGGCTCGCCAGCACAAAAACGCCTCGCATAACTGTTGGGCTTACATCGTCGGTGAGAGCGGTGAGGTTTCGCATTTTTCGGACGACGGAGAGCCCTCAGGCACTGCGGGTAAGCCGATGATGGGTGCTTTATTGGTAAGATGTCTTACCAATGTTTGTGTGGTGGTCACCAGATACTTCGGCGGAGTGAAACTGGGGGTGCCGGGGTTGATCGACGCCTACTCCAGTGTGGTAGCAGAAGCGATCGAAATGGTTGGCACGCAAGAGCTTATCCCCCAAGAAAGTTATTGCCTTTCTTTGAGCTACGACCGTCTGGATACCCTTAACCATCGTTTGCAAAGTTTGCATCTGCAGTTTGTGGATGTTGATTATAGCCACAAGGTGAGCGGGAAGGTGGTTGTGCCCAAAGTGGTCGAGTCTGAGTTTTTGGCACTCTTGGGTCAGATGCGCATAACATACCAGAAAGTGGAGAGTTAGTGATCGATCTGCCTGCCGAATTTTTGCAAAGGATGAGAGGGACTTTGGGTGAAGAGGAGTTTGGTCGCTTTAGGCAATCTTACGATTTGCCACCAGCCAAAGGGTTGCGTGTCAATGGATTAAAGGGCTTGAAGCTGGCAGACGCTGAGCTGCTGAGAGCTAAGTTCGGTTTGCAGCCGGTGTCGTGGTGTCAGGATGGTTTTTACTATCAGGCGCAAACAAAGCCGGGGGCGCACCCTTACCATCAGGCGGGGCTTTACTACCTGCAAGACCCAGCGGCGATGGCAGTGGTGGAAGCTTTGCGGGTCAACCTTTGTGACAAGGTGCTGGATCTGTGTGCTGCTCCCGGAGGCAAATCTACGCAGGTAGCGGCGAAATTGCAAAATAGCGGGCTTTTGGTCGCCAACGAGATTTGTGTTAGTCGAGCCAAGGTTTTGCGGGAAAATCTACAAAGAATGGGAGTCAGGAATGCGGTCGTCCTTAGTAGTGAGCCGCAAAAATTGACGCAGCGGTTCGCCAGCTTTTTTGACAAGGTGATTGTCGACGCTCCTTGCTCGGGGGAGGGGCTTTTTCGCAAAAATCCAGAGGCTGTCGGTCAGTGGAGCAAGGCGAAGGTGCTAGGTTGTGCCAAGCGGCAGCACAACATCTTGCAAGAGGCAGCAAAGATGGTGGCACCCGGGGGAAGCTTGGTTTACTCCACTTGCACTTTTGCCCCTGTAGAGAACCAGCGGCAGGTAGAGAGGTTTTTGCGCGAGCATCCTGATTTTGCGCCTTTGCCGGTGGACAGTTTGGATTGCTTCGGTGAGTTTAGCTCTTACCAGATCTGGCCACATCGGCACCAAGGCGAAGGACATTTTTTGGCAGTTTTACACAAAACCTTGTCAAGTAGCGACAAAACCAAATCTTATAAAGCTCGGCGCAAAAGGAGCAAGAGGAGCAAGAGGGTGCCGCTTTGGGAAGATTTTGCCCAAAAATTTTTGCGGGAGGAGCTGGCAGGAGAGGTTCGGCACCTTAATGACAACCTTTATCTGGTGAATTTCCCTATCGAGTTTGAGCTAGCTGGGTTGAACGCGTTGAGTATGGGGCTGCATTTGGGCAAGCAGAGCAAGGGACGCTTCGAGCCTTCGCACGCTTTGGCTCTGGCTTTGAAAAGCTCTGCTTTTTGCAACTGCCTAAATTTGGGTTGTGACGACCCCCTATTGGGAGAATACCTGGCAGGGGAGAGCTTGCGGGTAGATTTGCCTTCGGGCTGGTGCTTGGTTGCTGTGGACGGCTTTGGTCTTGGCTGGGGTAAGGTGGCAGGTGGTCGGCTCAACAACTATCTGCCCAAAGGGTTGAGAAGAAGGTGATTGGTGGGGGCGAAATTGTCAATCCAATCTTTAGCACAAAGGGCTAAAATCACTTTTCCTTTTCTCTGGCTTGAGGTGATCACTAAAAAAGTTAGCAGCGAAGTAAAGCTTGAGTAAAAAAGAAACTGATGATAATCAAGATTTGATTGTCCTGATTTTGAAACAATCGGAATTAATGCCCACAAAAAGACACAGACCAAAACATATATTATCGATTTCGTTTTTGCATTCATTCCCTTTTTCTTGCCTAAATAGTTGTTTGCGTGTTGGCTTGAGCTTGTTTTAAGCTAGCCCCAAAATCTCCATATCTTCTTTTACTGTGGTAATAGTTTTTACTCCAAAACTGTCTTGCACCGCCTTTAGTAGATTTGGGGTCAACCACGCCGGCAAAGTTGGTCCGACATGGGTGTTTTTGATGCCAAGGGACAATAAGGCAAGATGCACAATTATCGCTTTTTGCTCATACCAAGCAATATTGAAAACAATTGGAAGCTCGTTAATATCGTCCAAATTCAAAATTTCTTTTAACTTTAAGGCAACCAACGCCCATGAGTAACTATCGTTACACTGCCCTGCATCTAACACCCTTGGAATGCCATCAATGTCGCCTAATTTTAGTTTATTGTAGCGATACTTTGCACAACCTGAGGTGAGGATTACGGTATCTTTTGGTAGTTGTTTGGCAAACTCGGTGTAATATTCACGCGATTTTTGTCGAGCATCGCAGCCTGATAGTACCACCAGTTTTTTGATCGCGCCAGAGTTTACAGCAGCCAAGATTTTATCGGCAAGCAAAAGAACTTGATTGTGAGCAAATCCAATTGTGATCTTACCCGTTTCTATCTCTTTGGGAGGTTGGCAAGTTTGAGCTAATGCAATAATCTCTGAAAAATCTTTATCTCCGTTGGGAAGTTTGTTTTCAACTCTTTTCCATTCAGGCATTCCCGTTGCTCCGGTTGTGTAGACTCTATGGTTGTAGGTCGTTTTCGGGCGCGGTGGAACCAGGCAGTTGGTTGTAAATAGTATAGGTCCGTTAAAAGTCTCAAACTCTTCTAGCTGACGATGCCAAGCGTTGCCATAATTGCCAACTAAATGTTTGTATTTCTTCAAGTTTGGGTAAGCGTTCGCCGGCAACATCTCGGAATGTGTGTAAACATCAACTCCTTTACCTTCGGTTTGGATTAGCAGTTGCTCTAAATCTTTAAGATCGTGTCCGCTGATTAAAATGCCCGGATTTTTGCCAACTCCGATTTTAACATTTGTAATTTCAGGATTTCCAAAAGTTTGAGTGTTTGCCTTGTCTAAGAGTGCCATGACTTTTACGCCGTATTCACCTGTTTTTACAACCCAATTAAAAGCGTCTTTTAGCTCTATTGGCTTGGTAATCATCACCAAACTCTCTTCTATGAATTTAAAAATAGTATCGTCTTCGTATCCAAGATTGAAAGCGTGTTCAGCATAAGCTGACACTCCCTTTATGCCAAACAAGACATATTGCTTTAGTCCGAGAATATCTTGGCTACTGTCGTAGGTCAAAGTGCCGACCCCTTTCGCTTTTTCTAGAATTGACGCTTTGGAATCGATGGTCAAGTTTATGCTAGGATGCTCTTGGGATATGCTAATTTTTTCTTTTAATCTGTCGCGAAGTGAGATGCACTCTTTGATTGCTTGCACCAACGAGCTATCATCAAAATTTGCGTTGGTTATGGTCATAAACAGACAATTGACAATGTGTTTGCTCGCTTTGTTTGTGTCGATTCCCTGATTTCGGGCTTCCAGAGTCAAATAAGACAACCCTTGACAAGCGTAGATAAGTAAATCCTGAATTTTTGAGGTCTCTTCGCTTTTTCCACAGACGCCCTTAATGGTGCAGCCAGTATTTTTGGCTGTCTCTTGACATTGATTACAAAACATACTCATAACATCCTCCTTTTTTATAAGTTTAATTTTATATAGTTCAATGTGTCCATTTAAAAGTTTCTATTTTTCAAGCCAAATTTTTTTACAACAGTTTTTTTTCATCTTTGCCTTACCAGGGTAGAAATAATCGTAAGATTATCGGCTACCTTTTTTTAACATATTTTTTGATAAAATTCCCGTTTTTTAAACTCAACTCTTTGTCATTCAACAAAACAATCTCGTATTCGTAGTCGTCAATAAAGCTGTTTGCGTTGCCAATACTTTCTTGTGTTAGAATTAAGTTATTCCCTTTCACTTGCCATTTTTTATAAAGTAAAGTTTTCATATTATCCGAGCGCGCACTACCATCTTCAAACAAGGTGAAATGAAGTTTGCTCTCAGAGATATCTAGCCAAGAGCCCACTAACTGTTCTTTTTTAATCTCAAAACCGTGATGGTTTGGTTTTATTAAATTGCCATCAATATCGTATCCTGGCTGATTAGCCAAGTAGTTAAACTTATACACTCCTGCCACTGCTACAAGAATGAAAATTGTTGTGATACCGATAAGAGAGTATTTTGCGATTTTTTTCATAGTGTCGTCCTTATTACTATTTTTTTTAACTTTAAGGCAACCAACGCCCATGAGTAACTATCTTTACACTGCCCTGCATCTAACACCCTTGGAATGCCATCAATGTCGCCTATCGATCAGCAAGAAGATTTGCAGACTATTTTTATTGGTCTGGGGTTGGATTGGGAAGAGATTTAGCAAAAAAATCTTTGGCTAGTTCAAAAACTTTTTTGTGTACTTCTCCTCTATCCACCTTGGCATGATCGATACAGATAGCGGGAGCTATTTGTTTGCCAAATTCGGTGGGTTCGTTTAAAAATACATAATGACCTGTGTTTTCATCCAAGAGATGAAGTTGACTAGTTGGTATTAGCTCATGATAGCGTAAAGCGTTTTCGCTAATAGGGCAATTTGCATCTCCTTGGCCTGCCACTATGAAAATGGGAGCGGTGATTTCTGCGGTTTGACTCTTGGAGTGAAATCCAAAGCCGATAGCCGGAGCCATTACAAAAAAAGCGCTAAACCTATCGTCTTTTACTTTATCTTTGTAGTGATGATAAGATGCCAAGATCAGGCTGTCGCTCTCAAAATTTATTAGCTCTGTTGTGTGGGGAAATTCAGGGGGTAACTCAGCTCCTAGGCCAGCCAGCCTGTCCACATAGCCGCCGGCTAGAGCTATATTGGTGTAGCCTCCCAGAGAAAATCCTACCCCTGCTATGCTTGATTGGTCTATTGTTTTGCCAATCTCTTCCTCTGCTAGCAATTGGGTGAGGAGATATTGCATATCTATGGCTCTTTCCCACCACATTAGAAAATCTCTAGGTATCTTGGCAGATGAGGATGTCCCCTGGTGGTCGATGGAGGCGATAAGATAACCTTCTTTTACCATCCTCTCCACAAACCAAGTCAAAGAAAATCTATTGCCTCCAGCTCCGTGAGAGACCAGTAGCATGGGGAATGACCCCTTTGCCATTTTGGCCTTAGGGATAGTTGTTATTGGTTGGAAAAGTTTATTTCCCATCTCTACTTTTTCATTTTTGCTGTCGTCCTCATAGGTCGGATACCATAGCTCGGTCACTAGCAGCCGCTGACGAGATGTGTCTGTATAGACGAGAGATTTTTGACCAATGTTGTAAGTGCCCTTTAGGTTGACAGAGCATGAGAAGATTAAGGGCAAAAGGATGAGTGAATATTTTTTCATTTTAACCTCACTTTGCCTTAAGATTTTAAGCTCTTGGCTTGTCTATTTTTTGTCAACAGTTTTTCCTTGAAGCTGGTCACTCCCAAAACTTCCTGTCTAAGCTTCGATATTGGATAGCCTCGGAGATGTGGTGAGACTGGATGTTTTCGCTGTTTTCCATATCGGCGATGGTGCGCGAGATTTTCAAGATTTTGTCGTAAGCTCTGGCTGAGAGACCCATCTGCTCGATGGCGTTTTTCAAGATTTGGGAGCTTTCGGCGTCGATTTGACAGTATTTGCGCAAGTGTTCGGGCAACATCTGGGAGTTGGAGAAGATGCCTTTGAGCTTGTTGCGTTGTCGTGAGCGGACATCGTTAACCCGCTTTCTTATTTTTTGGGATGGCTCGCCACAAGGCAAAGCTTCCAACTCTTCGTATTTGAGGGCGCCGACTTCGATGTGGATGTCGAACCTATCCAGAAGGGGACCCGAGATGCGGGAGCGGTAGCGCTGGATGGCTGAGGGGGAGCAGGTGCATTCGTGTCCGACTAGGTCGCTACCGTAGTAGCCGCATGGGCAGGGGTTCATCGACGCCACCAGCATAAAGTCGGCAGGAAAGCTGAGGGTGCTGTTGGCTCTGGCGATGCAGACGGTGCCGTCTTCCAGCGGTTGGCGTAAAACTTCGAGCACATTTTTTTTGAACTCGGGTAGTTCGTCCAAAAACAGAACACCGTTGTGAGCCAAAGAGACCTCTCCTGGCTTGGGGTATGAGCCTCCACCGATGAGGGCGATGTCGCTGATGGTGTGGTGTGGGGAGCGAAAGGGTCTGGTGGAGACGATGTTTTCCTCTTGGTCGATGAGTTTGCCGGCGATGGAGTAAATCTTGGTGGTTTGCAATATCTCCTCTAGGCTCATATCGGGCAAGATGGAGGTAAGTCGCTTGGCGAGCATCGTTTTCCCCGAGCCCGGAGGACCGATCATCAAGATGTTGTGACCTCCAGCTGCGGCGATTTCCAAAGCTCTTTTGATTTGCAGTTGCCCTTTCACATCGAACATATCTAAGCTTTGTTTGGGGGTGAGAGCGTTTTTGTCGAAGTTGAACGGAGTTGGCTTGATGGCAATCTCGTTTTGCAAGAAACGGACGCACTCCTGCAGGGTCGATACGCCGATGATGTTGACGCCCTCGACGATGGAAGCTTCTTTCTCGTTCTCTTTGGGCAAGATGATCGCATCCAGTTTGTTTTTCTTGGCTTGCATCACCATGGGCAAGACGCCTTTGACCGGGCGCAGTTTTCCGTTTAGTGCCAGCTCGCCGACGAAGGCGTATTTAAGCTTGTGCGGATATTGCAGCTGCTGGGAAGCTTTCAAGATGGCTAAAGCTATGGGTAAGTCGGTGGCAACGCCGTCTTTGGGTAGGTCGGCAGGGGCGAGGTTGATGGTGTAAACAAACGGTTTGAAGGTGAAACCCGAGTTGCGGATGGCAGCCGTGACGCGGTCTCTGCTTTCTTTGACCGACGAGGAGGGTAGCCCGACGATAGAAAACTTGGGTATGCCCGAGTGAATGTCGCTCTCGATCTGAATGGGGTAAGCGTCGATGCCCAAGAGCGAGTAGGAGTAGATGTTGCCGTAGCGGATGTATTTGCTCGTGGGCAGTTCGATATACTCTTCCATAACTACTTCTTGTAGCCGATTTTTCGCAGTAACTCCACTCTCTCTCGTTTTTCGTTGGCTAGCTCGATGCCTCTAGGTGATAGACCGTCGATGACACCAATGACGCCGCGACCGCCTTCGTTTTCCACCAGAAGCACTTGGACAGGGTTAGCCGTGGCACAGAAGATAGAGGCGACCTCTCGGCACGCTTTTATCCCGGGCAAAACGTTGATGGGGAAAGCGTCTTTGAGGATGATCAAGAAGGTGTGTCCGGCTCCGATGCGTCTTTGGTTCTCTTTGGCAGCTTCAATTAACCTCTCGTCGTTGCCTTCGTAGCGCACCAGGCGTGGACCGCTGGCTTCGTTGAAAGCTAAGCCGAATTTGGCGCCAGGCACGGTGTTGACGATCACCTCGTAAAGATCTTCGACGGTTTTGATGAAGTGGCTCATCCCGAAGATGATGTTGGTCTCTTGGGGAACTTTGATAGGCTCTACTTTGATCTCCATAAATTACTCCTTTTTTTACAAAAAAAATGCTCCTAAACAAAACGATGGAGAAGACAAAAATTTGGTCAAGAGTTTTCCTCTAATTTGGGTGGGAGTCTATTTTTTGAGAAAGAAAAAGTTCGTGTTGTCAGAGAGTTTTTTATAAAATTCTTGACTAAAAAAAGGGTGGTCGAGTTTTGAAGCAATAATAAGTGATGAAAAGTTTCAAAAAAAAATTATTTTTTAAACAGGAGAAAAAAATGTCAATTTTATCTGAAAACATTGCAGCTTTAAAGAAGCTCAACCTCGACATGTTCGGCAAAGATTTCTTGCTTACTTGGGAAAAGTCTATGGACGATATCAAAGGAACGATGCTCACTGCCGAGCTTATCAAAGAGATGCATCGCCAAGGAATCTCTACCAAGATTTTTGATAGTGGATTGGGAATCTCTATTTTCCGTGACAACTCTACCAGAACTCGTTTCAGTTTCGCCTCTGCTTGTAACGCTCTTGGACTGACTGTGCAAGATTTGGACGAGAACAAGTCTCAAATCGCTCACGGTGAGACCGTCAGAGAGACTGCCAACATGGTCAGCTTCATGGCTGATGTCATCGGTATTCGTGACGATATGTATATCCACGAAGGCGACAAGTATCAAAGAGAGGTTTCTGGAGCCGTTAAGTTCGGCCACTCAGAAGGCATCTTGCACCAAAGACCTAACGTGGTTTCTTTGCAATCTGATATCGATCACCCAACTCAAGCTATGAGTGACTTGTGCAAAATCAAAGACCATTTCGGTTCTTTGGAAAACTTGAAAGGCAAAAAATTGGTAATGTCTTGGGCATACTCTCCTAGCTATGGCAAGCCTTTGTCTGTGGCTCAAGGTATGATCGGGCTTATGTCTAGATTTGGAATGGATATCACTTTGGCTCACCCAGAGGGTTACGACTTACTTCCAGATGTTTTGGACACTTGTAAGAAACAATCTGCCGAGACGGGTGGAACTTTCAACGTTGTTCACGATATGTCTGCGGCTATGAAAGACGCCGATGTCGTTTGTCCTAAATCTTGGGCATCTTTTGGAGTGATGGAGCGTCGTCGTGACCTTCTTCACGCTGGCGATCAAGCTGGTCTGAAAGCTTTGGAAAAAGAGTGTTTGGCAGAAAACAAAAAGCATGTTGACTGGGAATACGACGCCAAGATGGAGTCTTTGACCAACAACGCTTTGTATATGCACCCACTTCCTGCCGATGTTACTGGACTTTCTTGTGACGAGGGAGAGGTGACCAGAGAAGTTTTTGACAAGCACCTTAAAGACACTTATCATCAAGCTAGCTTCAAGCCAGTGGTTATTGCGGCAATGATTTTGCTTGCTAAGAGCAAAAACCCAGTGGCTACCTTGGAGAAGCTTATCAACGCTAAGAAGAACAGAGTTAATCTGTAATTAGCTTTGTTGTCCAAATAACTTTGTGAAAGTTAAGGAGGAAATATGAAAAAAATAGTCTTAATGGCTTTAGCCTTGGTGGCTATGCTGGCAGTTGGTTGTTCTTCTGCTTCCGATGAGATGGAAAGGCCTGAAGGGTTCGAGAGAGTTTATCGCCCAGGATGGTTCGATGAGCAAAACAGCCAGGAGAACCTATACTTCTTTGGTAACGCCGAGAAGCACAACGAAAACATGGCTTACGATGCAGCTGTGGCAAACGCTCGTTTGGAGTCTGCCAACTATGTAGAGGTGTATGTCAAAGGTATGGTGAAGAACTATATGGAAGAGGTCGGCACCGACAACCCTACCATTACCGCTCTGACTAGTAAAACGGTGAAAACCGTGGCGAATACCAAATTTAGCGGGACTTATGTGAGCAAGAGAGAGATCATCAAGAAAGATGGCATCTACAAAGCTTTTGTTCGTTTGTCTGTGCCTAAAGATGTTATCGACCAAGTGTTAAAGGGTGAGATCAAGAAAGAAGAGGCTCTTTACAACGCTTTCAAAGCTTCACAAAGTTTTCAAGAGTTGGACAAAGAGACAGCTGAGTAGCTAACTTAAATACAAACTATTCCCTTGCTCCTTCGATGGAGCAGGGGATTTTTTTAAAGTGATAAATAAATTTAAATTTTTTCTAATTTCTCATAGAATAGATCTTTTTTTGTGTCTGATTTTGATTTTAGCGGGTCTGAAATACTCTTTTGGATTAGAGAGTGTTATTGATATCGGGTTGCATGACGAAAGTTTTTATTTGGGAGGCGGTGTAGATATTTTGTCCCGTGGTTTACCGTCGCCAGATTGGGGTCCGTTGTACTCTTTATGGTATTATCTAGTTTCATTTTTTATTAAGAGTAATTCCGAACTTTACTATTTTAATTACTATGTTCAGATTATTTTTCTACCTTTTTTACTTTTTTTGTTTTTGAGAGTAAAAAAGGTGTCTGTTCATTACAGTTTATTTTTTTCCTTTCTTTTTTTAATCTCTTATGCAAATTTGATGACTTGGCCGAGAGTTTACCATTTTTTACTTTTGTTTCTTTTGTTTGTGTTTTTGGTTAGTTCTAAACTGAATAGTAGATGGAAGCTTTTTTTTAATACTTTGAGCCTATTTTTTGCTAGTTATATTCGACCAGAATTTTTTTTATCTTTCTTGATTTTGGCTCTTTTTTTTATATTCTCAAAGGTAAAGAAAAAAGATTTTATAGTTATAACCGTTTTTTTTCTTTTAACTTTTGTCGTTTTTTGGATATTGGGTAATCCTTTTGGCGGAGGTCGTAGTTTTGCAGCGTTCAGAGATCATTTTTGTGTAAATTGGGTCGCATGGAGTGGAAGTGGTTTTGATCCCTGGAAAGATTGTCTAGCGATAATGAAAGTTAATTTTGGAGACGCAAATACGGTTTTAGGCTGTTTTTTTGCAAATCCTTTAATGGTTTTAAAGCATATCTTTTTTAATTTCTTTAATTTTTTTAAGTTTGGGTTTGGTCTATTCTTTGTTCATTCAAATTTACTGATTCCTACGCCTTATTCGGGCGATGTCTCATTGTTTGCTTTGGCTTCTTTAAACAAAATCTCGATTGGCACCAGCTTTTTATGTGAGGCAGTAATGCTTTTTTTAGGGGTGATTTTTCTTTTTGGATATAAATTTAAACAAGAACATAACGTTTGGTGTGCGAATTTTAAGAAGATAAAAAATGAGATTATTTTTTTGAGTGTTTGTATATTCCCGACGGCGATTTCTTGTATTTTGATTTTTCCTAGACCTCATTATCTTTTGTGTCTATTTCTTTTTTTGTTTGTGATGGTTTTGATGATTGTGGGCAGAGATGATGGGAGAGGTAAATCTTTTAAAGAATTTTTGTATTTGGGTGTTGTTTTACTGCTTATTACTCCCAAGATGAGTGTTTTGCAAGCGATGCCGACTAAATATTGTGGAGATAGAGTCGTTTCTACTTTGTCTACGATTAGAAATCTTAATATTGAGGAAGATGTTAAAATTATGAGTTCTGGTGGAGATTATTCGCTTTATTTGAACGACAATTTTAGTTTCACTTCTTCTTACCAAAAAGGTAAGCTTACTTTTCAAGACTTTTGGGAAGAAGAAAAGTTTGATATCGTTGTTGTGACACCTAGATTGATGAAAAGTACAGACTTTAAAGGTGATGAAACATGGTTTGCGTTTTTGGAAAGTTTTGAACAAAACGGTTATTGCAAGATTAAAACTAAGTATAAGTTAAGATATCTTTTAGTTAAAAATCAATTGATTAAAGATTGTTTTTGATGAGATGCCTGTATTTGTGTTCGGCTGTGACTGATCCAATCTCGAAATCTTCAAGGTGGTTCTTTTCTCTTAGCTTTGCTAAGGTGTCGTTATAATTAAAATCTTCGTTTGCTATTTTTTTTGTGTTTTTAAATGGTTAAATTTTAGGCAAAATTATCTTAGAATACCTAGTAATCCAAAAAAAATCTTGCCTATTTTTATTTTCGCTTACTTCTTATAGTTCCTGCGTCTTTCGTGTTCGGTGAGGTACTTCTTGCGCAGGCGAATGTTGATGGGGGTAATCTCCACATACTCGTCTTCTTTGATGTACTCTAGCGCTTTCTCCAGGGTCATCTGCACAGGTGGCACAAGGTCGATGGAGTCGTCGGCACCAGAGGAGCGAACGTTGGTCAGTTTCTTGCCTTTGATGGCGTTAACCGTCAGGTCTTGCCCTTTGTTCGACTCGCCGAGGATCATCCCCTCGTAGATATTCGTGTTGGGGGCAATAAACAGTGGACCGCGGTCTTGCAACTTCCAGAGGGAGTAGCCGGTGGCTTTGCCTGTTTCGCCCGAGATGAGTGAGCCGGCTTGTCGTTTTCTGATCTCGCCAAAGTAAGGGGCTAGCTTGCTGTAGCCGCTGAAGAGGGTGCCCTCGCCCTTGGTGACCACGACGAAGGTTGAGCGGAAACCTAAAAGCCCGCGTGATGGCACCTCGAACTCTAGGGTTGAGTGTCCGTTTTCGGTGAAGATGTTTAGCAGCTCGCCCTTGCGTTGTGAGAGGAGGTTGATGATCGCCCCTGAGTAGGTTTCCGGCAGGTTGATGACCACATTTTCCACCGGTTCCCAGATCTTGCCCTCTTTTTCGTGCATAATCACCTCGGCTTGTGAGACTTGCAGCTCAAATCCTTCACGGCGCATATTTTCGATCAGCACCGCCAGATGCATTTCGCCACGACCGAGCACTTTTATCTTGTCCGATGTTTCGGAGATTTCCAGCTTGAGACCCACATTGGTTTGGGTCTCGCGCAGGAGTCTTTCTTTGATTTGGTTGCCGGTGACGAACTTTCCCTCTTTGCCCGCAAAAGGCGAGGTGTTGACCATGAAGTGCATCGCCAAGGTGGGAGGGTCTATCTTAGTGGTGGGGATGGCAGGAGTGTCTTCGAACTGGGCGATGGTTTGTCCCACATAGATATCGCTAATGCCGGCAACAGCGACGATGTCTCCGGCTACCGCCTTTTTGGTTTCCACTCTTTTTAAGCCTTGATGAGTGAAAAGTTTTTCGATTTTGCCTTTTTTCTTTCCGTCTTTGGTGGTGACCCACACCTGATCTTTGACATTGATGGTGCCTTCAAAAACTCTGCCGATGGCGATTCTGCCCAAGAAGTTGTCGTAGTCTAGGGTAGCAGGTTGCATCCTGAAGGGAGCTTTCTCGTCGCTGGGAGCGTCTGGTGCGTTTTCC
This sequence comes from Cloacimonadales bacterium (SeqCode), assembly GCA_965228195.1. GTDB lineage: Bacteria > Cloacimonadota > Cloacimonadia. Next base: position 983,094 of record OZ245797.1, read on the forward strand.
AAAACGAAATCTAGCAGTGGGAAAATATTTTCTTTGGGGTCTTCCAAAGATTTTATGGCGATAGAGTCTCGTGCAATAGCGTAGATGTAGGGGAAATCTAGTTGCTCGTCGCTGGCTCCCAGGCTAACAAAAAGGTCGAAAAGCTGGTCGATGACCCAGTCTGGACGAGAGGTTGGTTTGTCGATCTTGTTGATGACCACCAATATTTTTTTGCTTTGTTCGATAGATTTTTGTAAGACAAACTTGGTTTGCGGCATCGGGCCCTCGTAGGCGTCAACCACCAAGATAGTGGCGTCCACGCTTTTGAGCACACGCTCCACCTCGCTACCGAAGTCGGCGTGACCGGGGGTGTCGATGATGTTTATTTTGTAATCTTTGTAGTTTACGGCAGCGTTTTTGGCGTAGATGGTGATGCCCCTCTCGCGCTCTTGGCTGTCGGAGTCCATTACTCGCTCGATAGTCTCTTCTCTTTCTCCAAAGGTGCCGGTGGCTTGGAGGATTGCGTCCATCAGGGTCGTTTTGCCATGGTCAACATGGGCGATTATGGCGATATTCTTGATTTTCATTTTTTACCTTTTTTTAAATCTTTATTTTTCAGGGTTTTCCACCAGTTTAATCTCTTTTTGATCTCTGCCTCAAAGCCGAAATTGGTGGGAGAGTAAAAGGTGGTTTCGTTCATCGTTTGGGGAAAATATTTTTGGTAAGCGTAAGCGTTGGGGAAGTCGTGCGAATATTTGTAACCTTCTTTGTAGCCTAGCTCTTTCATAAGCCGGGTGGGAGCGTTGCGAATGTGGAAAGGAACTTCGAGATTTTGCGTCTTTTGAGCGTGTTCTGCTGCTTTTATCCACGCCATCTCCAGCTTGTTGCTCTTGGGAGCGGTCGCCAGATACACAACCGCTTGGCTCAAACAGACGCTCGCCTCGGGCATTCCCACGCAGTCCAGAGCTTTTTGGGCACTGACGGCTTGCACCAAAGCTTGTGGGTCGGCAAGCCCAACATCTTCGCTGGCTATCCTGATCATCCTGCGGGCTAGAAACTTGGGGTCTTCGCCGGCTTGCAACATCCGAGCCAGCCAGTAGAGGGAGGCTTGGGGGTCGCTGCCACGCACCGCCTTGTGAAAAGCGGAGATGAGGTTGTAATGTTCCTCTCCGCCCTTGTCGTAGCAGGCAGCTTTGGCTTGCAAGATGGTTTGTGATTTTGGCAAGTCGATCAGCTTTTCGCCACTTTGCAAAAGCAGTTCCAAATCTCGCAGGGCAACTCTGGCGTCGCCTTGAGATATTTCGGAGATATATTGCAGCACATTTTTTTCGATTTTCACATCTTTTGTGTCTACTCGCTCGACTATTTGCAAAATCTCTTCGGCACTCAGACTCTCAAGCACAAAAAGGTGGCATCGCGAGAGTAGAGCGGAGATCACCTCGAAAGAAGGGTTTTCGGTGGTGGCACCGATGAGGATGACCGCACCCGACTCGATGTAAGGCAAAAAGGCGTCTTGTTGGGCTTTGTTGAAGCGGTGAATCTCGTCGATGAAGATGATCGAGGCTTGTTTGTTCAAAGAAAACAGCTGCTCTGCTTGTGCCATAAAAGATTTGATCTTGGTGATGCTGGAGTGGACTGCCGAGAACTGTTGCCAGGGGAGTTGACTATTTTGTAAGACGATTTTGGCGATGGTGGTTTTGCCGCAACCTGGAGGTCCCCACATCAAAAACGAGGCAAGGTAGTTGCCACTCATAAAGTCGGAAAGCACGGGTGAGTCTTGCAGCAGCTTGTTTTGTCCCACTAACTTTTGCGCCGATGTGGGTCTTTGCCTTTCGGATAGTGGTATCATTCAGGCTTGGCAGTGCTGATGTCGATGTTGTCCAAGAACTCTAAGCCCGCTGCGGTGATGCGGCGACGGAAGTAGGTGAGTTCGCTGGAGTCGCAGGGCAAGTGCCAGTCGAAATACTCCATTCCGCTAAAATATTGGTAGAAAGGGTTTTCACTCCAAGCTTTGACCACCACTTCGTCGGAGATGTTGTAGATGTTTTTAAGAAGGAGCAAAGAGGCGAGCATCCTGATCGGTTTTGAGCCGCGCCCAAGGTCTGAGTAATATGGCTCAAACTCTTTATCGATGCTTTCCCAATCTATTTCGCCAGCCAGTTTGCACAAGGGGTGGCTCTTGTCCAGCATCTCAAATAAGAAAGGTCTGAAGATATCTATTTGTCCCGTGTTCGGAGATTTATGACGCATTTTTCACCTCAAAAAAAATAACTTAATTTCTGAAATTTAAGAAAAATCGAGGGCTAAAGTGTCAAGGTTTTTTCGCAGTGGAGGTGGACAGACCAAATTGTTGCTTTATAATCGTTTCTAATAAAAAGAGTTGACCCTTATTTGGAAGGTAAAAAAGTTATTTTTATAAAGTTGAAAAAATAATCTTTTATTGGGTAGGAAGCTTTTAAAAAAGATCGCTTGACGATGATTTCAATGCAAGATTTTTCTTCTTCGATCAAAAAAAAGGCTGTAAACAGATTACAGCCTTTTTGAGTAAATTGTTTGTATTGTTAGAATTTGATTCCCATAATTAGCCAAAAAGTCCTGTCGTTAATTTCATCAAGAAAATCTTCTTCAGAGATGTCTGTTAGGCCGTAGTCGGCTCTGATTTCAAAACTAAATTTGCTGGTTTCGTAACCTATTGCCCCAATAACACCGGCAGAGAAAAGTTCAAGTTCTCCATCTTTTTCATAGCCGAAATAGGTGCAATATTCGTATTCGCCTTTTAAGTTTATGCTAGTTCTTAACCCGAAAAGTGAATATAAGTGGGAGTTAGGATTAAGTTTTGCTTTTATGAGTAGAGGGATTTCTAAGCTAATTAGTTCAAAATCTGCAGAATACAAACTTTCCCTAACTTCTCCGCCTTTTCTGGTAATGTTTATTCCTATGTCGTAAGCAAAATGGTTATTAATTTTTTTGGAATAACTTCCTCCTATCACAAAAGAAGGAATTAAGTCGGAATCCCAGTCATCACTTTTTAGTTTGGCAACGCCTCCACCTAGGAGAAAAGTAAATTTACCGAATGAAGGGTGTTTTTTTGTTTCAATATCCGATTTGGCTAGATTGTATAACTCTTTTTCTCCATTCTCGTATTTAATAAAAAGGACATGGTGGATAGCTAAATTGTATAAAGGTCCATTTAGGTTGGAAGCTTTTTTGTATTTTATGAAATCAGGAGCTATTTCAATCACTTTGCACGAAATTTCTTCTCCGTTTTTTAAGCAAATGTTGTCTAATGCTGAGAGCCAGCAAAAACAGCTCAAGAAAGTGAATAGAATTATTTTTTTCATTTTTTCTCCTAAAATTTATTATAGGAGTGAGGATTTGGTTGGGGCAATCGGTGTCAACAATAAATTTTGTCTAAAGGCAGGGCTTTTAAGTGAGTAGTTTTTTCACTTGAAATCGAAAAACTTTCTTGACACTTAAAAAATATGGTTAAAGGTTGGTTGATGAAGTGAAACTAAGGAGGGGAAGATGGCGAAAGATAGATTGGATGAGACTTTGGCAGAGTTGGAGAAAAGGTTCGGAGCGGGGACGGTGATGCGTTTGGGGAACAATGCGGCGGTGAACAAAGTCGATGTTATCCCCACGGGTGCCATCAACCTAGATGCGGCTTTGGGTATTGGGGGTGTCCCCGTAGGTAGAGTCACCGAGATTTATGGGATGGAAGCCTCGGGGAAGACGACTCTGGCTTTGCATATCGCCGCTCAGGCTCAAAAGCAGGGCGGAACGGTGGCTTTCATCGATGCTGAGCACGCCTTGGATGCGGCTTATGCGGGCAGAATCGGGGTGGATGTGGACAAGCTTTTGCTCTCGCAACCCGATAGTGGCGAGCAGGCGCTGGAGGTTATGGAAGCTTTGGTGCGTAGCGACTCTCTGGAGCTGGTGGTTTTGGACTCGGTAGCCGCTCTGGTGCCGCGGGCAGAGATAGAAGGGGAGATGGGCGACTCTCATGTGGGGTTGCAGGCAAGGTTGATGAGTCAGGCGCTGCGGAAGTTGACCAGTGTGATCAGCAAATCGCGAACGGCAGTTATTTTTATAAATCAAATTCGGATGAAGATCGGGGGAATGATAAACCCTTATATGAACCCCGAGACGACCTCTGGTGGTGTTGCCTTGAAGTTTTATTCGACGGTGCGACTGGAGGTGCGCAAAGGTAAGGCGCTGAAAGATGCTACCAACTTGAGCAAGGTTTACGGCTCTATGGCGAAGGTGAAGGTGGTGAAAAATAAGCTGGCTCCGCCTTTCAAGGTGGTGGAGTTTCCGATCATCTATGGTGAGGGCATCTCGCACAAAGATATCGTTTTGGAGTTGGCTGTCCAAGAGGGCATCGTCGAGCGTAGCGGGGCTTGGTTCTCTTATGACGAAGTTAAGCTGGGACAAGGTTTGGATAAAGCTAAAGCTTACTTCATCGAAAATCCTGAGCTTTTGGAGAAGCTGGAAGAGGAGGTGAGAGCCTCTTTGGGGATGATAGGGCAAAAGCCAGAGGTGGAGAGCCAGGCAGAAACGCAGCCAGATACGCAGAAGACGGAAGATTGATTTTGGCTAAGGTTAACTACTTTTTGAAGCCGGGGCGAAAAACTTTGTGGGTGGTGGAGGTAGATGGGGCTGCTTTGGGGCTTTTGCCTCAAGAAAGCTTGTTTTCCATCTGCCAGAAGCAGGGTGAGATAAGCTCAGAGCAGAGGTCGTCTTTGCAGAAGGCGGCTTTTTCTTTTGCCAAAGATCGGCTCTTGGGTTACTTGAGCTACAAAGAGCGCAGTCAGAAGCAGGCTTTTGGGTATTTGCTGCGATTGCCGCTGGCTTCTGGTTTGTGCCGGAAGTTGATTGATCAGATGCAGGAGTGGGATTTCCTTAATCAAGAGCGGTTCGCTTTCTCTTTTGCCCGCAGTCTGAAAGCCAAAAATGTTGCCAAAGATTTGGCGCGAATCCGCCTGGAGTATGAGGGGGTCGAACACTCTTTGCGGGAAAAGGTTTTGCCAGAGGTTTATCGGGACGAATCTTTTTTGGTGGAGCAAGCGGTGCTCAAGGCGGTGCGCAAGTATAGAAGATTACCACGCAAGCAGATGAAGCAGAAGTGCCTTGCTTGGCTACACAGGCGAGGTTATCGCTTCGAGCAGGTGGGGTTTTTGCTCGGCAAAGAGATTGCAGTAAAGAAGGAGAAGTAGCCAGTTCACGATTTGCCAACAAATAAAAATGGTATGGCTCGGAAAAATCTTAAAACAGCCCCAATCTTTTTAAAATAGAAGAAAAGGCGCTTCTACAAATGTAAACGCAACTATTTAAACTTGACAAATTTTTAACCATTTAGTTTGCTGACTGTAAAATTGATCTCACTAAGGGGGAGAAATGGCTAAAATGACGGTTGATCCTTTCTATTGCAAAGGATGCGGGCTGTGTATAGCGACATGCCCAAAGAAAATTATCGCTTTTTCCAAAGATATCAATCAGATGGGTTACCATTATGCTGAGTGTAGCGATCAGTCTCAGTGCATAGCTTGTAAGATGTGTTATCAGGTTTGCCCAGATGCGGCGATCACCATTGAAAAGTAGAAAAGGAGTTTGATATGTCTAAGGTGCTAATGAAAGGGAACGAAGCTTTGGGCGAGGCTGCTATCCGAGCAGGATGTAGGAACTATTTTGGTTATCCTATCACGCCTCAGAGCGAGTTGATAGAGTATATGGCAAAGATGCTGCCCAAGTGCGGTGGTTGTTTTTTGCAGGCGGAGTCGGAAGTAGCTGCTATAAACATGATTTACGGAGCAGCCTCTAGTGGCGTCAGGTGCTTTACCTCGTCGTCGTCGCCAGGGATTTCGCTGAAGATGGAAGGAGTATCTTACTGTGCGGGAGCGGAGTTGCCGATGGTTTTTGTCAATGTTGTTCGTGGCGGACCAGGTTTGGGCGATATTCAGCCAGCCCAGTCGGACTACTTTCAGGCGACCAAAGGTGGCGGACACGGCGATTACCGTTTGATCGTCTTGGCACCAGCCTCGGTGCAAGAGTCGGTAGATATGATGTTCAAAGCTTTTGATTTGGCAGATAAGTATCGCAACCCGGTGATGATCTTGACCGATGGACTTATCGGGCAGATGATGGAGCCTGCGGAGTTTCCTCCGATGAAAACAGAGGCTGAGATCAAAGCTTTGCGCCAGCAACACAAGAGTTGGTGTCTGCATCCTAGAGCCAAAGATAACAAGCAAAAACGCAACATCGTCAAAGCTTTCGAGATCGACCCTGTCAACTTGGAGAAAAATGTTTTTGCGCTTTACCAGAAGTATGCCAAGGTGGAAGAAGCCGAGACCGACTGGGAAGAGTATGGCGTTGCCGACGATAACCAGATGCTTTTTGTCGGTTATGGCACCTCGGGCAGGATCGCCAAGACGGTGGTGGATATGTATGCCGAGCAAGGCGTTAGTGTGGGTTTAATTCGTCCTAAGACGCTTTGGCCTTTTCCTTCTGACGCCATCAAGAAAGCCGCTGAGAAGGTGAAGAAAGTAGTGGTGGTGGAGCTTTCCATGGGGCAGATGATGGAAGATGTTCGTCTGGCAGTCAATGGAGCAGTGGATGTGGAGCTTTATAACAGAACGGGTGGAATGGTTTTCACTCCTGAAGAGATTAAGAAGTTTGCCGATAAAAAGTTTGCGGAGGTGAAGTAATGGAAGTTATTGCCAAAAGACCAGAAGCTCTGACTGACCAGCGGTTTACATATTGCCCTGGTTGTTTGCACGGGGTCGCTCATAGGCTTATTGCCGAGAGTATGGACGAGCTGGGGATTAGTAAGAGCTGTATCGGTGTTTGTCCGGTTGGCTGTTCGGTGTTCGGTTACCGCTTTTTCGAGTGTGACTTTGTTTCGGCAGCTCACGGTAGAGCCCCTGCTATTGCCACGGGCATTTCTCGCTCTCGACCAGATTCGGTGGTGTTCACCTATCAGGGTGATGGCGATTTGGCTGCCATCGGCACGGCTGAGATTATTCACGCTGCCAATCGCGGCGAGAATGTGACCGTCTTTTTTATCAACAACGCTATCTATGGAATGACCGGCGGACAGATGGCTCCCACCACTTTGGCTGGGATGAAAGCTTCCACCGCTCCTTACGGTAGAGATGTAAACGATGTGGGCGAGCCGATTAAGGTTTGCGAGTTGATAGACTCTTTGGCAGCGCCTGTCTTCATCGAGCGGGTTTCGCTGCTGGATGTCCCTGGGATTATCGGTGCCAAGAAGGCGGTGAAAAAAGCTTTGCAATACAACCAAGAGAAGAAAGGGTTTACTTTTGTGGAGATGATCTCCACTTGTCCGACCAACTGGGGCAAAGATGCCGTAGAGGCGGTGCAATGGGCGAAAGAGAGTATGTTGCCCGTCTTTCCTGTGGGACAAATACGCGATAAGGGGGCAAAGTTATGAAAGTCAGTTTAATCTGTTCTGGATTTGGAGGTCAAGGAGCTTTGACGCTGGGGAAATTTTTGGCGAAAGCTTCGATGCACGAAGGTCGCCATGTGACTTGGTTACCCTCGTATGGACCAGAGATGCGAGGTGGCACGGCAAACTGTTCGGTGATCTTGTCTGATGCAGAGGTGGCTTCACCCGTGGTGGGCACGCCAGATGTGCTGGTGGCTTTCAACCAGCCATCTATCGACAAGTTCGAGGCTTCTATTGCCAAAGGCGGTATCTTGATCTACAATCAAGATATGTGTCCAAACGGCGGCACCAGAGGCGACATCAAGGCGATCAAGGTGCCGATGAGCCAGATAGCCGGTGAGATCGGCAGTGCGAAGGTGATGAATATGGTGGCTATCGGCGTGTTTCTCAAGGCGACCAAAGCGGTGAAGTTCGACTCTATCAAAGAGGATATGGCTAGCTTTATGGCGAAGAAAGCTCCTAAGCTTTTGCAAATGAACCTGCAAGCTATCGAAAAAGGGATGGAGTTTGCTTGAAGATTTACTCAAGATTAAGTAGTAAAAAGGTGGAAAGTTTTGCTTTCTGCCTTTTTTGTTTTTTTGTTTGACTTGTTTTGCTTTTTTCAAAAGGTAGGAGAAATTCGATTGGTTTATCAAAAAGGAGTAAAAAAAGATGAAAAAGTTGTTATTTATGTTGTGTCTGGTTTTGGCACTTTTGGGCTGTAAAGAGAAAGAGGTTAAGGTGATTGTGGGGACAGAGCCCACTTTCCCACCGTTTGAGTTTTTGGACAAATCTAGCGGCGAGATCACCGGGTTTGATATTGATCTGATCAAGGCGATAGCTTTGGATCAAGGGTTTGAGGTAGAGGTTAAGAACCTTGGATTTGATGGCCTTGTGCCGGCGGTAGTTTCGGGCACCATAGATATGGCTGCCTCGGGAATGACGATCACTCAGGAAAGAGCGAAAGTCGTCTGCTTTTCTGATGCCTATATCAATGCGGGACTCGCCTTGGCAGTCAGAGATTGTGATGCGCAGATTGAGTCTGTTGACGATTTGCAAGGCAAGACCGTGGGCGCTCAAATCGGCACCACCGGTGCGATCAAGGTGAAGGAGCTGCAAGCCAGCGGGAAGATTGCCAAGATGATAACTTACAACACCATAGATATGGCGATGCTCGATCTGATCAATGGCGGAGTGGACGCCGTGATCAACGATTTGCCGGTGACCAAAGTTTATATCAACAAGCAGCCGGGTAAGGTGAAGATGGTGGGCGATGTGCTTACCAGCGAGAGTTACGGTTTTGCGATGAACAAAGAGAACACCGAGCTTTTGCAAAAAGTTAATGCGGGGCTGGCGAACTTGCGCAAGAGCGGAGAGTACGACAAATTGATGAAGAAATACTTCTAAGTCGTTGGAATAGTTTTGTTAGATAGTTTAAAAATTTTAGCGGACGTTTTGCCGAGCCTGTTGCAAGGTGCTTTTTTGACGGTGCAGATCACCTCTGTTTCCGTGTTGTGTGGCGTGTTTATCGGGCTTTTCGTGAGTCTGGGGAAGCTCTCCAATAAGAAGATTTTGCGCGCTCCTGCCAAAGTTTATGTGGATGTGATCAGGGGAACGCCTTTGTTTGTGCAGATTTTGTTGGTCTATTTTGGCTTTCCTTCCCTTTGTGCGGATCTGTTTGGCGTATCGGTGCGACTATCGCCGATGCTGGCTGGAGTGCTAGTGTGTTCGGTCAATAGTGGCGCTTATGTTGCCGAGATTTTTCGAGCGGGGATAGTCTCGATCGACAAAGGACAGTGGGAAGCTGCTAAGTCGCTGGGGATGCCGCAGAAGATGGTGATGCGTTTGGTGGTGTTGCCGCAAGCTTTCAAAAGGATTGTGCCGCCGCTGGGCAACGAGTTTATCATCTTGCTCAAAGACACCTCGCTCTTGTCTGTGATCGGTGTTACCGAGCTTACTCGCCGAGGTCAGCTTTATGTTTCGGTGACTTTTGAGGCTTTTACGGTTTATATTGGGGTGGCTTTGGTGTATCTTTGTATGACTCTGGCTATCTCTAAGTTGGTCTCTTATTTAGAGAAAAGGTTGGAAAATGATTAAAGTCAGGAATTTACAAAAATCTTTCGGCGATTTGCAAGTGTTGAAAGGGATAGATTACGACATCAAAGAGAAAGATACGCTTTGCATAATTGGTCCATCTGGTTCGGGCAAGTCAACTTTTTTGCGTTGCATCAACTTGATGGAAGAGCCGACCGGCGGACATATTTTCATCAAGGGCAAAGATATTTTGGCAAAAGATGAAGACCCTGTGGAGATGAGGCAAAGGGTGGGGATGGTGTTTCAGCATTTCAACCTTTTCCCGCATCTGACGGTTTTGGGCAATGTTACTTTGGCTCCGCTCAAGGTGAAGAAGATGGACAAACAGAAGGCGGAAAGCTTGGCGCTGGACTTGCTGGAGCAAGTGGGGCTAAAAGACAAGAAAGATGTTTACCCCTCGGCTCTCTCGGGTGGTCAAAAGCAAAGGGTGGCAATAGCCAGAGCTTTGGCGATGGAGCCCGAGATTATGCTTTTCGATGAGCCAACCTCGGCTCTAGACCCCGAGGTGATTGGGGAGGTTTTGGAGATTATCAAATCTTTGGCTCATCACGGGATGACGCTGATGGTGGTGACTCACCAGATGGGGTTTGCCAAAGAGGTTTCCGATCGGGTGATTTTTATGGACGATGGTTTGATTGTGGAAGAGAACACTCCGCAAGAGCTTTTTGGCAACCCCCAAAATGAGCGGACGAAGAAGTTTTTGGATAAGGTGTTGGCGATATAGTCGCAATCTATTTATAAGGTGTAAAAAATGATGATTATTTTGGAACTGTTAGGCTCGTTAGGCATTTTCCTTTTCGGAATGAAGATAATGAGTGACGCCCTGCAACGCGTGGCAGGAAGCCGTCTGAAGGCGATCTTGGGTTATATGACCAACAACAGGTTGATGGGTGTTATGACCGGTAGCTTGATAACGGCTATTATCCAATCTTCTTCTGCCACCACGGTGATGGTGGTGAGTTTTGTCAATGCGGGGATGTTGTCGCTAATTCAGTCTATCGGCGTGATAATGGGGGCGAATATCGGGACGACTGTCACCACCTGGATAGTCTCCTATTTTGGTTTCAAGTTCAAAATTTCGGCGATGGCTTTGGCGATCGTTGGGGTAGGTTTTCCTCTTACTTTTACCAAAAATCAAAAATGGAAAGATATCGGCAGTTTGCTGGTGGGGTTTGGCTTGCTGTTCATCGGGTTGTCTTACCTGAAGTCGTCTGTGCCGGATATCAAGAGTAGTCCTGAGGTTATGCAATTCTTGAGTTCTTACACCGAGTTTGGCATCGGCTCTATCATCCTTTTTGTGATGGTGGGCACCGTGCTGACTTTGATTGTGCAGTCCTCTTCTGCCTCGATGGCCATAACCGTGACCATGCTTTTTAAGGGTTGGATTCCTTTGCCTATCGCCATGGCGATGGTTTTGGGCGAGAACATCGGAACGACGATCACGGCGAACCTGGCGGCGATTTCCACCAATCGAACCGCCAAGACTGCGGCGCGGGCACACTTTATCTTCAACGTTTTTGGGGTGGTTTGGATGCTGTTTGTGTTTTTCCCTTTTTCTAAATTTGTGTTGAGTATCACTCCCTGGGACTCCGATGTGATGAGTAACTACCCTCTGAATGTCTCTTTGTTCCACACCCTTTTTAACTTGCTGAACACTTTCATCTGTCTGTTTTTGGTGAAATATATTGCGGTGGTCTCGGCAAAGTTGGTGAGCAAAAGCTGCGAAGATGAACCTGAGTCTTATGAGCTGCAGTATCTATCCACCAATTTGCAAGGCGCTCCCGAGCTGGAGCTGATGACTGCCAAAAACGAGATGCGTCGGATGCTCGATTTGGCTGGCAAGATGTATGAGAACTATAAGCAAGCTTATTTTGAGAAGTCAAAAAAGATGGACAAAGCTCTGGCGAAGGCTCATAAGCAAGAAGATTTATCAGACCAGATGCAGGTGGAGATCTCTAAGTATTTGAACAAATGTAATCGCGAAAATATCAGTGTGAACACCTCCAACAATATCAATGTGATGATACGGATTGTCAACGAGATAGAGAGTATCTGCGACTACTGTTTTCAGCTGACTTTCCTCACGGAAAAGATCAAGCGAAAAGGTTACCATTTTCACGAAAAAGCCAAGCAAGAGCTGGAGGTTTATTCGGGGATTGTGGGCGGATTTATCGAGTTCCTTAAAGAGCATTTGCATATCTCGATGCAGAAGATGCAGACTCGCGATTTGAAGCGGGCTTTCGCTATCGAGCAAGAGATAAACCAGTTGCGCAATAAGCTCAGGAAGGCGACCAAATACCGCCTTGAGAAGACGGACGAGGTGAATATCCGCGGCGAGCTGATCTATATGGACCTTTTGCAGATTTTCGAGTATATCGGCGATAAATCTTTGAACATCGCCCAATCTTTGAAGATGATCAAAGAGTAGCCAGATGGGTGTCCATATTCAGTGCAAAGCGGAAGTGAGTATCGCCAAAAAGGTTTTGCTGCCAGGCGATCCATTGCGGGCGAAGTTTATTGCCGAGAACTATCTGCAAGATGTTAAGCTGCACAACGATGTGCGAGGGATGCTGGGTTACACGGGCATATACAAGGGCGAGCCTGTGTCGGTGCAAGGTTCAGGAATGGGGATGCCCTCTTTTAGCATCTACGCCACCGAGCTTATTCAGGAGTTTGGGGTACAGAAGCTTATCAGGGTTGGCTCCTGCGGGAGTATGCAACCAGATTTGGAGTTAGGGAGTTTGGTCATCGCTATGGCTGCCTCCAGCAACTGGGGGGTAAACAAGCGTCGTTTCGACGGAGCCGATTTTGCGCCGACAGCCGATTTTGATCTGTTGCAAAAAGCTTATCTGCAGGCACAAAAAAAGAGCGCTACGGTGCGAGTGGGCAACGTTTTTTCTAGCGATGTTTTTTACGATGACGATCCTAACGCTTGGCGATTGTGGGCGAAATACGGGGTTTTAGCCGTGGAGATGGAAGCGGCAGCTTTATACACTATTGCCGCAAAATTTGGCGTGCAGGCGCTGGCTATCCTTACAGTCAGCGATAGTTTGGTCACAGGAAAGGCAGACTCGCCAGCCAATAGGCAAACCACTTACACCAATATGATGGAAGTTGCCTTGGAGACGGTGATCGGTTAGTCTTGGAGGCTTTTTTTGTCGTTTGAGTTGGTTAATTTAGAGGATATTGCATGAAACATTCATTGGGTAAGTTAGAATTCTATGCCCCTGATTTTGGGTCTGATCTTATGAGCTTGATTATAGATTTGGATTTTTTGCGAAAAAAGTCTTTGCGAGGCTCTACACACCCAAGAATATTTTTTCAGTTGAAAAATATCTTTCAGATGTTGGAAAGCATCGGTAGCGCCCGCATCGAAGGGAATCGAACTACTATTGCTGAATATGTTGAGACAAAACTTGGAGCAGCGCAAATCGATAAAGAGAGTGATTTGGAAATCGCAAATTCTGAAGAGGCGATGAATTTTATCGAAGAAAATATCTACGATACTCACATAAATCGGGTTTTTATAAGTCAATTGCACAAGATTGTGGTAAAAGGTTTGAATAGAGAAGGCAGCAAGAATCCTGGCGAATATCGCAAAACCAATGTTGCTATTGCAGGGTCTGAGCATATACCACCCGATTTTTCGCAAGTTGGGTCTTTGATGGACGATTTTTTTGCGATGATCAATAAAAAGTATCCGAGTCAGTTTGATTTGCTCAAAGTTGCCATTGCTCATCATCGGTTTGTTTGGATTCACCCTTTTGATAATGGGAACGGTAGAACTGTTCGCCTATTAACCTATGCGATGCTTTTAAAATATGGTTTTAATGTAAAAGATGGTCGCATTCTTAATCCTACCGCTATTTTTTGTAGCGTTCGAGATGACTATTACGGTTATTTGGCTGGAGCTGATTCGGGGGAGAGAAAAGGGGTTTTGGATTGGTGTAAATATGTTTTGTCGGGGCTGAAAATCGAAATTGAAAAAATTGATAAGCTTTTAGATTACTCTTATCTGAAAAATGAAATTTTGCTTCCGTCTTTGGTGCAAGCCAGAAAAAAAGAAAATATCACAGAGTTAGAAGAAAAAATTTTGAAAGTGGCTGTATTAAAACAGGTCTTTAAGTCTTCTGACATAGAAAAGTTTTTTGAGGGGAAAAGTCATATAGAAAGGTCGCGAACATTGAAAAGGTTGAAGGACAAAAAAATGATTTGGGCAGATAAACCAAATTCTAAGAGATACACTTTGAGGTTTGCTAATAGTTATTTACTTCGGGAGGTTATAAACCTTTTACAAAGAAGAGGGTTTGTTGATTTAAATAGGTGAATTGTTACATAATTTTTTGAGGATTGTTACATTATTTTTTTTTCTTTTTTTTCTAAATATTTGTGAAATATTGATTTACTGGCTGCCGATGTTACATAATTTTTTGGGGATTGTTACATTTTGTTGGGAAAAATGGGATAGTAAAAAAGCCGATTAACTAAAAAAAAGCTAATCGGCTTTAAATTTTTATCGACTATCTTAGAACAGATACAAAGAGTGCGAGTCGGGGTTTTTGCCGAAGAAGGTGATGTCGTCGATTTTTTCCACTTTTTTGCCGCGTAGAGTGGCATACAAAAAGCGCTCAACTCCCAGTCCGCCACCCATAGTGCTGGGGAAAACTGGTGAGCCGTCATCTTTTTTCATATTGGCATACATCAAAAATGGACCGTAACCAGCCAACTCTTCGATGTTTTCTAAATAACCGTCTTTGATGATGGGGCGATTTTTGAGGACTTTGTTGGCGAGGATTCTTTCCACTATCGGCTCGTAAAGCCATTCACGCACACCACCAGAGAGTATCTCCTTGGCGATGAGGGTTGTGCCGTCTTTCTTGATGGTTTTGGCAACCAGATCGTAGTTGAAGATGTTTTTTGAGGTTACCCCGTCCAAAGAGAGGTCGGAGCTGCCCTTTTTCATAAACGGATAGATGAGGTCGTAGTTTTCGCGTTTGATGCCTGTTATCCAAAAAAATTGGTCGTCAGACTCTTGCCCGACATCCTCTTCACCAGTCTTCTTTCCATACTTTTCTACGGCGTAGTCGTAGGTGTAGGCGGGGAAAGGAATGCTGGGGATGGGGAACTGAACATCAAGGGCGTCCAGATCTTCTTGGTTAAATTTGTTGAGTTCTTGGCAGATGTGTTGAATCAGGCGCTCAAACATATTGCGTGCTTTTGCACAATCTTCGCGTATGAGTTTAAGCACTTCGGCTTCTTGGTTAAAATATTCGTCCAAAGAGACATAGCGCTCTCTTTTCATCTCGATATCTATCTGAGAGAAGTCGATTAGGTAGCGACCCCTTTGTGTATGGTTTGGGCTCTCTAGTTCCAGACGGATGTTGGGAGAGTCGGTGAAAACCCCTTTGATTTTGGGGTTGGAGCAAGCCAGAAGTTTGCTGTAAATCATCGAGTGGGTAGTGACATAGTTGTTGCCTTTGTAGGAAATTACCGGAGTGTGTTCTATATCGTGAGCAAGAGGGTCGGTCACCACGCTCATCAAAATCTTCTCCAAATTTATCAGACCTTCGTTTGCCAAGAATTGAGTAGCGGCGTTCATAAAGGTCGTTTTGATTCTGAAGATGTGATACAACTCATCGGAAAGCCATTTTTGCTTGTAATTATCGTTGATATACTCTTCTAAAGTGATTCCTTGTTGTTGTAAGCCTGCCTGAAAATTACTAAGACATTGACCGATTCTGTCGAAGGTAGATTCCATAATTGTTCCTTTTTCCTATTTTAATGAATTTTCTATTTGGATTAAAGATGAAATTGAGCTTTTTGTGTCAACCATAAATTTTTGTAAATTGACCAGATAGATTGAGGCAGACAAATAGCTCCATTTTGCAATAAAACATCTACCCTTATATCGCCATTGATAGATTATAGAGTAAAAATTTCCTCCCTAATGGGAGTCCACTTTTTTCAGGACGAGGCAGTTTTGATAAGATTATCTCTTTTTTATTTCAGCTCTCTTTTTTTAAGCTCTGCTTCCAACTCTTCTACAGTGGGTAGATTTCCTTTTAGGTTGTCAGGTGATTTAATTCGTCCCCAAGTCGGGGACGAATTGGCTCATAGTTATAAAACAAGCGGCAGTATTTAAGATTGGTTACTGAAAACCCTCTCATATCTGGAAATTCAGCTTTTAAATCAGCCGACAAATTTTGCAGAAATTTACTGCCCCATATGGCTTGTTTCTCGCTTATCATTTTACCCAAGCTGTAGTAAAAATCGATCAAAGTTGAATTTACGGATAAGGCAGCCTTTATTTGCACCGAACGGATCTTAGTTTTTACTTCGTTTAGCCAATTGATGTAATCTTTGTTCATATAGCTTTCTTCTTAATTGTTTTATAATCTTTTCCACCCAAACTTCCATTCTGCCTGCTGTCAATATCTTTTCTAGAAAGGGCGGGGTGATGATGTCTGTTATTGGCAGGAGAAAACGCCGAAAACCAAGAGAGATTGCGGAAGTTCTTGACATCATCTGAGGATCGCTAGCTTTCGCTGTGCTTGTGCAGATTTGTTTGGACAGGTCAGCGATTAAGGAGAGGCAGAAGATGAAGTTTGCGGTTGTGATCAATAAAAAGGGTCAGTTTATAGAGAAGGTGGTGCAGGTGTTGGCAGAGTTGTCGGCAGATTACGAGTTTGTGCGGTTAGAAGATTTGTCGATCTATCCCGATTTTGTGACGAAGCAGACCACGGGGATAAAGTTCTTGCTGGTGTTCGGGGGTGATGGCACAATCCTTTACGCCAGTCAGTTGGCGCTACGTTACAGATTGCCGATCTTGGGCATCAATATGGGTCGGCTGGGGTTTTTGTCGGAGATAATGCTCGAAGATGTGCAAGAGGCTTTGTTGGCTCTGGTGCAGGGTAAATTTAAGTTGCAACGAAGAATGCTACTGGATGTGAGTGTGGTGCGCTCGGGCAAAGAGATTGCTCGTCGCCAGGTTTTGAACGATGCGGTGATCTACAGGGCGCACAACGCCAAGCTGATCGAGTTTGAGGTTTACAACAACGGTGATTTTGTCTATCAAGCCAGAGCCGATGGTGTGCTGATGACAACGCCGACGGGGACGACGGGCTACAACCTTTCCACAGGTGGTCCTATCTTAAACCCGACGATGGACTCGGTGGTGATAAACGCCATCAATCCGCATCTTTTGACTGTGCGACCGATGGTTTTTTTTGCCGAGGACAGGTTCGAGTTTCGGGTGAAAGCCGCCGGGGAAGAGTCAACTTTGCAGTTAGATGGAGCGAACTTGATGTATTTGCAAGATGGCGATAGGGTCGTTTTGACCAAATCGAGCCAGAAGATTGAGTTTGTCAAGCTGGGTAAGACCACCTTTTTCCAAACGATGCAAAACAAGTTTCATATGGGGAAGAAGAACGGCTAACTGTTATAGTGTTAGTTTTGCACCAAGATTTCGCCGGCGTAGCTAGCCAGATCGATGCGAGGTTTGATCGCAAAAAAATACATCTTGCCGCTGTGCTTCAGGGTGCTAGCGGCTATCTCGGCGTATTGACCACCGCCAAAGTAAATATCGCCGCGTCCGGCTCCTTTTATGGCTCCGCCAGTGTCTTGGTTGAGGACGAACCTGCCGAATTTTTTCCACCCTCTGACCCTGTTTTGTGCATCTAAGATCGGTTTTTTGCTTTGGATGAACCCTAATGCTCCCGCAGGAAAGGCGGAGCGGTCTGTGGCGATGGTTCTGCCTGGAGTGATCGGCACATTCAAACATCCCAAAGATTTGCCACTGCCCAGGGTGAAAAAGACGAAGCTTTTGTTGATGTTCAGGCAAGCTTGCAACTCGCCAGGGTGTTCGGCGAAATATTTTTTGAGGTGCAAGATGCCGACTTGACCCGCAGGCAGGTTCTTGGTGCGCATCATATACTTGCCCAGACTGCTGTAACTGTGTCCGTTTTTGGTTTGATACTGGATGTGAACCGAGTTGCCCTCGGGTAAGAGGATGTCGCCGCAACCTTCTATCTCCAGATAGAGCCTGTCCAGTTTGGAGCTGACCCACGCTATGGGTTGGGCTTTTCTTTCCAATATTTTCAAATCGTTTATCTGTGCCCTGGTGTAGTAGGGGACGAAATCTCCGTTTGCATCGTAACGACCAGTTTTCCATCTGCCGTTGACCTTTTTTTGCTCGAGGTCGTAAGGTTTGGAGCAGATAGGCACGCTGAACTCGGCAGTCTTGGTCAGGCTACCTTTGATCATCGGTTGACAGTAGGCGGTGAAAAGCACATCTTCTTTGCCGCTTCTGCCAGTGGAGACATAGACATTGTAAAAGGTGCTGATAAAATCGTTCATCTGCTCGGGCAAAGGGTTACCGTTGAGATAATCTAGGAAAAGATGCAAAGAATTTTTCATATCTTTGGCGGTGTAGATGTCGCTCCCGAAGCGGAAGTTGGTCTGGCTAGGCAGTTTCTCCAAATAGCTCAAGCTTTGGTAGATGCCATCCTTGAGGTTTTGGTAGTCCATATCGTCCTCAAATAAAGGCGATTGGGAGTAGTCGATTTTTTTGAGCGTTTGAGCAGAAGCCAAAGTGAAACAGAGCAAGAAAAGAGCACTCAAACAGATTTTAGTAAAATTTTTCATTTTCCCCTTATTTTGTTTTATTGCAGTCAGTTAATCGCAAAACAAAAAATAAAACTGCAATTCCAATAATTTTCTTAATGATTGATGAGATTAAAGTTAGTTCCAAGGGATTGTTTGAGGTAGATCTGTAAAGTGTTTTCTTGTTTTTTTTGTTTGGCTATCTTACTAAGATTTAATAAGATGCAACACTGAAAAAAGAAATTCAGTAAATTTTGGAAATAGCAGAACTCGGTGCTTTTTGAGCGAAAAAAGCTTAAAATTGTTTGCTGAGCAATATCTGGGCGGTGATCTCTTGGCTTTCTTTTTTTTGGTGGTAGTTGGAGTATTTTAGTTGCAGCTTGGTGTGGGGGATAATCTGGCAGTTTGCCAAGAAGTAGTAGAACAGGTCTTCGCCGCTGAAGGCTGAGGTGAGCATCGTTCCGTCCACCCCTTGCTGATACATATAGACGGGGGTTTTGGCTTTGTAGTAGGCAGCTCGGGAGATCAGGGAAAAAAGGCGATGGCGAAAGCCCAGCTCGGCGAAGCTCAGGTGTCCGTATTTGTGTTCCTGTTCGTGGAAGGTGCGATAGTTGTAGCGTGTTTTGATCTTGAAAAATTTGCCTAAACTCAGATGGTATTCCAGTTTGTAATCTTTTGTCTCTTGGTCGCCGATTTGGTCTGAGCTAAGGAGTTGTTCTTTTTTTTGGGCTTTGTATTGCAAGCTAAGGTGATGCTTTTTGTCCGAGTATTGGCTACGCAGGAGTATCTCTTGTCCGCTCAGGGGCATATCTGCCTCGGACGAAGTTTGGGGCGTTTTCCAAAGGTCGAGATAGAAGTTAATCTTAATCTTTTTTTGAGGCTTCCACAAAGAGCCGTAATAGACGCCTTGTTGGTTGTCGAACGAGCTGGTTTGGGTGATCGGTTTGCCCAGATAGGTGGGAAAGCTTTTTTCAAAGTCTCGCCAGATCAAGGTTTGGCAGAGGTTTTGGTGATCTGTTTTTAGCCCCACCACTTTTGCGTTTTTTTCATCGGCTTGGGCAAATTCGCCGAAGTAGTCTGTTTGTCCTAGTTGGTAGCGAAAATCTAGGGAATGAACTTGGTAAGATTGTGATTTTAGTTCGTCCAAAAACGGTTTGTCGAACTCGAACTGGCAGCGGTTGTAGCCAACTTGTAAACTCGGTATTGCCCATTGGGAGTAGAGTCCTGTGGTTTTGAGAGTGGTGGTGGGGGAGTCTTCTAAGTGAAGACCAGACTCGTCGAAAGAGCTGATGGCGCCGTCTTTGAGGTTGACATCCAGTTTGGTTTGACTGTAGTAAGGGGTGAGGTGCCAGCAGTGGATGTCGGTGGTAAATGTGCCGCCGTGTAAAAACCACTGCTCGGTGAAAGAGGTGTAGGGAGAGATTTTGTTGGCTGTGGCAATAGGAGATTGAGTGGATAGAGCCGAGATGGTGGTAGAAAGGCGGTTGCCGAAGACGATTCCTTGCCCTAGCCGCATCTGGTAGGAGCCGGCGATGATGTTGGAAAAGTAAGGAAGATTTTTTTGTTGGAAGAACCAGTTTTGGTAGTCGTTGTGGTCGGTTTCGCCGGCATCTTTTTGGATGAGAACCCCCAGCCGAGAGTTTTTGTAGGTGGCAAAAAGTTTTTCGCTGTGGTGTAGGTAGCTGGTGATGTGGTGATACTTTTGTTGGTCGATTACCCGAGACAAAAAGTAGATAGAGCCAGAGGTGAAAGTAAGATAGGGAAGGAGCTTTTCTTTGATGGCTGGGTTGATGCGGATCTTTTGCAGGTCGGACTTTTTTTTGATGTTGGCTGAGGTGAGCTTTTGGATCTGCTCTTCGCTCAAGAAGTAAAAATCTTGCCAATCTTGCTCGGTAGCGTAGCGCGCATCAAGGGGGAAAAGTTGGTAAAAAAGCAGAGAGCTTTGTTCGGCAGTTTGGTAAGTCTCTTCGTCCGCCTCGTCGGCTTGTGTGGCAAGCAAAGGCAAAGAAAAGGCAAAGATGGTGATCAAAAGAAGAAGCTTTTTGACTAGCTCTAAGAACTGCTTATAAGTCATCTTGACTCTCCTTAATGATACGGTGGGATTTTTTTTTAGCTAGGTTAAAGGTGGTAAAATTTTGGTCTCCTGTCGGCAAAGATGTTGTTGTAGCGGTTTAGCCAAGGCGTCGATCTGTCCAAGTCAACCTCTACCCAAACGACTTTTTCTTCGTTTTCGCCTAGCTGAGCCAGCCTTTGACCCAGATGGTTTACCACTTGCGAGCCGCCGGTGAAGTGGAAGTCGAACTCTCCGTTTTGTTCGCTTCCGACTCTGTTGGCAGTAACGCTGATGCAACCGTTCTCTAGGCTGCGGGTGAGCATCGCTTGTTGGCACCAAGGCAGCACCAGATTGGCGACTTGGCACAAGATTTGTGCTCCTTGCAAAGCCAGGGTGCGGGCGACTTCGGGGAAAAACCAGTCGAAGCAGATCAGCAGACCAACTTTGACTCCGCCTTTGGCTTCGACCACCATCAAGCCAGACTCTCCGGGGGAGAACCAGATCTTTTCGGCGTTGAACAGGTGGATCTTTTGGTAGATGTAGCTGCTGCCGTCGGGATTGACCAGGCGAGCTGAGTTGAAAAGTTTGCCTTCTTTGAGCTCGGGGAAACCGTAAACAACCGAGGCGTTTAGTTTTGCCGCTAACTCGGTGAAGAAGGTAGCACTAACCCCTTTTTGCCCGTCTTCTGCCACTTGTCGTAGCTCGCTCTGGCTGGCAAAGGCGTATCCGCAAGTGGCTAGCTCGGGTAAGACGATTAAGTCAGCCTCAAGGTTTTCACACATCTTTTGGATTTTGGTCAGGTTTTTTGCTACTTGTAAAAAGTTGGGCTGAAACTGAACGGCAGCGATCTTATACTTTTTCATTTTGCTCTCTTTTTTTTAAAAATTAGTCGATGCCCAAGATGAGCTTTCGCTTGGCAACTTTTTCGCTGGTTAATTGCAGAGCTGCCACTATCTTTTGGGCGATAACTTTTGCTTGCTTTTCGTCGTCGGAGTAAACCGCACCTAAGGTTTGGTCTTTTTCGATTTGGTCGCCGATCTTGGCAGTAAGTTTTGCTCCTGCGGCGTAGTCCAGTTGGTCGGTTAGCTTCTTTCGTCCGGCTTTCAGCTCGATAAGGGCGTAGCCGATGGCTTGCGAGTCGATGGCTTGGATGTAGCCGCCCATCTTGGCAACAATAGGCACCTTGGTTTTTGCTCTGGGGAGCAAGTCAAGGTCGTCCACCACCTTTTGGTTGCCGCCTTGTAATTGGATGAACCGGCGCAAGGTTTGCAGAGCTTTCCCGCTTTTCAAGGCGTCTTCCACCATCTGCTCGGCGACCAGCTGGTCTTTGGCTTGACCGCACAAGGTGAGCATTTGGACGGCTAGAGTCTTGCTAAGAAGGTGCAGATCGGGATAAGGTTTTCCCTTTAGATACTCGATGCACTCTCTTATCTCCAAGGCGTTGCCGATGAAAGAGCCGATGGGGTTGTTCATATCGGTGTAAACGATTTTGACTCTTTGCCCGAAAGCTTTTCCCACTTTTTTGAGGTTTCTGCCCAGTTTGCGGGCGTCGTCCAGATTTTTCATAAAAGCGCCACTTCCCACTTTGAGGTCGATGACCAGGTTCTTGGCTCCTTCGGCGATCTTCTTGGACATAATGCTGGCAGTGATTAGTGGGTAAGACTCCACCGTCCCGCTGACATCTCGCAAGGCGTAGATTTTCTTGTCGGCCGGCACCATATCTTGCGACTGGCTGGCGATAGCAAAGCCACAGTGGTCAATGATCTGGCGAAATCTTGCTTCGCTGAGGCAAGTGGTAAGGTCGGGGATAGACTCCAGCTTGTCTAGGGTGCCGCCGGTGTGACCAAGGCCTCTACCCGAGAACATAGGTATTTTGCCGCCGCAGGCTGCCACCAAGGGGGCAAGCACGATAGACACCTTGTCGCCGACTCCGCCGGTGGAGTGTTTGTCTACGGTGTCAAAGTTGAAGTTGAGGTGCGTGCCGGACTCGATGTAAGTTTTGGTGAGCAGATAAGTTTCGGTATCGCTCATCCCTTTAAAAAAAATAGCCATCAAGAAGGCTGACATCTGGTAGTCGGCGATTTTTTCTTTTAGGTAGCCGCTGACCATAAACTTTATCTCGGCTGCGCTCAGCTCTTGTCCGCTGCGTTTTTTGATGATGATCTCGACGGGATTATTCATGAGTAAGAACACTCCTTTTTTTTCTTTAAACTTTACCTCTCCAACCAGATGCTCACCGGTCCATCGTTGAGCAGCTCCACTTGCATATTGGCGCCGAACTCTCCCCACTCTACGGGCAGAAACGCTTTTAGCTTTTTGCCAAATTCAAGGTAGATTTTTTGGGCTTCTGCCGGGGGAGCAGCCGAGCTGTAGCTGGGGCGGTTGCCTTTTTGGCAGTTGGCACAGAGGGTGAACTGCGATACGAGCAAAGCCGAGCCTTGCACATCCAAAACCGAAAGGTTGAGCTTGTTTTGCTCATCGCAGAAGATGCGCAGGTTGGCTATCTTTTTGACTAACCACTCGATTTTGCCAAGGTAGTCAGGCAGATCTGTTTGCTCGACACCCAAGAAGATTAGAACCCCTTGCTCTATTTCGCCAACAGTTGTGCCTTTTACCCTGACTCTGGCGTTTTTTACTCTTTGCAACAAAACTTTCATCTAAACCCCGCTAATTTTTTTTTAGATTTGATAAAGCAACTAGATGTTTTTAATCTCAATTTGACAAGAGTTTTTCTAGCAATTATTAAAAAAATCTTGCTCTCTTGAGGACGAAAATTTGAATTGCCCAGTTTGGTAAGATGAGGAAAGTTTTTTTTAAAAAGAGGATTGTGGTTGTTATGAATAAAAAGTGGTTTTTACTATTGGGGTTGCTTGTTTTTGCGGGGCAAGTTTTGGGAATTGTTGACAGGCAAATAGATTTGCAAGATTTGAGCCATTATGTGACTCAGCTGGTGATGCAGGTGGGGGTGATCATCATCTGCGCCAAGCTGGCTGGCTCTTTGTTTGAGCGGTTTGGATTGCCGTCGGTTTTGGGCGAGATATTTTGCGGGATTATCATCGGTCCTTATCTTTTGGGGAGCATCGCCTTGCCGGGATTTGCCCATGGGCTTTTTCCCAAGTTTGTCGACTCGACGATTCACATCACCCCTGAGCTTTATGGATTTGCCACGGTTGCCTCGATTATTTTGCTTTTTATAGCCGGGCTCAAGACCGATCTTGACCTTTTGCTGCGCTACTTCTCCAGTGGGTTCATCGTCGGAGTGGGTGGAGTGCTGATCTGTTTTGTGTCAGGTAATCTTTTGGTGCAGTATATGTTGGCGGTCGATTTTTGGCATCCGTCGGCGCTCTTTGTGGGGGCGATGACCACGGCTACTTCGGTGGGTATCACGGCGCGCATTTTGTCCGACAAGAAGAAGATGCACTCTCCCGAAGGGGTGAGCATCCTCTCGGCTGCGGTTATCGACGACATCTTGGCGATTATTCTCTTGGCGATAGTGGTGGGAGTGGTGGAGAGCGAGCAACCCAGCACTTGGTTTATTCTCAAGATAGCTTTCAAGACGATCGGCATCTGGGCAATTTTCACGGGAGTTGGTCTGTTTTTTGCGCATCGCATCTCCAAGTTTCTCAAACATTTTCATTCGCCTTTTGTTTTCAGCATCATCGCCTTGAGCATCGCTTTTATGATTGCGGGGATTTTTGAAAAAACTGGTTTGGCGATGATTATCGGTGCTTATGTGGCTGGGCTGAGCCTTTCTAAAACCGATATCGCTTATGTCTTATTAGATTCGCTGGAGCCGTTGGAGCTTTTTTTCGTGCCGATTTTTTTCACGGTGATGGGGATGATGGTAGATGTGATGGTGTTTACCAAATCGGAGTTTTTGATCTTCGGGCTTGTTTACTCTTTGGTGGCTATCTTGGCAAAGGTGGTGGGGTGTGGTGCTTTTTCTTATCTGGCAGGGTTTAACGGCGTTGGCTCTATGCGGGTGGGGTTGGGGATGTCTCCGCGTGGTGAGGTGATAATGATTATGGCTGGTTTCGGGCTTGCCGGAGGTATCATCGATGAGCAGGTTTTCTCGGCAGCGATTATGTTGGTGTTGTTCTCGACCATTTTTCCTCCGCTTGTTTTGGACAAATTTTTGAAGATTAGCGCAGAAGGCACCCGAAACAAGAAAGAGAGCAAAGACAAGCAAAACATCATCAACTATAAGATAGAAAATCCGCAAATCCGCAAGCTTATCACCAAATATATCTTGGACACCTTTCGTGAGGAAGGGTTTTTTGTCAGCTTGACCAAGGGTGAGCAGGTTATTTATCAAATCAGGCGCGACAAGTTGATGATCAAGCTCTCGGAGACGGAGGCTGAAAATACGATTAACATCTCTATCGATCAAGACCAGACCATCTTTGCCCAGACGATAGTTTACGAGGCTCTGGTGAATGTCAACACCGTTTTGGCTGAGCTGAAACATATCACCAAGCCCAAAGAGTTGGGAGAAGATTTGATCAATGTTAAAGGGAAGTTCAACAAGGTGGAGATCAAGCAGTTGACGGAGCTTTTTCAGCCGAGCAATATTATCTTGCAGATGAAAGCGACCAACAAGGTGGAGGCGATCAAGGAGCTGCTAGAGCTTATTTGCTCGCACCATCGGAAGATAGACGCAGAGAAAGTTTTGGAAGATGTCCTTTCCCGAGAGAAAGCTCTTTCTACGGCTATCGGTAACTCGGTGGCTTTGCCGCACGCCAAAACGGCGGGGACCACTGATAGTCACATCGCCGTGGGCATTTGTCCGCAAGGCATAGATTTCGAGTCGCTAGACGGCAAGCCGACGCGGGTGATAATCTTGTTTATTTCGCCGAACAACGCTTACAAGCCGCACCTGAAGATCGTGGCAGAACTCTCGAAGGTGCTGGGGGTGAAAGATAACATCGCTGCCATCTTGAAGGCGAAGAGCAAGCAAAAGGTTTATGAGCTGTTTCAAAGATAGTCGCAAAGACGGCAAGATCATAACCAGCGAGCTTTACGACTACCTGCAAGGCTTGTCTTTGCCCGAAGACCCGAGGTTGCAGGCTCTCAGGAGACAGACGCTGGAGAGGGTGCGTCAGTCTCATTTTATGATTAGCGTTGAGCAGTCTCACTTCTTGGGTTTTTTGATCAGACTCTTGGGGGTAAAAAACTGTTTGGATATCGGCACTTTTACTGGCTACAGCGCCCTTTTGGCAGCTTTGAGTATTCCGCCCGACGGCAGAGTGGTGAGCTTGGACTACAAGCCAGATTTCGGGGCGATCGCCAAAAAATATTGGGGTTTAGCAGGAGTGTCTGCCAAGATTACCCAGATGCTGGCTCCAGCACAAGAGAGCTTGCAAAAGTTGCAGGGGCAGAGGTTCGGGTTCATCTTCTTGGATGCGGACAAGATCAACTACGCAAACTATTTGCAACCGTGTTTGTCGCTTTTGGACGAAAACGGTTTACTGGTGGTGGACAACCTTTTGCTCTCGGGCAGGATCTTGGCAAGTGACAATCGCACCGCTCCCAAATTGCGTGAGTTTAACGCCTGTTTGCAAGAGAAAGCGGGCATCGATTTCAGCATCTTGGCGATTGCCGATGGTCTGGCACTGATAAGGAACAAGTAGCGATGTTGGTAGATTTAGCGATTTCTCAGATAACTTTTCACGCCGTGACGATTTGTGTGCTAGTTTATTTTATGATGTCTTTCACCGAGTTTTTGCACATCGCCGCCTACGGCAAGTGGGTGCAACGATTTGTTCAAAATAGATGGTGTGGCTACCTTTTTGCCGCTTTGCTGGGAGCGACTCCTGGTTGTGTGGGAGCTTTTGCTTGTGTGACGCTCTACACACACGGGCTTATTAGCCTGGGGGCTATCGTCGCCTGCATGGTTGCCACTTGCGGAGACGAGGCTTTCTTGCTGCTGAGTTTATCGCCTGGATTTGCTCTGTGGCTGTTCGCTTTGCTGTTCGTTTTTGGTATCGTCGTCGGGTTCATCACCGACAAAATCTTCGTCACCCCTCAAAGAGGTTGTCGTTTGGCTATTCATCAAGAGGAGAGCAAAGAGCAGTTTTCGGTTGTCTTGTCGCCAGAGAAGGTGTGGTTTTCGGCTCTGACTCTGGGGCTACTGGCGTTGGGGATTTTCACGCCGGTGGGAGGCAAGGGAGGTTTTTGGGTGGTTTATCTCTGCTTGGCTTTTTTGCACCTTGGCCTTGTTTTGTTTGCTAGCGACCATTTTTTGAGTTGTCACATACTTGAGCACATCCTCAAAAAGCATATGCTGAATATTTTTGTTTGGATTTGGGGGGTTATGTTGCTGCTTCATTTGGGCTCGCAATATTTTGAGCTGGGGGCTGAGTTGTCCAACTACAAGTGGCAGCTTTTGCTTTTGGCTTGCTTGGTGGGTGTTTTGCCCGAGTCGGGTCCGAACATCGTCTTTGTCTCCCTTTTTGCCGCGGGTATGATCCCTTTTCCGATTTTGCTGGCGAACTCCATTGTTCAGGATGGTCACGGGATGTTGCCTTTGCTGGCGGAGACGAAAAGAGATTTTCTGCTGATAAAATCGATAAACTTCGCCGCGGGGCTGTTTATAGGGGCTGTTTTTCTTCTTTTCTGGGGATAGCAAGATGGCAATGTGGCAGATAAAAGAGGGGCAGATATTCTTGGGGAAACTGCTTCGTCCTGAAAAATGTGGAGCTAGTGTCGGTGCAAGAGTAAGCGAACTAAATAGACTGTTAATGTTTATTGTTAAGACTTCTAAAAGAGATAAAATGAAAATTTGTAAATTGGATAAGAGATGAGCAAAAAACCAAAGCACGATATAGCACGTTCATCGGCAGCAGAATACCTTACATTTATTGCTTCTAGCGGCGAAGGTGGAGTAGATGCTATTTACAGCGATGAAGATATATGGGTAAGTCAAAAAATGATGGGGACTTTGTATAAAGTAGAAACTCATACTATAAATTATCATATAAATAAGATATTTTCAGATAACGAGTTAGAAGAAAAATCAGTTATTCGAAATTTTCGAATAACTGCCACCGATGGAAAAAACTACAATACAAAACATTATAATTTGTCGGCAATAATTGCTGTTGGTTATAAAGTAAACTCCGAGCGTGCTGTGCAGTTTCGCAAATGGGCAACAATGGTAATGAAAGAGTTTACCATAAAAGGCTTTGTAATGGACGACGAACGCCTTAAAAACGATGGCACTGTGCTAGGGAAAAAGTATTTTGAAGAACAACTGGCTCGTATTCGTGAGATTCGACTCAGCGAACGTAAATTTTACCAAAAAATTACCGATATATACGCCACATCACTCGATTATGATGTAACGGCCACAGCAACAAAACGCTTTTTTGCAACAGTGCAAAACAAATTGCATTGGGCTATTCACGGACAAACTGCAGCTGAGGTAGTTTATAATCGTGCCGATGCTAAAAAACAGAGTATGGGATTAAACACCTGGAAAGATGCCCCCAAGGGTAAAATCCAAAAGTTTGATGTAAGTGTGGCAAAAAATTATCTCAACGAAAAAGAGATGGCGCAACTACAACGTCTTGTTTCTGCATATCTTGATATTGCCGAAGATATGGCTCAACGAGAAATTCCTATGACAATGAGCGATTGGGAAGAAAGACTCAACCGTTTTATTGATGCTGCCGATAGAGATGTTCTGCAAGATGCCGGAAAAGTAACAGCACAAATAGCCAAAGAACACGCCGAAACGGAGTTTGAAAAATACCGCATCGTGCAAGATAGATTGTATATGTCCGATTTTGATAAATTGATGGAGGACAACGATGAATAAGGGAGTTGGAGGCAACCTATAATCCGATTACGGGTTTTAATGGTGGTTTTTTTTTATCGCTCGTCTATTGTCAAACCAGCTGCCTGCCGACCTAGACAGGCGCTCCTTTTTAGTTAAACAAGAGATTTGTGCAGCGGTATGGTAGGGATAAGGCACTTATGATGAAAAAATTTATATATTTAGTCTGGCTTCTTTTCACTTTGGCGTTTTCTGGTTTGCGGGCAGACAGCGGCTTGTATCTGGAGCCGGGACGACATTTCTTGCTCAATCCAGCCTTGCAAGACTCTTGCCTTGCTTTGGGAGCCAAGTTTTATAACGGCAAAGATGAGCTGAGCGAGTACCATCTTGCGGTGAATAAGATGGTCGGCAAAAGCTGTCTTTCTTGGGAGGGAGACTATCTTTACTTCAAGGCTTATGAGCGTCTGCAAACAACTTTGGGGGCAAATCTTGGCTGGAGGCGCTTGGTGGCAGGTGGCAATCTGGTTTATTGTCTGGACGACCTGGGTGATGAGGCAGAGAGTAAGACAGATGGTCTGGTCTCTTTGGGGCTTTCTTATGCTTGGATGCAAAGCTACCTTATCTGCAGTTCGTTGAGGGAGAACCGCTGGGCTGCCGAGTTTCGTCAAGGAAAGCGGCTGGTTGTCAGAGTTGACGATGAGGGGGAGTTTTTGCTTTCGAGCCAGGTGCCGCTTCACCAGTTTTGTAGTTTGCAAGTTTCCCTGCGCCAGGAGAGCATCGGCACCGGGGTGCGGCTGCACTGGCAGCAGGTGTTTGTTCAGTTCTCGGCTATCGCTCATCGCTATGTGGAGTCGGACTATCTGGTCGGAATAGGGATGGATCTGTAAATAGAGAGGTTGCCTCTGCCAAAAAAAAATGGTCACGACCAAAAAAGTCGTGACCACCAATTCCGGAGAAGAATTTCACCTTTTTTTTAAAAAAAGGCTAGAAAAAATTATTCAAACTCCTAGATGGGGGTAGGGGATAAACCCCGCAATATTTTTTTTATTTTTTAAAATATTTTTTGCTTCTCAAGTTTGGCAAAATCTTAATTTCTTTTTGAGCAACAAATTAGGGTTGTGATACTCTTTCGAGAATCTTTTATATTTTTGTTTTAATTGGTGGAAGTTTAGCGCTTTTTGTAAAAATGTTTGACGGTTAACAACAGTTTAAAAATCTTTGAATGGTTAAAGAAGAAATTTTAAACAGGAGATAAAAATGAGTGATCATATGCGTAGGATACCAATGGACAAGCTCGTTAAATGGATTTTTGACGAGTATGAACAAAATGGATCTATCTTTTCGGTGTCAAAAAAGAAGTTTTTCCAAAAGGAAAACGAAAATTTTGCCGAAGTTTTTGGAGAGAAAATCTCTACAATCGTGGGACCAGCTGCTGGACCACATTCTCAACTGAGTCAAAACATCATTGCCTCTTATTTGGGTGGTGCTAGATTTTTTGAGATTAAGACGGTGCAGATCTTGGACAAGCTGGAGCTGGGCAAACCTTGTATCGAGTCTGCTGACGAGGGTTACAACACCGAGTGGTCAACAGAGCTGGCTATCGGACGCTGGAGCCAAGACGCCAAAGAAAGAGAGATCGGCGAGGCTAACGCTTTTGACGAGTATGTGAAGGCGTGGTTTATCTTGCATATTTTGGACAAGAAGTTGGCTCTTTCTGGCAAGGCTAACGGACGCTTTGTTTTCAATATGTCGGTTGGCTACAACTTGGAAGGCATCTTGAACCCTAAGGTTGATCAGTTTATCGAAGGTCTGAAAAACGCTTCTGCCCAGCCGATTTTTGCTGAGTGCCAAAAAGCTTTGAAAGATGCCAAGATCGACGGCATCGACGACGCTTTTATCGACGCCATTCCAGCACAAATCTGCCAAGGCATCACTCTTTCTACGATGCACGGCTGTCCTCCAGACGAGATCGAGAAGATCGTTAAGTATCTTTTGGAGACCAAGAAGTTGAACGTTTTTGCCAAGCTTAATCCGACCCTTTTGGGTGCCGATTTCTTGCAAAAAACTTGGGAGAAGTTGGGCTTCGATATCTTGCAAAAGCAAGCTTTCTTCGACAACGACTTGAAGATGGAGCAAGCTTTGCCGATGATCGAGAGATTGATCGCTTTTGCCAAAGAGCAAGGCAAAGAGTTCGGCGTGAAGTTGTCTAACACCTTGCAATCTGTCAACCGCAAGGGAATCTTGCCGGGCGAAGAGATGTATATGTCTGGTAGAGCTTTGTATCCTCTGACGATCAACTTGGCAGCTAAGTTGGCGACTCACTTCAAGGGAGATTTGAAGATCTCTTACTCTGGTGGTGCCGACGCTTTCAATATCGAGAAGATTGCCGCTTGTGGCATAAGACCTATCACCTTGGCGACCAACTTGCTCAAGCCGGGTGGCTACGACAGGTTCAACCAACTAGCGAGCATCGTCGATCCGCTTCTGCCAAATGGTGGATACGGCAAGGTAGATTTGAGCGCTTTGCAAAAGTTGGCTGATGGCGTGTTTGACGATGTCAACCACAAGAAAGAGTTGCATCCGCAAGACAGCAGAAAAATCGATGAGCCGCTGCCGATGGTCGACTGCTTCGTCGATCCTTGTAGCGTTCAATGTCCGATCGGGCAAGATATTCCCGACTATCTGGACGCCGTGGCTCGTGGCGAGTATGTCAAAGCTTTGCAAATCATCACCGTCAAAAACCCATTGCCTTTCATCACGGGAACCATCTGTCCTCACACCTGTATGGATAAATGCACCAGAATGGAGTATGACCAATCTGTTGCCATCAGAGATATGAAGCTTTTGGCTGCCGAGAAAGGGTTGTCAGGGCTGAAGATAGAAAAGGGTGCGGCTAAAGGCGTGAAGGTGGCTGTAATCGGCGCTGGACCTGCTGGTATTGCCTCCTCTTTCTTCTTGGCTCGTGAGGGCTTCGATGTGGAAGTTTTCGAGAAGTCAAGTCAAGCCGGTGGCACTGTGGTTAATGTGATCCCAGATTTCAGAATTTCCAGAGAGAGCATCGCCAAAGATGTTAGCTTGGCTGAAAGCTTAGGGGTGAAGTTCAAATACAACTGCCAAGATTTCGATGTCGAGAAGTTGAAAGAGGACGGTTACAAATATGTGGTTTTGGCTATCGGAGCTGGCAAGCACACCTTCGTGGATTTGCAAGGTGGACAAAGCTTGAACGCGATTAACTTCTTGAGCGACTTTGTGGCTGGCAAAGCAAAAGTTGGTAAGAAAGTGGCAGTTATCGGTGGTGGTAACACCGCAATGGACGCTGCCCGTGCTGCCAAGAGGTTGGCTGATGATGTTTACATCGTCTATCGTAGAACTATCGAGCAGATGCCGGCAGACTTGGAAGAGCTGGAGCTGGCTCAAGAGGACGGCGTGATTTTCAAAAATCTGCTTTCTCCGGTGAGCTACGATGGCAAGAGTTTCAAGTGCGAGGTGATGAAGCTGGGAGCCAAAGACTCTTCTGGCAGAGCCAGACCTGTGGGCACTGGCGAGTTTGAGATGTTGTCCGTGGATACGGTGATCTCTAGTATCGGCGAGAAAGTTGACTGGAGCTTCTTGAACTCTAAAGGCGTCAACAAGGTGATCAGCGACCTTTCTTTGGAGACAGACTTGCGTAATGTTTACATCGCTGGTGATGTGCAAAGAGGACCTGCTACGGTTGTGGAGGCTATTGCCGATGCGACTAAGGTTGCCAAGTCGATTATGTTCAAAGAGGGCGTAGTCGGTTTCGAAGACAGATTTTGGTTGGACGACATCGAGGTGGATGAGGACGCTATCAAGGCTAAGAAAGCCGTGTTGGTGGCTCCTGCCGAAGGTGAGAAAGAGGCTGAGCGCTGCTTAGGTTGCGATACTGTTTGTAACATCTGCTCTTCTGTTTGTCCAAACAGAGCCAATGTCCAAATCAGAGTCGATGGTCTGGAGAAGATCAACCAGATCGTTCATATCGACGGAATGTGTAACGAGTGCGGTAACTGCGGATTTTTCTGCCCTTACATTGGTGAACCTTACAAAGATAAGTTTACCCTTTTCTGGACAGAGAGAGATTTCTGTGACAACCAAAACAACGGCTTTGTGCTAGTGGAAGGCGGCGATGCTCCAAGGTTCAAGGTCAAAGTTTGGGGCGAGGTGGTCAATGTAGCTTTCGACAAAGATGGTTGCAGTGATATGCTATTGCCAGAGGGGCTTGCCGAGATTATCTGGGCTTGCTACACAGATCACAGATACTTGTTCGCTTACTAGACTAAAACAAAATTAGAGGCGGAAGAGATTTTCTCTTTCGCCTTTTTTGTTTGACTAGGTGGAACGATTTGAGAAAGGTGTTTTAACTTTAGTTTGGCAAATTCTGGGGAGAGAAAAATTTTTGAGTGAAGGTGAAACGATGGCAAATAGTTTTAAGAAGATGATCGTAGATGCGGGACGGAAGATGATCGCCGATGGTATGACGGTGGGAACTTGGGGAAACATTTCCGTGAGAGATCCCCAGAGCGGGCTTATCTACATCAAGCCTAGCGGGATGGATTACGACAAGATTGTGGAAGATGATGTGGTGGTGATGAACGAAGATTACCAAGTGGTAGAGGGCAAGCGCAAACCGTCGATCGAGTTCAATTTTCACATCGGGATAATGAACGCTCGCCCCGATGTGCTGGCAGTGGTGCACACGCACCCTGTATATTCCAGCGTTTTTGGGGTGCTGGGGCAAGAGATTCCAGCCGTGTGTGAAGATTTTGCCCAGATAGTGGGGCAGAGGGTGGTTTGTTGCCGTTACGCCTTGCCCGGCACGCAGGAGCTGGCGAAGTTCGTGGTGGAGGCTCTGGCAGACAATGGAGCGGTGCTGATACCCAATCACGGTGCTGTGTGTGTGGGTGAGAGTTTGGCAGGCGCTTTTAAAAGAAGCTTTGTGTTGGAGAAATCGGCTAAGATCTACTATATGGCTAAGTCGCTGGGTGAGCCGAACATCATCTCCTCTGCGGATGTGAAGAGTATGCAAGATTTCGTCAAAAACAGTTACGGGCAAGACAAATGAAAACCTTGTTGAAAAACCTGAAGATCTTGGGGGTTGACTGCGCCAGCGTGGTGGACGGCAGCATCGGCATAGACGGGCAGAAGATAGCTTTTGTGGGCGAGCTGCCAGCTAGTTTTGAGCCGGACGAGGTGATAGACGGCAAAGGTAAACTGGCGATGCCCGGTCTGGTGAATGCGCACACGCACATTGCCATGAGTTTGATGCGAGGTTACGCCGACGATTTGGCTTTTTGGCCGTGGCTCAACGACAAGATTTTGCCGCTGGAGGAGAACTTGGACGGGGATATGGTTTATTGGGGAAGCAGTCTTTCTTGCGCGGAGATGATCGCCTCGGGGACGACCTGTTTTGCCGATATGTATTTTTTTTGCGACGATGTGGCTAGATCCGTCCAAGATAGCGGACTGCGAGCCTCTTTGTGTCGAGGGCTGACTTGGTTTAGCCCTGCGGACGATTACAAGCTGGCAGAAGCAAAAGAGTTCACCCAGAGATGGCAAGCAGCATCTGAGGGCAAAATCACCACGATGTTGGGACCGCACGCGCCTTACACCTGCTCCACAGATTTTTTGTGCAAGGTAAGACAGCTGCAGAAGGAGCTAGATATTCCTATCCATATTCACCTCTCGGAGAGTTTGGACGAGATGGAGAAGGCAAAAAAAGCTTGGGGCAAGACTCCGATCGCCTATGTGGCAGATTTGGGGCTGTTGGACGGAAAAGCGATGGCGGCTCATTGCGTGCAGGCGACGGACGCCGATCTGCAGATTTTGGCGAAGAAACAAACTTTTGTAGCTCACAACCCCAGCAGCAATATGAAGCTTGCCAACGGCTTTGCGCCTGTGTCAAAGATATTGGATGCGGGAGTGGGTGTGGCTTTGGGGACGGATGGTCCTGCTAGCAACAACAACCAAAATATGTTTGAGGAGATGCATCTGGCAGCTCTGGTGGGTAAAGCGCTCACCGGCGATCCAGAAGCTTTGCCAGCCAGGCAAATATTGCAGATGGCAACCATAGAGGGAGCCAAGGCTCTAGGGCTGCAAGAGAGTGTCGGCAGTCTGGAAAAGGGTAAGCAGGCGGACATCGTCTTGTTAGATCTGGACAAGCCACATCTTTATCCTGCTCACGATTTGGTCTCGCTTTTGGTTTACAGTGCGCAAGCCTCCGATGTGAGCGATGTGTGGGTGGCAGGACGCAGATTGTATGCAAACAGAGAGTTTGTTAGCGTAGATTTTGGTAAGATAAAGACGAAGGTTGCTCAGATTTTGCCCAAATTTTTGCCAAGGCGATAGTGGAAAAAAATAGTTGCCAAAAAATGATTTGATTAAAAATAGTGAAAAGAATAAGATTTTAGGAAGTGTAAGTTGAATATATTGATTTCTAACGACGATGGTTACGACGCCCAAGGGATTCA
The DNA here is from genome assembly GCA_965228195.1 of Cloacimonadales bacterium (SeqCode). Taxonomy (GTDB): domain Bacteria; phylum Cloacimonadota; class Cloacimonadia. The sequence goes on from OZ245797.1 coordinate 1,017,527, forward strand.
GGCTCTGATCGCGCGCTTGGAGCAAGATGATCACAACCTTTTTGTGGTGGCTCCAGCGACTCAGCAAAGTGCCAAATCGCACAGCATCACCCTGTTTAGCACCTTGCAGTGTCAGAGGGTCAGAGCTAATCATTACAAGATAAGTGGGACGCCTGCCGATTGTGTGCTGATCGCCGAGAAGCTGCTTTTCAAAGACGAGCGGATAGATTTGGTGATCTCGGGGATTAACAAAGGACAAAACATCGGCGAGGATATTTACTACTCGGGGACGGTGGCAGCAGCCAGAGAAGGCTCTTTTCACGGTTACAAGGCGATAGCTATCTCGCAGATGGGGTTCGAAGCCACCGATTTTAGCTTAGCTGCCGAGTTTGTGGCGCAGGCGCTAAAAAACGGCTTGGTAGATTTCATCTTGGAGAAGGAGTTTTTGAACATAAATGTTCCTTTGATTGCAAGAGAAGAGTTGCAAGGCGTTGCCGTCACTTGTCTTGGGCATCGGGAGTTTGTGGGATTTAGCAAAGGCAAGCTCAGAGAAGATGGCACAATCGAGTTCAATTTTGGCGTGGAAGATATCGTTTATCGGCACGATCCGGGCTCAGACATCGAGGCTGTTCATCAGCACAAAATATCGATAACGCCAATTTTTGCCAACCTTGCTAATCAATGTTCGATGGACAAGTTGCGTCAGTGGGAATTTTTAGGAGAGTTTAGATAATGAATAATGTGAGAAGGTTGTATAAGATCTCTTTGCGGCACTGGCCGTATCTGGCGATAGGGCTTTTGTTTATGCTGGGGTTTTCGCTTTTTTCGGCTGTTTCGATCACTTTCGTCAAGCCCATCTTGGACTTCATCTTCGTGCGTGAGCCAGGGAGTGTGAACAGCTTCAACGATCTATCCTCTTTTTTGGAGGCGGTGAGTTTTAGCTTAGAGAGTTTGCCCGCTTTCGGGCAGTGGTTTTCTGGGGGTGAGGTTTTTGCACCTTTTTGGCAAACTTTGCAAGGCGTTTTGATGACCACAGATCCGTTTTTGCTTTTGATTGTGGTAGGAACGGTGGCTTTTTTGGCGATCGCCGCCAAAAACATCTTTTACTATGGCGACAAGGTTTGTTTTGGCAAGTTGAAGTTCCTGACGGTCAAAGATGTTCGAGATATGATGTTTAACAGTTATATGCGGCAGTCGCTTTTGTTTTTCTCCAACAACAAGGTTGGCGATTCGATGGTGCGGATGGTCAACGATGTGGATATCATCAGCACTCTTTACATCACCTCTTTGGTGGAGATAGTCCGCAACGGCATCACCGTTTTTGCTTTTTTGGTTTTGGCGATCAGTCTCAACGCCAAGCTTCTTTTGATAAGCGTGGTGGTTTTGCCTTTGTTCCCTGTGATTATCGGTTTGATCGGCAAGAAGATCAAGAAATACTCACAGCGCATTCAGGCGAAATTTTCTGACCTTTTCTCGCATGTGGAGGAGTCTTTGGCGAATGTTTGGATCGTGAAAGCTTTTTGCAAAGAGGATGAGGAAAATCAGAAGTTTAACCAGATCAACTCCACCCACTTGAAGTTTGAACTTAAGTCGCTGATGTATAAGACGATTAACACACCACTATCGGAAGTGAACTCGATCATCACGATTATCATCATCTTGCTTTTGGGCGGCGTCCAAGTTTTGGACGGAAACAGCGGTTTTACTTTTGGCGATTTTATGGTTTTTTTGGCTGCGGTAGCCTCGATGTTGCATCCGATAAAAACGATGAGCAAATGTTACGCCGAGCTGAAGAAGGCGAACGTTTCCCTGGAGAGGGTTTCCAAGATTTTGGATTTGAACACCGGGGTTTATGAGGAAGAAGACGCCCGCAAGGTGAGCGAGTTTAAAGACACGATCGAGATTAAAGATTTGTGCTTTTCTTACTCACCGGGTGGAAAAGATGTGCTAAATAGGATAAACTTGAGCGTCAACAAAGGTCAGACGGTGGCTTTCGTGGGAGCCTCTGGCAGCGGTAAGACTACTCTTGTGAACCTTTTGCCTCGTTTTTACGACTACGACCAAGGTCAGATTTTGATCGATGGCGTCTCCTCCAAGAGGTTTACGCTACACTCTTTGCGCTCTTTGTTCGGCATCGTCACCCAAAGCTCCATTCTTTTCACGGACACGATTTACAACAACATCGCTTATGGACATCCGAAAAAGGCGACTGAAGAAGAGGTGATCAGCGCTGCCGAGGTGGCTTTTGCCGACGATTTTATTCAGAAGATGCCCAACGGTTATCAGCAGATGTTGACCTCCAAGGGAGCGAACCTCTCGGGCGGACAGAAGCAAAGGTTGTGTATCGCCAGAGCCGTGGTTGCCGATCCGCCGATCTTAATTTTTGATGAGGCTACTTCGGCGCTAGACACGATTGCCGAGAAAAATGTGCAGACAGCCATCGACCGAGTGACAGCCGATAGGACGGTGTTTGTGATTGCACACCGCTTGTCCACCGTGCTTTCTGCGGACAAGATCGTGGTGATGGAGCAAGGAAAAGTGGTGGGAGTGGGAAAACATAGCCAGCTTTTGAAATCTTGTCGGCAGTATAAAAATCTTTACAACTTGCAGTTTCAGGAGTAGATGTGTTTAGCTACAGGTATTTTGTGACGGGCAGAGTGCAAAAAGTGGGCTTCAGGAATTTCGTTTGGCGAAAAGCTAAAAGCTTGGGGGTGAGTGGTTACACCAAGAACTTGCCCGACGGCAGGGTGGAGGTGTTGGCTAGTTACGCCTCCCATCAAGATAGAAAGGCGTTTGAAAAAGTTTTGCACAAAGGTCCCGTTTTTGCCAAGGTGGAAAGGGTTGAAAAGACAGAGGAAGCAGATTATGCTAAGAAAGGTTTCGATATTTTGTTCGATTAGTTTTTTGTTGGCAGGGTGCGTTGCCAATGTGAGATACAATGTTGACCCCAGCAAGTTGGGTGTTAGTGATGCGGGCAGGGCAAAAGCAAACGGTGAGGTTGCCCGGCAATCTTTTAGCAATCCGCTTTATGTGACCGAGTCTGAGGAGTATCACATCGTTCGTCGAGGCGACAATCTTTTTCAAATTAGCAAAGCTACCGGCATTGCCGTCAAGAAGCTGAAGCTTTACAACAACTTGATAGACGACGAGATTTTTTTGGGGCAAAAGATATATCTGAAGCCGAATTTGGTCGTTTTCCCCAAGTATATCACTCGCGTGGAAATTCCGCCCGAGAAGTTCCACATCGTGGGTAGTGGGCAAAGTTTGGTTGATATTTCGCACAAGTATGGGGTGTTCATCTTGGATTTGGTCGATTTCAACGGCTTGAGTAGCGTGGATGTGAGACAGGGGCAGAAGATTTGGTTGGTGGAGGGTAAACAGCAATCCAAAGTACCCAAAGTGAATCTGGCGACCAAGAAGGCGAGCGTGAGCAGACCCAAACGGAAGCAGGCGAAGAGTGTGGCGACTACCAAAAAGGTGCAAAGAGCGGTGAGAGTTCCCAGTGCGGTGACAAAAGAGGGTGGGACGATAATTCGTGCTACGAACACAAGACCCAGCGTTACCGCTCCCACCAGGGTGAAGAAAGCTACCACGAAAACGATTTCCCAGGCGCGACCGCAACACTCTGGACTGAGGTTTCCGGTGGATGGAGGTAGGATCATCTCCAACTTCGGCAAGAACGGGGTTACGATCAACAAAGGTGTAAACATCGCTGGCAAACAAGGCGAGGCTGTAAAGGCGGCTCTTGGCGGCAAGGTGATTTTTGCTGGCGAACAAAGAGGTTATGGCAATGTGATCGTGGTGGAACACGAGAAGTTCGTGATGACGGTTTACGCCCACAACAAGGCGAATTTGGTGCGCAGTGGTGACAAGGTGGTCGCCGGACAGCCGATAGCCAAGCTGGGCAAATCGGGCAGAGTTGATACGCCACAGTTGCATTTTGAGTATAGGGTGAAAGGTAAAGCGGTTGACCCGCGGAAAGTACTTTCGCAAAGTTAAGAGTTGGCTGAAAAAGGTTTTAAGATTTTTTGTATGTGCGACGAGGTTGATTTTAAGATCTTGTGAGGAGATAAGCGATAAAGGTTTATCAGAATTTGTAGATAAGTGGAAGCCAAGATTTAGTAGGTGATGAAATTTTTGAAGAGCTGAGCACTTCAAATGGCACGCCAGTCAGGATTCGAACCTGAGACCTACGGCTTAGAAGGCCGTTGCTCTATCCAGCTGAGCTACTGGCGCACAGACAAAAAAATGGTAGCGACACAGGGACTCGAACCCCGGACACCCGGATTATGATTCCGGTGCTCTAACCAACTGAGCTATGTCGCCGGATAAAAATGGTAGCGAGGGCAGGATTTGAACCTACGGCCTTCGGGTTATGAGCCCGACGAGCTACCAGACTGCTCCACCTCGCAACAACAAATACAAAGCTCTAATTTAGGTGTTTGGTGTCAAATAAAAAGTGCGGATATTTGTGTCTCGAGGCAAAAAGATGGGGTGAGTGGAGATTAGAGCTTTGGGGCTTGCTTCTCCATTGTGGCAGGTTATCGGCAAATAACGCTGTCCTCTAGTGTTTGCAACAAAAGGTTTTATGGAATAAATTTTGTGTATCTTTACCTTTTGTCTAAATATTGTAACCCTTTTGGGGTGGTTTTGTATTTTTGCTTTTTGCTGGTTGGTTTGTCGGGGATAGTTAGTTCCAATAAGTTCTCTTTTAGCAAGGGGTTTAAAAAGGTTTTGCGGAAATGTTCTCTGTCTTTTATTTTTATGTGAGCTTGGATTTCTTCTCTCGTTTTCCCTAACTTGCAGAATTTCAATATGTTATCTTGCGGGGTATCTTGCGGGGTATCTTGCGGGGTATCTTGCGGGGTAACTTGCGGGGTAACTCTTTTTACGAGAGGAATGATGATATTGAAGATGTCGTTTTCGATCAATTTTGGTTCGGCACCAGAGTATATTTTTACATATTTGGTTAAGTTTCTTGTGCCAGAGCCAAGCTCGTCGGCGAGTCCGATCTCCTTGAACACCCTTGCGATAATTGGGTTTTTGGGGAAAGGTGAAAAGTTTTTTGGATCGATTTTGCCGTGACCGTGGGGTTTGTTGGCATTTTCGGTTTTTATTTGCTCCTTTTCGATGATCAGCTTGGCAGGAAAAGGGTTGGTAAACTCCCTGTGCATCAAGATGTTAGAAGCTATCTCTCTCAAAATTTTGTTTCTCACATTTATCCTTTGGTTTGCTTCCAAATAGAATGGATTTGGCAGATGCTTTTTGCCGAAAGTGACAATTCGCTCGTAACTATCGATTAAGTTTATGCGGACATCGTCTCTATCATCGTATCTGTCCAAGTTGATTTTTCGCAAGATTAGGTCGGTTTTGTGATGTGGTAAGACAGATAAGATTGTCTCTTCTTTGCCAAACAATAAGATTCCTGCCAGGGTGATGCCTTCTTGGTTGGTCTGATAATCTTTGGAATACAGCTTGGCACTTTTGAGAAGCTCTAGATTGTCTAGCTCTTTCCAAGGATGATTGTTGTTTTGAATTATTGCCAGTTTTCGGGCTTTGTTGATTAGGTTCTTGTCCAAATCTTCTAGCTCGCAATAAGGGTAGACCCTGTTTTCAGAGTAGGTGGTTTGCTTTTTTAGGTATAGCTGAGTGACCAAGGTCTGATTGTTGGTTATGTCAAAATCGCCATCTTCGTTGCGGTCGTAAATTTTGTTTTTGCACTTTTGCACCTGAGAGCCGACGGGGACATAGATGTGTAAGATCTGTTTTTTGTTTATTTGAACTTGGTTGATAGCTAGATAGACGGGAGGTGACATTTTTTGCGGATTGTTGATAGTGACGGCAAACTCTCTTTTTATTTGCTCTATCTTGTCTTGGTTGATGCCTTGAACTTTTTTGTCGTCTGTAACGCCAAGCAAAATCTCGCCGCCGCTACGATTGAGGAAGGCACAGACAGTCTCGTAGATGCTTTTGGGGAGTTCATCTTTGCACTCTTTGAACTCTAGCGAGATTCCTTCCTCTTTGGTGAGTAGTTTTTTTATTCTTGTTAGCGTCATTTTTTACACCTTGATTTTTTTTGTTAATCTCTGAATTAACTCATTATAGATTGGTTGATTTCGGTCAAGGGAAAATTTTGCCGAGGAGAAAGAGGCGTTTTCTCTATTTTGGTGTTGACTAAAATCTAGGAAGGTGGATTTGACTTTATGAAAAAAAAGTTAAGTTTGTAAAAAATTTGAAGAAGGTTAAGATGAAGAAGTTAGGGTTGGTTTTAAGCTTTTTGTTGGGTGTTGGCTGTTTGGTTGCGGGCGAAGATGGCGCGATACATTCGGCAACGATGTTGGTTTTTCAGCTGGGGATTATTATTTTTGCTGCCAAATTTTTTGGCGATTTGTTTAAGAAGTTTGGTTTGCCAGCGGTGTTGGGCGAGATTGCCGCAGGGGTTGTGATAGGTCCATATGTGCTGGGTTCTTTGGGGTTGTGGGGATTTCCGGAAGGGCTTTTTCCTTTGTCTGGTGGTAGCTTCCCGATTTCGCCGACGCTCTACTCTATTTCTACTTTGGCGTCGATCATCTTGCTTTTTTGTGCCGGTCTGGAGACAGATTTGGATATGATAATGCGATTTGGTGGAGGCTCGCTCAATAAGCTTTTGGGCAAGTTCTCGCTTTTTATAATCTTCGATGTCGTTTTCTCTTTTGGTTTGGCTGTCTTGGTCGGCGTTTTTTATCTAGACAAAGGTTTTATGGATCCGTTTTGTCTATTCTTGGGGGTGTTGTCCACGGCGACTTCTATCGGTGCCACTGCCAGAATAATCTCGGAGAAGAAGAAGCTTGGCTCGCCCGAGGGGGTGACCATCCTCTCTATTGCGGTGCTGGACGACATCTCGGGGATTATCATCTTTGCTGTCGTTTTGGGCGTTATCGGCTCGCTAGATGGGAGCTCGGCGATGAACTGGGGTAAGGTGGCGTGGATAGGTGGTAAGGCGGTGGGGGTGTGGCTCTTGGTGACCGCTATCGGCTTGAGTTTAGCGCACAAGATTTCTAAAACTTTGAAATTTTTTAAAAATCGCTATGTCTTTTCTACCTTGGCTTTTGGGTTAGCCCTTTTGGTGGCAGGAGTTTTCGAGAAGGCTGGGCTGGCGATGATTATCGGAGCTTATGTCACAGGGTTATCGCTCTCCAAAACCGATATCAGCTACACCGTTTTGGAGAGTGTGGAGCTGCTGAAGGTGATGTTTGTGCCGATTTTTTTCGTGGTGGTGGGGATGATGGTTGATGTGCGAGTTTTTGCTGATAGCTCGATTTTGCTACTTGGTTTGGTGTTCTCTTTCGTGGCAGTGATTGCCAAGCTCTTGGGGTGTGGTTTGCCGGCAATGTTGGTGGGGTTTAACCCTTTGGGTGCTGCCAGAGTAGGGTTGGGGATGGTGCCACGCGGCGAGGTGACGACGATTGTGGCAGGTATCGGTCTGGCTGGTGGATTTATCTCGGGTGAGATTTTTGGTTGTGCGATCATCTTGGTGCTGCTAAGCACGGCGGTCGCCTCTCCCCTGATTAGTCTATTGTTTGGTAAAGATAAGCCAGGAATAGAACAAAGCGGAAAAGATGTGAACACCAAGGTGGTGGAGTTTAATTTTGCCAGCCAGCAGTTTACGGCTTTTTTGGCAAAAACGACGATCTCGTTTTTTAAAGGCGAAGGATTTTTTGTGCATACGCTTTGGTTGGAAAACAAGATTTTTTATATTCGCAAAGATCAGATGAATATCAAGCTTATTTTGATGCCCAAAAAGATTAAGATACAGACACAAGGTGAGAATATCGATTTTGTGAAAGCTCTTATCAACGAGGCTCTTACTCAGTTGGTGGAGCAGATGCAAGGCTTGAAGGATGAGGTGAGTAGTCAGAGCAAAAAGTTGCATCCGACTTTGCAAAATAAGAAGATTGTCATCAACCAGAAGAGCAAGGTTAAGCTCAAAGATTTCGTCTGCCGCGGCGCTATTATTACCTCGCTGAAGGGCGAGAGTGTCATGGCAATAATCAAGGAGATGGTGGACAGACTCTTTGCGCAAGGGATGGTGAGGGACAAGCAGCGCGCCTTGCAAGCTGTTTTGGAGAGAGAAGCTGTTGCCTCTACCGCCTTGGGCAATTTTTCCGCTTTTCCGCATGCCAAAACTGATGCTGTGGAGCGTGGCGTGGTGGCTGTGGGTATCAGTCAAAAGGAGATAGATGCAGGCTCGATGGACAAGAGACCCACGAAAATCTTCATCTTGATTTTGTCTACCAACAAGGAAGGCTCGCCACACATTCAGTTGATGACTCAGTTGGCACAAAAAGTAGACTCGCTACCAAAAGCGGAGTCGATTTTGGCGATGAAGAGTGCAGACGAGATTTACGGCTATTTCGTGAGATGAGTGAGTTAGATTTGCACGGGATGAGGGCAACCGAGGCGCTGGCGGCTTTGGTTAGTCGTTATAATCGTTTGGTTGCTTCTGGTCAGAGGCGACTTTTGGTGGTGCACGGTTATGGCTCTTCTGGTGTTGGGGGTGATCTAAGGAGAAGGGTGCGGAATTTTTTGCGCAGTGCCAAGGTGGAGTTTATCACGCAGAAAGATAACTCGCTTTATAATAAGGGGCAAACTTTGGTGGTAGTGGGCAAATCAGTTTTGTTTGAAGGTTGTGAATTGGAGGAGAAAATTTTGGATTATTGCAGGGTTGCCAAAACCAAAGAGAAGATTTTTTCTAAGTTTCACAAAAAAGGTCAGGGAGCCATAAGGCAAGCTTTTGTTTCTTTGCAGCGAAAAGGATTGTTGAAAGAGAAGCAGAAAGGTAGGTTTAAAGTTTATCAAACCAGTTGCTGAAATTTTCTAAATTTTTAAATAATTCTCGAAAACTTAAATAAGGGCAGGGCTTAATTAAGAAAATCGGCAAAAACTTAAATAGTGGCAGTCCTTAATTAAGAAATTTGCAAAAAACTTAAATAAGCCTTGCTAGATTTTGGGTGAGAGGTGAAAACAAAAAATAAAAGATTTGGATTATAGACTTAAGGAGAGAAGATGTCTGATAAAATTTTTATTTCTAAAGAGTTGTTTAATTGTCCTTTGTGTAAGGGTGAAGCGGTGAGGTATCGACCTATTGCGGTGGTTCCTTTTAGTAAATGTAAAGATGATGAAGAGCGGATGCTGTTTGTTAAATGTCGTGGATGTGAGCGGGTTAGTGCTTATATTTTGGATGGTAGTCAAGGAGATTTTGTTGTAGATTGGAAGGTGGAGGAGTTTCAAAAAAGCGCCAACAAAGAGAAATGTTCGATTTTTGATAGTTACCAGGTTTTTGGTAATTGTTTGGGAAATAAGGGTGATTTTGCTTTTGTTAGCCAGATGAATGACTTGCGTGTGAAAGAGCGGATTCTCGATCCTATTCATGATGTGGGCAATACTCCTAAGAAGTATAAAAATCTTTTTTTGAATGCTAAAATATGTCAAACTGGTAAGATGAATATAGGGGCAGCGGCTTATTTACGCAAGTTGATGCAACAACTACTGATGGATAAAAAGATTTTGGAGTTTACAGAGGATAGACTCGATTATCACAAATCGATCAATAATTTTTCTCAAAAATACCCTAGTTTTGATATTAATTTTGTTAACTCTTTTTTTGCTTCTTATAAATTGTTGAACGATTTTTTGCAAGAGAGCGACGCTATGGATATGGAAGATAAAGATCTGGCGTTTTATTTTAGTATTGTAGATTTGTTGTTTGAGGCTATTTTTGTGGAAAAAAAGAAAGAAGATAGTAATTTGGAGATAAAAAAGAGGTTGGGGAAGATGTTGAAGATAGGCAAACTGGAGAAGAAAGAGTAGTTTTGGATGAGGATTTTGCTTAAAATTTGTTGAAATAGGTAAAAAGGTGAATAAAGAGCAAAGTAGAAAGCGTTAAAAAGTGGTGGTAGGTTTACCTAATGTAGATTATCATAATGAAGATTAGGTTGATAAAGTTCTTCTTAGCTTGACTATATGAAAAATGATTTGACAAAAAGTCTAACCTAATGGATGTTATCCTAATGGAGATTAGGTTATGAAATTTTATGGAAGAGTGCAAGAGTCTGCTCGGTTGCAAGATTATTTGCCAAGCTTAGAAAAGAAAAAATCAGAAATTGTGGTAGTGGCAGGTCGTAGAAGAATCGGAAAGACTCGCTTGATATTGGAAGCTACCAAGAGTGCGAAACGAGTCTACTTTTTTGTTACGAAGAAGAAAATAGATGAGCTACTTTTGGATTGGCAACAGATGATAAGTCAAGAGTTGGGTTATCACAGTTTAGGAAGATTTTCTAGCTTTGAACAATTTCTAACTGCTTTGTTTGAACTTAGTTTGACGACGCCGTTAGTTGTGATTTTTGATGAGTTTCAAAATTTCTTTTATTCCAAAAAAGAGGTCTATTCTGTTTTTCAAAAGGTTTTTGATCTGTATAGAGATGGCTCGTCTTTGCTGTTTATTTTTAGCGGTTCTTCTTTTTCTTTGATGGAGAAGATTTTTAAGGGTAATAAAGAGCCACTTTTTGGTAGGGCGTCTGATATTTTGGAGCTTTCTTACCTTTCTTTGCGATCACAAGAGCAATTTATGATAGATGAACAATTGCTCACGGCTAGAGATAAAATTCTATTTTATTCCATATTTGATGGTGTGCCTAAATATTGGGAAGAGGTAAATCAATACAAGGGAGAAGATTTTTTGACAAGATTGCGACAAATAATCCAAAGCAAAGAGTGGATATGGGAAGAGGGGGAGTCGGTGTTAAAAGAGGAGTTTGGCAAAGATTATGTGACTTATTTTTCTATCCTTTCGGCAATAGCCAAGGGGCGCAGGGTATTGAGTGAGATAGAGCAATACGCTGGGATTAAGGATGCTACGGTCTATCTGCAACGATTGGAGCGAATTTATAGTTTGCTAGAAAGGAGAGTGCCAATTACAGATGTGCGCAATCCGAGGTCTCGCAAAGGTCGATGGTATATCAAAGATAACTTTTTCCAATTTTGGTTTGCATTGATAGAGCCTCAAAAATACTTGAGGGAAATTCGCCAAGTGAAGTTGGCAACCGAATTGATTTTAGATAAGTTGCCCTCCCATGTGGGTAGAGTGTTTGAAGATATGGTTTACCGAAGATTGATAGAAGAGAACTTTTTGAATATTAGCCTGACTAGAGTCGGTAAATATTGGGATAGAAAGGGTGATGTGGAAGTGGATATGATGGCAGTGGACGACTTGAGTAAGGAGGCTTACTTTTTCGAAGTGAAGATGAATAAAGACAAATTGACTGAGAAGATAAAGGCTAATTTGATAGCAAATTCGGAAAAAATCGCACAGTTTGCAAATTATGAAAAGCGTTACTATTTTGTGTATCCTAAGGGGAACAATGTAGTTTATGAAGAGGTTTAGGAAAAGAGGCTGTTGAAAGAGAAGCAGAAAGGGGAGGTATAAAGTTTACCAAACCAGTTGCTAAAAAAAGCCTCAACCTTTTTCAAAAAGATCACGGCGTGTATAGTAGCTAATTATCTAAGACAAAAACCGTTATCCACATAGATGGTTTGTCCGGTGGTGCCGCCTGAGAGGTCGCTGAGCAAAAACAGAGCGGCGCCAGCGACATCTTCGGTCTTAACCTGTTTTTTCAAGGGCGTTTTTTCGGCGAATTCTTTGAGCATCTGACGAAATCCTCCTACGGCGCTAGCGGCTCTGGTGAGGATGGGTCCTGGTGAGACGATGTTTACCCGCACTCCGTCTTTACCCAAATCGCTAGCCATATAGCGAGCCGAACATTCCAAGGTGGCTTTGGCGACGCCCATCACATTGTAGTTGGGTACGACCCTTTGTGAGCCCAGATAACTAAGACAGATAGCCGAAGAAGATCCGGCGGCTTGCAGGTAGGGTGAGACGCTTTTGAGCAAGGCGACAAAAGAGAAGGCAGATATCTCTATACTCTTGAGGAAATTGGCTCTGGCGATATCGTAAAAGTTGCCTTGTAAATCTTCTAGGCTGGGACCGCCTGCCACGGAGTGCACGACAAAGTCGAGCTTGCCAGCGAAATTATCTTCGATGTTTTTGTTGAGGTTTGCAAAATCGGCATCGCAACAGACATCTAGTTTGCAGGCGAAAGCGGCGTTGTTTTTTTCAAAAAGGGCAAGAGCTTTTTTGCTGGAGATCTCGTCTTGGTAGGTGTAGCCGATGTTGGCTCCCTGCTCTTGCAACTTTTTGGCGATTTGCCAAGCGATACTTTTGTTGTTGGCGACACCCAAGATGACCCCATTTTTTCCTTGCATAATATTTGACATCACGATCCTCCTTAATCGCTTGATTTAAACGACTATATCCAAAACTTCTTTTTTGGTAAAGTTTTCAACTATTTTTTGTAAATATTTGCCAAGGAACAAGTAGAGGAGTTTTGGAAGAGTCTGATAAAATACCGCTTTTGGGGGCAATTAGGTTTGGGTGGCTCAAAAAATGGTTGACACTAAAGGTTAAGGCTAAAATTTGGACTTTAATAGGAATAAATTAAAAAAGTAAGTCCTGTGACTTGTGTCAGATAAAAAAGGACTTTTGATCTTTAGGAGGAATTATGGCAAAGGAAAAATTTGTCAGAAGCAAACCGCATGTAAACGTAGGAACCATCGGTCACGTTGACCATGGTAAGACTACTCTAACCGCCGCAATCACTAAAGTGCTTGCCGAAAAAGGACAAGCCGACTACTCAGATTTCGGCTCTATCGACAACGCTCCCGAGGAGAGAGAAAGAGGTATTACTATCTCTACTGCCCACGTGGAGTATGAGTCAGCCGCTAGGCACTACGCCCATGTGGACTGCCCGGGTCACGCCGACTATGTGAAGAATATGATCACCGGTGCCGCGCAAATGGACGGAGCTATCTTGGTGGTGTCTGCTGCCGACGGACCAATGCCGCAAACTCGCGAGCATATCCTTTTGGCTTACCAAGTTGGTGTGCCAGCGATGGTGGTTTTCCTTAATAAATGCGATCTAGTGGACGATGCCGAGCTTTTGGAGCTGGTAGAGATGGAAGTCAGAGAGCTTTTGTCTTCTTACGGTTTCCCAGGCGACGACATCCCATTTGTGCAAGGTTCTGCCTTGAAAGCACTCGAGGGCGACGCCGAGGGTGTGGCTGCTATCGAGAAGTTGATCGAGACTTTGGATAGCTATATCCCTGAGCCAGCTCGTGAGGTTGACAAACCTTTCTTGATGCCTGTGGAGGATGTTTTCTCCATCTCTGGTCGTGGCACCGTGGCAACCGGTCGTGTGGAGACTGGCAAGCTACAAGTGAACGACAAGCTCTCTAGAGTCGGTATCAAAGAGACTATCGAAGTTGTCTGCACCGGCGTGGAGATGTTCCGTAAAATCTTGGACAGCGCTGAGGCTGGCGACAATGTCGGTGTGCTTTTGCGTGGTATCAAGAAAGACGAGATCGAGCGTGGTATGGTTTTGGCTGCTCCTGGGAGCATCACTCCGCACACCAAGTTCGTTGGTGAGATTTATGTGCTAAAGGCAAACGAGGGTGGAAGACACAAACCTTTCTTCTCTGGTTACCGTCCTCAGTTCTACTTCAGAACCACCGATGTGACCGGAACTCTTAGCTTGCCAGAAGGCGTGGAGATGGTGATGCCGGGCGACAATGTCAAGATCAAAGGCGAGCTGATCGTGCCGATTGCCATGGACAAAGGGCTTAGATTTGCTATCCGTGAGGGTGGTAGAACTATCGGTGCTGGCGTGATTGCCGAGATCGAAGCGTAATATTAGCGATAGATATTTTTAAGGTTAGTATATGAAAACAAATAAGATTAGAATTAAGATGAAGGCTTATGATCACAGGTTGCTGGACGCTTCTGTGGGAGAGCTGGTGAATAGCGTGTCTAGCACTGGCGCCAAGGTGGTTGGACCTGTTCCGTTGCCGACGGAGAAGACTGTTTATACAGTGCTTCGTTCTCCTCATGTAAACAAGAAATCGCAAGAGCAATTTCAGATGCTGGTTCATAAGAGAGTAATTGATATCGAAAATCCTACTTCTAGCACCACAAGCGCTTTGAAAAAGATTAGCTTGCCCTCGGGTGTTCATGTAGAGGTTAAGGCGTAAGGAGGATAGATGTTAGGAATAGTAGGAAAGAAGATTGGGATGAGCCAGATGTTTGATGGCAGTGCCAGAGTGGTTCCGGTGACTGTCGTGCAAGCAGGACCTTGCAAGGTTATCCAAAAGAAGACCGAAGCCGTTGACGGTTATGTGGCAGTGCAAGTTGGTTTCGACCCGAAGAAGTCCAAGAATGTTTCGAAGGCTTTGCAAGGACATTGTAAGGGCGATTGTTACAAGGTTATCAGAGAGTTCCGTTTGGATAGCGAGGCAGATTTGGAAGGCTTGGAAGAGCTTTCGGTGGATATGTTTCAAATCAACGAGATCGTCAATGTTGTGGGTACAACCAAGGGTCGTGGCTTTTCGGGTGTGATGAAAAGACACAACTTTAGTGGAATGAAAGCCAGCCATGGTGTGCATGAGAACTACCGTGGACCTGGTTCTATTGGTCAGTGTGCCACACCATCTCGTGTGTTCAAAGGGAAGAAGCTTCCGGGACATTATGGTAACGCCAGAAGAACTGTGAAAAACTTGGAGATCGTCAAGATCGACAAAGAAAGAAATTTGCTTTTTGTGAAAGGTGCAATCCCTGGACACAGAAACAGCACGGTTCTATTGAAAAAGCTGGGATAGGAGAATTTTAAAAAATGGAAATAAAAAAGTATAAATTGGATGGCTCGGAAAACGGCGTAGTTTCTTTGCCTGATGAGCTTTTTGCCAAGGAGTGCGATGGTGCCGATGTGGTGATTTATGAGGTGGTGAAAGCTTACCTTGCTAATCAAAGACAAGGCACATCTTGCGTGAAAGGCAGATCTGAGGTGAAAGGTAGTCGCAAGAAGCTTTTTCGTCAAAAAGGCACCGGTAACGCTCGTCCGGGAGATATCAAGACTCCCATAAGGCGTGGTGGTGGTAGAGCTTTTGGTCCTAGACCAAAAGATTGGACGATCAAAGTGCCAAAGAAATTGAAGAGGCTGGCTTTGAAGATCGCTTTGAGTGATTTGGTGAAAAAAGATGGGTTGATGGTGATCGAAGATTTGAAGTTTGATGCGCCTTCTACCAAGAAAGCTACCGGCATTGTTGATAGTATCGGCAATGGTAGGAAGAAGTTGGTCATCTTTGATAGCAGCGACTCTTGTTTGGTGAAATCTTTTGCCAACATCAAAGATGTGAAGACCGATAGAGCTGACACTCTTTACGCTTATCAAGTGTTGCATGCGGACAATCTTTTGATTACCGAGAGCGGTCTGAAGAAAGTTATAGAGGTGTTTGGATCATGAGAAAATCAGAAAGAAGAATAATCATAGCTCCTCATATTACCGAAAAATCTTCGGAGTTGATGGCAGAGAACGCTAGAGGCGAGAAATCTTATGTTTTCAAGGTTAGCAAAGAAGCCAACAAGATTGAGATAAAGAAAGCGTTAGAGAAAATATTTTCGGTGAAGGTGAAGAGTGTGAACACTATTTGTCAGCGCGGAAAAGTGAAAAATATGGGTAGATTTGCAGGAAAAAGAGCCGATTGGAAAAAAGCTATCGTCACTCTTCGTTCGGGCGAATCTTTTCCAGAATTTGAAGTTTAGAGGGTTTTGAAGTTATGGGAATTAGAAAATACAAACCAGTTACACCTACACAGAGGTTCAAAACAGGTTACACATTCGATGAGATCACTACCTCTACTCCAGAAAAGAGCCTTTTGGCTCCTCTTCCTAAGAGAGCTGGTCGTAACAATCAAGGTCGCATCACCATGAGAAGAAAGGGTGGTGGACACAAGAGAAAGTATCGGATCATCGATTTTAAAAGAAACAAAAGAGAGATCGGAGCGGTGGTAGCTAGCGTCGAGTATGATCCAAACAGAACTGCCAGAATTTGCCTTTTGCACTATGTGGATGGTGAGAAGAGATACATCTTGGCTCCTTTGGGAATCGAGGTTGGACAAAAGGTTATGGCAGGAGAGAAAGCTCCTATCGTGATCGGTAACGCCCTTCCGTTGATTAACATTCCGCTGGGAACGCTGGTGCACAATGTGGAGTTCACTCCCGGCAGAGGCGGCAAGTTGGCACGCTCGGCTGGTTCTTATGTGCAGATTGTTGCTAAAGATGCAGGGTATGTTCACCTGAAGATGCCTTCTGGCGATGTCCACTTGGTGCGTGAGAACTGCTATGCGACTATCGGACAGGTTGGTAATGTTGAGCGTAACACCTTGAAACTGGGTAAAGCCGGTAGAAGCAGATGGTTAGGCAAAAGACCAAAAGTTCGTGGTGTGGCGATGAACCCTGTGGATCACCCGATGGGTGGTGGAGAGGCTAAAACTTCTGGTGGTGGACATCCAAGGTCGCCTTGGGGAGTGCTAGCCAAAGGTGGAAAAACTCGGAAGAAGAAAAAATATTCGGACAAGTTTATAGTAAAAGCTAAAAAGAGAAGAGGTAGGAAATAATGGCTCGCTCAGTAAAAAAAGGCCCTTTCGTGGAAGAACACCTGCTTAAGAAAGTAGAGAAGATGGAGAAAGAGGGAAAGAAGTCGGTTATCAAGACTTGGTCGAGAAGATCTACGATCGTTCCAGAGTTCATTGGTTACACTTTTGCTGTTCACAACGGCAAGAAGTTTATCCCTGTGTTTGTTTCGGAAGATTTGGTCGGGCATAAGTTTGGCGAGTTCTCTCATACTCGGACTTTTAGGGCTCATACAAATAGAGGTTAATTACTATGGAATATAAAGCTGTATTAAAAGATTATAAAGGTTCTGCCCGCAAAGCCCGTTTGGTGGTAGATTTGGTTAGAGGCAAGTCTGTGCCGATGGCGCAAAAGATCTTGTTTTTGTCGAAACAAAAAGTGGCTAAACAGATGTATAAGCTTCTGAACTCTGCTGTGGCAAACGCCAAAGATTTGAACGATGGCGTCAGTGATGGTGATTTGATCGTCTCTCGAGCTTATGCCAACGAAGGTCGCACCGCTAAAAGGTTTAGACCTAGAGCTCAAGGTAGAGCTACCAGAATTTTGAAAAGAAGCTGTCATATCTTTTTGTTTGTGAAAGATGTGAGCAAGGAAGGAGAATAGAATGGGACAAAAAGTTAATCCGATAGGTCTGAGACTGGGTATAAACAAGGAATCCGATTCTGTTTGGTTTGCCACGGGCAAAGAGTATATCGCCAACCTGCAAGAAGATTTGATGGTGAAAAGGTATCTCAAGCATAGATTAGCCACGGCGATGGTTTCTAAGATTAAGATATATCGTAAGAGCTCACAACTCACGGTGGATATTTATACCGCAAGACCAGGACAGGTGATCGGCAAGAAAGGTGCGGAGATCGACCTTTTGCGCAAAGAGCTTTCTTTGCTTTTGAACAAGAAGAGAGAGAAAAATCTTTCTGTTTTTGTGAATGTGAACGAAGTGAAGAAGATGTGGTGTGATTCTAAGTTGGTCGGACAAGAGATAGCAAGACAACTGCAAAACAGAGTCTCTTTTAGAAGAGTGATGAAGTTCGCTATCAGAAACGCCAAGAGAGATGGAGCCAAAGGGATCAAGATCCAATGCTCAGGAAGATTGGGTGGAGCCGAGATGGCAAGGACCGAGAGATACACCGAAGGTTCGACACCTTTGCACACTCTCAGGGCTGATATCGATTACGCTTTGGTCGAGGCTAATACCACCTACGGTATTATTGGTATTAAAGTTTGGATATACAAAGGCGATATCCTCAATTAATTTAAGGAGTTAAGGTAATGTTAGCACCGAAGAGAACTAAATTTAGAAAGCAACAAAGGGGCAGAATGAGCGGTCTTGCTCATAGAGGAAACGCAGTTAGTTTCGGCAACTTTGGTTTGCTTGCTCAAAGTTGTGGTTGGATCAACTCTCGTCAAATTGAGGCGGTTCGTGTTGTATTGACCAGGACTTTGAAAAGGACAGGAAAGGTCCATATTCGTATTTTTCCAGACAAGCCGTTTACTCAAAAACCAGCCGAGACACGGATGGGTAAGGGTAAGGGTGAGCCAGAGTATTGGGTAGCAGTGGTGAAGCCTGGGCGAGTTTTGTTTGAGCTGGAGATCGAAGATGAGGCTTTGGCAAGAGAGGCTATCTCCAAGGCAGGAAAGAAGTTGCCGATCAAGACCGAGATGGTTTACCGAGGAGAGGTGAGAATATGAAGATTGCAGAAATTCGTCAGATGAGTGATGCTGAGTTGCAAGAGAGTTTGGAGAAACAAGAGGTAAAACTTTTTGACCTTCGGTTTGCTCAAGCTATGGGCAAGTTGGAGACACCTTCCGCTTTCAAGGTTGCCAGAAGAAACATCGCTAAGATTAAGACTGTGACAAACGAAAGAGCAAAAGCAGAGGTGGCAAATGTTTAGTAGAAGATTGGTAAGGATTGGCAAGGTCGTTTCCGACAAGATGGAAAAAACCGTTGTCGTGGAGATCGAAAGAAAGTTTGCCCATCCTTTGTATAAGAAAATGGTTAGAAGACACAAGAAAGTGAAAGCTCACGATCAAAACAATGTTTGCAATATGGGCGATATAGTGATGATCAAAGAGTCGAAGCCGTTTAGCAAAACCAAGAAATGGGTTTTGGAGAAAGTGTTGGAAGTGAGTAAATAAGGACGATTTGTTATGATACAAATGCAAACAAATTTGGTGGTAGCCGATAACTCTGGGGCGAAACTCGCAGAGTGCATCAAGGTGCTGGGTGGCTCCAAGCGGAGATACGCCACGGTTGGTGATATTATCGTAGTTGCGGTCAAAAAAGCGCTGCCTGGAGGCAGAATAAAGAAAAAAGCTGTGGTGAAAGGGTTGATAGTGAGAACCAAGAAGGCTGTTCGCAGAGCCGACGGATCTTACATCAGATTTTCTGATAACGCCGTGGTGATGGTAAACGATGCGGGAGAGCCGATAGGAACTCGTGTTTTTGGACCTGTGTCCAGAGAGCTCAGAGAGTTTGGTTTCTCCAAGATTATGTCTTTGGCTCCAGAAGTGGTGTAAGGAGGTTATGATGGAAAAGAAAGTCCGATTGAAAAAAGACGATTTTGTCGTGGTAATCTCTGGAGCTTCCAAAGGTGAGAAAGGCAAGATTTTGGCTGTCGATCGCAAGAAAGGCAGAGTGATTGTGGAGAAGGTGAACCTGAAGAAGAAGCATGTGCGACCTGACCAAAACAATCCTCAAGGTGGTATCATCGAGATCGAAGGGTCGATTGACGCCTCTAATGTGATGTTGTATAGCCAAAAGCTCAAGAGTGTGACAAAGCCCGTTTACAAGGTGATGGGTGATAAAAGGGTCAGAGTTTGCAAGAAGTCTGGCGAAGAGTTATTATCGAGGGACAGCAAATGAACAGATTGCAAGATAAATATTTGAAAGATGTAGTGCCTTCGCTCAAGAAAGATTATAAGAATATTTGCCAAGTGCCCAAACTAGAGAAGGTCGTGGTGAATATGGGTGTGGGCGAAGCTACTCAAAACAAGGCTCTTCTGGATGGTGCGGTCAAAGATATGACCTTGATCACCGGAAGAAAGCCGATGGTGACCAAGGCGAGAAAGTCTATCTCTAACTTCAAGCTCAGAGAGGGTATGCCCATTGGTTGTAAGGTGACTTTGCGTGGCGATGCGATGTATGAGTTTGTGGACAAGCTTATCTCGATTGTTTTGCCTAAGCTCAAAGACTTTAGAGGTATCCCTGCCAAATCTTTCGACGGAAGAGGCAACTACGCCCTTGGTTTGCAAGAGCAAGTGATTTTTCCTGAGATAGATTACGACAAGGTGGACAGTGTGCGCGGTTTGAGTATCGTGGTGTGTACCACCTCAGGGACTAATGAAGGTGCTTTCAAGTTGCTCAGCGGCTTGGGTTTCCCCTTCAAGAAAAATTAGGGAGTAATCATGGCTAAAAAATCGATGATAGTGAAACAAAAACGGTCGCAAAAGTTCAAGGTGAGAGAGTATAATCGTTGTCAGCAATGTGGTCGTCCCAGAGGTTATATCAGAGACTTTGGTCTTTGCCGACTTTGTTTTAGAAAATTGGCTTCCAACGGGGAGATCCCTGGTGTGACTAAAGCCAGCTGGTAAGAAAGTAAGGAGAATTAAGAATGAGTGTGTCAGATCCTATAGCTAATGCTTTGACTAAGATTAGGAACGCTTATCGTGCAAATCACAAGGCGGTCTTTGTCGATCATTGTAAGCTCGTAGAAGGAATTGTGAAACTGCTCGATCAAGAGAATTTCGTAGAATCCTACGAAGTGTTGGACAGAGATGTCTCTCAAAAAAGAGTAAGAAAGCAACTATCTTTGGTGTTGAAATATACGAAGGACGAAGCTCCTGTGTTGCAAGGCATCCAAAGAGTAAGTACCCCAGGTTTGAGGGTTTATGTAAATGCAAAAAATTTGCCGACTGTTTATAACAACTTGGGATGTGCGATTATCTCCACTTCTCAAGGGGTGATGGTGGACAGAGATGCCAAAGCCAAGAATGTTGGCGGCGAATATGTTTGCAAAGTTTGGTAGGAGGAAGTAGAAATGTCTAGAATAGGTGACCTACCAATTAGTATTCCAGAGAAGGTAGAGGTTTCTATCAAGGGTAAAGATGTCGTTGTGAAAGGTCCTTTGGGTCAAAGCGACTTCACCTTTTTGCCTGGCGTAGATGTAAAAAATAAAGACGGCGTTTTGGTTGTGACCAGAGAGAACGACTCTTTGCGAGCTGTTCACGGGATGACCAGAGCGATTTTGAACAATATGGTAATCGGAGTCAGCACAGGCTGGAGCAAGACTTTGCAGTTTATCGGAACTGGATTTAATGCGAAGATGCAAGGCAAATGGCTCAGATGTAATCTTGGGTTTTCTCACGAGGTGATCGTGGAGGTGCCGGCGCATCTGAAGGCAGAAGCTAAGGCTCCCGAGGGTAAACAAGCTTTGCCTGTTAATGTCCAGGTGACTATCTCGGGGATTAACAAAGAAGAGGTTGGCAAGTTTGCTGATCAAATTCGTAAGATAAAGCCACCAGAGAATTACAAGGGTAAAGGTATCCGTTACCAAGACGAGTTTGTGAAGATTAAACAAGGTAAAAAAGCCGAATAAGGATTGAGGAGAGTAAATGAGAAAGAAATTATCTAAATGTTATCAAAAGTTTGCCTCAAGACTCAGGAGGAAAAAAGCTTATATCCAAAAGGTGAAAGGGACTGCGCAAAGACCAAGATTGGTGATTTATCGCTCTTTGAAAAACATCTATGCTCAGATGATAGATGACGAGAGCGGAAAAACTTTGGTGGCTTGTTCAACTTTGGAAAAGGGCGCTAAGTTTGAAGGCAACAAGTGTGAGAAAGGCTTCCAAGTTGGTAAAGCTTTGGGCGAGAAAGCTAAAGCTGCCAAGATAAAAGCTGCTTGCGTGGACAGGAACGGTTTTAAGTATCATGGTCGCGTGAAAGCTGTGGTGGAAGGTGCTAGAGACGCCGGTTTGGTGCTATAAGGAGATATTTTGAGAAAGCAAAAGAACGATAGACCGATCAAGAGCGGATTTGAAGTTGAGAAGATTGTGTCGACTGCCCGTGTTGCCAAAGTGGTAAAAGGTGGTAGAAACTTCAGCTTTAATGCGGCTATGGTCGTTGGAGATAAGAACGGAAAACTGGGGTTTGCCAGTGGGAAAGCGAACGAGATTACCGACGCTATCCGTAAGGCAAAAGATAACGCTGCGGCGGCGATGTTTAGTGTGCCGCTGGTGAAAGGAACCATTCCTCACGAGATCGTGGGTAAGTTCAAAGCCAGCAAGGTGATGCTCAAGCCAGCCTCTGACGGAACGGGAATTATTGCCGGTGGTCCTGCGCGTGCCATTTTGGAAGCTGCGGGTGTGCAAAACATTTTGACTAAATCTTTGGGTTCTAACACCTCTGTGAATGTGGCTAAGGCGACTATCGACGGACTGAAGAAGCTCAGGACTATTCAAGATGTGCTTAAACTTCGTGGTAAGAGTCTGGACGAGCTTGTCAAGGGGAGTGAATAATGGCTAAGAATTTGAAGGTTACGCAGATAAAAAGCACTATCGGAAGAAGAGATAAGGTCAAAGGCACGATTAAGGCTTTGGGTCTTGGCAAGATAGGCAGATCTAAGGTGCACGAAGATAACGCTGTAATTCGGGGGATGATTAACAAGATTGATTATCTTTTGAAGGTTGAAGAAGTTTAAGATAGGGGTGGAAATGATGAATTTATCTAATCTCAGCAAACCTGCTTTGAAAAACAAGAAAAGAAGAGGAAAAGGAAGAGCTTCTGGCCTTGGTAAAACGGGCGGTAGAGGTTATAACGGTCAAAAATCCAGAAGTGGTGGAAATATCCCTGCTTGGTTTGAAGGTGGTCAAATGCCTTTGCAACGCCGTTTGCCGAAAAGAGGTTTTACCAGTATAAATAGAAAAGAGTATAGGATTGTTAACTTGGGGTCTTTGGTGGCTTTGGGAGAGTCCGATATTAGTGTTGAGGTAATGGAAGAAAAGGGGATTATTCCCAAGAAGTTGCTACCTGTAAAGGTGTTGGCTTCTGGTGTGGACGAGATTAAAGATGCCATAAATGTGGAAGCTAACAAATTCTCAAAAAACGCTAAGAAGCTGATCGAGGCTTGCGGTGGAAGCGTAAAGGAGATTTAAATTGCTTAAAAATCTATTAAATGTTTTTAAGATTGCTGAGCTGAAAAACAAAGTCCTTTTTACCGCTTTCATTTTGGTGCTTTATCGCCTGGGGGGTTACATCCCGGTGCCGGGTATAGACACCAGCGCCTTGGCAGAGTTTTTCGCAACCTCGGGTGGTGAGGGAACTTTGTTTGGTATGTTCGATATGTTCGTGGGTGGTAACTTTCAAAGAGCTTCCATCTTCGCCTTGGGAATTATGCCTTACATCACCGCCTCTATCGTGATGCAACTCTTGGGAGGGGTTTTTCCTTTCTTCGAGAAGCTCAAACACGAGGGAGCCGAGGGACAACGAAAGATCACCCAATACACTCGCTACGGAACTTTGATCGTGGGCGTGTTCAACTCGGTGGGTATCACCATCTTCTTGCAAAACTTATACACATCTGCAGGCAGGGCGGTGGTGCCGAATAGTGGGCTGATGTTCACTATCGCTGCCGTGATAACTTTGCTGACGGGAACGATGATCATAATGTGGTTGGGTGAGAGAATCACCGACCGAGGCATCGGCAACGGAATATCTTTGATTATCTTCGCCGGTATCGTGGTGCGCTATCCAATCGGTTTTTACAATATGGGTAGGATGGTTTACGCTGGCTCTATGCCGACGGTGAATGTGGTGATTATCTTGGCGACGATCTTGGTGGTAACTGGCCTGGTGGTTTATGTGACTCAGGCAGAGAGGAAGCTACCGGTGCAATACGCCAAGCGGATCGTGGGTCGCAAGATCTATGGTGGACAGTCCTCACACATCCCTTTGAAGGTGAACACAGCGGGGGTTATCCCGATCATCTTTGCTCAAGCGGTGATTATGTTCCCCAAGACGATAGCCGCTTTTTTCAAGGAGAGCGTTTTTATGAACGCCGTGTCTAGTGCGATGTCGCCGGGTGCTTACACCTATACGATTTTGTATGTTATTTTGATCGTCTTTTTTGCTTATTTTTACACGGCGATCGTGCTTAATCCGATCGAGATGGCTAACAATATGAAGAAGTTCGGTGGATTTATCCCCGGTAAGAAGCCGGGTAGGAACACTGCCGAGTATTTGAATAGCGTCATCGCCAGAATAACTTTGCCGGGGGCTGTTTTCTTTGCGATGATAGCGGTGATCCCTCAGTATCTGATTAACTACACCAACTCACCTATCTACTTTGGTGGCACCAGCTTGATTATCGTGGTGGGAGTGGCTTTGGATATTTTGCAACAACTAGAGGGTCAGCTGATCTCTAGACATTACGATGGTTTTATGAAGCACGGCAAGATAAGAGGTAGAAGAAGTAGGTGATTTCGATAAAGAGTAGCGCCGAGATAGAGAAGATGCGAGCTGCCAACAAGATTGTTGGTGATTTGCTCGACTACCTAGAAGGCGTGATAAAGGCGGGGATGAGCACTTGGGAGATTAACAAAATCTCACGGGAGTTCATCTTGGATGCGGGAGCTAAACCTGCCTTTAAAGGTTATAGCGTTCCAGGGCTGCCGCCTTTTCCTGGTGATGTGTGCACCTCGGTGAACGATGCGATTGTCCACGGGATACCGTCTAAGAAGGAGATATTGCAAGATGGTGATATCATCGGAGTGGATGTGGGAACCTATTTGGATGGTTTTTATGGGGATGCGGCTCGAACTTATGCGGTAGGAGAGATTTCTGCTCAAGACAAGCGGCTTATGAAAATTACCAAGGAAGCTCTTGACACGGCTGTGGCTTTGGCGAGAAATGGTAACCGAGTGGGGGATTTGTCTGCGGGCATTGAGAAGGTGGCTAAGAAAAATGGCTATTTTCCAGCCGACTATCTGACCGGTCATGGCATTGGCAGAGCTTTGCACGAAGATCCGGCTATTCCCAATGTGGGAAGAAAAGCAACGGGAGCAAGGTTGAAAGCGGGAATGACTTTGGCTATCGAGCCGATGTTTAACCAAGGCACCAACCAGATTATCGAGAAAGGATGGGAGTGTTTGGTCGCCGACGGTAGCCGTTCAGCTCATTTTGAATACACCATTCTTGTTACAGACGATGAAGCAGAGATTTTAACGATAGGCTAATTTTAGAGGAAGTATGGCTAAAGTAGATAATATTGAGATTGACGGCGAAGTTGTCGAGATTTTGCCTGGGACTAAGTTTCGGGTGAAGTTGGAAAACGGACACGAGATAATAGCCCATCTGTCAGGGAAGATGAGGATGCACTACATCAGGATCTTGACGGGCGACAAGTTGAAGTTGGAGATATCTCCCTACGATTTGTCCAAGGGTAGAATAATTTATAGATATAAATAGTTTGGAGTTTAGAAATGAAGGTAAAAGCTTCTGTTAAAAAGATTTGTAAGGATTGCAAGATTGTGGTTCGCAAGGGTGTGGTTAGGGTGATTTGCTCTAATCCTAAACATAAACAAAGACAAGGTTAGGAGGAAATTTGGCTAATATAGTAGGAGTTGAACTCCCCAAAGATAAGAGATTGGAGATAGCTTTAACCTATATCTTTGGAATAGGTAGAACACATTCTAAGAAGATTTTGAACGATGTTGGTGTGGATTTGAGCATCAGAGTGAAAGACCTTTCTATGGAAGATGAGAAGAAAATCAGGGAAGAGATTCAAAATAATTATGTGGTGGAAGGTGAGCTGAGAACCAGAAATGTGATGGATATCAAAAGGCTGATGGGTAATGGCTCTTATCGTGGAATGCGTCACAAAAAAGGTTTGCCTTGTAGAGGTCAAAATACCAAGAATAACGCAATGACTCGTAAGAAGAGAAGGAAAAAGAGGTAGTAATGGCTAAGAGTGTAAAGAAAAAAAAGAGACTGAATATTAGCGAAGGCGTGGTAAATATTCATTCCAGTTTTAATAATACTATCGTTACTTTGGCTGACAAATCTGGCAACACTATAGATTGGTCTAGCGGTGGAGATATCGGTTATCACGGTTCTAAGAAAAACACCTCTTTTGCGGCTCAGCTGGCGGGCAAGAAGATCGGTGAGTTGGCTGTAGAGCTGGGTATAGCTAGAGCCAGTGTGATTGTCAAAGGTCCTGGTGGAGGTCGTGAGGCTGCTATCAGAGCCTTGAACGCAGCTGGTTTGCAGATTACGATGATCAAAGATGTGACTCCAGTGCCACACAACGGTTGCAGACCACCAAAACAAAGAAGGATATAGGAGAAGAGATGGCTAGATATACAGGTCCTAAGGCAAGAATTTGTAGGAAGTTTGGAGAAAATATTTTCGAAGCTCCTAAATACGATAAGATCTTGAAGAAGAAAGGTTACGCTCCAGGCGAACACGGTCAAGGATTCAAGAAGAGAAAGAGCGAGTATGGTCTGCACTTAGAAGAGAAGCAAAAAGCGAGAATGATCTATTGTCTACTCGAAAAGCAGTTTCGTGGTTATTTCAAGAAAGCTGCCAAGCAAAGCGGTGTGACAGGCGAGAACCTGTTTAAGCTTTTGGAGATGAGACTGGACAACGTTGTTTTCAGACTCGGATTGTCTGGAACTAGAATGCAGGCAAGACAAGTGGTAAACCATGCGCATATTACCGTCAACGGCAAGAGGGTCGATATTCCTTCTTACCAATGTAAGCAAGGCGATGTGATTCAGGTTAAAGAGTCTAGCAGAGGGTTGCAGATGTTTTTGGATAACATCGGTAATAGTTCTATCGACGCTTTCCCTTGGTTGAACTTCGATAAGAAAGCTTTGAAAGGCGAGGTTTTGGCTATCCCCACAAGAGAGCAAATTCCGGTTAACATCGATGATCGTTTGATCGTTGAGTTTTATTCTAAATAGTATAGGGAAGGTGCGATGAGTTTAATTATTCCTATCCAAAATCCTAATAAAGTAGAGATTGATGAGGCTACTTATACCGATACTTTTGTAAAAGTAAATATTAGCCCGATGGAACCCGGCTACGGCATTACGGTAGGTAATACGATTCGCAGGGTTTTGCTTTCCTCTATTCAGGGTGCTGCGGTGAAGTTTGTGATGGTCGAAGGTCTGCACCACGAGTTTGCGGGTATTCCTGGCACAGACACCGACTATGTCGATTTCATCCTGAAGCTGAAGCGTCTTGCTCTCAAATCTTCTTCTTTGGACGATGTTACCTTGGAGTTGAATGTGAGCAAAGCCGGTATGGTGACAGCCGGTGATATCGATGCTGGCTCCGAGGTGGAGATTATCAACAAAGATTTGGAGCTTTTCGAGGTTACCCAAGAGGGCAAAGAGATCAGATGTAAGATTATCGTGGGTGTGAATCGCGGCTTTGTGCCTTCCGAGGAGCACGACAACTCCGATTTGCCGGTTGGGTTTATTGCTATCGACTCTTTGTTTAATCCTGTTAAGAATGTGGCTTTCACCGTCGAGAACGAGCGTGTGGGCAAGAGGATAGATTACGATAGGCTGGTTTTGGAAGTTACCACCGATGGTAGCATCGATCCTAAGGAAGCTTTTTACACATCGAGCAAGTTGCTTCGAGATTTTTACGACAAGATGATTCGTTTCGAGATCGAACCAGAGTATGTGGAGAAGTTGGAGATGGATCCACGCCTGGAGAGAATCGAGCGGCTTTTGGACACCAGTGTGAACGAGATGGAGCTTTCGGTGCGTTCTAGCAACTGTCTTTTGGCTGCCAAGATCGAGACTGTCCGTGATTTGGTGAGCAAAACAGAAAATCAGATGCTTAGGTATCGTAATTTTGGTAAGAAGTCTTTGGATGAGATAAAGAAGTTGCTTTCCGATTTAGACCTTTCTTTGGGGATGAATTTGGAAAAAGTTGAGTCGGAGATCCAAGAGGCTAGAAATAAAATATTGAAAAGGTAGTAGAATGAGACATAGAAAAGAAGGACGCAAGTTTGGTAGAGAAGCCGGACACCGTAAGGCTTTGTTGAGAAATCTGGTGAAGTCTTTGGTGATCTCTGAGCGCATCACTACTACAGAGGCTAAAGCCAAAGAGATGAGGAGTTTAGCCGAGAGAGTTATCACTTATGGCAAGAAGGGTGCTATTCACCATCGTCGTTTGGCTTTTAGAGTTTTGGGTGATCGTAGTTTGGTGAAAAAAGTTTTCGACGAGATCGCACCACGCTACAAGAATGTTGCCGGTGGTTACACTCGCATCATCAAAGCTGGTTTCCGCAAAGGCGATGCCGCTTCTATGGCGGTTATCGAGTTTGTGGAAGAGAAAGATGCCGCTAGTGCAAAAAGCGAGGCTCCAGCCAAGAAAGATGTGAAGTTGGAAAAGTTGGTAGCCGAGAGTGAAAATGTTGAGCAGACGAAGGTTGCTGAAGATAAATAACTAGATGTCAAGATTTTAAGCCACTTTAATTCGTTAGGGTGGCTTTTTTTGTTTTAAATGTTGCTACTTTTAGCGATTAACTTTTTTGAGGAGTTATGAAAAAGAGAATATTGTTTTTGTTCGGAATGGGCGTTTTGTTTTTGGTTTTGTGCTTTAAGTTTTTTGATCTCAGCGGGACTTTGGCTCATTACCAAAAGGTCAACTACTGGTATTTACCACTGTTTTTCTTGGCGTGCGTGATCACCACCTACTTGCGGGGGACTCGCTGGAGTTATCTGCTCAAGAAGTTGGTGCCGGTCAGGCGCAAAGAGGTGATCCAAACTTATATGATGGGTTCGGTGATAGATTTCATAATCCCTTTGCGTATCTCGGAGATTATAAAGTGCAACTACATAAAAAGGCGTTACGGTTTGTCGATTTCCAAGGTTTTGCCGACCGTCTTAATTGATAAACTTTTCGATGTTTCTCCTATCTTGGTCATCTTGGCAGTGATGCCTTTTGTCTCGTATCAGCTCAGTAGTGAAATCTACTATGTTGTCTATTTTCTGGTGGCAGTTTTGGTGGCAGGCGTTCTTTTTCTGGTGTTTGTTTTTTGGCATGTTAAACTGGTGATGCGTTTGCGAAGAGGCTCTCACAACAAGAAGGTGCGCAAGCTCTTGGGGTTATTTCTTCGCTTCGTGGTTGGCTATCGGAAGCTCAATTTTTCGACGCTGCTTTTTTTGAAGATGTTCGCACTGTCTTTGCTGGCGATCTTCTTTAACTGTGTGTCTTTTTATGTTTGCATTTTGGCTCTGGGTAAATCTATTCCTATTTTGGTGGTTTTGTTTGGTTACACCTTGTTGTTCCTCTCTTATGCGGCTCCCTCACCGCCAGGGCAGATGGGTTCAAACGAGATCGTTGCTTTGCTGATCTTCAGTGGGATGTTTGGTTTTGCTGCCGATATGGTGGCAGCGGTGGTTTTCTTTGCCCACTTCTTTACGGTTCTTTATATTGTGGTGATGGGGTTGTTTTTGCTGAAAACTTTCAAGAAGGAGCTGCTTTTGGCGCTGGCTTTTTTCGGGAGTAAATCCCAGAGGGGTTAGTGGATAACTTGGTTGTAATGGCTTAAAAACTTTTGCATCTGCTGGTAAGAGGCTTTATAGCGGAAATATTCAGGCTTTCGGGCGTAATCTTGGGCAGGTAAGATGTGGTAGTGCGCTTTTTGGTTTGCATCAAAATATTTTTCGACCCAAATGGGGATCGGCTCGACTCGTTTGATTTGGGCTTTGTTTGTTTTGCTCCCAGCTAGAGTCACTGCCAAGATCATCCCCCCGTCGCGAGGGGAGGTTCTTTGGTTGGAGACGAAGTTGCCCAGAGAGTAGGCGATGAGCCGGTCTTGGCTTTTGTCCCAGAGGTAAGGTTGAACGGTGTGTGGATGTGAGCCGACGACGATGTCTGCTCCTTGCTCTAAAAGAAAGCGTCCCATCTTTTGCTGGTAATTATCGGGGGTGCTACGATACTCTTTGCCCCAATGGACGCAGACGATTATCTTGTCTGGGTTCTCTTTTTTTAGTGCAGCGATCTCTTTGGTGATAGTTTCCTTGTGCAAGTAGTTGACCAGAGGGCTGTGGGAGTTGCCGTTAGTGAGCTGGGTGTAGTTTAGCAGCCCGATGCGCAAGCCGCTTTTTTTGTAGATGAGAGAGTTACTTTCGAGAGTAGAGGTGCGAGCCCCTA
Source organism: Cloacimonadales bacterium (SeqCode) (assembly GCA_965228195.1). Lineage (GTDB taxonomy): Bacteria > Cloacimonadota > Cloacimonadia. Next base: position 1,047,235 of record OZ245797.1, read on the forward strand.
GGTAGGGGATCTTCAGGGCGTGTAACTTCTGGGCAGTTCGGACAAGTCCTTTTTCGCCTTGGTCGAGGATGTGGTTGTTAGCCAAAAGCAAGAGGTTGATGCCCGCTTTTTGGCAAGCGGAAACTAAGGCGATCGGGCAGGAGAAGCTGGGGTAGCCGCTGTAAGGCTTGCCGGCTAGGGTGGTCTCGAAGTTGGCGATGACCAGATCGTAGCTTTGCAAGGTGGGAGCAATTTTGGCAAAGACCGACCAGAAGTTGTAACTCCCATCGGGTTGCAAGGCAGCATCCAGCTGTGCCTGATGTGCCATGATATCGCCCAAGAAAGCGATTCGCAAAGATTTAGCGTAAAATCTGGAGTTGGTAGCACACCCGAAGAGGCTCAGCAGGAGCGTGGTTATCAGACAACAGACGAGTGGCTTTAGCTTCACTTTTTGATCTCTGCTGCCAGATAGCCGGTGGAGAAAGCTATTTGCAGGTTGTAGCCTCCGGTGTATGCGTCCAGATCGATGATCTCTCCTGCGAAGTAGAGGTTGTCGATGAGTTTGGACTGCATACTCTTGCTGTTAATCTCGCTAGTGCTGACTCCACCTTGGGTGATGACGGCTTGCTCAAAACCGTTGTCGCCGCTGATGTTGAACGGCAAGTTTTTAAGGAGATTTATAAGAGGTTTGGGCGATCCCAGAGTTTGGACGCCATCGGCTAGGTTTTTGCCTAGTTTTGAGCTGAAATAAGGGATCAGCTTGGCAGGTAAATAGTTTTTGAGGAAGTTGTTTATCTGCTTTTTGGGATTGGAGTTTATCTCTTGGTTCACCCTTTTCAGGAGTTGGCTTTTTTCTACGGCGGGCTTCAGGTCGATGTGGATACTAACTTTGGCTTTTTGGTTTAGCAGCTGGACGGCGGTGCGACTGAGGGTGAGAATGGTTGGCCCCGAGAGTCCGTTGTGGGTGAAAAGTAGCTCGCCGAACTGTTTTTGCTTGAGGGTGTCATCGGCCAGAAGTTTGGCTTCGATGTTTTTAAGGGACAGCCCTTGCAAGCTCTTGGTGTGAGGGGCGCTGAGTCCGACAAGGGAGGGTAGACAACGGTTTATGGTGTGTCCAACGCTTTGGGCAAGGCGATGTCCGTCGCCAGACGAGCCGGTGGCAGGGTAGCTGAGTCCGCCGGTGGCCAGCAGGTAGTTTTGGGCTCGATAAACTCTTTCTTTGCCGCTGACAAGGCAGTTGATCTGGGTGATACTCTTGCCGCTTTGGGGCATAGAGACGACCTTGCAGTTGCAGACGATTTTGGCTTGGCGGGCGAAGAGGTCTAGGGCTTTGATGATCTGGCTAGAACTATCCGAAACGGGGAAAACCCTCTGTCCTTGTTCCACCTTGAGGGGCGTTTTGAGTTTGGTTTGAAAAAGGTCGATCAACTCTCGATTGTCGAAATGAAAGAAAGCTTTTTTGAAGAAGTTCGGTTTGGGGAAGACCTTTTTTTGGTAATCTGTCCAATCTTTGCTGTTGGTCAGGTTGCATCTGCCTTTGCCCGTGATTTTTAGTTTGCGGGCGATTTTGGGCATTTTTTCCAAGATCAGGGTGGAGTAGCCCAGTTGGCAAGCTCTGCCTGCTGCCATCAGTCCTGCGGCGCCTGCTCCTATGATTATCAGGTCCCACACTTTTTCGGTTGGCTTCGACAAATCGGCTCCCCTATTTTTTTTAGTGAAGTAAGATGGCAGCCAGACTCAAGAAGCTGGCGAATCCGCCCATATCTGTGAGCATGGTGACGATGATGTTTGAGCCCAAAGCCGGGTCGAGTTTGAACTTCCTGAGCATCAGTGGCACCAGCGCTCCGACGATGCCGGCGATGAGCATATTGCAGATCAGCCCCCCGCCCAAGACGATGCCGAGCATCAAGTCGCTCTTGTAGAGCCAAGCAAGCCCTGTGGCGACCGAGCCGATGGCTACTCCGTTGAAGATGCCCACGATGATCTCTTTGCGCAGAGCTTTGATAGAGTTGTTGACGGTAAGCTCGCCCATGGCTATTCCACGGATGATGACGGTGAGGGTTTGGGCGCCTGAGTTGCCGCCGAGTCCTGCTACGATGGGCATCAAGACGGCGAGGAAAACCCACTGCTGGATGACGCCTTCGAAGATGCTGACCACGCTGGAGACCAAGATGGCAGTGAGCAGGTTCAGCAGTAACCAAGGGACTCTTTTGCGGAAAGAGCCGAAAGGGGAGGAGAAAACTTTGTCTTCGTTTTCCAGACCCATCATCTTGTAAACATCTTCGGACGCCTCATCGTCGATGACATCGATGACATCGTCCACGGTAATTCTGCCCAGAAGGCGGTTTTGTTTGTCCACCACGGGGATGGCGTAAAGGTCGTATTTACGAAACAGGTGAGCCACCTTCTCTTGGTCGGTGTCGGTGGTGGTGGAGATTAGGTCTGTCTGCATCGTCTGTTCGATGGTTTGGTCGTCGTCCATCACAAAAAGGGCGTAGGTGTCTAGTCGTCCTTCTAGGTGGTTGTCTTTGCCCACGACAAAGATGTAGGCTAGGTTGTCTATCTCTTCGTAGTTCTCTTTGATATACTGGATCACTTTTGCTTTGGTGAACTCTTTGGGGACGCTGGCAACTTCCGATTGCATGATGCCACCAGCGGTGTTTTCGTCGTAGGAGAGCAGCTTTTCGATAGACTGTTTGTCTTCGAAATCCAGACGTTCCAAGATGGAGTGTTGTTCTTGCTTGCTGTCTATCTCGCTGATGATGTCGGTGGCATCGTCACTGTCCATCTCGGTGATTATGCCTGCCAGCTTGGCTGGGTTGATCTTAGCCAGAAAATCTTCTTGCACCTCTTGATGTAGTTCGGGCATCACGCTAGCTGCGGTCTCTACGGTGAGAATGGTGAAAAGTTTGTATTGCTCTTCGTCGGGCAGGTCGTTGATAATAGCGGCGATATCCCCAGGGTGCGAGTTGTGCAAGTAGGAGCGAAGCCTTTGCAACTGCCCTGTCTCTAGCAGTTCGATGATGATCTGGCGGTTTAGGTTTTTGATCATCTTAACTCCACTTCCAGTTCGTTTTCGCTCAGGTGAATGATGGCAAAATTGCCCAGAGCCAAAGCTCCTGAGTTGACGACGGTGGTCTTGCCGATTTTGCTGATCGATTGGGCTTCGTGCATATGTCCGCAGAGCGCTAGCTTTGGTTGGACACTTTCGATGTATCGCCAGATAGATTTGCTGCCGGTGTGTTTTTGGTCGGGGCTCAGATCCGCTTTGGTGCCGAAAGCCGGTTGATGAGTGATGAGGATATTGGGGCTAGCGAAAGAGCCTAAAACTTGCCCGAACTCCTGCTCAGACAACATATTGGGAGTGTCTATGGGTGTGGGTAGAGAGCCACCGTAACCACAGATTTGGTAGCCCGCAAAAGTTTTGATCTCGCCGTCGATAGAGATGCCCGCAGATTGTAAAGTTTTCAAAGAGCTGGGATAGTCGCAGTTGCCCAGCACCGCTACCGTTTTCTCCAGAGGCAAGTATTGTAAAATCTTGGAGAGAGCAAGCTGGTCGCCCATATGGGTTAGGTCTCCGCTGATAGCCACTAGTTGGCATGAGTGCAAGTGCTTTTCTACCAGTGAGAAGTTTTCCACTCGCCCGTGAATATCGGAGATATGTAAGATTTTCATCGCTCACCTCTTGTTGAGATTTTTTTAGTTTGCTTATTTTAGTTTTTTTATGTAGCAAACGGTTATTACTCTTGAAATTAGTCAAGAAGTTAAGCTAAGTAGAGTGGTTTTTTTTCTCCTTGCGGAGGGCTAGTATGACCACTAAAATATAGTCACAAATTTATAGCTTCATTTTAGTGGTCATAAATTAAAAGTTAAAAATGAAAAAATCCACCGCAACCCCGCACTTTTCAGAGCATCTTTTCAGAGATGGATTCCTGCTTCCGCTAGGAATGAGGGTGGGAGGGGAAAACGGGCTTCCTGCTCCACCTATTTGGGAGGGACGGGTGATTGCCTGCTTGCCTAGAAGGAGGGGAAAATCTCCGCTTAACGGGGTCTTCTTATTTTCTCGACATTGATAAGCCAGTGACAAAAATCACTTTCTAAATAGAGATGCAAAGCCAAATACCGAAAATAACAAAACTACGGGTAATAAACGGGAACAACCACACTTTCTTACTTTGCTGGTGACACGCCCCGTCGCTGGCGCTCTGAAGCGGAGTTGTCTTTTCTGTTACTCTTTTCGGCAATCCGAAAAGAGTAAGCCCTCGGCATGAGAAAGCAATAATAATTTACTTAGCAAAATAAGGAAAGGAACGGGTGCTTACCTGCCTTGCAAAAAAGAATAGTCCACCGCAAGTTGATAACCCAAAGGGAAAAGTAAAAAGCTCTTCGCCGTCAGGCGAAAAAACATTCCCCGCTGATAGCGAAAAGAGCTCCCCACCGCAGGAGAGATAAAAAAGCTTGACAATACTTGGATATCCAAGCATTTTGTTTGATATGAAATTGAATAACATAATATCTTTAAACAGCAGGGTTAGAGAGCTTTCCTACTCTTACGTTGTTAGAGCGTTGAAATTGGCTGGCTACAAAAAGTTTGCGCCTTCTCACGGCGATATTTTGGCAGTTTTGTACGGCGCAGGGACATTGAGCAAGACGCAAATTGCCAAAAAAATCAACAGGGATCGCTCCACTGTGACGACTTTGGTGCAAAAGTTGGAGAGTTTGGGCTATGTGAAAGCGGAAGCCAGCAAAAAAGATAGCCGCACCTCTTTGGTGTCGTTGACCGAGAAAGGCAAAAAGATCAAAAAAGATTTTTACCAAATATCAAAAAATATGTATGAAATAGCTTTTCAGGGGTTGAGCGACGACGAGATAGTTGTTTTGCAAAGTTTGTTGGAAAAGGTTTACGAAAATTTTTCGAAAAATACGAAAAAGTAGAGCAAATTTAACTAAAAAGGGCATAAGGAGTTGATTTTATGCTAAAAGATGTAGCCAATCTTTATATTCAAAGGTACGATTTCTTTTTGGAGTTGTTGTGGCAACATATTTTCATTACAGCAGTTGCGGTGGTGTTGATCACGATTTTGGGACTGACTTTGGGCGTGCTGATGACCAAAAACACCCATCTTGCTAAGATTATCCTCGTTCTAACCAATTTCGTTTATACGATTCCTGCCATAGCGATGTTTGGCGTGTTGGTGACTGTGACCGGGATTGGCAACAAAAGCGCAGTTTTGGCTCTGGTTCTTTATGGGATTTTGCCGATAATCCGTAACACTTACACGGGAATTACCGAGGTTGATGCCCAGATTATTGAAGCGGCTGTGGGGATGGGAGTGACACCGAGGCAGCTTTTGTTAAAGATCCAGCTGCCACTGGCGTTGCCGATGATAATCACCGGTTTTCGGACGATGGTGATAATGACGATCTCTCTGGGCGGAATCGCCTCTTTTATAGGTGCTGGAGGCTTGGGGAGAGCAATTTATCGAGGGATTACCACTTACTATCCTGCGATGATTGTAGCAGGGAGTTTACTGGTGGCAGGTTTGGCAATTTTTGCAGATCTCATTTTTGAGTTGGTAGAAAAAAAAGTGAAAAGCAAAATTTTAGGTTATTGAAGTTTAAGGAGGTAGAATATGATGAAAAAAATGGTTCTATTTGTTGTGATGGCAGTGCTGATGATGGTTGGTTGTCAAAAAAAGCAAGTGACTATCGCGGGTAAGCCTATGACCGAGCAGTATATTTTGGTGGAGATGTTGTCTCAGCTCATCGAGGCGAAAACCGATTTGCAGGTGGTGCGAAAGCAAGGAGTGGGCGGTGGAACATCTAATCTGCATCCGGCAATTTTAAGCGGAGAGGTGGATATTTATCCCGAATACACTGGCACGGGTTGGCTTTTTGTTTTGAAAAGGGAGTTGATTAGAGATCCGGGCGAACTTTACGCCGCCGTGGCAAGAGATTACGAGAATGAATTTGGATTGCAATGGTCTGGTTTGTATGGATTTAACGACACCTACGGCATCGCTGTCAGCAAAAAAGTAGCGGACAAATATGGGATAAACAGTTATTCAGATTTGGCAAAACACAACGACAAGATCAGATTTGGCGCAGAATACGATTTTTACGAAAGAGAAGACGGTTATCCAGGTTTGCAAAAGATGTATGGTTTCGATTTTAAGAATAAGGTGGAGCTCGACATTGGCTTGAAATATCAAGCCATCGGGGCAAACCAGGTGGAGGCTATCAACGTTTTTTCCACAGACGGCAGGCTAAAAGAAGCAAATTTGGTGCTTTTGGAAGACGACAAAAATTTCTTTCCCTCTTATTTCGCCGCTTCTTTGGTTAGGCAAGAGACGCTGGAGCTGTATCCCGAGTTGCTGGGTGTGTTGGAGCTTTTGTCGGGCAAAATCAGCAACGACGAGATGACACAGATGAACTACTATGTGGAGATTGAAAAAAAATCGCCGCAAAAAGTGGCAAAAGATTTTCTGGAAGATAAAGGTTTGCTTTGATGTCTTTGCTCAGATTTGAAAATATCGTAAAATCTTATGAGCAGGAGATTGTGATAGACGAGCTTTCTTTGACGATCGAAAAGGGCGAGTTTCTTACAATTTTGGGTGCTTCTGGTTGCGGCAAGACGATACTTTTGAAGATGGTAAATCGTCTGGTAACTCCAGATAAGGGTAAGATTTTTTTTAACGATAAGCCCCTTGATAGCTGGGATGTTATCGATTTGAGGCGCAGGGTTGGCTATGTGATTCAGCAGATTGGGCTTTTTCCGCATATGAGTGTTCAAGACAATATTTCGTTTGTCGTTTCGCTTGAGAATAAAGACAAAATTTTTCAGAAAAAAAGGGCGCAAGAGCTGATCGAGCTAGTGGGTTTGGATGGGCGAATGTTGAGTCGGCGACCCCGAGAGCTAAGCGGCGGACAGCAGCAAAGAGTTGGTGTCGCCAGAGCGTTGGCGAGCGATCCCGAGGTCGTTTTGATGGACGAGCCGTTTGGCGCTGTGGACGAGATTGCGCGCGCAAAACTGCAAAAGGAGATCCAAGAGATTCACAAAAAGTTGCACAAAACAATACTGTTTGTCACGCACGATATTCAGGAGGCGCTTGATCTGGGCACGAAGATTGTTTTGATGGACAAGGGCAAAATTTCTCAAATCGGCACCAAAGAGGAGCTGGTGTTTAAGCCGCAAAACGATTTTGTGAAATCTTTTTTGGGAGAAAAAGGGTTAAAAGCGGTTATGAGCAGCGAGCATTTGGAAGATATTTATCGAAAAGAGGCGAAAAAATTTTTGCAAAAATAGGAGATGGTATGAATCAGATAGCGGCAAAAGCTTTGAGTATTTTGAAAGATGTCAAATCCAGCGTAGTTTCGACGGTGGCGGACAACAAGCCAGAATCACGCATTATCGATTTACAGATTATGGACGACGAAATTTATTTTATCACTTTTAATACTAAGCCTTTTTACAGGCAGTTGAGCGAGAATGACAACATCGCCGTCACGGTGATAAATAACAATTTCACGCAAGTGAGGTTAAAGGGGGTCGCCATTGAGATTGGAGATGGCAATCTGGAGAAAGTTTTTGAGCATAGCCCGAGCCTGAAAGAGTTGTTCCCTGATGGCAATAAATTCGGGCAAATTTCTTTGTTTCATCTCAAAAACGCCAAAGGAGAGATTTTTGACATTAGCGGCGACCAGGCAAAATTGAAAAGAGAACGGTTTGTGCTTGGCGACGAGAGATCGAGTCAAGCGGGCTTGTTTATCACTGAAAAGTGCGTCAGCTGCGGTAAATGCGCAGAAGTTTGTCCATTTTCTGCTATCGCCAAACGAACTCCCTATCGGATAGAGCCCACACATTGCGATGAGTGCGGATATTGCTATCAGGTGTGTCCTGTGGGGGCTATCGAGTTGCCAAAAGGATTTTAGGTGTTTTTTTCTTTTTTTTCTTAGCAGAGATTTGGGGGTTTCGCTTTCAGCGAATTGCTTATGTCACCTTTCTTTTTGTGTGAACAAAAATAATTGTGACCGAAAGAAAAAATCAAATCAAAAGACAAAATCCTAACTTGCAAAACTCGTTCGTTGTGGCTGTAGTGCATCGTTTAGATTCTTTCAGAGCATCGCTAAAGAAAGAGAAATAAACTCCTCACACAGCCACAACTTCAGTCGTTTAAGCAAGTTCACGGATTTAGTCTTGATTGATTACTAAGCCACCCAATCCCCAGTTCTCTTTCAGTCTTTGCCAACCACAAAAGTAGTGTTGACTTAGGAGTTACGGTGGATTTTTTCATTTTTCATTCTTAATTTCAATTTGGCTATGGCTCGTTAGAGCCAAAGCCTTTGGGGTGGCACTCTCCGCTTCATCGGGGTCAGCCGTTTTCTTTCTTAATTGAGCAGAGACACTTGGCACTTTTTTAAGGTGTTGAAAACGAAAGACTAAAGTGATTAGCCTAATCAGGAACAAATCTCGGAGATGCTCTGCGCCACGGTAATCTGTAAGACATCTCACGACCTGTCTCTAGCGAGTTGAAGCGGAGCGGTTTTCTTTTCTCTCCCCTCTCTTTTCGTTGAGCGTTCAACGAAAAGAGAGGGTCAGGCTGAAAGCCAAGAACCAAAAGCGAAAAGTAAAAAACTCTCCGCCTTTAGGCGAAAAAAGAGACCCACCGCAAGGTGATAACCCAAAGGGAAAAGTAAAAAACTCTTCGCCGCCAGGCGAAACACCCTTCTCCAACCCAAACATTTACCACCAGTTTTGGTTGACAATAAGTTAGCTGACTTGATGTTGTGGAAATTATAGTGAAAGAAGTTTGAGGAGGTTTGAGTTGAGCAAGGTTTTGAAGGTAGGAGCGCACAGCTCCATTGCCAAAGGTTTTTTGCAGGCGGTGCAGAGTGTGGAGGATTGGGGTGGAAATGCGGTGCAGATCTTCCTCAAGAGTCCGCGCAGTTATCGTCATACCAAGCAGTTGACGGAAGAAGAGGCGCTAATAGTGAAAATGCGGTTGCAGGAGAAAGATATTTTCTTGATTGGGCACTGTTCTTACCTTTTGAATTTTGCCAAGCCTCTGGAAGATTTTCGTTATGTTGCCGATAGTTTGGTGGACGATATGAAGAAGATTTACGCCCTTGGGGGAGTGGGTATCGTTTTGCACATCGGCAAGTATTTGGATATGAGCAAGCAGGAGTCGTTTGCCAACATCAAGCAGAGCCTTGAGTATGTGCTGGATGCCACGCCCCAAGGGGCAAAGATCGTGCTGGAAAATACGGCAGGGCAGGGGACGGAGATCGGGTTTCGTTTGTCAGAGTTGGCTGAGCTTTTTGATGCGCTGGAGCGTCATCCTCGCATCGGTTTTTGTTTGGACACTTGTCACGCTTTCGCCGCTGGTTACGATTTGGGGAGTTCTGCGGGGGCAAAAAGTTGGCTGCAGGAGTTCGATGAGCGCATCGGGTTGGAGCGATTGGTCTGTTTTCACCTCAACGATGCCAAGAAAGAGGTGGGTAGCAGAGTGGATCGGCACGAAGATTTGGGGCAGGGCAAAATAGGTTTGGAGGGGATAAAGCAGATTGTTGGCTTTGCTTATCAAAACCAGAAGCCGCTTATCTTGGAGACACCGGCGAAGTTGAGCAGTTACAGCCAGCAGATCCAGATGGTGAGAGGATTTTTGCATGATTAAGGTTAGCATCGGGCAAGACAGCCATCGTTTCGATTTTGACGATACCGACAAAGGGTTATTTTTGGGCGGAGTTCGTTTTTTGAGCGATTACAGCTTTGTTGCCAATAGCGACGGTGATGTGATTTTGCACGCCATTACCAACGCCGTCTCAGGGGTGACAGGGCGCAACATCTTGGGCAAAGTGGCAGACAAGATGTGCCGGCTGGGTATTACCGACAGCAAGGAGTATTTGCGAGTCGCTCTGGAAGATTTGGACTCTTTGGGCGGTGAGATCGTCCACTTGTCTGTCTCTATCGAGGCGCAGCGACCGAAACTAGAGGGAAGAGTTTTGGAGATTAAGGAGTCGCTAGCCAAGATCTTGGGAGTCGAGAGGCAAAAAATCGGACTCACCGCTACCACGGGCGAGGGGTTGACCAGCTTCGGCAAAGGAGCTGGCATGCAGGTTTTTTGTGTGTTGACGGTGGATATTTAATCTTTAAAAGTTCTCTAAAATTTGATCAACTTATGTTGTGGTGTTCACCGACACAAAAAATTGAAATCGCAAAGTAGGAACAACCTTTTTTGAGTCAGCGGTAGCCCATTGGCGGAACTTTGTAGCTATATTCGATTTTATTCTGTAACCAACAGAAATTATGGCGTCTAAATTGTAACATTTTTGCTGTCTTTTTACTCTTCGTTTTCCTTCTGTTTGAACTATTAAGAAATCCTTAATAGTTGCACTTTCTTTCAACTCCTTTTCTGCAAAAATTTTGGTTATGTTCATATTGATATTTGGAATAGTCGTTTCGAACAACTCGCTCATCTGTTTTTGCGTCAGCCAGACGGTCTCTTTTTCAAACTGAACTTTGATCTGGGTCTGATGGTTTTCCGTCTTGAAAATCTCTATTTTGTTTTCTAATTTTTTGGTCATCTGCTTTTCTTCTGCTATTTCACTATTTCGATTTTTGTTCCATCATCTTGATGGCTGCGTAAGCGGCTTGGTTGTAGGGTGTTTTGATGCCCAGAGCTTTGCCAAATTTCACCACCGAGCCGTTTTGATACTCGATCTCTGAGGGTTTGCCCTCCAGCACATCGCGAGCCAAAGAGGAGCGAACATCGTAAGGGTAGGAGTCCACGAAAGCCATCGTTTTGGCTACGGTCTCCTCTGGCAGATTGACGCCTTTGGCTTTGCCGATGGTGAAAACCTCACGCACGGTCTGCTCTAGGACGACTCTGGTCTCGGGCAGTTCTCGCAGCTCGCCGTAGGTGGCGTTCATCGTAGCACCGTAGGCACTCAGGCAAATGGCAATAAATTTTTGCCAGAGGTTTACCTCGATGTCGTGGCAAGCAGTGGCTTTGATCTGGGCACTCAAGAACATCTTCTCTAACTCGATGCATCTTTGGGAGCGGGTTTTGTCTTGCTCGCCGAACTTGATTAGCGGCTCCAGTCCCATATGGGTAATCTGTCCTGGAGCGGTAATCTTGGAGAAGATCATACAAAGGCCATTAAGGACATTACTCTGAGGGAAGATAGAGTTCAGCTCTTGGGCGGCAAGCACCCCGTTTTGCAACGGCAAGAGTAGCGCCTTTTTGTTCAAGTGGTTTTTAAGCTCTTTGCCCATTGGCTTTACTTGCCAAGATTTGCAACCGAAAACGATAAGCTCACAATCGCCAAAATCGGCGAGTTGGTCGCTGGCAAAAACGGGGTTGATGAGCATATCGCCTTTGATGCTTTTCACGCTCAAGCCGCCTTTTTGCATGGCTTGTAAATGGTTGCCGCGTGCCAAGAACTTCACCGAGTGTCCGGCTACTGCCAGCCTTGCCCCGAAATAGCCACCGACTCCGCCTGTGCCTAAGATTCCTATCTTCATAACTACTCCTTTACTTTTTTTTAAAAAGAATATCTGAGTTCATTTAGGTGGAAGCCTAAAATTTAGTCAAGGAGATAAAAATAGAGTCTTCTAAAGGCTTTAATATGGAACTTGGTTGAGGGTTATTTTTTTTTGTTAGCTGATTTTTAGCCCATTGGAGCAAGGTTTGTCTGGAGTGAGCAAGGTGACCTCATTGCCTTTGCTACTGCTATCTACAGCACCCAACACTAAACATTCGCTCATCAGGTTGGCTATCTGCTTTTTGGGGAAGTTGACCACGGCGACGACTTGCTTGCCGATAAGCTCTTGGGGAGAGTAGAGTTGGGTTATTTGAGCAGAAGATTTTTTGATGCCCAGCTCGGAGCCGAAATCTATTTGCAGCTTGTAGGCTGGCTGGCGAGCCTCTTTGAAAGGCTCTGCGTCAACGATGGTGCCGATGTGCATCTTAACTTTGGCAAAATCTTGCCAAGAGATTTGCTCTGGGTTCATTTATCTTCCTCCTTGTTTAGTTTTTTAAAGAAAGAGTTGAGGTTATTTAGGTGGAAGCCCAAAATTTAGTCAAGGAGATAAAAGTAGAGTCTTCTTGAAGGCTCTCAATACAAAACTTGGTTGAGATAAGCGTCTTGATTTTTCTTGACCTTTGATGAGGGGAGTAATTGGTTGTGAGGAAAAAAAGGAGGTGAAATTGAGGTTGTGGTCTATTCATCCGAAATATTTGGATGTCAAAGGCTTTTTGGCGCTTTGGCGGGAGACGCTTTTGGCGAAGAAAGTTTTGCAAGGTCTGAGCAAAGGTTACCAAAATCATCCGCAGCTGGAGCGTTTTAAGAGGGCGCAAAAGCCATTAGATTGTGTTAATTTTTACTTGCAAAAAGTTTGGGAAGAGGCTTGTGAGCGGGGTTACAATTTTGATAAGAGCAAGTTTGAGCCTGTGCGGAGCGTGCCAAAGTTGTCTGTGACCAGTGGGCAGATTGCGTATGAGCGGGAGCATTTGTTGCGCAAGTTGGCGGTGCGAGATGTGCGGAGAAAAGATATTTTGCAAGGGGAAGCTGACTGTATGGTTCATCCGCTTTTTGAGCAGGTGAAAGGAGATCGGGAAAGTTGGGAAAAGGTTTAGCTGTAGCCAGTGTTGATGGTTGAACTTTTTTTAAAATAAGAGCGAGAGTTCGTTGTGGGGGAAATTTCCAGATTATGTTTGACTTGGAAGATACCTATATTTCTTGGTAAATAGTGGAAGAAAATAAAAGGATTGAGTATGGATAAGATTTGGGTGAACGATTTGTATGAGCATTTGGGGCAAGCCGATGTTGTTTCCTCTTTTTTGGTGAGCGAGAAAAGTTTGCGAGAGGGTAAGCGCGGGATGTATCTGCGGATGCGTTTGATGGATAAAACGGGCGATGTGGCAGCCAATGTTTGGAACAACGCTTCTGCTTTGGACAAGCTTTTTGAGAAGGGCGATGTGATCAAGGTGAAGGGGGTGGTGTCCAAGTTTAAGGAGCAGATTCAGCTGACGGTGAACAAGATCCGCAAGATGGGCGAAGAGGAGTTCTCTTTGCCAGACTATTTGAGGTCAACCGACAAAGATTTGAACTCCTTGATGGACGACCTTTACGAGTTTATAGATAGCGTTGAGAGCGTTCAGTTGAAACAACTTCTGACCATTATTTTTGAAGATCAAGAGTTTTTGGCAAACTTCAAGAAGTGCCCAGCGGCGAAAAACTGGCATCACAACTACATCGGTGGACTGTTGGAGCACACCATCAGCGTCACCAAGATCTGCGCTTTTGCCGCGGAATTATACCCAGTGGATAAAGACATTTTGGTGGCAGGGGCTATCTTGCACGATATTGGCAAAGTTTTTGAGTATGAGGTCAGCTCGGTGATCGACTTCACCGATGAGGGTAGATTGATCGGTCACTTGTGCATCGGAGACGATTTTGTCACGCAAAAGGCGCGGGAGATACCTGATTTCGACTTGCGAACTTTGATGAAGATCAGGCACCTTATCTTGGCTCATCACGGTGAGATGGAAAAAGGTGCGGCGCGCTTGCCACAAACCTTGGAAGCGATGGTTTTGCACTATGCGGACAATATGGACGCCCAAGCCGTTGGGATCTCGCAGTTGATCTCTTCGGTGCAACAAAACGACGCTCGCTGGACGGAGTATAACGCCATTCATAATCGCTACTTTTACATCGGATAATCAGGAGCAAGATGTTTCAAGTATCAATGCTTTATTCTGGAAGCAGGGGTAACGCTTGCTTGGTGCGAACGCTTAAAACCAAGCTGGTGGTGGATGTCGGGTTTAGCGGCAAGCGGTTTTTGCAATGTTTGCAGTGGCTTGATCTGGAGGCTGCCAAGGTGCAGGCGATCTTGGTCTCGCACGAGCATAGCGACCATATCGCCGCAGTGGGGATAGTGGCTCGCAAGTTGCAGATACCGGTTTATCTCACCCAAGAGACTTACCAAAAATGTAAGCACAAGCTGGGCAAATTGCCCCAAGGGTTCAAGTCGTTTGTCTCGGGTGAGCGGTTTCAGATTGGTGATCTGGAGATAGACCCTTTTGCCAGCAGCCACGATGCGGTCGACCCGTGCAACTTCATCTTCGCCAAACAGGGCGATCGGCAGAAACGGAAGCTCGGCTTGGCGACCGATACAGGCTACATCTCAAAACTGCTGGTGAGCAAGTTGCAAGCTTGCACCACCTTGATACTGGAGTCGAACCACGATGAGCATATCTTGCTGACCTCGGGCAACTACCCTTGGGAGCTGGTGCAAAGAATAAAAAGCAGAGTCGGGCATCTGTCCAACGCTGAGGCGGCGGGGGTGCTTGCCAAGGTGGCTCATATGGGACTTAAGAGCGTGGTGTTGGCACACCTTTCTGCCGAGAACAACTTGCCAGAGTTGGCTCGAAAACAAGCCGGCGATGTGTTGAAGATCTTTGGGGTTAACGCCAACATTTTGCTGGCAGAACAAGACAAACCTACGAAACTTTTGGATGTGTAGATGGAAATTTTAAGAGCGGAAAATATTTTTAAATCTTACCAAGACGGCAACTCGAGGCTGCAAGTTTTGAGTGGGCTGAATTTGGTGGTGAAAAAAGGGCAAACCAACATCGTCACGGGAGAGTCTGGCTGTGGCAAATCGACTCTGCTTCATATTTTGGGTAGTTTGGATAGCCCCGATAGCGGCAAAGTTTATTATCAGGGCGAGTTGGTGCGAGATATGAACGAGCTACGCAACCAGTTTTTGGGGTTTGTTTTTCAGTCGCACTACCTTTTGCAGGAGTTTACAGTTTTGGAGAATGTGGCGATGCCCATGTTTATCAAAACCAAGAGTATGACCAAAAGCAAGAAAGAGGCGCGGGAGATTTTGAAGGTGCTAGGGCTAGAGTCCAAGGCGGACGCTTTGCCGGGCAAGCTCTCGGGCGGACAGGCGCAAAGGGTGGCTGTGGGCAGAGCCATAGTGAACAGACCCAAGTTGATCTTGGCAGATGAGCCGTCGGGCAGTTTGGATCACAAAAACAAAGACAACCTGATCAGGATTTTCTTGGAGTTGAACCAGCGATTTGAGCAAGCTTTTGTGATTGTGACTCACAATCTGGAGTTGACGAGCAAGATGGATAAGCATTATATTTTGGACGAGGGAGTGTTGAACCTGCAATAATGAAAGCAAAAAAGTGGCTTTTCATAATAATTGCAATCTTGTTGGTGATCAACGGTGCTTACTACTTCGTTTTCAATGTGGTCGGGCTGGATAACTTCGTTCGCAACAGGCTACGGGCGTCTTTGGCTTCTCGGAGTAAATCTAGGGTGAGCATCGAGAAGGTCGACTTCAACGATAAGCGGTTAACCATCTTTGGACTAAATAGTTACAGCGATGATTATTCGCTGGAGATCGAGAGTGTCACCATCGACTATAGCTTGCTGTTTTTGGTGTTTGCCAAAGTTTTGCCCAGAAAGGCGATTAAAAATGTTTTGGTTTACAAGCCAAAATTGAGTCTCAAGAAAGAGATGAAGTGCTTTAGTGATGTTTCTGGGGGGATTAAGTTCAAGGAGCTGAAAAGCTTGTTGCCAGATTTTGCGGTGATCGAAGGGTTTTTGGATATCGATTTCGAGTGCCAAGGGATGTTTTCTTTTCGGGACAAGATAGATGTTTTTTCTTGTAGCTACTCTTTGGGGGAGCAAGACAGGTTGACCAGCTCTTTTTACTTCTCTTCGGATTCGCGCCGGTTAGAGAGCAACTTCGTTTTCGATAGCGGTGTCTTGGACACCTTCGCCGTGCAGGTGGACAGCTTCTCTTTGCCAGGATTGTCTCTGGCAGCTTTCGATTCGGTCGGTTTCGTGTTGCAAGGTTTTGCCAGTGGCTCGCACCAGAGTCTTGGCACAGATCTTTGTATCGAAGATTTGGCGTTGACTAGAGGAAATTTGCAAACCTTGTTGCCCAAGGTGATGGTCAAGGGAGATGAAAAGAGTTTGAAGGTGGTTGTTGATAGCGGGCAGGTGCTAGGTGTGCCTTGGCAACTCAATAGCAGTCTGGTAAATGTCTTGCATCCAGATATGGAGTTGTTTGCTGACCTTTCTTTCGGTCAGGCTATTGGCTTAGAAGATATCTACGCCCAAAGGCGTCTTACGAAAAAGAAGGTTATCTGGGAGATAGAGCGAGTCTATTGGCTGAAGAACAAGTTGCACGGGGAGTTTGTCACCGATTACAAAAGTTTCGATTTTGCTTTGTTTGACAGCTCTTTTGTGGTGAGCGAGAAAGATTTTTCTTTGCAAACCTCTTGGCAGTTTTTGGCGTCTTGGGACAAATTGGCTGGGTTTAAGGCTGATTTCTTTGGTGATAGTTTGCTGGTGGAGACCAAAAACTTCGTGGTCGATTCTGCTCAGCTGCAGGGACATTTGCAAGGTAGCGAATTTTTTGCCTCTTTGCGCATGAAAGATAGCCTGGCGGAAGTCGGTTTTCGGGGAGATCTTTTCGAAGACAGTTGTTTTGTCAGCTTCCAGTCGCAAGAGTTTGACCCTAATTTGGTTTTGAAACAAAAAAATCGTTATCTGCCGCTTTGCCGACTCTCTTCAAAGGGGTATGTTTTTGAAAAAACTTTACACTCCCAGATAGATATTTTTTTGCAAGACTCTTACTACGGCTTGGTTAGTGGCACTTTTGGTAGCCAGCTAGATTACGATTTTGAGCAAGGGGAACTGGAGATCGGTCTGCGCAGTTACAAATCTACTTTCAACTACAACCTTTTTGATTTGGATCTGCACGCCAAGGGAAGCTTCGATAGTTTGGAGGTGGATCGGTTTGTCATCAATCAGAAGATGCGAGGTAGATTTTTGATCACCAAAGAGGATAACTATCGCTGCCAAGGGTATCTGGTGGCTAGCTCTTTGTCTTTGCCGCTCTGGCAAAAATATTTTACCAAGAAGATTTTCAGCCAAGATTTGGACGGCAAGCTGAGCACCAGTTTGCAACTGAAGAGTGATGGTAGTCTGGATTTTAATCTGCAGGGGAAAGGTTTGAGTTATGGCAACTGGCAAGGAGTGGATGCCGATTTGCTGCTTAGCGGCAGTTTGGACTCTTTGCAGGTGAAGAGGATGGAGATGCGTGTGGCAAAAGACACGATCGGAAAAGGTAGTGGAGCGGTTTTTTGGGATTCGACCTTGCAGATCAGGGGAGTAGTGGATGTTTGCGATCTTGATTTGTTGAAGGTGCAAGCAGAAGGGCATCGGGATTGGAGGGGTGTCGTCTGTGGTCAGGTTCGGATGGATTACCAGAAAGGCTCTTCTTTGTTTTCTGGGGAGATGAGTTTACAAGATTTTGGCTACAAGAGCTTGAGCTTTACCGATGGAGATTTGCGCTTCAACCAAGAGCAAGAACAGTTTGTGATGGAAAGGTGTGAGTTCGTTGGTGAAAAAGAAAACAAAGCTTTGAGCTTGAAAGGTAGATTGGGTTACAACTTCTTGAGCGGCTCTGTCTATCCGTCAAAGGCTCAGATGCAGGTGTCTTATCGAGGGGATTTTTTGAGAAGGTTAGCCGATTTTGTTCCGTTCATCCAAGAGCCAAAATCGCAGGCTGAAATCGACCTAAATCTGTGGATGTCCGACGATGGTTTGCGGGTCAAAAGTGGCTCTTTGGCGCTGAGTGGTGGTAAGATGCGGATCAAAGGGCAGCCCCAGAAGATAGACGATATGGAGATAGATTTGAGCATAGCGGACGACACCTTGTCTGTGAGAAGGTTTACAGCTCAAGCGGGCAAAGGCGTTTTGCATATCAGCAACGATTTTAGCAAGGAGGAAGAGAGCCTTGTGTTGGGCAATCTGAATTTGGGCAAGATCTACTTTTGGAGCAGTGGCAAGAAGATGAAATTTTACTTTCCCGACTATATGGACGACAAAGCTGAGGGCACTTTTAGCGTCAGCGGAGTTGGTGAAAACGAAAAAGCTTTTGTGCGGGGACCAGCCGAGAGTATGCTCATAAGCATGGAGTTTCACATATCGGATGTGCAGGCGATGTTCCCCAAAAATTCGAAAAACTTGTTGAACCTGATCACGCAGAGCTACACCTTTACCAAGAAAAAGGTGCGCAAGAGGTTGCCGTTTTTTGTGGAGATGGTGCTGGTGTTTGACGACAACGTCTACTACAAAACTTACCCTTTTAATCTGCTGGTAGATAAGGGTGGCTACTTGAAGTTTGGTTATCAAAAAGACGAGAAGTGGGAGCTAGAGATGGGGGAGCTGAGCTCTGTCAGTGGCGATATGGAGATTTTGTCCAGTGTGCTCTCGGCAAAGAAGGTCAAGCTTCGGGTTTCCAAGAGTAACTCGGTGTTGGATCTGGACGGAGAGTTTGAGGCGACGGCTGTAGATGGTAACACGGTGAGCCTGAGGCTGAAGAGTATCGATAATAGCAATTTTTCGATTATCAACAACTTGGATATGCAGCTGGTGAGCACCGACAAAGATTTGACCTCCGATTTGGAGATTATCTCCTCTTTGAAATACGACATCTCTGGGGAGGAGAACGACCTTAGCTCGGGTGACCAATCGGTAGTAAACTCGCAGGTGATAGAGCTGGTGGGTGAAGGGGTGCAGTCACAAGTTTTTGACATTTTCATCTCGCCGGTGGAAAACAGATTGCAAAGGGCTTTACGGCTGGATATGTTCCGCATCAAGATGAATGTGGTGCAAAATATTTTGCAAGATTATGACAATCAACAAGATATCAGCGACGAGCAGACGAAGCTGGAAGGCAGTGACATCTTCTTGAACCAGATGAAGATCTTGTTGGGAAAGAGCCTCACCAATCGGCTTTTCATCGTCTCGGAGCTGAAGGTGGAAGAGTCGGACGACCCGCTGGTGGAGAACAAGGAGCTACTGCTCAATCAGAAAATCGGCTTCAAATATATCTTGCCTTACGACTTTCGGTTTCAATACGACTACAACTTCAGCCAAGACAGTGAGAAAAACTTGTATGAGCTTAACTTGAAGAAATCTATAGATTTTTAAGATGAAAGCTCCCTTACTCTTGCCTTTTCTTTTTTTGCTAGCGGGGATTTTTTTCGGGAAAAGTTTTGCTTTCGGTTTGGTTTACTTCTGGTTGGTGTTGCTTTTGGTGGTTTTGGGCTGTTTTTGGGCGAGAGTGCTGGCTATCTTCTTAGCTTTTTTCGCTTTGGGTGGCTTGTTAATGCAAGAAAAGGTTCCGGCTAATTCGATCAGGAACTATCTTAAGGCTCCGGTGGTGCAACCTTTTTCAGGAAGGATCGTCTCGCAGGTGGAGTATAATCGGGAACACGATTTTTACAGCTTCGTCGTCGATTTGGACAGCTTTGCCTCAGAAGATTTTGCGGGACTGGTGAAGTTCAGGGCAACGCAACCAGACCTGCAGTATGGGCTTTTGGTGGCAGGCATAGCAGAGCTTAGGTTGCCAGAGGGGGCAACCAACCCAAGTGGCTTCGACTATGCCGAGTATCTGGCACAAAACAAGATCTACGCTTTGGGCGATGCCAAGAGTTTGCTGCGGGTGGTAGGTTACCAAGGCAACCCTTTGCAGGCTCTGATTTACAAGCTCAGAGGTTTTCTTTTGCAAAGAGTGGCTCAGAGGTGTGGAAGAGGCAGCCAGTTTTTGCAAACTATCTTACTGGGTAAAAAACTGGAAGATGAGCAGATACGAGAGAGGTTTACCAAGGCGGGCGTCGCCCACATCTTGGCGATAAGCGGCTTGCATATCGGGTTTATCGCTTTTGTGTTGCTTTTGGTTTTACGGATGTTTTGCAGCAGGTTGGGAGTGGTTTATCTCTTTACGGCTCTTTTTTTACTCTTTTATGCGGCTCTTTGCGACTTTGCCCCGTCGGTGACCAGAGCCTCTTTGATGATCGCCTTGAGCTTGTGGGCGTATCGGTTACAGCGAGTGTTGGTGTTGGACAACATCGTCGCGGCCGCAGGAATCTTGATTTTGCTTATCAAGCCCGATTACGCCTTGTCTTTGAGTTTTCAGCTCTCTTTTTTGTCGGTGTTGATTTTGGCAAATTTGGTGCCACACTTCTATCTTCGTATAGGCGGATTGAGCAAAAATAAGCGGTGGCGCTGGCTGAATGTGTCTATAGGCGTGGTGTTGAGCTCGCTTCTTTGCTCGTTGACCTTGTGCGTGGTGATGATGCCGATCACGCTTTTTTACTTCAACCAGATTAACTTCAACTCCGTCTTTGCCAACCTGTTTTGTATTCCGATGGTGATGGTGATCGTTCCTTTGAGTCTGGTGACTTTGGCTTTTCCTTGGCCTTTGTGGCAATATTACAGCTTATCTTTGAACCTCTTCGTCGATCTGCTTTTTCGGTTGGTCGATTTTTTTGCTAACTTTCCTTTTTGTTTTACTAACATCAGCAGCGACTACTACCTGAGCGTGCTACTCTCTTTGTCGGCAGTTTTGGGGGGTGGATATCTGATCAAGAAAAAGCGGATGTGGAAGCTGGCAGGTTTGAGCTTTTTGCTGGCAGTTTTGCCGTGGAGTTTTTTCTTCTTCTCGGGGAAGCGAGATTTGCGCATCACCTTTTTCGATTGTGGTTTGGGTGATATGACTTTGATAACCACGCCCGCAGGAAAAAACATCTTCGTGGATGTGGGTCCTCCCGATTTTGTGCGTAGTTTCCGCAAAACCGCTCTTCCTTACCTTGCCGATAGAGGCATCAAGCGTATAGATTATCTGGTGATCACTCACGCCCACAACGATCACTTTGGGGGTGTTTGGCACGCATTTGCCAGTTTGGATGTGGGCGCGGTGGTGGTGAGCCGCAACTTTTCTCGAAGCAAGATCTGGCACGCTTTTGAAAAAGCGGTGGAGAAAGAAGGCAGTCGGTTGATGGTGTTGCAAGACACGGCGATGCTACTTGCCGAAAAAGATTTAGCGATAAAGGTGATCCATCCAAGCAAAGATTTTTGGGATGCGGACATCAACAATATGTCGATCGTCTTGAGGCTAGATTATCGTGAGTTTTCGGCTTTGTTGACGGGCGATTTGGAGAAAGAGGGAGAAGAGTTTCTTTTGCCAAGGTTCGATCTGGATTGTGACTTGCTCAAGGTAGGACATCACGGTAGCAAATCTTCGAGCACTCGTCCTTTCATCCAAGAGGTGTCTCCAGAGTACGCCTTCATCTTTACCTCTATCAAAAACAGATTCTATTTCCCGCATAGCAAGACTTTGCGGAGTTATGCACACTTGAGCGACAACCTTTTTATCACCGGTAGAAGCGGAGCCATCGAGATAGAGACCGATGGCTATTCGGCTCACTTCAAAACTTACAAGAGTGGCAGGTCTTTCACCGACTACAGCTTGGAAGATTAGCTTTTTTGCAACACGAAAAAGAGCCTCTCTTCTGAGTCGGCGTGTTTTAAGTTTTGCACCAACTTTCCATGAGAATAAACTCCTTTGAGTTGCCAAGGCGATTTTTCGATGAGCCGAACAAGCGTTTGGCAAGGGTAGATTTTTTGTTTGTGGGTCTCTAGGTGAGCATCGTAGAGGAAACCGTTTTTTTGGAAGAAGTGAAACTTGGTGACTTGGGTGTCGCCATCCAAGAAACACTCTTGCATCACGAAATTTTGTCCGTCCTCTTGATAGTCGAGTAAGCCGTCGAAGTTGTCTTGGCAGTTTTTGAGCGTGGAGACATCGAAGATGAAAACGCCTTCATTTGTTGTCCTGTGGTGAGTTGCCAGCAGCAGTTGGCTGATTTGCTCCTCTTTTGTGAGGTAGTTTAGGCTGTCGAACATCAGCAAGGCGAGATCGAAGCCTGACTGAGCTTGATGGTTTAACATATCATTTAGGTGTAGCTCAGGGTGATGTGGCTTGGCTTGGGCGATTTCGAGCATCTGCTGGCTGATATCTTCGCCGACGACGCGGTAGCCTTGCTTGACCAAGAGGCAAGAGATGTTGGCTGTTCCGCAGGCGATCTCCAAGATTTTTTTTGGCTTCTTGCCGGTTATTTCTTGGTAGCTACTCAGGGCGAAATCAGCCCAATCTTGGTAGCGGACATGCTGCATATATTCGTCGTAGATCGGCGCTAAAAGGGAGTAGGTTGCGATTTTTTCGTCTTCTAATTTCAAGCATTTTTCGGCAAAATCGATAGCCGCCTCTAGGCTTCCTGGATCGGCTACCCCTTTTCCTGCGATGTCGCAGGCGGTGCCGTGATCGACAGAGGTGCGCACGAAGGGCAGACCCAGGGTGGTGTTGACGCCTTTGCCTTTGGAGAGCATCTTGAAAGGCACTAAGCCTTGATCGTGGTAGGCGGAGATGACCATTTGGTAGTTCTGGGCTTTGTAGGCGAAGAAGGTGTCGGCAGGGAACGGCCCGTCTATCTGGATCTGCTGCGACTGGTTGAGCTCCGCTAGCCAACTCTCTATCTTTTGGTCGATGTCGCCGAAAGCGCCGTTTTCACCGGCGTGAGGGTTTACAGCAAGCATGGCAAATCTGGAGATGCCAGCAATTTTTTGGCTATTTTGGTAGATTATCTTGATCTTCTCTTTGAAAAAATCTTCGCTAAGGGTCGGCTCGATCTCTTGTAGCGCAAGGTGAGTGGTGAGCAGAGCCAAGTTGAAGTAAGGACCGAAGAAGCTCATCACGAAAGGGTGTTGCCCTTGGGCAAAAAATTCGGTGTGTCCGATAAACTGGCTGTTTGTTTGGCGGATGGCATCTTTGTGGATGGGACAAGTGACCACGGCGTCTATCTGCTGTTGGTCTATCAGCACTCGCTCCAATATTTTTAGGGTGAACTCGCCCGAAGATTTGGAAGGGGTCCCCAGACAGCAATCGGGTTTGCCCAAATCTAAGAGGTAAAGCTTACCGGGGGTGTCTGCCTGCTCCAAGCGGGTAATCTTCTCGGCGTTCAGCTCGGGAACATGCCCGTAGACGATGTAAGCCGCCTGGGGGTGTAACTTGCGGAAAAGAAAAACTTTGGTGATGATCTCAGCCCCGATGCCGGCGGGGTCTCCTTGGGTGATGACGATTTTCTTGATTTTTTTCATTTTAAGATCTCTCTTATCTCCATTTTTTTGATTTTTCGCAAAGGTCCCCAGACCGCACCGTAGATGATGCTGCTACTGACGCCGAAAACCAGTAAGAAAGAGCGCCAATCGAAGCTGGTTTGTATGTGAGAGATAAGGTAAACGCTCTGGTCCAGAAGGTACAAAGTTTGTTTGGACAAAAGGTAGCCAAAGCCGTAGCCGAGGGCTTGCCCTGCGATTATCCCTAAGATGGCGACGATGAAGATGCGCAAGAAAAATGTTCGTTTGATAGCTTGGTGAGTCATCCCGATCGATTTGAAAATCCCGATCTCCACTTGGGATGAGTGGACGAAAACCAGCACATTGTTGACCACGCCGAAGCCAGCGACCACCACCAAAAGGGAGAGGATGAGGAAGAGCATAAACTTTTGGAACTGTAAGAAGGCGAAAAATTTTTGGTTGTGCCTGTCCCACGGCACGGCAGGTTGCAGCTCTTGGCGTAGTTCTTGCATCACTTGGCGTAATTGAGTTGGGTCTTTGAGGCGAACCCCGGTGCAGTAAGAGGCTTGCTCGGGGGAGAAAGTTTTTTCAAAATCTGCTAGCCTGATGAAAGCGACCGTCTTGTCGTGTTGTGAAAAGCCGCTGGAGTAGATGCCCACGACGCGGCAAACCTTTTCACCGTAGCGGATGCCCATGGGGGTAAACTTGGGGACGAAAGAGGAGTTGAGCGTGATACGATCGCCGATCGTCACTTGCAAATCTTCAGCAAGCGGTTTGCCCAGCACGACTTGGTAGGCAGAGTCCAGCTGACCTTTGCCTTCACTGATGAACTCTTGGTAAGTGAAAGGGGTGTTGTCGGAGTCGATGCCTTGGATGAGGGTTGATTTGCTGTTTTTGGTAGAGCTTAGCAGTCCGCCGGCGTAGCCGATTGGTGAGTGTTGAGCAACTTTGGGGTTGGTGGATAGATCTACATTGGTGCTGTAGATGGTGATCTGGGGGGAGATGCTGGAAAATAGGTGACGCAAAGCTTTTTGGTAGCCATCGAAGATGCTCATAGCGCAGGTTAGCACAGCCACAGAGATGAGGATGCCGGTTACCATAAAGCCAAAGTTGAAGTTGAGCCACTTTTTTTGGCGCCAGGTGAAAAAGTTTTGGGTTAGGTAAAAAACAATCTTGTTCATAGGAGCAGACTGGTGGTGAGCAGATAATGTGTCAAATAGGTAATAAGAATTTTTGCCGTCGAAAAGTTTTTTTCTAGTTTGAGGTTGACCAGAAATAGCTTTTTGTCTTTGTATGTTTCAAAAATTATATTGACCTTGAGATTGGTGAGTCTTTAGCCAAAAAGAGAAACTGTTTTTGGTTAGAGACTAAAAGGAAATCTTGTGAAAAGCAAGAGCGGACTTTGCCACCGTATGTAGCCAAAGAGAAAAAAAGCTTGCCTTGAGTTCACTGCTTCTAGATGAAAAAAATGGAAGTGGGAAGGACGATTGGCGCACTTTGACTCTATAAATAAGAGCCAAAAAAAAAGCTAGCTACGAGCCGGGAAGCCTGCCAATTTCGTTGTAGTTATGTTGACTGGCAAAGACTTCAGTCGACGAGAACAACTTATGGATTATTGTGTCCAATCTCGAGGAATCTTTTTTTTTAAAAGGAGATTTTTTAAGATTAGAAACACGGCGATCCTTTTTTTGTGGCTGACTGGTTTTGTTTGGCTTTTCGCTTTGGAGGGGAGAGTGGTGGACGAGAGCGGTGAGCCTGTGACCAGGGCTTATGTTAGCGCTGCCAAATTTTCTACTTTTACCGACAGTAGCGGGGAGTTTGTCTATGGGCAAAACCTTGGCAAGCTAGAGGTTTCTCACCCCGACTACTACTCGCAGACGCTCAGGTTGTCGTCGCCAGTGGGGACACCAGTAAAGACACCAGTGCAGATGACACCAGTGCAGACAACACCAGTAAAGACAATCGTGCAGATAAATAGTCAAGCCAGTCAAGAAGTAGCTTTCCCCAGTCAAAAACGGCTGGAGATTATTTTGGTAGCAAAGCCTGAGAGGTCGCCTCAGAGCAGCTCGGAGGTAGTAACTCTTGCTCCGAGTGAGTCTTTGGCACAAGGGCTGAAAAGACGATTTTACCTGAAGGGTCACAATCTAGCCGGAGAGAGCCAAGAGATATGCTTGAGCGGGCAAAAGGCAAAAAACAGTGCGGTGCTTTGGGAAAACATCCCTTTAAATATGAGTGGTCAGCCACTAGATCTGGGCAACTTTGGCTGGCTTTGGTGCGATTCGGCACGGGTCGATATTTTTAATCCTGCCAGTAGCAGCGCCGTTGGTGGTGAGCTGAACCTCTCCCAATCTTTGCGTAGCCAGAAGCGAGTCGTTTTCTTACAATCTATTGGCAGTTACAACCTGACAAACTCGCTTCTGCAAATCGACGGTTACACGCAAAACTACAACTACCGCTTGGGATACAGTGTGTTGCAGGCGGATAACGACTACGACTACACCGACTATTGGGGCAAAGAGTGCCGACGGGAAAACAACGCCAAGAAGATCGAGAACCTCGTTTTAACCTTGGACGGGCATAGCTTCAAGTTTCGTCAGGTGAGTGTCTTTTTCGAGCGAAACTTGCCGGGAGCGACCAATGAGCGAGACTATTTCACTAACGCCAAATCCAGTGGCTACCGCACTGTTTCTGCTCTCAATTATCGGCATAGTTTTGATTGGTTGGAGTTGTCAGGCGATGTCGGCTACAACTTGCTGAAAAGCGACTACGACAACTCCGAGCCTAAACTCAGCGGTAGAGAGCAAACCACCGAACACAATTTTAGTGCCATCTACGCCAAGACGGAGCTGAGCACATATTATAAGGGGTTTGATCTAGCTCTGCCACTGAGTGTTAAGCGGGAGAGTTTTTCGCTTGATAGTGATCAGCAAAGTGGGCTGGCTGATATTCAAAATAAGTCGGAGCATTTTTACACAGCGGGGATCAGAGGGTCTTGTTTGCTAAAAACGAGTTGGGGAAAGGTTTCGCCTGGTGTGTCTTTAGAGAGCGGTAGCGAAGAAGAGTTTTTGCCGCGCGCCAGCCTCTTGGTGGAGTCAGGACATCTTTCGACGGCAGCCGCTTATCGCAAGACGGCGGTACCGCCCTCTTTTTACGACAAGTTTTGGCAAGCGGGTGAGGTTGCCACCGGTAACCCCGATCTGAAAACTGAGAAAGGCGAGAGCTTCTCCTCTTATTTGGCTTGGAAGAGCGATGCGCTGACTGCCAAGCTGTTTTACTCTTACACGCTTAACCAAGATTTGATTAGCTGGCAGCGAACTTTTTGGGGTTGGAAGCCTTTTAACATCGGCGAGTCTTCCAGTGAGTATTGGGAGCTCAGCGGTAAGGTGCGTTTGAGCAGTAGCTTTTGGGCAACGGGGAAAGTCAGTCGCACCATCGCCAAAGATCGTAGCGACTACGACGGCAAGTATATTCCTTACATACCAGTGGCAATGGCTAAAGCGTCTTTGAGTTACCAGCATAAATATTTTCAAGTGGATGTCGATTACAGCCAGATCGGGCGACAATACACCACCCGAGATCAGGTAAACTCCTCTGCTTATCTGGAAGGTTACGACTTTTGGGATGTGCGATTAAAAGGGAGTTTTGCTTATCGGCAGTTTTTGTTTCAGCCGTCGGCAACTTTTTTTAATGTTTTGGACAAGGAGTTCAGCACTTACGCTTTCGATCCGCAGCCGGGCTTTCATTGGCAGACAGGTTTGCATTTAGAGTATAGTTTAGAAAAATGAAAAATAAAAAAAAGTAGGAGAGAAAATGAAAAGATTAAGATGGATTAAGTTGGTAATTTTGATGGCGCTGGTGTTGCAGGTTTTAACAGGGTGTAACTTCTTGGGGTTAGACGACGATGATGATGAACAGATTAGCATAATGATAGAGTCGCCAGACTCTACACTGTTTGTGATGAGTTCCACCGGCAAGTATATTGCGGCTTTTAATTACATCAGCGGAGTGGAGATTAAGCAAAACTTCGTCGAGCTGAAAAGCGAGAGCGTGGCAGAAAACTTTTGTTTGTGGGAAGACAAGATCTTGGTGGCTGCCACCAACTATAACGCTTTGCATATTTACGATGCTAAGAGTGGCTCGCTACTCAAAGAGGTAAATCTGGGTGAGGGCGTCAAGCCCGCTTTCGTGATAGCCACAGGCGGAGCCGCTTATGTGAGTGCAACCGAAGGAGCCAAAAAGTTGCACAGGGTCGATTTGACCGATTATGAGGTGATTAGCGTGGCAGGTGGCGACTGTTTGCAAAACGTCTACTATAACGAAGCCGACGACTTGCTTTATGTAAGCGATATCCAAGATATGTATAACCCCGCGGGAAAGTTGTTGGTATTTGATCCAATAAGCTTGGCGGAAGAAAAGCGCTACGAAAATATTTCGCAAAATCCTGGGGCTATTATCTACGATGAAGGCAAAATTTTGGTGGCTTGTGCTGGTAAATCTTGGTCTGATCCTTTGGTTGACGGTGCGATAGCCAAGTTCGATGTTAGTGGAGTTTATACCAAAACGAGCTTGGTTGGGAGCTATCCCAGCAGGTTGGTGAGTTATCAAAACAAAGTTTACGCCAACGCTGGCTTTGGCGTTGCTGGTCTTTTTAACGCTTTGGATGTGAGTGATAAACTAGAGGCTATCGACTACTCGGTGAACGCCATGGCAGCCAAGGACGACTATCTGGTGACCACGGAAAGCAATTGGTGTTCTGACGATGGCAAAGCTCACTTTTATATTTACAAAGAAGGTGTTGAGGTTGGCGAGTTTTTAGTGGGTGATTGTCCCAGCTGTGTGAGGTTTTACAAAAAATAAGTCGAATAAGCTTGCAATTTTGGGTTGTATCCGACCTGTTGGTGGCAGTTTTTTTTTAAGAGAGTTAAAGATGAAGAAGATTTTACTGAAAAACGCCAACATAGTCAGCGGAGACGGTACAACCCCAGCTTATAAGGCTGACATGCTAGTAGAGGGTCAGAGAATAACCAAAATCGACAAAAATCTGAGGTGTGAGAACGCTCGGCAGATAGATTTGGCAGGCGATTATCTGACCCCTGGCTTTATAGATGCTCATTCGCATCTGGATTTGGCTTACTTTCTGCCTGATGGACTAAACGGCAAGTTGCAACAAGGGGTAACCAGTGAGCTAACAGGGCAATGCGGCTTGGGGGTTCATCCCATGCCCTTGAGGTTGCAGGCAGAGTTTCGCTCAGGGCTTTTAATAGGAGACCTGCCCATCGAGTGGAGTTGGGAAGGCTCGCTTGAGTATTTATCAGCCCTAAAAAAGGCGGGCTTGCCCATAAACAACGCACCTGCCATATCTCACGGGGTGCTGCGCTACAGCCAGCAACAAGACAACAACCTGCCCCTTAGCCCCAAAGAGATAGAAAATATTTGCTTTCTGGCAGAAGAAGGCTTTAAAGCAGGCATTAAGCTTTTAAGCTTTGGCTTTATCTATCTGCCAGCCCTGTATTATCAGCAAAAAGAGGTGTTGGTCTTACTGAAAGTGGCAGCTCGGCACGGGGCGATTGCCTGTGTGCATATGAAAAGCGAGAGCGATAAGATTGTAGCAGCGTTGCTGGAGATAGCCACCTTGGCGAAAGAGGCTAACTGCCAACTACACATCTCGCATTTGAAGATCATCGGCGAAAAGCACGCCAAGGTTTTGCCCGAAATTTTTGAAATTCTGGACAAGTTCGATTTGAGCTTCGACAACTATTTTTACAACAACGGTTGCACGCTTTTGGCTTCTTTAATACCGCCAGAGTTGATGAACTCCAAGGGGCTTGAGGCTAGTTGCCAAGAGTTAAAAAACCCGCAGTTTAGACAGGTGGTAAAAAACGCTATAGAGAAGAATAAATCAAGTCTGCCTTGGGATAATCTTTACAAGTTTTTGGGCGCAAAAAACATCTATATTGACTCTTTAGAGAAAAACAAGGAGTTCATCGGCAAAAACCTCTCTGAGCTGAAGTTGGCGGAAGATCCGCTGGAGAGTATGTTGCTACTCTTGGCACAGGAGAAGGGGCATATCTTGATGAAGGACTATTTTAGCTCCATTGCGCTAACCGAACAGATCTTAGCCCATCCCCGCAGCGTTATATCTACCGACTCTTTGCCCCTCAGCACCCACCCCAGGGGCTTTGTTACCTTTCCGCGTATTCTAAAAAAAGCGGTTTTTGAAAAGAAGCTACTCAGCATAGAAGAGGCTATTTACAAGATGAGTGGAAAAACTGTCCAGATCTTTGGCTTGAAAGAGAGAGGTCTTATCAAAGAGGGCTATTTTGCCGATTTGGTTAGCTTTAGCCCAGATGTAGATTATCAGGGAAGAGAGGTTAAAAACCTAAATTGGGTGATGGTTAACGGCTGTTTACAAAAAGAGGACGGCAAGTTGCTAGCAAAGAAAAATTGTGGTAAGCTCCTGCTCAATTAAAGAATGCGATAATAAAAAAAAGGAAAATAATGGAAATCCAAATTTTAGGAATCTTTGCGTCAATATTGGTGGCTGTATCTTTATCGATGAAGGCGATGTTTCGTTTGCGAGTCATCAACCTAGTGGGGGCGATAGCTTTTATCGTTTACTCTTACTGCATTTGTGCTTGGCCAGTTTTGCTGGTGAATGTTTATGTGGCAGTGATGGATGTTTACCATCTGTGGCTATTGATAAGGGAAAGAGGGCGAAAGAGAGCTTGCTGTTGAAATTCCCAAAAAATTCTTGACCGAATTTCTGCCTGCAAAAACTGTTTAGATAATCAATTAACAGTCGGGATGTAGCGCAGTCCGGATAGCGTACATGAATGGGGTTCATGTGGTCGCAGGTTCAAATCCTGTCATCCCGACCATTATCTTTTCGGTCGAGTAATCTTGCTTTTTCGTCTGCTTTTTGCTATAAAGTTCAAAAGCGAACCTACACTTTTTTCTCGTGGTTATCGCCGCTGTGTGTAAAAAGTCTCAGTTCAAGATTGGGTTGGAGCAAATAAAAAAACGCCCAATTCTCAAAAATTAGACGCTTTTTTCAAAAAAACGGTGAGGACTAATCTTTTATCCTCTCCAGATATTTGCCGGTGCGGGTGTCCACCTTGACGGTGCTGCCCTCTTCCACGAAGAAAGGGATGGAGATGTTCATTCCCGTCTGGGTTTTGCCGGTTTTGTAGCTGGTGGAGGCAGAGTTGCCTTTCACATTTGGCTCGCATTCGGTTATCTTGAGGTTGACGCTGGTGGGTAGCTCGATGCCCAAAACGATGTTGGTATCGTCTTCGCGGAATTTGATTTTGACTTTGGTGCCTTCCAGCAAGTAGTATTTGTTATCGCCGATCATCTCTTTGGCAACGGGTAACTGCTCGAAAGTCTCGCTGTTCATAAAATGGAAAAAATCTTCGTCGGCGTAGAGGAAGTCCAGTTTGTGGGACTCTACTCGGATTGGTTCGATTTTCTCGCCAGCACGGAAGGTGTTTTCCACCACCTGTCCTGTCTGCACATTTTTCAGTTTTGTCCTCACGAAAGCCCCGCCTTTGCCCGGCTTGACATGTAAAAACTCTACGATTTCCCAAAGTTTACCTTTGAAGTCGATTATCAGTCCGTTGCGGATGTCAGAAGTTGTTGCCATATTGAAGTCCTCTCTTGTTTATTTAAATTTCGTCAGCTCAAGTAGTTGGCTTTAGCCTCTATTTGTCAAACCAAAAAAAAAGCCTCCTAATTTTAGGGGCTAAAAAAAATGGTGCCGAAGGCCGGAATCGAACCGGCACGAGTATAAACTCGGAGGATTTTGAATCCACTGCGTCTACCAATTTCACCACTTCGGCATATGAATTTGCAAAAAGCTACCATTTGTGTTCAACCAAATTTTTTGGGATTATTAAGTCAAGCAAATTTTGTCAGTTAGTGCAAATCTTTTTTGCGGGCAACTACATTGCCAAGATTGTGGGTAAATTTTTGAGTTTGGGTGGAGGTGATTTTGGTTAATGGTAAAAAAAAGATTGACGAGTTGAATGGATGAAAACTTTTTTAAGGAACGAATAAAATCTACAAGGAGATAATTTATGGAAATTAGTTTTGGTTGGTTGGCACTTTTGCCACCACTGATCGCTATCGGACTGGCGATATGGAAAAGAGAGGTGATTGTTTCGCTTCTTTTGGGAACTTTTGTGGGGGTGACCATCATCAATGGTTGGAACCCTATCAAGGGGCTGTTGGAGACTTTTAGCACCTATGTGGTGGGTAGGTCTTTGGCAGACGCTTGGAATGTGGGGGTGATACTTTTTTGTTTGGCTATCGGGGGGATGATAGGCATCATCAGTAAAACCGGTGGCACCAAAGCTATCGCCGATGCTCTCACGCGCAGGGCGTCGGGGACAAGATCAACGATGTTGGCTACTTTTTTGATGACTTTGGCAATATTTTTCGACGATTATGCCAACTCGCTTTTGGTGGGTAACACCATGAGACCCATCTCCGACAAGCAAAAAATCTCTCGGGAGAAGTTCTCTTACATAATCGACACGGGCGCTGCCAGCGCCTCTTCTATGGCGCCAGTTTCCACTTGGATAGCCATGGAAATTGGCTTGATTGCCACCGCTTTCAAAGCTCTTTCGGTGGATGCCAATCCGATGATTATTTTTTTCCAAACGATACCTTTTAGGTTTTATTCGCTTTTAGCACTTTTCTTTGCGTTTATGATTATCTTTTTGCGCCGAGATTTTGGACCGATGCTCGACGCTGAGCTACGGGCGCGCACCACCGGCAAAGTTTTTCGAGACGGCTCCGAGCCGATTGTGATGGAAGACAAGTCGCTTTTCCCCGATAAGGGCATCGTGGGGAGCATCTGGGATATGGTAATCCCGCTGGGAGTGTTTTTGCTAGTGACGATAGTCGGCTTGTGGTATAACGGCGGAGGAATGGATAAGAGCATCAAAGACGCTTTTGGCGATGCGGACGCTTCGGTGGTGCTTACTTGGGGAGCTTTTATCAGCTCAATCGTGATTATCTGGAAAGGTGTGTGGAACAAGAAGTTTACCGTCAAAGAGGCTGTTGACTCGTGGGTGGCTGGGGTCAAGACGATGCTAATGGCTTGTATTGTCCTTTGTCTTGCTTTTGCGCTTAAGGCGGTGATAGACGATATGGGGCTTTCTAGCTGGATAGTGGACAACTTGAAAACGATCTTATCGGGTAATTTGGTGCCGGCTCTTACTTTCTTGGTGGCAGCTTTCATCGCTCTTTCCACAGGAACATCTTGGGGAACTTGTGCGATTTTGATGCCTATTGCTATTCCCATCTCGGTAGGGTTTTCTACGGCTGGATCTGGTGGTCAGCTGAGCACGATCGTGATCGCGACCATAGCTTCTGTGCTTACGGGCGCTGTGATGGGTGATCACTGCTCGCCCATCTCGGACACCACGATTTTGTCTTCGGCTGGAGCTGGTGCTGACCACATCGACCATGTTCGCACGCAGATGCCTTACGCCTTAACGGTGGCAGGGATTGCTTTTGTTTTGTTCATCTTGGCTGGATACGGGTTGCACCCTTTCTTTTGCTTAGTTTTGGGGTTGCTTTCGGTGTTTGCCATCATCAGGATTTTCGGCACAAAGTATAACGATGCTGGTGAGATAGAGTAGATTGTTTAACTAAAAAAAAGCCTGTGAAAGCAGGCTTTTTTTTGTGCAATCCCTATGGTTGTTAATTAGTAATAGACAATTTATATCAAAAGTGTCAATCTGTAATTGACAATTTTGGCAGGTTTTGTAAATTACTGATTGACAAAAATGGTTTAAATTGTCTATTTGCAATTGACAATTTAAGAGGTGAATATGACCAAAGAAAGATTGAAAGCTATAATCTTGGAGCAAGGCAGGGAGATCTCTAAGAAGGTGTTTGTGGATAGAGAGAGATTGCCGGTGATAAGGGATAGCTTGCAAGATGGTTTTGTGAAAGTTTTTGTGGGCATCAGGCGAGCCGGCAAGTCCACTCTTTTGGAGATGGTGCGACGAGAAAACGCCGAAAAAGATTTTTACTTGAACTTCGATGATGAGCGGTTGATCGACTTCAGGGTGGAAGATTTTGTTTTATTGGAGGAGTGCTTTATCGAGCTTTTCGGTGAGCAAAATCTTTTTTATTTCGACGAAATTCAAAATGTGCTGGGTTGGGAGAGGTTTGTGCGCCGACTGCACAATCAGGAGAAAAAGGTTTTTGTGACCGGCTCTAACGCCAATTTGCTCTCCAAAGAGCTAGGCACGCACCTGACGGGAAGAAGCTTGATGTTCGAGATTTTGCCTTTCTCTTTTGTTGAGTTTTTGGCGTTGCACAAGTTTACTCTTGGTAAGAACGACATCTATCTGAATAAGGTGTGTTGCAGGTTGCGCAGCTACTTTGGGGAGTATGTGAAAAAAGGCGGATTTCCCGAGTATCTGCAAACGGGCAACAGCTTTTTTTTGACCAACATCTTTGAGAATATAATTTACCGCGATGTGATAGTACGCCACAAGGTGCGTGGCGAGCGGGCGATGAAGGAGTTGGCTCTTTATCTTTTGTCCAATGTGGGCAAGGAGTTCAGCTACACCAAGCTCAAGAGTATGTTCGGGTTTGCCTCGGCTACCACGGTGCGAGAGTATGTGAGTTTCTTGGAAGAGTCTTACCTGTTTTTTGTTGTCAATCGTTATAACTTTTCGCTGAAGAAGCAGGTGGTAAACCCCAAAAAAGTTTACTCAATCGACACGGCTTTTTCTGACCGTTTGTCTTTTAGGTTTTCCGAGGATAGAGGTAGGGTTTTGGAGAATATCGTCTTTTTGCAGTTGCGGCGACAAGAGGGCGAAATATACTACCATCGCGAAAAAGCGGAGTGCGATTTTGTGGTGCGCATAAAAGACAAAATCTGTCTGGCTGTGCAGGTCACGGTGAGTTTGGCAGAGGAAAGCACCAGGCAAAGAGAGGTCGCTGGTCTGCTGGAAGCTTGTAAGACCTATGGCTTGAAGCAAGGAGTAATCTTGACAGAAGACGAGGCGGACGAGTTTAGCCAAGACGGAGTGCAGGTGGTGGTGATGCCCATCTGGCGATGGCTGGTGACAACTTCTCCAAGTGTTGATAAGTGAAGACTGTAAGGATGAGAAAATTGAGTCCGATTTTGATAAGATGGTGAGAAAAGTAGAGAGAAAGGAGATATAGATGAGATATTTTATAGGAGCATTTAAACAGTTAGATGATGACTGGTATCAAATTGATAACGGAGTTAGTGGAGACAGAAAAAATGAAATTGAAATTTCAGAAGCTTCTATTGGAGACTTTATAGCTCATAAGTTTGCTTTTCAAACTAGTGAGGGACAAAAAAGAAGTGGAGATTTTTATACTAAAATAAAAGCTGTAGGGGTTGTATTAGAAGTAAAAGAAAATAAATTTAAGGTTAAATGGTTGATTTCTGATGAGTTCAATATTTTTAATATGAAATGGTATAATATTTTTTTTGAAGAAGTTAGAGATGAAGACGATATTGAAAAAATTTATGGGGAGGGATTGAATTTATTATTAAGAAGGGAATATGAAAAAAATATAAGTTTATTAAAATCTAGTAAAAATCTTATATTCACAGGCGCACCAGGCACGGGTAAAACTTATTTGGCGAAGCAAATTGCTAAAGCTATGGGTGCTGAGAGTGAGTTTGTCCAATTTCACCCATCTTACGACTATACAGATTTTGTGGAAGGTCTCAGACCTACTAAGCCTGATAGTGAGGGGAATATTGGCTTCGAGCTGAAAGATGGAGTTTTTAAGGATTTTTGTAAGAAAGCTAAAAATTCGCGAGAAAGTATAGTGGATAATTTTGATGAAGCTTATTCAAAATTAGTAGACTATATTGTTGAAAATGATAACAAATTGACAATTAAAACTAAAGAGCAAGGAAAAAATCTAAATTTGAGCGTGAATAGTAATAATAATTTATCTCGAAAAAGTCAAAATGCACAATCAGATTATTCTCTTACAAAAGAGAATATATATTTAACATATCAAAATAAAAAAGCAAAATATCTGGAAAATTATAATAAAGCTATAATTGAAAAGATGAAAATTATGTTTGGTTTAAAAGATTATTATAGATCTGATAGTAAGAGTGGAGATTGTTTCGTCTTCATCATCGATGAAATTAACAGAGCGGAAATTTCCAAAGTTTTTGGAGAGCTATTTTTCTCTATCGATCCTAGCTATCGAGGAGTAGAGGGTAGAGTCAAGACTCAGTATGCTAATCTGCAAGAGGAGGGAGATATTTTCGCAGATGGCTTTTATATCCCAGACAATGTTTATATCATCGGCACGATGAACGATATTGATCGCAGTGTGGAGAGTATGGACTTTGCTATGCGTCGCCGTTTTGCTTGGCAAGAGATAAAAGCCTCAGACAACACCAAAATGTGGGATGGCAATATAGATGAATGGAAACAAGAGGCTGGTCAGAGGATGCAGAGATTGAATGATGCAATAGAAAAAACTGACGGACTTAGTTCTGCTTACCATATAGGACCTGCTTATTTTTTAAAACTACAAGAAACTGGCGGAGATTTTGGCAAACTTTGGGAGCATCATCTGCAAGGGGTAATCTTCGAGTATTTGCGAGGCTTGCCAAATGTGCAAGAGTTGATGAAAAACTTAAAAGCTGTTTATGAAAAAGGTGGAGAAGACCAAATTGCCGATGAGACTAACAACGACAGACAATAATTGCGGTAGGTGTGAGGTCGGTCAGGAGTATTTAGCTGACTTTGCCAAGATAGGCAATCTTAAGATTAGTGAGCTAACATCTTCTACTAACAGCAATTTGCTTATCTTTCCTCAAAGCTTTGCTCTAGTTAAAGATGAGATCAAAGATGATGTCATATTTACTTTGGCTGGCAATAAGCTTACTACGGGCAACATCATGGGATTTGTGGGAGTGGGGCAGAGTCGATTGGCTATTAGATCAAGATTTGCTCAAGAAGATAAAGAAGATTATTTTTTGCACTATATGTTGCAAAAGGTTTTTTCTATCAACCTTTTTGATCTGCCGCACAATGTGAGCAGAGAAAATATTTTTGACTTTTTGCCTTTGCTTTTTAGTCATTATCTAAATAAAGCTGTAGCTCAAGGGGTGTACAAAGAGTATCAAAAAAATATTTATAACGACGCCAATGTGAGAGGTAATATAGATGTAAATAGTCATCTTCGTCAAAATTTTCCTTTTTTGGGCAAGATAGCTTACCGAGTGCGGGAGCATAGTTATGACAACAAAATTACCCAGTTGGCAAGACACACTATCGAGTTTGTCAAATCTCATCGCTTTGGCTATGTTCTGCTGCAGGATAAGTTGATCAGAGATAGCGTCAAACAGATCGAATTGGCTACTCCCAGTTACGATAGTCATCACAGGCAAGAGGTGATAAACCAAAATCTGCGACCACTTGTTCATCCATATTTTGAGCAGTATAAGTTTTTGCAAAAAATTTGTTTGCAAATCTTGCGACACGATAGCCTAAAGTATGGAGCCGACGATGATAAAATATATGGATTGCTTTTCGATGGAGCTTGGCTTTGGGAAGAGTATCTCAATACTATTTTGGCAGATTGCGGATTTGCTCACCCAGAGAATAAAAATAGCAAGGGTGGTATTCATCTGATTGTTGAACCAAGAAAGCGATTTGTTCGTTATCCCGATTTTTACAAAGAAGATTTTGTTTTGGATGCTAAGTACAAAAGGATGGAAAATGGTAAAGGGGAGATGGTAGTAAGTAGGGAAGATATGAATCAAATAGTCTCTTATCTATATATGTTGAGAGCAAATTTTGGTGGATTTATTCATCCTGCTAAGCAGACACAGACACAGATGCAAGAGATTGGTAAATTAAATGGTTATGGTGGGATAGTAAAGAAATGGAGCTTGGCTATTCCACAAGCAGCTAGTAGCTTTACAAATTTTTGTTTTATGATGGCTGAGGTTGAGGAAGAGGTAAAAAGGCTTGTTTGAGCAAAAAAATAGCTAAACTTAACAAACCAAAAATTTGTCGATATTTCCCTATTAAAATAGTATTCTTTTCATTTTTTTTTCGATAAA
The DNA here is from genome assembly GCA_965228195.1 of Cloacimonadales bacterium (SeqCode). Taxonomy (GTDB): domain Bacteria; phylum Cloacimonadota; class Cloacimonadia. Next base: position 1,084,322 of record OZ245797.1, read on the forward strand.
TTGGTGTTGAGTGCTCTTAAGGTCAAGTTAATTTGCTATCGTTTTTCTCCCTTACTCATACCGCAACGCGTCAATCGGATTGAGGTTGGCAGCTTTGCGAGCGGGGTAGTAGCCGAAAAACACGCCGATGGTGCCGGAGAAGGCAGCCGAGATTACCACTATGGCTGGATGGATGCTGGTGGAAAGTGAGGAAAAATGGCTAAGGCAAGTAGCGATTATCACTGCCAGCACAATTCCCGCAAGACCTCCGAAAAGGCTAAGAGTGATAGCCTCCACCAGGAATTGAAGCAAGACATCGCTGCTTCTGGCGCCGATAGACAGGCGGATGCCTATCTCTCGGGTGCGTTCGGTTACCGATACCAGCATGATGTTCATAATGCCGATGCCCCCTACCACCAAAGAGACTCCAGCGATAGCCCCCAGTAGCAGAGTCAAGGTTTTGGAGGTTTGCGACGCCATCTGGGTGATTTGCGACTGGGAGCTGATCTCGAAGTAGTTTTCGTCGTTTTCTCCCAGTTTGTGCGAAAGTCGCAAGATTTGCTCAGCCTCTGTTTGGGCGATATCAAGCGACTCTTTGTCGGGGGCGCTGATGTAGATCATATTTATCCTGTCTCCGCCTTTTAGTCTGCTGAGCACCGTGGTCAAGGGAGCTAGCACCACATCGTCTTGATCGTCTCCCATGCCGGTCTCACCTTTTTCTGCCAAGACGCCGATCACCGTGAAAGGGGTGTTCCTTATTCTTATCTTCTTGCCGATCGGGTCGCTGTCGGCGAAGAGTTGTTCGGCTACGGTGTTGCCCAACACGGCAACTTTTTTCTTGTATTTGACATCTTTTGCCGTGAAAAATTCGCCTTTGGAGATCTCCCACTCTTTGATGTTCAAAAACTGCTCCGAGACGCCTTGCACGCTGGAGTTCCAGTTGCCGGAGCCACCGATGATTTGCCCGTTTACCCTGACTTCGCCGGACACATATTTGAGGTTGCTGCCGTATTTTAAAAGGGCGTTAGAGTCGGAGAGTTTGAGTTTGTTGGAGCTGCCGCGCTCTTGATTGGCTCCGCCTTTGTTGGAGCGAGTGGGAAACACCATCAAAAGGTTGCTGCCCAGCGAGTTGATCTGTTTTTCGATTCTGTCTTGTGAGCCTTGCCCGATTGCCACCATCACGATCACCGAGCAGACGCCGATGATGATGCCCAAAGAGGTCAGGGCGCTTCGCATCTTGTTTTTGCAGATGCTTTGCAAAGAGATTTTGCAGATTTTTTGTAGTTTCATCTTAAAGCTCCTTAATTAGAGTCTGCCAAAATCTCTTGGGCGATCAGGCGATTTTTCACAAGGGTGTCTTGGACGATTTTGCCGTCTTTGAGGAGGATGGAGCGTTTGGTGTAAGTAGCGATATCTGGTTCGTGAGTCACCAGCACGATCGTTTTGCCCATATCGTTTAATCTTTGAAAAAGGTTCATCACTTCCACCGAGGTTTTGCTGTCCAGATTTCCCGTCGGCTCATCTGCCAAGATGAGGGCAGGGTTGGTGACCAAGGCTCTGGCGATAGCCACTCTTTGCTGTTGACCTCCCGAGAGTTGATTGGGGATGTGGTCTATCCTTTGTGCAAGCCCCACCTCTTGTAGCGCCTTGATGGCTAGCTGCTTGGGTTTGTGCACCTGCTTTTGATGGTTGTAGAGTAGTGGCAACATCACATTGTCTAAAGCGGTGGTGCGAGGCAGCAGGTTAAACCCTTGAAAGACGAAGCCGATTTTTTGGTTGCGGATGGTGGCGTACTCATTTTTGCTGGCAAAAGCGGTGTTTTGCTCGTCCAAGAAATAGTCGCCGCTATTGGGCTGATCCAAACATCCCAAGATGTTCATCAGGGTTGATTTGCCCGAGCCAGATGGACCCATGATAGCCACAAACTCGCCTTGAGCAATCTGGATATCGACCTCTTGCAAGGCGTGGACTCGCTGACTACCCATCTGGAAAACTTTGCAGATTTTTTTCATTTCAATGACAAGTTTCATCTGTTCCTCGTTATCTTGACTAGAAAAGCGGTCTTTGTCTTCTGCTGCTACTACCTTGAGATTTGGCAGCGGTGGAGCTACTTTTTTGTTTGCAGACGATTTTCATCCCTTCGGTGAGCTGGTCGTTTCCGTAGATCTCCACTTTTGTCCCGCAGACCATTCCTTTTTGGACTCTTAAAAAGTTCAGATTTTCGTCTTCGTCTAGATACCACACCCTTTGCAAAGAATCTTTGGCGTGCTGGGTAGCTTCTGGGTGTTCAGCCAGTTCTTGGTTTTGCCTTTGTCCACCTTCGCCTTTTTCGGCTCTAGGGGGTGGCCCGTTTTTACCGCCTTGCTTGCCCATATGCTCTTTGCCAAGATTTGGTTGCGGTGCGAAATCGAGCGTGTAGCCGTTGAGATAAAAAATATCTTTCTTCTCTTCGATGACGAACTCTAGTGTGGCAGTCATTCCCGGCAAGAGAAGCCCTTTTTCGTTCTCAGCATCTACGATCACGGTGTAGTTTACCACATTGGAGACCGTCTCCGGTTGCAACCTGATTTGTTTTACGGTGCCGGTGAAGCTTTCCTCGGGGTAAGCTTCCACGCTGAAAGTTGCCTCCATCCCTTTTTTGACTTGTCCGATGTCGCCCTCGTCCACGCTGGCGTAGATCTCCATATGAGCCAGATTTTCGGCGATGCTAAACAGAGTGGGAGCCGAGAGGCTAGCGGCTACGGTTTGCCCTGCCTCGATGCTTCTGCTGATGACTTTACCGTCGATGGGTGAGCGGATGATGGAGTATTTGTCGATGTTGAGTCTGAATTTTTCCACATCGGTTTGGGCGGTTACCAGGGCGGCTTGAGCGGTCTTAAAACTTTTTTCGGAAGTCAGTAGCTCAAGCTCTGAGATCACTTTTTGTTGGTAAAGTTTTTTGTCGGTGAGGTATTGCAGCTTGTTCAGTTTGAAGTCGGTTTCAGCTTTTATCTGGGTGGCAAGAGCGCCTTGTAGGTTGATGCTGAGCATGGTGGTGTCCAAGATTGCTAAGATTTGCCCTTTGGTTACATCGTCGTTGTAATCAGCCAAAACTTGGCTGACGGTTCCCGAGAGTTCGGTGCCGACATCGACGCTGCCCACCGGCTCCAGCGTGCCGGTGCAGGAGATGGAGTTTAACAAGTCGCCCCTTTGGAGTTGGTCGAAGGTGAACTGGGGTAAGTCGCTACTGGCTTTCATTTGGCAACAGGTGATGATTGCCACCAAAGAGAAGGCGATGGCGAGCAAAGTTTTTTTGCCTTTTACTATCTTCAATATTTTTGGTAACATCTTTGCTCCTTGCTTAGTTTTGCTCTAGGACGATCGAGAATTGATGGCTGAGAGTTGACTGCTGGCTGCTTTTGTCACCTTTGTTGCCTTTGCCCATGCTGCCGCCTGGAGCGCGACCACCGCCTTTGCCACCGCCGCGGGGGGGCTTATTGGTTTGCTGCTGGGAGCTGCCATCTGGTGAGAACTTTTGCTCTTGGTCGAATTTGCGTTTTTGTTCTTTGGCAGTTGTCTCCACCTTGACGAAGATCTCTTCTTTTTTGGCGTTGTTTAGCCTGAAGGGGAAGCTGACATCGTTGTTGTAAGGGATTTTCATCTCGAAGACAACTTTTTTTTGATTAACGCCGATCTTTGCTTCTGTGCCAAAGGTCCGCTCTAGCTGGTAGGTTTTGCTGTTGCCACGAGAGTTGGTGACTTGGATGGTTTGGGCAAAGATTTGCATTTTTCGCTCCAGAAGCTCGAAGTTGGTTTTGTTGTCGGGGATTTTATCGTGGCTAGTTTCGTCGCCGTCTTTCGCTTGAGGACGCCCTGGACGCTCTGGTCTTGGCTTGTCTTTCTCTTTTTCGTTTTCGATTTGGTTTTTGTCTTGGTTTTGCTCAGGCGAGTTTGGTCGTCCATCTTGGAGAGTTAGCCTCACCTTTTGACCGTCTTTGGGTTCAAACCAAAACGAGATCTCTTGTTCCAAAATCTGGGTAGGTAGGTTTTTTATGGGAGCGGTGAAACAAAGATAAAGATACTGGTTGTCGTTTTTGACTCCCAAAGTTACACCGTTGCCCAAAGATGCACTTTGGTTGTCCCACTCTTGGTTGTTGCCATCGATTACGATGCTGCCGGGGTTGGTTTGCCGGCTGGTGAACTTGTCGTGGCAACCGACAAGACCGATGCTCATCAGGGTGATTAGTAAAAAAGCTAGATTTTTCATAAAATTTTTTCTCCTTAAAATAGATGCTAAAGGGTAAGAGGGAGATAAAAAAGATATCACGCAAACTATTTTTTTTTTGAAGGTGAGGCAGATGGTAGAAAGTCAAAGGCAATTATCCAATCTTCATCTTTGTGTTTGTCTTGGGTTGCAAATTTGAGTAAGTACTCTTTGGCAGAGCAGATGAAGATGCAATTTTTTTTTGAAGAAAAGAGCGGTTTTGAGAAAAAAAACTAAAAATTGTTGGACACTATCGTCTTTTCTTTAAATTTGCAACTTAAAGAAGAAATATTTGGAAGGTTTTATATGTCTGAAAGTAACGCAACGCAGGAGTTCTCGAAGCTTTTTGAGGAGTCTCAAAAAGAGCTGATAAGCTATAAAAGGGGAGACCAAGTCTCTGGAGAGATCATCAAAATCTCGGGTGGAAGCATCGTCTTGTCACTCAAAGCAAGGCAAGACGCCTTTGCCGATATCATCGAGTATCAAAACAAGAAGGGCGAGCTGGAGTTTAAGGTGGGTGACACCTTAGAAGGGTTTGTGCTGAGAGTGGATGAGAATGTGATCGAGATTGGCAAGGCGCTGAGTAGTGACCATGCTGCCAATATGAAGCTGAGTGAGGCTAAAGCGGCAAACCTGCCTGTGCTGGGCAAAGTGCTCAAAGCTGTCAAAGGTGGATTTTTGGTGTCGGCAATGGGCAAGACTGGATTTTGCCCTTACTCGCATCTTTCTCTGACCAGGATAGAGGACGAAGCGGCTTTTATCGACAAAAGTTTCGATTTTGAGATCATCAAGTTGGAGAACGACGGCAAAGATTTCGTTTTGTCTCGTAAGGAGCTGCTGCTCAAAGAGGCGAAAGCCAAGAAAGAGGAGGCTCTGAGTAAGCTGAGTGTGGGCGCTGTGGTCAAAGGCAAAGTGGAGAATATCAAAAACTACGCCGCATTCTTGAACTTAGGTGGAGTGAGTGGGTTTTTGCACATCAGCAATATGGCTTGGGGCAAGGTGTCGCATCCGTCGAAAGTCGTGAAAGTTGGCGATGTCGTTGAGGTTAAGGTGATGAAGATCGAGGGCGACAAGATCGATTTGAGTATCAAAGATTTGAGCGAAGATCCGATGTTGGAGGCGATCAAGAAGTACAAAGAGGGTGATGTGGTCACTTGTAAGGTGATGCAAAACACCAAGTTTGGCTCTTTCGTGGAGTTGAGTCCGAGCGTGCAGGGGCTTATCCCTATCTCGGAGCTGTCTTGGGGCAAGAGGATCAAGAAGGCGGACGAGGTTTTGTCTGTGGGCGATGTTGTGGAAGCGCAAGTGATGAATGTTGATCAAGACAAGAAGAAAATCTCTTTGTCTTTCAAGAACCTCAAAGAGAACCCTTGGCAAAATGTTGACGAAGTGGCAAAAGAGGGCGAGCCGATTAAGGGCGTTATCGAGGGTGTGAGCAAGTTCGGTGTTTTTGTGGAGATTGTGGAAGGCATCACAGGGTTGTTGCCCGGCGACAAGATGAGAGCTGCCAAGCTTTTATACGACGAGAACGATATTGGCAAAGAGGTGACGCTGAAGGTTTGTAGTGTCGATAAGGTGAAAAGGAAGTTGTCTTTGGATCCGGTCAAGTTGCCCAAAGGTTACTACTTGCAAAAAGAGAAGGCGGAGAGCGACAAAGGTTCTGCCAAAGATTGGCGAAAATACGCTAAGTCGAGCATCGCTCCCGAAGAAGATCCCAACAGTCCGTTTGCGGGTCTTTAAAAAAAACAGTCGACCGAAATTTAATTAAGTTGAAAGAAAAAGGCGTTTTGTCTTTGGTGGCAACACCGATAGGTAACTTGCAAGATATTTCGTATCGAGCGGTGCAAACCTTGAGGGATGCCGACTATATCTTGGCTGAGGATACGAGGGTGACGGGGAAGCTACTGTCCAGATACGAGATAGAGACCAAGATGATGCGTTACCATAAGTTTAATATGAAGAGGCAGAGTAGTGATATTCTGTCTCTTTTGGGTTCTGGTAAGCACTTGGCTTTGGTGTCCGATGCGGGGACCCCAGGTATCAGCGATCCGGGGCAAGAGTTGGTGGCACTGGCAGCGGAAGCCGGTTATCGGATCGAGCCGATCCCAGGAGCGTGTGCCTTGGTGGCAGCTCTGGTGGCTAGCGGTTTGCCAACCAACGGTTTTCGTTTTGTGGGGTTTTGCAAGAAGCTGGAGCAGAAGCTTTTGAGCGTGGATGTGCCTTTGATCTTTTACGAGGCACCCCATCGGATGGAGAGGTTCTTGGCTAAGTTGCTCGCCTTTTTTGGCGATCGTCGGGTGGTGATCGCACGGGAGCTAACTAAGTTGCACGAGAGTTTTTATCGTGGCAATCTCGGTGAGTTCGTGGATAATCCTACGATGCTCAAAATCAAAGGTGAGTTTGTCGTCGTCTTGGATGGAGCAGGGAAAAAAAAGGAGGTGGATAACCAGGTGGTGAAAAAAAGGTTGCGCCAAAAAATGGATCAGGGGTTATCACCCAAAGAGGCGGTCAAAGTGGTTTGCCAGGAGCTATCTCTAAAGAAAAATGAAGTTTATCCACTGAGCTTGCAGGTAAAAAAGTGACGATTTGGGCGAAATTGGTCAGCCAAAAAATAAGGTTGCGACAATTGAGGAAAAAAAGATTTGACAGTGAAACAGCCGAATATTTTTTAGACCAGAATTGATAATTAATAGAAGTGCAAAATTAGATGGAGGATTAGTCTAATTGGTAAGGCAGCGGTCTTGAAAACCGCCGGGTTATGCCCTTGAGAGTTCGAGTCCCTCATCCTCCGCCATTTTTTTAAATATTTGTGGAGAGATGACCGAGCGGCTTAAGGTGCACGCCTGCTAAGCGTGTGTAGGTTCATCCCTACCCAGGGTTCAAATCCCTGTCTCTCCGCCATTTATTTGACCAATAAAGTTTTTTTTATGAAGTTGGGCCGTCGACAAGCGGTAAGTCACATGGTTTTGGTCCATGCATTCGAGGGTTCGAATCCTTCCGGCCCAACCATTTAAAATAGTTACCTCCTTTATTGGCGGGATAGCTCAGTTGGTAGAGCAGAGGCCTGAAAAGCCTTGTGTCCCCAGTTCAAGTCTGGGTCCTGCCACCATTTTGTGCCACCTTTTAGTTAAGGTGGCATATTTTTTGCAAAACGACTTTTACTAATTATCAATTCGCCAATGTAGCTCAGCTGGTAGAGCCGCTGATTTGTAATCAGCTGGTCGGGGGTTCGAGTCCTCTCATTGGCTCCATTTTTGAGGAATATTTTATAATAGAGTGGTGGGGTTCCCGAGCGGTCAAAGGGAACAGACTGTAAATCTGTCGGCGAAGCCTTCGAAGGTTCGAATCCTTCCCCCACCACCATTATTTTTATCGTATTTATTATTTTAGAGCGGGAGTAGCTCAGCTGGCTAGAGCATTAGCCTTCCAAGCTAAGGGTCGCGAGTTCGAATCTCGTTTCCCGCTCCATTTTTTTTGATTGCATTTTTTATGAGGCGATAATGAGTAAGGTAGGCTCATGTAGCTCAGTGGTAGAGCACTTCCTTGGTAAGGAAGAGGTCGTCAGTTCAACTCTGATCATGAGCTCCATTTTTTAAAAGATAGAAAATTATTAAACAGTTTTTTGTTAAGGAGGAATTATGGCAAAGGAAAAATTTGTCAGAAGCAAACCGCATGTAAACGTAGGAACCATCGGTCACGTTGACCATGGTAAGACTACTCTAACCGCCGCAATCACTAAAGTGCTTGCCGAAAAAGGACAAGCCGACTACTCAGATTTCGGCTCTATCGACAACGCTCCCGAGGAGAGAGAAAGAGGTATCACTATCTCTACTGCCCACGTGGAGTATGAGTCAGCCGCTAGGCACTACGCCCATGTGGACTGCCCGGGTCACGCCGACTATGTGAAGAATATGATCACCGGTGCCGCGCAGATGGACGGAGCTATCTTGGTGGTGTCTGCTGCCGACGGACCAATGCCGCAAACGCGCGAGCATATCCTTTTGGCTTACCAAGTTGGTGTGCCAGCGATGGTGGTTTTCCTTAATAAATGCGATCTAGTGGACGATGCCGAGCTTTTGGAGCTGGTAGAGATGGAAGTCAGAGAGCTTTTGTCTTCTTACGGTTTCCCAGGCGACGACATCCCATTCGTGCAAGGTTCTGCCTTGAAAGCACTCGAGGGCGATGCCGAGGGTGTGGCTGCTATCGAGAAGTTGATCGAGACTTTGGATAGCTATATCCCTGAGCCGGCTCGTGAGGTTGACAAACCTTTCTTGATGCCTGTGGAGGATGTTTTTTCTATCTCTGGTCGTGGCACCGTGGCAACCGGTCGTGTGGAGACTGGCAAGCTACAAGTGAACGACAAGCTCTCTAGAGTCGGTATCAAAGAGACTATCGAAGTTGTCTGCACCGGCGTGGAGATGTTCCGTAAAATCTTGGACAGCGCTGAGGCTGGCGACAATGTCGGTGTGCTTTTGCGTGGTATCAAGAAAGACGAGATCGAGCGTGGTATGGTTTTGGCTGCTCCTGGGAGCATCACTCCGCACACCAAGTTCGTTGGTGAGATTTATGTGCTAAAGGCAAACGAGGGTGGAAGGCACAAACCTTTCTTCTCTGGTTACCGTCCTCAGTTCTACTTCAGAACCACCGATGTGACCGGAACTCTTAGCTTACCAGAAGGCGTGGAGATGGTGATGCCGGGCGACAACGTCAAGATCAAGGGCGAGCTGATCGTGCCGATTGCCATGGACAAAGGGCTTAGATTTGCTATCCGTGAGGGTGGTAGAACTATCGGTGCTGGCGTGATTGCCGAGATCGAAGCGTAAAATATTAAAAGTTATTAACTGTTTGGAAGTGATTAAATGAGAGATATTATTGTGTTAGAATGTTGCGAGTGCAAGAGTAGAAACTACTCGCTAACGAAAAACAAGAGGTTGCATCCTGAGAAAGTGGAGTATAAAAAATACTGCCCCAAATGCAGACAGCACCTTATGCACAAACAGGTAAACAAGATTAAGTAAAAAATAGTAGGACAGTGGCTCAATTGGTAGAGCATCGGTCTCCAAAACCGAGGGTTGCGGGTTCAAGTCCTGCCTGTCCTGCCATTTATTTTAGGATTTAGAATGACGAAACTTTTTGGTTTTTTTAAAAACGTGAGAAGAGAGTTGAAGCTGGTCGATTGGCCGGGCTTCGAGCAAGTGAAAGAGAGCACTATCGTGGTGATGGTCGTCTCCGCTTTCATTGCTGCTTTTTTGACTGTAGTGGATATCGTTTTCAACACAGTCGTAAATTATTTGATGTGAGCAAGAAATAATGGAATGGTATGTAGTTCACGTATTTGCCGGTTATGAGTTTCGCATCAAAGAGATTATCGAGAAAGGTATCCAGGGCAAGTCTTATCAAAAAGATTTAGGTCAGATATTGATCCCGACTCAATCAACTTATCACATTCGTGGTGGTAAGAAAATCGAGCGAGAGCGAAAAATTTATAGTAATTATATTATTTTGGAAGCAGATTTGACTCCAGAGTTGTATAGTTACATTCTTCGTGTAGATGGAGTCACCAAGTTTTTGGGCACAGGCAAGAAACCTTTGCCGCTATCGGGAACGGAAGTGGCTAGGATGTTGGGCGAAGAAGAGAGTGGTGAAGAAGAGAAGACGCTGATCGAGTGTGATTTTAGCGTAGGCGATACAGTAAGGGTTGTCTCGGGAGCTTTTGTGGATTTCAATGGCGAGGTAACCAGATTGTCACCAGAGGAGAACAAGGTTTTGGTAAATGTTACCGTTTTTGGCCGCGTCACTTCTGTTGACCTAAAGATAGATCAAGTAGAAAAAATTAAGTAGAGGATATTATAATGGCTGCACCAAAAACTTTTGAGACTTCTGTAAAATTGCAATTGCCGGCTGGAGCTGCTACGCCTGCTCCTCCTGTTGGTCCTGCTTTGGGACAGGCTGGAATTAACATTGCAGATTTCTGTAAACAATTTAACGATAGAACCAAAGATGACAAAGGGATGATCTTCCCGGTGGTTATCTATGTTCAAAAAAACAAATCTTTCACCTTTGATATCAAGACTCCTCCGGCTGCCGTGCTGATTAAGAAGGAGATCGGTATTGCCAAAGGTTCTGGCGTTCCTAACAAAGAGAAAGTGGGAAGCATTAAAAGAGCCCAACTGGAGAAGATTGCCAAGGCGAAGATGGAAGATTTAAACGCTTTTAATTTAGATGCTGCTGTGAACATAATTGCTGGTACTGCAAGATCTATGGGTGTGACGGTCGAAGACTAGAACAAACATAATACCGGAACTTGCAGGAGATTGTGGACTCACAAGGAGAGGAAAGATAGATGAAAAGAAGTAAAAGATATTTAGAATCTTTGCAAAAATTTAACAAAGAGGAGAGCTACGAGTTGTCTCAAGCGCTTTCTTTTTTGGAAGGTTTTAGCAAAGCTAAATATGACGAAACCGTGGAACTGCATTGCCACTTGGGGGTAGATCCTAGAAAAGCCGATCAACAGATTCGCTCTTCTTTGGTGTTGCCCAACGGTTCGGGCAAGCCTGTGAGCGTTTTGGTGTTTGCCGATGGGCAAGACGCCGAGGATGCTAAGGCTGCTGGCGCCGACTTCGTGGGTGTAGAGGATATGGTGGAGAAGATCGAAAAGGAAGGCTGGTTAGGCTTCGATGTTGCCATTGCTACCCCTGCTATGATGGGTAAGGTGGGAAAAGTTGCCAAGATCTTGGGTCCCAGAGGTCTTATGCCAAACCCCAAGGTGGGAACGGTGACCAAAGATGTGGTAGCGGCTGTGAAAGAGGTCAAAGGTGGCAGGATAGAGTATCGCACCGACAAATTGGCAAATCTGCACTTCATCGTGGGCAAGCGAAGCTTCGATACGCAGAAGTTGCAAGAGAACATCTTGGCTTGCGTGGGTGCTGTGATCAAAGACAAACCTCAATCTTTGAAGGGTGAGTATATCAAGTCGATGAGTGTTTGTTCTACCATTAGCCCTGGTGTGAAATTGGATGTTCGTGCTGTGATGGCGCAGGCTAGCAAGTAGGAGGCGATAAGATGCAAGAGATTAAAAAAGATATCGTTCAAAAAATCGCCGATAGACTCACCGATGCCAAATCGATAGTTTTGGTCAACTACAAAGGGATAACCATTCCTGAGGTTGAAGAGCTAAGGACGAGGCTGCGTGAGGCTGAGGTTGACTACTTCGTTGCCAAAAACACTTTCATCAAGCACGCCTTGAAGATGGTGAAGGTAGAAGGGTTGGATGAGTTCCTCAATCAAGAGACGGCTGTGGCTGTGTCGAAGAGCGATGAGGTTGCTCCGGCTAAGGTGATCAAGAAGTTTGTTAGCGATGTGATGAAAGAGAAAGATTTCAACTTCAAAGCTGGTGTTGTCGATGGCGTGTTTACCTCTTTGGAAGAGTTAGAGAAGTTAGCCAAGTTGCCGTCTAAAGATGAGCTTTTGGCAAAAATTCTTTCTAGTATGAACGCACCGATTAGCAACTTTGTGAGTGTTAATAGTCAAATCATCAAAAAATTCATATACGCTATAAAAGCTATAGCGGATAAAAAGTAAAAAAAGTTTGAGTGGAGGATAAAATGTCTAAGAAACAAGAAGTAATTGATATTATCAAAGAGATGAGTGTTTTGGAACTTTCTGAGCTGGTTAGCGAGATGGAAGAGATTTTTGGAGTGTCTGCTGCTGCTCCTGTAGCTGTTGCTGGTGTAGCCGCTGCTGGTGCTGGCGAGGCTGCTGCTGAAAAGACAGAGTTCGATGTTGTTTTGAGTGGTGCTGGAGACAAGAAGATCCAAACTATCAAAGCTGTTCGTGCTATCACTAGCCTTGGTTTGAAAGAGGCCAAAGATATGGTAGATAACTGCCCTAAGACTGTAGCCGAAGGTTTGTCTAAAGAAGACGCCGAAGCTGCCGTAAAGCAACTCCAAGAAGCAGGCGCTACTGCGGAAATGAAGTAAGGGCTTTTTAATTAAGTTTATTAAAAAGTATCAGTTAAAGCTATTAAACGGAAGTGTTTTAGTAACGCTTCCGTTATACTTTCTATTTGCGGGGTTTAAATTTAGAAGGAGATTGGTTTTTGGAAAAGTTTAAGAATTACTCCCGAATCAAAAAAAGATTTGAAACTCTTGGGTTTCCTCAAGTCAATATACCTGACTTGTTGGAGACACAGACTAAATCTTTTAATGAGTTTTTGCAACGAGACACTTATCCCAAATTACGCAAGAATCAAGGGTTACAAGCTGTATTTAATAATATCTTTCCGATCGAAGATAACAAAGGGTTGTTTACTCTTGAATTTTTGGAATACGAAGTTAAACAAGAGAAGTATGGTTTAGAAGAGTGTAAGCTGCGGAATTTGTCTTACGAGGCGATGATTACCGCAAGGCTGCGCTTGACCATTTACGATGAAGATATTTTGGCTGATACCGGTGAGCGCAAGGTCAAAAATATCTTGGAGCAAGATATTATCTTGGGAAATATTCCTATCATCACCAAAGATGGAACTTTTTTGGTGAACGGTGCCGAAAGGGCGATTATTTCTCAGTTACATAGATCTTACGGTGTGTTTTTCACCGAGACCAAGCATCCCAGCGGCAAGCCTTTGTACTCTGCCAAGGTGATCCCCGAGCGTGGAACTTGGTTGGAGTTCGCTATGGATGTGCACAATGTGGTGTATGTCTATATCAACAAAAGAAGGAAGATGCCGATCTCGACCCTTTTGAGGGTGGTTGGTTACTCCGAAGATCAAGATATCAGAAAAGTTTTTTACGAAAACGATGTTGTGCCTCTGGCAGACTCGGAAGGGAAGAAAGCTTTTGACGATATCTACTCGCCAGAGACTGGTGAGGTTTTGGTCTCTGCTGGTGCGGAGATCTCTATCGATATGATCGATGAGCTGGCGATCCACGGTATCAAAGAGGTGTCGGTTATCTTGGGTGATATCAACTCCACGATTAGTGTGATCGAGAACACCTTGGAAAAAGACGCAACCACTTGCACATCGGAAGCTAGTCACAAGATTTACACCTTGATGCGTCCGGGGGAGAACCCTTCGGAAGAGGACGCTGCCAATTTCGTCAACACCTTGTTTTTTGATGACCGTCGTTACTCGATAGGCAAGGTTGGTCGTTACAACATCAACAAGAAGCTTGGTTTGGATTTGCCGCAAGAGCAGTTTGTTTTGGGCAAAGAGGATGTTTTGGCGATCATCAAAAGGTTGATCGCTATCTTCGATGGCAAAGAGGATGTGGACAACATCGACTACCTAGAGAACCGTCGTGTTCGCTCGGTGGGTGAGCTGTTGTGTGAGCAATACAACATCGGTCTTACCAGATTGACCAGAGTGGCAGTGGAGAGAATGGCTATCTCCTCGCCCGAAGAGGTGACTGTTTACGATCTGATCAACTCCAACACCTTGTCGTCGGTGGTGCAATCTTTTTTCTTAACTGGGCAGTTGTCACAGTTTATGGAGCAGACCAACCCCTTAGCAGAGCTGACTCACAAACGCAGATTTACCGCTCTTGGTCCGGGTGGACTGGAGAGAGAGCGTGCCGGAATGGAGTCGCGAGATGTGAACAACTCTCACTACGGAAGGATTTGTCCCATAGAGACCCCCGAGGGACCGAACATCGGACTGATAAACTCTCCTGCGATCTACTCAAGGGTGAACGAGTTCGGATTTTTGGAGACGCCTTACTACCAAGTGAAAGATGGTAAGGTTCTCAAAGAGATACAATTTTTGAACCCGAGCGTGGAGGCGAAAGTCACCGTGGCTCAGGCTGGTATAGAGATAGACGACAAGGGCAACATCGTCAGAGATTTTGTGTTTGCCAGAAGAGGCGACGAGTTTTTGCAAGTTGCCAAAAACGAGATAGACTACTTGGATGTTTCTCCGATGCAGGCGATGAGTCTTTCCACGACGCTGATACCTTTCTTGGAGCATAACGACGCCTCTCGTGCTTTGATGGGATCGAATATGCAACGACAAGCTGTGCCTTTGCTCAATCCTGAGTTCCCTGTGGTGGGCACAGGAATGGAGAAGGTGGTGGCAAAGAGTTGTGCTAATGTGCGTCTTGCTCCTTTCGATGCGAAGGTGACGGCTGTGACCGCAGACTATGTGGAGCTGGAGAAGATTGGCGAGGACGACGATGTGTCTATCGACAAGTATACCAGAATCGAATTTGCCAAATATAAGCGTTCCAACCAAGACACCTGCATCAACCAAAGGCCGGTGGTTAAGTTGGGACAAACCGTTCAAAAAGGCGATTTCATCTCCGATGGTCCTTCGGTAGACAACGGTAGATTGGCGCTGGGTCGCAACCTGAAAGTGGCTTTTATGTCTTGGTATGGTTACAACTACGAGGATGCGATCATCTTGAGCGAGAAAGTGGCTTGGGAAGACGCTTTCACCTCTCTTTACATCGAAGAGAAAGAGGTGTTGGTGCGCGAGATGAAGTCCGGACGCGAGGAGCTGGTTTACGATATTCCCGATGTTTCCAAATACGCACTGCGTAACTTGGACAAAACGGGTGTGATCAGACTAGGTAGTGTGATCGAGGCTGGCGATATTATCGTGGGCAAGATCACTCCCAAAAGCTCCGATATCGATCCGTCTCCTGAGGAGAATTTGATGCGTGCTTTGTTTGGCGACAGAGCCGGTGATTTCACTAACACATCGCTCAAAGCCAAACCTGGTATGGAAGGTGTGGTAGTGGATGTTCGTGTTTACTCTCGTGAAGAGGACGATCTGGATGTGGAGCAAGAGAAAGAGTTTAAGCTGAACAAATACAAGAAAGATTTTGAAGAGCGGAAAAACAAGATTCAAGATTTCCTCAAGGCTGAGTTTTTGAAGAAGATTGTGGGCAAAACGGCTCAAGAGATCAAGAGCAGAACCTCTGGACATTATTTCATCGAGCCAGGCAAGACGGTCAAAAAGGAAGATATTCAGGCTATCGATTTTAAGACTTTGGACCTCAAGTCCGCTTTTACCACCGAGCAAAAGTTTAACAAAGGTTTTTACGATAGCGTGGTTTACAAGGTGAAAGTGGCTTACGGTGAGAACGAAAACATCTACAAGAAACTCAGAGACAGGGTGCGTCAAGGCGACGAGCTGGATCAAGGTGTGTTTAAGATGGTCAAGGTTTATATTGCCAAGAAAAGAAGAATTTCGGTTGGTGATAAGATGGCTGGACGCCACGGTAACAAAGGTGTGGTCTCTAGGATCGCTCCTATTGCCGATATGCCTTTTACTGCCAATGGACAAGCTGTGGATATTATCCTGAACCCGCTGGGTGTGCCCTCACGGATGAACATCGGACAGATCTTTGAGACTCACTTGGGACTAGCTGCCAAGATGCTGGGCTTCAATGTGGAGACGCCTGTGTTTGACGGAGCCACCGAGGAAGATATTTTGAGCACCTTGACTGAGGCTGGACTGGACTCCGACGGTAAGCAGGTGCTTTACGATGGCAAGACCGGAGAGCCGTTTGACCAGAGAGTGACCGTGGGGATGATGTATATTCTCAAGTTGAACCACTTGGTCAAAGACAAGATGCACGCCAGAAGCACCGGTCCTTACTCTTTGATAACTCAACAACCTTTGGGTGGTAAGGCACAACATGGTGGACAAAGGCTAGGTGAGATGGAGGTTTGGGCGTTGGAAGCTTATGGTGCTGCCAACTTGCTCAAAGAGATGGTCACGATCAAATCTGACGATATGCAAGGGCGGACGGCAGCTTTCAAATCGATAGTTTCTGGGGAAAACCCGAACATTTCGGGGACGCCAGAATCTTTTATGGTTTTGGTTAACGAACTGAAATCTCTTGGTTTCGATATCGATTTTTTGTAAAGATGGCTAAGAGAAAAAATAATGGAGTTTTACTGTGATAAGAAAAATTAAAAGAGATGAAGTAGTTTCTGACTACGATGCAGTGAAGATTAGTTTGGCGTCGCCAGAGAAGATCAAAGAGTGGTCTTTTGGCGAGGTGACCAAGCCAGAAACTCTGAACTATAGAACTCATAAGCCAGAAAGGGATGGACTTTTTTGTGAGAGGATTTTTGGTCCTGTCAAAGATTATGAATGTTCTTGTGGTAAATATAAAAAACGCCGCTTTGCGGGAACGGTCTGCGATAGATGCGGGGTGGAGGTTATCTCCTCCAGAGTGCGTCGCTCGCGGATGGGTCACATAGAGCTGGCTGTGCCTGTGTCGCATATCTGGTATGTGAAGTCTATGCCAAGCAAGGTTGCCACCATGCTCGATCTGTCTTTGAAAGATCTGGAGAGGGTGTTGTATTATGAATCTTTTATCATCTTGGATCCGGGCAATAGTGATTACGACCGCTTGGATTTGATCGACACCGAAACTTACTACGAGATTATCGACAAGGTTGATGACGATTTTCAGGCAAAGATAGGAGCCGAGGCGATCAGAGAGCTTTTGTCTGCTATAGACCTGAACAACGAAGATATGCAGTTGAAGGCGCAATTGAGCATCGAGACCTCTACCCTGAAGAAGACCGCTATCGTGAAAAGGTTGAAAGTTGTTAGCTCTTTCTTGAAATCTAGCAACAGGCCAGAGTGGATGATCATGACGGTGTTGCCGGTGCTTCCTCCTACCTTGCGACCTTTGGTGCCGCTGGATGGAGGTAGATTTGCTACATCCGATTTTAACGACCTTTATCGTCGTGTGATCGCCAGAAACAACCGTCTGAAGCAACTGATTAGCATCAGAGCACCGCAAGTTATCTTGCGTAACGAGAAGCGGATGTTGCAAGAGTCTGTGGACGCCTTGTTCGACAACTCGCGCAAATCTATGCCGGTGCGTGGCAGTGGCAACAGACCCCTAAAGTCTCTTACCGACCAACTCAAAGGTAAGCAAGGGCGTTTTCGTCAGAACCTTTTGGGTAAACGGGTGGACTACTCGGCTCGTTCGGTTATTACCGTGGGTCCTGAGCTACGGATCGACCAGTGTGGATTGCCCAAAGAGATGGCTTTGGAGCTTTTCAAGCCTTTCTTGATCGAGAGGTTGGAGCATTATGGTGAGGTGGAGAAGACCAAGACTGCCAAGAAGCTCATCGAAAAAAGGCAACCGAAGATTTGGAAGATTTTGCAAGAGGTGATTCAGGGTCATCCGGTGCTGCTCAACAGAGCGCCGACTCTGCATAAATTGGGTATTCAAGCTTTTTACCCGGTGTTAACCGAAGACAGGGCGATTAAACTTCACCCGATGGTTTGTACGCCGTTTAACGCCGACTTTGATGGTGACCAGATGGCTGTTCACTTGCCGCTTACCGATCAAGCTGTGCAAGAGGCTGAGCTTTTGATGCTCTCCTCACGCAACTTGCTTTTGCCAGCCAGTGGTAAGCTGGCGATGTTGGCATCGCAAGATATTGTGCTGGGTATCTACTATCTGACTATGGAGAAAAGCCCGATGCCCGAAGATACTAAGAAGCTCAAGTTTTATGGCTCGGCGCAAGAGGTTGTAGCAGTTTATGAGAACCAGAAGTTCTCGGGCAAACCTCTGCAAGAGCGGGCTGTGGGTCTGCACACCTGGATAAAGTATAAGGTGGGCAAGCAGTTTTTGGTGACCACCGTGGGCAGGGTTATTTTTAACAACATCGTCCCCGAGGGGATCGAGTATCAAAATCATGTGTTTGACAAAGGTAGGATCAACAGCTTCTCGACCAAGATTTTTGAGACGGTAGGACAAGCTACCACGGCAGGCTATTTGGATAGGTTGAAAAGCCTTGGCTTCAAATACGCCACCGCTTCGGGAATCACTTTTAGTTTTAGAGATGTGATCGTCCCGCAAGGCAAAAAAGAGAAGATTGACGAGGCTGAGAAGAAGATCGACGAGATTATGCTCAGCTATATGGAAGGTAGGATTACCAACCGTGAGCGTGAGAACAGGAGTGTGGATACTTGGAAGATGGTGACCGAGGAGATTACCGAAGAGCTGATGGAAGAGGTTGCCAAAGATCAAGACGGGCTGAACTCTATCCATATTATGCATATCTCTGGTGCCAGAGGCGGTAAAGACCAAATCAAGCAGCTAGGAGCCATGCGGGGGTTGATGGACAAGCCGGTGAAGGCGGATAACGACGATCTGGGAGTGATAGAGACGCCGATCAAGGCGAACTTCAAAGAGGGGCTGGATCTGTTCCAATACTTCTTGTCGACTCACGGCTCAAGAAAAGGTCTTGCCGATACGGCGCTGAAGACTGCCGATGCTGGTTATTTGACCAGAAGGTTGGTGGATGTGGCTCGTAATGCGGTGATCAAGATCGAAGATTGTGGGACTATTAAAGGCTTAGAGGTTTCGGCTTTGAAAGAGGGGCTAGAGGTTGTCGAGTCTCTCTCGGAGAGGATAAGAGGTCGGGTGGCTAGTGAAGATATTATCCATCCAGACACGCAAGAGGTGTTGGTGGAAGCCAACTGCGAGATCACCAACGAGTTGGCAGAAGAGGTGGAACACAGCGGTGTGACCAAGGTGAAGATCAGATCTGTGCTGACTTGTGAGGCGAAAGAGGGGATCTGTGCCAAGTGTTACGGACGGAACCTGGGAACATCCAGAATGGTGACTATCGGCGAGCCTGTGGGCGTGATAGCCGCTCAAAGTATCGGAGAGCCAGGAACGCAGTTGACCCTGAGAACTTTTCACTCGGGTGGATCTGCCTCTACCAATGTGGAGATCTCCGAGAGGATATCTTCGGTGGACGGGATCATCAAGTATGTGAGGATGAACATCATCGAAGACCCCGAAGGAAAAATCATTGCCAAGGGTCACTTGGGTAAGATTGCCATTGTGGATAGTAGCGGCAAAGTTTTGGAAGAGCATAAGGTGGAGTACGCATCGACGGTGTATGTCAAAGAGGGAGAGGCTGTGGTGGCTAACACCAAACTGATCTCTTGGGACTCTTACTCGCATCCGATTATTGCCACCACCAAAGGTAAGATCGAGTTCGACGGTTTTGTAAGAGACACCACCATCAAAGAGAAGTTTAATCAACTCACTGGCAACAAAGAGATTACGATTATCACCTCTAAAGACAGGAAAATTCAGCCGCAGATCAGGATCGTGGCTGCCGATGGCAACGAGGAGATTATTCCTTTGCCACCGAACCTTAGTGTGGATGTGCAAGAGGGTGATCACGCCTTCCCCGGTAGCATCTTGGGTAGGACATCCAGAGCCGCTGAGTCGCAAGGTGATATCACCGGTGGTTTGCCACGAGTGCAAGAGTTGTTTGAGGCCAGAGTCCCCAAGAACAAAGCGGTTATCTCGGAAGTGGATGGCAAGATCACTATCGGCGATCTCTCACGCACCGGGCGTAAGATTTTTGTGGAGACCGAAAACGGCGAGAAGCAGAAGTATATCGTTCCCTTGGGCAAAAGGATTATCGTTCACCAAGGTGACTATGTGGAGGCTGGTAACGCTCTGTCCGACGGGCCCTTGGATCCGCACGATGTGTTGAAAGCTAAAGGTATCGGAGAGGCTGAAAGGCTTATCTTGAACGGTATCCAGAGCGTGTATCGCAAACAAGGCGTGAAGATTGATGATAAACATGTGGGTGTGATTATCAAGCAGATGCTGAAGAATGTGCGCATCGTCGATCCAGGACACACCATCTTCTTGCAAGATGAGATAGTGGCTAGGACGAAGGTGATGGAAGAGAACAAGATCGTGGAAGGTGATGAGGGTGTAGGCGCTACTTTTGAGCCGGTGCTTTTGGGTATCACCAGAGCGGCGTTGTATTCCGATAGTTGGTTATCTTCGGCTTCGTTCCAAGAGACAACAAAAATATTGACACATTCGGCGATCGAAGGGAAAGTTGACCCACTGAAAGGTCAAAAAGAAAATATTATCCTGGGACACCTTGTGCCTATTGGCACGGGAAGCAAGTTCTATCGGGATAAATTTGATAAATTAGTAGAAGAGAAAGAGAGTCTAGCGGGTGCTGTTTCTAGTATTTTGTCTGCCGAGGAGCAGACTACAGAAACTTTGGAAGACTTGCTAGGAGAAATTTAATAGTTTTGGAGGAAGGCTGTGCCGACTATAAATCAACTTATTAGAAAAGGTAGAAAAAAGGTTACTAAAACCAAGAAGAACCGTGCTTTGGATCAATGCCCACAAAGAAAGGGTGTTTGCACAAGAGTTTATACCACTACACCAAAAAAACCGAACTCGGCTTTGCGTAAAGTTGCCAGAGTGAGACTTTCTAACGGAAAAGAGGTGACTGCCTACATTCCGGGAGAAGGACACAAATTGCAAGAGCACTCTATCGTGCTGATTCGTGGAGGTCGGGTAAAAGACTTGCCAGGTGTGAGATACCATGTTGTGCGTGGTTCTCACGATGCCGAAGGTGTGGAAGGAAGAAAAACATCTCGTTCTAAATATGGCGCCAAAAAGTCTAAATAGTATAAGGAGCAGAAGATAGATGTCTCGTAAAAGAAAAGCGGTGGTAAGAAACATTACCCCTGATTACAAGTTTAATAGTGTGCGACTGAGTAAGTTTATAAATTGTTTGATGCTCAAAGGCAAAAAATCTTTGGCAGAAAAAATCGTTTATGACGCTTTCGATCTTATCAAAGATAAAACCGAAAAAGATCCTTTGGAAGTTTTTGAGGGAGCTTTGAAAAACGCTACTCCTCAAGTGAAGGTGGTTTCTAAAAGGTTGGGTGGCTCAAACTACCAAGTGCCTAGAGAGATTGAATCCAAAGAGGGTCAAGCGATGGTTTTTCGCTGGATTATCGGATTTGCTCGCACTCGCAAAGAGAACACGATGAGCAAGAGATTGGCAGAGGAGCTGATGGCAGCCAATAACGGCGAAGGCGCTAGTGTCAAAAAGAAAGATGAGACCCACAAGATGGCAGAGGCGAACCGTGCTTTTGCTCATATCAGGTGGTAACGGAGTTAGTTAGATGAAAAGAACATTTCAACCTCATAACAGGAAGAAGAAAAATAAACACGGCTTTCGCAAAAGAATGTCGACTGTTGGTGGACGCAAGATTTTGAACGCCAGAAGAGCTAAAGGAAGAAAAAGACTTTCTCACTAATGCGGTTTTTTCGCAAAGGGACGGAGTTTAAGAAACTTTATAGCGAAGGTAGAAGATACTCGAGAGGGTGTTTTACCTTTTTGGTGATGACTGGTGCTGAGTCGGCTGCAGGGATTGTTTTATCTCGCAAAGTGGGAAAGGCAAACAAACGGAACAAGTTGAAGCGCAGACTCAGGCACTATTTTAGAGATTTTTGGTTTTTGAAAGGCAAGCAGGTGTTGGTGATCGGCAAGAAAGACAGCGGTTTTTTGAGTTGGCTGCAGGTGCGAAGTAGTCTGGATAGCTTGCAAAAAGAGATCGGCAACCAAGAATGAAGATTTGCAATCGATTGGCTTTGGGCTTGCTTTGGATTTACAAAAACGGCGTTTCACCGTATCTGCCCGATAGTTGTCGATACACTCCCACTTGTAGTGAGTATGCCAGGCTGGCTTTTGGCAAATACAACTTTTGCAAAGCTTTGCGACTCAGTCTGTGGCGAGTTCTCAGATGTAACCCCTTTGCTCGTGGTGGTTACGACCCATTAAAGTAAAAAGAGATTAGGAGAGTTTGGTTTGGATAAAAAAACAGTCTTGGCAATTTTATTGATTTTTGCCGTATTTTTTTTGAGTAATAAGTTTCTTACCCCTGAGCCCCAGGTGGCACAAAAGGGTAAGAGTGAGGTTGCAAAACCTCAGAAGGTGGATAAAGCAGCTACGAGCCAGCCAGCCAACTCGGCTCCTGTTCAGGTGGTCAAGAGTCGCCCCGGGGTGAAGCCTTGTGATGATATCGCCTTGGAAAACGACAAGATCAAGTTGGTTTTTTCTAATCGTGGAGGTCAGCTGAAGGCGGTCTTCTTGAAAGGTTACTCCAAAGATTTGGCAGGCGAAATTCCCCTTAATCTTTTGGCAGGCAAAGCTTTTTCCGTCTCTTTCGATCAAGAGAGCTACCAAGATTATCTTTTCGATTTTAGATTGGAAGGCAACACCTTGCGATTTATCGGCGATAAGTTCGAGAAAGTTTTCACGCTGGGGCAAGGTTTTATCTTGGATTTTGAGCTGAAGGTGGCAGGCAAGCGTTTCAACTCTTACCAGATCAGTATGGATCAAGGTATTGCCGAGACGGAGGTTTTCGTCAAAGGCAAGAGCCGCGACTATGGAGCGGCAGCCTATGTGGACAATAGCCTGGAGAGTGAAACCTTGAGCAGTTTTGACGACCAGAGCGAGGTTTACAGCGGTGATGCCTCTTTCGTGGCTCTTTACAACAAGTATTTCACCATCGGTGTGCGCAAGCTGGGCTTTCAAAATGTGAGCAGAACCGAGTTTTTTGCGGTAAACGACAACCCTTCTTTTACCTTTATGGTCAGGGAGAACAAAGAGAGTTTCTCGCATAAATACAAGGCTTATTTTGGTCCGATGATCGCCGAAGATTTGCAAGCTATGGGCGGCGGGTTCGAGAAGATCTCGGACAAGACTTGGAGCTTTTTAAACTGGTTAAGCAAGTTTTTCGTCAAACTTCTGAGCTACATCTATGTGGTGGTGCCCAACTATGGCGTATCGATCATCTTGTTCGCTTTTCTTATTAAGATACTTTTGTATCCGCTGACTCACAAGATGTTTGAATCGACCCAGAAGATGCAAAAGATTCAGCCTTTGGTGGCAGAGGTGCAAAAGAAGTATAAGACCGATAAGGTGAGAATGAATAACGAACTGCGTAAGGTTTACAAAGAGCAGGGCGTTAATCCACTGGGTGGATGTTTGCCGCTTTTGCTGCAGATACCGATCTTCATCGCTCTTTATCCGGCTCTGAAATTTTCCATAGATTTGCGTCAACAGCCGTTTTTCGGCTGGATAGGCGACTTGGCAGCTCCAGACCCTTACTACATCTTGCCGGTGCTGATGGGCGTGTTTATGTTCGTCCAACAGAAGTTTACCATGGCAAGCGCCGGGGACCCAGCCAAGATGACCGATCAACAAAAGGCGATGCAATCCTCACAAAAGATGATGATGTATGGTATGCCAATCTTCTTGGTTTTCATCTTCCGTGACTTCCCAGCAGGACTAGTGCTTTATTGGACCGTCTTTAACCTTCTGTCCACCGTGCAACAGTATTTCATCAAAAAGAAATTTGATATGCAGTAGTTTAAAGATTTTTTAAAAAAACGAAGCCCATCCTTGTAAAAAAGGGTGGGCTTTTTTGGTTGACAATTATATTAAGTTTTCAAAAATTAACGGAGAATTAGAAATCATAGAGGAGTAGTTATAGGTTGACACCAATATTAAGTTTTCAAAAATCTGAAGTATGATTTTTTCGCCTTTCCCGTTGTTATAGGTTGACACCAATATTAAGTTTTCAAAAATTCACGGAGCTCACACTCTCCGCAAAAGGGCGTTATAGGTTGACACCAATATTAAGTTTTCAAAAATGTAGCCCAAATACTCAAGCTCATCTGGTTTGTTATAGGTTGACACCAATATTAAGTTTTCAAAAATTGTCGGCTCTGGCAGGTCGTCGGCGGAGCTGTTATAGGTTGACACCAATATTAAGTTTTCAAAAATGAGGAAGGTTGCAGAAGCTGCGTTGTCTGCGTTATAGGTTGACACCAATATTAAGTTTTCAAAAATACATCCATTCCGCCATACCATAGCTGGACTGTTATAGGTTGACACCAATATTAAGTTTTCAAAAATTGAAGAAAAAAAGGGGTTTACAATGTATTGGTTATAGGTTGACACCAATATTAAGTTTTCAAAAATCACAAACGATGTTTACTACCCCTATTTTTTGTTATAGGTTGACACCAATATTAAGTTTTCAAAAATAAGAGGCGAATAAAAAATAATGGCTGATTAGTTATAGGTTGACACCAATATTAAGTTTTCAAAAATATTCTAGTATGGATAAAGCTGCTATAGCAGGTTATAGGTTGACACCAATATTAAGTTTTCAAAAATGATGCTGAGCGAGACAGGCGACTACTATGGGTTATAGGTTGACACCAATATTAAGTTTTCAAAAATAAGCGTAAGATTGGAGATTAAAAAAGCTTCGTTATAGGTTGACACCAATATTAAGTTTTCAAAAATGACGGATGCCACGATCAATACTGAGTTTGTGTTATAGGTTGACACCAATATTAAGTTTTCAAAAATGAACAAAAAAAGCAAGAAATTGTGGCGCTTGTTATAGGTTGACACCAATATTAAGTTTTCAAAAATCGGTAGCGGCGTTGTTTTTGTTAAAGATTTGTTATAGGTTGACACCAATATTAAGTTTTCAAAAATTGTTAAGTTTTCGATGAGTGCGACCAAGGCGTTATAGGTTGACACCAATATTAAGTTTTCAAAAATTAATAAGCTGGGGAAAATTAAACAAATAGAGTTATAGGTTGACACCAATATTAAGTTTTCAAAAATACCCCAAAACAAAGCAAGCCAATAAATAACGTTATAGGTTGACACCAATATTAAGTTTTCAAAAATATTTTTCTTCTTATCCCTCAGAGATTGTTGGTTATAGGTTGACACCAATATTAAGTTTTCAAAAATGAGTCGGGCTAGATGTGGCAGACACTGGCGGTTATAGGTTGACACCAATATTAAGTTTTCAAAAATTGAAGCACCGAACGCTTACAAATCGAGGGAGTTATAGGTTGACACCAATATTAAGTTTTCAAAAATAGCCGCTAATAAGATGAAGAGCTTTGACGCGTTATAGGTTGACACCAATATTAAGTTTTCAAAAATCTACAACCTAACCCTACCAAGCGGTGACATGTTATAGGTTGACACCAATATTAAGTTTTCAAAAATCC
This sequence comes from Cloacimonadales bacterium (SeqCode), assembly GCA_965228195.1. Taxonomy (GTDB): domain Bacteria; phylum Cloacimonadota; class Cloacimonadia. The sequence continues at coordinate 1,109,408 of OZ245797.1, forward strand.
CAGCCTTGTAAGTGATTATAAGGCTGGGTGTTAACCTGTTTAATCTGAATGAATTTAGCTCTATAAGTCAAATATTGTGAGTTGATTGGTAGTTTTTTCTTCGTGTTTTTGGCGATTAGCAAAAGTTATGATGTGATCGTATTCTTTGTCTGTGAAAGAAAGGATGCTTACTTTACCCCGAGAGGGTAAGGCGGAGTAGATGATGTTTATGTATTTGGGAAGTTTTTCGCGTTTGCCACAAAATCTCATATAGACAGAGTATTGACTCATAGCAAATCCATTGTCCAAAAGAGCTTTGCGGAAATCTGTGGCAGCTTTGCGGTCTTCTTTTTCTGTTACAGGCAGATCAAACATAACCATAATCCACATATAATGGTATCCCGATAAGCTTTTCATTTGGGGAAAGTGAGTAGGTTCTCTTTTTTTTGGTAAGATTTTACGAGGCTGAGGACAGACTCTTGGATAGCGTTTCTTAATTTTGTTTGGTGACTGTTTATTTTCACCTCTTTCTTTAGTAAAGAAGCCAACTCTTTTTTTTCTTTTACGGTCAAATCTTGCAGGCAATTTTGAGAGTTCATTTGATAGACCAGATAATCAACCATGGGTCGATAAGGCTCGATAAGGTCGTCGCAAAGACAAAGGTCGTTAAACATATTGCGATGATGCAAACCCAAAGAAGGACACAAGCCAGAGCCGATGGTGTAGCGAGCTATTATCGAGCGGATTATGCCGTAGCCAAAGTTTAAGAAAGTGTTTATTCCTGGCTCGGTAAAATCTCTGATAAAATCTTCTCCAAAAAGTTTCTTCCAGTAGATTTTGGCGGCGAGTGCCTCGATATTCTGGGAATCTCCAGATTTTACTTTTTTTACTAAGTAGTATAATCTCTTACTGTCTTTATCGCACAAATCTAGTGTCTTGGCTTGATTGGTAATTTTTTGTTTGATAATACTTTGCCAGAGTCTTTTTTTTAGAGGGGAGCAGATGCTGATTTGTTCTTTTATTCGAGAAGTTCGCTTGTGGTATCCAAATGTTGGCAAGAGTATAGCGGTGGAGTGATATGTGTTATCGCAGATGACAAGGGGAATGTTTTTGCTGCCCAGAGTCGCCAAAAGGGGCTTGGAAAAGGTTAGTCCAAACCCCGAGGCAGTGATACACAAAATATCGTCCAAAGGAATCTTTGTTTCTTCGTTTTGTTCACCGTCACAAATACACAAAAACCCTCTGTGTAGCTTAAGGTGCAAGTTGTTTAGATATAAATCAAGAACTCTTTTGTCCATATAGCTCTCCAATGGGCGAGATGTAAACTCTGTGGGCTTTAGTTTTTTCTAATTTGCTAACACTAAATGATACTCCATTATCACTATTGGAAGCGTTTATATCTTTGATATAGAATTGAGATTGATCCATTTTTTTTACTCTACCGATAATCGGTTGGTCGTTTTCATCATAATATATCACGATATCATTTATGAAAAGTCGCATAATTAGTTTTGCTTCTGGCTCTTCTTTTCTCCACTTGGGAGTAAAATTTGGTTGGTGAGCTTGGTAGTTGGAGATAACTTCCATCTGATATTTTCCCGCATTTTTGCCTCTATTGGGCACATAAACCTCCAGACAATAGTTGTTGCCACTGACAAAATATTTGTAAGGAACACCTTTTTTATCGTAGATAGGGATAATCGTGGCAGGATTTTTTGATTTTACGACTTTTTTCTTAAAACCTTCTTCAGTGGTTTCTCTTATGCTAAGCAATATTTTATCAATTCTGTTTATAAGAGACGATTGGTATAAATCGAATCTTTTGTTAAATCTTAATAAGATTTCATCTTTGGGCACATCTTTTTTTTCGATTTCGCCTTCTAAGTATTTTTTTAGCTCTTGATAATGAGGATTGTGAATTAGATAGGGCATATCTTCTTTTTTGAGTTTATTAAGTTTGATAGTGGCTCCAAATAAACCATAGGCAGTTTCTTCGTGTAGTTGCCCAAAAGTTTTTTTGTTCCAAATATGAGGGTGGGTTTTGATGTGCTTTCTGGCTCCATGATGGTCTTGTCGATGTGAGACAACGATGTTGTTTACTTTTTCTTGCATTTGTTTATGCGAAAAGTTGCTAAAAGGTGGAGGCATTTTTTCGATTAGTCTTCCTCTGGCGAGTTCCATTTGTTTTGATATTTTTTGGAGCATACTCCTGGTAGTGCAGGCAACCACAAAAGCGTCTATAGCATGATGTCGGTGGTCTTCACGGTTTTTTTCGTTGTCTTGTGATATTAGCTTGTTTAGTCCCCAATGATGGCGTAGTTTAGCAGTTAGCTGTCCTTGAATAGTCCAGACATTATTAGCTCCACAAACATATTGCATATACTCTTTGGCTATTTTGCTAGCATATTTGGTGTCGTTTAACATTCTGGCGATGATCGGGTTTTCGCCTTCGTATTTTTCCATAGCGTCTGGATAGAAGCGCCAGCTTTTATTTGACGGTAAATTATCTTTGGCTCTGAGAAATATTTTTTCCCAATCGTAGCTTTTCATCTTGTTTTCGCCAAAAGCTTCATAAGGAGACCTGTTACCTTTGTCTAAGTTGGCTTGGCGGTAAGACAAAGTTTTATTAGCGTAAGAGTCGTCAAAAGTTCTGCTTTTGGGTAAAATGTGTTCAATTTCGATTTCGTTACTAAAAAGTTTGGAAAAACTGATTTGTTTGCCAGTGTATGGGCAACAACGGTCGTATTCGTTCTTTGACAACTCTTTCCAAAGTTTGTATTTTGTTTTGTTAAGGTAGTTGCTTATGATTCCATTTGATTTTAAACAATTTTCAGCTTCTTGGTTTAATTTTTCATTTAATCTATTCGATTTGTTGATTTTGTCTTTGGTTTTTTTGTCTATTTTGAGATCTCTTGCCAGCTCGATTACTATCTCGGATGGTGCGCCATATTTTTTGCAAATGCTGTTTACTATAGTTCTGAGTTGATTAAGGACAATATGAACGGTGGGGTTGCCGATTTTACCGTAACAGACCTCTGGAATTTGTTGGGCGTCTCCATTGCCAAACATGGCATGATGAGGCATAATTTGACCATAATAGGGGAGATTGCCTTCGTCATACAGTGTGCCATCGTAGCGGTTGGTAGAGTAGCCTACTCCTTCTATGGCTTCGTGTAGTTGCAAGCCTTTTTGCATATGAGGTAAAAGTTTTTCGATAGCTTTCTTGCTGATGTTTGAGTATCCACTTGGCAATGAAACTGTTGAAATATATTGAGCATTCTCTTTTGTTAAATCGAACTCTTTAATTAGCCAAGGTACTAACTCTTTTTCAATGTTTTTGTCGTTTTCTTCGTTTAGCAACCTTTCAACGATTAGATTTTGGGTAGAGTCAGAAAATTCATCCCATTTTTTGCTAAAACACTTTTTTCCTCTTAAGATGTGAGAAGTTTCGTCGCCTTGGAATCCATCTCTAGTGGCAGAAGTTTCAAAATTAAACTCATAATCTTTAGCTTGAGTTCTTCCAAAAAGTTCACTCCTTAGAGAAGAGAATTTGCATTTTAGTTGGGAGCAAAGTTTGTTGATGAGTTTTAGTTTTTCATTTAGGGTCAACTCCCTTTTTTCGCCAGAGAAGTTGCTGATGGTCAGATTGTTTACTTCTTGAACAATCCTATATTTTTGAAATAGTGGATGAGCTTTGGATATTCTTGGCTCTCCTGTTTCAAATTGACATTTTCCTTTTTGTTGAGCTTTGAGTTCTCTTTGCCAAAAGATGGCATGATAAACCTCTTCTTTGGCTTCGCTTGTTAATTGAGGATGAAACTTTTTTTGCATCTCCCAAAGTTTTTCAAATTCGTCCTCGATTTGTTCTCTGTTAAGGACATAGGAGTAAATGTTTTTTCCTCCAGAGTCTGAGACGGTAATTCTTACTTTTTCATTATTTTCTAATTTATGGTAAAAATACTCTCCGACGCTTTCACTATTGCTTTTGGATAAATTTTCTTTGAACTCCTTCATAGCAATTTTCATATTGCTGTTCTCAGCTTCTTGATTGTCGTATTTTCGATTACTTTTAAACCCCCTTTTTTGATTTAAATGGAATAATGCTCTACCTAATTCATGCAATGTTAGTTTTTCTGTTAGTCCTTTTTTTCTTAAGAAGTATGGATCTTTTAAAATTAACTCTTTTAATTTGTCTTTATCTTTTGTCATTAGTTGGTGTTTATAAAGAGCGGTTAACAACTCTTTTTTTCTTTTTAGTTTTCTGTCTCTGTTTCGTCTAGCACCTCGGTGGTTTCTTCGGGTTACATTTAGAGGTTCTTTACTTTTGGCATCTCTTCCATCACTAAAAATTCTGGAACCCATATTGATAACTTCGATAATCTTTTTTTCGTTGTTTAGTTTTAAAACAGCCCAGCCTATAGATGTTGACCCTAAATCAAAACCTAATCTATAATTCATCTTTTTTCTCCTATATTTTTGTTGACATCTTACTGACTAGTTAGATGTTGACAAGTGAAAACTTAGTATTGGTGTTTCAGCCTATTAATAAGGTTTATGCACCAAAAAATTAAAGACGAAAGTTCTGCTTTCGTCTTTCTTTTTGTTCAATTTCTAAAAAGGGTTTGCAAACAAGGCGAAGAAAGCCTATCTTTTGTCTAAACAAACCAAGATTTAAGGAGATGGGTTTGGTGGAGGTGGTGTTTGGAGTATGAAAAAGCAAGAGAAATGGGGAAAATTAGGGTTTAAGATTGATTTCTTAGCCTATCGTGAGCGTTGGTAGGGTTTTCCTCTTTCGTGAAAACCCATTTTATAAGCAAAATAAAAGGTAGTAAAAAAACAAAAAGAACGAAAACAGAGAGAAGATAATACATAAATATAAAACCTCCCATATTTTTTATAATAAGAAATAAGGATAAAATAATAATGTCAAGTGAAAAGTTAGACTTAAACAGGGAGTCGATGTCGCTGCTGGAAGACAAAAAGTTGACAATTTTTACAGGTTGGCAATCTTATGCTAAAGATAAGCCAAGTAAAAAAAATCTACAGAAGTTAAAGTCGAAACAATTTTAAGACAATGGGGGAGATGATGGTATCAAGACACAGAGCGCAGGAGCTGCTGGAGGAGCACCTGCAAAACCAAAACCTGAAAAATCACAGTCTGGCAGTGGCTTACATAATGCAGGAGCTGGCAAGAAGTTGTGGTGAGAACGAAGATAAATGGTTCATCACGGGGCTGTTGCACGATTTGGATTACCAGAGAACCAAAGATGACCCAGAGCAGCACGGGCTGATAACCGCTCAGATTTTGGAGAGGGAAGATGTGGGGCAAGATATGTTGGAGGCGATCAAGGCGCACAACTCTCTTTCTCAGCGGAACGACCTCTTAAGCAAGCATCTTTGGGCTGCCGATCCCGTTTCTGGCTTGGTGGTGGCAGCCGCTCTTATGAATCCCGAGAAAAAAATCGAGGTGCTCAAGCTCAAATCGCTCAAGAAAAAGTTCAAATCCAAAAGTTTTGCCAAAGGTGCCAACCGCCAGCAGATCGCCGATTGCCAAGATTTTGGCATGGAGCTAGGCGACTTTTTGCAACTAGCCATCGATGCGATGAGTGGCAAAGATTTGCTCTAACTTTTTTTTAACTCCTTTTTAACTACTTTCTAACTAATTGATGGATAGGCGCCTAGCTAGTTTGGAAGATTAAACTCTCAAAGTGGCAAGCTGTCGCAAAAGATTTTAGTAAAATATTTTGCTCTGCTGGCAGGGCTTGCTGGTAATGGTTTTGCAAGATAGCCAAAAATTTTTCGACAAACTGTTTGAAAGGCTCGCCCGCGTAAGTGTCTAGATACGCTTGATACTTGTTGTTTTCGGTTTTGGGTTGAGCGCAAAGATCTTTGCCCAGCCGGGCGTAGAGGTAGTAGCAAGGGAAATAGGCGAAAGCGGCTACAGCCAGCGATTGGCTTAGCTGGGTGTGTAAGAACTGCAGATAGGCGGCGAACTGCCCTTGTGCGTGAGTGGCAGGAGTGAAGTCGAAAGTTTGTCCGAAAGTTGCCTGCATCTCTTGTTCGATGGCGATGCAGTCTCGGCTCATGGCAACGAAAAAATCACGCTCGGTCTTATGTTCGATGGTGCAGGTGCATCTTTGGGATAGCTCTTGTAGTAGCACAGCCTCTTGGGCTAAGTAGTGCGCATCTTGGGCAAGGTAGCGACAAAACCTCTCTTCTGGCAAACTCCCTTCGAGAATTTTTTGGACGAAATCGGAGTTTAGTATCTTTCGGTAGTCGGGTAAAGCGGTAGCAAAAAGTTTTTTTTCTAAGGTTTGTTCCTTGTTCATTGCCAAAATCTGTGGAAGTGGTGAACAGGACCGTGCCCGTTGCCTATATGGTAAGCTTTTCCAGCCGAGATAGCCGCGGTGATGTAATCTTTGGCGAGAGTCGTCGCTTGTGGCAAAGTGTGTCCCAGTGCCAAAAAAGAGGCGAGAGCCGAAGAGAGGGTGCAGCCGGTGCCGTGGGTGTTGAGGGTCTTTTCTCTTTTTGAACTCAGCAGGCTTGTTTTATTCTCCTCGAGGTTGTGAAAGGCGTCTACCACTTGCTCGTCTTGCAGGTGACCTGCTTTGAGTAAGACGCTGGTGTGGAACTTTTCGGCAAGCTCTCGGGCAAACTGGGGCAGTTCTTCTTGGCTGGTGATGGTTTTGTTTAGCAGTATCTCAGCCTCGGGCAGGTTGGGGGTGATTATCCGTGCCAAGGGGATCAAGGTTTGTTTAAGGCTCTGCACCGCATCGTCTTGCAAGAGTTTGTCGCCAGAGGTAGCGACCATCACGGGGTCTAGCACCACATTTTTTAGCCCGAACTCTTGTAAAAGCTCGGCAACTATCTCGATCACCTTTGGATTGTGAAGCATCCCGATCTTTACGGCGTCTGTGCCGATATCTTCTAAGACGGCTCTGATTTGCCCGGCGAGGATGGAGTCGGGGATAGGGTGGATGTCGCTCACGCCGAGTGTGTTTTGCACGGTGATGGCTGTGATGGCAGAAGTGGCGTAGCATCCGCAGGCGCTGATGGTCTTGATGTCGGCTTGGATACCCGCACCGCCGCCGCTGTCGCTACCGGCGATGGTCAAAACTTTTTTGTATTCCATATTATCTCTCCTTATTTGAAATGGTCGAAACCTTGTGGCTGCCAATGGTAGGTTTTACTATCTTTTGTCCAAACAATTTTGGATTGGTTTGCGGTTAACTTGCCGACGACGAAAAATTTTTCCCCAAACTTTTGTTGATAAGCTGCTTGGAGTTCGGCTAACTTTTCGGGATCGACGGTGAAAAGAAGCTGATAATCTTCTCCGCCAGCCACAGCCAGTTCCAGAGCCGACCAGCCTTGGGCAGTGCAAACTTTTTGCAAAGCTGGAGATATGGGGATGTCGCTGATCTCAATCAAAGCTCCCAGATTTGACTTTTCTATTATGTGAGTCAGGTCGGAGGCGATGCCATCGGAGATGTCGATCATGGCGTGGACGCCAGCTTGCTTGCCCAAAAATAGCCCGATCTTGATTTGGGGAGTAACGCGGTGATGAGCTTTTAGCAAAGCTTTTTCGTCTTTTTCTGGGGGGATGTTTTGTAGCAGCACCTGCAGTCCGCCGGCGGAGTCGCCCAAAAATCCACTGACGCAGACCAGATCGCCCGCTTTGCCAGCCGAGCGAAGTTTGGCTTTGCCTTTGACCACCTTGCCCACCACGCAGACATTGACCACCAACTTGTCACAGGAGCCGGTGGTATCACCGCCCAGCAAAGGGATGTTGTGCCGCTGGGATAGATCTTGGTAGCCTGCCATGAACTCAGCCAGATCTTCGCCTGAGGTGTTTTGAGGCACGCCCAAAGACAAAAAAGAGGCAAAAGGGGCTGCTCCCATGGCAGCCAGATCGCTGAGGTTGACCGCCAGAGCTTTTTGCCCAAGGCGGTAGTAGCCGATTTTGGACAAGAGGAAGTGGGTATCTTCCAAAAGCAGGTCGGTGCTGACCACATAATCTTGCTTATCGCCAGCGGAAAAGACGGCACAGTCGTCGCCGATGCCTTCCATATTTTCCGAAATTAGTTTGTCGAAGCTGTTGGCGAAGCTGTCGATAAAGCCGAACTCGCCCATTTTTTTCAGGTTCATAACTTGGCGTCGTCCACCGCTTGGCGCAGTTGTCTTGCTTTGGTTTGGGGGTCGTCGCTGGAGATAATCGCCGAGACAACGGCGATGCCTTTGGCGCCGGCTTTTATCACGCTTTTGGCGTTTTGAGCGTCGATGCCACCGATGGCAACTCCTGGCAAGTCCACTTGGGTGGCGATTTGCTCTACTCCCTGCAGCCCCAAGGGCTGAGCCGTATCGGCTTTGGTGGCAGTGGCAAAAACTGGCGAGTAGCCGATGTAGTCGATTTGGGAGGTTGGCAGGTTTTGGCATTGCGAAAAGTTTTCGATGGAGAGTCCCACGATCTTGTTTTTGCCCAGCAGAGTGCGGGCTACTGCATAAGGCAAGTCGGACTGTCCTAAGTGAACCCCGCTGGCGTCTACTGCCAGAGCAATGTCTAGACGGTCGTTGATGATCAAAGGGATGTTGTGGCAGTCCAAGATTTTTTTCAGTTGCCGAGCCAGGAGGTAAAAATGTTGGCTAGAGGCGTTCTTTTCTCGCAGTTGGACGACGCTGACGCCGCCCAAAACTGCCTGTTCCACCGTCCACAAGAGGTCTTTGCCTTTGAGTAAGCTGCTGTCGGTGACCAAGTAGAGCGAGAGATCTAAGCTCATAAACTCTCCAGAGTTAGTTTCCCGCTGGCAAGAAGGCAAAGATTGTCCAAGAAGCCGATTGGCAAGCTACCAGATCCGAGGCAGTTTTTGGCTGAGACTTGGCCGATGGAGCCGACTAGCCAGGTGGCGTTGACAGCTGCCAGAAGTGGGTCAGGCTCTACAGCCGCAAAAGCGCCCAAGATCGCCGAGGCGGTGCAGCCCATTCCGGTGACTTTGGTCATCAGGGGATCACCAGCATCGCAGTAGTGCACCTGTTTGCCGTCGGTGATGATATCTTTGGCACCGCTGACCACCACCACACATTTTTGGGATTTTGCCAGATTTTGTGCCGACTGCAAAGCGTCTTGCCAGTCGTTAGCCGAATCTACCCCTTTGGTGGAGGCGCCAGCTCCCGCTAGAGCCATTATCTCGGAGGCGTTGCCTCGGATAACGCTGGGGCTGACCTCTTTCAATATTTGGGCAGCGACTCGATTGCGGTAAGGGGTGGCACCTACTCCGACGGGGTCGAACACTACGGGTTTTCCCAGAGTTTTGGCTTTTTTGCCAGCTTTGAGCATCGATTCTACCCAAGCGGGGCTGAGAGTTCCCATGTTAATAACCAAGGAGCAGGCGATGGCGACCATATCTTCCACCTCCTCTGGGGCGTGTGCCATCACGGGGGAGGCGCCCAGAGCCAGCAGGGCATTGGCGGTGCTGTTCATCACCACATAGTTGGTGATGTTGTGAACCAGTGGCGATTTGGCTTGAATGGCAGCTAAGTTTTTTTGGAGTGATGCGAAGTTTTTCATAACAGTCCTTCTTTTGCTAAACTTTGCGCGCCGAGATCGCCACATAGTCGCCACAGTCGTACCCTTCGATGGGCTCCTCTTGCTCACAATTGGAGTAAAGCGGATGTTTGGTGAGGGTTTGGGCGAAGCGCAGATCGGAAAAACCGCAACTTTTTAGAAGGTCGATCTTCTCTTGGGTCGTCCGCCAGTTGGCGATTTGGACGAACTCGATCGGATACGGATCTTGAGGATGAACTCCGTGCAAAAGGGGATGATCCCAAGTGCCCAGAGCTTTAGCCAGGTTATACATAATGGCGTAGGAGCTTTCTTTGGGAACATCGATCACCACGATGTTGCCTCCTTGCTTTAGGGCAGCATAGGCGGTGCGGAAAGCTTTTGGCAAGTCGGTGATGTAGCTGGGGGTGCCGTTGAAAAGGACGGTGTCGTATTCGCCAGCGGGCAAGCTCATCTCTTCGGCGGTGGTGATGGTGACATCCAAGCCTCGTTTGCGGGCGATTTGTGCCATGCTGGTAGACGGCTCGATCCCGTTTTCGATGTTGATGGAGAAGTTTTCTTTGAGGATAGACTCGAAGAGTCCGCTACCGCAACCCACAGAGAAGATTTTCGTTTTGGGACGCAAGAAGTGGGCGACCAGTTTTGCTTCTGAATAAAGCAGGTTGTCGTTTTCCAAGAACCAAGCATCGTATTGGGATGCGAATTGGTCAAATTTCAGGTGTTTCATACTATCACCTCGATGGGTGATGGGCAAGTTTTGAGCATAATAATACTCTCCTTCCAAAATAAATTTGCCCCTTGCAGAACCAAGGCAGATTTAATCAAAATCTTTGCAACCTATTTTGTCATAATTAGTTTGCGCAATTTGTTATTTTGCTCACAGTTAGCAATGAGGCTAACTATTATAACTATTTGAAAAATGTGGGAGTTAACCAGTAAAATAAAAGTTGACAAATTGAGTGGTGAAAAAGTTATAGCTATCTCGGGGTGAAAACCTGGGCAGGAAAATTTTTTAAGGAGATGATGTTATTATGAAAAATGTTGGTTTTATCGGTTGGAGAGGAATGGTTGGCTCGGTGTTGATGAAAAGGATGCTGGAAGAGAAAGATTTTGGCAAGTTTAAACCTGTTTTCTTTTCGACTTCTCAAGTTGGGCAAAAGAGTCCTGAGGTGGGTGCCGAGAGCTCAACATTGCAAGACGCTTACGATATTGCCGCTTTGCAGAAGTTGGATATCATCGTCTCTTGTCAAGGCGGGGATTACACCAGTGATGTTTTCCCAAGGCTCAGAGCAGCGGGATGGGACGGTTACTGGCTTGACTCGGCTTCTACTTTGCGAATGGACAAAGAGAGCATCATCGTTTTGGATCCTGTCAACAAGGGTGTGATCGACAAAGGTCTTGCCGCGGGAGTGAAAAACTTCGTCGGTGGTAACTGCACGGTTTCGCTGATGTTGATGGCTTTGGGTGGACTGTTTGAGGAGGGCATCGTCGAGTGGGTGAGCTCGATGACTTATCAAGCGGCTTCTGGCTCTGGTGCTCAAAATATGATCGAGCTGGTCAGGCAAATGGGTATCATCGGTAAAAACGCCCAAAAGCTTCTGGACGACCCAGCGGCAGCAATTTTGGATATCGACGAGAATGTTAATACCACTTTGCACAGTGCCGATTTACCGCAAGAGAACTTCGGCGTGCCTTTGGCTGCCAGTCTTATTCCTTGGATAGACAAGGCGATGGACAACGGTCAGACGCGTGAGGAGTGGAAAGGGGTGGTGGAGACCAACAAGATTTTGGGATCGGAAGATTGCCCTGTGCCGGTGGATGGACAGTGTGTGCGAGTGGGAGCCATGCGTTGCCACAGCCAAGCTTTTACGATTAAGTTGAAAAAAGATATCCCTTTGAGTAAGATCGAGCAGATCATCGCCAAAGGTAACCAATGGGTGGAGCTAGTGCCGAACAACAAAGAGATGACTCTTGCCAAGTTGACGCCTGCATACGCTACCGGGACGCTGAAAGTGCCTGTGGGCAGGGTTCGCAAGATGAATCTGGGACCTGAGTATCTTACCGTCTTCAGCGTGGGCGACCAACTTCTTTGGGGAGCAGCCGAGCCGGTTAGACGGATTTTGAATATCGTCTTAGAGTTTTGCCAATAAATCTTTAGCAAAAAGAAAGTATTAAAGCCAGCCTCTTTTTAAAACAATGAGGTTGGCTTTTTTGGTGGACGGGTTTTTTAAAAAGAAAAAAGGTCAAGCCCCTGATAGGGGCTTGACCACAGGAGGAATTAGTGATGTTCTACTAATTCGGTTGATTGGTTTTGTCTTAAAAAGCGTACTCTAAATAGCTGCCGATTTGTAAAATATTGTCGTTGTTTCCATCTTGGTAGGACGCTTCCCCTGGAGCGACACAGACTCCGGTTACACTCAGTGCTAGTGATGGGGTGGCTTGATACGAGAAGCCTAAATCTATCTCTGTGCCAAGCTGGCGGCTAGATTTCTTTTTGCCATCTTCTGCCCAAATCACATCTTCTGAGGTGTTTGCCCAGCCTAGGGCTGCGTGCGCTTTGATTTTTTGGCTCAGAGGATGATCTACCACCAGGGCTGCCATCAAAGCTCCGTAGTTGTTGGCGTTTTCGCCATCTATGGTGCTGGCTCCCAGATTGATGACGGAGTTGTCGGTTGGTCCGCCGTCGCCAAAGTATTCCAAGCCGTTGGAGTAGGCTGGTGAAATTCCTCTAAAGGCTCCTACCTCTCCGTCTTCGCTGGTAGTTTCCGCATCGGAGCCAGAGCTGTAGAACAAATCAAAGGCGATAGTGGTGCCGCAACTACAATCGTAGCTGGGTTTGAGAGAAAAAGCGTAAGCGCTGAGCTCAAGCTCCTTGTATTTGCTATCGGCATCCTCTTTGGCGTCCCAGCTACCTGTCAGGTAAGTGGCGTTAAAGAATATTTTTAAGGCGTCCAGTCCAAATTGAGAGCCAGATAGGTTGTAGTAAGGGCTGAACCAGAGGAGGGTCCCTCTTTTGTAGTTGTCGGCAGAAGAGAATGTTTGCATGCTCTGTTTGTCTTTGTCGTAAAATTCTGCTTCTATCTCGGGTAAGCAGTTGGAGTGCGCAAGCATATCTAAGCCTATTGTGCCGTCTGCATTTGAAACGGTAGCCAAAACTCCATGAGAGTCGTCGTTAGCACTCTCTTTGTCGGTGTTGCCTTTGCCTATAAGGAACATAGCCAGGGAAAGGGTAGCTTTTTGGTCGAAATTTTTTGTAATCTGATAGCCAAGAAAGTTGTCGTCTAGCACCATTCCGTTGTTGGCACAAAAGGGTTGATAACCGGCGGATAAACTAACTCCGGGGATGAAATTTGGGGCAACGATGTAAGCTTTGTCAAGAGCTACATTTTTGTTGTCGTCTTCACTGGGGTCGCCATCTCCCCAGTTTACTTCTAATTGCAACTGGATGTTGTCTTCTGTTTTACCTTCCATCAAAAGTTGCACGCGTTGGCTACGCCAAGATTTTGTGGAACTGTCTTTGTCGTAGCCTTCGTTTACCGTCGCTCCCCCGCGGACTCTGGCAGAACCTGACCAGCCCAGCTCAAAGGCAAATCCAGAACAGGCAAAAGCTAGGCAAAGTGTTAATAGTGAAAATTTCTTTTTCATTTTTTTTTCTCCTTGTGAAATTTAGTTTGCCCTAACAATTGAGAATGAGTCTCAGTGTCAAGAGAAAAAATGAAACTTTTCTTCGTTTGAAGATTTTCTTTACAGTTTGAGCTTTTTTGAAAGGTTGGATTTATGAAAAATGTTAGAAACTTTTGTATCATCGCTCACATCGACCATGGCAAATCCACTCTTTCCGACCGCTTTTTGCAGTTGACGGGAGTGCTGGGTGACGCCAGTGGGCAGGTGTTGGACGATATGGAGCTGGAGCAGGAGCGAGGGATAACGATCAAGTCCAAAGCGGTGCGGATGACTTACACCTACAAGGGTCAGGAGTATGTGCTGAACCTGATCGACACCCCAGGGCATGTTGATTTTTCTTATGAGGTGTCGCGCAGTCTTTATTCGTGTGATGCGGCACTGCTGCTGGTGGACGCAGCCCAAGGGGTGGAGGCGCAAACGATGAGCAACCTCTATCTGGCACTGGAGAACGATCTGGAGATTATCCCCGTGATTAACAAGATCGATTTGCCCTCGGCGGATGTGCCGGCTTGCGAGGAGAAGTTGATGGATCTGCTCAGCCAAGACAACATTTACAAGGTTTCGGCGAAGTCCAATATCGGTATCAAAGAGCTTTTGGAAGGGGTGATAGAGGATGTGCCAGCACCTGTTGGTGATATGGATGCGCCCGTGAAAGCTTTGGTGTTCGACTCTTTTTACGACAAGTATCGTGGCGTGGTGATCTTGGTGAGGATGTTCGATGGCAAGCTCAAGAAAGGCGACAAGGTCAAGTTTTGCTCTAGCGATTTTGAGTTTGCTATAGAGGAGCTAGGCTATGTGGGGTTGGAGCTGAAAACGGGTAAAGAGCTGGTGGCTGGTGATGTGGGTTACATCGTCTCGGGCATCAAGAACATCGAAGACGCCAAAGTGGGCGATACGGTGACCGGGGTCAAGCGCTCTTGCCAAGAGGCTTTGGCTGGATTTCAAGAGGTGAAGCCGATGGTTTATAGCGGGGTTTTCCCCGTGGCTAGCGACGAGTATAAGGAGCTGCGAGATGCGCTGGAGAAGTTGAAGCTGAACGACGCCTCTTTGGTTTACGAGCCGGAGAACTCTCTTGCTTTGGGGTTTGGTTTCCGTTGTGGATTTTTGGGTATGTTGCATCTGGAGATAGTGGTGGAGCGGCTTTATCGTGAGTATAATGTGCCGATTATCACCACCGCACCGTCGGTGCCTTTTCGGGTTTTCGACAAAGCGGGCAAGATGAGAGAGGTGCACAACCCCATTAACTTGCCGGAGCCCAAAGATATCGACCATATCCAAGAGCCTTATATGAACCTTGAGATAATCGTCCCCTCGCGCTTTATTGGTAATATTATGAAGCTGGTGATCGATAAGCGGGGAGTGCAAAAAAATATGGAGTATATCGATGAGGACAGGGTTTGTTTGCAATACGATATTCCACTCTTGGAGCTGATTTTCGATTTTTACTCGCGGCTGAAGTCGGTCTCTAGCGGTTACGCTTCGATGGACTACTCTTATGCCGACTATCGCACCTCGGATATTGTCAAGGTGGATATTTTGGTCAACGGTGACAAGGTGGATGCGATGAGTTTTATGGCACATCGGGAGAAAGCCAGAGCTTGGGGGTTGAACATCACCGAGCGCCTGCGGGAGCTGATCCCACGGCATCTTTTCAAGATTCCCATTCAGGCTGCCATCGGTAGCGATGTGGTGGCAAGATCGACCATCAACGCCATGCGCAAGAATGTGACTGCCAAATGTTATGGTGGAGATATTTCCAGAAAGCGTAAACTGCTGGAAAAGCAGAAGAAAGGAAAGAAACGCATGAAAGAGATTGGTTCTGTTTCGATCCCGCAAGAAGCTTTTTTGGCAGTGATGAAAGCGGAGAAGATTTAAACTTTTTAAGTTAAGGAGATCACCATTTTACACAATTTGCTAAAAGGGAAGAAAGTCGTTTTGGGCTCGGCTTCGGTAAGACGAGAGAGGCTTTTGAAGATGATGGGGGTGAAGTTTGTCAAGATAGCCTCGGAGGTGGACGAGAATGTGGGGGCTAATTTGTCGCCCCTGCTTTTGTGCAAGAAGCTCGCCAAACTCAAGGCGGAGGCGGTAGCCCAGAAGTGTGATAGCAAATGTTTGGTTATCGGAGCGGACACTTTCGTCCACTTGGATGGAAAGATCTTGGGCAAGCCAGCCGATATGGAGCAAGCCCGCCAATATCTGCAAAAGTTGTCGGGGCGGACGCATTCGGTTTATTCGGGTGTTTGCGTCCATTACAAGCGTAAATCTCTGGTGGGGTTTGCCAAGACGATGGTCACCTTTACCGAGCTGAGCGATGTGCAGATAGATCAGTATCTGATGACCAAAGAGCCTTACGACAAGGCGGGAGCTTACGCTTTGCAAGGGGTAGCCGGACAGTTTGTCTCCAAGATCAACGGAGATTGGTTTACGGTGGTGGGGCTGCCTGTCAAGGTGCTTGCCGACTTGGTGCGCAAAGCTTTGTAGATTGTTGCCAAAATGAGAGCGCCAACGAAGTTCCATCTGGAAGCTTACCGCTACTTTTTGAAAGTGGAGAAAGGGCTTGCCGAAAAATCTTTGCAAGCTTACTTTGCCGACTTGGAAGATTTTTTGTTGTTTGTCCAAAAAGATCTGGAAGCGGTGAGTAGCCAAGATCTGGTCGATTATCTGGTGAGGTTGCAATCTTACGGATTGGTTTCGGCGTCGCTTTTGCGCAAGCGAAGCTCGATCAAAGGGTTTTTCGAGTTTTTGCTGGTGCAGCAGGAGTTGGACATCCAGCTGAGCGATTTCCCTAAGATCAAGCAGGCAATGCGGTTGCCCTCGGTGCTTTCCGTGGAGCAGGTGGAGAGGTTGTTGCAAGCGTTTGCTATGGGTAAAACGCCACTGGAGGCGCGCAACAAAGCGATTTTGGAGGTGGCTTACGCCTGTGGATTGCGGGAGAGCGAGCTGACAGATTTGAAGTTGAACGATTTGCTTTTAGAGCAAGATGTTTTGCGGGTGCTGGGTAAAGGTAACAAACAAAGGTTTGTGCCGATCTGTCAGACCGCAAAGGGGATACTGCAGGAGTATTTGCAAAGTTACCGACCGCTTTTGGTGAAGACGAAGATCACCGATTTTGTGTTTGTGAACAAGTTTGGGCGTCACCTGTCTAGGATGGGGTTGTGGAAAGTCGTGCAAAAAGCGGTGGTGGAGGCAAGATTGCGGAAGAAGGTGTCGCCGCACACCTTGCGTCACTCGTTTGCCACCCACTTGCTGGAGGCAGGGGCAGGGATAAGGGCTATTCAGATGATGCTCGGTCACGCCAGCATCAACACCACCCAGATCTACACCAACATCGACAAATCGCACCTTATCAAAGTGCATCATAAGTTTCATCCCAGAGGTTAAGGTGCCGAAGTTTAACGATTTGGAGCTGGCGAAATGGAAAGAAAGCGATGTATGGACAGATAGCCTGTGGTTGATAGAAAAGCGAGATACGAAAGGGAAACACAGTAACTTCTACCATGGAAATTTCGTTCCTCAGATTCCTTACCAACTCATATCTCGTTATACCAAGAAAGGTGAAACCGTTTTAGATCCGTTTGTTGGCAGCGGGACGACAGCTTTTGAAGCCGAGGCTTTGGAGCGTAATTTCATTGGCATAGATTTACAGGACGATTTGGTAGAGTCTATAAAGGGAAAGTTGGATAGAAAATCTGGATTTTTGGAGTTGTTGGCAGGCGACACTGTTTCTAAAAAAACTTTTTCGCAAGTTAGGGAATTTTTGGCACGAAGGTCTTTAGCAAAGGTTCAATTTGCTATCTTGCACCCACCTTATGCTGATATTGTGAAGTTTAGTGACTCTGAAAAAGATTTGTCTAATTGTAATAATCTTGACGATTTTTTGGGAAGAGTTGAAGCTGTTTTGGAAAATGTTAAAACTGTTTTGGAGAATAATAGATATATGGCTCTGGTGATGGGAGATATGTATAAAGCTGGCAAATGGATTCCTTTGGGGTTTGAGTGCATGCAACTAGCTATAAAAAAACGGTTTGAGTTGAAAAGTATAGTTGTAAAAAACATTCAGGGCAATAGAGGTAAGTTGAACAAAGGTGGGCTTTGGCGATACAGAGCGTTGGCAAGTGATTATTATTTGTTTAAGCACGAATATATTTTTATTTTTAAGAACAAAGTATGAATTTAAATTTAGAGTTTTCGACTAAGGTGGCAAAAAAGATTCTTGGTAATTGCCAGAATGCGAAAAATTTTTTGTTGCGTTTGCAAGAGATTAAGCGGTTTGATTTGCCCTTTAGAGTTTTGACAAGGGGAAAGAATAGGGGTGAGAAGGTACTGGATCTCTCGTCATCTCAGCTTTGGAAAAAGGTTATCGAAAATTGGGATCTGGAAGCAGGGGGAAAGATAATAAGAGAGATTTTTAAATCTACTAAGAAGTATGAAAGTGGCAAAGACTCTTTTAGAAATATGAAAATCCTTATTCAAGAGTGGGAAAATCTAAAGCTAGGATCTGTCGCCTGGCCTTTTTCTCAAGGAGATTTTGATGGATTTGTGCAAAGGATAAACTCTCAGGCGATTGAAGGCTTTGCAAAAGATGAGAAAGTAAAATCTGCTGCGGTAAAATACCGAAGAATCAAGGAGATCAACACTGTTCGTAACGATTTTTTGGAAACAATGATTTTTGAAAAGAACCAAAACATCATTCCAACTCTTAGTCACAGAAGGGGAGTAGATTTTTTCATTAACGGTGTATCTTATGACCAGAAAGTAGCTAAGAGTCCAACGAAAAAATTCATCAAAGATTATGGTGAAAATTGGAAAGATGTTGCTGCCAGTCATCCCGAAAAAGTGGCAGAATATTTGTATAAGTATCAAGACGAAGGTCGGTTTGGCAGTGATAGCCGTTTGTTGGTAGTGTATCTTGATGAAGATGTAGAAATTCAAAGGATAGCCGAAATCGTAAAATCGGTGGATCTTGAGAAGCCTTTGAAAGTAAACTTTTGTTATACGCACAACAAAGGCAAGCCTACCGAAAAAGATGTTGATTACCAAGTTAATTGTTTTGTTATTTTGTTGGTAAACAGATGAACTATATCGGTTCAAAGAAATCTTTGTTGGGATTTTTGGACGACTCAATCTCTGAGGTTGTCGGTGAGGGGAACTTTACTTTTTGTGATCTTTTCGCTGGAACAGGGGTTGTCGGGCAACATTTTAAAAGAAAGGGTTATAAGGTTATTGCCAACGATTTGCAGTATTATAGCTATGTTTTGAATAAAAATTATATAGAAAATCATAAGCCACTCCAATTTGCTGGATTGGTTGGCGAAATTGAGTCTCTAAAATCGGATGGGTTAAAAAGCTTGCCAGAAAAGGTTTGTGATTATTTGTCACACTTAAAACCTTTAGAGGGATTTATTTATAACAACTACTCTCAGGGAGGAACTGAGCGAAAAGATTTTTGTCGAAACTATTTTACGGATGTTAATAGTAAAAAAATTGATAGAGTGCGTTACCAAATTGAGAATTGGAAAAAAGGTGAGAAAATCGAAGATGATGAATACTACTTTTTGTTGTGCTCTTTGTTAGAGAGTGTCGATAAGATAGCCAATACAGCCTCTGTTTATGGTGCTTTTTTGAAAAACATAAAGAGTAGTGCTAAAGCAGAGTTGAGGATAAGGCCAGCCTCTTTTTTTTGTAACAAGAACGAGCATCTGGTTTTTAACGAAGATGCCCAAGATTTAGTCCAAAGAGTAGAGACCGATATTTTGTATCTTGATCCTCCTTATAATCAGCGTCAGTATGCATCAAACTATCATATTTTGGAAACTATTGCAAGATATGATGATCCGATAATAAGAGGGAAAACCGGCTTGAGGGACTACACTAAGCAGAAATCTAAATTTTCTTCCAAGCGGACAGTGTTGAAATCTTTTGAGCTTTTGGTGGAAAAAGCGAAGGCTCGTTACATTTTTTTGAGTTACAATAGCGAAGGTTTGATGAGTAGAAAAGAGATCAGGGATGTGTTGTCTAAAAAAGGAGAGTATGGAGTTTTTACGAAAAAGTATTCCAGATTTAAATCTGACAAGGACAAAAATCGAAAGCACAAAGCTGATTTTGTGCTTGAGCATCTGCACTATGTTAAATGTCGATAAGGGGTTTATAATATTTAGCGGCAGGCGCCTTTGTCTGCTGTAGAGATAGCAATTAGAGAGGTTTTATGGAAAGTTTATTAAAACAAGATAGAGCGATTTACGACTTGATTCAAGAAGAGGCCAAGCGCCAGAAAGAAGGGTTGGAGTTGATCGCCTCGGAGAACTATGTGTCTTGCGCGGTGCTGGAGGCAGCCGGGAGCATCCTTACCAACAAATACGCCGAAGGGTATCCTTATCGCTGGAGCAAGAAGACGGGCGAGCTGAACTACAAGCTTTATGGTCGCTACTACGGTGGTTGCTGTGCCGTGGACAAGATCGAGAAGCTGGCAGTGGAGAGAGCTAAGGAGCTTTTTGGAGCAGAGCATGTCAATGTCCAGCCGCACTCCGGCTCGACGGCGAACATGGCAGCTTATTTTGCTTTGGTCAAACCGGGCGATACGGTGTTGGCGATGGAGCTCAGCCATGGAGGACACTTGACGCACGGGAGTCCGCTGAGTTTTTCGGGGATGCTTTACAACATTGTCTCTTATGGAGTGGACGCTAAGACGCAGATGCTTGATTACGACCAGATCGAGAGTTTGGCAGTGGGGAGCAAGCCGAAGATGATCTTGGCGGGAGCCTCCGCTTACTCGCGGGGGATAGATTTTGCTCGCTTTCGTCAGATAGCGGACAAGGTGGGAGCTTATCTGGTGGTGGATATGGCACACATCGCAGGGCTGGTAGCAGCAGGGCTACACCAATCGCCGGTGCCTTATGCCGATATTGTCACCACCACTACACACAAGACCTTGCGCGGTCCACGCTCGGGGCTTATCTTGTGCAAAGAGAAGTTTGCTAAGGTGGTGGACAAGGTGGTTTTCCCCGGCTTGCAGGGAGGTCCACTGGAGCATATCATCGCTGCCAAAGCCGTCGCTTTTGCCGAGGCGTTAGATCAGAAGTTTGTCAGCTACCAAAAGCAGGTGCTTTTGAATGCGCAAACTTTGGCAGAGTGCTTGTCTGGTTTTGGCTTCAAGCTGGTTTCGGGAGGCACGGAGAACCATTTGGTGCTGTGGGATTTGGGCGACAAAGACAGTGGCAACCCGTCGGGTAAGAAGATGGAGAACGCTTTGGGGCTTGCCGATATTACGGTGAACAAGAATGCGGTGCCTTTCGATACAAGATCGCCCTTTGTGGCCTCAGGCATACGCCTGGGGACAGCGGCGGTGACCACCAGAGGGATGAAGCAGGAGCAGATGAAAAAGATTGCCGATTTCATCAAGCGGGTTTATGAAAATTACCAAGACGAGTTTGAGTTGTCCAAGATAGGCTTGGAAGTGAAAGAGTTTTGTCGGGCGTTTCCCATATGTCAATAAAAAAAGTTGCCATCATCGGCAGACCAAATGTAGGCAAATCTTTCTTGTTCAACAGGTTGTCCAAGACGATCTCCGCTATTGTCGATGCGGTGGAAGGGGTGACCAGAGACAATAAGAGTCATATCGTTATTTGGAACGAGAAGATGTTCGAGCTGGTGGACACGGGCGGACTGTTCGGCAAGCACGATTTTGATCAGCAGATCTTGGAAAAGGCAGGGGCAGTGATCGCCGCAGCCGATTTGGTGCTTTTGGTGGTGGACGCCCAAGTGGGTCTTTTGCCGGTAGAGCGAAAGATTGCCAAGCTTTTGCAAGGCAAAAAGACTTTGCTGGTGGCGAACAAGTGCGACTTTGAGCAAGACGAGGCACAAAACTTCGACTTCTTGGCTCTAGGTTTAGCAGAGCCTTATGCGGTGTCTGCCAAACTCAACCGAGGCACGCGCATCTTGCTGGACAAGGTAGCCCAGATGGTTGGGGAGCCGGTGGACGCAAGGCAAGAGAAAGAGAAGCTGCGCAGTCGGATAAGGTTTAGCATCGTCGGGCGACCCAATGTGGGTAAGTCTAGTTTGCTCAACAAGATATTCGGTCAGGAGCTCTCTATTGTCAGTCCCATCTCGGGGACGACGCGCGATTCTATCGGTAGCAACATCACTTACAAAGGCAGAGAGATTCATTTCGTGGACACCGCTGGATTGCGACGCAAGAGCCGCATAAAATACGGCGTTGAGTATTTCAGCTCCCAAAAAGCGATCGCCACCATCATCTCTAGCGATGTGGTGATTTTGGTTTTGGACGCTACCGAAAAATTTTCTAATCAAGATCAGAAGATCGGCGCTTTTGCCAAAAACCATTACAAAAACATCTTGGTGGTGGTCAACAAGTGGGATTTGGTTAAGAAAGACAACAAATCGCACGACGATTACAAACGGCGTGCTTTTAAGTTTTTCCGCTTTTTGGACGACTGCCCGATCATCTTTACTTCGGCTCTCACCGGACAAAGGGTGGATAAGATTTTGCAAGGGGGGATAGATCTTTACGACCGCAGTAGCAAAAGGGTATCAACGGCGAAGTTGAACATCGCCTTGCAAAGTTGGCTACAGAGGTTTCCGCCCTCGCGCTCTTCGGGCAAGTTGGTGAAGGTATTTTTTGCCACCCAAGTGCAGACCAATCCGATAAAAGTGGTGGTAGTTTGTTCAAATCCCGACAACTTAGGTGCGGCTTACAAAGGGTATTTGCTCAACTGTTTCAAGCGAGATTTCGAGCTTGGCGGTGTGAGTGTTAAGATGATTTATAAGCAGAGAGGTAAAAATGATAAACTCGATAATCAGTAGCACCGCTTTCGTCTTGTTGGTAGGATACTTGATCGGAAGCGTGCCCAGCGGCTATTTGGCAGGCAAAATTTTTAAGAAGATCGATATTCGCAAGTTTGGTAGCGGTAATATCGGCACGACCAATGTTTTTCGCACCTTGGGTTGGAAGTTTGGCTTGGCTGTGTTTTTGGCAGATTTTTGCAAAGCTTTCGCTTTCGTTCAGATAGCCAAGTGGTTCTACTTTCAGCAGCAACCTTTTGTTTTGATACTGGCGGCTTTCGTTTTGATAATGGGCAATGTATTTCCCGTTTTCCTCAAGTTCAAAGGTGGCAAAGGTGTGGCAAGTAGCGCCGGACTTTTTGTGGGTCTGTGTCCGTTTGCTTTTTTGCTGGCGTTTTTGGTGTTCTTTGTGGCGGTGGCTACCACGCGCTATGTTTCTTTGGGATCTTTGCTGGCTACGGTCACCTTGTTTTTAGTGAACCTGTATTTTTACTTGCAAGGGCAAAAATCTTTGCTGGCAGTGTTGATCTTGACCGGGGTGATTGCCGCTTTTATCTGGTTTAAGCATTTGAGCAACATCAAAAGAATATTGAACGGGACAGAAAATAGACTGGGGAAGAAGGCAGATAGTTTATGAAAAATTTGCGTAACCTTTTGGACAAGTTTGCGGGCAAGAAGATCGCCGTTTTTGGTGATTTGATGGTTGACCACTATGTGAACGGTAGTGTAAAGCGCATCTCGCCCGAGGCGCCTATCCCGGTGGTGGATGTGGAGAGTGAGCGCTACAGCTTGGGTGGGGCTGCCAATGTGGTGGCAAACATCGACTCTTTAGGGGGTCAGCCGTTGGTGTTTGGTGTCTATGGTCAAGATTTGGCTGGCGAAAAACTTTGCCGAGAGTTAAAGCAGAAGAAGATCTGCACAGATTTTTTGGTGATGAGCAAAAAACGTCCGACCACGCTCAAAACCAGGGTGGTGGCAGCCGATCAGCAGATGGTGCGCATAGATTTCGAGGAGAAAAGTTTTGTCGATCAGGAGTTAGTCAGCCAAGTTTTGGGTAAGTTTGCCAAGGTGGCTAAAGATTGCGCCGGGGTGATCTTGGAAGATTACAACAAAGGGTTCTTGCGCGACTCTTTGATCGAAGGGGTGATCGAGATAGCAAGGCAGCACGATGTGCCGGTGAGTGTGGATCCCAAGTTTTTGAACTTCTGCTCTTACAAAGGCTCCAGTGTGTTCAAGCCCAACTTGGTTGAGTTTTGCGCCTTAGCGGGGGTGTCAGAAGATTCTCCGGAGTTTGAAGCCAGAGCGTGGCAGATGGTGGCAGATTTGCAGTGCGAGTTTTTGGTGATAACCAGAGGCAGAGACGGCTTGTCTATCTACCAAAAAGGGGAGAGTCGGGTGGTGAACATCCCTACTTTTGCTCAAAATGTTTACGATGTTTGCGGAGCGGGCGATGCGGTGATCAGCTCTTTGGCTTTGGCGTTGGGTAGCGGAGCGAACATCGTCCAAGCGTGTCGAATCGCCAACCATGCCGCCGGAGTAGTGTGTGGACGCATCGGCGTGGTGAATGTTGACAGGCAAGAGATAGTCGACTCTTTCGCCCAGTGGGAGATGAAACTGGACTAGATTTTGAAGATTGAGTGATTTTTTTTGTTGACAATTAGATGGCAGAAAAGAGATAGATAAAGAGTAAACAAGTCGGCTAATAAGATTTTTTTGAAAAAGAACTTAGATAGCCGATGAAAAAACAGCGGTTGAACAGTTTGTAAGGACTTGATCTTAAGACGAAGGCAGGTACCTAAAATGAGCGAAAAAAAAGTTTATGGCATCGTGGGCGATGGGCGGATGGCGAACCATTTTTGCCACTATTTGCGCCTTAGCGGTGTTTCGTATATTTCTTGGAGTCGTAGCCAAGACCAGAAGGTAGACCCTTTTGCTAAACTAAGAAGTTGCCAGAGGGTGCTGCTTTTGATCGGTGATAGTGCTATCTTTCAGTTTTTAGAACAAAATCCACTTTTGAGAAGTTTGCCTTTGGCACATTTCTCTGGGAGCCTTGTCTTGGCTGGTGTCCCTTCTTATCATCCTTTGATGAGCTTTTCTCAAAAGCTTTATAGCTTGGAAGATTATCGAAAAATTCCTTTCGTTTATGAGCAAGATCAGCCGACTTTTGCCGATGTTTTCCCAGATTTACCCAACCCAAGTTTTGCCTTGGACGCTACCAAAAAGCCGCTTTACCACGCTTTGTGCGTTTTGAGTGGGAACTTCACGGTGTTGTTGTGGCAAAAAGTTTTTCGGGAGTTCACCCAGCGGTTGGGGCTTGATTCGAAAATATTGCTGCCTTACTTACAAAAGGTTTGTCAAAACTTGGCTGTCGATTGGCAAAACGCCTTGAGTGGACCTTTGGGGCGTGGTGACAAACAGACGATAGCCAAAAATTTAGAAGCTTTGCAAGGGGACGCTTTTGAGGATGTTTACCGCTCCTTTGTGCGAAGCGTAGAAAAAGGAGGAAAGTGATGAATGTGATCAGTTTTGCCAAGATGAAAAAAAGGGGCAGACCAATCTCGATGGTCACAGCCTACGATAGCTCCAGCGCTGCCATCGTGCAAGCCTCGGATGTGGACTGCATATTGGTGGGCGACTCTCTGGCGATGACGATGCACGGGCAAGAGAGCACCTTGGGGGCGAGCTTGCCCATGATGTGTCTGCATATAGCTGCTGTGCGTGCGGGTGCACCCGAGGCTTTCATCGTCGGTGATATGCCGTTTTTGAGTTACCGCAAAGGGTTGCCGCTGGCGATGGAAGCCGTGGAGAAGATAATGCAAGCCGGGGCGAACGCTATCAAGCTGGAAGGGGTGAGAGGCAGTCAGCAGATCATTGCCCACATAGTAGAGTCGGGGGTGCCGGTGATGGGACATCTGGGGCTGGTGCCGCAGTCTGTCAATAGTCTGGGGGGCTACAAGGTGCAGGGCAAGAGCAAATCGCAAGAGGAGATCTTGCTGCAAGAGGCCAAAGAGCTGGAGCGGCTGGGCTGCTTTGCGGTGGTGCTGGAGTGTGTGCCTAGAGCGGTGGGTAAGAAGATATCGCAGGAGCTGCTGATACCCACTATCGGCATCGGTGCAGGTAAAGATTGCGATGGACAGGTGTTGGTTTGGCAAGATTTGTTGGGGATGAATAAGAAGTTTTGCCCCAAGTTTGTGCGTAAATATTTGGAAGGGTTTGAGCTTATCAAGAAAAGTTTGAACGACTTTAATGCGGATGTGAAAAGCGGAGAGTTTCCGTCTTTGGAAGAGGAGTTTTGATGGAAGTGATCAGCTCGATCCAGCGCTGGCGAGAGATTTTTCGGTCGGCTTTAGGCAAGCGGGTTGGTTTTGTGCCGACCATGGGTTATCTACATCAGGGACACATTAGTCTAGTGGAGCGTGCCAAGGCGGAGAATGAGGTTGTGGCAGTGTCGATTTTCGTTAATCCGACTCAGTTTAATAACCAAGAAGATTTGCAATGTTATCCAGTGAGCCTTGACGAAGACAAGAGGTGCTTGCAAGAGTTGGGGGTCGATTATCTGCTTTTGCCCGACTATAAGGAGCTTTATGGCGACGACTATCGTTACAAGGTGAGTGAAAACAGCTATTCGCAAGATTTGTGCGGAGCCGCTCGCCCGGGGCATTTCGACGGGGTGCTGACGGTGGTGATGAAGCTTTTGCAGATTACCAAAGCCAGCAAAGCTTACTTCGGGCAAAAAGATTGGCAACAGTATCAGCTGGTGAAAGGGATGGCACAGGCGTTTTTTTTGGACACCCAGATTGTCGGTTGTCCTACGGTGCGAGAGGACAGTGGCTTGGCTCTGAGTTCTCGCAACAAGTTGCTAACAGATGAGCATCGCAAGATAGCCCCGCTACTGCATCAGATCATCAAAGAGAAGTTGCCGCTGGCAGACAAGAAGAAAAAGCTGGAAGCCAAGGGCTTTCGTGTAGATTACCTGAAAGAGAAAGAGGGCAGAATTTTTGTGGCAGCTTTTTTGGGGAAAGTGAGGTTGATAGACAATGTTGCCATCTAAAATATTGGTGTGTATCAGCGGCTCGATCGCCGCTTGCAAGTCGCCAGAGCTGGTCTCTTTGCTCCAAAAAAGAGGGTGTGAGGTGAGAGTGGTGGCAACCGACACCGCCTTGGAGTTCGTGGGCAAATCGGCTCTGGAGGCTTTGTCGGGGCATCGTGTTTACACCCAGATGTTTTCTGAGTCAGAGAAGATTCACCACATCAACTTGGTGGAGTGGGCGAAGGCGATCTTGGTCTATCCTGCCTCGGCGACCACCTTGGCACGGCTAAGGATGGGTCTGGCGGAAGATTTGCTTACCGCCTGCTTTGTGGCGAACAACTTTCGCAAGCCTTATTTTTTGGCTCCCTCGATGAATGTGAATATGTATGATCATCCAGCCGTGCAAGAGAACCTGCAGGTGTTGCGAGACTGGGGCGTCAAGGTGATCGAGCCTGCCGTGGGTGAGCTGGCTTGTGGCACGCAAGGCAAAGGGCGCGCTCCCGAGCCGAGTCAGATCTTGCAGATAGTGGAGAGCTTATGCTGAACATCCTTATCACGGCTGGAGCCACACGGGAGCCGATCGATGGGGTTCGGTTTATCACCAACTTCTCTAGTGGCACGACTGGAAGCGTGATCGCCGACTATTTTCAAAGGCGAGGGGCTCGGGTCTATTATCTGCACGGGGTTGGCTCCGCCATGCCCAGATGCTGCACTCAGGAGATGGAGTTCACCACTTTTGATAATTTGGACAAGCTTATGCGAAAGCTTTTGCAAACCAAAGAGTTCGTCGCCGTGATCCACTTGGCAGCCGTCGGAGATTTCGCCTTGGACACCATCGAGCTGGAAGGTGGCAAAATCTTGACAGGCTCGCCAAAAGGCAAGTTGGACTCGGCACAAAGCTTGAAGCTGACCCTCAAAAAGAATGCGAAGATCTTGCCGAAAATAAACTCTTATGCCAGCAAGGGAGCTAAGCCGGTGGTGGTGGGGTTCAAGCTGACGAACGCTGCTGGCGACGATTTGGTAAAAGCGAAACTGGAGAAGATTTTTGCCGGCGGGGGAGTGGACTATCTGGTGCATAACGACAAGAGTAAAATAGCTTCCGATCGGCATCCAGCCAACATCTATAGTGGTGTTGATCGACCACCTTTTCGCACGCAGACCAAGATGGAGCTGGCAGGAAAGTTGTATCAGATTTTGTTAGGAGATTAGTTATGAAGTTGTGTTTAGATTTTGGAAACTCTCAGCTTTTGGGAGGTTTGGTGCAAGGGAGCAAGATTTTGTTCCGCTTCCGCAAGAGTATGAGCAAAGGCATCTCCTCGGACGAGATGGGTATATTTTTGCGAGAGGTTCTCAAAGAGAACGGTTACGACCCAGCTCAGGTGGTCAAAATAGTTTTTTGTAGTGTGACCCCTGAGGTGAACCATTCGGTGAAAAACGGCTGTTACCACTACTTCGGCATCAAGCCTTTGGCGCTAGAGCCGGGAGTGAAAACGGGGTTGCAGATAAAATACGCCAACCCTTTGGAGGTGGGTGCCGATAGGATCGCCGGAGCTTTGGGCGCTTTTGCTTGTTATCCGCAGCAAAACATCATCATCGTCGATTTGGGCACGGCTACCACCTTCGATGTCCTTTCCCAAAGTAAGGAGTATCTGGGCGGAGCGATTATCCCCGGGGTGTCCATAGCCATGCAGTCCCTAGAGCAGCAGACGGCAAAACTGCCCAAAGTGGAGATTGTCCGAGCCAAGAGTGTGTGTGGCAAGTCGACCGTTCAGAGTATTCAAGCCGGACTGTTTTTCGGCAATCTGGGGGCGATCAAAGAGATTTGCCAGAAGATAAAGAGTGACTGCTTTCCCAAGAAGGCGGTGAAGGTGATCGGAACGGGAGGATTTTCAGGTTTGTTTGCCGACGAAGAAGTTTTTGACGAAATAGATAAAGATTTGGTCTTGAGAGGATTGATCAAATTGGAGGAGTTGAACAGATGTTAGTAGAGATGTTGAAAGCCAAGCTGCACAGGGCGAGAGTGACCGATGCGGACTTGAACTACGAAGGTTCTATCTCGATAGACCCAAAGCTTTGCCAAGAGGCGGGCTTATTGATAAACGAAAAGGTGGATGTGCTAAACATCGACAACGGGGCGCGCTTTTCTACCTATGTGATCGAAGGCAAAGAGGGCGAGATCTGCCTGAATGGAGCCGCGGCACGCTTGGTGCAAAAAGGTGACAAGGTGATCATCGTCGCTTACTGCCAGATGGAAGAGCAGCAGGCGAAGAATCACCAGCCGAAAGTGGTGCATCTGGACGAGCATAACCGAGTCAGATAAATATTTTGGGTGAAAGTGCTAGACAAAACTTGGTGTCGTTTTTTCTGATGGAAAAGTCAAAACAGTTTTAAGAAAAAAAGTGTATGGAAAGGAGATTAAGATGAATCTGATACCCAATTTATGGTATTTGGCGCCGGCAGGTGCTTTGATTGCACTCATTTTCGCCTATGTAATTTTTTCCGGTGTGAAAAAGTTGCCCAAAGGAAATGAGACGATGGAAACGATAGCAAGGCATGTCCGTGAGGGCTCTTTTGCTTATCTGAAGCAACAATACAAAGGCGTGGGGATTTTCTTTGCCGTGGCGTTTGTTGTTTTCAACATTATGGCTTGGGGGATGAATGTCCTGCATCCATTGGTGCCTTGGGCGTTTTTGACCGGCGGTATTTTGAGCGGATTGGCTGGATTTTTTGGGATGAACACGGCAACGATCGCCTCGGTGAAAACTGTGCAAGCCGCTACCAAAAGTATGGACTCTGCCTTGAAGGTGGCTTTCCGCGCCGGCGGGGTGATGGGCTTGGTAGTCGTTGGTTTGGCTTTGGCAGATATTTGCCTCAAGTTTTTTGCGCTTAACTGCTTAGATTTTGACCTGCAAACTATCACCACTATTATGCTTGCCTCGGCTATGGGTGCGTCGACCCAAGCTTTGTTTGCTCGTTTGGGCGGAGGTATCTACACCAAAGCTGCCGATGTGGGCGCTGATTTGGTGGGCAAAGTGGAAGCTGGCATCCCCGAGGACGACCCTCGTAACCCTGCGACGATCGCCGACAATGTTGGTGATAATGTGGGTGATGTGGCTGGAATGGGCGCCGACTTGTATGAGTCTTACACCGGCTCTATCTTGGCTACGGCAATCTTGGGATTTTCTGCTGCCAGCAAGGTGGGAGCCAGTGCGATGAATTTCGTTATTGCGCCGATGGTGCTAGCGGGTGTGGGAGCCATCTTGGCAATTGTCGGAATTTATCTGGTCTCTACCAAAGAGGGAGCTACTATCAAGGAGCTAATGGCGAGCTTGAACAAAGGTGTGCATATCAGTTCTTTGTTGATCGTCGTTGCCGCTTACTTTGTCACCGATTTGCTCTTGCCATCTGAGTTGGCTTTGGGCATCTTTTTTGCCTCTATCATCGGTTTGTTAGCCGGCATCTTGGTGGGTCATTTCACCGAAAGATACACCTCTGATGCTTATACTCATACCAGGGGCATCGCCAATCAAGGTAGTTTTGGTCCTGCGACGGTGATTATCGATGGCTTGGCTGTGGGCATGCAGTCTACTTTCTCTTCGGTTTTGGTGATAGTTTTGGCGATCATCGCCGCTTTCAGTGTCTCGGGTGGATTTGTGCAAATGGAGTTCGGTCTTTACGGCATCGGTTTTGGAGCGGTAGGAATGCTCTCCACTTTGGGAGTAACCTTGGCGATGGACGCTTTTGGTCCTATTGCCGATAACGCCGGTGGCAACGCCGAGATGAGTGGATTGGGTGAGGATGTGCGCAAACGCACCGACGCTCTGGATTCGGTGGGTAACACCACTGCGGCAACGGGCAAAGGGTTCGCCATCGGTTCTGCGGCTCTGACGGCGATGGCTCTGCTGGCTTCTTATATCGAGCAAATCAGGATTGGATTCTTGGAGATGGGCACCAAAACTTTGACGGTCGTCTACTCTAGCGGAGTCAGAGAGGTGATCTCGGTCTCCAAGGCTGGCATCGCCGATTTCGTCAACTACTACAACATCACCTTGATGAACCCTAAAGTGCTTTGTGGCTTGTTTATCGGGGCGATGGTCTCTTTCGTGTTTGCTGCCATGACGATGAAATCTGTGGGCAGAGTAGCCGCGGAGATGGTGGCTGAGGTGAGAAGACAGTTTAGGGAAATCAAAGGCATCTTGGAAGGCACTGGAGATCCCGACTACGCTCGCTGTGTGGAGATATCTACCATCGGCGCTCAAAAAGAGATGGTGGCTCCGGCACTGCTGGCTATCTTCACTCCGATTGTGGTTGGTATGCTTTTGGGTGTTTCTGGGGTGATGGGACTATTGGTGGGTGGCTTGGCAACAGGATTTTCGCTGGCAATAATGATGAACAACGCCGGTGGAGCTTGGGACAACGCCAAGAAGTTTATCGAGGCTGGCAACTACGGTGGCAAAGGCTCCGATTCGCACAAAGCTTGTGTGGTGGGCGACACCGTCGGTGATCCTTTCAAAGACACCTCGGGTCCATCGATCAACATCTTGATCAAGTTGATGTCGATGGTCTCTATCGTTTTTGCAGGGTTGGTGATAGCCTACTCTCCGATGGTTGAGGGGCTGTATAGCAAAACTTCAGTAGCTGAGATGAGTGTGACTCAGGCAGAAGCTGAGTAAAAAAAAAGTTCTTGAGCTGGCGAGCTTTTGCTCGCCAGCTTTTTTTTTGTTTTTTTTGGTTCTTCGCTTCCAGCGGGGGTTCATTTTTTCTCCTGCGGAGATTTGGTGGTTTGGCTTTCAGCGGGACCCTCTCTTTTCGTTGAACGCTCAACGAAAAGAGAGGGGAGAGAAAAGAAAACCGCTCCGCTTCAATTCGCTAGAGACGGGTCGTGAGATGTTTCAAGAGTTCCGTGGCGTAGAGCATCTCCGAGATTTTTTCCTGACTGGGCTAATCACTTTGGTCTTTCGTTTTCAACACCTTAAAAAAGTGCCAAGTGTCTCTGCTCGACTAAGCAAGTGAAAATGAGTGACCCCAGATGAAGCGGAGAGTGCTACCCCAAATCTGACCTGACCACATAAATGAACTCTTGATTGATTAGCCGTATTTATGTGGTCAGGTCAGAAAAGAAAAGATTGGAAATGAAAAGTGAAAAAATTCCACCACAACCCCGCACTTTTTGAAGCATCGTTCTACTGATGGATTCCTGCTTTCGCTAGGAATGAGGGAAGCTCTGACTCTGACGAGTCAGAGAAATAAAAGAGAAAAAACGAAAAATGAAAAAATCCACCCCATCATTTCCCACTAAGTGGTAGTCAATTTTTTCACTTTTATTTTTAATTAAAAATTATTCAATATAACTTTTTAATTGCTTTGGAGCGGAAGAGACAAAGCTGTGGGATGGGCTAGTAATCAATCAAGACTAAATCCGTCAAACTTGTTTAAACGACTGAAGTTGTGGATGTGTGAAGAGTTTATTTCTCTTTCTTTAGCGATGCTCAAAAAGAATCTAAACGATGCACTATAGCCACAACGAACGAGTTTTGCAAGTTAGGATTTTGTCTTTTGATTTGATTTTTTCTTTCGGTCACATTTATTTTTTTTCAAAAAAAAAGAAAGGTGACATCTTAACTGACAACCCATATAACCACCTTTTTTGGTTTACGAAAAAAAACCTCTTGACAAGATTATGAGGGTTAGTATTATTCTGACAATGGGGCGCTAAAGACTCCAGATAAAAACCTGTTTGACCGCTAGTAGCGGCAACTTTTAAATTTGAAAGGGGGAGATTGTGAAACGGTTAATACTTTTATGGGTGGTAATCTTGGGAGGATTGCTTTTTAATTCGTGTTCTTCGTCCACTGGTTCTAGTGGTGGCGGAGATCTGGCAGTGCAACTAACTGCACCAACAAACAAGGCGTCGGGGCAAAGCACCGACTTGAAGCTAACTTGGAGCGGCTCTGGTTTGGTTTACGATCTTTATCTGGGCAGCGCAGCCGACAACTTGGCAAAAGAGGGCGAGACAAGCGGCAAAGAGTTTTCGCCTGATGGCTTGACCTGCAACACCACCTACTACTGGCAAGTGGTAGCCAAAAACGAATCGAGCCAAAAAGCCAGCGACATCTGGAGCTTCACCACCGACGCTGAGCTGAGGGTAAGCTTGTCTTCTCCTGACAATAACCAAGTGGTGGATGAGACCGAAAATATAACTCTTCGATGGGGCGGTAACGCCGAGAGCTACGACTTGTATGTAGGCACAGACAAAGACGATCTGCAATTGGAGTATGAAGGCTGGAAAGAAAAAAGCTACTTCTTGGATAGCTTAAAAGCGGGTGAGCGTTACTACTGGAAGGTGGTGGCAAACGGCAAGTCGGAGAGTATCGAAAGCTCGGTGCAAGCTTTTATTACCAAAGGCGGCTCTACTATCTACATAATCAGTCCCGAAGATGGAGATTACAATAGTAATGTTAGATGCTTGGTTTGGTCAGACGAGGACGGTTATTCATACACCATAAAATGTGGGACATCTTTAGACAGTATGGAAACTTTTTATACTGATGCAGGAAGCTACTCACGAGAGTTCCGACCTAAGAAGACTTACTATTGGTGCGTGAGTGGCACAAGTGATTATGGTGATAAATCTAGTGACACGGTCAAATTTCACACCAAAGATCAACCCAAGATTACCTTAGATCCTGTAGATGATGATGATGAACAGGTGAGTCTTACACCATATTTGGATTGGAACGGAACTAATGTGAGTAGTTACACCGTTTATCTGGGAACATCAGCAGATAATATGGACGAGGTGGCTAGCGGTTTGACCACCTCAAACAAGAATCTTGTTGACCAGCTTTTGCCCAACCAACAGTATTACTGGAAAGTGGTAGGCACAGACGATAATGGCAATAAGGTGGAGAGCGAGGTTGGGAGCTTTAAGACAGTTGGGCTGGTAACTTTGAGCGCTCCAACCGACAATGCTGACCAGGTGAGTGTTTTGCCGGAACTGAGCTGGAGCGGAGTTGGTGTGAGTAGTTACACCGTTTGGTTGGGAAAATCATCTGATGATATGGACGAGGTGGCTAGCGGTTCATCTGGCACAAGCTACTCTCCTGATGAACAGCTTGATTATAACCAAACTTATTACTGGCAAGTGGTAGGCACAGACGCTGATGGCAAACAGGTGAAGAGCGAGGTTAGAAGCTTTACCACGGAACTTGGAACCTATACCAACAGCATTAATATGCAGATGGTGATGGTGAAGGCGGGTAATTTCCAGATGGGCTCTGAAGATGAAGATGCATTTGATAGAGAAAAGCCGGTGCATAGTGTGACTATCAGCCAAGATTACTACATCGGCAAATATGAGGTTACCAATGCTCAGGTAGTGGCTGTGTTTAATTGGGCGGAAAACGAGGGTATTGAAATTAGCTTTAGCGAAACTTCGGTAACTTATGGCGGGAACGAGTTGCTAGATTTGGACGGAAGTCTTTGTCAAATTGGTTTATCGGGTGGTAGTTTGTGTGTAAAGAATGGCCAAGAATATTGCCCAGTGGTATATATTAGTTGGTATGGAGCGGTAGCTTTTGCCGATTTCCTCAATCAAAAAGAGGGTGTAACCAAATATTCTTTGCCCACAGAGGCGCAGTGGGAGTTTGCGGCTAGGGGTGGTAACCAGAGCAACGGTTACACATATGCAGGTAGTAATAACATAGATGCTGTGGCTTGGTATACTGATAATTCTGAAATTAGAATCCGCGAAGTAGGGACGAAGTCTCCTAACGAGCTGGGTATTTATGATATGTCGGGTAGTGCATTAGAGTGGTGTAACGATTGGTATGGAGATTACCCAAGTGAGGCAGTAACCGACCCTGTGGGAGCCAGCACGGGCTCTTATCGCATTATGCGCGGCGGCG
Source organism: Cloacimonadales bacterium (SeqCode) (assembly GCA_965228195.1). Lineage (GTDB taxonomy): Bacteria > Cloacimonadota > Cloacimonadia. Next base: position 1,143,363 of record OZ245797.1, read on the forward strand.
ACTGGGCCGGCACTGCTAGTGGTTGCCGCGTGGCTGATCGTCGCTACTACAACAATCCGAGCTACAAATATTACTGCGACGGTTTTCGCCTTATCTGTTCACCATAATTTGAGCTAAGTCTGATCTGCCCACATAAATGAAGTCTTAAATGATTAGCATTATTTATGTGGTCAGGTCAGAAAATAAAATTTAAAAAAGAAGAATGAAGTGCCTCGTCCTGAAAGTGGACTCCCATTAGGGAGGGAATTTGGATATTTTTAGATCTACATCTGTGAAAAAAACTTGGCACCCATAATAAGGGTCATATTTTTTGACATCGGTGAAATAGAACCTATTGCTTGACAAAAAAAGAGAGTAAAAATTTTTGGTTTTATTAAAAATCTTTTTTTAAAATAAATAACTTACATAGTCTTAAAACAAGGGAAGGAAAAATGAGTAATAAAGAAAAACATCATTCAGCTCGCCAAATTGCTAATTGGTTTATTAAAGAGTCTAACTATTCTTTGAGTAATATGCAAATTCAAAAACTTGTTTATTTTTCTTATGGATGGCTCATGGCTTTTCATAAAAAAATTTTAATTGATGAGCCAATTGAGGCTTGGCAATATGGGACAGTTGTCCCTTCTTTATATCAAGACTTGAGAACCTATAGGAAAAAGAATGTAACAAAGCGTATTGAACCTGAAAATTACAATTGTATTTATAAAGAAAAAATAGATGGTCAGACTTTGGAAGTATTAAATTTTGTTAAAGCCTGTTATGGAAATAAATCTGCAACCTTTTTATCTAATTTGACTCATGTAATTGGTGGAGCTTGGCATAAAGCTATAGAAAATAACCTTACAATTATCCCTACTGAATTTATAAAAAAAGAATTTGAAGACAAGCTTGTTAGGGCTAAAGAAACCCATAAAGAAGGTAAAAATTGAGTGAAAAAATAAATCTTCTTGACCTTATATCCTCAACCACCGAAAATGAAGAAAAAAATGAAAAGAGGCTAACAAGAAATGAAGAAATAGATATGGAAACCAAAGAGACGGAGCTAAAAAATTTTAAGTATATTGTTGGTGCTCGCAAAAAATATGCTAGGCTTGTCTTTATTTTTGCTATTATTTGGATTTTTATTGTTTTGTTTATCGTTACAATAGAGGGTTTTAATTTTAATTTCTTTCATCTTTCTAATATTGTTTTAGCTACTCTTATCGGATCTACAACAACCAATATTTTAGGTGTATTTATTATTGTAATGAAATATATTTTTTATCCCAAATGATTTTTTTTATTGCATAATTACAATAAAAAGACTACGCAATTACGCTTAGCTTTTCTTTATTGTTAACCTTTTAAACTACTTTCTTAAAGTGTGGGCAATCATCAAAGAGGTGGATCTTTATGTCGACAGGAAGATAGAAGTGACAAAAACTGTTGTTAGTAATAAAGGATAAATCATAAAGCCAGTCCAACTACAAATCTAAACTTGCAAAAAAGTTTGTCTTGTCAAAGCAGAGCAGGCTTTGTTGCTTCCGCTCCCTGACCACATAAATACGGCTAATCAATCAAGAGTTCATTTATGTGGTCAGGTCAGATTTGGGGTGGCATTCTTCGCTTCATCGGGGTCAGCCGTTTTAACTTGCTCGGTTGAGCAGAGACACTTGGCACTCTCTTTAAGGTATTGAAAACGAAAGACCAAAGTGATTAGCCTAATCAGGAACAAATCTCGGAGATGCTCCCCGCCACGGTAATCTGTAAAACATCTCACGCCCTGTTTCTAGCGAATTGAAGCGGAGCGGTTTTCTTTTCTCTCCCCTCTCTTTTCGTTGAGCGTTCAACGAAAAGAGAGGGACTCACCGTAGGTGAACCACAGGCTTTGTCGCTTCCGCTCCAAAGCAATTGACAAGTTATATTGGATAATTGTTAATTAAAAATAAAAGTGATAAAATTAACACCATTACTTAGTGGGAAAAGGATTGGGGTGGAATTTTTCATTTTTCATTCCTCATTTTTAATTTGGCTATGGCTCGTTAGAGCCAAAGCCTTTGGGGTGGCACTCTCCGCTTCATCGGGGTCACTTATTTTCACTTGCTCGGTCGAGCAGAGACACTTGGCACTTTTTTAAGGTGTTGAAAACGAAAGACCAGAGTGATTAGCCAGTCAGGAACAAATCTCGGAGATGCTCTACGCCACGGTAATCTTAAGACATCTCATGAACTGTCTCTAGCGAATTGAAGCGGAGCGGTTTTCTTTTCTCTCCCCTCTCTTTTCGTTGAACGCTCAACGAAAAGAGAGGGTCTGGCTGAAAGCCAAACCACCAAATCTCAGCAGGAGAAAAAATTTAATCACTTAAAGGGAAAGGGTTTGGATGAAATTTTTCATTTTTAACTTTTAATTTATGACCACTAAAATTAAGCTATAAATTTGAGACTATATTTTAGTGGTCATACTAGCCCTCCGCAGGAGAAAGCAAAAATTTCTCGCTTTAATGAGAGCTAAAACGATGGTGTCCCCGACACCTTATCTTTCTCCCCTCATTCCTAGCGAAAGCAGGAATCCAAGGAAGGGTTGGGTAGGGAGCTTCCTGCTCCGCCTAGTTGGGAGGGAAAGGCAAGTAATCAATCAAGACTAAATCCGTTAACTTGTTTAAACGAGCGAAGTTGTGGCTGTGTGAGGAGTTTATTTCTCTTACTTTAGTAATCTTAGAAAGAATCTAAACGATGCACTACAGTCACAACGAACGAGTTTTGCAAGTTAGGATTTTGTCTTTTGATTTGATTTTTTCTTTCGGTCACATTTATTTTTTTTCAAAAAAAAAGAAAGGTGACATATCTATCGCTGATAAGCGAAAAGTAAAAAACTCTTCGCCGCCAGGCGAAAGTTCCCCTCCCAACACTTAAGCGATTTTTTAATTGACATCAAACGAACTTTCTTTTTTTTGATAAAACACTGGGGTTGTGTAGGCAACCTCTTTTTTGGGGAGAAGATTATTCGAGAAAGGATAGAGTTTTGAGTTACAAAAGATTGGTTTTATTTTTAGCGATTTGTTCGCTTGGTAGCTTGGCTTGGGCAGCTAGCCAGAAAAAGACCCAAGGTAAAGAGAGCACCATTTATAAAGATTGGCAGAAGTCGGCGTCTAAGTATCGAGTGACCAAAGAGCTTTTTAAGGCTGTTTTCGATGTGCAAGAGCAGCAGAATAAGAAAAAAAAGAGCAGAGACAATGTTACCTCTAGTGCCACGCGGTTCAAGAAACATTCTGGCAAAAGGATTCGCAAGATCTACCTGCGTCAAGAGGAGGTTTTTGGAGGCAAAAATTTCTTCTCTCGGATGGGCAACGGTGCGCATATGGACACCAAGGAGCTTATTATCTTCAACAACCTCTACTTCGAGGAGTATTCGATAGTTAACCCCGAGCTTTTGGCAGAGAACGAGAAGTTTTTGAGTGGTTTGTCTTATATCAAGAGTGCGGAGTTTTTTTTGGTGCCGGTGAAAGGAAGTAACACTTTCGTCGATTTGGTGCTGGTGATAAGGGACAAGTGGTCTATCGGTGGAGACGGATCTTTTTCCGATTTGGACAAGTTTCGCCTGGGGGCTTACGACAAGAACTTCTTCGGCTTCGGTAATGAGTTTGAGTATAGTGCCACTTACGACAAAAGCAAAGACCCCCAATGGGGACACGATTTTTCTTACCAGATTCGCAATGTTGACCGTAGCTTTATGGATCTGACGATCAGATACGAAGACGATCATAGTCAACAAATATACGGTGGGAGCCTAGACAGAGGCTACATCGCGGGCAAGAAGTATGGTGGTGGTGGAAGTTGGGAGATTATCGAGGAGAAAAAGCAAGAGGAGTTGGTTGACAGCGTGTTGACGGAAACAGAACCTCGATCCAAGCGGATAGATTTGGACTTTTGGATTGGGCGAAAGTTTAAGCTGCGAACTCCTTTTTTGGGTTTCAAGCAGGTAGCCGTGGCGCTTAGGCATAAGTCGAAAGATTTTGAAATTCGTCCCGATGGCGTGGACGCCGACACTTTGCGCGCTTATCACGATGTTAACTACTTCCGCGTGGCGTCTTTGAGTTTGACCAAAGAGCTTTTTTATCGCAGTAGCTTGATTTATGGCTTTGGGGTGACCGAGCATATTCCTTATGGTAAAAATCTGGAGCTTGTTTTCGGCAAAGAGAGCGGCGAGTTTTGGAAAAAAGATTATTTCGGCATATCTTACGCCCAAGGCAAGTTTTACAAAAATGTGGGTTATATCTACAACAAGGTTTCGCTGGGCGGATTTTGGATAGATGAGCAAAACAGTTTGGAAGATTTGACCCTAAGGCTGAAGGTCTCTTATTTTAGTCTGCTTTACAAATGGGGGAAATATTACACTCGTTACTTTGCCAATCTGGACTATGTGACCAGCGTGAACAGGTCCCTGGAGGATAGCATCAGCATCGGCGATGATGAGCTGCGAGATCTGTCTTGGGGCAAAAAGGATGAGCAGAAGATCGTTTTGAGCACCGAGATGGTGACTTTTGCTCCGTGGAACTTGGTTGGTTTTAAGTTCGCCTTTTTCACTTTTGCCGATGCGGGATTTTTGGCAGCCAACGAGAACATCGTGGTGGGCGGCTCTTTCGCCTCGAGCATCGGTTTGGGTGTGCGTATTCGCAACGAGAACTTGGTTTTCAAAACTTTGCAGTTAAGGCTTGCCTATTTCCCTGTGCAACAAGAGGATGGCGACTACCACTTCCGTTTGTCGGGCGAGAAAGATTATTCGATCCCCAGTTTGGACGCCGGCAGACCCAGTGTGATTCAATATTATTAAGTATTAAATAAAAAATAGATGAGAATATTATGAAAGAAGAGATGAGAATCGAAAATCTAGAGAACGATTTTTCGGAAGCTTTGAATGTAGTGCCACTGCGCAACATTATGATGGTGCCTAAGATTGTTGCCCCGATCTTGATCGGTCGCAGGGTGACCATAGATGCGGTGGAAGACGCCCTTGCCAAGCACAAGCGGATTGTTTGTCTGACCCAGAAATACGACGAGAAACTAAACGCTTACCCGCAAGGCAAAGATCTGTATCGAGTGGGGACTTATTGCAGCATCTTGCAGGTGTTTAGGTTGCCCGATGGCAACTTGCGGATTTTGGTGGAGGGTCTCAAGTGCGTCTTGGTCGATCGTCTTGCCAAATCCAAAGAAGGGTTTTTCAAGGCGAAAGTTCACGAGATGGCTTACGATGTGGCAGACGATTTGGAGTTGCAGGCAGAGGTGCGTGCTATCAAGAAGCTTTTTGCCGAATACATCAGGATAGACGGCAATATCCCCCAAGAGGTGCTTAAACCGCTGGACGAGATCGGCAAGCCGACCGAGTTTTTTTACTATGTTTTAGCCAATGTTGCCTCGTCGGTGGACAAGAAGATCAACCTTTTGAAGATCGAGAATATCAATCTGGCTTTGAGTCAACTTCTGCGGCTTTTGCACAAAGAGCTGGAGATCTTGAAGCTGGAGAAGAAGATAGATGTCAATGTGAACAACAAGCTCAACAAGTTGCAGCGAGAGTATTACCTGCGGGAACAGCTCAAAGAGATCGAGAAAGAGCTGGGGATGGACAAAGAGAGCAATGCGGAAGTTGAGGAGATGGAGAAAGAGCTGCTCAAGTTGTCGCTGCCCAAGCAGGTTGCCAAGATTGCCCAGAGTGAGCTGCAGAAGCTCAAGAGGATACCCAGTGGCTCGCAAGAGTATACGGTGATTTACAACTATCTGGATTGGATCAGGTGTTTGCCTTGGCAGGCAGATGTGGTGAAAGATTTTGATTTGGAGCAGGCGCAAAAAGATTTGGACGCTAACCATTATGGTCTGACCAAGGTCAAAGATGTTATCTTGGAGTATATTGCCGTGCTGAAGTTTGTTCAAGAGAATCGCGGTAAGATCTTGTGTTTCGTGGGAGCCCCTGGCGTGGGCAAGACTTCGCTGGGTAAGGCGATAGCCACCGCTTTGGGCAAGAAGTTTGCTCGGCTTTCTCTAGGGGGAGTGCGTGATGAGGCAGAGATCAGAGGACACCGCAGAACTTATGTGGGGGCAGTCCCCGGGGTGATCATCAACTCCATCAAGAAAGCTGGTACACTCAACCCGGTGATTATGATGGACGAGATAGACAAGCTCTCTAGCGATTTTCGCGGCGATCCAGCCTCTGCTTTGCTAGAGGTGCTAGACCCAGAGCAAAACAACAGCTTTAGAGATCACTATCTGGATTTCGACTACGACCTCTCCAAGGTCACCTTTATCACCACTGCCAACACCTTGTCGTCTATCCCCGCACCGCTTTTGGACAGGATGGAGATTGTTCGTCTGCCCGGCTATACGATGTTTGAGAAGGTAAATATCGCCCAAGAGCATCTGATCAGAAGGCAGATCGAAGCTTTCAAGACCAAAGGCAAGGTGGAGATTGAGTTTAGCGACCAGATCATCAGCTATATCGTCAAAAACTACACCCAAGAGGTGGGTGTGCGTCTTTTGGAGAAGCAGATTGAGAAGATTTATCGCAAGGTGATCAGGCAGATTATCCAGAAGAATAAAAAAGGGGTTAAGCTGAAGCTGAACCAGAAGAAGGTGGAGGAGTTTTTGGGCGTGTCCAAGGTGATCCCGCCGAAGGTGGAAAGGAAAGATGTGGTGGGTGTGGTGACCGGTTTGGCGTGGACGATGGTGGGCGGCGAGACGCTCCAGATCGAGATCAGCAAGTTCCCTGGCACAGGCAAGATAAAGCTGACGGGGAATCTGGGCGATATTATGAAAGAGTCGGCGCAGGCTGCTTACACTTTCGCCCGTGTGAACCAGAAGAGATACAATCTGGACAAAGATTTTTACAAAAACACAGATCTGCACCTGCATATCCCTGAGGGAGCCGTCCCCAAAGATGGACCCTCGGCTGGAGTGACGATGGCCACGGCAATCATCTCGGTGCTCTCGGGCAGGAAGGTGCGTGCCAACATCGCCATGACGGGTGAAATATCCCTAAAGGGTGAGGTGATGGCTATCGGCGGATTGGCAGAGAAGTTGGTGGCAGCAGGACAAGCCGAGATAAAGAAGGTTCTGATTCCCAAAGACAACTTGCCGCATCTGCAAGAGATACCAGATGAGATCAAAGAAGGGCTGGAGATCTTGCCGATGGAGACGATCGATCAGGTTTTGCGTGAGGCTCTTGTTTGAGGATAGAGGCAGCCAGAGCGCCTTTGCAGACGCAAGAGGGTAACTATTACTACCTGAGGATCGAGCAAGAGCAGCAGTATTTTTTTGCCAGTGTGATCGAATCTTTTTCGGGGCTTGCTAATCACACCACAGACAGAGGCGATAAGAGCGTCTTGATTTTTTTTGTCAGTCGCCAGCAGGTAGGGGAGTTCGAGGAGATATTAAATTTTTTGGCAGGTTATGAAAATTTTTAGAAGATTGATTTTGAGCTTTTGGGCTTTGGGCTCTTTGCTCTGGGGTGTGGAGATCGACTCGGCACAAGGTTTGAGAGGGGGCAAAGATTTCCTTTTTCAGACCAGCGTGGGCGACTCTGTTGGTCGTCAGCGTAGCGAGTTTGAGAAGATGGTGGAGGGTGATACTCTTGAAGTGGGGTTCTCGGACAGTGTCCCTTTGGAGAGTCAAGCCGACTATTTGCTAAGCTTTAGAGAAAATTTGGACGAAGTTTTGGACTCGTTTTTGAGGCAAGATCGTGCCAGGCAAAAGCTTCCTTTGTTTTTGTATAAGGAGAATGGTCACTACTACTCGCCCTCGCCTATGCGCCAAGATGTTCAGTTTGAAGAGTTTATAATTCAACCTTTTCTTTTGCGCAAGTATCAGTTGTATCAAGATTACTCTCCTTTTTGGGGTGAGAGTTTGAGCGAAGGTAGTGTCTATTTTTCGCCTCAGAAATACGAGATGCCCATCTTGCTCACCAAGGCGGAGCTGGCGCAAGGGTATAGTAGCTCCGATATGGATCAGGCGATCGTCAATATCTACAAGAGCCGCGTCTATAACTGCTTAGATTTTCAGTTGGGGTTCAACGGCTCTTCGGGCAAGTGGCTCACCGAGCAGATGAAAGAGAAGACCAAAGATCTGTATGGGAGCCTTGGCTACTATTGGGACGACTATCTCAGTTTGGACTACTCCTACTTGCACCTTGACCACGATCTGCCCGCAGAAAAGTTGTTTTTCAAGACGGTCAACTCGGTTTCCACCAGCGACTCGATCTTCGATGTCAGCAGCGTCTCTTACAAGTCGCAACAACATTTCGTGGTTTTCCGCTCGATTATTTTTGATGCGGGTTACAACTACTCCCATAGCGAGTTTTTGTGCGATAGCTTGTTGAACATAGACAAGAGTTACAACGCCGAAGGTTACTTTTATGCGCTGGATCTGGATTTTTGGGGGCAAAATCTGGCGGTGGGTCGCAAATCTTATCGCAACTATTTATCTACCAAGATAGACCAGCGGGAGTATTACAAAGGGGAGTTGCAGACACACCGGTGGTATGGAGCTTCTTTGAGCGGATATTATGACTCGGAGAACACCAGCTTCAGTCTCAAGAAAGGGTTGCCTTGGGGTCTGGGCTTTTTTGCAGACTATGTGGACAAGCAGAACCTTGCGATCGACACCGCTTTGTTTTTGTATTCGGGTATCAGTTTTAATAGGGTGGAGGCTTACAAATCAACTTTTGCTGGGCTCACTTTTGGCAATAAACTGCTTAGTGGTAGGCTGGCTTACGGCAACTTGGAGCAAGATATCGCCGAGTATCAGGTTTTTTCCGATAGTTTTACGGTGAACACGCAAAGCTACCAAAACGACCTTTTGCAAGCCGACTTGAAGGCCCGCTTGCCTTTTTCTTTGTGGGGACAGAAGATGGCTCTGGCATACGGGGTGCAGACGCGCCGCTTCCTCTCGGGGGAAGTGCCTTACATCTATCCCGAGGTGCAGCTGACCCAAAGCTACGAGCTGATTTTTTACTTCAACTACGGGAATGTGCTGACTCTGGGCTGGCGTGAGTATGAGGCGTCGGACTATTTCGACAGTTTCTCCGATAGGGGCAGTAGCCAGGCGATCTCGTCCAACAAGGTGTTGGACTACTACCTTAATCTGGAGCTGACCAAGAAGTTCTCGGTTTTGATGGATATCAAAAACTACGATAAAGATAAAAACTACTTGGGCACCACACCTTATCGTCGTCATTTTAAGATGAACTTTGTCTGGTATCTTTTCGATTGATGGTTATGAATGTTTACTTAGCGGCTGTTTTGCTGGTCGTCGGCTTCTACTTGCTTTTTGTGGCAGCCGAGAAGTTTGTCGATTTGGCTGTGGTGATCTCCGCTTACTTCGGTATTCCGGGGGTGATCACCGGGACGATAATCGTGGGGTTTGCTACCTCGGCTCCCGAGTTTGCCGTGAGCATTCTGGCCTCGGCGCAAGGGTTTTCGCAGATGGGTTTGGGTAACGGGGTGGGTAGTGTCATCTGCAACGAGACTTTGGGGCTTGGGTTTGGTCTGATGGCTATCGGAGCCGGTAGCGTGGCAACTTTCGACAAAAAATATTTGGCGAGAGTGGTTCTGTTTTTGGATGCAGGGTTGCTGTTTCTCTTCTTTTTTATGCGCCAAGACGGTCTTCTTTCGGGACGAGAAGCTCTTTTTTTGGTGGTTTGCTTAGGGGCTTATTTTTGGCAGGTGGGCAGAAGTTCCAAAAAAGCTAAGCTGGAGCGGATCGACTCGCCCAAGAGTATTGGCCTTTACTTCTTGGGGTTTGCGTTTATTTTGACGGCAGTGGTTTTGCTGAGTAAGTTGGTGGTCTATTCGGCTGTTTATATCGCCGACTATTTTTTGGTGAGCAAGACGATTATTGCGGTGACGATAGTGGCTCTGGGGACATCGCTCCCCGAGGTGGCAACGGCTTTTGCAGCATCACGCAAAGGGCATCTGGATATAGCCGTGGGCAATATCATCGGATCGGATGTTTTGAATATTTTCGGCATTGTGGGCATCTCCGCCTTGATCAAACCTGTCTGCATCAGCCAAGCTGAATTTAATTTTGTTTTCGGCTGGTTGGCAGTGGTGGCTTGCCTGACAGCTTTGACTATTTACAAGGGACACAAGCGTCCGCTTGTTTGGGGAGTCGTGCTGATTTTGACCTATTGTGTCTATCTTGCTTTCGCTTAAAAAGTGGTTTTATTAGTTGACACAAAATCAGGAAAAAAAATTTTGATGGAGTTAGATGCAAACTAAGGAGTTTTGATGTTTTATTTTTTGCTTGGTATTCATATTGTTATCTCGCTTTTGCTTATTTTGGTGATCTTGTCGCAATCTTCCAAAGGCGGAGCTTTGGGTGGTGCTTTTGGTGGTGCCGCTAGTGCAGCCTCTTTTGGTGACGAGGCGGAGACAATCTTAAAGAGATGGACGAAATACTTTATTTTGCTTTTCGTGGTTTCTTGCTTGGCTTTGGCTTTTTACACCAAGGGGATGAACGCTGCCAAGAGTGGTAATGGCGTGAGTGAGGAACTTAGGAAGGAGCTGGCTGAGTAGTTTTTAGTCCCTTTCTTTTTTAGAAATACATATTGAGTGCAGAAGTGGTGGAATTGGTAGACACGCAAGACTAAGGATCTTGTGCCCGCTTTTGGGTGTGCTGGTTCAAGTCCAGTCTTCTGCACCATTTTTCTTTTTTTTTGTGCAGGAGTGGTGAAATTGGTAGACACGCAAGATTCAGGTTCTTGTGCTCATTACCTGAGTGTGCTGGTTCAAGTCCAGTCTCCTGCACCATTTTTTTTTACAATATTTCCCAGTGGCCAGTTTTCTTTGAGCCCACTCTTTTTATTTTTCCTTCTTTGCCGAGTTTTGACAAAGCTCTGGTGATCGTTCGGGGGTCTTTTCCCAAGATTTCAGAGATCTCTTTGATGGTGATGTATTTGTTTGATTTCACTAAATTTAAGATGTTTATTAGGACATTTAAAGGGGCGTTTATAGGGGCGTTTATTCGGACATTTGTAGGAGCGTCTTTTGGGGCTTTTAAGAAGGCGTTTTTGGTTTGAGAGATTGAGCGGAAGATTTAGTCAGTAGATCAAGACGAAAGAAAAGGTTTTTTCTTTAAAAAAACCTTTTCTTTTTTTTTACTAAATCTGCTTTATTTTGGGGTATCTTTTTTTAGCCACTTGACCAGTCCATAAACCAAAGGGGTGTCGCAGAGGGCAAAAAATATTTTCAGAGATAGATAGGGTAGAGCTAGTTGAAAGACGAAGATAGCGTCGAATTTTGGGGTCATTTTGTAGAGGAAAAGATACATAAAGATGAAGGTGTCGATGGTTTGTGAGATGATGGTAGAGACATTGTTGCGTAGCCAGAGCGACCTGCCTTGGGTCTTCTTTTTCAGGTAGGCGAAGATGAACATATCGTTGAGCTGAGAGATGAAAAAGGCGGCGATGCTGGCGAAGATCATCCGCAGGGAAAACTTGAAGATGGTGGTGTATTCAGTGTTGTGGGTAAACCTTGCTGCCGGCTCCATCCAAATGGCTAAAGACAAAAATCCGAAGATGAAGATGAGGCTGATGATGGCTGCGGTGATCAGGTTGAAAACCACATTTTTGCCGTAAACCTCTTCGATGGCGTCGGTGATCAAAAATAGAAAAGGTGCGATGAAGATGCCCACCGAGGTGTTGACTCCCCAAAAAGTGACGATTTTGATGCCCAGCAGATTGGAGGCGGTGTATAAAGCGATGAAGAGTGAAAAGAGGATGGTTAGCTTCTTGTTCATTGGGTTACCCTCCGATTTGATTGATTTTGTATTGGGTGTTGTGTAGCCCCGATTTTGGCTTGATGGCAAGAGCTTTGCGGACGGCAGCTTCGATAGATTTTTCTGCCCTTATCTCCACGGCTTTGTCTGAGAATAGACAGGGTAAAATCTTGCCATCGCAGGTGATGCGCAGCTTGTTGCATTTGTGGCAGACGCCAGCGGTGGTGTCTGGCTCCTGAGTGATAAGCGCCTCGAAAGAGCCGTTTTCCAGATTCATCTCTTTGATGGTTCTGCCGATGATGTTTTGCTCTTGGCAAAACTTTTTCATCGCCCTCTTGTCTTCTTCCGAGTCGTTGAACCCTTTGATGAGGACGGTGTTGATCTTGATCGGGCTGAAGCCCAAATCTTGGGCAGCTTTGATGCCTTCTAACACATCGGCTAGTTTGCCACCTCGGGTGATGTAGTCGAACTTCTGGGGGTCTAAGGTGTCTAGTGAGAAGTTGACCCGCTTTAATCCTGCCGCTTTTAGCTCTTGGGCGTATTTGGCAAAAAGAGAGCCGTTGGTGGTCAGGCAAAGATCTTGCAAGCCTTCCAGCTTACCGATTTTGCGCACCAGCCAGAGGAAGTTTTTTTTCACCAAAGGTTCTCCTCCGGTCAGGCGAACCTTCTTTATCCCCAAGCGAACGCACTCTTTGGTGATGGCGAACATCTGCTCTAGGCTAAGGATGTTTTCGTGGGGGATAAAATCTACGCCGCCTTCGTCTCGGCAGTAGCGACAACAGAAGTTGCACTTGTCGGTCAGAGAAAGGCGGATGTAGTCTATCTGGCGGTCAAAAGCGTCGATTAGCATTTGAAGTAAGGTTACCGCTTAGTTTTTGCTCTTGAAGTCGTCGAGAACATTTTTGATAGAGTCAGGGCTTAGATTGCCAAAAGTTTCGTCGTCGATCATCAAAACAGGAGCCAGTGAGCAGCAGCCCAAGCAAGCCACGCCTTCTACCGAGTAAAATTTGTCTTTGGTCACCTCGTCCTCACCGATGTTCAGGTGTTCCAAAACCGCAGATTTGATAGCTTTGGCTCCGTTCACATGGCAGGCGGTGCCTTCGCAAACTTTGATGATGTGTTTGCCGACGGGGCTGAGTTTGAATTGAGCGTAAAAGGTGGCAACTCCCATGATTTGTGTAGGGGGCAACTTGGTAAACTCCGAGATTTTCTCGATCGTCTCTCTGGAGAGATAAGAGTGTTGCTCTTGTGCATATTGCAAAATCTTGATCAGGTTTGCTTGTTTGTTGTCGATAGAAGCGATTTTTTCTTCTAGTTTGGTGTATTTTCCCATTTTAATTACTCCTTGCCTTTTTCTTCGTAAAAAGCGACTTGCAAAGATTTGGTAATCTCGGCGATGTCGCCACTCATTATGCTATCTAGTTTATATAAAGTTAGATTGATTCTGTGGTCGGTCACCCTGCCTTGAGGGAAGTTGTAGGTGCGGATCTTGCCACTGCGGTCGCCGGTGCCGATTTGGGTCTTGCGAGTTCGGGCGATTTGAGCCTCTTGGGCGGCTATCTCGGTGTCCAGTAGGCGCGATAGGAGCACCTTCATCGCTTTGTTTTTGTTCTTTAGTTGCGATTTCTCGTCTTGGCAAGTCACCACGGTGCCGGTGGGGATGTGGGTGATGCGCACAGCGGAGTCGGTGGTGTTTACCGATTGACCTCCGTTTCCGCTGGAGCGGTAAACATCGATCTTTAACTCTTTGGGGTCTATCTGCACATCCACTTCGTCGGCTTCGGGCAACACTGCTACGGTGACCGCTGAGGTGTGAATCCTGCCGTTTGCCTCTGTCTCTGGCACTCTTTGCACTCGGTGGACACCGCTTTCAAAACGCATGGTTCCGTAGGCGTTTTCGCCACTCAGGGAGAAGATTATCTCTTTGTAGCCACCTTTCTCGCTCTGGTTGGAGCTGATGACTTGTTTCTTCCATTTGTTTTGCTCGGCAAAGTAGGAGTACATCCGATAAAGGTCGCCCACGAAAAGTCCCGATTCGTTGCCGCCGGTGCCGGCTCTTATCTCGACGATGCAGTCCCTTTTGTCGTTGGGATCTTTGGGGATGAGCATCTTCTTTAGCTTTTCGGTTTTGGTCTCTAGCTCTTCTTCTAGGCTTGTTATCTCTTCTTTGGCGAGTTCTAACATCTCTTTATCGCTTTCTGAGCCTAGCATCTCTTTGGCTTCTTGTAGCTCTTTTTGCAAGCTTTGCACCGCATCAGCCAGAGTAAGGATTTTCTCCAGCTCGCTAAAGCGAGAGCTGATTTTGCTGTATTGGCGCTGATCGCTCATATTTTTGGGATCGGCTACTTTTACTGCCAACTCTTGATGCTCAGTTTTTAATCTTTCTATTTTTTCGCTAAACATTAAACCTCTATCTTTCTTACTGCTGGGTCTATCGACTGGTCCAAAGCTCCCTTGAGGGCAACTATGGCAACTTCGATTTGCTCTAGGCTCGGCTCTTTGGTGGTGATTTTTTGGAGCAACAACCCAGGACTGATAAAAAAGGCGACAAGTTTGTTGTCTATATGTTTATCGCTAAATTTTAACACTTCGTAAGAGACGCCAGCCACCAAAGGGATACACAAAAGGTGGTAAGAGATGCGCAAGGCAAGGTTTGGTCTGCCGAAGCGAACACTGACCATGCTGTCCAAAATTGAAAAGAGGATTATGGAGATAAACAAAACCAAGAAGATGAAGCTCGTTCCACAGCGGGGGTTGATCCGAGTGGCTTTGCTGATGATGGCAGGCTCTAGTGCCAGTTTCTTTTCGTAGGTGTTGATAGTCTTGTGCTCGGCGCCGTGAAACTGGAAAAGCTCTTTGACATCTTTGAGCATCCCGATGGTCAAAAGGTAAGCTAAGAATACTAAGACCCGCAAAGATCCTGCGATCAGGTTGAACCAAACCTCGCCTTGGCTGGCGGGGAATTGCTCGGCTAGAAAGTAGGGCAAACCGACGAAAAGCGACACTCCCAGCGCAAGCGAAAAAAGAAAGGTGAGTCCGTTTTCGAGCTTCTCTCTGGTTTTCGATTTGGCTTTTTGCTCTTTTTCGTCCAGCATAGCTCGATCGGCTGAGTATTGCAAGACCGAGTAGCCGACTCTCATCATCTGCAAGAAGTTGATGAAGCCTCTGACGATGGGGAGCCTGAGCCACTTGCTTTTTTGGGACACACTGCTAAACCGCTTACGACAAAGCTCGATGGTTTTGTCTTGGCGGATGGTGGCAGTGGCGATAGCCTCGCCCGAGAGCATCATCACGCCTTTGATGACGGCTTGACCACCAGCTTTGTCTAGTTTTTGTTTCATAAAAAAATAGACCTTATTTGCTAAGGTCTTAAGATAGCTTGCGCCTTCTTTTACTTGGTTTGGTATTTTTTCTTAAATCTTTCAACTCTACCAGCAGAGTCAACGATTTTTTGTTTGCCGGTGTAAAACGGATGGCAGTTGGAGCAAATCTCCACGCGCATAGTTTTGTTTTCGCATTTGCAACTCTTGGTTGTGAAGACATTGCCACAGGCACAAGTCACTTCGACGGCATCGTATTTTGGGTGAATATCTTTTTGCATTCTAAAACTCCTTATAAGACTATTAGTTCAATAATTTAATCGCTGTTTATTTGTCAATAAAAACTGAAGCAGAAGATAGTTTTATTTAATTGCTAAAGCACCTTTTCGTTCTTAAGTTAGCTTGTGCTAACATTTTTTTGTTCCAGATTTAGAAAATCTTTTACGATTGACCCTTTTGGTTGTGGAGGAGTGAGCCGGCGGATTATCACAAAAACATAGAGATGTTTTCCACGCCGCTTATCCCGGCTGCCGAGAGTTTCTGGATAGCTTTGTCGATGTCATCGAAGCGGAAGATGAGGGCGGCGTTGCCGGCGGAAGAGTTGCCGACGAAGCCATACATATACTCGATGTTGACTTTGGCACTGCTGATGATCTCCAAGATCTGGGCAAGTCCCCCCGGTTTGTGCGGCACCTCTAATGCCACTACTTGGGTGATGTTGACGATGTGCCCGTCTTGCTCCAAAACCGCTTTTGCCTCTAGGGGTTTTGAGACGATCAGGCGCAAGATGCCGAAATCTTTGGTGTCGGCAAGTGAGAGGGTGATGATGTTGATGTTGTGCTTTTTCAGGTCGGCACATATTTTGTTCAGGTGTCCTTGTTTGTTTTCGATAAACAGTGATAGCTGCTTGATTTTCATAATTGTCTCCGCTAGTTTATTTTCTTAAATCGATGACGCGTTTGGCTTTGCCTTGACTTCTTTCGATGCTTTTTGGCTCGACCAGGGTGATTTTGACGCTTACCCCGGCGATGCTTTTGATGGAGCCAGCTATCTTTTTCTTTAAGGTTTCTAGGGCTGAGACCGTGTCGCCAAACTGTTGGGTCTTGACTTCTATTCTTACCTCCATGCAGTCCAGATCGTGCTGGCGCGAGAGGTAGATCATATAGTGGGGCAGGGTGCCTTCCACTGCCAGCAGGGCTGCCTCTATTTGCGATGGGAAGACATTGACGCCGCGGATAATCATCATATCGTCGCTTCTGGTGCTGATTTTTTCTATTCTTCTGATCGTCCTGCCACAGGTGCATTTTTCGGTGATTATTCTGGTGATGTCGCGGGTGCGGTAGCGAATCATAGGGATGGCTTGCTTGGTGAGAGTGGTCAAAACTAGCTCCCCTTTGCTACCATCGGGCAGCACTTGTCCAGTTTCGGGGTCGATGATCTCGGGGTAAAAGTGGTCTTCGAAGATGTGCAAACCTTTTTGTGCCGAGCATTCTACACCGACGCCAGGACCGATGATCTCGGAGAGTCCATAGATGTCGTAAGCTTTGATGCCTGCCTCTTTTTCGATTCTGGCTCGCATCTCCAGAGTCCAAGGCTCGGCGCCGAAGATGCCCACTCTCAAGGGGAGATCTTTGATGCTGATGCCCATCTCGCCTGCCACCTCGATGATGTGCAAGAAGTAGCTGGGGGTGACGGTGATGACGGTGGAGCCGAAGTCCCTCATCAACATTATTTGCTTTTTGGTGTTGCCTCCCGAGATGGGGATGACGGTAGCCCCCAGAGTCTCGGCTCCGCAATGGACACCCAGACCGCCGGTGAACAGCCCATAGCCGTAGGTGTTTTGCAAGATATCTTCGCTACAGACGCCGCAAGACGCCAAGGAGCGCACCATTACATTGTTCCACACCTTCATATCTTCTTCGGTGTAGCCGACCACGATCGGTTTGCCGGTGGTGCCGCTGGAGGCGTGCAGGCGGACGATGTCGTTCATCGGTGTGGCAAAAAGTCCGTAAGGGTAAGTGTCGCGAAGGTCTGTCTTTATCGTGAACGGAAGCTTGGCGATGTCTGCCAAGGTTTTGATATCTTCTGGCTTTATTTTTCTTGCATCCAGTTTGCTTCGGAAGAGTTCCACATTGTCGTAGCAATGTTTGACTACCCCTTGAAGTCGATAAAGTTGCAACTCTCGCATCTGTTCCAAGGGAACAAAATCTTGCGTGCTGATCGGATTTAGTGGACTGTTTTTGTCGTTCCAATAAGTTCCCATAATCTAAGATTCCTTTTCTTTTTTAATATCTTTTCTCCAACTAAATTTGGACAGGTTTTCGTCAAGCAAAAAAGATGGTGGTTTGGCTAAAGAAGTAGAAACAATCTGGGTTGAATTGGTTTTCTATTATGAACTACTACAGGAATTGGTTATGTTTTTTAAGCGTTTGTTGCAAAGGCAGTTAGTGCGAAGCTAAATCAATATGGTAAACTGTGGGCAAGAAATTGGTTGACAAATAGTGAATAAATCTTATCTATGCTAAGAAAAAACCTTGTTTTGAGGAGGAGATGAAAATGAGTAATAAAGTTCTTGTTATCAATCCTGGTTCTACTTCGACCAAGATTGCGGTTTACGACGAGGGTGGCGAGATTTTCGAGAAGACGATTCAACATTCTAGTCAGGAGTTTGCAAGGTTTGAGAAGGTGCTGGATCAGGTAGATGTGCGCAGAGAGCTGATTTTGCAGACGCTGGAGGATCAAGGGGTCAAGATGGCTGATATGAAAGTGGTGGTGGGCAGAGGCGGATTGGTCAGACCCGTGGAAGGCGGCGTTTATCAGATCAACCAAAAGATGCTTAACGATTTGGCGAACGACAAGATTTGGGGCAGGGTTCACGCCTCCAACTTGGGCGCTTATCTGGCGAAATCTTTGGCAGACTCGGTGAGCATCCCTAGCTATATTGCCGACCCGGTTACGGTGGACGAGATGAGCGATATTGCCAAAATCTCTGGCGTCCCTGAGATTAGTCGCAAGTCGATGTTTCACGCCTTGAATATTCGGGCGTGTATCAGAAGGGTTTGTCGGCAGATGAACAAGCCGATGCAGGAGTGCAACTTCGTGGTGATTCACATGGGCGGTGGCATCTCGGTGGTAGCCGTGGAGAAAGGCAGATGCGTGGATGTGAACAACGCTCTTTTGGGAATGGGACCTTTTTCGCCTCAGAGAGCTGGCTCTTTGCCTATTGGCGATTTGTTGGAGATGGCTTATTCGGGCGAATACACCTTGAAAGGGTTGGAGGCGAAGCTGGTAAAAAGGAGTGGCTTGCTCGCCTATTTGGGCACAGACGACGGCAAAGAGATCTGCCAGAGGATAGAAGGCGGTGATAGCCGAGCCAAGTTCATCTTCGAGGCGATGGCTTATCAGATAGCCAAAGAGGCTGGAGGATGTGCGGCGGTGCTCAAAGGCAAGGTGGATGCGGTCATCTACACCGGGGGGCTGGCTTATGTTCAAACAGTGCTGATGCCTTGTTTGAAGGAGCATCTAGCTTTTTTGGGCAAGCAAGTAGAGTTCCCCGGGGAAAAAGAGATGGAAGCTTTGGCACACGCTGGCTTGCGGGTTATCGGCGGTGAGGAGACAGCCAAAGAGTATAAGTCGTAGAGTAAAAAAAAGTAAAATCCCCCCAAAGATAGTTTTTTTTTGGGGGGATTGTTTTTTTTATTTGGTGACGGCGTCTTCTATCGCCTTGCCCGGAGGCACGATAGGGTAAACGCACTCGTCGATATCCACTCGGCAGTGCAAAAGGGTAGCCCTTGGGCAAGAGAGGAACTTTTGCATGGTGGCGTCTAGATCTTTGCCTTTACTCAGGTGGAAGTAGTCCAAGTCGTAGGCTTGAGCCAGCTTGTCCCAGTGCGGACCTCGATCCAGAGTGGTGGCAGAGTAGCGTTTGTCGAAAAACAAGGTTTGCCATTGTCGCACCATTCCCAGAGTGCCGTTGTCGATCAGGACGATCTTGATGGGCAGGTTGTAGGCGCTTACCGTGGAAAGTTCGCTCAGGTTCATTCGGAACGAGCCGTCGCCGGTGACCAAGATGACCATTTTTTCGGGGAAAGCTTTTTGTGCGCCGATGGCAGCACCCAGACCAAAGCCCATCGTTCCTAGTCCTCCTGAGGTGATGAACTGGCGCGGGGCGTCGAAGCGGTAGTTTTGTGCCGTCCAGAGTTGGTGTTGTCCCACATCTGTGGTGACAATCGTCCCTCTTTTGGCAGTCTGGCTCATCTTCTTGATTATCGCCTTGGGGGTGAGTTTTTCATTGGTTGGCAGGCACTGGTCCAGATCGTATTTTTCTTTGAGGGCGAGGATCTTCTGGTTCCACTCTTGGTTTTGCTTGGGTTGCACCAGTTTGGTCAGCTCTTGCAAGATTTTTCCTGCATCGCCCACCAAGTTGGTGGTGGTGATCACATTCTTGTCGATCTCCGATGGGTCGATGTCGATGTGGATAACCTCAGGTTTTTGTAGGAATTTATCGGGACTGCTGGTGACGCGGTCGCTAAATCTGGCTCCCACGGCAACGACAAGGTCGCTTTGTTGGATGGCAACATTGGTGAACTTGGTGCCGTGCATTCCCACCAGACCCGTGTAGTAAGGGTAGTCGGGGTTTATCGCTCCTAGTCCCATCAGGCTGGAGGTGGCAGGGCTGTTGATTTTTTGCAAAAATTTGTTCAAAGCTTTTGAGCCTTGCGGGTTGTTTACTCCTCCACCGAAATAGACATAAGGTTTTTGGCTTTGGTCGATTTTTCGGGCAACCTCTTCTATCTCCGATGGTTGTGGATGTGGATTTTCAAACGGGGTGATCTCAGGTGCTTGATACTCCACCTCTTGTAAAGAGATGTTTTTGGGGATGTCGATCAGCACAGCGCCTTTGCGTCCCGAGTTGGCTATCTGAAAAGCTTTCTTGACGATCTTAGCCAGATACTTTGCGTCTTTGACGAAGTAGTTATATTTGGTGATGCCGATGGTGATGCCGACGATATCCACCTCTTGGAAGCTGTCTCTGCCGATCATCGTCAAAGGGACATTGCTGGTGATGGCGACAATCGGGCTGGAGTCCATATGAGCGGTGGCTATGCCGGTGACCAGGTTGGTGGAGCCAGGACCCGAGGTGGCAAGGCAGACGCCCACCTTACCTGTGGTGCGAGCGTAGGCATCGGCTGCGTGGGCGGCACTTTGTTCGTGTGAGGGGAGAATGTTGGTGATTTTATCTTGGTTTTTGAAAAGCTCGTCATACAAAGGCAACGCCGTGCCACCGGGGTAGCCGAAGACTTTGTCAACACCTTCTTCGATCAAGGTTTTAATAACTATTTGTGCTCCTGTCAGTTTCATCTTCTCCTCCTTTTTTAACTTTTTAATACCGCTCCGGTGTCGGCAGATTGAACCATCTTGGCGTATCTTGCCAAATACCCTTTCTTGATTTTTGCTTCTTTGAGCTGGGTGGTGTGTTTGCGCACCTCTAGCTCTTGCGAGTCGACCAAAATGTCCAAGCTCCCTTTGTTCAAATCGATCTTGACCAGATCGCCTTCTTGCAGATACGCTATTGGCCCGCCAGAGGCTGCCTCTGGAGAGATATGTCCTATGGCAAGTCCTCGGGTGGCTCCTGAGAATCTGCCGTCGGTGAGCAGAGCCACATCTTTGTCTAGTCCCATGCCCGCCAGGAGCGAGGTGGGTGAGAGCATCTCCCGCATGCCAGGACCCCCTTTGGGACCTTCGTAGGCGATGGCAATAACATCACCTTTTTCGATTTTACCAGCCACGATGGCTGCCACGCAATCTTGTTCGCTGTGAAAAACGCGAGCTTTGCCGATAAACTCGAAGATAGATTTATCCACCGCAGACTTCTTTATCACCGCACCGTTTGGTGCCAGTGAGCCTTTGAGGATCAGTAGGCCTCCTTGTTGTGAGTAAGGGTCTTGGCAGGGTCTGATCGTGGAGAAGTCTTTGTTGCTGGCTTGATCTATCCTGTTTTGAACGGTGCCCAAGACGGTGGTCAAGTGGGTGTGCAGCAAGTTCTTTTTGGCTAGCTCAGCCATCACCGCGGCGATGCCTCCTGCTTTGTCTAAATCTTCGATGTGTTTGTCGCCAGCCGGAGAGAGCTTGCAAAGGTTCGGCGTTTTGGCACTGATGGCGTTGACCTTGTCCAAAGAGATAGTCACATCCGCCTCTTTGGCGATGGCAGGCAGGTGCAAGATGGAGTTGGTGCTGCAGCCCAGAGCCATATCTACGGCAAGGGCGTTTTCGAAAGCCAGCTCGCTCATGATATCTTTGGGCAAGATGTTGTGTTCCCAAAGGTGGAGGATGCGGTAGCCGCTCTCTTTAGCCAGGCGAATCCTTTTGCTATAGACCGCAGGCACGGTGGCAGCCCCCGGCAAAGACATCCCGATGGCCTCGGTCAGGCAGTTCATCGAGTTGGCGGTGAACATCCCCGAGCAAGAGCCACAAGTCGGACAGCTCTCCTCTTCGAACTCTTTGAGTTTAGCCTCGTCGATTTTTTCGGAGTTGTAGAGTCCGACAGCCTCGAAGGTCGATGCCAGACTAACGGCTTTGTTGTCGACCTTGCCAGCCAGCATTGGACCCCCAGAGATGAAGATAGACGGCAGGTTCAGTCTGGCGGCTGCCATCAGCATTCCGGGGACGATCTTGTCGCAATTGGGGATGAAGACCAAGGCGTCGAATCCGTGAGCTTCTGCCATTATCTCTACCGAGTCGGCAATAACCTCGCGGGAGACCAGCGAGTAGTGCATTCCTTTGTGTCCCATAGCGATGCCGTCGCAGACGCCGATGGTGTTGAACTCGATGGGGGTGCCGCCTGCTGCCAAGACGCCTGCCTTAACGGCTGAGGCTATCTTGTCTAGTTCGGTGTGTCCAGGGACGATCTCGTTTTTGGAGTTGACTATGCCGATAAGAGGCTTTTCTATTTCCCTGTCGGTGTAACCGCAAGCTTTCATCAAGCTTCTGTGTGGGGTTTTGTCGCTACCTTTTTTTACTACATCGCTTTTCATAATCTTCGCCTTACCTTATTTTCTAAATGTTTGCTGCCACTAAATCTCCCATCTGGGTCGTTCCAACCACTTTTTGGGAGTCTAGGCGGCAAAGTTTGCTCCACCATGTTTCACAAACTTTTTTCGAGTTTTTATCTTTTGCGGAGTTAGTGGCAATATCTTGGGTGCGATAACCGTCTTCTAACACCTTGGTTACGGCGTTTTCGATGCATTTGGCTTCCTCTTCCAGATCAAAGCTGTGACGGAGCATCATGGCAACAGACAAGATGGTTGCCAAAGGGTTGGCTTTGTTTTGTCCAGCGATGTCGGGAGCCGAGCCGTGAATAGGCTCGTAAAGTCCGAACTTGCCGGTGCCTACCGAGGCAGAAGGGAGCATGCCGATGCTACCGGTGATCATCGAAGATTGGTCGGAGAGGATGTCGCCGAACATATTGCCGGTGACCAGCACATCGAACTGCGATGGGTCGCGCACCAGTTGCATGGCGGCGTTGTCCACATACATATTTACCAGTTCGACCTCGGGGAACTCTTGGTGAACCTTGGCAACGGTGCGTCTCCAAAGGCGTGAGGAGTCCAGCACATTGGCTTTGTCTACGCTGGTGACTTTGTTGCCGCGTTTTTTTGCCATCTGAAAGGCAAGGCGAGCTATCCTTTCGACCTCTTGACTACTATAAAGCAAGGTGTCGTAGGCGCTATCGCCGCTGTCTTCTCGCTTGCCGAAGTAGATGCCGCCGGTGAGCTCACGCAAGATCATGATGTCGATGCCTTGTTTGGCGATCTTCTCTTTGAGCAGGCACGAGGCAGCCAAAGCTTGGTGCATCTTGGAAGGCCTGATGTTGGCGAACAGTCCCAGCTCTTTGCGGATTTTCAAAAGACCTGCCTCGGGGCGTTGATCGCCTTTCAGGTTGTCCCATTTGGGCCCGCCGACGGCACCTAGCAGCACCGCATCGGAGTTTTTGCAAGTGTCGATAGTTTTTTGGGGTAGAGGGCTGTCGGTAGCATCCAGCGCTTCACCGCCGATCAGGGCGTATTCGTAGGCAAACTCTTGTCCAAACTTCTTGCCGACTTTGTCCAAAACTTTTATCGCTTCTGCGACGATGTCTGGTCCGACACCATCTCCTTTTAAAACAGCTATCTTCATCATTTTTTACTCCTTATTCTATTCATTAAACCACCATCGGCGATGATCTCTTGCATAAACTCGGGGAAAGGCATCCCTTGATACTGCTTGCCCGAGGTGAGATTTTTTATTGTGCCACTGGCTAGCTCTACCTTGAGGTTGTCGCCGGCTTCTATCTCTTGGGCTGCCTTGGGACACTCAAGGATGGGTAAGCCGATGTTGATGGCGTTGCGGTAGAAAATGCGGGCAAAACTTTTGGCAACGATGCAGAAGATGCCCGAGGCTTTGATGGCGATAGGCGCATGCTCTCGGGAAGAGCCGCAACCGAAGTTGGCTCCTGCCACGATGATATCGCCTTCCTGCACCTTGCTGGCAAAATCGGTGTCGATGTCTTCCATGCAATGTTTGGCAAGCTCTTGGTGCGACGAGGTGTTCAAAAATCTAGCGGGGATAATTACATCGGTGTCCACATTGTCACCGTATTTAAAAACTTTATTCATAATCGTTATCTCCTTAATTTTAGCTTAACTCTCGAGGGTCGGTAATCTTGCCGGTTAGTGCTGAGGCGGCAGCCACCGTGGGTGATGCCAAATAGACTTCCGATTTAACATGCCCCATTCTGCCCACGAAGTTGCGGTTGGTGGTAGAAACGCACCTCTCGCCCTCTGCCAAGATTCCCATATGTCCGCCAAGGCAAGGACCACAAGTGGGGGTGGAAACCACCGCTCCGGCGTTGACGAACTGATGCACCAGCCCTTCTTCGATAGCTTGTAAGTAGATTTTTTGCGTTCCGGGCAAGATGATCACCCGCACCCCTTTGGCAACTTTCTTGTCTTTCATGATGGCGGCAGCTTGGCGCAAATCTTGCATCCTGCCGTTGGTGCAAGAGCCGATGACCACTTGGTCTATCTGCAACCCTTTGGCTTGAGAGATGGTTCTGGTGTTGTCGGGCAAAAACGGGAAAGAGACCGTCGGCTCCAAGGTAGCAAGGTCGATGGTGATCTGGCGCTCATACTCGGCGTCTTGGTCGGCTTGGAACTCGGTGTATTTTTTGGTAGAGTGCTGATCCATATACTGGCGGGTTTTCTCGTCCACGGGGAAGATGCCGTTTTTGGCGCCGGCTTCGATAGCCATGTTGGCGATGGTGAATCTGTCGTCCATACTCAAGGCACTGACCCCTTCGCCGCAAAACTCCATCGATTGATACAGGGCGCCGTCCACGCCGATCATGCCGATGATGTGCAAGATCAAATCTTTGCCACTGACCAGCGGTTGCATCTTGCCTTTGAGGATGAACTTGATGGCAGAAGGCACTTTGAACCAAGTTTTCCCCGTAGCCATGCCGTAAGCCATATCGGTGGAGCCGATGCCGGTAGAGAAGGCGCCCAAAGCCCCGTAGGTGCAGGTGTGTGAGTCGGCACCGATGATGACATCTCCTGCTACCACCAGACCTTTTTCGGGAAGAAGGCAGTGTTCGATGCCCATCTGCCCGACCTCGAAGTAGTTTTTTATCTCCATCTGGTTTGCGAACGAGCGCACTTTTTTGCACTGCTGAGCCGCCTTGATATCTTTGTTGGGGGTGAAGTGGTCGGGGACGATAGTCACTTTTTCTTTGTCGAAAACTTTTTCCACTTTCGCCTTTTTAAATTCGTCGATAGCCACAGGGGTGGTGATGTCGTTGCCGAGCACCAAAGATAGCTTGGCTTCGATTAACTGTCCTGCTCTCACCTCTGCCAGTCCTGCGGCGTTGGCCAAAATTTTTTGGGTCATTGTCATTCCCATAATAGATTACTCCTTATTCATTAGTTTATACTCCAGAGAGTCCACTAGTGCCAGCCAGCTGGCTTGGATGATGTTGGTCGAGACGCCGACGGTTGTCCAAGTGTTGTGCTCATCGCTGGTGGTTATCAGCACACGAACCTTGGCTTGGCTAGCCTCTTTTTGGTTTAACACTCTGACTTTGTAGTCGATCAGATTTACTTTTTTAAGGCAAGGATAAAACTTCTCGAGCACTTTGCGCAGTGCTTTGTCCAAGGCGTTCACAGGACCGTTGCCCTCTGCTGCCGTGAAGCCGATCTTGCCGTTAACCAAAATTTTGATGATTGCCGAGGAGGTTTCGTTGTCAGACACCTGATCTTCGGCGATGATCTTGTAATGCTTTAGTTCGAAAGAAGGCTTGAAAATCCCCAAATACTGTTTGATTAAAAGGGCGAAGCTCGCCTCGGCTCCTTCGTAAACATACCCTTCGAACTCTTTTTCTTTGAGGAACTGCACCATCTCTTTGGCTTTTTGAGAGTCTAGTTTGAGGTCGGGAGCGATCTTGAGAGCTTTTTCCAAGATTAAACTTTTGCCGGCGACCTCGCTTACTAAAAATCTGCGTTTGCCACCGATGCTCTCGGGAGATAGATGCTCGAAGCTACCAGAAAACTTGCGCACTCCGTCCACATGCATTCCGCCTTTGTGGGCGAAAGCGCTCTTGCCCACGAAAGGGGTGCGGCTGCTTATTCTGATGTTGGCAATCTCGGCAATCTCTTTGGCGGTGCTGGTCAAGGTTTTCAGGCGTTCAGGCGGGATGCAGACGAACCCCTTTTTTAGTTGCATATTGACGATGATCGACAGAAGGTTGGCGTTGCCGGCTCGCTCGCCAAAGCCCAAAAGGGTGCCTTGGATGTGACTGGCTCCAGCCGTTACCGCGGCGATGGAGCAAGCTACTGCCATATCGGAGTCGTTGTGAGCGTGGATGCCGATTTTGGCAAAGTTGCCAAATCTTGCTACCACCTGCTTGGTGATTTGATGCACCTCCTGGGGGAAGCAGCCACCGTTGGTCTCGCATAGGCACAACACATCGGCTTTGCTATCCACGGCAGCTTGCAAACATTGCAAGGCGTAGTCGGGGTTGTTTTTGTAGCCGTCAAAAAAATGTTCGGCGTCGAAGATAACCTCTTTGCCTTTCTCTTTCAGGTAAGCGATCGTCTGCTTTATCATCAGCAGGTTTTCTGCCAGATCGCAGTTGATAATCTTTTCCACATGGAAGTCCCAGCTTTTGCCGAAGATCGAGACAACCTTGCTGTCAGATCTCAGCAGGGAGTTGAGGTTTTCGTCCTCTTGCGGGGAGATGAACTTCCTTCTGGTAGAGCCGAAAGCGACGATCTTGGTTTGCTTTGTATCGACAGCGCCGAGTCTTGCGAAAAACTCCAGATCTTTGGGGTTGGAGGACGGATTGCCAGCCTCGATGTAGGCGATGCCTAGTTTGCTCAGGGCTTTGGTGATAGCCAGTTTGTCTTCCACCGAAAAGGAGATCCCTTCGGCTTGTGAGCCGTCGCGCAGGGTGGTGTCCAGTATCTCTAGGCGCATAACTGCTCCAGCTTGTTTACCGCATTCAAGAAAGCTTTGATGCTGGCTTCGACCACATCTGTGGCAAGTCCATAGCCGCTGGCAGATTTTTGGCTCTCTTGGTTTTGCAGGGTGATGTTCACCTGCCCTTGGGCGTCTTTGCCACTACCGACGCCTTTGACGATGTATTGTTGGAGTTGGTATTTTTGGGCAACCAGCTTTTCGATAGCTTTGAAAGCCGCATCCACAAGACCATCGCCTTGGCTGGTGGTGGACAAAGGCTCATCTTTTTCATTGGTGATGCAGATACTTACGGTAGGGGTGATGCTTTTGCCCGACTTAAAGGTGAAATCTGTCAGCGTGAATCTTGGTCTTTGGGTGTGGGTCACTTTGTTTTGAGCCAAAGCTTGTAAGTCGAGGTCGGTGATCTCTTTTTTCTTGTCTGCCAAAGTTTTGAAGTTGGTGAAAATCTCTTCCAACTGCTGTTTGTCGAAGGTGTAGCCCAGCTCTCCCAGTTTGTTTTCGAAGGCGTGTTTGCCCGAGTGTTTGCCCAGAACGAAAGAGTTTTGATGGATGCCCACCGATTGTGGGGTCATTATCTCGTAGGTCTCTTTGTTTTCCAAAACGCCGTGCTGGTGGATGCCAGCCTCGTGGGCGAAGGCGTTTTTGCCGACGATAGCTTTGTTGGCTTGCACCACGCTACCGGTGATGGAGCAGATCATATTGGAGCTGTGTGAGATCTCTTGGGTGTTGATTTCCGTCTTGGTGGCGAAGTGATCTTGGCGAACCTGCAGAGCCATCACCACCTCTTCCAAAGCGGCGTTGCCTGCTCGCTCGCCGATGCCGTTGATGGTACACTCCACTTGCCCTGCGCCTGCTTTTACCGCTGCCAGAGAGTTGGCTACGGCAAGACCCAGATCGTTGTGACAATGCACCGAGATGGTGGCTTGGTCGATGTTGGGCACATTTTCTTTAAGGTAACAGATCAGCTGCCAGAACTCGTCGGGAGTGGTGTAGCCCACGGTGTCGGGAACATTGATCACCGTGGCGCCAGCCTTTATCACGGCGGTGAAGACCTCCACCAAGTAATCTTTGTCGCTACGGGTGGCGTCTTCGGCAGAGAACTCGATCTCTTGGCACAAAGTTTTGCCGTAAGCTACCATCTGGGCAGCTTTCTTCAGGGCGTCTTGGCGACTCATCTTCAGTTTATACTCCAGGTGAATATCGGAGGTGGCAATGAAAATGTGGATTCTGGGTTTTGGCGAGTGCTGAACCGCTTGCCAAGCTCGGTCGATATCTTTTTTATTGGCTCTGGCAAGCGAGGCGACCCCAGTTTTCTTCAGCGTCTTGGCAATTTGGGAGATAGACTCAAAATCTTCGTTCGAGGAGATAGCAAATCCAGCCTCGATAACATCCACGCCGAGTTTTTCTAGCTGGAGGGCAATCTGCAATTTCTCGGGCAAGGTCATTGAGCATCCGGGTGATTGTTCGCCGTCGCGCAGCGTCGTGTCGAAAATTTTGATAGTTTTGGGCATCTTTTCTCCTATTTTTTTTTACTCTTTTATCCAGCTCATCATCTTACGCAGCTCTTTGCCGACTTTCTCGATGGGGTGAGCTTGTTCCATTCTTCTGGTGGCGTTGAAATGCGGTTTGTTTATCTTGTTTTCCAAGATCCAGTCGCGAGCGAAGCTACCGTCTTGAATTTCGCCAAGCACCTTTTTCATCTCTTGCTTGGTTTGGTCGGTGATGATGCGGTTGCCGACTTTGTAATCGCCATACTCGGCGGTGTTACTGATGGAGTATCTCATCAGCGACAAACCACCCATATTGATAAGGTCAACGATCAGCTTGAGCTCATGCAAACACTCGAAGTAAGCGCTTTCCGGCTCGTATCCAGCTTCGACAAGAGTCTCGTATCCAGCTTTTATCAGGGCAGATACACCACCGCAAAGCACCGCTTGCTCTCCGAAAAGGTCTGTTTCGGTCTCCTCTTTGAAGGTGGTTTGCAAGATGCCGGCTCTGCCACCACCGATGGCGCTAGCGTAAGCCAAAGCTTTGTCCATCGCTTTTCCACTGGCGTCTTGGTGAACAGCCACCAGGCACGGAACCCCTTTGCCTTCTTGGTATTGGAATCTGACGGTGTGTCCGGGAGCTTTGGGGGCGATCATATAAACATCCACATCTTTGGGCAAGACGATTTGGTCGTACCAGATGTTGAAGCCGTGGGCGAAAACGACGCTGTCGCCTTTCTTGAGGTTGGCTTGCACGCTTTGCTTGTAAATATCTGCCTGCATCGTGTCGCCAGCCAAGAACATAATCACGCTACAAGCTTTGGCTCCTTCTGCCACGGTGCAAACTTTCAGTCCCGCTTTTTGCGCCTTTTGCCAAGAAGCAGAACCCTCATAAAGTCCCACACAGACATCCATCCCCGACTCTTTTAGGTTCAAGGCGTGGGCGTGACCTTGCGAGCCGTAGCCGATTATCATTATTTTTTCTTTCTTCAAAAGTTCTAGATTACAATCTTTGTCATAAAAAAGTTTTGCCATTTTTTCTCTCCTTAAATTACCTTTAATTTTTTTTCATTGCCGTTACACCGGTCTGAATATACTCTAAAACCTCAAACTCTTCTAGAGCTTTCAAGAGGTTTTCTACTTTCTTTTCTCTGCCGACGAACTCCAAGATAAGCGCACCGTCTGCAAAATCGACGATCTTGGCGTTGAACTTGCGGGTTAGCAGCAAGATGTGGTTGGTATCTTCTGTCTTGTTTAGTTTCAACTTGATCAGACATAAATCTTGGATGACGGAGTCTTCTCTGGTGTGACAAGTGACTTTGATGACATCCAAGAGTTTGTTGAGTTGTTTGATGATCTGCTCTAGCATCTGTTTGTCTTCGATCACCTCGATGGTCATTTTCGAGCGGCGTGGATTTTCGGTGATGCCCACAGACAGGGAGTGTATGTTGTAGCCTCTTCTGGTAAAGAGCAAAGCGATCTTGCTCAGCACCCCTGAGTGGTTTTTTACTAATAGTGAGAGAACTCTTTTCTTTTGCATATATTTCTCCTTATGAAAATGGTTTGAAGTTTGATGATTACGCTGCCTTTATAAATGTTGGGAAATAAAGGCAGCTAAACGAGGACGATAATAATGCAAATAACGGAAATCAAGCGTAGCACTCTCAGTGAGAGTAAGAGGAGAGATAAATTTCTATACATAAACTACACCTTGATTATCAATTTTCAATATCACGATAAGAAGCGTGGATATTGTTTAACTCCCCAACCTCTTTAGGTTTGGGTTTTTGTCAATCAAAAAAGATGAAATTTTTGCTACTGTTGCTTAAGATGTTGTTGTGAACCCGTTTTTGAGAAGGGGAAGTTTTGGTAAAAAAGAGGTAGTCGAAACCCAAAAGGCGGTTACAATATTGAAACTAGGTAGGCAAAAAATGAAACTCCACTTTAAAAAAAGCGAAGTTTCATTTCTAATGAGTTACTCTTTATTAAAGCTCGAATTTGGGTTCGAGCAAAGTTTGTAATATTTGCTGGGGGTCGCTACTGGTTTTTAGGGTGCGCATATTCTCTTTGCTCAGCATTACCTTGTTGAGGTAGGAGAGTGAGAAAAGGTGCTCTTTTTCGTTGCGTAGCAGAAGCAAAAACATAAGGTGGACGGGCTTGCCGTCGATGGCTCCGAAATCGATACCTTTTGCTGATCTGGCTATCAGAACACTAGGTTCGCTGATTTTGCTGGGGTGTGGTGCTCGGGTGTGCAAAAAAGCGATGCCTTCGCCCACGGCGGTGGTAGCCATATTTTCGCGTGCCACGATCGTCTCGTTTAGCCAGCGGTTGTTTTGGACGATCTTGCAATCTTTGGCGAAGCTGGAGATTTTGGCGATGGCGTCGAACTTGTTTTCGGCTTCGAACTCTAGGTCGATATACTCGGGCTTGATGTAGTCGGAAAAGCGGCAAGTTATTCTTTGGATGGCGAGTTGGTTTTGCTCACTCTCTTCCAGATTGGATATCCATTCGTCGATTTTGTCTTTGTCCAACTTGACCGTCTTGCCCGATTTGACCGTTTTGAATTTGTTCACTTTGATCAGCTCGTTGAGGATCGTCTCGTTTACTCTCAGGTAAGCCATACATTTTTTGAAAGTTATAAGGTTATCTGCCATAATGCCTCCGAAGTTTATATTTTTTGGTAAAAAAAGAAGTTGGGTGCAAATCCTTGCTTGAGTTTTAAGGTTTCAAAGTAGGTAGATTTTCGATTTTCCAACATTTTTTCTTGTTCTTTTTCGTTTAGTTTGGTCAGCTTTTGTTGGCTTTGCAAAACTTCTTTTATCTGCTGGGCGTAGTCTAGGTCGTCGGTGACGATCTGCAAGACGCCTTTTTCTTGGAGTAAGCCAGGTAGAAGGGCAACGAAATCTTTGTTGATGAGCCTGTGTTTGTGGTGCTTGGCTTTCGGCCAAGGGTCGGGATAGTTGATGTAGATCTTTTGGAAAGCTTTGCTGGGCAAGATGTTGATCGACTCTTTGTCCAAAAACAGCTGTAACAGTCTCACATTTTTGTTTTCGCTCAAACTCAGCTTTTGGACGATGGAGACCACCCTTTTTTGCTTGGTCTCTATTCCCAAGAAGTTCGTTTTTGGCTGACGCAAAGATTGGTGAGCGATAAACTCGCCCTTGCCGCAACCTATCTCTAGCTCGGTGGGGTTGAAAGAGTGGGCGAAAGCTTCGGCTAAGCTCAGGCGCATCTGGAGGAGCTGCTTCTTCTGCTTGGGTAGTGGTAACACAAACTGTGCTAACTTGGCAACTATATCTTCTCTGGTGAGCAGATTTGTCCACCCTCTACTCATCTACATCTCCACTGAGCAAGATGGACAAGGTGCGCATCGAGGGTATCTCTTTGATGATCAGGTTGATGCACGAGGTGAGCGGGATAGCCAAGACCATACCCACGGCGCCCCAGACCCAAGCCCAAAAAATCAAAGAGAGCAAGATGAACAGCGGCGAGATGTTGAGGGTGTTGCCCAGATACTTGGGTTCGAGCAAGTTGCCGAAAACGAACTGGGTGACTGTCAAGGCAATGGCGATAGCAAAAGGTTCCCAACTGAGTCCGTATTCCAAAAAGGCGACCAGCACGGGGAAAGTTGAGGCGGTGATGGAGCCGAAGTTGGGGATAAAGTTGAAGAAAAAAAGTAGCAGTCCGCTAAAGAGGATGAAATCTATGCCGAAGAAGCCCATAAAAAGCATACTGACCAGAGCCGTCCCTAAAGAGATTAGCGATTTTACGGCGAAATATTTTCCGATGGAGTTCTCTATCTCGCGAAGGGAGCGGGTCAGGTTCGATTGTCCGTATTTCTCTTTTTGAGAGATCTCCAAAGCTTCCACCAAGCGGTCTTTACTCGCCATCAAGAAAAGCATAAAAACCAGAGAGAGCAACAATTTTACCAAGAAATCGACGAAAGTTCCCATGGTGGTTTTGAGGATTTTGGAGATAGAGAGCCTATCCCACATACTTGCCCAGTCGATTTTGAAAAGGTAGTCTTTGAAGTTTTCTTTCAGATCGGGCAGATAAACTTTGATCATCTCGATGGTGCTGTTAAATCTAGCCGAGAGGATGTTTTCGTATTTGGGGAACTCGCTCACAAAAGATTGAGAACCAAGGAAGATAAGGTAGCCGATGAGATACATAACGCTGAAAACGATGATAAGAACGATCAGAACTGCCAGAGAGTTGGGAACTTTTTTCTTGGTCAAAAAGCGGTGAAACGGGTCGAACAAGAAGGAGAAGAACACGGCAAACATCAGGGGGATGAACAAAGATTGCATATTTTTGAGTGCCAAAACGACGATAGATGTCGAGATCAGTAGCAGCGAAAAGCTGATGATTTTGAAGGTTGCTTCGTGGTCGGAGGTTATGTTTTTCATCGATAAATTTCCTTTAAAAAGCTTTGTCCGATCAAGCTTGTCTCTTCGAGGCAGAAGTAGTCGGCGATGGTGGCAGCTATATCGGCAAAGCTGTTTCTGGTGCCCAGATCTTGGGGCAAAACTTTGGCGCCGACAACCAGTAGCGGGGTGAACTCTCTGGTGTGGTCGGTTCCTGCAAAGGTGGGATCACAGCCGTGGTCGGCAGTGATGATCAAGATATCTTCTTCTTGCAGGGAGCTCAAGATGTGGGGAAGTTGCCGGTCGAAATATTTTAGTCCGCCTGCAAACTCGTGGGGGAGGTTGCGGTGTCCCCATTTACTGTCAAAATCGACCAAGTTGGTGAAGATGAGCCCTTCCTGAGCAAAGGTTTGGATATGCTCGATAGTAGAGGTTATGCCGTCTGCGTTGTTTTTGGTGTGGTCGATTTTGGTCAGACCCTGCTTGTTGAAAAGGTCTTCGATCTTGCCGATGCCCACCACCTGCTTTCCTGCGGCTTTTAGATAGTCCAGTAGCGTTTTGTCTGTGGGAGAGATAGCAAAATCTTTGCGGTTGCTGGTGCGATAAAAATCTTGCCAGCTTTTGCCTAAGAAAGGTCTTGCGATGACCCGCCCTACGCAAGTTTGGGCATCGAATACCTGATTGCGTGCGATTTGGCACATCTGGTAAAGCTGTTGGGGGGAGTAAACCTCTTCGTGGCAAGCTATCTGAAAGACGCTGTCGGCTGAGGTGTAAACGATCGGCTTCTTGCTTTGGATATGTTCTTCCCCGAACTTAGCGATAGCTTCGGTGCCGGAGAAAGGTTTGTTCAAAAGCACTCCCGGCACGCCGGTAAGGCGAACAAACTTGTCGATGATCTCTTGGGGAAAGCCATCGGGGAAAAAATCGAAGTTTACTTGGGGCAAGATGCCCGCTATCTCCCAGTGTCCCGAGATGGAGTCTTTGCAAGAGGCTTTCTCTTGCAACTTGCCGGTGGCAGCCAGAGGGTTGTCACAGGTGGGCACACCCAAGATGGAGGTAATGTTGCCAAGCCCTAGGCTCTGTAAGTGAGGCAGATCTAGCCCGCCGACGGCTTGGGCGATGTTGGGCAGAGTGGCAGCGCCTTCGTCCCCGAACTTATGGGCATCGGGTTGATAGCCGACACCGACACCGTCTAAGACGATCAGAACCACTCGCTTCACTTCTTCTCTCCGAAAAAGTAGGTGACTCCAGAGGCGATGGTGATCAAAACGGTTATCCAGATGCTACTGATGACGATGATATCCAGAGTGAGCGCGGCAACACTGGGCATCGGTAGCCAAAATTTGATCAGGTGAAAAACGAAAGCGGCAATGACCACGCCGATCTGCGTGCCAGTTTTCAGCTTGCCCCAGTAGTTGGCAGGGATGAAGATGTTTTTTTTGATGTAGTAGCTTCGCATAGCCGTGAGGATAACCTCTCTTGCCAAAACGACTATCAGCGGCCAAAAGCCGATTATCTGCACAGGAGCGATAGCCAAAAGGTAAAAAGCGACCCCGATGAGAGCCTTGTCGGCGATGGGGTCCATTATCTTGCCGAAGTTAGAGATGTTGTATTTGCGGGCAAACTTGCCGTCGTAGTAGTCGGTGATGGAGGCGACGATGAAGATGATAAGAGCGTAAAAGACGCCCCAAGGCTGACTGATTTTGACGCAGCTCCACCAGAAAAAGGGAATCATAATGATGCGAGAGATGGTGAGGATGTTGGGTAAAAATTTTTTCATTGAGTAAGTTTCCTAAAGTTGATGTGGATTAAAAGGCACGAGATGAAAATGCAGATTAGCTCGAAGGCAGGCAGGTGGACGAAAAGTTTGATGATGGAGCTGTAGCTTAGTTGCACCTTGAAAAGCAGGTTGTATTTGTTGACGAAGATAAGAAAGAAGATGTTGAAAAAGACGGGCAAAGAAAGGTAAAACAGGGAGCTTAGGTTGAGTCTGGCTCGGCGGTGAGAGCTTTTGATACCCAATTTTTTGTAGATATCCCATTTGTGATGGTTATACCAGATCGTCGATTTGCGCATCGAGAAGAGCAAGATCGAAAGAAACAGAGCCAGACAGAAGTTTGCCAGCCAATAGATTTTAGCCAGCATCTGTTTTTCATCCAGTTTTTGTTTTATCTCCGGCAGGGCGCCTTTGACCAAGCTGTTGGTTTGGTAACCTTGCAAGAGTTGCAGCTGTCGCTGGAAGTTCTCTTTGGTAAGGGCGTGGCCGTTGTTTTGAATGGTGAGGATGTTGGGCATCTTCCCCAGACTCTCGCTGACCAGGTAGCTCTCTTTGAGGTTGTATTTACTCAAAAGGTTTTGGGTGAGTTTCACATTGGAGGCGATGCTCAGTTGACTAAACAGAGGCTGCGTCTCTTTGCCGGCGATGTAGGTCAGCTCTTTGGAGAGGTAGGCGTATTTTTGCAACTTGGACGGTGTCCTTTTTTGTCTGCTGACATCTAGTTCCAAAAGCTCAGCTTTTATCAGCTTGAGCGTGTTTATGTTTATCGACAACACCTTTATCTTGTGTTGAGATATTTGGTTGAAGTTTTGCTCCAGCACCATGCAAAAAAGGAAGTTAAACCCGGTCCAAAAAAGGAGATAAAATAAGACAACCAATGAGTGTTTAAGGTTGTTGTGTTTCAATTTGCACTCCTTCTTCTGGGCATAATTTTCTTTCTTTGATGATGAAGTTTTTCTCGAAACCAAAAAGTTTGTGTCCAGAGCTGGCAACGATAGTGGCTCCTTCTTGGGTGGCAAAAGATAAAATCCCGATAGCTTTGATAAGGTTTACGCTATCGAAATATTTGTCCAGATCGTCGATTAAGATTAAAAGTGGATTGATGGCGGTGGCTCTGATCAGCTCGACCAGTTTTTTGTGTGAGTAGCAAAGCAGGCCTGTCTTGGTGTGCAAAAGGTTTTCCAGCTCTACCTTTTGGGCGAGAGTCTTGAGCATATTTTTTTTGGTTGCCGTGGGTTTGTCGGTGCCTACACAGAGGTTTGCCCAGACAGATTTGTCGTCGAAGAGGTTGTTTTGGCAATCGATCAAGACGGAGCGAACTTTTTTCTCTTTGCTTTTTTCGAACTCCAAACACTCTCCCGAGTGGACATATCTCAAAAAGACGCTCTTGCCGGTGTTGTTCGGTCCCAAAATCAGGTATTTGCCTTGTTTTTCTAAGGTTATCTGGGGAACATCCAAAACCAGTTGGTTTTTCGTCTTCAGTTCTAATTCTTTTATTTTAATCATATTTTACTCTTTTTTCGGCTCTTGGTTTCGTCAATAAGTTTTTCCTTTTTCGAGTGAAAATGTTTGTGGTAAGAGCTCTCCCAAGGTGGTGGTGATGCTCTGGTGCTGGTTGCCATAGATGATGGGTAGATCTTTTGAGCAAAACTCACTCAGCACTTGGCGACAAGCTCCGCAAGGAGGGAAGAGTTGATCACTTTGGACGAATATTGCTAAAGCGGAAAACTGCCTTTCGCCTTTGCCGATGGCAGAAAATAGAGCCGAGCGCTCGGCACAGTTGGTCATACCAAAAGAGGCGTTTTCCACATTGACGCCAGTATAGACGGTGCCAGATTTGCCCAGTAGAGCCGCACCAAGGCGGTAGCCCGAGTATTTGGCGTAAGCGTTTTGGCTTATCTGTTTGGCTGCCAGCAGGAGCTCTTTAAGGTTCATAACTTTTTCCTGATTATCCCGTGAGAGGGAATGGTTTTGTCTAGAGGCAAAGTGATGGTGCTGTTGGGGTTCGTTTTTTGGACGGTTCTGCCTTTTTCGTCATGGATTTCTTGAACTAGGTAGCAAAAATCTTGTTCGACGGCAGGGAAGATGAACTCGATGGTGTCGCCGACCTCGAACTTGGCGCGGATGGCTATCTTCACCTTGTTTTGTGTCTGCTCTAGCACCGTGCCGATGAATTGGTAGTCGCGGATGTAAGCCGAAGATTGCGGGTTTTGCTCGCCTTGGCTTTGGGGGGCGATGAAGCCTTGGCTGTAGGAGCGGTGGCTAATCTTGTCTAGCTCTTGCCTTAGGGTGGTAAGGTCGGCTTTTTCCCTTAATGCCTCTCGGTAGACGCGGGTGGTGTTGGCTACATAGTATAAGCTTTTCATCCGCCCTTCGATCTTGATGCTTTCCACGCCGGCTTCTTGGAGTTGGTGCAGGTGCTCCAGTAAACATAGGTCTTTGGAGTTGAGAAGGTAAGAGCCGTAGTTGTCCTCTTGCAACTCAAACCACTGCCCTTGGTGTTTTTTTTCGCTGATGGCAAAACCCCAGCGGCAAACTTGGGTGCACAATCCTTGGTTGGCGCTTCGGTCGTTGATGAAAGCCGAGAGCAGGCAGCGCCCAGAGTAGGCGATGCACATAGCGCCATGGACAAAAATCTCTAGCTCCAAAGATGGAACCTCTTGCTTAATCTTGGCTATCTCGGGCAAGCTCAGCTCACGAGCCAATACGACCCTTGTCGCTCCTTGCTGGTGCCAAAACTTGGCGCTTTGGTAGTTGGTGATGTTGGCTTGAGTGGAGATGTGGATCTCTATCTCGGGGATGATCTGACGACAAAGGGCAAAAACCCCCGGGTCGGAGACGATGACCCCGTCCGGCTTGGCTTCCTTGAGAAAAGCTAAAAACTCCGAGAGCTCGGATAAATCTTGGTTGTGGGCGAAGATGTTCAGGGTGATGTAGAGCTTCTTGTTTAGTTTTTTGCAGATGGCAAGAGCTTGCAAAATTTCTTGATTGGATAGATTGCCCGCTTTTGCCCGCAAGCCAAAACTTTTGCCAGCACAGTAGACGGCGTCTGCTCCGTAGTGGAGGGCATATTTCAGTTTTTGCAAGCTCCCAGCCGGGGAAAGAAGTTCCATATTTTTTTTCAAAGCCTCCGCAACTTTTTTTGGGTTGGTTGGGCAAAAAGATAGGCAAAAAATCGGGTTATCCTATTTGGAGGTAGACGGCTCTGGTGTCAACAAAAATTAGAGGCTGGCTTAATAAATTCTTTTACTTTTTTGATTTTAGTGGGTGTTTTTCTTTTCTCCTTGCGGAGGGCTATTTTTTCTGTAGGGCAGGTAAGCACCCATTCCCTTCCTTATTTTGTTAAGTAATTTATTATCGCTTTCTCCTGCGGAGGGCTTACTCTTTTCGGATTGCCGAAAAGAGTAACAGAAAAGACAACTCCGCTTCAGAGCGCCAGTGACGGGGCGTGTCACCAGCAGAGTAAAAAAGTGTGGTTGTTCCCGTTTATTACCCGTAGTCTTGTCATTTTCTGCTTTTGGCTTTGCACCTTTACTTAAAAAGTGGTTTTTGTCACTGGCTTAACAAAGTAATGAAAAGGGGCTAATTCCCTTTTAAGCGGAGATTGTCCCCGCCCAGCTATGCGGGGCAGGAAGCTCTCTGCCCCTTCTCCCCTCATTCCTAGCGAAAGCAGGAATC
Organism: Cloacimonadales bacterium (SeqCode); assembly: GCA_965228195.1. GTDB lineage: Bacteria > Cloacimonadota > Cloacimonadia. Next base: position 1,181,241 of record OZ245797.1, read on the forward strand.
CATCAGTAGGACGATGCTTTGAAAAGTGCGCGGTTGCGGTGGATTTTTTCACTTTTTATTTCCAATTTTTTTTTCTGACCTGACCACATAAATACGGCTAATCATTTGAGACTTCATTTATGTGGTCAGGTCAGATTTGGGATGGCACTCTCCGCTTCACTGGGGTCAGCTGTTTTCTTTCTTAATTGAGCAGAGACACTTGGCACTTTATTTAGGTGTTGAAAACGAAAGACCAAAGTGATTAGCCAGTCAGGAAAAAATCTCGGAGATGCTCCCCGCCACGGTAATCTTTAAACATCTCACGAACCGTCTCTAGCGAGTTGAAGCGGAGCGGTTTTCTTTTCTCTCCCCTCTCTTTTCGTTGAGCGTTCAACGAAAAGAGAGGGTCTGGCTGAAAGCCAAGAACCAAAAAGAAAGGTGACACAAGTAACCCGCTGATAAGCGAAACCACCAAGTCTCCGCAGGAGAAAGCAATTAAAAAATTATATTAGATAATTTTTAATTTATGACCACTAAAATGAAGCTATAAATTTCTGACTATATTCTAGTGGTCATATTTCCGCTAGAGAATGAGGAAGAAAGAAAAACGGGGAAGTCAGGTTAAAAGTAACAATTTTAGGTTTCTTGTTTGACAAAAGCTGTTTTGTTTTGAGGTTGGTTTGCTATATGATGTTATCAAAAAGTATTGTGTGGCGAGCTGTTTTGGCTGCCTTGCTGAGTGCTGGTCTGCTCTCGTGTGGTAGCCAAGGAGAGATCTCTGGCGGGCCACTGGACGAGCTAAAACCGAAGGTGATTGGCACAAAGCCCACAGAGTTTCGCTCGATAAAGAGTAAGAGCTTGAAGATCGTCTTTAATAAGCCAATAGACGAGGGTAGTGCCGAGAGTCACATCAGGTTTTATCCTAAGCTCAGTTTTAGCGCTTATGCGGTGGACAAGACGGTCAACATCTCGATCAAGTCCGATTTGCAACGGGGGAAAAACTACTATCTGTTTATCGAGAAAGGGCTGAAATGTTACCACGATATCGCCATGGAGCGGAGCCAAACTTTCATTTTTTGCAACGACTATCTGGCGAGCAACGAGATTTCGGGCGAGTTTATCTTCGAGAAAGAGGAAGATAAGTTGGATACGGTTTTGCTGAAAGTTTACGATCAAGACTCTGTCTTTATTTTTGAGAAAGAGGCTTTTTCGCCAGGGTATCAGCTACAGTATTTGAGCCAAGGCACCTACTGGGTGAGCGGGTTTATCGACAAGAACAACAACGCCCGGGCAGACAGGAAGAGCGAGCCTTACTGGGAAAAAACTTTTTTGGTGAATAAGAAATACACCGTTGAGCCGATTTTGATGGGCTACACAGACACGATCCCCCCTGAGATTAAGCAGGCGAACCCTGCCTACAGTCGCAGGATTTCGGTGCAGTTCGATGATGATTTGACCAAGCTGGAGAGTTTTTCCCTCTTGGCTGTTGCCGATACGCTGGTGAGTGTGAGCCAAGATGGCGACACCGTGCGCACCGTCCGCAAAGAGCAGAAGGTTGCGGTGGCTCTTTCCAATCTGGAGAAGGGCAAGTTGTCTTTGCTCTGCGCACCGATGCAGGAGCGGAAGTACCGTTTTGTGGCTAAGGGTCTGATCGACTGGAAGAAAAACAAGACAGAGGCGGACACGCTCTATTTTGGGGGCAAAGCGGTAGATATTGCCACTGCGGTGAGCTTGGTCAGTAGCCAGCCTGCCAAAAACTCGGGCGTCTTGAGTTTGCTGCCGAATTTGGAGCTAGTTTTCGATCGCCTTTTGTTGCCAAGCCAAGTGAGCGTTCGCTTGATAGAAAAAGAGGATAAGGTGAAGATGGCTGTCAAGCTGGTTAGCAGTGACGGCTTCAAGTTCGTCTATGCGCCTTCTAAAAAATTGGAAAACTTTACCAGTTATCTGCTGCTGGTGAGCGCCACCGACACCGAAGGCAACCAGTTGCCGGCAACCGAGATAGAGTTTATCACTACCGAGAAAAAGGAGTAATTAGTTTGAAAATGGAAAGAAAAGCTCTCTTGAGAGCGGTAAGCAAGTTTTTATTGGTTAACTTTTTTGTGAGCGTAGCTTTGGGCTACCGCTACCTGCCTGATGGGCTGGGGTTTGGCTCGACGGTTTTCGTGTGGATCTCTTTGTTTGCCAACACCTTTATGCTTTATTTGCCTTTGATTTTGCTCAGCTTTCTGGGCGTTTGGAGCTTGCCGTATCGAGGGGTGACCCTTTTTTTTAATGTGGCTTTGCTTTTCGTGTTTCAGTTTTTTTTGCTTATCGACACGGTCGTTTATTCGATCTACAACTTCCATATCAACGGAGCGGTGATTACCATCTTTACCAGCGGCGGCTTTGGAGATAGTGTTAGCCTGGGCACATTTACCACCATCTTGGCAGTGGTGATTTTGCTGGGGTTTGTGTTGGCTGAGTTTTTCTTGTTGAGGTTTTTTATCGCCTCTGTGCAAAACAGTGGCTATCGCAAGAAGGGCAGGTTGTCGGTTTGGCTTTGGATCGGGTTGGCTTTTTTGTTGACCGATAAGCTGACTTACGCCGTGGCAGATATGTATAATTTTACCTCGATTATTCGCTTCGTGAAAGTTTTTCCGCTTTATCAGCCGCTGACGATCAAAAGCTTTATGGAGAAAAGTTTCGGCTTTGAGATAGACAGGGAAGAGGATGTTAGGTTATCGGGGGAAAACAAAACTTTGAACTATCCGAAAAATCAAATAGTTTACGAGCAAGAGGCGAAAAAAAAGCCCAACATCTTGGTGATCTTTTTTGATGCCTGGCGTTACGATATGTTTACCCCAGAGGTTACGCCCAATGTGTGGAAGTTCAGCCAGCAATCCACCGTCTTTGCCAACCACTACAGCGGAGGTAACGCCTCTAGGTTCGGGGTTTTCTCGCTTTTTTACGGTATCAGCGGCTACTATTGGCACAAGGTGCTGGGGGAAAGGCGCTCGTGCGTCTTGATAGACCAGTTGCAAGAGTTGGGTTACGACTTTTACATCTCGGCAAGCACGCGCTTGACTTACCCCGAGTTTCGCAAGACTTGCTTTATTAAGATACCTGAGTTCATTCACGACGATATTAAAGGCGAGGGCGCCGTGGAGAAAGACCCCCAGTTGGCAAAAGGGTTTATCGACTATCTGCAAAAAAGGAAAGAGTCCAGCCAGCAGAAGCCTTTCTTCTCGTTCTTGTTTTTCGATGCGCCCCACGGCAGCGACTATCCATCTGATTATGAGAAATTTACCCCGACGCAGAAGTCGGTTAACTACCTCAAGATCGACGACGACAAAGAGAGTGTGAAGATGATGCGCAACACTTACAAGAACACCATCTATTTCGATGACGCCTTGGCAGGGGAGATTTTGCAAGCTTTGCAAAAAGACGGCTATCTGGAAAATACGATCGTCATCTTTAGCGCCGACCACGGGCAAGAGTTTTATGAGAACGGATTTTTTGGGCATTGTAGCGCTTTCGATAAGTATCAGACCAAGGTGCCTTTCGTGGTGCATTGGCCGGGTAAAGAGTCGGGCAAAGTTGATAAGATGACCTCGCATCTGGATTTTGTGCCGAGTGTGCTGAGCGAGCTGGGGGTGAGCAATCTTGCCGGCGACTACTCGCAAGGGCAAGATCTGTGGAGTGGGGATGGACACAAGTGTGTGCAGGCTAGCGGTTGGGACGATGCGGCTCTTATCTATCCCGAGGGTTACTTCGTTTTTTCGGTAGAGACTTACAAGGCAGGCTTGTTTGAGGTGCGTGATCAAGATTATAAACTGGTGGACAACCAAAAAGAGATGGTTTCTCAAAAGAGGGCAGATTTGTTGCAGACGATAAAAGGGTTTAGCGAGTTTTCTCGTTAGGAAGATTTTGGAAGGAGTTTTAGATGAAGAGGTTAATCGGATTGTTTTTGCTGGTGGCAGGGGCAGTGGCAGGATACTACTTTTACGGGATGAAGCCTCCGCTGGATGTTGCCGATGCGCTGATGAGTTACGATAGGGTGAAGTTTGCCAATATGGGGCAGTATTACCTTGCTTTGGCAGGAGCCGGGCTGGTTTTCTTGTTGGGCGCTTTTTTGAATCTGAAGAAGTGATTTTTTTTAGCAGATGAAAGATTTTTTTAAGCTGGAGGCTACTTCGGGGCTGGCCAGAGCAGGTCAGATTAAGACGCTGCACGGCAAAATCAAGACGCCGATCTTTATGCCGGTGGGCACCAGAGGCAGTGTCAAGGGAGTCTCACCTCGCGATCTGAAAGAGGAGGTGCAGGCGCAGATAATTTTGGGGAACACCTACCATCTGCACCTGCGTCCGAGCAGTGAGCTGGTGGCTAAGATGGGAGGGTTGCACAAGTTTATCGGTTGGGATCGACCGATTTTGACAGACAGTGGCGGCTTTCAGGTGATGAGCTTGTCCGATTTTCGCAAGATTACCCCCGAGGGGGTGAAGTTCCGCTCGCACATCGACGGCTCTTACCACTTTTTCTCTCCGCAAAAGGTGATGGAGATAGAGAACAACTTGGGTGCCGATATCATCATGTCTTTCGACGAATGTCCAGCCTACGGGCAAAGTTACGACTATGTGAAAAAATCTTTGCATACGACCCTCAAGTGGGCAAAGCTGGGCAAACAGGCGCATAAACGCTCCTCGGAACAAGCTTTGTTTGGTATCGTCCAAGGCGGAGTTTTCGAAGATTTGCGCAAGGAGTCGGCTCAGCGGTTGATGGAGATAGATTTCCCCGGTTACTCCATCGGAGGTTTGGCAGTGGGCGAGAGCAAAGAGGATATGTTTCGGGTTACGGAGCTGTTGAACGGTGTGTTGCCTAAAGACAAGCCGCGTTATCTGATGGGGGTGGGCACGCCTGGAGATTTGCTGGACGGGATACTCACCGGGGTGGATATGTTTGACTGCGTGATGCCTACGCGCAACGCTCGCAAAGGCTCGGTTTTTACCTGGCAAGGGCGAATGGTGCTCAAAGCGGCTCGTTACAAACAAGATACTAGGCCGATTGACGAGAACTGCAACTGCTACGCGTGTCGGAACTTTTCGCGCGGCTACATCAGGCATCTTTTGTCGGTAGGAGAAGCTCTGGGTGGCACTTTGGCTTCGATTCACTCTTTGCATTTTTATCTGGAGTTGGTGGGCAAAGCCAGGCAAGCTATTTTGCAAGGTAAGTTTGCGGAGTTTTACGCTCAGCACGCTCAAAAGGTGAAAGGGAGCTACTAGAGCGATGAGAAAGTATTTAGCGGGTAACGCCGAGACTCTTCGTCACCAAATTTTTCGTTACGCCATCGGTGGTCAGGTGTCAACCTTGGTAGATTTCTTGGTGCTTATTTTTTTGACAGATACGCTGGGAGTTCACTATATGTTGTCGGTGGTAACGGCTTTTGCCGCGAGCGTGTTGGTCTCTTATTTTTTCAACATTTACTGGGTTTTTCACAAGCGGAAATACGATAAGCAACATCACGAGATTTTTTTGTTTTTTTCCATTAGCGTAGTTGGTCTTTTGCTAACTAGTTTTTTTATGTATTTTTTCACCGAAAAGGTGGAGATGTTTTATTTGCATTCCAAGGTAATATCGGCGTCGATAGTTTTTGTTTGGAACTTTATGGCGCGTAAATATTTGTTGTTTAACAACTAAAAGTTGAAGGTGTGTTAAAGGTTATGAAAGTTTTGAAATTTAGCGGTAGCATTTTTGAGTCCAGAGAGCTTCTGGAAAACTCTTTGTGGGTTGTTCGTCATCGGAGTCAGCCGGCGATGGTGGTGGTCGATGCTCCTTTGTGGAGCGAGTCTGTTTTGCTCTCTTTGAAAAGTAGAGTGCTGGAGCAAAACCCTGTTTGGAGAGCGGAGCTAGAAGATTTTTGCAAGAAGATCTGTTCTTTGAAGAACGACTATTTGCCAGCAGAAAAAATCGATTGCGTTTTGCCTTTTTTGCAGAGGATCAAAGAGATCTACGAGGGGTTGGAGTTGACCGCTTGTGATTTTTCGGGATCTTTGCAAAAACTTTTGGCGCTGACCGGTTTCATCTATACCAAGATTTTTTCTCTCATCTTGGAGAAAGAGGGGTTTGTCACCAAACTTTTTTTGGGCGAAGATAACCTTCTTTGTCAGATGGGTGATAAGTTGGTGGCTAAAGACAGCTTGGAGCCAGGTGAGGGTAAAATCTCGCTTTATCCTTCGGGGGCAGTGTTGGATGAAAAAGGCAAGCTGAGCTTTGCCGATGGTGGAGCCGACTACTTGAGCTGCTATCTGGCGAAACTTTTGGCAGCCCAAGAGATAGAGTTTTGGGCAGAAGATGCCGGTGTGCCTGTCTGCGATCCTCTTTTGGTGCCCGGCACCAAGCATATCGAGTCGATGAGTTATCAAGAGGCGATGGAACTCTCGCACTTCGGATCGGACTTGATCAACTACCAGGCGATCAACTTGGCTAAGAAGCAAAATGCGAGCATCCAGATCCGTTCTTTGACAGATTTGGATTTTGCCGGTAGTAAGATTGAGAAAGAGGTGGTCAACGACCAGAGCCTTATCACGGGGATCTCGCACATCGACGATATTGCCCTGTTCAGGGTTTATGGTAGTGGTATGGTGGGTAGAATCGGGACGGCAAATCGTCTTTTCGGCTCGCTGGCGAAGGCGAATATCAGCTTGGTGATGATCTCGCAAGCCTCTAGTGAGCAATCTATCTGCTTTGCCATCAGATCGCAGAAGAAGAATGTTTTGGCAGCCACGCAAGCTATCCGCAAAGAGTTTTACTACGAGTTTGAGCAAGGCATCTTGGAAAACATCGAATACGATACCGATTTGGCTTCGGTCTCCATCGTCGGCAACAATATGGTCAAAAGGGTGGGACTCTCGGGCAAGATGTTCGGGGCTTTGGGGAAAAACGGGGTGAATGTGCGTGCTATGGCGCAAGGCTCCTCGGAGCTGAATGTGAGCGTGGTGGTAGCCAAAGAGGATGTGCCCAAGGCGGTCTCCTCGCTCTATAGTGAATTTTTTGACAGGAAGAACATCAACCTTTTCTTGGTAGGCACAGGGCTTATCGGGGCGACTCTGCTCGAGCAAATTGACGAGCAGAAGAGCTTCCTCAAAGAAAATTATGGCTTGACCATGACTTTGAGGGGCGTTGCCGATGTGGAGAAGATGAGCTTTGCCGAAGATCTTGATTTTTCTAACTGGCAAGGGAGGTTAGCAGCGGGTCAAAAGAGCGACTTGATGGGGTTTGTGGATAAAATAAAAGAGATAAACTGTGCCAACTCGATCTTTATAGACTGCACTGCCACGGAGATGATGACCCCTGTCTACCAAGAGCTTCTTTCCGGTTCTGTGTCGGTGGTCACCCCCAACAAGAAGGCGAACTCCGACGAGATTTCCGTTTATAAGCAGATCCACAAGACCGCTCACGATCATAACGCCAAGTTTTATTACGAGACCAATGTTGGTGCGGGTTTGCCGATTATCAGCACCCTCAAAGATCTTTTGCGCTCGGGCGATGAGATCGTCAAGATTCAGGCGGTTCTTTCTGGCACGCTCAGCTACATCTTCAACACCTTCAGCTCGAAGAGTAGATTTGTGGATGTGGTTGCCAAAGCCAAAGAGTTGGGCTACACCGAGCCCAATCCTAAAGACGACCTCACCGGGCAAGATGTGGCTCGTAAAGCTTTGATCCTCTCCAGGGAAATGGGCAGACAGGTGAACTTGTCCGATATTCAGGCGGTCTCCATCTTGCCTGAAGAGTGCTTGGCACAAGATAGTGCCGAGTCGTTTATGGCAAGCCTAGAGCAGAACGACGCCTACTTCGCTCAGATGATGAGCGATGCCGAGGGCAAAGGCAAGAGGCTGCGCTTTTTGGCGACTATCTCGGAGCAGGGAGCCAAGATTGGCTTGGAGCAGGTGGATAGCACCAGTCCGTTTTATTCGCTCTCGGGAAGCGATAACATGGTGGTGTTTACCACCAAGCGTTACACCAAGCAGATGCCGCTGGTGGTCTCAGGACCGGGGGCTGGGGCAGCGGTGACCGCCGCGGGCGTTTTTGCCGATATTATCAAGATAGCTAACTATCTTATTTATTAGTTTTTTTTACAAGAGGAAGTTGATTTTTATGAAAGAAAATTTTAGAAGATTTTTGGGGGTCAATATCGACCACACTGCCACACTCAGGAACGCCCGTGGCGGGATAAGCCCACAACCGGTGCAGGCTGCGCTGGTAGCCGAGCAGGCAGGTGCCGATCAGATCACCATTCACCTGCGTGAGGACAGAAGGCATATCAAAGACGAAGATTTAGAGATAATTCGCCAAGTGGTGACCACCAAGCTCAATCTGGAGATGGCTCTGACCAAACAGATTATCGATATTGCTATCCAGACCAAGCCTGATACGGTGACGATCGTCCCCGAGAAGCGTCAGGAGATAACCACCGAAGGGGGACTCCTCTTGCAAAAATCTATGCAGCCTGAGCTGAAGCGGCTCAAAGATGCGGGGATAGAGGTGAGTCTGTTTATCGAGCCGGATGCCCAGATGATAGCTTTGGCTGCCGAGCTGGGAGCCGACGCCGTGGAAATACACACCGGAGCTTACGCCAACTGTAAGGGAAGCGAAGAGACGGCAGCGGAGCTGGAGCGGATCGGGAGCACTTGCGATCTTATCGCCAAGAAGGGGATGCGAGTGGTGGCAGGGCATGGGCTTGATTATCACAACATCTTTCCGCTTTTGGATATGCCCATAGAAGAGTTTAACATCGGGCATAGCATCATCGCCGAGAGTATCTTCTCGGGGCTTTATCAGGCGGTGGTTAAGATGAAAAGAGTCGTTGTGAAAGGGGTTTTTTAGATGCGTAAACTGTTTTTGATTTTGAGTCTTTTGATCGCTGTCTCGTTAGTTTTTGGTAAAGATGTGCAAAAGATAAATTTTAAGGGATTACAAAATGTGCAAGAAGGTGCGGTGTTGTCGCTAATGGGTTTGAGAGTGGGAGACTACTACGACCAGAAGGTGCTGGAGCAGTGTCGGCAAAACCTTTTGAAAAGCGGAATGTTTGCCAAGGTGACGGTGGTCGACTGGGCAGGGAGCATCGGGGTAACTTTGGTGGAGAACCAGATTGTCCAGAAGTTCACTCTGGAAGATTACAGCGGTATCAGCAGGGCAGAGCTAGAGAAGATGGTCGATTTGCAGAGCGGCTCTTTTTGGTCGCAAACGCTCAAAGACACCCTGGAGATGCGCTTGAGAGCTTTTTATCAAGAGGACGGTTATTACAACGCCTTGGTAGATTTTCGGCTGGAGGAGCTTGAGAACAACTATGTCAATATTTCGCTGGTTTGTGATGAGGGTGAGCGGGTGAAGGTTGAGAAGTTAAATTTTTACGGGAATAAAAACTTCAGCGACAAGCAGATAATGGAGGTGATGAAGACCAAGACGGCGGGTTGGTTTCGCTCAGGCAAGTTCAACCAGCAGGAGCTGGCAGCCGATCGTCAGCGGATTGCCGCTTTTTACAGCGAGAAAGGTTACATCGATGTGACGGTCTCGGAGCCGGAGGTGAAAACTTTGGCAGACTCCAACCGCTTGGAGGTCTCTTTTTATATCAAGCCAGGATTGAAGTTTTATCTAGGCGGCATCTTCGTGGTGGGCAATATTCATTTTCCGCAAAGAGATATTTTGGACAAGTTTCAGTTTAAGAAAGACCAAATCTTCGATAAGCAAGAGTTTGAGAAGAAGCTTTTCGATGTTTACACGATGTATCACGAAGAGGGGTTTGTTTATAGCAAAGTCGATTATGAGCTGGAGAAAGAGGACGGCAAGGTGAATGTGATCATCTCCATCACCGAGAACCCGCGTGCCAAGGTGCATAAGGTGATTGTGCGTGGCAACAAGCGGACGAAAGAGAAGATTGTGCGCAGGAAACTAGCTATCCATCCGGGATCTTACTACAAGCGCTCGGACATCGTCGCCTCACAACGCAGGATTTACAACTCGGGATTTTTTGAAGCCGATATGGGCATCGACACTAGAGTGATAAACAGCAGTGGAGATATGGATGTCATCTTTGATCTTACCGACAGGAACTCCAACACGCTCAACGGCTCGATCGGTTACAACTCGTTGGACGGAATGGTGGGCGAGTTTAGTGTGCAGATGCGCAACCTTTTGGGCAACGCCTGGCAGACTTCGGCGTCGGTCAAGTTTGCCGAAGAGCTGATGAACTACGAGCTGAGTTTTACCAACCCTTACCTTTATGACTCCGATGTGTTGGGTGGATTTTCTATTTACAACACCGAAAGAGGTTACGACGACTACGATTGGCAAAAGTTTGGTGGCTCATTCACTCTGGGTAAATATCTTTACTGGTTAGATTTTGCCAATGTGAAGATCACCTACAGCAACTACATCACTAAATACAATAATCTAAGCAGTGATGCCAGCGACGATTTGATCGATGAAGAGGCAAAGGGGTGGGAGAACACCAGCAGTTTGGGTTTTAGCTTTTCGCGCAGCAAGAAAGACAACGTTTTCTTTCCTAGTTTAGGTTCCGACTTCAGCGTCTATTCGGAGTTGGCTGGTGGAGTTTTGGGTGGAGACGAGCACTTTTTCAAGCAGATCTATCAAGTCAGTTGGTATCTGGATCTGCCGGGCAGTTTGGCTTTTCGCACCAAATGGCGGACGGGATATGTCGAGCCGCTTAGCTCTAGTAGTAGCGTGCCCACGGCGGAAAAGTTTTACATTGGTGGTATGGGTTACAACGGTTTGCGAGGCTATGGTAATAGCAGCATTCCCGATGAGGGAGACGGGGCGATGCGAATGATGCTTTTTTCGAGTGAGCTGGCTTACCCCGTGGTGGGAGAGACTTTTATCGGCCTTCTTTTTTACGATGCGGGCGATGCTCAAGACGAGTATCAAAAGATGAACTTTACCAACTTGAAAAACGGCGCCGGTTTTGGTTTTCGTTTCAACAGCCCCATCGGGATCATCGGGCTTGATTATGGCTACAATTTGGACGACAACTCGTGGAAACCGCAGTTTCAGATTGGGATGACTTTCTAGAAGATCTATATTGTATAAGTTTATGTCGTTTTTCCGCTTTCTTTTGCTTTTTTTGTTGTTGCCGGTTGCCTCTTGTCGCAGCGCTCAAGAAGGTGGACTGGTGGTTACCTCACCGGAGATAGCCGATGTGCTGGTTAGTTTGGGTGCCCAAGATTTGGTGGTGGGAGCCACAAGAGAGTGCAACTTGCCCAAAGTGCAGTCTAAAGTGCAGAAGGTGGGAAGTTTCGGCAATGTCAATTTCGACAAGATAGTGAGGTTAAAGCCCAAAGCGGTGCTAGCCACAGGTTTGGAGCAAGAGATGTTGGTGGCTCGACTGCGCAAGTTGCAGATTCCCGTCTATCGCTTTTACGCTACGAATGTCCAGCAGATGCTGGAGAATGTGGTGCAGGTGGGAGAGATTTGCGGGAAGCAGAAGAAGGCTAAGGCGATGGTGCGAGCCTTTAAAGACTCTTTGCTTAAACTAGAGCGGCAACCAAGATCGGGTTTGCGAGTCTATGTGGAGATCTCTTCTAAGCCGCTGATGAGCGCCTCGGCAACCTCTTGGGTGGGGAAATTGGTGGAGCTGGCTGGCGGAGAAAATGTGTTTGCTGATTTGCCTAGAGACTACTCCCGCATCGCTCAAGAAGATCTGGTCAGGGCAAATCCAGAGGTGATTTTTTGTTTTGTGCCGGGGGTGAGCAGGCAAGAGATTGCCAATCGTTTGGGCTGGCAAGATGTTGCGGCAGTGAAAAAGATGCGCATATACACCACCCAAGATCTTCAGGTCGATAATCTGCTCAGGGCAACACCGGCCTGCCTGCAAGGAATAGAGCGGTTAAAGCGGTTGCTGGGAAACTAAAGAGCGTTAGTTTGAAAAAAAGTTTTTTGGTTTTCTTGCTGGTTTCTGTCGCTTATCTATTTTACGATTTTGGCTCGTGGCAACTCCTTTGGCAACTGCGTTTGCCCGCTTACCTCTTGTCGCTGTTTGCCGGAGGCTCACTTTGCCTAGTGGGGCAGATTTATCAGCAAATTTTCCGCAACCAGCTGGTGGAGCCTTACATCTTGGGGGTCTCTTCGGGAGCAGCTTTCGGCTCTTGCTTAGCTTTTTTGGGAGGTTTTTTCTTGTTGATGCCTTTGTTCGGCTTCTTGGGGGCGATGTTGACGATGTTTGTCGTCTTTAAGGTCGCCAGCGCTTCGGGATACTTCAGCGGCTCCAAGCTGATAATCTGCGGGGTGGTCTTGAACTTCTTGTTTTATTCGCTGATCTCTTTGCTGCTTTATCTGCTGGCGGATGCTAGGATCTTGGGTATTTTGCTGGGCAATCTCGACTACATCTTCTTGCGCCAAGAGTTTTTCCTCTTCTTGTTTTTGCTGCTGTTTATGGTAGTTGTCATCGGCTCTTTATTTCGTTTGCGACGCCAGGTGGAGATTCTCTCGTTTGGTAATCAGCTGGCTCACTCGGTCGGTGTGGATATTTATCGTCTCAAGAAAAAGATATTCATTTTTTCGTCGCTGTTGGTGGGATTTTTCACCGCCTTTATCGGCATCGTTCCATTCGTGGGCTTGATAGTTCCTAACCTTTTGCGTCGGATGAAGGTGAAAGATTTTAGTTGCTACTTTTGGTATGGAGCCTCGTTCTTGCTTGTTTGCGACTTTGTTTGCAAGTTCCTTTTGCCGTGGGTTTTGCCCGTGGGGGTGGTTACCTCGATTTTGGGGAGCGTTTTGTTTTTGTTTATTTTGGTGTCAGAAAATAAAAATTAAAGATGAAAATTTCACCTACGGTGGGTCTCCATCTTTTCGTTGAACGCTCAACGAAAAGATAGAGGAGAAAAGAAAACCGCTCCGCTTCAATTCGCTAGAGACGGGTCGTGAGATGTTTCAAGATTTCCGTGGCGTAGAGCATCTCCGAGATTTTTTCCTGACTGGTTAATCACTTTGGTCTTTGCGTTTTCAACACCTAAAGAGAGTGCCAAGTGTCTCTGCTCGACCAAGAAAGGAAAAAAAGTGACCCCGATGAAGCGGAGTATACCATCCTACCCCTCTAAGCAAGCAAGCACCTTTCCCTCCTAGCTGGGCGGGGTAGGCAAGTAATCAGTCAAGACTAAATCCGTCAAACTTGTTTAAACGACTGAAGTTGTGGCTGTGTGAGGAGTTTATTTCTCTGTCTTTAGCGTATCTAAGAAAGAATCTAAACGATACACTACAGCCACAACGAAGGAGTTTTGCAAGTTAGGATTTTGTCTTTTGATTTGATTTTTTCTTTCGGTCACATTTATTTTTTTTCAAAAAAAAAGAAAGGTGACATAAGTAACTCGCTGGAAACGACAAAGTCTGCTTTGTTGGAAAAGTATTGGTTGACAAAGAAGTTTAGGCTTATTTTTTCGACAAATAGGAGTGAGAGTGATGGGAAAAAATGTAAACAATGAAGATAGCAAGTCAAATAGGGATGCTATACACAATGATGATAGCGAGTCGTTGTGTGCAAGCCACGCAGACCGATACTTATGAGCTAAATGATTATGATAAAAACGAATTCTGGATATATTTTTCAAAATGATTTTGAAAGGGATGCATATTCAGCAGAGATTGATACTGTGAGATTGACGGCTAAATTTAATGAATCACATGATTAATTGACTGAATGGAAATAAAGGACTACATAACAATAGGAATTGCTGTCCTTGGTTGGACTTGGGCAATTATTCAATTCAGACTTTCAAGGAAACATCAGAAACAGGATAAAATTCTTGAAAAAAGATTTGAGGTTTATTCAAACTTCATGAACAAAATGGATGAAATGAATAACAAAATGAGAACTGACCCTAAAATGATTTTTGGAACTAGTTCAGAACTTATGGCAACTTTACTATCTGGCGAAGAACAAGATATGAATAATGCTCTAGTTAAATTCAACGAAGATTTAGTAAATATGACAAAGAAGTCTGTAGAACCTTTGCTAATTGTAAATCAAGAATTAAATAAATTGAAAATGGTTTGTAGTAATGAAATGCTTTCGAAAATTGAAGAATATAAAAAGCTCACCACAGATTATAGTGATGAATTTCAGATTGTTTTAAATAAACTTTCATCAAACAAAGACTTAGAGATTACTGCAAAGGAACTTGGCAACATTGGACATCAAGATAGGAATGTTCAATTAATGACACTTTGGAAAGAAATTGAAACAATGATGAGAAATGAAATTGGATATTACAGTAAATAATAAGCCAGCACACAATATTTTGTATAAGTAATGTCAGGCAAAGTGCAAAATATCAAGGTTTGTAGCCCGCTCCAAATCTGACCTGACCACATAAATGAAGTCTCAAATGATTAACCGTATTTATGTGGTCAGGTCAGAAATTAAAAATTGAGAATGAAAAGTGAAAAATTCCACCGCAACCCCGCACTTTTCAGAGCATCGTGCTACTGATGGATTCCTGCTTCCGCTAGGAATGAGGGTGGGAGGGGAAAACGGGCTTCCTGCTCCACCCAGCTGGGTGGGGTGGCACTCTCCGCTTCATCGGGGTCACCCGTTTTCTTTCTTAATTGAGCAGAGACACTTGGCACTTTCGTAAGGTGTTGAAAACGAAAGACCAAAGTGATTAGCCTAGTCAGGAACAAATCTCGGAGATGCTCCCCGCCACGGTAATCTTAAGACATCTCACGACCTGTCTCTAGCGAGTTGAAGCGGAGCGGTTTTCTTTTCTCTCCCCTCTCTTTTCGTTGAGCGTTCAACGAAAAGAGAGGGACTCACCGTAGGTGAACCACAGGCTTTGTCGCTTTCACTTCAAAGCAATTGATGAGTTACATTGAATAATTGCTAATTAAAAATAAAAGTGAAAAAATTAACACCATCACTTAGTGGGAAAGGATGGGGTGGAATTTTTCATTTTTCATTTTTAATTTTTAATTTCGGACACCAAAATATAAGCAAAAAATGATTAGCAACTATTTTGGTGTCAGATTTATCCACCGCAAGGTGAAATTTTTATTTTCAATCTTTTATTTTATGACCACTAAAATAAAGCTATAAATTTGTGACTATATTTTAGTGGTCATATTTTTTCATCTTTTTCCTTGTCAGAGAGTTTATATCTTTAGAAGTTGGGGACAAATTTGTAAAGCTAATAAGGAGTGAATTATGGATTTAAAAAACAGAGGGTCTTTCGGTAGCAAAATAGGTATTATTGCCGCTGCTGCTGGCTCGGCAATTGGGCTGGGAAATATTTGGAAATTTCCTTATATCACGGGAGTGCACGGAGGAGCGGCGTTTTTGATCGTTTATCTTGTCTGCATCGCCGTGGTAGGGGTGACGGTAATGCTTGCCGAGTTTATTTTGGGTCGGATGACGCAAAGAAATGGCGTGAGCGCTTTCAAAGCTTTGGCTCCCAAAACTTCTTGGTATTTAGTGGGATTTTTGGGAATTTTAGCAGGTTTTTTCATCTTGTCTTTCTATTCGGTAGTGGCTGGCTGGACGGTCGATTACATCTTCAAAGCCGCTTCGGGAGCCTTTAGTGGCAAGTCCGCCGCTGAGATTGGTGGAATTTTTGGAGGCTTTATCTCCAACGACTGGACTCCGATAGCTTGGCACTTTGTTTTTATGCTTTTTAGTGCTGGGGTGATCGTGATGGGTGTGCAAAAAGGAATCGAAAAAACAGCTAAAATCTTGATGCCGCTGTTGTTGGTGATTTTGCTTATTCTTTGTGTGAGAGCGGTAACTTTGCCGGGAGCTAGCAAAGGTCTTGCTTTTCTTTTCTCTCCTAATTGGGGCAATTTGAGTGGTGAGGCTATCTTGGTGGCTTTGGGTCACGCCTTTTTCTCTTTGTCTTTGGGAATGGGCACGATGCTCATCTATGGCTCTTATATTCAGAAAAAAGAGAACCTTGGTATGATCGCGGTGCAGGTGAGTGCTGCCGACACGGTGATCGCCATTTTGGCTGGTGTGGCTATTTTTCCTGCCGTGTTCGCTTTTGGTATAGAGCCAGGCGCTGGACCAGGACTGGTTTTTGTTACTTTGCCCAACGTTTTCAACCAGATGCCTGGTGGACAATTTTTCTGCTTCCTTTTCTTCGTTTTGTTGGCTTTGGCAGCTTTGACCAGTGCGGTGTCGATCTTGGAGTGTTTGGTCTCTTATGTGATAGAAGAGAGAGGTGTTCCTCGTAAGAAAGCTACCATCTATATGGCGACGGCTTGCTTTTTGATCGGTATCCCTTGCTCTTTGTCGATGGGGTCTATGAGCGATATTCACTTCTTGCCCGGCAAAACTTTTTTCGATGCGCTCGACTACTTGTCGGCTAACTGGTTCTTGCCACTTGGCGGAATGTTTATCAGCTACTTTGTTGGTTGGAAGTTGGATAAAAAAGCGTTGGTCAAAGAGCTTAGCAGTGACGGTAAATACTCGGTGGCTTACTTGCCGCTTTTCGTGTTTATCTGCAAGTTTATTGCTCCGGTGATTATCTTCGTTGTGTTTTTGCACGGCTTGGGGGCTTTTTAATCTTTTTGTAAAAGATAATATTTACCAAGAAAACCCGCCTTTATCGGTGGGTTTTTTTGGGAAATAAAGATGGGAATTAAATTATGAAATTTAAATTTAATCGTTACTTATTTGTTTTATTTTTTTTTCTTTGTCCATTTTTGTGGGCTGAACCTTCTTCAGAAACTTTCAAGAAAGCTGAAGATATGATAGAAGAGAATAAAAATTACTTAGAGAAAAAAAAACAAGATGAGCAGTTTGACATGTTGAAGAATCAAGCTAAAAAAAACCGAATAAGAAAAATGGGGCAATTTGAGTTAGATAGCTTAGATTCGAAAGATTTACCACAGTTTTATATCTCTAAAATTGTACTGTTAGGCGATTTTTTAGGTTCACCTGAGATTAAGAAGATTTTGGATGAGGCTAATGGAACAATGGTTAATATTGTTGATGTTCAAAATTTGGTCAAAAAATTAACCAATTATTATATAAAACTAGGATATTTTACTACGCGAGTCCAGTTAAAGGTTGGTCAAGATATTAGTAAAGGAAAACTGATTTTATCAGTTTTTTCAGGAGAAATAGAAGGTTTTCATTACCAAGATTCACTTTGGTGGTGTCGAACCCAAATTTTTATGGTGTATCCTTTCAGCATGGGCAAAAGGCCAAACATAAGTAGGGTTGATGCGGGATTGGAAGTGTTGAACAGATTGCCTTCCAACAATTTTGTTATGAAGGTTATCCCTGAGGATAGTTTGGGCTGGTCGAAAGTTTTGTTGGACAATAGAAAAGCAGACGTGTTTCGTTTGGACTATTCGATAGATGATAAGGGTAGTGAAAATACTGGTAAATATATGCATTCTTTGTCGTTAGGTTTAGACAATGCCCTTTTTTTAAGTGATAATTGGAATTACTCTTATAGTGAAAATATAGGGAATAAACAGGCTAGATATAAAAAGAGTCATTCAATTAGTAACTCTATACCTTTTGGAACTTTCATGTTTTTAGGTAGTTATAATTACTCTAACTATTTAATGACAATTGAAGGAGAGAGTTTAGATTATCAAACTTCTGGAAATTCTCAGGTTCAAAATTATGGGGTTAAGAAAAGTTTGTATCGTTCTAAGTTTAGAAAACTTAATCTAGAAGGTAATTTGGTTGTTAGTGATGAGGAAAATTTTTTAGAAGATACTAAATTGTTGACGAGTTCTTTTCGCTCGTCCAGTATATCGACAAATCTTGTTTATAACGATCTGATATTCGGTGGATCTTTTAACTCAACGTTGTCGTATCACCGAGGAGTAGATTGGTTTGGTGCTAGAGAGGACACCTCAGGAGTTGGGAAAAATGAACCTAAAGCTGAGTTTGAGAAATACAAATTGAGTTTGTTTTATAGTAAAGCCATTAAATATGGTATCAATGTTAGCCTGTTTGCAAACGGGCAATACACCGATATGTGTCTTTATGGAGGAGAGGAGTTTTCTGGTGGTGGAGTCTCGGATGTAAAAGGGTTTAGCCTTCGAAGCTCAGTATCCTATAGCTACAGGCAACTTTTATATAAGTATAGGTGGTTGCCAGCTATTTCACCTTCTTTTTCAGTTGATTATGGTCATGTGCAATCTAGGACAAATCGGGTAAAAGAAGATGGTGCAATAATGAATCTTTCTTTGGGACTTAATTGGAACATTATCTCTTTTAATGCTGATTATCAAAATCCTATATTTTTACCGAGTGGAGGAGATTTAACAGATTATTGCACCTTTGGATTAAGTTTTTCGCTTAACGATTTTTATCATTTGGGCAAAAGAGTAATTTTAAAAAAGAGAAAAGAGCCTGAATCTTTCAAGTTTGCTGAAACAAAAGAGATGCAATTGTTGCCTTTAACTGTAAATTTGGGAGAAGATCAGTTGGATGTATGTTCTGACGATAGCGGTAAATATATTGTTGTAGCTGATCAAGAAAGCTTAGCTCTTTATGCAAAATTTCTTGATATAGATCTAAAAAAGCTGTTGAAAATTAATGAAAGAAATTTGGGGAATGACATAATATATTGTTCACAAAAGTTATATCTTCCAGCAAAATCCAACTTTAAAATGTTTGTGCAACGTAGAATTGATTTCTTGATGGAAAAGGAAAGGAAGTTTTGGGAAAAAAGAAAGTTGGTTCGTTTGATTTCTTATACCATTAAAAATGAAGCTCAACTTTGGAAATTGGCAAAAGATGATTTTAATCTACCCTTTTGGTTGTTGAAACGTTATAATCGTGATCTAGATTTTAAAAATATAGAAAAGGGGCAAAAAATTGTTGTGCCTATTGTTGAACTAAGATAATTTTTATTGTTCTTTTCCTCTGAGATAAAACAAAAAGGGATATTACTCAAAGTGATATCCCTTAGTTTATATCGTCGTGCTTTTTATTTTGCGGCGTCGATTATTTTTTTTATAATTTCTTGGTAAAATTCTGCGTCGCTACCTGAGATTACAGCTTCTTGTGTGAAAGAGACAAATCCTTGAGCTACTTCCAGAGGCATTTTGAGTTTGATTATATCTTTTGCTTTTTTCTTCTTACTGTTTTCTACCTTGCTAATGAAGAATTTTTTTGTTTTTAAGTATGTCTCAACTTCTGCTCCTTTGATGTTTACGGTGTTTAATAGTCTAGCGGCAAATACGCATTGTCCAAGGCTTAGTTCGACGGGGATACTTGATTTTTCGGTAGTTGCAAAGGCGAAACTCATTAGCAGGAAGCTTAGAGTAGTAAGAATAAATTTTTTCATGATTTTTTGTCCTTTTTTTAAATTTAGTTTGTTGATTATTTTTTTCTGGCTTGAGTCAACTTATTTTTGTTTATTTTTGGAAGGTAAAAATGATAAAACTTTTTTATTCATTTTTTTCTAATATCTTGTTGACATAATTTGTTTGTTTTTCAGTGTTATGCTTATTATCGTTTTATTTTCGGAGGAGATTCTTATGCGTCGAAGAAAACCCATTAAAAAGTCTTCAAAAAAGCTCGTTTTGTATTCTAAACGGAGAAGTCAGAAGTCCAAATTGTTGCTGTTGCTCCTTAGTTTTCAGATAGTTTTTTCGCCACTGCTAGCGGATGCGAACATCGTAGTTGATCAGGTGCGCGATAAGCAGACGAGCGTTGATAAAACGCGCAGTGGCGTGGATCAAGTGAATATTTCTTCGCCTTCTGCAGCGGGTGTATCACACAATAGTTTCGATAAGTTCAATGTCAGCCAAAAGGGTGTGGTGATCAATAACAGCGCTGAGGATGGCGTGAGTGTTATTGGTGGGGCGGTTTATAAAAATCCTAATTTCCAGAAAGATATGCGTGAGGCGTCGATTATTTTGAATGAGGTTACCGGGACGAGCACATCCGATTTGCAAGGATGGACGGAAATTTTTGGGCGATCTGCTGAATATGTGCTGGCAAATCCCAACGGTATCTATGTCAATGGAGCCGGCTTTATTAATACCCCCAAAGTTACTTTGACCACGGGTGTGCCAGCGATGCGTGGTGGAGAGCTTTTGGGTGTTGGTGTGAGTCAAGGCAAAATAACGGTAGGTTCTCAAGGTGTTGATATCTCGGGGCTTAGTTATTTTGGAATATTGGCAAGAGCAGCTGAGTTGTCTGGGCAGATTGCCGATAATCTCGGGCAGGCTCAGGTAGATGTGACTCTTGGCTTGAACGATATTGATTATCAGAGCAAGCAGATTAAGGCTTCGCACCAATCTCAGGAAAAACCCGAAGTTGCATTAGATGCGTCGGCTTTAGGGAGTATTTTTGGGGGAAGCATCAAAATAATCAGCACCGAGCAGGGAGTAGGTGTCAATAGCCGAGGAATGCTTTGGGCTGGGGTGAAAGATGTGGAGATAAGCTCAAACGGAAAAGTGGTTTGTAAAGATGTTTATGCCAAAAGAGATGTCAAGTTGGAAGCTGAGGCGAGTTTGGAGCAAGAAAATGATGGCTCGATCACGGCTGAGAGCGGGGATTTAGACTTTTGTGCGAGAGGATTTGCAGAGATAAAGAGCTTGCAAGCTGGAGGTGATATTTTTGTCGGTAGTGAGAAAAGTTTGGATATAGCTGGAGATGTAGGGGCTAAGGGTGATATTAGTTTGGAGAGTGCAGAACAGGTGATGGTAGCAAGGGCGGGTGATGCTGGTGTGTGGAAGATATTGGCAGGAAAAAATTTAACGATAAAAGGCAGCGATTTTTTTAATGAAAATGGTAAGCTTTGTTCGGCGCAAGATTTGGCGGTGAAGGTTTTGAACAAAATTCAGAACGATGGAGAGGTTGTGGCAAATGGCGATATTTCTTTGCAAGCCAATGAGATAGAGAATAAAAACTTACTTTCTGCTGGGAGAAGTTTTTTGTCTAAGAGCGACGAGTTTTTGAATCAGGATTTGGTGGTTGCTGGAGAATCGGCTGAGTTTAATGTGGTTAACACATTGCAAAACAAGGGAACTATTTACAGCTTGGGTGATCTGGAGGTGACGGCTGGTTTAGTGGAAAATTTGGAAAATGCGGAGCTGGAAGCGGGGAAGAGTTTGCAGGTGCAAGCCGAAGATTTTGGGCAGGAAGGCTTGGTGAAATCTGTTGACGATTTGCTTCTTAATTTGGGAGAGAGTGATTTTGTGAATAAGGGGCAGATTAGTGCTGGAAGTTTGCTTTTGATGGCTGGAGCGGTTGAAAATAGAGGTTTTATGGCCAGTAGCGACTCTTCGATGGCGATCATGGTGCTCAGGGATTTTGCCAATTACGACACGATCAATAGTGCTGGGTGTTTGCATATTTCTGCTGGGCAAGAGCTACTTAATGAACAAGGTGCGGTTTTGTTATCGGATGTGGATATGAGCTTGAGCGCAAGTGATGGTATTACTAATAGCCAGGGCAAGATTTATGCAGATGGAGATTTGAGTTTTTTAGGGATTTCGACGGAAGATTTGCAAAAATTTGCTAATCTTGACGGTGAGATTTTCTCGCAAGGGAATTTGCAATTGCAGGTGGTGGAGTTTTTGAATGAAGGTGGTTTGAGCGTTTTGGGTGATATGAGCTTGCAGATTGAAGAAGTGGATTTTGTAAATCGCGGAGATTTGACGGCGCAAGGCAGTTTGAGCATTGATTTAAAGGGAGAGAATTTTTTAGAAAATTCGGGATCGATTTTTGGCACAAGTTTGGCGATGACCGCTGGCGGCCTTCGAAACCAGAACTCAATTATGGCGGGAGAAAAAGGCGCCGAGCTTACGATTTCTGGTGATTTGATAAACAGCGGTAATTTGTTTTCGCAGGGCGATTTGCAGATTCAGACGGGTGGCGATTTGCAAAATCTTGCTATGGATGGAGTTTATGCTGGTGG
Source organism: Cloacimonadales bacterium (SeqCode) (assembly GCA_965228195.1). Classification (GTDB taxonomy): domain Bacteria; phylum Cloacimonadota; class Cloacimonadia. The sequence goes on from OZ245797.1 coordinate 1,203,092, forward strand.
AGATTTGCGTATGCGGGTGGGAGGGCAGCTAAGTAACGAAGCTGCCGATTTCATCGCCTCTGGGAGTATCGATTTGCGGACTGAGCAGATTTTTTCTACGGGTAATTTTTTGGCTGGCGATAGCTTGCGGATGCAGATAAATAGTGGCAACTTTGAGAATAGAGGCGAGTTGCTGGGAGAGAGTTGGTTGGGGATAGAAGTCAGTGGTGGCAAAAATTTTTCTAATTGGAATTTGGTTAGCGGTGATGGCATGCAGATAACCGCTTATAAAATAGATAATAGAGCAGATATTTTGATTGGTGGGAAAGGCGGAGAATTGTATGCTGATTATGATGTTTTAAACTACGATTTAATCTCTTCACAAGGGGATTTGCTACTGGAAGTGGGCAAAAATCTGACCAATTCTTCTGGTGCAAAATTACTGGCAGGTGGGAATTTTAGTGTAATCGTCAGAGGAGACCTAAGCAACAAAAGTGGAGGTACAATTTACAGTGGAGGCGATTTGACCGCCGAGGTGTCGAATTTGTTGCAAAACTACAAAGGATCGATCTTGTCCAAGGGCGATATGAGTTTGACTGGTCTGAATGGGGAGAAGGGGAGTAGTATCCAAAATATTTCGGGGACGATTTTTGGGGAAGGAGATGTGGTGGCAAAAACCAAAAATTTTGAAAACCGAAGAGTGGAAAGTGTGGAGGATATTACAGGGGATTCTTATAGTAAAATTTTGATTAGCAACGATTATGCAGATGCAAATGGTTTGATGATTATGCGACATGTAATAAGAAATAGAGGTTGTGAGGATGAGTATAAAAATTCCATTATAAGAATTTTTGATGATGGTTATTCTTTTTTAAATCATCGTTCTTATAAAGGGGAAGGAATATTGCGGACAGTTTTAGGTGAGTATAGGAAAAATGTGCCAATTTCGACTGAGGGCAAGTTTTTATCTGGTAATAATTTAAATGTTGAAGCTGATAATCTCGAAAATTCTTTGAGTACTATTTGTAGCGGAAATAATATGAAATTAGAAGGCGGAATTTTATCAAATGTAGCGAAAAGTTACAATGAAAAGGTTATTTATTATTACAAAAATAGAGATAGTTTTGCTAAAATATATGATGAACTTGGTAAATATATAAAAAAAATATATGATGGAAGTTCATGGTCTTTTTATAGAAAATCTGGTGAAGAAGTTAGTTCTTATATTTTGTCGGGAGCATCTTTAAATATTTCAATGACTGAGCAGATGAAGAGTGTTACAGATGGCTATAGAGGAAAGCATAATGAGAAAGTGTCCTCAAAAAATATCTCCGCTCCCGCTTCTTTTGCTAACAGCGCGGTGGTTTCGCTTGGCGATTATTTTTGGGCTGGAGGGAGTGTGTTTTCTGATAAACTGGATATCGCCGCAAAAGACGCAGGTGAGGTGACAACGATTGCCAAGAAAAAGAACGAAAGTTTTATGGCAGAAGGAGCAAGTTTAGCAAAAGAAGCGGAGCAGGTGCACGAAAATCCAGTTGAGGCGGTGGGGATCGACGCCGATTTTGGTTCGAAGCTTTATCACAAAAGCAAGCGGAAAAGCCCGAAGTATGTGATGGAGAGTAGAGCTGAGTTTGTGTCTGTGGAGGGGTTGTATGGTAGTGAGTATTTGTTGGACAGGATAGATTACCATCCGCAAGAGGAGCAGACTTTTATGGGCGATCCTTTTTATGAGAGCCGAGAGATTAGCAAGGCGATCGAGCGGGAGTATCAGCAGCGGTTTATCTTGGAAGACTGTCAGAGTGAGCAGGAGCAGTATCAGAAGCTTTTGGAGAACGGGGCTAAAGCTTATCGAGATTACCAGTTGGCTGTGGGAATAGAGCTGAGTGCGCAGCAGATAAATATGTTGCAGGATCCAATAGTGTGGTTGGTGGAGACAGAAGTTGATGGGAAGATGGTTTTAATGCCGAAGCTTTATTTTCCCGAGGTTTTGCAAGAAAAGTTAGGTGTGGGTGTTGACGGTAGGATAGCCAGCTCGCAGGAGGAGAGTGAGAATATTGCGGGAAATTTGGATAAAGAGTTGGTGATGATGCGAGATGAGATAGCCGTAGCCAAAAATGGTCAGAAAGATTATTTGGACGAGCTTAAGCTGAGTGCGGATGCTCTGTTAGAGGAGATGCAGGCAAGCAAGGAAGCGGCGGACGATTTGCTGGCTGAGCTGGTGGACGAAGATTTGACGGGCTCTGTAATCAAGGGCAAAAGTGTTGCTATTAGCGGTGGCACGGTGGAGAATAGTGGACTGATTGTTGGAGCACAGGAGCTGACGATGGATGTAGAGTCGATAGTTAACGATGGTGGTTCGATGGAAGGAGATGCGATTGCCTTGAAAACTGAGGGCGATCTGATCAATAAGTCGGGAGGTAAGATTTTTGCAGAGTCTGCTTTGAGTTTGAGAGTTGGTGGCGATTTTGAGAATTTGACAGATAAATTTACCACCAATTATGGCGACGAATATATTCACGAAGAGCTGGGTGAGCGTTCGATGTTTGGCAGCGGCGGAACTATGGATATGATGGTGGGTGGAGATTTTACCAATCTAGCTGGAGATGTAGTGGTGGCAGGTGATGCGAGACTAATAGTAGGTGGAGATAGCAAATTTGAGACGATATCTCTCAGAGAAAAAAGCAGTTTTCAAGAGGGAGGTAAATCTGTAGAGATTGACAATAAGGATGTAGCCTCTGCCACTATGGATATCGGAGGCAGTCTAGTTTGGCGCAATGGGGGAGACATCAATCTGAGGGCAGCTAAAGTGGATGTAGGAGGGTATGGAGATATTGATGCCAAGGGTGATATCAATATCGAGAACGATTTTGCGACTACTTATCGTAAGGAAGAGAGCTCTAGCGGAGGTTGGTGGAGTAACAAGAAAACTACAGAAGTGTGGCAGACTAAGAAGGTGGTGGGTTCGCAGGTGAATTTTGGCTCGAAAATGAAAGTTAGTGATAGAAGCAAGTTTGCTGATCTGGAGACCGACGAACAGACGAAGATGATAACGGGGTTGGAGAGTCGCCTTTTGGCAGGAGAGAATTTGGCTGAAGACAAGAGTGTCAATACTCACGCCCTAGAGATGGCTAAGGCTAAGGCGATGGTTACTAAAGGCGAAGAGTTAGAAAAATTGGATAACAAAGAGGATCTGCTAGCCAAGGCTAAAGAGTTTTATCTAGCAGCAGCTGAGGAAAAAGAGTTTTCTAGCTCCGAGTTAGATGAGCTATCAGCGAGTGATCCTCTTATGTATCAAGTGCTGACAAGTCAAGCTAAGCAAGCTATAGTAGCTGAGAATAAGCAAAAGTTTGCAGATTTGGACGAGGACAAACAAGCTCAACTAGAGAACATGGCGGGAGCTTATCTGGCAGGAGAAGTGATGGATAGAGCTGCTATCTTGGAGTTGACAGATGGGGATAAGACTCTTTGGTCGACAGTGGTCAGCCAAGAGAAAAAAAAATACCAAGAAGAGAGTGATGAAAAGTTTAGCTCCGAGTATGAAAACAGTGACTTGGTGCAAGGCTTGGTCTCTTCTTTGGCCGACTATCAGAAGGGTAGTTTGCTAGACGAAGATTTTGCAGGAGAGCTATTTGATGAGGAGCAAGTCGCTCAACTAGAGGTTATCAAAGACGACAATCCCCTGCTATACGAAAAGTTATTGTCTTACGCAGGAGAAGAGGCGCAAAGAGAGCTAGAGTTTGATATCGAGTATCAGACCCGACTGGAGGCTTTCGATGAACAGATGAGTAAGGTGGCAAATGGCGGAGGATCTTCCCTGAGAGCTGGAGGAGATATCACCCAAAAAGGTAGTGCCTTGAGTGCTACAGGAGACCTCAGCAAAAAGGCTGGAGGGAGCATCAAGACTTATTCTGTGGAAGATTGGGAATTTCATGATAAGAAGGTGAAAAAGGGTGGCTTCTTCAACGATGTAGTATCTAGTCTGGGAATAGCCGTGGTTACCAAAAAGGAGCAGACTCAAGAGTGTGTAGAACAAGTTGCATCCGAGACTAAGGTAGATGGAGATCTTGATTTGACTGCCAGTAAGAATATCGAGATAGTGGGTAGCGATATTTTTGTAGTCGGCGATGGCAATATAGATGCTGGAGGAGATTTAGTAGTTTCTGCCGCTGCCGAGACCAGTTATGAGCGAACAATGGTGGAGAAAAAGGGATTTGAGGGAGGTAAGTTAGAAGTCACTAGTAGCAGTGCAAGTGTGAGTGCTACTACCAAAAAGAGTATAGATGAAAATATTACTACCAAGACCACTTACCAAAAATCTAATCTCAATTTCGGAGGAGATCTGTCCACCAATAGTGGTGGTAACACTAATATTTTGGCGTCGGATATTTTGGCTGGGGGCAGCATTGCGATGGTGTCTGATGCGGATATTAATGTTTTGTCGTTGCAGGAGTTGGAAGATATTGTGGAAAAACACGAGGAGAAGTCGATTACCACCAGCCTTACTGTGGGCAATAAGTGGGCAGAAGCGGCTACTACGGCCTATGAGGCTGGTAAGCAAATCCACGATGATAGTAAAACTGGTGGAGATGTAGAAGCGAAAGTGGCTAATACAGCAATAAGAGCTGCTAAATTGGGTTCTGCGGTAGCTGGAGCAGCTTGCACGGCGGGTACGGCAGGTTTTTACGCCGATATGAGTGTGACTGTGGAAACTAAGACTAGCACCACTACCACAAAAAATAAAAATTCTCTAGAGTCTCTTATCCAAGCTGGTAATGGAATATCTATGACCGCAGGGGGCAAAATAACCAATAAGGGTAGTGATCTCTTAGCGGGAGGAGATATCTTCTTGGAGGCTGACGAAGTGAGTTTTGAGGCTGGCGAAAATATCAGTGAAATGGATAGCAGAAGTGAATCTTACAGCACTACTATGGGGATGAGTACTGCTGGTGGTATTAGCGGATCTGCTACCGCCAGTAACTCTGAGAGTCATAGTGAATCGACTATGTATCGTAACGCCACGGCAAGCGCAGGCGGAACTTTCACGGTGAAGACCAAAGGCGATGCTAGTTTTCGTGGAGCTAATGTAGTGGCCGATGTAGTAGATATGGCAGATATCGGTGGAGATTTTATCATGGAGTCTCTACAAGATGAGTCGCACTCATTTAATAGTAGTAATACTTACTCCGCTGGAGGAGGAGTCAACTCGGCTAACGTGGGTTTTAATAAATCTTATGGTAGCTCGGGGTCCAACTTAGTGGGCAATCAGACATCTATTGTGGGTAAGAGTAGTGTAAAATTGGGAGCGAAGAAATTTGTCAACAAAGGAGCTCTCCTAGCTAATATCGACGCCGATGGCAACGATGCTGGTAAATTAGAGGTAATAGTGGACGAGCTGGAGATAGAAGACCTCAAAGGTGAATATCGTCAAGAGCAAACAGGGTATGGGGTAAATTTGGGAGGAAGTAAAGGGAAGGAAAGTTCTACTATCACTCTCTCGGCAACTTTTACTCAATCTGGGCAGGCTAAAGACCAAATAGCCAGAGCCACCGTGGGTAAAGGTAGTATCGTGGTGGGTGGTGAAGATTATGAAGGTGCTGACTTAAATAGAGACACCGACAAGTCGCTAGAGATCACCAGAGACGAGAAAACAGGAGGCTGGGATCTTAGCGTAGATGTGTCTTATACTTGGGATGATGAAGGAAACTCTCAGTTTGCCAGTAGCCTAGTAGATGGTTGGAAAAATTTGAAAGATTTACCAGAAAATGCCATGCAAGCTGGTCTCAATGGAGCTAGAACATTGGAAGATGTATACGATGTGGTGGAGGATAATATAGCAGACGCCAAAGGATCTGATGGAGTTATCAAAGATTTTAAGAAAAAGGGAGCTGATAGACAAATAAGCCTCGATTTGAAGTACAAATTTGGTGAGTTAAAAGAGATCTTGGACGAAAAAGATGGAGTCAGCAAAGAGACTGTGGTTGCCGCCACAAAGGTCCTATCTGAGGCTTATGGAGAGCTTACGGGCAACGAAGATGTAGAAGTGATACTTTACGACGGTCTATATGTCAGTGACCAAGAGACAGGCAATGGGGTAGACAAATCCGAAGCCGAAGGTTTCCATGAAAGTGAAACTCGCAAAGTGTATGTCAACCTAGACAAGGTGCAAAACACAGAAGATCTCGTAGCGACTCTAGCCCATGAGTTCAATCATGTGGACGATATGGATAGGGGCATAGCTTACGATGGATTAGATGGTACACGTGAAGATGTAGCTCATGCCACAGGTGATCAGATGCGTGAGTTTTTGCAAGACGATTTTGGCGTAGCCGAAGACAATAATACTTCTCATCAAAGCTGGATGTACAATCAAGATTTCTCGGCTGAGAACAGCTTGGTGGATGAGGTGAGAGGGGCGGAACCAAACTTAGGTAAGTTGACAGGAAAAACTAAGGAAAGTATGGGAGCTGTTTTTTATGAGTATAATGTTTATGAAACTAAAGGGACTTTTGAGGAGCAAATTTCTCAAGATTTAACGGGAGTGAAGCCCAAGGAAACTATTTGGAGATCTTACGATGCTCTTTCTAATGATAAAGAAAATAGAGGAACTATTTTGGGGAAAGAAGAGAAATGGGCAGAGACAGATTCTAAAATTTGGGGGGCGGAAAAAGAAATTGGAAGTGGGGAATATCAATATAAATTTAGACTTTTTGATGTTGGAAAAAGTAATGACGGTGTTTACACTCAAAAAAAAGCAGATGGAACGACTGTGGAAAGATATGGAATTTACGTTCATCCTCAACCTTCTACATCTACCGGATGTAGTACAACGATGGAATGGTTTAATGCTAAAAATATAGAAAATTTGAATAATGATATGGAGGGTTATTTTCCGCCCGATCGAGGAAATTATATACAAGTTCCCAAAGCAAGAAAGGTGAAAAGGAGTATAAAATGATGTATGCTGCGACACATTTGGATACTGCTGTTTATGAAAGTTTAGATTATGAATATGTTGTTACTGAGTGGTTAGATACTACAGAATGGGTAAGTATTAGATTTTATCCTAATAATACTTACTATGCTGAAGATTATCATAGTCCATTGCCAGAACCTTGGGGAGATTATGGAGTTTATTATCGATATGGTGATACTATATTTATGAGGCCTAGTATTGATATTAGAAATAGTGATAATTATTTGGATAAAAAATTTGCTGTCTATTTGCAGCAAGATACACTTATAACGCTTTTAGGATACAGTGAAGGGTATGGTCGTGAAATTGTTAAAAATGATGGACCTAATTTGAGACTTTTTAGTCTTAAAAAATCGGGAAAGTTGGTTAGAAAATATTTTGCTGTAATGCAAGGGATGTATGACTTTGCTGAAAAGAATGGTGCTTATAGGAGCTTGGGGAAAATTGGAGTTGATACTCTAACGATTTTTAGGAGTCTTGGCGATTATGAGGGATTCCCAAATTCTATGAAAATTTTGACTTGCAAATCTTGGAAATTAAAAAAATCTAAAGAAGAGTATGGATTTAATTACGATAGTATAGTTTTTTATAAAGATAATAAAGCATCTTTATTCAATTCTGAAGAAAAAATAGATGCCCCATTTATAATTGAGACTATAATTGTGGGAGAGAATTTAGATTTATATTGGGAAGTGACTCTTTATTTTCCTAGTAATCCTGTTTATAAAGGTTTGGAATATATTAAATTTTATATTTGGGAGTCTGGATTGAATGATGAAGGAATTGCTTTTCGATTGCGTCGTAGCGAAGATCATTATAAAGATAGAACGATTAAGTATCATTAAATTTTTCATTCTAAATTGTCTTCTCTTAAAATAGTGGCCTCTTTTTTGTTTAAACATTTGAAAGTAGGGGTGATGTCTCCGCTTCATCTGACACCAAAATAGTTGCTAATCATTTTTTGCTTATATTTTGGTGTCAGATGAAGCGGAGCGGTTTCTTTCTCCCTTCACTCTTTCTGTAGCGGTACAGAAAGAGTGGAGTCCGTCTGAAAGACCACTACGTAACGCTACTGCTATGGCCGGAGGCAGTTTTACGGTGAAGACCAAGGGCGATGCCACCTTTAGCGGAGCGAATGTTGTGGCAGGGGATGTGGATCTCACGGAGTTGGGAGGAGACTTGCTGATAGAGTCTCTGCAAGATAGATCCAAGAGTAGAGCTGAGAGCTATAGCGTCAACGCTGGCTATAGTGGCGGTAATGTTAGTGCAGGTGCGAGTGGCTCAAACACCAAAGGCGATAAGGATTGGGTTTCCAATCAAACCTCTATCATTGGGAAAAATTCGGTGAAAGTTAAAGCTGGAACTTTGACTAATCGCGGTGCTAAGATAGCACAAGTGAGTAACTATGATGAGTTACAACAAGAGAAGTATAAGGCTTCCCTGGAGTTCGAAGGCGATCAAGAGGGCTTAGCAGCTCGCATAGCAGAGATAGATGCCAAACAGGTAGATGGTGGCAATCTGGAGATTGCAGTGGATGAGTTGGTGGTGGAGAATATTAAGGATAAAGATAAATCTTACACTTATGGAGGTGGGGCTAGTGCAAGCAGTAGTGGCACCAACTTAAGGTGGATACGATAAGAGGCAAACAACCTACGCTACCATCGGTAGCGGTAGCATCAATGTGGGAGGAGACGATTATAAGGGAGATTTGAACAGAGATATTAACTCTAGCCAAGTGATTACAAGAGATGATGAGCTGGGAGGATTTGATGTCTCTGTGAATGTTGACCATAGATTGTTTACCAAAGAGGGAAGGCAAGAGTGGAAAGCGGAGAAAAAACAAGAGGTAGAGAATTTTAAGAATATGGGGGAGAATGTTAAGGTGGCTAGCTGGCGAGTGGGAAAATCTGCAACTGATTTAGGAAGAGCCATAGAGAGTGGTTTAACAAATGAAGATGTTAGTGTTTTGGAGATTGGTAAGCTTTATGGGGAAGCGGTAGATAGAAATGTGAACGCTAAAAAAGATCACAAAAACCTAGTCATTCGAGATAAGATGAACGATGCTTTAGGTGAAAAAGGAGAAAAATCTGCTGAGGATGTACAAACAGATCTAAAAGATGTGGCAAATATTATGAGAGAAAGAGAGGGAGCAGAGGAAGGAGATTTGTATCTTTATGAGGGCGATGAATTAACAGCCGAAAACGAGTTTGATAAAAAAGGTATTTCTAAAAAACAAGCTAAAGCTTACCACGACGCTGACAATAGCGATATTGCCATCAATGTCGATAAGACAGATTTGACCAAGGGAGCAGAACTTTATGGCACTATTACCGAAGAGGCGGTGCATGCTGGTCAAAAAGCCAGAGGCGAGGTGTACGATAGTGAAGATGGTATAGGTGGCAGGAGCGAAGGCTTGGCTGAGTTTGCCAATAAGACAGCTTCCAGCGCTTGGGAGCTAGAGAATAAGATAGCAGGGATAAGTAATGAGTCTAATAGTTTGCAGATGGACAATTGGCGGACAGACAACTCTTCTAGTGAAACGATGCTTATAGGATTGGGGAAGGCAGATAATGCCCAAGATTTGCAGCCAGATATTTATCTTTTTGGGAACGATAATCTAAGAATTCCTTTTCCTGGAGAGGATATGGATTTACATTTTGGTGTTCAAAGCACATATGCTATTCCTTCATATACATTGGGTTCTGATACAAATTGGGAAAGTATTAAAGGTGTTGATTTGATGCCCAATGTAGGAGGTAGCATTTATTATAAGCTAATTTATAGAGGTACGACCGTTTCTAATTCTGTTAATATTGGTGTTAGAAATTCAGTTACTTATGATACATATATTGGGGATAATGGCTTTCCTGTTGGATCAGGGCACTCTTTTGGTCTTAGTATCCCTCTTTTACCATCACCTGTTAATGTTAATTCAGAAGAATTACTAGAAATTTTAAAAAATGAAGATTAACGATTTAATTTTTAGCATTATTTTATTATTTGACACAATTTTTTCCCCTTTTGTTATTGTGGGCAGTTTTCCCCTAAAAAAAAGAGTTGCTTTTTCATTGCTATTTTATACTGTTTTTTGGGTATCTTGGATAGTTTTTTTGTATATTTATCGAAACAAAAATTTTGATGATAATTTTTTGGTTAGATCAATTAATAATAATCAATATAAGAATGAAAATTTAGGATTTTCTGTCCAGTCCTAAAATAGTGGACTCGTTTTTTTACTTATTAAACCACATTTTTTAATTCTAAATAAACAGCTTCAGGCGTTTTATAATTCAAAGCGATGTGATACCTTTTATTGTTATATACATCCACAAAAATCTTCAACTGCTCTCTAACCTCTCTCACGCTAGAAAACGTAGCGTGAAAGCCAAACTCATTCTTCAAAGTGTTAAAAATCCTCTCAGCACAGGCGTTATCGTAGCATTTACCATCGCCAGTCATACTTATCCTAAAATTGTTTTTCTTCAAAAAATCGGTATACTCTTTGCTGGTGTATTGCACCCCTTTATCGCTGTGATGAATGCAATTGTCGGGCAAATTAAACTTCTTTATCGTCTTTTTCATCACCTTAACAGACTCTTTAGCCAACAAAGTGGTTGCCGCATTATAACCCAAAATCTTCCTTGTAGCCAAGTCTGTAACCAAACTAATATAACAAAATTTATCCCGTGGCAACTTAATATAAGTAATATCTGTAACAATCGCTTGCCCAAATTTGTTGACCGTCTTTTTAAAATCTTTCATCAAAAGGTTCGGGAAAGTCTGCCTGACGCCACTAGAGTGCTTAATTTTCACCTTATAAAACTGACACTGCAGATCGTTTTTACGCATAATATCCAGCAGGCGATCACGCCCAATTTTGATATCAAACTCCTCTTGCAAATGCTTTTTAATCTTTCTGGCTCCACACATCAATCCTAGCTTGCGAAGTCCTTTAATACGCTGGCAAACAAGGTTTTCAAACGCCTCAACTTTTGCCAAGTTTTGCTTCTTTTTATAAAAACCAGACTTGCTTATACCAAACCACTTGCAGACAGAATTTACCTTAAGAGGCAACTTTTTAGCCACTATTTTTTCCCTAATTTCCTCAATTCCTGCACTTCGGGCTTTTTTTTTAACTCCATTCCAAAATCTCGCTCGCCAATTTCGACACATTTTTCAAGGCAAATCTTATCCAAGGTCAACTTTGAAACAGCCTCTTTCAGCGCTAAATTTTCTTTCTTCAATTCATCTATCTCTTTTAAAGCACTATGTTTATCTGATAAACTCACGTAAAATACCTCCTTATAAGGTGTTGAAATATTTTTTTTCTTTAACCAATTATATATCGTCGCAAATCCGACTCCATAATATTTGCTAGCTTCTAAAACTGTCAACTTTTTGTCTTTCACCAGCTGCACAACTTCTGCCTTAAAAGCTTTCGAATACCTAAACGTTTTTCTTTTCTTATCCAAATTTCCTCCCTAATGAGAGTCCACTTTTTTCAGGACGAGGCATTCACTAGTTTATTCTTCATTTGTTTTTTTTATTATACTATTCTTTGTTGTAATTATATATAATTATAAAGCGTTGATATTAAATTTGTTTTGTATATTCTAATGAATATATTTTATAGTATTTGAAATGTAAAAAATGCCACCGATGACCTCACTATTGCTGTCTCGGAAAATCTAAAAGGTGAAGGTAATGGAATTTTTGAAGATTACGAAAGAAAAACCGAGGGAACAGAGATGGCTTTGCAAATGGCAATAAAACAAGAAGAGATCACGAATATAATTTCCAACCCTGAAGAACATTTCCAAGAAGAACTTCAGGGAGCTATCACCGCCTTAGTTGGCTCGACCTCAGGAGCGGAGGTGAATTTTTATGAGGGCGATGAGCTAACAGATGATCAGAGAACGACAGTAGATGGCGAAGATAAGAGTGCCTTATCTGGATTTTATGATGCTGAAGGTAACACTATCTATCTCAACGCCGACAAGACTAATAGCATCAGCGATTTACTCACAGTAACTCGCCACGAAAATCAACACGCTATAGATGATCAGGATGGAGTAGATTACACTACTTATAGTCAAGACAAAGATCATTACGAAGATTTAGCCAAAAAGTCTGAGTCAGAGTTTATGCACTCTTTAGAAAGAGAGTTTGGGGATAATCCTAATAAAGAGTCTACCTCCGCTTTCACAGACATGGATGCAGGCTCCAATGGGGCAGGGGGAGTGGAGCAGGTGATGCCCGCTAGCTTGAAAACATATATAAAAAGAGACGATATAAATCTAGAGAGTACGACTGTTTTTGATGAGCGTCCCGAGAATCCTAATGCTGTACCATTTGGAATTAGAACTAGAAATAAAGTAACTAAATCAAGTAAACCTGGTGCCACAGATAACTTTGAAACAGAAGATGTTTCAGTTCTTTATTTTGAAGGTAAATCTTATGGCCCTAAAGGCGCGTATATTGAAACTAATGATCCGAGGGGTCGTGATATTCATGGAGGGGGAAATAGTCGATATATCAAAGATCCTTTTGCTGATTATCAAGGATGGATTTCAACAAAAGGATGTACGAGAGGGCAAAATGCCGACGTTATTAAATTAGGGCGAAGAATTGAGAATTTTAAGATAAAATTTCCGGGCGTGAAAATACCATATAGACGTAAGGATGCTAAAGATGCTGATATTATTTATCTTCTTTAGACTTGGAGAAACAGATGAAAAGAATTTTAATGGCAGTTTTTTTATTTTGTAACCTATGGGGAGTGGAAAAAATTGATTGTTTTGGGGAATTGGATTTTTTCAATAACACTTTAACATTAGCGGATTTAGTTAATAAATATGGAGGATATGAAAAGAAAAAAATTTTGATTATTGAAGAATATGATTTTTTATTTCCTAAAAATGTACATATAACCTATACAGTTATTGAAAATGATAGTCTTATATGTGGAGTTCATGCTACATTTTATAAAAGAAATGGGGAATTTATAAAAACCTTCAAAAAAACGAAATGGAATACTAACGAAGGAATTGAATTGGGTGATAGTTTATCCAAAATTATTTCTATTTATGGTAAACCAAGAAAAGTAGAAAAAAGTGATTCTTTAAATTTTGATGTCAAGTATATTTATTTTTATGAAAGTGATGAGAATTTAATTTCAGAATTAGAATTTAGTGGAGATACTTTAGTTGGGATAAATATTTGGTATGGTCCTTAAGGATTGTGTCTACTTAATAGGCAACAAAGGTTGAATGAGTAATCAAAATGCTATCATAGGTCTATACTCGGTAATGATTAAGGCTGGCACCATGACTAATCGCGGTGCTAAGATAGCACAAGTGAGTAACTATGATGAGTTACAACAAGAGAAGTATGAGGCTTCCCTGGAGTTCGAAGGCGACCAAGAGGGCTTGGCAGCTCGCATAGCAGAGATAGATGCCAAACAGGTAGATGGTGGCAATCTGGAGATTGCAGTGGATGAGCTGGTGGTGGAGAATATTAAGGATAAAGATAAATCTTACACTTATGGAGGTGGGGTTAGTGCAAGCAGTGGTGGCACCAACTTAAGCTTTAGCGATGGTGGATACGATAAGAGGCAAACAACCTACGCTACCATCGGTAGCGGAAGCATCACTGTGGGAGGAGACGATTATAAGGGAGATTTGAACAGAGATATTAACTCTAGCCAAGTGATTACAAGAGATGATGAGCTTGGAGGATTTGATGTCTCTGTGAATGTTGACCATCGATTGTTTTCCAAAGAGGGCAGGCAAGAGTGGAAAAAGGAGAAGAAGGCGGAGATAGCTAATTTTAAGAACTTAGGGTCTAATGTGCTAAGTGCAGGAGAGAACATTGTGGATGCAACAGGTAAACTAAAAGACGCTGTGGTAGAAAGTTGGAATGATCAGGGTGATGGATTCTGGGAAAATAGAGCTAAAAAGATAGCAACCTCTCAAGCAGTCATAGATTTGGATATAAAAAAGGCTAACGAACTAAAAATTATCAAGAACAAAGAAAAAAATAGCAAAAAGGTTTTGGAGGGAGCTTTGGCCAGTGTAGGACAGAGCTTCGTGGAGGCTAGTGGAATAGATGGAGAGGTGGTGGTGGAAATAATAGATAGTGACCAGATGACAGCCAAACAGCGAGCATCAGAAAATGGTGTAGATAAGGCTGAGACTAAAGCTTTTTACGATCCAGAGTCGGGTAAAATATTTATTAATTCTGCCGCTATGACAGGCTCTAACGAAGATTTGATTGGCTCCCTTGGCAATGAGTTGAGTCATTTCGTGGATGCCCAAAGAGGGGTGGTTTTCGATGGTTTGGAAGGTAAACGCCAAGATATCTCTGATATCTCTACCAAAGATTTTGTGAACTCTTGGGTCAATAAGTTTGGTGAGAGTCAAGACAAAACCAAAGAGATTGCAAAGTGGAGAGATGCTCAAGATTTCACGGGCTCTAATAAGAATGCAGGGATGGTGAAGGAAGCACAACCTAGGACTTATATAGTAAATGGAATTAACAATAATAACGGAGATAAAGCTCCAAATTATCTTTATGAATTTGCCGAAGAAGTTAACACCTCTTTGGATAGAGAGGAAGTGGTGGTAGCCCCAGGTGTTTATAATAAAAGTTCTGAAAATTCAACCAATAAAGTGTTAGAAGACCTTGTAGATGTTGGTAAGGAGATGTTAAATATGGATGTTTACAGTAGGTCTACTGCTGAGTTTATTTTAAATGACTTAAAAAATAATCCATTGGAAGAGGGGGAAAAGCTTAATATAGTGGGTTATAGCGGAGGAGGTCAGATAGTTTACAATGTTGCTGAAAATTGGGATATTGATAAGGGGATTGATAAGTTAATTACGATAGGGTCTCCGTATATTGCTCAACAAACTGCGGAAAGCACAGTAAATATGTTTGTGGATTTTGCTTCAAAAAATGATATTTTAGAGAAATTAAAAATAATTGATAAACTTAATCGAACTATTAAAGATAATAATAGGTCAGAGTATAAATTTATTAATTATGACAATATTACTCATTCTGGAGAAGGATCTTATTTCGAAAGCGATAGATTTTTAAAAGATTTCTTAAAAGAAGTAGAATGATTACAAAAGTAGTTGGATTTATATTTAGCATAATATTAGGAACTGATTTGCTACTCTTTTCTTCTTTATGTTTAAGAATACCCAAAATATCAATAAAAGTTTTGGCTTTTTTGATTGGGTCTGTTTGTATTTTGTTGTTTGGAATTTTTATATATTATTTTTTTCTTGCTTTTTGGTTGGCATATAATAAACCTTTTAATGTTCTTATTTATGTAGGCGGATTTATTTTTGCAAATGTGGTGATGTATTATTTTTTGAGAAAAAATTATGTTTTATTGGCATTTTTGAGTTATAATTTTATTGTATTTGCGTCTTTGCTGTTAAGTGCTAACAGTGTGGATTTGTTAGGATTTTAAAAGGATTTCATAAAGTGATGGGTAAAACATATAATGAGGAAGTAGTTCTCTTTACTGGAGTGATGAAAATAATCCTCTGAATCCAGAGGATATAAATATAGGTAAATACGACAAATTTGAGGATACGCCTTATTATCAAGAATACATTAAGGAATTGAATAATGAAGAAACTTTTTTACATTTATTTAATCATAATACTAAGTTTTTTTCAAATTTTGTATATCAGAATAAAAAAATAAAGAACTTAAATCAAAAATTAAGATTACGAAAGAAAAACCGAAGGAACAGAGATGGCTTTGCAAATGGCAATAAAACAAGAAGAGATCACGAATATAATTTCCAACCCTGAAGAACATTCCCAAGAAGAACTTCAGGGAGCTATCACCGCCTTAGTTGGCTCGACCTCAGGAGTCGAGGTGAATTTTTATGAGGGCGATGAGCTAACAGATGATCAGAGAACGACAGTAGATGGCGAAGATAAGAGTGCCTTATCTGGATTTTATGATGCTGAAGGTAACACTATCTATCTCAACGCCGACAAGACTAATAGCATCAGCGATTTGCTCACAGTAACTCGCCACGAAAATCAACATGCTATAGATGATCAGGATGGGGTAGATTACACTACTTATAGTCAAGACAAAGATCATTACGAAGATTTAGCTAAAAAGTCTGAGTCAGAGTTTATGCACTCTTTAGCAAGAGAGTTTGGGGATAATCCTAATAAAGAGTCTATCTCTGCTTTCACAGACATGGATGCAGGCTCCAATGGGGCAGGGGGAGTGGAGCAGGTGATGCCGTTTAAGTTCGGGAAAAGGCAAATAGGTAATTTGCCTCTTATTCTAAATCCTGTAGATGATTATCATAATTTAGAATTGGCTCATGAGCATGGTTTTTATGAAGATGGTACAAAGGATAATGCAGGTTTCTTTGATGGTAGTAAAGTTAAGAGAGATGAAAACATTGAAGATTATACTTTTGCGGAAGGTATTCGTTATGATGACAATTTAATGCGTGAAGCGGAAAAAAATATCAATATAGGGAAATACAATTTAATTTTTAATAATTGTCAAGATTATGCGGATAAGTTACGAAGTGAATATTGGAGACTTTATAAGTTAGAGAAGAAGTAATATGATATTTTTAATGGTATTATTGTTACTTTGTTGTTCTTTTTCTATTGTTATTTTTGGTTTTAAAAAATTTTTAATTTTCATTTTTTGTTTTCTTTTGTTGAGTCCACTAATTTATAGAAAGATTTCTATCTCATATTTAACTTTTTTTTACAATGTTATTGAAGTTGAAGGAAAAGAAGTTTTTAGAAAATCAATTTTATTGGAAAAAGGGGAAATTATAATTGTAAAATTAAAATCTAACCTTAAAAGAGGTAAATATGTTGTGGGGATTGATTTTCCTGATAGCTATAAAATAAGCTGGAATTACGAGTTTGATGGACTTATAAAAACTAAATTTTTAGTTTATAATGAAGTGGTTAAAGAGCAAGTTTTAGGAGGAAACACAGAGTATGAATTTTACAATTTAAGAGGTTTAATGGAGGACTTTTATCTTTTTAATTTTATTTTCCCAATTGAAGATAAGTTTAGAGATGATGTTATGTTAAAAATCGAAGTTTTAAAAGAATCAAAAGTTTTGACTAAATGTGATTCTTTAGAAATTTTTGTTAAGTTAAATTTAAATATGTAGGTGATTGCATAAAGTTTAAGGAGTTCCCATGTACACTAAGTGTATCAGATACAATAGAACCCAAGATAAGAGCCTTATGCTATTCATTAGTTTGTCTCTTTTTTTCTTACCAATTTTCAATCAGATGGAGAGTAATAGATTGATTATGCCAAGGTTTAGTTTGCCTAGCTATTCTACATAAAGGAACTATATTTGTCACTGTCCAACTTTGTGTTTCTTTCTCCATTCTTGCATCTCTTTTCTTAACTTTCTGGGAAAAGATTTTTGTCAAATTAAAATTGGCAAAAGATGATTTTAATCTACCCTTTTGGTTGTTGAAACGTTATAATCGTGATCTAGATTTTAAAAATATAGAAAAGGGGCAAAAAATTGTTGTGCCTATTGTTGAACTAAGATAATTTTTATTGTTCTTTTCCTCTGAGATAAAACAAAAAGGGATATTACTCAAAGTGATATCCCTTAGTTTATATCGTCGTGCTTTTTATTTTGCGGCGTCGATTATTTTTTTTATAATTTCTTGGTAAAATTCTGCGTCGCTACCTGAGATTACAGCTTCTTGTGTGAAAGAGACAAATCCTTGAGCTACTTCCAGAGGCATTTTGAGTTTGATTATATCTTTTGCTTTTTTCTTCTTACTGTTTTCTACCTTGCTAATGAAGAATTTTTTTGTTTTTAAGTATGTCTCAACTTCTGCTCCTTTGATGTTTACGGTGTTTAATAGTCTAGCGGCAAATACGCATTGTCCAAGGCTTAGTTCGACGGGGATACTTGATTTTTCGGTAGTTGCAAAGGCGAAACTCATTAGCAGGAAGCTTAGAGTAGTAAGAATAAATTTTTTCATGATTTTTTGTCCTTTTTTTAAATTTAGTTTGTTGATTATTTTTTTCTGGCTTGAGTCAACTTATTTTTGTTTATTTTTGGAAGGTAAAAATGATAAAACTTTTTTATTCATTTTTTTCTAATATCTTGTTGACATAATTTGTTTGTTTTTCAGTGTTATGCTTATTATCGTTTTATTTTCGGAGGAGATTCTTATGCGTCGAAGAAAACCCATTAAAAAGTCTTCAAAAAAGCTCGTTTTGTATTCTAAACGGAGAAGTCAGAAGTCCAAATTGTTGCTGTTGCTCCTTAGTTTTCAGATAGTTTTTTCGCCACTGCTAGCGGATGCGAACATCGTAGTTGATCAGGTGCGCGATAAGCAGACGAGCGTTGATAAAACGCGCAGTGGCGTGGATCAAGTGAATATTTCTTCGCCTTCTGCAGCGGGTGTATCACACAATAGTTTCGATAAGTTCAATGTCAGCCAAAAGGGTGTGGTGATCAATAACAGCGCTGAGGATGGCGTGAGTGTTATTGGTGGGGCGGTTTATAAAAATCCTAATTTCCAGAAAGATATGCGTGAGGCGTCGATTATTTTGAATGAGGTTACCGGGACGAGCACATCCGATTTGCAAGGATGGACGGAAATTTTTGGGCGATCTGCTGAATATGTGCTGGCAAATCCCAACGGTATCTATGTCAATGGAGCCGGCTTTATTAATACCCCCAAAGTTACTTTGACCACGGGTGTGCCAGCGATGCGTGGTGGAGAGCTTTTGGGTGTTGGTG
Organism: Cloacimonadales bacterium (SeqCode); assembly: GCA_965228195.1. Lineage (GTDB taxonomy): Bacteria > Cloacimonadota > Cloacimonadia. The sequence goes on from OZ245797.1 coordinate 1,221,838, forward strand.
TGAGTCAAGGCAAAATAACGGTAGGTTCTCAAGGTGTTGATATCTCGGGGCTTAGTTATTTTGGAATATTGGCAAGAGCAGCTGAGTTGTCTGGGCAGATTGCCGATAATCTCGGGCAGGCTCAGGTAGATGTGACTCTTGGCTTGAACGATATTGATTATCAGAGCAAGCAGATTAAGGCTTCGCACCAATCTCAGGAAAAACCCGAAGTTGCATTAGATGCGTCGGCTTTAGGGAGTATTTTTGGGGGAAGCATCAAAATAATCAGCACCGAGCAGGGAGTAGGTGTCAATAGCCGAGGAATGCTTTGGGCTGGGGTGAAAGATGTGGAGATAAGCTCAAACGGAAAAGTGGTTTGTAAAGATGTTTATGCCAAAAGAGATGTCAAGTTGGAAGCTGAGGCGAGTTTGGAGCAAGAAAATGATGGCTCGATCACGGCTGAGAGCGGGGATTTAGACTTTTGTGCGAGAGGATTTGCAGAGATAAAGAGCTTGCAAGCTGGAGGTGATATTTTTGTCGGTAGTGAGAAAAGTTTGGATATAGCTGGAGATGTAGGGGCTAAGGGTGATATTAGTTTGGAGAGTGCAGAACAGGTGATGGTAGCAAGGGCGGGTGATGCTGGTGTGTGGAAGATATTGGCAGGAAAAAATTTAACGATAAAAGGCAGCGATTTTTTTAATGAAAATGGTAAGCTTTGTTCGGCGCAAGATTTGGCGGTGAAGGTTTTGAACAAAATTCAGAACGATGGAGAGGTTGTGGCAAATGGAGATATTTCTTTGCAAGCCAATGAGATAGAGAATAAAAACTTACTTTCTGCTGGGAGAAGTTTTTTGTCTAAGAGTAACGAGTTTTTGAATCAGGATTTGGTGGTTGCTGGAGAATCGGCTGAGTTTAATGTGGTTAACACATTGCAAAGCAAGGGTTCTATCTATAGTTTGGGCGATGTGCGGGTGACGGCTGGTTTAGTGGAAAATTTGGCAAGTGCGGAGCTGGAAGCGGGGAAGAGTTTGCAGGTGCAAGCCGAAGATTTTGGGCAGGAAGGCTTGGTGAAATCTGGTGACGATTTGCTTCTTAATTTGAGTGAAAGCGATTTTGTGAATAAGGGGCAGATTAGTGCTGGAAGTTTGCTTTTGACGGCTGGAGCGGTTGAAAATAGAGGTTTTATGGCCAGTAGCGACTCTTCGATGGCGATCATGGTGCTCAGGGATTTTGCCAATTACGACACGATCAATAGTGCTGGGTGTTTGCATATTTCTGCTGGGCAAGAGCTACTTAATGAACAAGGTGCGGTTTTGTTATCGGATGTGGATATGAGCTTGAGCGCAAGTGATGGTATTACTAATAGCCAGGGCAAGATTTATGCAGATGGAGATTTGAGTTTTTTAGGGATTTCGACGGAAGATTTGCAAAAATTTGCTAATCTCGACGGTGAGATTTTCTCGCAAGGGAATTTGCAATTGCAGGCGGTAGAGTTTTTGAATGAAGGTGGTTTGAGCGTTTTGGGTGATATGAGTTTGCAGATTGAAGAGGGGGATTTTGTAAATCGCGGAGATTTGACGGCGCAAGGCAGTTTGAGTATTGATTTGTTGGGAGAGAATTTTTTAGAAAATTCGGGATCGATTTTTGGCACAAGTTTGGCGATGACCGCTGGCGGACTGCGAAACGAAAACTTAATAATGGCGGGGGATAAAGGCGCCGAGCTTACGATTTCTGGTGATTTGATAAACAGCGGTAATTTGTTTTCGCAGGGCGATTTGCAGATTCAGACGGGTGGTGATTTGCAAAATCTTGCTATTGATGGAGTTTATGCTGGCGGAGATTTGCGTATGCGGGTGGGAGGGCAGCTAAGTAACGAAGCTGCCGATTTCATCGCCTCTGGGAGTATCGATTTGCGGACTGAGCAGATTTTTTCTACGGGTAATTTTTTGGCTGGCGATAGCTTGCGGATGCAGATAAATAGTGGCAACTTTGAGAATAGAGGCGAGTTGCTGGGAGAGAGTTGGCTAGAAATCGAGCTTGATTTGAACAAAAGTTTTGTCAATAGCGGCGTTGCCAGCGGCGGGGGCGTGCGGATAAGCGCTAACAGTTTTTCCAATAATGGCGAAATTTTGGCTGGAGCTTTGGGCGCAGAGTTTATCGCCAGCAGTGATGCGGAAAACAGCGGCTTGATCTCCTCACAAGGGGATTTGTTACTGGAAGTGGGCAAAAATCTGACCAATTCTTCTGGTGCAAAATTACTGGCAGGTGGGAATTTTAGTGTAATCGTCAGAGGAGACCTAAGCAACAAAAGTGGAGGTACAATTTACAGTGGAGGCGATTTGACCGCCGAGGTGTCGAATTTGTTGCAAAACTACAAAGGATCGATCTTGTCCAAGGGCGATATGAGTTTGACTGGTCTGAATGGGGAGAAGGGGAGTAGTATCCAAAATATTTCGGGGACGATTTTTGGGGAAGGAGATTTGGTGGTAAAAACCAAAAATTTTGAAAACCGACGAGTGGAAAGTGTGGAAGATATTACAGGGGATTCTTATAGTAAAATTTTGATTAGCAACGATTATGCAGATGCAAATGGTTTGATGATTATGCGACATGTAATAAGAAATAGAGGTTGTGAGGATGAGTATAAAAATTCCATTATAAGAATTTTTGATGATGGTTATTCTTTTTTAAATCATCGTTCTTATAAAGGGGAAGGAATATTGCGGACAGTTTTAGGTGAGTATAGGAAAAATGTGCCAATTTCGACTGAGGGCAAGTTTTTATCTGGTAATAATTTAAATGTTGAAGCTGATAATCTCGAAAATTCTTTGAGTACTATTTGTAGCGGAAATAATATGAAATTAGAAGGCGGAATTTTATCAAATGTAGCGAAAAGTTACAATGAAAAGGTTATTTATTATTACAAAAATAGAGATAGTTTTGCTAAAATATATGATGAACTTGGTAAATATATAAAAAAAATATATGATGGAAGTTCATGGTCTTTTTATAGAAAATCTGGTGAAGAAGTTAGTTCTTATATTTTGTCGGGAGCATCTTTAAATATTTCAATGACTGAGCAGATGAAGAGTGTTACAGATGGCTATAGAGGAAAGCATAATGAGAAAGTGTCCTCAAAAAATATCTCTGCTCCCGCCTCTTTTGCTAACAGCGCGGTGGTTTCGCTTGGCGATTATTTTTGGGCTGGAGGAAGTGTGTTTTCTGATAAGCTGGATATCGCTGCAAAAGAAGCAGGTGAGGTGACAACGATTGCCAAGAAAAAGAACGAAAGTTTTATGGCAGAAAGAGCAAGTTTAGCAAAAGAAGCGGAGCAGGTGCACGAAAATCCAGTTGAGGCGGTGGGGATCGACGCCGATTTTGGCTCGAAGCTTTATCGCAAAAGCAAGCGCAAAAGTCCGAAGTATGTGATGGAGAGTAGAGCTGAGTTTGTGTCTGTGGAGGGGTTGCATGGTAGTGAGTATTTGTTGGAAAGGATAGATTACCATCCGCAAGAGGAGCAGACTTTTATGGGCGATCCTTTTTATGAGAGCAGAGAGATTAGCAAGGCGATCGAGCGGGAGTATCAGCAGCGGTTCATCTTGGAAGATTGTCAGAGTGAGCAGGAGCAGTATCAAAAGCTTTTGGAGAACGGGGCGAAAGCTTATCGAGATTATCAGTTGGCTGTGGGAATAGAGCTGAGTGCGCAGCAGATAAATATGTTGCAGGATCCAATAGTGTGGTTGGTGGAGACAGAAGTTGATGGAAAGACGGTTTTAATGCCGAAGCTTTATTTTCCCGAGATTTTGCAAGAAAAGTTAGGTGTGGGGGTTGACGGTAGGATAGCCAGCTCGCAGGAGGAGAGTGAGAATATTGCGGGGAATTTGGATAAAGAGTTGGTGATGATGCGAGATGAGATAGCCGTAGCCAAAAATGGTCAGAAAGATTATTTGCAGGAGCTTAAGCTGAGTGCGGATGCTCTGTTAGAGGAGATGCAGGCAAGTAAGGAAGCGGCGGACGATTTGATTGCGGAGCTGGTGGACGACGATTTGACGGGCTCTGTAATCAAAGGCAAAAGTGTTGCTATTAGCGGTGGCACGGTGGAAAATAGCGGGACGATTTTGGGCACGCAGAAGCTGACGATGGATGTAGAGTCGATAGTTAACGATGGTGGTTCGATGGAAGGAGATGCGATTACCTTGAAAACCGAAGGCGATTTGGTAAACAAATCTGGAGGTAAGATTTTTGCAGAGTCTGCTTTGAGTTTGAGAGTTGGTGGCGATTTTGATAATTTGACAGATAAATTTACCACCAATTATGGCGACGAATATATTCACGAAGAGCTGGGTGAGCGTTCGATGTTTGGCAGCGGCGGAACTATGGATATGATGGTGGGTGGAGATTTTACCAATCTAGTTGGAGATGTAGTGGTGGCAGGTGATGCGAGACTAATAGTAGGTGGAGATAGCAAATTTGAGACGATATCTCTCAGAGAAAAAAGCAGTTTTCAAGAGGGAGGTAAATCTGTAGAGATTGACAATAAGGATGTAGCCTCTGCCACTATGGATATCGGAGGCAGTCTAGTTTGGCGCAGTGGGGGAGACATCAATCTGAGGGCAGCTAAAGTGGATGTAGGAGGGTATGGAGATATTGATGCCAAGGGTGATATCAATATCGAGAACGATTTTGCGACTACTTATCGTAAGGAAGAGAGCTCTAGCGGAGGATGGTGGAGTAACAAGAAAACTACAGAAGTGTGGCAGACTAAGAAGGTGGTGGGTTCGCAGGTGAATTTTGGCTCGAAAATGAAAGTTAGTGACAGAAGCAAGTTTGCTGATCTGGAGACCGACGAACAGACGAAGATGATAACGGGGTTGGAGAGTCGCCTTCTGGCAGGAGAGAATTTGGCTGAAGACAAGAGTGTCAATACTCATGCCCTAGAGATGGCTAAGGCTAAGGCGATGGTTACTAAAGGCGAAGAGTTAGAAAAATTGGAAAACAAAGAAGATCTGCTAGCCAAGGCTAAAGAGTTTTATCTCGCAGCAGCTGAGGAAAAGGAGTTTTCTAGCTCCGAGTTAGATGAGTTAGCAGAGAGTGATCCTCTTATGTATCAAGTGCTGACAAGTCAAGCTAAGCAAGCGATAGTAGCTGAGAATAAGCAAAAGTTTGCAGATTTGGACGAGGACAAACAAGTTCAGCTAGAGAGCATGGCGGGAGCTTATCTGGCAGGAGAAGCGATGGATAGAGATGCTATCTTGGAGTTGATAGATGGAGATAAGACTCTTTGGTCGACAGTGGTCAACCAAGAGAAAAAGAGATACCAAGAAGAGAGTGATGAAAAGTTTAGCTCTGAGTATGAAAACAGTGACTTGGTGCAAGGCTTGGTCTCTTCTTTGGCCGAATATCAGAAGGGTAGTTTGCTAGATGAAGATTTTGTAGGAGAGCTATTTGATGAGGAGCAAGTCGCTCAACTAGAGGTTATCAAAGACGACAATCCCCTGCTATACGAAAAGTTATTGTCTTACGCAGGAGAAGAGGCTACTAGAGAGCTAGAGTTTGATATCGAGTATCAGACCCGACTGGAGGCTTTCGATGAACAGATGAGTAAGGTGGCAAATGGCGGAGGATCTTCCCTGAGAGCCGGAGGAGATATCACCCAAAAAGGTAGTGCCTTGAGTGCTATAGGAGACCTCAGCAAAAAGGCTGGAGGGAGCATTAAGACTTATTCTGTGGAAGATTGGGAATTTCATGATAAGAAGGTGAAAAAGGGTGGCTTCTTCAACGATGTAGTATCTAGTCTGGGAATAGCCGTGGTTACCAAAAAGGAGCAGACTCAAGAGTGTGTAGAACAAGTTGCATCCGAGACTAAGGTAGATGGAGATCTTGATTTGACTGCCAGTAAGAATATCGAGATAGTGGGTAGCGATATTTTTGTAGTCGGCGATGGCAATATAGATGCAGGAGGAGATTTAGTAGTTTCTGCCGCTGCCGAGACCAGTTATGAGCGAACAATGGTGGAGAAAAAAGGATTTGAGGGAGGTGAGTTAGAAGTCACTAGTAGCAGTGCAAGTGTGAGTGCTACTACCAAAAAGAGTATAGATGAAAATATTACTACCAAGACCACTTACCAAAAATCTAATTTGAATTTCGGAGGAGATCTGTCCACCAATAGTGGTGGTAACACTAATATTTTGGCGTCGGATATTTTGGCTGGGGGCAGCATTGCGATGGTGTCTGATGCAGACATTAATGTTTTGTCGTTGCAGGAGTTGGAAGATATTGTGGAAAAACACGAGGAGAAGTCGATTACCACCAGCCTTACTGTGGGCAATAGATGGGCAGAGACTGCGGTAAACCTTTGCAATAATGCTAAAAATATGGTGGATGCTACTCAAGGGCAAGGAGGTTCAGGAGTGAAGGCGGCTAATACAGCCAGTGCTGGAGTAGCTGCTTATGGCGCTGCAGGGAGTGCGGTGCAAACTGTTAACGATATAGCTAACTCCGCCAAGACGGCAGGAACTTTGGGATTTTATGCAGGAGCTAGTGTAACGACTAAAACTAATGAGACCAAAAAAACTACTAACAAATCTACTGCTTTAGGTTCTTTGATTCAGGCTGGTAACGGCATTTCGATGACTGCCAAGGGCAAGATTACCAACCAAGGCAGTGACTTTTTGGCTGGTGGCGACATATTTTTGGAAGCTGAGGAGGTGGAGTTTAAAGCGGCTGAGAATAGTGAAAAGGAGAAAACTGAGAGTAAAACGACAACAACTACTGCGGGAGGGACTACTGATGGTAATCTCAATCTGGGAGCTACGGCTAGTGTTAGTACAAGTAGTAGCTCGTCGCTTACGCATCGTAATGCCACGGCAAGTGCTGGTGGCACTTTCAAGGTGAAGACCAAGGGCGATGCCACCTTTAGCGGAGCGAATGTTGTGGCAGGGGATGTGGATCTCACGGAGTTGGGAGGAGACTTGCTGATAGAGTCTCTGCAAGATAGATCCAAGAGTAGAGCCGAGAGCTATAGCGCCAACGCTGGCTATAGTGGCGGTAATGTTAGTGCAGGTGCGAGTGGCTCAAACACCAAAGGCGATAAGGATTGGGTTTCCAATCAAACCTCTATCCTTGGGAAAAATTCGGTGAAAGTTAAAGCTGGAACTTTGACTAATCGCGGTGCTAAGATAGCACAAGTGAGTAACTATGATGAGTTACAACAAGAGAAGTATGAGGCTTCCCTGGAGTTCGAAGGCGACCAAGAGGGCTTGGCAGCTCGTATAGCAGAGATAGACGCCAAGCAGGTAGATGGTGGCAATCTGGAGATTGCAGTGGATGAGTTGGTGGTGGAGAATATTAAGGATAAAGATAAATCTTACACTTATGGAGTTGGGGTTAGTGCAAGCAGTAGTGGCACCAACTTAAGCTTTAGCGATGGTGGATACGATAAGAGACAAACAACCTACGCTACCATCGGTAGCGGTAGCATCACTGTGGGAGGAGAAGAGTATGAGGGAGATTTGAACAGAGATATTAACTCTAGCCAAGTGATTACAAGAGATGATGAGCTGGGAGGATTTGATGTATCTGTGAATGTTGACCATCGATTGTTTACCAAAGAGGGCAGAGAAGATTGGAAAAAGGAGAAAAAGCAAGAGGTAGAGAATTTTAAGAATCTTGGTAGAAATGTTAAGCGAGCTGGTAAAAATGTAAAAAATGCCACCGATGACCTCACTATTGCTGTCTCGGAAAATCTAAAAGGTGAAGGTAATGGAATTTTTGAAGATTATGAAAGAAAAACCGAGGGAACCGAGATGGCTTTGCAAATGGCAATAAAACAAGAAGAGATCACGAATATAATTTCCAACCCTGAAGAACATTCCCAAGAAGAACTTCAGGGAGCTATCACCGCCTTAGTTGGCTCGACCTCAGGAGCGGAGGTGAATTTTTATGAGGGCGATGAGCTAACAGATGATCAGAGAACGACAGTAGATGGCGAAGATAAGAGTGCCTTATCTGGATTTTATGATGCTGAAGGTAACACTATCTATCTCAACGCCGACAAGACTAATAGCATCAGCGATTTGCTCACAGTAACTCGCCACGAAAATCAACACGCTATAGATGATCAGGATGGAGTGGATTACACTACTTATAGTCAAGACAAAGAGCATTACGAAGATTTAGCCAAAAAGTCTGAGTCAGAGTTTATGCACTCTTTAGCAAGAGAGTTTGGGGATAATCCTAATAAAGAGTCTACCTCCGCTTTCACAGACATGGATGCAGGCTCCAATGGGGCAGGGGGAGTGGAGCAGGTGATGCCGTTTGAAGTTACGACTCCCATGTCTATAGGTAATCAATTTTTTAAATTATTTTTGCCTACTAAAATAGCTGAAATGAAAAAATCTACAGATAATAAATTAGAATGGAGTCAGGAAAAACTAGATGAATTAGGTAATAGCTTAGTTGAAATATCTTTTACAGGACAACCTTATACCTCTCCTGCAATAGTAGCTGCGGGCTTTTCTTATGGAGGTTCTTCTGTGATTAATTTTTTGAGATTAGGGACGGCAGATAAAAATGATAAAATGGATTTGGGGGTAAATCTGGCTAAAGATATTTCATTACTTCCTTTAAAAGGAAAAATAGGTGATGAAATTATTCAACTGATAAATTATTCTGATAAAAATAATTAAAAATTAATCTTGGAGTGTTACTATGTTTATTTCATTTTTGTTATTAATATTTTCATTATTAATTATATATGCAGGAGTAGAATATTTTAAAGATAACCCTTTAAATAACAGAATTAATTTTCCTTTTGAAGTTTTTTTACATAAAGCAACATCAATTTTAAGAGGTGTCTTATTAGTTTTAGCAGGTGTATTTGGTTCAATTTATTTTCTAAGAGAAATTATTTTAGAGATTGCTAATTGGTTAAATAGTAACTTTTAGTTTATAGGTTAGGAGTTTCCATGTACACTAAATGTATGAGAGATGATAAAGCCCAAGACAAAGATTATTATGAAAAAAGTATGAGTCAGAATTTATGCACTCTTTAGTAAGAGAGTTTGGGGATAATCCTAATAAAGAGTCTACCTCCGCTTTCACAGACATGGATGCAGGCTCCAATGGGGCAGGGGGAGTGGAGCAGGTGATGCCTTTTGACATGGGTGATATAGCTAGACAAACAAATTATGAGATGGAGAATGGTGTACCTTTAACACAGGATTTAGGGAAAAATGTGAAAGAAGTGTTACCATCGTATTTGGATGTTATTAGTGGCACAGCTTCAGGATTACAAGTTTTAAATAAAAAAAATAAGATTGCAAGGGGGGTTGGGTATCTATTAACTGGTGAGTCGGTTAGAAATGGTATTAATGCAGGAGATTTCACTTTCACGGGAGTGGGAGACATGACTATTTCAACAACTTCTTTATTACTAAGTCCACCTGCAAGTATTGTTGGACAAACAGCTTGGACAGGGGCAAAAGTTTATGGCACAACAGCTGCTACCATTTTTGATAATGCGGGTAAGAACTTTGATCAAGCAATTAAAGATTTGATAAATGAGCATATTGAATCTCAACGAGGCTGGAAATGAATCTTTTCATTTTAGTTTTTGGATTTTTCTTTTTACTTTGCCCAATAGCTATAAGAAATGGCGTAGGGGGAATTAACGATAAAAAGCATAAGGCTAGTAGATTTGATTATTCGGTACGAGTTGCAGGTTTTTTTTTACTTTTTAACTATTTAGTATATAGAATTTTTTTTGGAAGTTGGAGTTTTAGTTCATATAATAAGGGTAGTTATTTTTATGCTATTAGTGCCATGATTTCAGGTTCTTTTCTTGTAATTACTAAGTTTTCTTTTTATTTTTATAATTTGTTTAATGAATTTGAAGAGGTTAGGAAAGATAAAAAAAGTTTAAGAGGTCATGGCATGGTACAGTTTGTGGCGGGATTATTCATTTTAATTTTAGCATATTTTGATATTAGTTAGGGATTTATAAAAATAATCAAGGAGAAAAATCTGCTGAGGATGTGCAAACAGATCTAAAAGATGTAGCAAATATCATGAGAGAAAGAGAGGGAGCAGAGGAAGGAGATTTGTATCTTTATGAGGGCGATGAATTAACAGCCGAAAACGAGTTTGATAAAAAAGGTATTTCTAAAAAGCAAGCTAAAGCTTACCACGACGCTGACAATAGCGATATTGCCATCAATGTAGATAAGACAGATTTGACCAAGGGGGCAGAACTTTATGGCACTATTACCGAAGAGGCGGTGCATGCTGGTCAAAAAGCCAGAGGCGAGGTTTACGATAGTGAAGATGGCATAGGTGGCAGGAGCGAAGGCTTGGCTGAGTTTGCCAATAAGACAGCTTCCAGCGCTTGGGATCTAGAGAATAAGATAGCAGGGATAAGCAATGAGTCTAATAGTTTGCAGATGGACAATTGGCGGACAGACAACTCTTCGAGTGAAACGATGCTTATAGGATTGGGGAAGGCAGAGAATGCTCAAGATGTGCAGCCAGATATTTATCTTTTTGGGAACGATAATCTAAGAATTCCTTTTCCTGGAGAGGATATGGATTTACATTTTGGTGTTCAGGAAAGTTATGTGAGTTTAACAAGAAATGTTGGCTCAGATACGAATTTGAGAAGTAAGTTTTCAATTAATTCAACACCATCTGTTGGTGCTAGTGTTTATGGGTATTTTGTATTAAGAAATAAAAATGCTGTAAAATCGATTAATTATGGAATAAAAAATGGCTTAACTATAGATAATTACTTTATTGAAAATAATAAAGTAGTTGGAGTAGGTGGATCTGCTGGAATTTTTGTTCCAACGCCTTGGAATTTTAAAGTTAATACTAATATGCCTATTGATAATGAAATTGAAAAAATATTGGATAATAGATAATTATGAAATTTTTGTAGTCTTATTTTATTTAGTAATTATTTAATGCTATGTACTTTTTATGAACTTAGTTGGCTGGAAATAAGTTGTTTTGTTTTATTTACTTTATTTTTTTGGTTAATTTTTTGTTTTTCTAAAATTAAAATAAGCAAAAATAAGGTTCCTTTTTTTCTTGTAAGCTATTTTGAAAGCAATGGTTTTTTGGGAATTATAGAAAAACAAGAAAAACTTTTAGAATTAAAAATTATGATTAATTTTTTTTACTATAGTTGTGAGATATTAATTGTTGTTGTCTTTGTTTCTCTGCTAGTGAATTTCTTCTATTGTTTTTAATGTTATTTAGACATGAAATAATTATTTGAGATTTTTGAGTGTGAACAAATTTGTCTCGGATCAAAAGGAAAAAACGAGCTTGAAAAATATGAAAAATTTGTCAGAGAATGTTAAGCGAGCTGGTAAAAATGTTAAAAATGCCACCGATGACCTCACTATTGCTGTCTCGGAAAATCTAAAAGGTGAAGGTAATGGGATTTTTGAAGATTACGAAAGAAAAACCGAGGGAACAGAGATGGCTTTGCAAATGGCAATAAAACAAGAAGAGATCACGAATATAATTTCCAACCCTGAAGAACATTCCCAAGAAGAACTTCAAGGAGCTATCACCGCCTTAGTTGGCTCGACCTCAGGAGCGGAGGTGAATTTTTATGAGGGCGATGAGCTAACAGATGATCAGAGAATGACAGTAGATGGTGAAGATAAGAGCGCCTTACCTGGATTTTATGATGCCGAAGGTAACACTATCTACCTCAACGCCGACAAGACTAATAGCATCAGTGATTTGCTCACAGTAACTCGCCACGAAAATCAACACGCTATAGATGATCAGGATGGAGTAGATTACACTACTTATAGCCAAGACAAAGATCATTACGAAGATTTAGCCAAAAAGTCTGAGTCAGAGTTTATGTACTCTTTAGCAAGAGAGTTTGGGGATAATCCTAATAAAGAGTCTACCTCCGCTTTCACAGACATGGATGCAGGCTCCAATGGGGCAGGGGGAGTGGATGAAATTATGCCATGGACATTGCAGGTTGGACTAAGTGGAAGTGGAGGGTTGGGAGCAGGAGGGACAGTTGGGGGAGGATTAGTAATTGCTAATGATGAGGAGACAGGAGATTGGACTTTTGGTATTTATTCTACAGAAGGTGTAGGGGGAGTAGTTGGTTATGGCAAGTCTTTATTTTTAGATTTTACATTTTCCGATAATGATAATATCAGTGAGTTAAGTGGTTTTGGATCTTCGAGTGGAGGATCTTATGGAACAGGCCTAGGAGGAGGTTATGAATATAATGTAAATAGGGGAGCTAAACCATCTCAAACATATAGTATAGGGGCTACCTTAGGAGCTGAAGCACATGGATTTGGAACTTATACAACGGTAAAAAATATTGAAAAAATTTTGGAAGAAATAGAAAGCCGAAATGAAATATTTTTGCCAAGGTAGTGTAATATGAAAAGTTTATTTTTAGATGAAAATTTTAAAGAAAAAATTATTTTCGAAAAAAAAATTGTTAATTATAACTTTGATGTGTGGCTGGTAGCAAAAAAATTTAATAATCTTACTTTTAAAAGAGCGGGTAGCAATTCATACTATTTTTTTGTGAAAAAACCTTTTTTTGCCAAATTAAAGGGCAAATTATTTGTTGTAAAAAAGGGAGATTATTTTTATTTTAGATCAGAAATATTTATATATAGTTTTTTGTCTATTTACAGATTGAAAAATTCTATTCTTTTTTTATTGTCTACTCCTATTACTTTTATTTGGATTTTCGGAAATTTTTATTTGTTTTGATATGAACCCAAAAAACTGGACACTTTTTGGAGGTGTTTTTTATGGGGAAACAAAGAAAGTATAGCCCTGAATTTAAGCTATTTATTGTGAAGAAAAGATTGGTTGATTCAATGAGTTTTGCTGAAATTTTAAGAAGGTATTTTCCTTATTTAAAAGGTACTAGCAGTGATAGTGCTATCAGGAAATGGGTTAAAATCTATCAAAATGAAGGTAAAGAAGCTTTAATGGAAGAGCGTCGAGGAGTGCATTTGAACCCAAAGAAAGTAAAATTGAAGAAGGTCGAAAAAAAGTATTTAGAAGAGTTATTGTCTGAAAATGAGACACTTAGAGCGGAGAATAAATTCTTAAAAAAATTGCAAGCCTTAGATTTAGCGCAGAGCGTGAAAAAATCAAAATAGCGGTAGTAATTACTGATCTAAGGCAAGAATTTAAACTTGAATTACTACTGAAAATCGCAAAAATGTCCCGAAGCACCTACTACTATTGTTGCAAATCGATGGATAAACCTAACAAATACGAAAATGTGGAAAAGGAGATTTTGAAAATCTATGAAAAAAGTTATAAGGCATACGGTTACAGAAGGATACAGATTGATCTGCGGAAGGAAAAAATTTTTATAAATCACAAAACAACTTTGAAATTGATGAGAAGTTTAAAGATTAGAGGCAAGATCAAAAAGAAAAAATACAATTCGTTCAGGGGCGCTGTGAGCAACAAGAGTCCAAATTTGATCGATAGAAATTTTAAGGCGACAAAGCCTTACGAAAAATTGACCACCGATGTAAGCCAGTTTAATGTTTGTGGGGAAAAAATTTATTTGTCACCAATCCTTGATATGTATAGTAATGAGATAGTTTCATATTCGATTTCTACCTCGCCAAATATGGCTCAAATTAAGCAAATGATGGAAGGTTTATTCAAAAACTTGCCTGAGGGTGCAGAACCGATTTTGCACTCTGATCAAGGTTGGCAATATTGGCAGGACGACTATTGTAACCTATTGAAGAGTCGAAATATAAAACAAAGTATGTCTCGTAAGGGAAACTGTTTGGATAACAGTATTATGGAAAGTTTTTTTGGCAGACTGAAGGTTGAAATGTTTTATGGGGAGAAATTTGAAAATAAAGAAGATTTTATTGCTAGATTGAGGAAGTATATAGATTATTACAATAGCGAGAGGATATCGCTGAAATTGAATGGATTAAGTCCGATTCAATACAGAAATCAATTCTTAAAAAATTAATTTATGTCCAACATTTTGGGTGCATATCATTTTTACTTTTTTTTATTTTTTTCTTTTCAGGGATTAGCAAGATTGGTGTTATTTTTGCAGGAAAAGAGTTGGATGAAAAAATTAGAAGTTTTATTACTTATAATTTTTAAAGTACTTTTAAAAATAGACAAATTATACGTAATCTTAAAGAAATTGGAGAATGGTAATTTTGATTTGGGGATAATCCTAATAAAGAGTCTACCTCTGCTTTCACAGACATGGATGCAGGCTCCAATGGGGCAGGGGGAGTGGAGTAAGTGATGCCCGCTAGCTTGAAAACATATATAAAAAGAGACGATATAAATCTAAAGAGTACGACTGTTTTTGATGAGCGTCCCGAGAATCCTAATGCTGTACCATTTGCAATTAGAACTCGAAATAAAGTAACTAAATCAAGCAAATCTGGGGCAGATGGTAATTATAGTACAGATGACATTAAAGTTATAAGTGTGAAAAGTAAGGCTTTTGGTCCTAAAGGAGCTTATATAAATACATCTGACCCTAGAAAAAGGCATATTCATGGAGGAGGATCTGGTAGTGACAATCCTTTTGCTGATTATCAAGGTTGGTATCCTACTTATGGTTGTACTAGAGGACAGAATAAAGATGTAATTGAGTTAGGGAAGAGAATATTAGAATTTAGAAAGAATTATCCTGAAGTTAAAATTCCTTACGAGCGATTAGGTGCTGGAAGTGCAGATTATTATCCAGCAGTTGAGGATTAATGAAAATAATTATAACTTCAATTTTATTTTTATTTTCTCTTATTTTATATTCGGAAGAGAAAATTGCAGTTTTAAACTCTTTTGGAAGTTTTTCTTTTGGGTTGGTAATGGTAGATCAACATGAACTTCTAGCAAGATTTGGAGGTTATATGGAGGAAGATATTGAGATTATTAAAGATTATAATTATCAATCTATGGGTGGGATAAATCTGACTTTTACTGTAATTGCCAATGATAATATTTTATGTGGAATATATGCTACATCATATAATAGATCTGGTAAATTTTTTAAAATTGTCAACGACGATAAATGGGAGACTTTGCAGGGGTTAAAATTGGGGGATCGTCGGACAAAGGCTATTAAAATTTATGGGGAACCTTATAGGATTGAGGTAAAAGAAGAGGTAAACTTTGATAAGAAATTTATTTATAAGAATGAAAAGGATTTAAATTTAATTTCAGAATTAGAATTTAGTGGAGATACTTTAGTTGGGATAAATATTTGGTATGGTCCTTAAGGATTGTGTCTACTTAATAGGCAACAAAGGTTGAATGAGTAATCAAATTGCTATCATAGGCTATACTCGGTAATGATTAAGGCTGGCACCATGATTAATCGCGGTGCTAAGATAGCACAAGTGAGTAACTATGATGAGTTACAACAAGAGAAGTATGAGGCTTCGCTGGAGTTCGAAGGCGACCAAGAGGGCTTGGCAGCTCGCATAGCAGAGATAGATGCCAAACAGGTAGATGGTGGCAATCTGGAGATCGCAGTGGATGAGCTGGTGGTGGAGAATATTAAGGATAAAGATAAATCTTACACTTATGGAGTTGGGGTTAGTGCAAGCAGTAGTGGCACCAACTTAAGCTTTAGCGATGGTGGATACGATAAGAAACAAACAACCTACGCTACCATCGGTAGCGGTAGCATCAATGTGGGAGGAGAAGAGTATGAGGGAGATTTGAACAGAGATATTAACTCTAGCCAAGTGATTACAAGAGATGATGAGCTCGGAGGATTTGATGTCTCTGTGAATGTTGACCATAGATTGTTTACCAAAGAGGGCAGGCAAGAGTGGAAAGCGGAGAAAAAGCAAGAGGTAGAGAATTTTAAGAATCTTGGTAGAAATGTTAAGCGAGCTGGTAAAAATGTTAAAAATGCCACCGATGACCTCTCTATTGCTGTCTCGGAAAATCTAAAAGGTGAAGGTAATGGAATTTTTGAAGATTACGAAAGAAAAACCGAGGGAACAGAGATGGCTTTGCAAATGGCAATAAAACAAGAAGAGATCACGAATATAATTTCCAACCCTGAAGAACATTCCCAAGAAGAACTTCAAGGAGCTATCACCGCCTTAGTTGGCTCGACCTCAGGAGCGGAGGTGAATTTTTATGAGGGCGATGAGCTAACAGATGATCAGAGAATGACAGTAGATGGTGAAGATAAGAGCGCCTTACCTGGATTTTATGATGCCGAAGGTAACACTATCTACCTCAACGCCGACAAGACTAATAGCATCAGTGATTTGCTCACAGTAACTCGCCACGAAAATCAACACGCTATAGATGATCAGGATGGAGTAGATTACACTACTTATAGCCAAGACAAAGATCATTACGAAGATTTAGCCAAAAAGTCTGAGTCAGAGTTTATGTACTCTTTAGCAAGAGAGTTTGGGGATAATCCTAATAAAGAGTCTACCTCCGCTTTCACAGACATGGATGCAGGCTCCAATGGGGCAGGGGGAGTGGAGCAGGTGATGCCGTTTGAAGTTACGACTCCCATGTCTATAGGTAATCAATTTTTTAAATTATTTTTGCCTACTAAAATAGCTGAAATGAAAAAATCTACAGATAATAAATTAGAATGGAGTCAGGAAAAACTAGATGAATTAGGTAATAGCTTAGTTGAAATATCTTTTACAGGACAACCTTATACCTCTCCTGCAATAGTAGCTGCGGGCTTTTCTTATGGAGGTTCTTCTGTGATTAATTTTTTGAGATTAGGGACGGCAGATAAAAATGATAAAATGGATTTGGGGGTAAATCTGGCTAAAGATATTTCATTACTTCCTTTAAAAGGAAAAATAGGTGATGAAATTATTCAACTGATAAATTATTCTGATAAAAATAATTAAAAATTAATCTTGGAGTGTTACTATGTTTATTTCATTTTTGTTATTAATATTTTCATTATTAATTATATATGCAGGAGTAGAATATTTTAAAGATAACCCTTTAAATAACAGAATTAATTTTCCTTTTGAAGTTTTTTTACATAAAGCAACATCAATTTTAAGAGGTGTCTTATTAGTTTTAGCAGGTGTATTTGGTTCAATTTATTTTCTAAGAGAAATTATTTTAGAGATTGCTAATTGGTTAAATAGTAACTTTTAGTTTATAGGTTAGGAGTTTCCATGTACACTAAATGTATGAGAGATGATAAAGCCCA
This sequence comes from Cloacimonadales bacterium (SeqCode), assembly GCA_965228195.1. Lineage (GTDB taxonomy): Bacteria > Cloacimonadota > Cloacimonadia. The sequence continues at coordinate 1,239,032 of OZ245797.1, forward strand.
AGACAAAGATTATTATGAAAAAAGTATGAGTCAGAATTTATGCACTCTTTAGTAAGAGAGTTTGGGGATAATCCTAATAAAGAGTCTACCTCCGCTTTCACAGACATGGATGCAGGCTCCAATGGGGCAGGGGGAGTGGAGCAGGTGATGCCTTTTGACATGGGTGATATAGCTAGACAAACAAATTATGAGATGGAGAATGGTGTACCTTTAACACAGGATTTAGGGAAAAATGTGAAAGAAGTGTTACCATCGTATTTGGATGTTATTAGTGGCACAGCTTCAGGATTACAAGTTTTAAATAAAAAAAATAAGATTGCAAGGGGGGTTGGGTATCTATTAACTGGTGAGTCGGTTAGAAATGGTATTAATGCAGGAGATTTCACTTTCACGGGAGTGGGAGACATGACTATTTCAACAACTTCTTTATTACTAAGTCCACCTGCAAGTATTGTTGGACAAACAGCTTGGACAGGGGCAAAAGTTTATGGCACAACAGCTGCTACCATTTTTGATAATGCGGGTAAGAACTTTGATCAAGCAATTAAAGATTTGATAAATGAGCATATTGAATCTCAACGAGGCTGGAAATGAATCTTTTCATTTTAGTTTTTGGATTTTTCTTTTTACTTTGCCCAATAGCTATAAGAAATGGCGTAGGGGGAATTAACGATGAAAAGCATAAGGCTAGTAGATTTGATTATTCGGTACGAGTTGCAGTTTTTTTTTTACTTTTTAACTATTTAGTATATAGAATTTTTTTTGGAAGTTGGAGTTTTAGTTCATATAATAAGGGTAGTTATTTTTATGCTATTAGTGCCATGATTTCAGGTTCTTTTCTTGTAATTACTAAGTTTTCTTTTTATTTTTATAATTTGTTTAATGAATTTGAAGAGGTTAGGAAAGATAAAAAAAGTTTAAGAGGTCATGGCATGGTACAGTTTGTGGCGGGATTATTCATTTTAATTTTAGCATATTTTGATATTAGTTAGGGATTTATAAAAATAATCAAGGAGAAAAATCTGCTGAGGATGTACAAACAGATCTAAAAGATGTGGCAAATATTATGAGAGAAAGAGAGGGAGCAGAGGAAGGAGATTTGTATCTTTATGAGGGCGATGAATTAACAGCCGAAAACGAGTTTGATAAAAAAGGTATTTCTAAAAAACAAGCTAAAGCTTACCACGACGCTGACAATAGCGATATTGCCATCAATGTCGATAAGACAGATTTGACCAAGGGAGCAGAACTTTATGGCACTATTACCGAAGAGGCGGTGCATGCTGGTCAAAAAGCCAGAGGCGAGGTGTACGATAGTGAAGATGGTATAGGTGGCAGGAGCGAAGGCTTGGCTGAGTTTGCCAATAAGACAGCTTCCAGCGCTTGGGAGCTAGAGAATAAGATAGCAGGGATAAGTAATGAGTCTAATAGTTTGCAGATGGACAATTGGCGGACAGACAACTCTTCGAGTGAAACGATGCTTATAGGATTGGGGAAGGCTGAGAATGCCCAAGATGTGCAGCCAGAAGTTCTTGATGTCACGCGTGGATTAAATATTCCAGTTGTTAAAAAATTTGTAAATCATGGATTTTTGGTTGTTGTACCAGATAATCCCGAAGATTTCACAGGAGATAAATTTGGAGCCTTGGGATTAGAAAATCTTCCTGCCATGCAAGATGTTGGCAATGGGAAAAAAGGTTGGGTGTTAGGAGCACATAATAAAGAAGGCAGTTTGGTGGTTATACCAAACCAAGAGCAAGATTTGGAAGCTACACCACAAGCCCTTGATTACCTAAATGGCAAAACTAAAGAGGTAACTTGGGGCAATTTGAAGACAAATATCCCTGACAATGGAAGCTGGAATACGGATATCAGAACAGTAGACTTTGGTGATAAAACTGATACAGAGGCTATAACAGATATTTTAAGAAATACAGATAACTATATTAGCAATACGGAAAGTAATCCTGTTAATTATGGTACAAGTCCTAAAATTAATAAATTTATAAAGGAAAGGAGTGATTTTTTAGATGAATTTTTTGGAGATTATAATTGTAACTCTTGGAAGAATGGTAATTTAAAAGAAGCAGGGGCTACTAATTTTGATAACGACTTTAATGGCATAGATGTAGGTGAGGAGATTTTGGTGCCAGGAGAGAAATTTAATATGCCAGAATAGAGGCAAAATGAATTTGAATCTAAAATTTGGTCTAAAGTTTTACTCTATGATTTTAACTATGTCTTTACATATTTCGGCTATTTTTACCGTATTCCTCGGTAAGTTTACAAGGATAGATTGTCCAGTCCTAAAATAGTGGACTCGTTTTTTTATTTATTAAACCACATTTTTTAATTCTAAATACACAGCTTCAGGCGTTTTATAATTCAAAGCGATGTGATACCTTTTATTGTTATATACATCCACAAAAATCTTCAACTGCTCTCTAACCTCTCTCACGCTAGAAAACGTAGCGTGAAAGCCAAACTCATTCTTCAAAGTGTTAAAAATCCTCTCAGCACAGGCGTTATCATAGCACTTACCATCGCCAGTCATGCTTATCCTAAAATTGTTTTTCTTCAAAAAATCGGTATACTCTTTGCTGGTGTATTGCACCCCTTTATCGCTGTGATGAATGCAATTGTCGGGCAAATTAAACCTCTTTATCGTCTTTTTCATCACCTTAACAGACTCTTTAGCCAACAAAGTGGTCGCCGCATTATAACCCAAAATCTTCCTTGTAGCCAAGTCTGTAACCAAACTAATATAACAAAATTTATCCCGTGGCAACTTGATATAAGTAATATCTGTAACAATCGCTTGCCCAAATTTGTTGACCGTTTTTTTAAAATCTTTCATCAAAAGGTTCGGGAAAGTCTGACTGACGCCACTAGAGTGCTTAACTTTTACCTTATAAAACTGACACTGCAGATCGTTTTTACGCATAATATCCAGCAGGCGATCACGCCCAATTTTGATATCAAACTCCTCTTGCAAATGCTTTTTAATCTTTCTGGCTCCACACATCAATCCTAGCTTGCGAAGTCCTCTAATACGCTGGCAAACAAGGTTTTCGAACGCCTCAACTTTTGCCAAGTTTTGCTTCTTTTTATAAAAACCAGACTTGCTTATACCAAACCACTTGCAGACAGAATTTACCTTAAGAGGCAACTTTTTAGCCACTATTTTTTCCCTAATTTCCTCAATTCCTGTACTTCGGGCTTTTTTTTTAACTCCATTCCAAAATCTCGCTCGCCAATTTCGACACATTTTTCAAGGCAAATCTTATCTAAAGTCAACTTTGAAACAGCCTCTTTCAGCGCTAAATTTTCTTTCTTCAATTCATCTATCTCTTTTAAAGCACTATGCTTATCTGACAAACTCACGTAAAAGACCTCCTTATAAGGTGTTGAAATGTTTTTTTTCTTTAACCAATTATATATCGTCGCAAATCCGACTCCATAATATTTGCTAGCCTCTAAAACTGTCAACTTTTTGTCTTTCACCAGCTGCACAACTTCTGCCTTAAAAGCTTTCGAATATCTAAACGTTTTTCTTCTCTTATCCAAATTTCCTCCCTAATGGGAGTCCACTTTTTTCAGGACGAGGCAGATGTTTCTATATTCATTATTGTAGCTTTATTTTTACCTTTATTTATTTTACTGACTATTCCTACCTACAAAATTTTCTATTGGTCAAAGAGTAAAAAGAGAATTTTTTGTCTTTTTGCTTATCCCTCTTTATTGATATTGCCGATGGTGTTATTTGGAATTTATGCTGTTTTAACTGGGCAGAATGAGAAAAATTTGGGCGTATATATTCCAGTTTTTTGGACTTTTTATATAATATTTACTAATTTGTTGGTGATTATATTTTTGCCAAAAAAAATTACTCAAAAAAGGGGGAATATTTATCTTTGGATTGGGATAGCAGGTTGGATTATTATGATTATTATATATTTTGTTATGTATTTTGTCATGTAGTTTTTAATTGGAATAAGTTATTATAAAGATGGTGTTGTTTGTATGTAGAAATTTCTTTATTGTCGAGTGATAGCTAGAGCCACAATGGGTAAGGGTAGTTTCGTGGTGGGTGGTGAAGATTATGAAGGCAATATCAATAGAAATATTGCTAGCTTTCAAGTAATCACTAGAGACAAGAGCTTGGTTGGATTTGATGTCTCTGTGAATGTTGACCATCGATTGTTTTCCAAAGAGGGCAGGCAAGAGTGGAAAGCGGAGAAAAAGCAAGAGGTAGAGAATTTTAAGAATGTGGGGGAGAATGTTAAGGTGGCTAGCTGGCGAGTGGGAAAATCTGCAACCGATTTAGGAAGAGCCATAGAGAGTGGTTTAACAAATGAAGATGTTAGTGTTTTGGAGATTGGTAAGCTTTATGGGGAAGCGGTAGATAGAAATGTGAACGCTCAAAAAGATCACAAAAACCTAGTCATTCGAGATAAGATGAACGATGCTTTAGGTGAAAAAGGAGAAAAATCTGCTGAGGATGTGCAAACAGATCTAAGAGATGTGGCAAATATTATGAGAGAAAGAGAGGGAGCAGAGGAAGGAGATTTGTATCTTTATGAGGGCGATGAATTAACAGCCGAAAACGAGTTTGATAAAAAAGGTATTTCTAAAAAACAAGCTAAAGCTTACCACGATGCTGACAATAGCGATATTGCCATCAATGTAGATAAGACAGATTTGACCAAGGGGTCAGAACTTTATGGCACTATTACCGAAGAGGCGGTGCATGCTGGTCAAAAAGCCAGAGGTGAGGTGTACGATAGTGAAGAGGGCATAGGTGGCAGGAGCGAAGGCTTGGCTGAGTTTGCCAATAAGACAGCTTCCAGCGCTTGGGAGCTAGAGAATAAAATAGCAGGGATAAGCAATGAGTCTAATAGTTTGCAGATGGACAATTGGCGGACAGATAACTCTTCGAGTGAAACGATGCTTATAGGATTGGGGAAGGCTGAGAATGCCCAAGATGTGCAGCCAGAAGTAATAGTTTCTGAAGGGACTAGATTTAGCCAGCCAGGAGATGTAGGTCATGATCCTATAATTCACAAGCTTAATGTTTATGATTACGATAAAATAGAAGATTATTTAGCAGATAAGGAAGAGCAAAAAAAACTGGAAAGTATGGGATATGATGTTGATGTCTTAAAAGAAATTAATAATAATGATGATTTTGATTTTGAGTTGACCTTTGAGGCACGAAGTTCTAAGAGTCCAAATAAAGGAACTATTTTGGGAGAAACAGAGAAATGGGCTGAAATAGGAGATGAAGGTTTTACCCCTAAGTATCGATTTTCTATTAAGGATATCGGAAGTGAGTTGCCGGAGTATACAATGCCTGATGGAACTAAGAGAAGATTTGCTAGGATACATTGGGGAGGACCAAATGGATCAGAAGGATGTCCATCATCTCCGACTACGATGACTAAAGCCGAATTCGAAAAATTTATAAGAGAGAGTGTTCCTAGTATAGAAAAGCCCGATGAAAGAACATTTTTTTTAGTCCCAAAATTGAAGTAAAGGGAAAGAAATGATAACTTTAGATTTAGATATATATCAAACACCAATACCTTACTTTGATTCTCTATTTTACGAAGTAAGTCTCAAAAGCTTTGTTTCAGATTCAATTCTAGGTGTTTATAATGGCATTACTCATGCAACCTCTTATAATCGTTTAGTTTTATTGAATAAAAATATTTATATTGGTAAAACAGTTTTGGGACCAGATTTTGATTTAGAGAAAGGACAACCGGATGCTTATAATATAGGGCATTATAAGGTTGATGATGAAAAGGTTACTTTATTGCCGGCTTTGTTTAGAATACCTCCCTTTACGCCTAAATATACAGAGCTGAAAATTTCAAAATCTAAATTAGTATTTGATTTAGAAATATATTTAAAATTTGCATCTAAAGAATCCTCTGAATATATTAATAAAGATAGTAGTATTTGTTATATTAAGGTTCGCAATTTAGACGATACTATTAGAATAGATGATTTAGTTTTTGATAAACTTTACAAGCTAAATAGTGGTTCGTATTTAAAGGTCTACGATAATTTTAAATTTGAAATAGTTTCAGAGTTGGGAGAAATTGTAGATTATGGATACTATGTTAATGAGCCTCCGTATAATTTTATTTTGATTCACAATAATGATAAATATGCAAATATGAACATCGCTGGTGAGTTGAATATTTATTCCTCTTATAAATTTTTTGATAAAAAATTTGTTCTAATTCGGCAAATTAGAGTAAAGAACAAGAAGGTAATTGATGAAAATTATTTAAACTAAGGAGTTCCCATGTACACTAAGTGTATCAGATACAATAGAACCCAAGATAAGAGCCTTATGCTATTCATTAGTTTGTCTCTTTTTTTCTTACCAATTTTCAATCAGATGGAGAGTAATAGATTGATTATGCCAAGGTTTAGTTTGCCTAGCTATTCTACATAAAGGAACTATATTTGTCACTGTCCAACTTTGTGTTTCTTTCTCCATTCTTGCATCTCTTTTCTTAACTTTCTGGGAAAAGATTTTTGTCAAATTAAAATTGGCAAAAGATGATTTTAATCTACCCTTTTGGTTGTTGAAACGTTATAATCGTGATCTAGATTTTAAAAATATAGAAAAGGGGCAAAAAATTGTTGTGCCTATTGTTGAATTAAGATAACTTTTATTGTTCTTTTTCTCTGAGATAAAACAAAAGGGATATTACTCAAAGTGATATCCCTTAGTTTATATCGTCGTGCTTTTTATTTTGCGGCGTCGATTATTTTTTTTATGATTTCTTGGTAAAATTCTGCGTCGCTACCAGAGATTACAGCTTCTTGTGTGAAAGAGACAAATCCTTGAGCCACTTCCAGAGGCATTTTGAGTTTGATTATATCTTTTGCTTTTTTCTTCTTACTGTTTTCTACCTTGCTGATGAAGAATTTTTTTGTTTTTAAGTATGTCTCAACTTCTGCTCCTTTGATGTTTACGGTGTTTAATAGCCTAGCGGCAAATACGCATTGTCCAAGGCTTAGTTCGACGGAGATGCTTGATTTTTCGGTAGTTGCAAAGGCGAAACTCATTAGCAGGAAGCTTAGAGTAGTAATAATAAATTTTTTCATGATTTTTTGTCCTTTTTTTAAATTTAGTTTGTTGATTATTTTTTTTCTGGTTTGAGTCAACTTTTTTTTGCTTATTTATTAGAGGGTAAAATGATGAGATTTTTTTTGTCATTCACACTTTTTATTTTTTTCGAATATCTTATTGACATAATTTGTTTGTTTTTCAGTGTTATGTTCATTATTGTTTTAATTTTCGGAGGAGAGTCTTATGCGTCGAAGAAAACCCATTAAAAAGTCTTCAAAAAAGCTCGTTTTTTATTCTAAACGGAGAAGTCAGAAGTCCAAATTGTTGCTGTTGCTCCTTAGTTTTCAGATAGTTTTTTCGCCACTGCTGGCGGATGCGAACATCGTAGTTGATCAGGTGCGCGATAAGCAGACGAGCGTCGATGAAACGCGCAGTGGTGTGGATCAGGTGAATATTTCTTCGCCTTCTGCAGCGGGTGTATCACATAATAGTTTCGACAAGTTTAATGTTAGCCAAAAGGGTGTGGTGATCAATAACAGCGCTGAGGATGGCGTGAGTGTTATTGGTGGGGCGGTTTATAAAAATCCTAATTTCCAGAAAGATATGCGTGAGGCGTCGATTATTTTGAATGAGGTTACCGGGACGAGCACATCCGATTTGCAAGGATGGACGGAAATTTTTGGGCGATCTGCTGAATATGTGCTGGCAAATCCCAACGGTATCTATGTCAATGGAGCCGGCTTTATTAATACCCCCAAAGTTACTTTGACCACGGGTGTGCCAGCGATGCGTGGTGGAGAGCTTTTGGGTGTTGGTGTGAGTCAAGGCAAAATAACGGTAGGTTCTCAAGGTGTTGATATCTCGGGGCTTAGTTATTTTGGAATATTGGCAAGAGCAGCTGAGTTGTCTGGGCAGATTGCCGATAATCTCGGGCAGGCTCAGGTAGATGTGACTCTTGGCTTGAACGATATTGATTATCAGAGCAAGCAGATTAAGGCTTCGCACCAATCTCAGGAAAAACCCGAAGTTGCATTAGATGCGTCGGCTTTAGGGAGTATTTTTGGGGGAAGCATCAAAATAATCAGCACCGAGCAGGGAGTAGGTGTCAATAGCCGAGGAATGCTTTGGGCTGGGGTGAAAGATGTGGAGATAAGCTCAAACGGAAAAGTGGTTTGTAAAGATGTTTATGCCAAAAGAGATGTCAAGTTGGAAGCTGAGGCGAGTTTGGAGCAAGAAAATGATGGCTCGATCACGGCTGAGAGCGGGGATTTAGACTTTTGTGCGAGAGGATTTGCAGAGATAAAGAGCTTGCAAGCTGGTGGTGATATTTTTGTCGGTAGTGAGAAAAGTTTGGATATAGCTGGAGATGTAGGGGCTAAGGGTGATATTAGTTTGGAGAGTGCAGAACAGGTGATGGTAGCAAGGGCGGGTGATGCTGGTGTGTGGAAGGTATTGGCAGGCAAAGATCTAATTATAAAAGGCAGCGATTTTTTTAATGAAAATGGTAAGCTTTGTTCGGCGCAAGATTTGGCGGTGAAGGTTTTGAACAAAATTCAGAACGATGGAGAGGTTGTGGCAAATGGGGGTATTTCTTTGCAAGCCAAGGAGATAGAGAATAAAAACTTACTTTCTGCTGGGAAAAGTTTTTTGTCTAAGAGTAACGAGTTTGTGAATCAGGATTTGGTGGTTGCTGGAGAATCGGCTGAGTTTAATGTGGTTAACACATTGCAAAACAAGGGAACTATTTACAGCTTGGGTGATTTGGAGGTGACGGCTGGTTTAGTGGAAAATTTGGCAAGTGCGGAGCTGGAAGCGGGGAAGAGTTTGCAGGTGCAAGCCGAAGATTTTGGGCAGGAAGGCTTGGTGAAATCTGGTGACGATTTGCTTCTTAATTTGGGAGAGAGTGATTTTGTGAATAAGGGGCAGATTAGTGCTGGGAGTTTGCTTTTGACGGCTGGAGCGGTTGAAAATAGAGGTTTTATGGTCAGTAGCGACTCTTCGATGGCGATCACGGTGCTCAGGGATTTTGCCAATTACGACACGATCAATAGTGCTGGGTGTTTGCATATTTCTGCTGGGCAAGAGCTACTTAATGAACAAGGTGCGGTTTTGTTATCGGATGTGGATATGAGCTTGAGCGCAAGCGATGGTATAATTAATAGACAGGGTAAGATTTATGCAGATGGAGATTTGAGTTTTTTAGGGATTTCGACGGAAGATTTGCAAAAATTTGCTAATCTCGACGGTGAGATTTTCTCGCAAGGGAATTTGCAATTGCAGGCGGTAGAGTTTTTGAATGAAGGTGGTTTGAGCGTTTTGGGTGATATGAGCTTGCAGATTGAAGAAGGGGATTTTGTAAATAGCGGCGATTTGATGGCGCAAGGCAGTTTGAGTATCGATTTAAAGGGAGAGAATTTTTTAGAAAATTCGGGATCGATTTTTGGCACAAGTTTGGCGATGACCGCTGGCGGCCTGCGAAACCAGAAGTCAATTATGGCGGGAGAAAAAGGCGCTGAGCTTACGATTTCTGGTGATTTGATAAACAGCGGTAATTTGTTTTCGCAGGGCGATTTGCAGATTCAGACGGGTGGTGATTTGCAAAATCTTGCTATAGATGGAGTTTATGCTGGTGGAGATTTGCGTATGCGGGTGGAAGGGCAGCTAAGTAACGAAGCTGCCGATTTCATCGCCGCGGGGAGTATCGATTTGCGGACTGAACAGATTTTTTCTACGGGTAATTTTATGGCAGGCGATAGCTTGCGGATGCAGATAAATAGTGGCAACTTTGAGAATAGAGGCGAGTTGCTGGGTGAAAATTGGCTAGGGATAGAAGTCAGTGGTGGCAAAATTTTTTCTAATTGGAATTTGGTTAGTGGTGATGGCATGCAGATAAAAGCTTATAAAATAGATAATAGAGCCGATATTTTGATTGGTGGAAAAGGTGGAGAATTGTATGCTGATTATGATGTTTTAAACTACGATTTAATCTCTTCACAAGGGGATTTGCTACTGGATGTAAAATTTGATTTAGCTAATTATACTGGTAGTAGTTTACTCTCAGGCGGTAAGATGAAAATAGTTACTGGAAGTGATGTTTTCAATTATACCAATAGCACCATTTATAGTGGTGGTGATTTGACCGCCGAGGTGGCGAATTTGTTACAAAACTACAAAGGTTCGATCTTGTCCAAAGGCGATATGAGCTTGACTGGTCTGAATGGGGAGAAGGGGAGCTTAGTGAAAAATTATGGAGGGATTTTGCACTCTGGAGGCAATCTTTTAGTTAAATCAACGAAATTGCTAAATCAAGGTATAAAACATGGAAGCTATTATATAACTACTGAGCGTATTAGATATTTAGAGAATCTTGAATATGATAACAATCCTTACGAATTGGAAAAAGAACGAATTGTTAGTACAATGTATGCTGAGAAAGCTTCTATTTTATCTAATGGGAATATTAATTTTGATGTAGATAAAGCGATTAATGATGAAAGTCAAATATTAAGTAGAAAAAATATAATGATGGTTTCGCCAAGTGGATATGATGGTGAATTTCGGTCATATACAAGTAGTTTGAAAACACATTGGGGAAAAGCTTATAAGAAGAAAGAAAAGTATAAAATTTGTGGTATAACAATAAGCTGGAAAACAAAAACTAAAAAGTACAGAGAAGATCTTGGATGGAAGAGCGATAGAACAGGAACAGCACAATCAAAGACTAAACCTCTTTTGATTGCTGGAGGTAGCGTTAATATCAGTGGGGGAGTGAATAATGGAAATCCTTCTGTGGGAGAGGTTGCTAAGAGAGTTCTTTCTGGGTCGGGTTTTTTGGGGGAGAAAAGGGAAATTTTGACAGGGAAATTGTCGGAGGGCAAGAGTAATATTTTGGGGTTGGTAGCTGTGACTGCCGCAGAGAAGCAAAGTGTGAGCAAGTTGGCTGTGGTAAAGGAAGAAAGTTTTGGTACAAAAGGCGTGAGTATTATAGCTGATGATTTTCAAGGGGTTTTTCAAAATCCAGTTGAGGCGGTGGGGATCGACGCCGATTTTGGCTCGAAGCTTTATCGCAAAAGCAAGCGGAAAAGCCCGAAGTATGTGATGGAGAGTAGAGCTGAGTTTGTGTCTGTGGAGGGGTTGCATGGTAGTGAGTATTTGTTGGATAGGATAGATTACCATCCGCAAGAGGAGCAGACTTTTATGGGCGATCCTTTTTATGAGAGCAGAGAGATTAGCAAGGCGATCGAGCGGGAGTATCAGCAGCGGTTCATCTTGGAAGATTGTCAGAGTGAGCAGGAGCAGTATCAGAAGCTTTTGGAGAACGGAGCGAAAGCTTATCGAGATTATCAGTTGGCTGTGGGAATAGAGCTGAGTGCGCAGCAGATAAATATGTTGCAGGATCCAATAGTGTGGTTGGTGGAGACAGAAGTTGATGGAAAAACGGTTTTAATGCCGAAGCTTTATTTTCCCGAGGTTTTGCAAGAAAAGTTAGGTGTGGGGGTTGACGGTAGGATAGCCAGCTCGCAGAAGGAGAGTGAGAATATTGCGGGGAATTTGGATAAAGAGTTGGTGATGATGCGAGATGAGATAGCCGTAGCCAAAAATGGTCAGAAAGATTATTTGGACAAGCTTAAGCTGAGTGCGGATGCTCTGTTAGAGGAGATGCAGGCAAGTAAGGAAGCGGCGGACGATTTGTTGGCTGAGCTGGTGGACGACGATTTGACGGGCTCTGTAATCAAAGGCAAAAGCGTTGCTATTAGCGGCGGCACGGTGGAAAATAGCGGGACGATTTTGGGCACGCAGGAGCTGACGATGGATGTAGAGTCGATAGTTAACGATGGTGGTTCGATGGAAGGAGATGCGATTACCTTGAAAACTGAAGGCGATTTGGTAAACAAATCTGGAGGCAAGATTTTTGCAGAGTCTGCTTTGAGTTTGAGAGTTGGTGGCGATTTTGATAATTTGACAGATAAATTTACCACCAATTATGGCGACGAATATATTCACGAAGAGCTGGGTGAGCGTTCGATGTTTGGCAGCGGCGGAACTATGGATATGATGGTGGGTGGAGATTTTACCAATCGAGCTGGAGATGTAGTGGTGGCAGGTGATGCGAGACTAATAGTAGGTGGAGATAGCAAATTTGAGACGATATCTCTCAGAGAAAAAAGCAATTTTCAAGAGGGAGGTAAATCTGTAGAGATTGACAATAAGGATGTAGCCTCTGCCACTATGGATATCGGAGGCAGTCTAGTTTGGCGCAGTGGGGGAGACATCAATCTGAGGGCAGCTAAAGTGGATGTAGGAGGGTATGGAGATATTGATGCCAAGGGTGATATCAATATCGAGAACGATTTTGCGACTACTTATCGTAAGGAGGAGAGCTCTAGCGGAGGTTGGTGGAGTAACAAGAAAACTACAGAAGTGTGGCAGACTAAGAAGGTGGTGGGCTCGCAGGTGAATTTTGGCTCGAAAATGAAAGTTAGTGACAGAAGCAAGTTTGCTGATCTGGAGACCTACGAACAGACGAAGATGATAACGGGGTTGGAGAGTCGCCTTTTGGCAGGAGAGAATTTGGCTGAAGACAAGAGTGTCAATACTCACGCTCTAGAGATGGCTAAGGCTAAGGTGATGGTTACTAAAGGCGAAGAGTTAGAAAAATTGGATAACAAAGAGGATCTGCTAGCCAAGGCTAAAGAGTTTTATCTCGCAGCAGCTGAGGAAAAAGAGTTTTCTAGCTCCGAATTAGATGAGCTAGCAGAGAGTGATCCTCTTATGTATCAAGTGCTGACAAGTCAAGCTAAGCAAGCGATAGTAGCTGAGAATAAGCAAAAGTTTGCAGATTTGGACGAGGACAAACAAGTTCAGTTAGAGAGCATGGCGGGAGCTTATCTGGCAGGAGAAGTGATGGATAGAGCTGCTATCTTGGAGTTGACAGATGGGGATAAGACTCTTTGGTCGACAGTGGTCAGCCAAGAGAAGAAAAAATACCAAGAAGAGAGTGATGAAAAGTTTAGCTCCGAGTATGAAAACAGTGACTTGGTGCAAGGCTTGGTCTCTTCTTTGGCCGACTATCAGAAGGGTAGTTTACTAGACGAAGAATTTGCAGGAGAGCTATTTGATGAGGAGCAAGTCGCTCAACTAGAGGTTATCAAAGACGACAATCCCCTGCTATACGAAAAGTTATTGTCTTATGCAGGAGAAGAGGCGCAAAGAGAGCTAGAGTTTGATATTGAGTATCAGACCCGACTGGAGGCTTTCGATGAACAGATGAGTAAGGTGGCAAATGGCGGAGGATCGTCCCTGAGAGCCGGAGGAGATATCACCCAAAAAGGTAGTGCCTTGAGTGCTACAGGAGACCTCAGCAAAAAGGCTGGTGGGAGCATCAAGACTTATTCTGTGGAAGATTGGGAATTTCATGATAAGAAGGTGAAAAAGGGTGGCTTCTTCAACGATGTAGTATCTAGTCTGGGAATAGCCGTGGTTACCAAAAAGGAGCAGACTCAAGAGTGTGTAGAACAAGTTGCATCCGAGACTAAGGTAGATGGAGATCTTGATTTGACTGCCAGTAAGAATATCGAGATAGTGGGTAGCGATATTTTTGTAGTCGGCGATGGCAATATAGATGCTGGAGGAGATTTAGTAGTTTCTGCCGCTGCCGAGACCAGTTATGAGCGAACAATGGTGGAGAAAAAGGGATTTGAGGGAGGTAAGTTAGAAGTCACTAGTAGCAGTGCAAGTGTGAGTGCTACTACCAAAAAGAGTATAGATGAAAATATTACTACCAAGACCACTTACCAAAAATCTAATCTCAATTTCGGAGGAGATCTGTCCACCAATAGTGGTGGTAACACTAATATTTTGGCGTCGGATATTTTGGCTGGGGGCAGCATTGCGATGGTGTCTGATGCGGATATTAATGTTTTGTCGTTGCAGGAGTTGGAAGATATTGTGGAAAAACACGAGGAGAAGTCGATTACCACCAGCCTTACTGTGGGCAATAGATGGGCAGAGACTGCGGTAAACCTTTGCAATAATGCTAAAAATATGGTGGATGCTACTCAAGGGCAAGGAGGTTCAGGAGTGAAGGCGGCTAATACAGCCAGTGCTGGAGTAGCTGCTTATGGCGCTGCAGGGAGTGCGGTGCAAACTGTTAACGATATAGCTAACTCCGCCAAGACGGCAGGAACTTTGGGATTTTATGCAGGAGCTAGTGTAACGACTAAAACTAATGAGACCAAAAAAACTACTAACAAATCTACTGCTTTAGGTTCTTTGATTCAGGCTGGTAACGGCATTTCGATGACTGCCAAGGGCAAGATTACCAACCAAGGCAGTGACTTTTTGGCTGGTGGCGACATATTTTTGGAAGCTGAGGAGGTGGAGTTTAAAGCGGCTGAGAATAGTGAAAAGGAGAAAACTGAGAGTAAAACGACAACAACTACTGCGGGAGGGACTACTGATGGTAATCTCAATCTGGGAGCTACGGCTAGTGTTAGTACAAGTAGTAGCTCGTCGCTTACGCATCGTAATGCCACGGCAAGTGCTGGTGGCACTTTCAAGGTGAAGACCAAGGGCGATGCCACCTTTAGCGGAGCGAATGTTGTGGCAGGGGATGTGGATCTCACGGAGTTGGGAGGAGACTTGCTGATAGAGTCTCTGCAAGATAGATCCAAGAGTAGAGCCGAGAGCTATAGCGCCAACGCTGGCTATAGTGGCGGTAATGTTAGTGCAGGTGCGAGTGGCTCAAACACCAAAGGCGATAAGGATTGGGTTTCCAATCAAACCTCTATCCTTGGGAAAAATTCGGTGAAAGTTAAAGCTGGAACTTTGACTAATCGCGGTGCTAAGATAGCACAAGTGAGTAACTATGATGAGTTACAACAAGAGAAGTATGAGGCTTCCCTGGAGTTCGAAGGCGACCAAGAGGGCTTGGCAGCTCGTATAGCAGAGATAGACGCCAAGCAGGTAGATGGTGGCAATCTGGAGATTGCAGTGGATGAGTTGGTGGTGGAGAATATTAAGGATAAAGATAAATCTTACACTTATGGAGTTGGGGTTAGTGCAAGCAGTAGTGGCACCAACTTAAGCTTTAGCGATGGTGGATACGATAAGAGACAAACAACCTACGCTACCATCGGTAGCGGTAGCATCACTGTGGGAGGAGAAGAGTATGAGGGAGATTTGAACAGAGATATTAACTCTAGCCAAGTGATAACCAAAGACGAGAAGCTGGGTGGATTTGATGTCTCTGTGAATGTTGACCATCGATTGTTTTCCAAAGAGGGCAGGCAAGAGTGGAAAGCGGAGAAAAAGCAAGAGGTAGAGAATTTTAAGAATGTGGGGGAGAATGTTAAGGTGGCTAGCTGGCGAGTGGGAAAATCTGCAACCGATTTAGGAAGAGCCATAGAGAGTGGTTTAACAAATGAAGATGTTAGTGTTTTGGAGATTGGTAAGCTTTATGGGGAAGCGGTAGATAGAAATGTGAACGCTCAAAAAGATCACAAAAACCTAGTCATTCGAGATAAGATGAACGATGCTTTAGGTGAAAAAGGAGAAAAATCTGCTGAGGATGTGCAAACAGATCTAAGAGATGTGGCAAATATCATGAGAGAAAGAGAGGGAGCAGAGGAAGGAGATTTGTATCTTTATGAGGGCGATGAATTAACAGCCGAAAACGAGTTTGATAAAAAAGGTATTTCTAAAAAGCAAGCTAAAGCTTACCACGATGCTGACAATAGCGATATTGCCATCAATGTCGATAAGACAGATTTGACTAAGGGAGCAGAACTTTATGGCACTATTACCGAAGAGGCGGTGCATGCTGGTCAAAAAGCCAGAGGCGAGGTTTACGATAGTGAAGATGGTATAGGTGGCAGGAGCGAAGGCTTGGCTGAGTTTGCCAATAAGACAGCTTCCAGCGCTTGGGAGCTAGAGAATAAGATAGCAGGGATTAGCAATGAGTCTAATAGTTTGCAGATGGACAATTGGCGGACAGATAACTCTTCGAGTGAAACGATGCTTATAGGATTGGGGAAGGTAGATAATGCCCAAGATGTGCAGCCAGAAGTTCTTGATGTCACGCGTGGATTAAATATTCCAGTTGTTAAAAAATTTGTAAATCATGGATTTTTGGTTGTTGTACCAGATAATCCCGAAGATTTCACAGGAGATAAATTTGGAGCCTTGGGATTAGAAAATCTTCCTGCCATGCAAGATGTTGGCAATGGGAAAAAAGGTTGGGTGTTAGGAGCACATAATAAAGAAGGCAGTTTGGTGGTTATACCAAACCAAGAGCAAGATTTGGAAGCTACACCACAAGCCCTTGATTACCTAAATGGCAAAACTAAAGAGGTAACTTGGGGCAATTTGAAGACAAATATCCCTGACAATGGAAGCTGGAATACGGATATCAGAACAGTAGATTTTGGTGATAAAACTGATACAGAGGCTATAACAGATATTTTAAGAAATACAGATAACTATATTAATAATACGGAAATTAACCCTATCGACTATGGACCAACTCCTGTTATTACTTTTACAGAAGATTATAATTGTAACTCTTGGAAGAATGGTAATCTAAAAGAAGCAGGGGCTACTAGTTTTGATAACGACTTTAATGGCATAGATGTAGGTGAGGAGATTTTGGTGCCGGGAGTAAAATTCAAAATAGCAGAATAGGGTTAAAATGAAATTTTCATTTAGATTTTTAATATTTATTTCTTCTGTTTTTTCTTTATTTGTACATCTAATTGCTTTTACTATGATGGCTGGTGAAAAATATTATTCATATTTATTGAGAATGTTTTATTCATATTTGTTAAGTTTTTTTCTATTTTTACCATTATTTCTTTTACTGACTATACCCACCTATAAAATTTATTATTGGTCAAAGAGTAAAAAGAGAATTTTTTGCCTTTTTGCTTATCCCGCTTTATTGATATTGCCGATGGTGCTATTTGGAATTTATGCTGTTTTAACTGGGCAGAATGAGAAAAATTTGGGCGTATATATTCCAGTTTTTTGGACTTTTTATATAATATTTACTAATTTGTTGGTGATTATATTTTTGCCAAAAAAAATTACTCAAAAAAGGGGGAATATTTATCTTTGGATTGGGATTGCGGGTTGGATTATTATGATTGTTATGTATTTTGTCATGTAGTTTTTAATTGGAATAAGTTATTATAAAGATGGTGTTGTTTGTATGTAGAAATTTCTTTATTGTCGAGTGATAGCTAGAGCCACAATGGGTAAGGGTAGTTTCGTGGTGGGTGGTGAAGATTATGAAGGCAATATCAATAGAAATATTGCTAGCTTTCAAGTAATCACTAGAGACAAGAGCTTGGGTGGATTTGATGTCTCTGTGAATGTTGACCATCGATTGTTTTCCAAAGAGGGCAGGCAAGAGTGGAAAGCGGAGAAAAAGCAAGAGGTAGAGAATTTTAAGAATGTGGGGGAGAATGTTAAGGTGGCTAGCTGGCGAGTGGGAAAATCTGCAACCGATTTAGGAAGAGCCATAGAGAGTGGTTTAACAAATGAAGATGTTAGTGTTTTGGAGATTGGTAAGCTTTATGGGGAAGCGGTAGATAGAAATGTGAACGCTCAAAAAGATCACAAAAACCTAGTCATTCGAGATAAGATGAACGATGCTTTAGGTGAAAAAGGAGAAAAATCTGCTGAGGATGTGCAAACAGATCTAAGAGATGTAGCAAATATCATGAGAGAAAGAGAGGGAGCAGAGGAAGGAGATTTGTATCTTTATGAGGGAGATGAATTAACAGCCGAAAACGAGTTTGATAAAAAAGGTATTTCTAAAAAGCAAGCTAAAGCTTACCACGACGCTGACAATAGCGATATTGCCATCAATGTCGATAAGACAGATTTGACCAAGGGAGCAGAACTTTATGGCACTATTACCGAAGAGGCGGTGCATGCTGGTCAAAAAGCCAGAGGCGAGGTTTACGATAGTGAAGATGGTATAGGTGGCAGGAGCGAAGGCTTGGCTGAGTTTGCCAATAAGACAGCTTCCAGCGCTTGGGAGCTAGAGAATAAGATAGCAGGGATAAGTAATGAGTCTAATAGTTTGCAGATGGACAATTGGCGGACAGACAACTCTTCTAGTGAAACGATGCTTATAGGATTGGGGAAGGCAGAAAATGCCCAAGATGTGCAGCCAGAAGTTCTTGATGTCACGCGTGGATTAAATATTCCAGTTGTTAAAAAATTTGTAAATCATGGATTTTTGGTTGTTGTACCAGATAATCCCGAAGATTTCACAGGAGATAAATTTGGAGCCTTGGGATTAGAAAATCTTCCTGCCATGCAAGATGTTGGCAATGGGAAAAAAGGTTGGGTGTTAGGAGCACATAATAAAGAAGGCAGTTTGGTGGTTATACCAAACCAAGAGCAAGATTTGGAAGCTACACCACAAGCCCTTGATTACCTAAATGGCAAAACTAAAGAGGTAACTTGGGGCAATTTGAAGACAAATATCCCTGACAATGGAAGCTGGAATACGGATATCAGAACAGTAGACTTTGGTGATAAAACTGATACAGAGGCTATAACAGATATTTTAAGAAATACAGATAACTATATTAGCAATACGGAAAGTAATCCTGTTAATTATGGTACAAGTCCTAAAATTAATAAATTTATAAAGGAAAGGAGTGATTTTTTAGATGAATTTTTTGGAGATTATAATTGTAACTCTTGGAAGAATGGTAATTTAAAAGAAGCAGGGGCTACTAATTTTGATAACGACTTTAATGGCATAGATGTAGGTGAGGAGATTTTGGTGCCAGGAGAGAAATTTAATATGCCAGAATAGAGGCAAAATGAATTTGAATCTAAAATTTGGTCTAAAGTTTTACTCTATGATTTTAACTATGTCTTTACATATTTCGGCTATTTTTACCGTATTCCTCGGTAAGTTTACAAGGATAGATGTTTCTATATTCATTATTGTAGCTTTATTTTTACCTTTATTTATTTTACTGACTATTCCTACCTACAAAATTTTCTATTGGTCAAAGAGTAAAAAGAGAATTTTTTGTCTTTTTGCTTATCCCTCTTTATTGATATTGCCGATGGTGTTATTTGGAATTTATGCTGTTTTAACTGGGCAGAATGAGAAAAATTTGGGCGTATATATTCCAGTTTTTTGGACTTTTTATATAATATTTACTAATTTGTTGGTGATTATATTTTTGCCAAAAAAAATTACTCAAAAAAGGGGGAATATTTATCTTTGGATTGGGATTGCGGGTTGGATTATTATAATTGTTATGTATTTTGTCATGTAGTTTTTTATTGGAATAAGTTATTATAAAGATGGTGTTGTTTGTATGTAGAAATTTCTTTATTGTCGAGTGATAGCTAGAGCCACAATGGGTAAGGGTAGTTTCGTGGTGGGTGGTGAAGATTATGAAGGCAATATCAATAGAAATATTGCTAGCTTTCAAGTAATCACTAGAGACAAGAGCTTGGGTGGATTTGATGTCTCTGTGAATGTTGACCATAGATTGTTTACCAAAGAGGGCAGGCAAGAGTGGAAAGCGGAGAAAAAGCAAGAGGTAGAGAATTTTAAGAATCTTGGTAGAAATGTTAAGCGAGCTGGTAAAAATGTTAAAAATGCCACCGATGACCTCTCTATTGCTGTCTCGGAAAATCTAAAAGGTGAAGGTAATGGAATTTTTGAAGATTACGAAAGAAAAACCGAGGGTACAGAGATGGCTCTACAAATGGCAATAAAACAAGAAGAGATCACGAATATAATTTCCAACCCTGAAGAACATTCCCAAGAAGAACTTCAAGGAGCTATCACCGCCTTAGTTGGCTCGACCTCAGGAGCCGAGGTGAATTTTTATGAGGGCGATGAGCTAACAGATGATCAGAGAATGACAGTAGATGGTGAAGATAAGAGCGCCTTACCTGGATTTTATGATGCCGAAGGTAACACTATCTACCTCAACGCCGACAAGACTAATAGCATCAGTGATTTGCTCACAGTAACTCGCCACGAAAATCAACATGCTATAGATGATCAGGATGGGGTAGATTACACTACTTATAGTCAAGACAAAGATCATTACGAAGATTTAGCCAAAAAGTCTGAGTCAGAGTTTATGCACTCTTTAGAAAGAGAGTTTGGGGATAATCCTAATAAAGAGTCTACCTCCGCTTTCACAGACATGGATGCAGGCTCCAATGGGGCAGGGGGAGTGGAGCAGGTGATGCCGTTTCAATTTGGAAAGAGAGCTTTGGGTAATGCTTCTTATCCAGTCGAGTGGGTTTTAAATCCTTATGATGATAAAAATAATTATGAATTGGTTCATGAACAAGGATTTTATGAAGATAGAAAAGGAGACAATATAGGTTTTGGTTCTGGTGGAAAGATGACAAAAGAAAATGTAGAAGACTATGTTTTTGATGGCATTCATTATGATGATGATATTATGAGAAAAGCAGTAAATGAAGTAGAGTTTGGAAACTATTCTAATTGGCCTTGGGATAAAAACAATTGTCAGGATTATTCTGATCGATTGCGAGATAAATATAAAGAAATTTTAAAAAGGATGGGGAAATAGAAGTATGTTTATTTTCTTACTATCACTTGTTTTTTTATTTTTTATATCAATATTTCTTCTATTATATTTCAAATTTTTATATATAAAGCGAGTTGTAAATTTTCTTTTTCCATTTTTATTTATTTATTTTGTTTTTGCTAGATATCGTACAGGATTTTACCCATTACCGCAGTATTTAAGGGCATATTATAATTTAGTTTTTTATGAAAATGATGTTTTGATAAAGGAGTCAATAGATTTGAGTAAAAAAAATAAGTATTTTTTGCCAACTCCTAAAAGAATAGGTGTTTATGTGGTGAGCATTGAGTTGAGAAAAAATGACTCAATTTCAAAAGTAAAGTACGATTTATGGAATAATTTTACTTTTATTTTTAAACAAAATGGAATTATATGTAAGAAAATAACTAAAAATCTTAGGAAGAGGTCTATTTATTTTGAAGATGGGTATCCCTTAGCTTTTTGTCGTTTTGAATATCCTTTGAATGGAAAATATTATGAAAATTTAGAATTAGAAATATTACCATTAAATAATTTAGATTTTTTACAAGGGTATGATACAGAATTAGTGGTTGATTATCCATATCCGAAATGATATTATTAAGATAAATTCCCCGAGTAAATTCAAGATAATCTTTAATAATTGGAGGATTTGATGTTTCTGTGAATGTTGATCATCGATTGTTTACCAAAGAGGGAAGGCAAGAGTGGAAAGCGGAGAAAAAGCAAGAGGTAGAGAATTTTAAGAATGTGGGGGAGAATGTTAAGGTGGCTAGCTGGCGAGTGGGAAAATCTGCAACTGATTTAGGAAGAGCCATAGAGAGTGGTTTAACAAATGAAGATGTTAGTGTTTTGGAGATTGGTAAGCTTTATGGGGAAGCGGTAGATAGAAATGTGAACGCTCAAAAAGATCACAAAAACCTAGTCATTCGAGATAAGATGAACGATGCTTTAGGTGAAAAAGGAGAAAAATCTGCTGAGGATGTACAAACAGATCTAAAAGATGTGGCAAATATTATGAGAGAAAGAGAGGGAGCAGAGGAAGGAGATTTGTATCTTTATGAGGGCGATGAATTAACAGCCGAAAACGAGTTTGATAAAAAAGGTATTTCTAAAAAACAAGCTAAAGCTTACCACGACGCTGACAATAGCGATATTGCCATCAATGTCGATAAGACAGATTTGACCAAGGGAGCAGAACTTTATGGCACTATTACCGAAGAGGCGGTGCATGCTGGTCAAAAAGCCAGAGGCGAGGTGTACGATAGTGAAGATGGTATAGGTGGCAGGAGCGAAGGCTTGGCTGAGTTTGCCAATAAGACAGCTTCCAGCGCTTGGGAGCTAGAGAATAAGATAGCAGGGATAAGTAATGAGTCTAATAGTTTGCAGATGGACAATTGGCGGACAGACAACTCTTCTAGTGAAACGATGCTTATAGGATTGGGGAAGGCAGATAATGCCCAAGATGTTCAGCCAGAATTGGAGTTCAGAAAATATGCTAATGCTAGAAATGATGAGATGGTTCAGGCATTTAAAAATAGAGTATCTGAAGCTCTTGGTTTTGAAGATGCATTAGGGTACACAGCTTTAGGAGTAGAAAAATTGACTAAATATGGGTTTACCAAAGCTACTGCTAAAAAGGGTATTCCTTGGGCTCTAGTTGTATATCAGGCCATGGATGGAGGAAAAGAAATTTGTAATGGTAATTATGGCAAAGGGGTGAGTAGGTTGGGTGATGCTGCCATAACGGGAATTGGTACAGCTAGTGGAGGTGCTGGTTTATTTATTGGTGTTGAAAAGAAAAGTTATGAGATAGGTATAAAGACAGCTAAAGATTGGTATAGGTTGCTAGAGGAAGCGTTGGAAGAGGCTGTAGATGCTACCGTGCAAGACAAAATAGGGAGGTAGAGATGGTTCTCTATTTTGTACTTACTATTGTGGGAGCTATTTTTGCCCTGATTCCAAATTGGATCAGAAAAACTCATGAATCTATTAAGAGAGAAAGGAGGATGACAGCTAGAGCCAAGAAAAGAATTTCCGAAGAGTATCGTATTCAAGGCATAGTTACCATTGTATTAGCTCAGTTACTTTTGGTACTAAATTTTTTTGGGTTGGACAGTTTTTATTTTCAGAATTTTTTTTATAATACGTGGGGGGTATCGTACAATTTTGACGATATTAATGTTTGGGTTTGGCTTGGCTTGGTTTTGTTTTTAATAACTATTTTAGAATTATTTTTTCCAATAATATTTTTAAAAAGAATATTTGGCAAAGAGTTGAAAAATCATAGTAAAAAACAGCTGAAGATCGAAAAAAGATTCTATATGAGCCAAGCTTTGGTTTCATTTATTGGATCTTTGATGTGTTTTATTTTGGGGTATATATTTTTTTAGTAAGGAGTCCTCATGTACACTAAATGTATAAGGTATGATCGTAATCAAGATAAGGCTTTGATGTTATTTCTTAGTTTTGTTCTTTTTTTCTTACCAATTTTTAATCAGATGGAGATTAATAGATTGACTATGCCAAGATTTAGTTTGCCTAGTTATTCTACTACAGGAACTAAGATAAAGTCGGCACCACAGGAGGTGAGAACTTTGATTTTTGATAGGCAAGATGTTAGCAACAAAGAAATTACTAAAGTGAAAAGTCAGATAATAAAAAAAGCTAAAGTCATCGAGGTAGCCCATCAAACTCAAACTAGTTTGGATAAAAAATGGTTCTCTCCAGACCCTAGTTCACTTACAGCAGAAGAAAGGCAGATAGTAGCCTCTTTTGGCAATGAGCTACCTAAGGGTGTAGAGTATCAAGGTGGAGTGTGTGATTATGATCGAGTTAATGGACTCAATGTATCTGTAGATGTAGCAAATATCATGAGAGAAAGAGAGGGAGCAGAACTTTATGGCACTATTACCGAAGAGGCGGTGCATGCTGGTCAAAAAGCCAGAGGCGAGGTGTACGATAGTGAAGATGGCATAGGTGGCAGGAGCGAAGGCTTGGCTGAGTTTGCCAATAAGACAGCTTCCAGCGCTTGGGATCTAGAGAATAAGATAACAGGGATAAGCAATGAGTCTAATAGTTTGCAGATGGACAATTGGCGGACAGATAACTCTTCGAGTGAAACGATGCTTATAGGATTGGGGAAGGCTGAGAATGCCCAAGATGTGCAGCCAGAGGTAATAGTTTCTGAAGGGACTAGATTTAGCCAGCCAGGAGATGTAGGTCATGATCCTATAATTCACAAGCTTAATGTTTATGATTACGATAAAATAGAAGATTATTTAGCAGATAAGGAAGAGCAAAAAAAACTGGAAAGTATGGGATATGATGTTGATGTCTTAAAAGAAATTAATAATAATGATGATTTTGATTTTGAGTTGACCTTTGAGGCACGAAGTTCTAAGAGTCCAAATAAAGGAACTATTTTGGGAGAAACAGAGAAATGGGCTGAAATAGGAGATGAAGGTTTTACCCCTAAGTATCGATTTTCTATTAAGGATATCGGAAGTGAGTTGCCGGAGTATACAATGCCTGATGGAACTATTAGAAGTTATATTAAATTTCATCCTGATGTAAGTACTTCAACAGGCTGTGCTACTTTTGTAGATTTATTTTATAATCAGGATAATATTGAAATTGGAAATAACAGAATTATTGAATTTATCCCCAGTTCAATTGATCAAGAAGAAAATACTTATATTTTAATTCCAGCAATAGAAAAAGAATCTAAAATCAAGGAATAAATTATGCTTATTGATTGCATTCATATTGATTCTTTGGTAGATAATTCTTACACAAATAAAATTATTGAAGAAATCTATTACTCATCGGAAAATATGAAGGAAATAATGTTTTTTTCATTTTTTAAAGGTACTGTACCAAGTGATTTAATTGAGATTTATGAATGTAGGATCATGAATAGTAGAGAAGGGCATTTTAAATATTTTTCAGATTATGATGAGTATCTTAATTTTAGAAAAAAGTACAAGTTTGCAATTATGTACTCAGAAAGATATTTTTTCTTTAAGAATGGCAGATTTAAAAAAATAATAGACTCTAATGCAGAAGAAGTGCGGGTTGATGGTGCTTTAGAATATCATGATAGTTCTGAATTTGGATTTTATGTTAAGGTAGATGATGAAATACATTTATTTTACTTATTTTCAGATAATTTTTATTATCCAAATAAAATAGATTATAATGTAAAAATGGAAAAATTTGAAAATGCAAATGAGTATATTATTAAGGTAGATTCTAAAAAGTACAGAAGAAGTAATTATGATTGGGTAGATATGAATATTTCTCATGTTAATATTTTCAAAAAAATATTTCCATAATGTACTAGAGTAAATTCACACTGTAAGTGCAAATTTTCTGTAAATTAAATGAAATTTTGTTTAACGAATATAAAGTTGTTTTCTTTAGACTATGTTATTTTGAGAAGGAGTCCTCATGTACACTAAATGTATAAGGTATGATCGTAATCAAGACAAGGCTTTGATGTTATTTCTTAGTCTTGCTCTTTTTTTCTTACCAATTTTTAATCAGATGGAGATTAATAGATTGACTACGCCAAGGTTCAGTTTGTCTAGCTATTCTACTAAAGGAACTAAGATAAAGTCGGCACCACAGGAGATGAGAACTTTGATTTTTGATAGGCAAGATGTTAGCAACAAAGAAATTACTAAAGTGAAAAGTCAGATAATAAAAAAAGCTAAAGTCATCGAGGTAGCCCATCAAACTCAAACTAGTTTGGATAAAAAATGGTTCTCTCCAGACCCTAGTTCACTTACAGCAGAAGAAAGGCAGATAGTAGCCTCTTTTGGCAATGAACTACCTAAGGGAGTAGAGTATCAAGGTGGAGTGTGTGATTATGGTCGAGTTAATGGACTCAATGTATCTGAAGATGTGGATTTTCGTGTTTTTACCAAAGAGGGCAGACAAGAGTGGAAAGTGGAGAAAAAGCAAGAGGTAGAGAATTTTAAGAATATGGGGGATAATGTAGTATTAGCGGGACAAAGGGTGGGAGAAACTTACGGTTTTGCCAAGGAAGCTATTGGTAGAGGTGGCAATGTAGTAGATATGTTTGATAGCTATGAAAATCAAATAAAATCTCAAGTGGTAGCAGACAATACTCAAGCTAATAATAAGGAAGCTACTAATACCATAAACGATGCCACGGGAGTAGATGAGAATGGTAAAGAAAGAACTGCATTAGACGCAAAAGATGCATATAGCGAGTTATCTGAGAATTATCAACAAGAATTTGGCAGTGGTGAAGGTCAGGAAAATATGGTAGAGGTTTATGATGGTGCTCAGATGGATAGAGAGACAGATATACAAAAAGAGGTAGCTTCAGCTAAGGGTGCGGTAGACGAAGAAAGTGGCAAAATTATGGTAAATGTAGGTATAAGAGTGGCTGAAGATGGACAAGCCACTGGTGGTGTAGATGTGAAAGATGCTTATGGCATGATGAGTACCTTAGGTGAACTTAATTCCCAAGTAGCGGGTGTGGACAATGAATATGCTGGAGAAGACCTCTCCAATGCTTGGAAAAATGCGAACAAAAGAAATGGTAGGACTACTAGTAATACGGGAGGCAAATCTACCGCTCAATGGTATGTAGAGCAGAGAAATCAATTTGATACTTATAAAAATGACGATAATATTAATACTTTAGTCCAAGGTTCTAATTTTGCTAATGGAGTTAGCAACTATACTACAGTAGATAAATTTACTCCTGATTTATTGCAAGAAGAGAATTATACTAATACTATAGTAGGTGAGGGAGGCTATCAGATAGAGTTTGAGTCTACCAAAAGCTATTTTGATGAAAGAAGTGGCTTGGCGAAACCTATAGGGGAAGATGCTAGAGTCTTTGAAAAAATAAATGAAGCAAAATTTACTTATTATGGAAAAAATGGTGAGGTTTTAAGATCGCTTAAAGGTAATACAGTTCCAAATAATCAGGATATGGCAGCAATCTTAGCCGATGGAATTTATGAAGCAGATTGGTACGATAGACCCAATAAGTCTAATCCTAAGAATATGGCTTTTAGACTAGAAAAAGGTGAATCTGTTACTTCTCTAAAGGTAAATTTAAATAAAGAATTGAATGCAGATGGGAAAATTACTAATGATAATTATGGAAAAAAGCAGGCAACTTGGATTTTGGGGCATATGGGGTACGCAAATAGTGAATACATTAACCAGTATGATTATTTACCACCAGAAGGTAAAGTGTCACTTGGGTGTCAGTCTCTTGAACATGGAGATAAGGGAGAGTTTGAGAAATTTATGGATTCTTATTGGAAAGAAAAGGAGCTTGAACAATATAAGCTAGAGCGTAAAAAGATAGGGTGGGGTAATTAAGATGTTTGTTTTAGATAGTTTGGTAGACCTTGCTGATGATTTTGCAACAAGTATTTCTTATGAATATGAACAATCTATAGATAGTTTTAATGGTCTTTTCTTTATTTCTTCTTCTCCTTATTATTGGAAAAGTATTGAAACTTATTATTATAATTTTTATTATTTCCGTAATGGATACTATTTGAGTGTGCATAAAGAAGATGGCTACAATTATTACTCTTCTCAACCATATAGAGAGAATGAATGGGGGAAGTATTATTTTGCCAAAGATACTTTGATTATGATTGATTTTGATGTTCGAAATTTGGAGCCTAAGGAGCATAAATATTTTACTTTTAGAAATAAATATGTTAAAATAGAAGATACTTTATTTTATTATAATTTTAATCCTATGGTTATTAGTTATAATTTAAAGAAAACTAATTCTCTTGTAAACAATGATAAAATTGTAGGTATTTGGAAGAGCGACTCTCTACAAATAGTTTGTGAATTTAATGAAAATTGTAGTTTTATTATTGAGCGAGGTATAGAAAAAGATACGATTATGGGGAGTTATTTTGTGTATGGAGAGGAGATTTTCTTAAAAACAAAGGGTATTTTAGGTAAAAAATTTACTGATTATTATAATAAGAACTCTCCTTATTTTTTTGGGAAACTTTATTACGATGTAGAAAATGATAGAATAAGTGTTTATAAGAAATATGAAGATATAGATGAAAAGTATAAGTTAGACAAACCAAATTTTGAATACAATCCAGTGTATGAAAACATTGATAAGGGGATTTATTTTATACGAAAAGATACTATGGATCGAATAACCAGTTCTGCTTTGAGTGAGGGTGGCTACCAGATAGAGTTTACCAACTATGAAACTGGAGAAAGAGACGGTAGAGTTTTTGAAAAGTTAAACGAGGCTAAGTTTACATACTATGATGAAGAAGGAAATTCGTTGGAACAATGGAATGGAAATACAGTACCGGCATACCAGGATATACATGGGATAGCTAGGGATGGTAGTTATGATGCTGAGTGGATAAATAGAGATAAATATAAAAATGAATATGACAAGGCTTTGCTTATAGAAAATGGGGGAGTAGTACCAACTTTAAATCCCAATCTTAATCTTAACTCTCCCACAGGGGGTGATGGTAGTAAGGTAGCTAATGGTGTGATGGGGCACGGTGGTAATAGTAAAAGACAATCTTTGACTTATAAAGTTTATAATGAAGATACAGGAGAAATTACTGTTAAACCTAATAGTGAGGGTTGTTCTACTTTTGAAAATGGTAATCGACAGAGATTTGAAGAGATAATAGATAAATTGTACGAAGAGGAGAAATCAACTAAGTATATCCTTGAGCGTAAAAAAATAAATTGGGGCAACTAAGATGATTTATTGTGTAGATACAGTTCTTTACGATCTGATGGAAAATAATTTTGATATTATTACGGAGCAATCTTATTATCTTTTATCGGTTGATAGTCTTTACTATCATTATGAAGCTCTCTCTAGTGATGAAAAGCTGATGAAGCAACTACAAGGCAATTGGGATCTTTTGGATTGGAGAAGTGGATATGATTATGATAAGAAACTTATGGATAAGCTTTATTCTAGACGTAATGTTTTAAATAAAACAGAGTTAGAAATTAAAAATGATTCTTTTGTGTTTAATAGAGTTACCTTAAAACAAGGTAAAGTGATTGCAGAAAATGAAACGATGATTTTGTTAATTTATAAGATATCTATTCCTTCAAAGAAAGAAAAACTGCTTTTTTACTCGAAAACAAGACTTATAAAATATGATATTGTAAATTTAACAGATTCTACTTTAGTGTTGCGCATGCGAGGAGCGATGGCCATGGGAGGAGATGGTAGTGCCTCTATTGGTGAAATAGAGTATTGGTGGAGTAGTCTTTATTTTGCTAAAATTAAAAAATATAAACCTTTTGAAAACATAGATGAGTTTGATAGAGTCCTTTATGATCGTAAAGAGATGAAGGAGGGTAATTAAGATGTTTTATTTAGGCTATGTTATTTTAAGAAGGAGTTCCAATGTACACTAAGTGTATCAGATACAATAGAACCCAAGATAAGAGCCTTATGCTATTCATTAGTTTGTCTCTTTTTTTCTTACCAATTTTCAATCAGATGGAGATTAATAGATTGACTATGCCAAGATTTAGTTTACCTAGCTATTCTATAATAGAAACTAAGATTAAGTCGGCACCACAGGAGATGAGAACTTTGATTTTTGATAGGCAAGATTTTAGCAACAAAGAATTTACTGAAGTGAAAAATCTGGCAATAAAAAAAGCTAAAGTCATCGAGGTAGCCCCTCAAACTCAAACTCAAACCATTGTGGACAAAAAAGGATTCTCTCCAGACCCTAGTTCACTTACAGCAGAAGAAAGGCAGATAGTAGCCTCTTTTGGCAATGAACTACCTAAGGGAGTAGAGTATCAAGGTGGAGTGTGTGATTATGGTCGAGTTGCTGGTCTTAATGTATCTGAAGATGTGGCAAATATCATGAGAGAAAGAGAGGGAGCAGAGGAAGGAGATTTGTATCTTTATGAGGGCGATGAATTAACAGCCGAAAACGAGTTTGATAAAAAAGGTATTTCTAAAAAGCAAGCTAAAGCTTACCACGATGCTGACAATAGCGATATTGCCATCAATGTCGATAAGACAGATTTGACTAAGGGAGCAGAACTTTATGGCACTATTACCGAAGAGGCGGTGCATGCTGGTCAAAAAGCCAGAGGCGAGGTTTACGATAGTGAAGATGGTATAGGTGGCAGGAGCGAAGGCTTGGCTGAGTTTGCCAATAAGACAGCTTCCAGCGCTTGGGATCTAGAGAATAAGATAGCAGGGATAAGCAATGAGTCTAATAGTTTGCAGATGGACAATTGGCGGACAGATAACTCTTCGAGTGAAACGATGCTTATAGGATTGGGGAAGGCTGAGAATGCCCAAGATGTGCAGCCAGAGGTAATAGTTGGGACTGTCCAACTTTGTGTGTCTCTTCTCCATTTTTGCATTTCTTTTCTTAACTTTCTGGGAACAGATTTTTGTCAAATTTAAATTGGTAAATTGGGTAGTTTAAATACTTATCCACCTTGTCTAACGCCACTGAGCTCAAAAGCAGCAAAACAGACTCGTCACTTGGCATAGAGTTGCGGATTTTCAACACTCTTCGGAACTGTTTGTTTAAATTTTCGATCCAATTTGTCGTGTAAATTAGCCGCTGAATTTTATGATTAAAATCCAAAAAAGTAAAATAGTATACCATCTCATTCCTATTCTTTAAGTTCCTGATTTTTACTGTATTTTGACCCCCATTTATCGGCGAATAAACAAAGGTTTTCCAAAGCCTTTTCTTTAGTGTAATCTTCTTGGTTGATGCGAAAAACCTCCCTCAAGTCTTTGCTAATCTCACCTTTATCGCTGTTGCGAACTTTCTTGAGAATTTCTCGTTTGAAGTGAGTAACACACTTTTGAAATTTCGCCGATTTAAAAGCTTTTGCAATAGAGTTCTCAAGCCCTGGAAGCCCGTCAGCTATCACCAGTTTTGTATCTTTCACCCCACGATCCTTCAAGCTCATCAACAGATCAAGCCAACCAGAGGCACTCTCTGTGGGAATATTTTCCATTGCCAAAATATCCCGGCTTTTATCTTTTCTAACTCCAAAAATGACATAAAACGCTTCATTTTCAACGCTTGCGTCCCTTCTAACTTTAGCGTGCAAAGCGTCGATCATGATGATTGGATAAAACTTTTCTAACGGTCTATTTCGCCACTCTTCAAGGACTTCTTTATGCTTTTGAGTTATGTAGCTGATGGTCGATTTTTTATAACTATCGCCGTAAACTTTTGACAAAATATCCTCTATGTCTCTTGTGCTTAAGCCTTTACTGTAAAGATTAAAAGCCAAATCTCTAGTTTCTTGCTCTTGGTTTTTTAAAATTTCCAAAATGTAGGGATTGAATTGACTCAACCTATCGCGTGGTATTTTGAACTTAATATTACCGTTAAAAACAGCGAAAGACCTCTTCCTATAGCCGTTTCCCTTATTTTGGGAACTGCCATTTTCGAGCAAAAAAGCCTCTCTTTCAAACTTCATAAGGCTGTTAAAAGTCATTTCAATTAGTTTATTTGCGCCATAATTCTTGACATTATCGTCAAAAACAGATTGTAGTTGCTTAGCATTAAATTGCATAAGAATCTCCTTTTTGTTTTGTTTTTTTTACACAAAAATGGAGGTTCTTTTTTTTGTCCAACATTTTTTTGGGACACACTTTCTTGGACAGTCCCTAATAGTTTCTGAAGGGACTAGATTTAGCCAGCCAGGAGATGTAGGTCATGATCCTATAATTCACAAGCTTAATGTTTATGATTACGATAAAATAGAAGATTATTTAGCAGATAAGGAAGAGCAAAAAAAACTGGAAAGTATGGGATATGATGTTGATGTCTTAAAAGAAATTAATAATAATGATGATTTTGATTTTGAGTTGACCTTTGAGGCACGAAGTTCTAAGAGTCCAAATAAAGGAACTATTTTGGGAGAAACAGAGAAATGGGCTGAAATAGGAGATGAAGGTTTTACCCCTTGTCCAGTCCTAAAATAGTGGACTCGTTTTTTTATTTATTAAACCGCATTTTTTAATTCTAAATAAACAGCTTCAGGCGTTTTATAATTCAAAGCGATGTGATACCTTTTGTTGTTATATACATCCACAAAAATCTTCAACTGCTCTCTAACCTCTCTCACGCTAGAAAACGTAGCGTGAAAGCCAAACTCATTCTTCAAAGTGTTAAAAATCCTTTCAGCACAGGCGTTATCGTAACATTTACCATCGCCAGTCATACTTATCCTAAAATTGTTTTTCTTCAAAAAATCGGTATACTCTTTGCTGGTGTATTGCACCCCTTTATCGCTGTGATGAATGCAATTGTCGGGCAAATTAAACCTCTTTATCGTCTTTTTCATCACCTTAACAGACTCTTTAGCCAACAAAGTGGTCGCCGCATTATAACCCAAAATCTTCCTTGTAGCCAAGTCTGTAACCAAACTAATATAACAAAATTTATCCCGTGGCAACTTGATATAAGTAATATCTGTAACAATCGCTTGCCCAAATTTGTTGACCGTTTTTTTAAAATCTTTCATCAAAAGGTTCGGAAAAGTCTGTCTCACACCACTAGAGTGCTTAACTTTTACCTTATAAAATTGACACTGCAGATCGTTTCTACGCATAATATCCAGCAGGCGATCACGCCCAATTTTGATACCAAACTCCTCTTGCAAATGCTTTTTAATCTTTCTGGCTCCACACATCAATCCTAGCTTGCGAAGTCCTCTAATACGCTGGCAAACAAGGTTTTCAAACGCCTCAACTTTTGCCAAGTTTTGCTTCTTTTTATAAAAACCAGACTTGCTTATACCAAACCACTTGCAGACAGAATTTACCTTAAGAGGCAACTTTTTAGCCACTATTTTTCCCTAATTTCCTCAATTCCTGCACTTCGGGCTTTTTTTTAACTCCATTCCAAAATCTCGCTCGCCAATTTCGACACATTTTTCAAGGCAAATCTTATCCAAGGTCAACTTTGAAACAGCCTCTTTCAGCGCTAAATTTTCTTTCTTCAATTTCTCTATCTCTTTTAAAGCATTATGTTTATCTGATAAACTCACGTAAAATACCTCCTTACAAGGCGTTAAAATGTTCTTTTTCTTTAACCAACTGTATATCGTCGGAAAACCGACTCCGTAATATTTGCTAGCCTCTAAAACTGTCAACTTTTTGTCTTTCACCAGCTGCACAACCTCTGCCTTAAAAGCTTTCGAATACCTAAACGTTTTTCTTCTCTTATCCAAATTTCCTCCCAAATGAGAGTCCACTTTTTTCAGGACGAGGCATTTAAATTTAGTTTGTTGATTATTTTTTTCTGGCTTGAGTCAACTCATTTTTGTTTATTTTTGGAAGGTAAAAATGATAAAACTTTTTTATTCATTTTTTTCTAATATCTTGTTGACATAATTTGTTTGTTTTTCAGTGTTATGCTTATTATCGTTTTATTTTCGGAGGAGATTCTTATGCGTCGAAGAAAACCCATTAAAAAGTCTTCAAAAAAGCTCGTTTTGTATTCTAAACGGAGAAGTCAGAAGTCCAAATTGTTGCTGTTGCTCCTTAGTTTTCAGATAGTTTTTTCGCCACTGCTGGCGGATGCGAATATCGTAGTTGATCAGGTGCGCGATAAGCAGACGAGCGTCGATATAACGCGCAGTGGCGTGGATCAGGTGAATATTTCTTCGCCGTCTGCAGCGGGTGTGTCACACAATAGTTTCGACAAGTTTAATGTTAGCCAAAAGGGTGTGGTAATAAATAACAGTGCTGAGGATGGGGTGAGTGTTATTGGTGGAGCGGTTTATAAAAATCCTAATTTCCAGAAAGATATGCGTGAGGCGTCGATTATTTTGAACGAGGTTACCGGGTCGAGCACATCCGATTTGCAAGGATGGACGGAAATTTTTGGGCGATCTGCTGAGTATGTGCTGGCAAATCCCAACGGTATCTATGTCAATGGAGCCGGCTTCATTAACACCCCCAAAGTCACTTTGACCACGGGTGTGCCAGCGATGCGTGGTGGAGAGTTTTTGGGTGTTGGTGTGAGTCAAGGCAAAATAACGGTAGGTTCTCAAGGTGTTGATATCTCGGGGCTTAGTTATTTTGGAATATTGGCAAGAGCAGCTGAGTTGTCTGGGCAGATTGCCGATAATCTCGGGCAGGCTCAGGTAGATGTGACTCTTGGCTTGAACGATATTGATTATCAGAGCAAGCAGATTAAGGCTTCGCACCAATCTCAGGAAAAACCCGAAGTTGCATTAGATGCGTCGGCTTTAGGGAGTATTTTTGGGGGAAGCATCAAAATAATCAGCACCGAGCAGGGAGTAGGTGTCAATAGCCGAGGAATGCTTTGGGCTGGGGTGAAAGATGTGGAGATAAGCTCAAGCGGAAAAGTGGTTTGTAAAGATGTTTATGCCAAAAAAAATGTAGATTTGCAAGCGGAAGGCGACCTTGTCCAGTTGGACGAAGGGTTGCTCACCGCCGAGATAGGGAATGTAAATCTGTCGACTGGCAATGAACTTAGCTTGCACGATGTGCAAACTGGTGGTGTTCTTGTAGCTACTAGTGGACAGGAGATAAGACTGACAGGGCAGATTGCCGCCACTAGGGATATAGATCTGGAGAGCTATCAAGGAGCTATTAGGGTGGTAGGAGATGACCAAGAGGCTTGGTCGCTATTGGCTGGAGAGGAGATAAGTTTAAAAGGCAGCGATTTTTTTAATGAAAATGGTAAGCTTTGTTCGGCGCAAGATTTGGCGGTGAAGGTTTTGAACAAAATTCAGAACGATGGAGAGGTTGTGGCAAATGGCGATATTTCTTTGCAAGCCAAGGAGATAGAGAATAAAAACTTACTTTCTGCTGGGAGAGGTTTTTTGTCTAAGAGCGACGAGTTTTTGAATCAGGATTTGGTGGTTGCTGGAGAATCGGCTGAGTTTAATGTGGTTAACACATTGCAAAACAAGGGGTCTATCTATAGTTTAGGCAATGTGCGGGTGACGGCTGGTTTAGCGGAAAATTTGGCAAGTGCGGAGCTGGAAGCGGGGAAGAGTTTGCAGGTGCAAGCCGAAGATTTTGGGCAGGAAGGCTTGGTGAAATCTGGTGACGATTTGCTTCTTAATTTGGGAGAGAGTGATTTTGTGAATAAGGGGCAGATTAGTGCTGGAAGTTTGCTTTTGACGGCTGGAGCGGTTGAAAATAGAGGTTTTATGGTCAGTAGCGACTCTTCGATGGCGATCACGGTGCTCAGGGATTTTGCCAATTACGACACGATCAATAGTGCTGGGTGTTTGCATATTTCTGCTGGGCAAGAGCTACTTAATGAGCAAGGTGCGGTTTTGTTATCGGATGTGGATATGAGTTTGAGCGCAAGCGATGGTATTAATAATAGCCAGGGTAAGATTTATGCAGATGGAGATTTGAGTTTTTTGGGGATTTCGACGGAAGATTTGCAAAAATTTGCTAATCTTGACGGTGAGATTTTCTCGCAAGGGAATTTGCAATTGCAGGCGGTAGAGTTTTTGAATGAAGGTGGTTTGAGCGTTTTGGGTGATATGAGCTTGCAGATTGAAGAAGGAGCTTTTGTAAATCGCGGTGATTTGACGGCGCAAGGCAGTTTGAGTATCGATTTGTTGGGAGAGAATTTTTTAGAAAATTCGGGATCGATTTTTGGCACAAGTTTGGCGATGACCGCTGGCGGCCTGCGAAACCAGAACTCAATTATGGCGGGAGAAAAAGGCGCCGAGCTTACGATTTCTGGTGATTTGATAAACAGCGGTAATTTGTTTTCGCAGGGTGATTTGCAGATTCAGACGGGTGGTGATTTGCAAAATCTTGCTATTGATGGAGTTTATGCTGGCGGAGATATGCGTATGCGGGTGGGAGGGCAGCTAAGTAACGAAGCTGCCGATTTCATCGCCGCGGGGAGTATTGATCTGCGGACTGAGCGGATTTTTTCTACGGGTAATTTTTTGGCTGGCGATAGCTTGCGGATGCAGATAAATAGTGGCAACTTTGAGAATAGAGGCGAGTTGCTGGGTGAAAATTGGCTAGAAATTGAGCTTGATTTGAACAAAAGTTTTGTCAATAGCGGTGTTGCCAGCGGTGGAGGCGTGTGGATAAGCACTAACAATTTTTCCAATAATGGCGAAATTTTGGCTGGAGCTTTTGGCGCAGAGTTTATCGCCAGCAGTGATGCGGAAAACAGTGGCTTGATCT
Organism: Cloacimonadales bacterium (SeqCode); assembly: GCA_965228195.1. Taxonomy (GTDB): domain Bacteria; phylum Cloacimonadota; class Cloacimonadia. The sequence continues at coordinate 1,274,931 of OZ245797.1, forward strand.
CCTCGCAAGGGGATTTGCTACTGGAAGTGGGCAAAAATCTGACCAATTCTTCTGGTGCAAAATTACTGGCAGGTGGGAATTTTAGTGTAATCGTCAGAGGAGACCTAAGCAACAAAAGTGGAGGTACAATTTACAGTGGAGGCGATTTGACCGCCGAGGTGGCTGATTTGTTGGAAAACGATCGAGGTTCAATCTTATCCAAGGGCGATATGAGTTTGACGGGTCTGAATGGGGAGAAGGGGGGTAGTATCCAAAATATTTCGGGGACGATTTTTGGGGAAGGAGGTGTGGTGGCAAAAACCAAAAATTTTGAAAACCGAAGAGTGGAAAGTGTGGAAGATATAACAGGAGTTTCTAATTTTAATGAATTGATAAGTATTTATTACGCTAAGAAAAATGGATTACTTGTGGATCAGTGCAGACATAGGGAAAATTATCATAGTTATGTTGTTAAGATGTTTGATGATGGTTGTTTTGTACATGTTAGGAGAACTTGGGATGGAACGGAAGGAATTTGGAGAAAGGTTACAGGAACTTACAGGAAAGATGTAAAATTGTCTAACGAAAGCAATTTAATTTCTGGTAAAAGTCTCAAGATAGAAGCGGTAAATGTTAAAAATTCTATGAGTTATATTATTAGTAATGAAGATATGTCAATTGTAGGAGCTAATTTAGATAATGTTTCTCAAAGATTTAAACAAACTTTTGAATATAAATTTGAACAGGACAATGAATATGCAACTTTTTTTTATAATTATTATCAAGATAATCGTGACAGAAGAATTTTACGTCCTAAACAAGGAGCATATAGCTTTAATATAGGAGCTCAAGAAATTCATAAAAATTATAAAATATCTGCAAATCCTGTTTCTTCATTTATACTTGCTGGTGATAATTTTACAGGTAATCTAAGAGAATATGTCATGAATCAGGGAGGTAAGGTCAATCAAGGTAACCATGGTTATAAAATCGCTTCCAAATCTATCTCTGCTTCCGTCTCTTTTGCTAACAGCGCGGTGGTTTCGCTTGACGATTATTTTTGGGCTGGAGGGAGTGTGTTTTCTGATAAGCTGGATATCGCCGCAAAAGACGCAGGTGAGGTGACAACGATTGCCAAGAAAAAAGGCGAAAGATTTGTGACAGAAGGAGCAAGTTTAGCAAAAGAAGCGGAGCAGGTGCAGGAAAATCCGGCTGAGGCGGTGGGGATCGACGCCGATTTTGGCTCGAAGCTTTATCGCAAAAGCAAGCGGAAAAGCCCGAAGTATGTGATGGAGAGTAGAGCTGAGTTTGTGTCTGTGGAGGGGTTGCATGGTAGTGAGTATTTGTTGGACAGGATAGATTACCATCCGCAAGAGGAGCAGACTTTTATGGGCGATCCTTTTTATGAGAGCCGAGAGATTAGCAAGGCGATCGAGCGGGAGTATCAGCAGCGGTTCATCTTGGAAGATTGTCAGAGTGAGCAGGAGCAGTATCAGAAGCTTTTGGAGAACGGGGCTAAAGCTTATCGAGATTATCAGTTGGCTGTGGGAATAGAGCTGAGTGCGCAGCAGATAAATATGTTGCAGGATCCAATAGTGTGGTTGGTGGAGACAGAAGTTGATGGGAAGACGGTTTTAATGCCGAAGCTTTATTTTCCCGAGGTTCTGCAAGAAAAGTTAGGTGTGGGGGTTGACGGTAGGATAGCCAGCTCGCAGGAGGAGAGTGAGAATATTGCGGGAAATTTGGATAAAGAGTTGGTGATGATGCGAGATGAGATATCCGTAGCCAAAAATGGTCAGAAAGATTATTTGGACGAGCTTAAGCTGAGTGCGGATGCTCTGTTAGAGGAGATGCAGGCAAGTAAGGAAGCGGCGGACGATTTGCTGGCTGAGCTGGTGGACGACGATTTGATGGGCTCTGTAATCAAAGGCGAGCGCGTGAATATCAGTGGTGGCAAGGTGGAGAATAGTGGACTGATTGTTGGAGCACAGGAGCTGATGATGGATGTAGAGTCGATAGTTAACGATGGTGGTTCGATGGAAGGAGATGCGATTACCTTGAAAACTGAGGGCGATCTGATCAATAAGTCGGGAGGCAAGATCTTCGCCGACTCCGCTCTTATCTTGAGAGTTGGAGGGAATTTGGAAAACCTCACGGACAAATATACTACTCAATTCGGGAACGATTATATAAAAGAAGAGTTGGGTGAGCGTAGCTTTATTGGCAGTGGTGGAAATATGGACATGATGGTGGGGAGTAACTTTGCCAATAAGGCTGGAGACCTAGAGGTGGGAGGAGATGCTCGTCTTTTGGTGGGTGGCAAAACCAGTTTTGAGACTATAAAGGTGAGAGATAGAAGTAAAAGTTATAGAGGACGTACAAAAATAACCATCGACTCTACCAAGAGTGTTGGTTCCACCATGAAAATAGGTGGAAACTTGATCTGGCGAAACACTGACAGCATCAATGTCACCGCTGGCAAAATAGATGTGGGAGGCTACGGGGATATCGATTCTAAGGCTGGGATTAGTATTAAGAACGATTATAATACCGGTTATCGTGAGGAGGTTACCAAGAAAAAAGGGGTCCTTAGCAGTAAAACCACCACCGAAGTTTGGCAATCGCGGACGGTGGTGGGTTCGCAGGTGAATTTTGGCTCGAAAATGAAAGTTAGTGACAGAAGCAAGTTTGCTGATCTGGAGACCGACGAACAGACGAAGATGATAACGGGGTTGGAGAGTCGCCTTCTGGCAGGAGAGAATTTGGCTGAAGACAAGAGTGTCAATACTCACGCCCTAGAGATGGCTAAGGCTAAGGCGATGGTTACTAAAGGCGAAGAGTTAGAAAAATTGGATAACAAAGAGGATCTGCTAGCCAAGGCTAAAGAGTTTTATCTCGCAGCAGCTGAGGGAAAAGAGTTTTCTAGCTCCGAATTAGATGAGCTGTCAGCGAGTGATCCTCTTATGTATCAAGTGCTGACAAGTCAAGCTAAGCAAGCTATAGTAGCTGAGAATAAGCAAAAGTTTGCAGATTTGGACGAGGACAAACAAGCTCAACTAGAGAACATGGCGGGAGCTTATCTGGCAGGAGAAACGATGGATGGAGCTACTATCTTGGAGTTGACAGATGGAGATAAGACTCTTTGGTCGACAGTGGTCAGCCAAGAGAAGAAAAAATACCAAGAAGAGAGTGATGAAAAGTTTAGCTCCGAGTATGAAAACAGTGACTTGGTGCAAGGCTTGGTCTCTTCTATGGCCGACTATCAGAAGGGTAGTTTACTAGACGAAGAATTTGCAGGAGAGCTATTTGATGAGGAGCAAGTCGCTCAACTAGAGGTTATCAAAGACGACAATCCCCTGCTATACGAAAAGTTATTGTCTTACGCAGGAGAAGAGGCGCAAAGAGAGCTAGAGTTTGATATCGAGTATCAGACCCGACTGGAGGCTTTCGATGAACAGATGAGTAAGGTGGCAAATGGCGGAGGATCTTCCCTGAGAGCCGGAGGAGATATCACCCAAAAAGGTAGTGCCTTGAGTGCTACAGGAGACCTCAGCAAAAAGGCTGGAGGGAGCATTAAGACTTATTCTGTGGAAGATTGGGAATTTCATGATAAGAAGGTGAAAAAGGGCGGCTTCTTTAACGATTTAGTATCTAGTCTGGGAATAGCCGTGGTTACCAAAAAGGAGCAGACCCAAGAGTGTGTAGAACAAGTTGCATCCGAGACTAAGGTAGATGGAGATCTTGATTTGACTGCCAGTAAGAATATCGAGATAGTGGGTAGCGATATTTTTGTAGTCGGCGATGGTAATATAGATGCTGGAGGAGATTTAGTAGTTTCTGCCGCTGCCGAGACCAGTTATGAGCGAACAATGGTGGAGAAAAAGGGATTTGAGGGAGGTAAGTTAGAAGTCACTAGTAGCAGTGCAAGTGTGAGTGCTACTACCAAAAAGAGTATAGATGAAAATATTACAACCAAGACCACTTACCAAAAATCTAATTTGAATTTCGGAGGAGATCTGTCCACCAATAGTGGTGGTAACACTAATATTTTGGCGTCGGATATTTTGGCTGGGGGTAGCATTGCGATGGTGTCTGATGCGGATATTAATGTTTTGTCGTTGCAGGAGTTGGAAGATATTGTGGAAAAACACGAGGAGAAGTCGATTACCACCAGCCTTACTGTGGGCAATAAGTGGGCAGAAGCGGCTACTGCGGCCTATGAGGCTGGTAAGCAAATCCACGATGATAGTAAAACTGGTGGAGATGTAGAAGCGAAAGTGGCTAATACAGCAATAAGAGCTGCTAAATTGGGTTCTGCGGTAGCTGGAGCAGCTAGCACGGCGGGTACGGCAGGTTTTTATGCTGATATGAGTGTGACCGTGGAAACTAAGACTAGCACCACTACCACAAAAAATAAAAATTCTCTAGAGTCTCTTATCCAAGCTGGTAATGGAATATCTATGACCGCAGGGGGCAAGATAACCAATAAGGGTAGTGATCTCTTAGCGGGAGGAGATATCTTCTTGGAGGCTGACGAAGTGAGCTTTGAGGCTGGCGAAGATATCAGTGAAATGGATAGCAGAAGTGAATCTTATAGCACTACAATGGGGATGAGTACTGCTGGTGGTATTAGCGGATCTGCTACCGCCAGTAACTCTGAGAGTCATAGTGAATCGACTATGTATCGTAACGCCACCGCAAGCGCAGGCGGAACTTTCACGGTGAAGACCAAAGGCGATGCTAGTTTTCGTGGAGCTAATGTAGTGGCCGATGTAGTAGATATGGCAGATATCGGTGGAGATTTTATCATGGAGTCTTTGCAGGATGAGTCGCACTCATCTAATAGCAGTGAAACTTATTCTGCAGGTGGTGGTGTAAATTCTGCCAATGTCGGGTACAATAAATCTTATGGTAGCTCGGGGTCCAATCTAGTGGGTAGTCAAACTTCTATCGTAGGCAAGAGTAGTGTCAAGTTGGGAGCTAAGAAATTGGTCAACAAAGGAGCTCTCCTAGCCAATATCGACGCCGATGGCAACGATGCTGGTAAATTAGAGGTAATAGTGGACGAGCTGGAGATAGAAGACCTCAAAGGCGAATATCGTCAAGAGCAAACAGGGTATGGGGTAAATTTGGGAGGAAGTAAAGGGAAGGAAAGTTCTACTATCACTCTCTCGGCAACTTTTACTCAATCTGGGCAGGCTAAAGACCAAATAGCCAGAGCCACCGTGGGTAATGGTAGTATCGTGGTGGGTGGTGAAGATTATGAAGGTACTGACCTAAATAGAGACACCTACAAGTCGCTAGAGATCACCAGAGACGAGAAAACAGGAGGCTGGGATCTTAGCGTAGATGTGTCTTATACTTGGGATGATGAAGGAAACTCTCAGTTTGCCAGTAGCCTAGTAGATGGTTGGAAAAATTTGAAAGATTTACCGGAAAATGCCATGCAAGCTGGTCTCAATGGAGCTAGAACATTGGAAGATGTATACGATGTAGTGGAGGACAATATAACAGATGCCAAAGGATCTGATGGAGTTATCAAAGATTTTAAGAAAAAGGGAGCTGATAGACAAATAAGCCTTGATTTGAAGTACAAATTTGGAGAGTTAAAAGAGATTTTGGACGATAAAGATGGAGTAAATAAAGAAACTGTGGTTGCTGCCACAAATGTCCTATCTGAGGCTTATGGAGAGCTTACGGGCAATGAAGATGTAGAAGTGATACTTTACGATGGACTGTATGTCAGTGATCAGGAGACAGACAATGGAGTGGATAAGTCTGAGACTGAGGGATTTCATGAGAGCAATAAGCGTAGAGTTGCTATCAATCTGGATAAAGTGCAAAATACAGAAGATCTAATAGCTACTCTAGCTCACGAGTTCAATCATGTGGACGATATGGATAGGGGCATAGCTTACGATGGACTAGATGGTACAAGGGAAGATGTGGCTCACGCTACAGGCGATCAGATGCGTGAGTTTTTGCAAGACGACTTTGGCGTAGCCGAAGACAATACCATCTCTCATCAAAGCTGGATGTACCGCCAAGATTTCTCCGCTGAGAATAGCTTGGTAGATGAGGTGAAGAAGGCGGAACCGAATTTTGGATTAAGTGTGGATAATAATGGTGCTGGAGGTATGGGTCATGCATCTCTATATTTTCAAGATGGCGATGACAATTGGTATAAATTTGATCAAGGAGCTGTAATTGATGGAACTGAAGATTTGTCAAAGCCAGAAATCTTACTGAATAAAGGATTAAAAGAGGGAATAACGATTGTTCCTGTTAATAATGATTATGCATCTGAAATTGAAAATTATTTTGAAATTACTACTTCTGAGGATATAGATAAAAAAATATACAATGCAGCTCTAAAGAGACAAAATGACGTAGGAACATATAGAGTATATACTAATAATTGTGTAGATGCTATTCAGGATGTTTTATGGGATGCAGGTGTTTCTGATCTTTTTCTTCCTAATCCAATTCCAAAAATGATATTTGATGACTGGGAACGGTATTATAAGGGAAAATCTTTTAATACTATCAAGGAGAAAAAATGATTTTAGAATCTTTACCAATGGATAATTTTGATACAATTGAATTCATTTATAATGATTCTTTAATTTATGGATACATGGAGGTTAGAAGATTAGATTTAGAAGATAAAAATTTTTTGTATAAAAAAATAAGAGAAATTCTAGTAAAATTTTTAATTTTGAAAAAGTCAGAAATATATGGAAATATAAAAATTTATAATAAAAATGAAAAAAAATTCAACTATTCTATGGATGATATTGGATTAAAATTTAAAGATAATTATTACATTATTTATTATGATATAGTTGCTAGTACTATTCCTATACGTGAAATAGAACCATTTGGGGTAGATTCTTTTCCAATCTATCTGGGAAAAGTTGAACGAGATTTTATCAAATATGATTTTAAGCAGAATAAAGGTGAAGATTATGAAGGTGCTGACCTAAATAGAGACACGACAAATCGCTAGAAATCACTAGAGATGAGAAGACGGGAGGCTGGGATCTTAGTGTAGATGTGAGTTATAGTAATGCCGTAGACAAAGATGGTAATAAAAAAGGGTTTAGCAGTAGCCTAGTAGATGGGTGGAAAAGTTGGAAAGATATGCCAGAAAATGCTGTGCAAGCTGGTCTCAATGGAGCTAGGGGAGTGGAAGATTTAGCTTCGACAGTTTATGAAAATATCACCAATGCAGAAGGGTCTGATGGATTTTTTAAAGATTTGAAAAAGGATGGAGCTGATAGACAAATAAGTCTCGATCTGAAGTATAAATTTGGAGAGTTAAAAGAGATTTTGGATGAAAAAGATGGAGTAAGCAAAGATGATGTGGTGGCTGCCAGCGAAATTTTAGCAGATGAATACGGAGAGTTATTGGGAGTAGAGGATGTGGAGGTGATACTTTACGATGGGCTGTATGTCAGTGATCAAGAGACAGACAATGGGGTGGATAAGTCTGCCACAGAGGGATTTCATGAGAGCAATACGCGTAGAGTTGCTATCAATCTGGATAAAGTGCAAAACACAGAAGATCTAATAGCTACTCTAGCTCACGAGTTCAATCATGTGGACGATATGGATAGGGGCATAGCTTACGATGGGCTAGATGGTACAAGGGAAGATATAGCTCATGCCACAGGCGATCAGATGCGTGAGTTTTTACAAGACGACTTTGGCGTAGCCGAAGACAATAGTACCTCCCATCAAAGCTGGATGTACCGCCAAGATTTTTCCGCTGAGAATAGTTTGGTGGATGAGGTGAGAGAGGTAGAGCCGTTAGCACCTGCAGTAGGAGCAGTTATTGGTGGAGTTGCAGGTGGTGCTGGAGCTGCTTGGGGGGCTTATGTTGCTGGAGGAGATTTTGATGCTGTGTTAAAAGCAGGGGGAATGGGAGTAGTTATTGGAGCTGCTTCAGGTGCTTATTTTAATGCTGTAGGAGTAATGGGAGCTATGGGAATCGGGGCATTTTCTGGGGGAGGTTCAGCTGCTTTGCTTACAGATGAAGATACGAGTATTGAAGAATTAATAAGTAATACAGCTAAGGGTGCTTTAGGGGGAAGTACTACGGCAATGATAGCAACACCTATTGGAGCTATAGGAGGAGTTGGTGGAATAGGAGAACTTGGAGCAGCTATTTATAGTGCTAAAGTAGGCTTGGAGATTGATTTGATACTAGGAACAGTATCAAATTCATATGATTTAAAAATTCCAACTAGAGATGATAAAAGAATTATAATACCTAAAGGAGATTTTCCTAAAGAATCAAGGACAATAGAGGAATTTATTGATGGTTTTTAAGCAAGGTTTTAGGGGTTTTTATAATAGATATTTGATTGCTTATGGAATGGGATTAGTATTTTTAGTTGGATTTCCTTTGATAAAAGTAGGGTTTTCAGGTTATTTTAAATTTTTAAATAGACCTTTTTTTTTGATATTTTTTTTATATTTTGTAATTTTTTTCAAATCTGTTTTTATTCTCTTAAAATAGGTGTCATTCAAAGAATTGAAATTTTGAATAGAAGTTTTACATTTTATAAATTTGGGAAAGTGAGAACTATTTTATTTAAAAATATTTTATCTTTTGAAGAAAAGCCCAATTATAGTACTCTTATTTTGAAGATGAGAGATGGGGAGAAAATCAAACTACCTATTGATACTCGAAAACCTTTTTTAGATAAAAAACTTATCATAAAAAAAATTAATGAACAAAATAGTTGAGGGAGGCATTGTTAAAGGAATAATATGGGTTGTTTTAAATTGGAAGCTACTTGAAATATAAAGACAAGAGGAAAGGGTCGTAGCATGAATATATCTTATACTTGGGATGATGAAGGAAACTCTCAGTTTGCAGTAGCCTAGTAGATGGTTGGAAAAATTTAAAAGATTTACCAGAAAATGCCATGCAAGCTGGTCTCAATGGATCTCGAACATTGGAAGATGTATACGATGTAGTGGAGGACAATATAACAGATGCCAAAGGATCTGATGGAGTTATCAAAGATTTTAAGAAAAAGGGAGCTGATAGACAAATAAGCCTTGATTTGAAGTATAAATTTGGTGACTTAAAAGAGATTTTGGACGAAAAATATGGAGCAAGCAAAGAGACTTTGGTTGCTGCCACAAAGGTCATATCTGAGGCTTATGGAGAGCTTACGGGCAATGAAGATGTAGAAGTGATACTTTACGATGGACTCTATGTAAGCAACGAAGAGACAGGCAATGGTGTAGACAAATCTGAAGCCGAAGGTTTCCATGAAAGTGAAACTCGCAAAGTGTATGTCAACCTAGACAAGGTGCAAAATTCAGTAGATTTGATGGCTACTCTAGCACACGAGATGAACCATGTAGACGATATGGACAGGGGTGTGGCTTATGATGGCTTAAACGGCAATCGAGAAGATGTAGCTCATGCCACAGGTGATCAGATGCGTGAGTTTTTACAAGACGATTTTGGCGTAGCCGAAGACAATACCATCTCTCATCAAAGCTGGATGTACCGCCAAGATTTCTCCGCTGAGAATAGCTTGGTGGATGAGGTGAGGGAGGTGGAACCGTTAGCACCTGCAGTAGGAGCAGTTATTGGTGGAGTTGCAGGGGGAGCCGGTGCAGCTTGGGGAGCTTATGTTGCTGGGGGAGATGTAGAGGATATTTTAATTTCTAGTGGAATGGGTGTTAGTTTAGGAGCAATTTCAGGAGCTTATTTTAATCCAGTAGGTGTGACTGCAGCGATGAAAGTTGGTGCTGTTACTGGAGCAGTTGCGGGAGGATTAGCTGGAGGGACAACTGCAGCAATTGATGGAGAATCAACAATTGAAAAAATCATTAGTAGTTCAGCTAAAGGAGCATTGGGAGGGGGTCTTTCTGGGACATTGTCTTCTCCTTTTTCTGCAGTAGGAGCAGGAGTAGGTGGATCTATATATTCTGGAATAACAGCTTTAGAGATTGACATGATCATGGGTGCCACAGCTACCTCTTATGACTTGAGAATACCCACAGCAGGAGATAGCAGAATTATAATTCCTAAAGGGGATTTTCCTAAAAAATCAAAGACAATAGAGGAATTTATTGATGGTTTTTAAGCAAGGAATTAAACACTTTGTTGGTAAATATTTAATTTTTTCTCTAATGAGTTTCATTTATATTATGACTTTTAGCATAGTAAAAAGGGTAAATCTTTTTCTAATTTTTTACAAAAAAGGTCCAAATTTAATTTTATATTTTCTTGCTTTTCTTTTTGTTGCACAGTTGGTAGCTTATTCAATTTTTTTTGGAAATATAGATAAAATTTGTTTATTTGAAGGAGGTTTTACTTTTTGGATTAGAAATAAGAAGACAAATGTTTATTATGAAGATATTGTCTCTTTTGAAGATAAACCTAATTTTAGTTCTCTTATTTTAAATATGAAAAGTGGAGAAAAAATAAAACTACCAATTGATACACGAAAGCCTTTTTTAGTTAAAAAATTCATAATAAAGAAGATTAATGAACAAAATAGTTGAAGGAAGGAATTGTAGCATGAATATATCTTATACTTGGGATAATAAAGATGATGTGGTGGCTGCCAGCGAAATTTTAGCAGATGAATACGGAGAGTTATTGGGAGTAGAGGATGTGGAGGTGATACTTTACGATGGGCTGTATGTCAGTGATCAAGAGACAGACAATGGGGTGGATAAGTCTGCCACAGAGGGATTTCATGAGAGCAATACGCGTAGAGTTGCTATCAATCTGGATAAAGTGCAAAACACAGAAGATCTAATAGCTACTCTAGCTCACGAGTTTAATCATGTGGACGATATGGATAGGGGCATAGCTTACGATGGGCTAGATGGTACAAGGGAAGATATAGCTCATGCCACAGGCGATCAGATGCGTGAGTTTTTACAAGACGACTTTGGCGTAGCCGAAGACAATAGTACCTCCCATCAAAGCTGGATGTACCGCCAAGATTTTTCCGCTGAGAATAGTTTGGTGGATGAGGTGAGAGAGGTAGAGCCGTTAGCACCTGCAGTAGGAGCAGTTATTGGTGGAGTTGCAGGTGGTGCTGGAGCTGCTTGGGGGGCTTATGTTGCTGGAGGAGATTTTGATGCTGTGTTAAAAGCAGGGGGAATGGGAGTAGTTATTGGAGCTGCTTCAGGTGCTTATTTTAATGCTGTAGGAGTAATGGGAGCTATGGGAATCGGGGCATTTTCTGGGGGAGGTTCAGCTGCTTTGCTTACAGATGAAGATACGAGTATTGAAGAATTAATAAGTAATACAGCTAAGGGTGCTTTAGGGGGAAGTACTACGGCAATGATAGCAACACCTATTGGAGCTATAGGAGGAGTTGGTGGAATAGGAGAACTTGGAGCAGCTATTTATAGTGCTAAAGTAGGCTTGGAGATTGATTTGATACTAGGAACAGTATCAAATTCATATGATTTAAAAATTCCAACTAGAGATGATAAAAGAATTATAATACCTAAAGGAGATTTTCCTAAAGAATCAAGGACAATAGAGGAATTTATTGATGGTTTTTAAGCAAGGTTTTAGGGGTTTTTATAATAGATATTTGATTGCTTATGGAATGGGATTAGTATTTTTAGTTGGATTTCCTTTGATAAAAGTAGGGTTTTCAGGTTATTTTAAATTTTTAAATAGACCTTTTTTTTTGATATTTTTTTTATATTTTGTAATTTTTTTCAAATCTGTTTTTATTCTCTTAAAATAGGTGTCATTCAAAGAATTGAAATTTTGAATAGAAGTTTTACATTTTATAAATTTGGGAAAGTGAGAACTATTTTATTTAAAAATATTTTATCTTTTGAAGAAAAGCCCAATTATAGTACTCTTATTTTGAAGATGAGAGATGGGGAGAAAATCAAACTACCTATTGATACTCGAAAACCTTTTTTAGATAAAAAACTTATCATAAAAAAAATTAATGAACAAAATAGTTGAGGGAGGCATTGTTAAAGGAATAATATGGGTTGTTTTAAATTGGAAGCTACTTGAAATATAAAGACAAGAGGAAAGGGTCGTAGCATGAATATATCTTATACTTGGGATGATGAAGGAAACTCTCAGTTTGCAGTAGCCTAGTAGATGGTTGGAAAAATTTAAAAGATTTACCAGAAAATGCCATGCAAGCTGGTCTCAATGGATCTCGAACATTGGAAGATGTATACGATGTAGTGGAGGACAATATAACAGATGCCAAAGGATCTGATGGAGTTATCAAAGATTTTAAGAAAAAGGGAGCTGATAGACAAATAAGCCTTGATTTGAAGTATAAATTTGGTGACTTAAAAGAGATTTTGGACGAAAAATATGGAGCAAGCAAAGAGACTTTGGTTGCTGCCACAAAGGTCATATCTGAGGCTTATGGAGAGCTTACGGGCAATGAAGATGTAGAAGTGATACTTTACGATGGACTCTATGTAAGCAACGAAGAGACAGGCAATGGTGTAGACAAATCTGAAGCCGAAGGTTTCCATGAAAGTGAAACTCGCAAAGTGTATGTCAACCTAGACAAGGTGCAAAATTCAGTAGATTTGATGGCTACTCTAGCACACGAGATGAACCATGTAGACGATATGGACAGGGGTGTGGCTTATGATGGCTTAAACGGCAATCGAGAAGATGTAGCTCATGCCACAGGTGATCAGATGCGTGAGTTTTTACAAGACGATTTTGGCGTAGCCGAAGACAATACCATCTCTCATCAAAGCTGGATGTACCGCCAAGATTTCTCCGCTGAGAATAGCTTGGTGGATGAGGTGAGGGAGGTGGAACCGTTAGCACCTGCAGTAGGAGCAGTTATTGGTGGAGTTGCAGGGGGAGCCGGTGCAGCTTGGGGAGCTTATGTTGCTGGGGGAGATGTAGAGGATATTTTAATTTCTAGTGGAATGGGTGTTAGTTTAGGAGCAATTTCAGGAGCTTATTTTAATCCAGTAGGTGTGACTGCAGCGATGAAAGTTGGTGCTGTTACTGGAGCAGTTGCGGGAGGATTAGCTGGAGGGACAACTGCAGCAATTGATGGAGAATCAACAATTGAAAAAATCATTAGTAGTTCAGCTAAAGGAGCATTGGGAGGGGGTCTTTCTGGGACATTGTCTTCTCCTTTTTCTGCAGTAGGAGCAGGAGTAGGTGGATCTATATATTCTGGAATAACAGCTTTAGAGATTGACATGATCATGGGTGCCACAGCTACCTCTTATGACTTGAGAATACCCACAGCAGGAGATAGCAGAATTATAATTCCTAAAGGGGATTTTCCTAAAAAATCAAAGACAATAGAGGAATTTATTGATGGTTTTTAAGCAAGGAATTAAACACTTTGTTGGTAAATATTTAATTTTTTCTCTAATGAGTTTCATTTATATTATGACTTTTAGCATAGTAAAAAGGGTAAATCTTTTTCTAATTTTTTACAAAAAAGGTCCAAATTTAATTTTATATTTTCTTGCTTTTCTTTTTGTTGCACAGTTGGTAGCTTATTCAATTTTTTTTGGAAATATAGATAAAATTTGTTTATTTGAAGGAGGTTTTACTTTTTGGATTAGAAATAAGAAGACAAATGTTTATTATGAAGATATTGTCTCTTTTGAAGATAAACCTAATTTTAGTTCTCTTATTTTAAATATGAAAAGTGGAGAAAAAATAAAACTACCAATTGATACACGAAAGCCTTTTTTAGTTAAAAAATTCATAATAAAGAAGATTAATGAACAAAATAGTTGAAGGAAGGAATTGTAGCATGAATATATCTTATACTTGGGATAATAAAGATGATGTGGTGGCTGCCAGCGAAATTTTAGCAGATGAATACGGAGAGTTATTGGGAGTAGAGGATGTGGAGGTGATACTTTACGATGGGCTGTATGTCAGTGATCAAGAGACAGACAATGGGGTGGATAAGTCTGCCACAGAGGGATTTCATGAGAGCAATACGCGTAGAGTTGCTATCAATCTGGATAAAGTGCAAAACACAGAAGATCTAATAGCTACTCTAGCTCACGAGTTTAATCATGTGGACGATATGGATAGGGGCATAGCTTACGATGGGCTAGATGGTACAAGGGAAGATATAGCTCATGCCACAGGCGATCAGATGCGTGAGTTTTTACAAGACGACTTTGGCGTAGCCGAAGACAATAGTACCTCCCATCAAAGCTGGATGTACCGCCAAGATTTTTCCGCTGAGAATAGTTTGGTGGATGAGGTGAGAGAGGTAGAGCCGTTAGCACCTGCAGTAGGAGCAGTTATTGGTGGAGTTGCAGGTGGTGCTGGAGCTGCTTGGGGGGCTTATGTTGCTGGAGGAGATTTTGATGCTGTGTTAAAAGCAGGGGGAATGGGAGTAGTTATTGGAGCTGCTTCAGGTGCTTATTTTAATGCTGTAGGAGTAATGGGAGCTATGGGAATCGGGGCATTTTCTGGGGGAGGTTCAGCTGCTTTGCTTACAGATGAAGATACGAGTATTGAAGAATTAATAAGTAATACAGCTAAGGGTGCTTTAGGGGGAAGTACTACGGCAATGATAGCAACACCTATTGGAGCTATAGGAGGAGTTGGTGGAATAGGAGAACTTGGAGCAGCTATTTATAGTGCTAAAGTAGGCTTGGAGATTGATTTGATACTAGGAACAGTATCAAATTCATATGATTTAAAAATTCCAACTAGAGATGATAAAAGAATTATAATACCTAAAGGAGATTTTCCTAAAGAATCAAGGACAATAGAGGAATTTATTGATGGTTTTTAAGCAAGGTTTTAGGGGTTTTTATAATAGATATTTGATTGCTTATGGAATGGGATTAGTATTTTTAGTTGGATTTCCTTTGATAAAAGTAGGGTTTTCAGGTTATTTTAAATTTTTAAATAGACCTTTTTTTTTGATATTTTTTTTTATATTTTGTAATTTTTTTCAAATCTGTTTTTATTCTCTTAAAATAGGTGTCATTCAAAGAATTGAAATTTTGAATAGAAGTTTTACATTTTATAAATTTGGGAAAGTGAGAACTATTTTATTTAAAAATATTTTATCTTTTGAAGAAAAGCCCAATTATAGTACTCTTATTTTGAAGATGAGAGATGGGGAGAAAATCAAACTACCTATTGATACTCGAAAACCTTTTTTAGATAAAAAACTTATCATAAAAAAAATTAATGAACAAAATAGTTGAGGGAGGCATTGTTAAAGGAATAATATGGGTTGTTTTAAATTGGAAGCTACTTGAAATATAAAGACAAGAGGAAAGGGTCGTAGCATGAATATATCTTATACTTGGGATGATGAAGGAAACTCTCAGTTTGCAGTAGCCTAGTAGATGGTTGGAAAAATTTAAAAGATTTACCAGAAAATGCCATGCAAGCTGGTCTCAATGGATCTCGAACATTGGAAGATGTATACGATGTAGTGGAGGACAATATAACAGATGCCAAAGGATCTGATGGAGTTATCAAAGATTTTAAGAAAAAGGGAGCTGATAGACAAATAAGCCTTGATTTGAAGTATAAATTTGGTGACTTAAAAGAGATTTTGGACGAAAAATATGGAGCAAGCAAAGAGACTTTGGTTGCTGCCACAAAGGTCATATCTGAGGCTTATGGAGAGCTTACGGGCAATGAAGATGTAGAAGTGATACTTTACGATGGACTCTATGTAAGCAACGAAGAGACAGGCAATGGTGTAGACAAATCTGAAGCCGAAGGTTTCCATGAAAGTGAAACTCGCAAAGTGTATGTCAACCTAGACAAGGTGCAAAATTCAGTAGATTTGATGGCTACTCTAGCACACGAGATGAACCATGTAGACGATATGGACAGGGGTGTGGCTTACGATGGCTTAAACGGCAATCGAGAAGATGTAGCTCATGCCACAGGTGATCAGATGCGTGAGTTTTTACAAGACGATTTTGGCGTAGCCGAAGACAATACCATCTCTCATCAAAGCTGGATGTATCGCCAAGACTTCTCCGCTGAGAATAGCTTGGTGGATGAGGTGAAGCAGGCGGAACCAGCACAATTCGGAGAAAAACCTTTGGAACCTTTGGAAAATTATCCTGAAATTAGTAAGCTAACTGATGGAGAATTTTTTGATAGGAATAATATAAAACTTTATCATGAACATTTATTTTTTGAAGATAAAGATGAAAATGTTGGATTTTTCCCTGAAGAAGTTGTTTGGAATTCAGAATATAAGTCTAAATATAAATTGTCTTCAACTCACTATGATGATGATTTAATGCGAAAAGCGCTAAGAAATGTAAAAAAGAAAAACTATAATTTGATTATTAATCCAAAATTTAATTGTCAAGATTGGGGAGATGAAGTGCGAGAGGAATATTTTATGTTAGAATTATTTGAAAAAATGTTTAAAGGTCAAAATGAATAAAATGTGGATAATCATTCTTCTGCAGGTTCTATTTTTATTCTCATATTTTTTAACTGATTTTAAAAAGAGTGCAAATGATGCTATGTATTTTTATACTTTGATATATATATTTTCTGTAGTAATTTCTTTTTTTATCCTATTAGTCTGCTATTTATTTCAGAAGAACAAAAAAGTTTTACATATTCTTTTTTTTATTTTTTACTTATATTTTTCTTATTATTTACTTATTTTTTGGAGGATCGTTTATAACTATTTAAAGTTATTGTAAGAAAAATAAATCAGCAAAATAACTAGCTATTCATTTTTCTTATTAGTGACCAAAAAGAGAAACAAAAAGTGATCAAAGCTAGCAAGCAAGAGATAGGCAAGGCAATTAAGGCTTTAGCAGATTCTTATGGCTAGCTGACTGGCAATGAAGATGTAGAAGTGATACTTTACGATGGACTCTATGTAAGCAACGAAGAGACAGGCAATGGTGTAGACAAATCCGAAGCCGAAGGTTTCCACGAAAGTGGAACTCGCAAAGTGTATGTCAACCTAGACAAGGTGCAAAATTCAGAAGATTTGATGGCTACTCTAGCACACGAGATGAACCATGTAGACGATATGGATAGGGGTGTGGCTTACGATGGACTAGATGGTACACGTGAAGATGTAGCTCATGCCACAGGCGATCAGATGCGTGAGTTTTTGCAAGACGACTTTGGCTTAGCCGAAGACAATACCATCTCTCATCAAAGCTGGATGTATCGCCAAGATTTCTCGGCTGAGAATAGCTTGGTGGATGAGGTGAAACAGGCAGAGCCGTTAGCACCTGCAGTAGGAGCATTTATTGGTGGAGTTGCAGGTGGTGCTGGAGCAGCTTGGGGAACTTATGTTGCTGGAGGAGATGTAGAGGATATTTTAATTTATCATATTTACAATTATTTTTTTATTTACTTTTTTTCATCTTTACATCCCTAAAATTAAAAAAAATAAATTTAAGTTTTATTGGTTATTTTTTTTCTAAAAATATTATTATTTACTTAACACCAGTGGTATGGAGCTTGATAAGTTTTTGGTATTATGTTAGTTCTATTTTTTTTAAAGGCGAAGAGGTAAGACTTTTTTTTGAGTTGATTTTACCAGTATTTGGAATGTTTTTTCCTTTTTTACAAATTTTAGTTTGGTTGATTTTATTTATCAAATATTTAATTCGAAAGTTTAGATACTAAGGAGTCCATATGTACATTAAGTGTATCAGATACAATAGAACCCAAGATAAGAGCCTTATGCTATTCATTAGTTTGGCTCTTTTTTTCTTACCAATTTTTAATCAGATGGAGATTAATAGATTGACGATGCCAAGGTTTAGTTTACCTAGCTATTCTATAATAGAAACTAAGATTAAGTCGACACCACAGGAGATGAGAACTTTGATTTTTGATAGGCAAGATTTTAGTAACAAAGAAATTACTAAAGTGACAAGTCAGATAATAAAAAAAGCTAAAGTCATCGAGGTAGCCCATCAAACTCAAACTAGTTTGGACAAAAAATGGTTCTCTCCAGACCCTAGTTCACTTACAGCAGAAGAAAGGCAGATAGTAGCCCTTTTGGCAATGAACTACCTAAGGGAGTAGAGTATCAAGAGTTTGTGTGTGATTATGGTCGAGTTGCTGGTCTTAATGTATCTGAAGATGTAGATTTTCGTGTTTTTACCAAAGAGGGCAGACAAGAGTGGAAAGCGGAGAAAAAGCAAGAGGTAGAGAATTTTAAAAATCTTGGTAGAAATGCTAAGCGAGCTGGTAAAAATGTAAAAAATGCCACCGATGACCTCACTATTGCTGTCTCGGAAAATCTAAAAGGTGAAGGTAATGGAATTTTTGAAGATTACGAAAGAAAAACCGAAGGAACAGATATGGCTTTGCAAATGGCAATAAAGCAAGAAGAGATCACGAATATAATTTCCAACCCTGAAGAACATTCCCAAGAAGAACTTCAGGGAGCTATCACTTAAAAACGCTTTTTTTCTTAGCTCTTCCTTTTGTATAGTAAGCTAGCGGGGATCAGCACCAGATAAGTCAATACCAAGATTACCGACGAGGTTGAGATGAACTCCATCATCATCAAAGCGTAGCCAACTACTAGCAAAAGTATGCTTAGCCCCAATAAGATCCAGTTGACCTTACCAAAATAAAAATTTTTCATACTACTTTTTCTCTCCTGTTTGCAAAATTTCCAATTGCTCCTCAGCCTCTTCTGCCAAATCGGGGTTGGGCAATTTTAAGACTAACTCAAAAAATCTCTTGGCTTGCGTAGGCTTATCTTGTCCTAGATAAACATAGCCCAGATGTAACAATATCTCCGCTTCTTTTAACACTTGCTCGCTCGTCAGCTTGTTCTTTGCCACGCCGTAAGCCTCTTTTTGCCTTCCCCATTTGTAGTAGAGCCACATCATCGAATCCCAAAAGTAGATGTTTTCTGGCTCTTGTTGCAAGCAGCTCTCTAGCAGCGATTCGGCAAAAGGGTAAAACTTTTTTTCTTCGTTTATGACGATAGAGTAGGCAAACCAGTTACGGAACTTGGTGTCGTCGGGATATCGCTTATTTGCCAGCTGAGCCACGCCCATCTCTTGCTTGTAAAGTTTAGCTTTGTGCAAGGTGGAAAGCAAAAAGCTCAGCAAAGGTTTAGATTGGTTACGGTTGTCCACAACCTCTTTTATCAGGTAATGAGAGGCGATCTTGTAGTTTCCGTCTAGGTAGTTGAACACCCCTGAGAGAAAATCCAGGGAGCTGTTTTTGTTCAAATCTAGGAAGTAGCTGTTTCTCAGTTTGTTCCATCGCGAGAAAAAATCTTTGTCGGTGTAGATGATGCGGTAGATCACCAGAGTCAGTTTCTGGTTTATCAGCTGACTCTGACCCTCGAAAAAGCTGGCGTTAAGGTAGTATTCGTAAGCCTGTTTGTATTTTTTTTCGTAATAAGCGTATTCGCCTAGCCCAAAATAGTATTCAGCCGTCGGTGCCGAGCCTTCCACCTTTTCGTCCGCTTTTACCTTTAGCGATTGAGAAAGCTCGATCTTGTGGGGAGCTACCACCACCGTAGGAGCTTGGGCACAACCACCTAAAACGCCCAAAAGAGTGAAAAAAGCGAATATCTTTAAAGGTTGCATCTTCTATTTGTAATCTATGGAGTAGGTAAGCACTATCTCGCGATTCACTTGTGGATCTTCTTCAAAGTCGAATCTAGGGGCGTTGCTCAAAATATCGTTGAAGTTTACTTGCAGCCCCAAAGTCGGGGTGATCTCCAGCCTCAAGCCGGCGTTTAGGTAACCTTTGCCTTTGCCCAGCAGCTTTTTCTCTTCAGGATCTTCCACATCGCCTTCGTAATCGTTGATCCCCGCACTGTAGTCTGCCACCAAGTTTACCTTGCTGCCGATAGATTTGTCAAAGCCGAAAAAGATGTCGAGGTCTTTGTCCACATCTTTTTCTAGCGAGTAGTTGACTCCCGCAGTTAGTCCCAAATTCCCTAAAAAGAGGTAGTTTTTGCTCAAAGCGAGGTAAAACCCTTTCGATTTGCAGTCGTAGCGTTTGTAATCTTTCCAGTATCTACCGGCGCCTTGGTTGGTGAAGCCGACTACCACGGCAGGATTTTTTTCGGTCTCGTCAATCACCCGATACTTCAGGTTAAATCCGACGATGTTTTGCCATTTGGGTTCTTTGTCTCCGACGACATTCTCCCCAGAGAAGCTCACTCCAAACATAAAGTATTGCACCAATCCCACATTGGCTCCCACCAGCATTCCGTCGTTTTTAAAAAGTTTACTGATTATCTCAGCCTCTCCCATTTGCAAAACACCAGCCGTGGGTACTCCAGCTAAATTTCTTATCTCTCTTGCAGACAAACTGATACTTGCCGCAAACATAAGAAATAACAAAATTATTTTTTTCATCTAAACACCTTTTTAATTTTAAGTTACATTATTCAAACAAACTTGGTCGCTCATTTTGCAGACAACTCAAGATTGTAGGCAAATTGTCGTCGCTTGCCGATAATGTCAAATCAAACTTGATTTTTCTATACCAAGTGAGTTGCCTTTTGGCAAAATTGCGCGTAGCTTGCTTGGCTTTCTCAAGGCAAGTGGTTAAGCTTCTTTTGCCGGCAAAGTAATCTTTAAACTCTTTGTAACCTACGGTGTTAAGCCCAGGATCTTCCCAAGAGTAGCCCTCTTCCAGAAGGCTTTTGATCTCCTCCAGCAATCCTTTGGCGACCATCTTGTCTAATCTTCGGTTGATGCGCTGGTAAAGCTCTTGTCTATCGCGGGTGAGCAAGATGGAGAAGGCGTCGTATCTTTTTTCGTTTTGTTCTTGTTGCCAAAAAGACGATAAAGGTTTGCTACTGCTAAAGTAAACCAGTAGCCCTCGCTCGATCCTTGAGGTGTCGTGAGGATGCACCTTTTTTGCCAGCTGAGGATCCACCTCTTGTAGCTTTGCGTATCTGTCTTCAACCTCGCTCAGCTTTTTTTGAGCATCATCTGTTACCTTGGGAATAGTCGATAAACCTTCCAGCAAAGCTTTGCAATAAAATCCCGTTCCTCCTGCGATTATGGGGAGTTGGGGCAACCTTTGCTCAATAATAGCTCCCGCACGGCGGGCAAACTCGCCGGCGCTGAAGCTCTCTTTGGGGTCTAGCTCTGCTATCAAAAAGTGGTTGACCGCCTCCAGCTCTGTCTGGCTGGGTCTTGCCGTGCCTATTGCTAGCTTTTGATAAACTTGCCGCGAATCGGCAGAGATGATGTAGCCTTTCAAACGGTCTGCCAGCTGCAGAGCCAAATCGCTCTTGCCCACGGCAGTGGCTCCTTGCACGACGATAAGAAAAGGTTTTCTCACTTTGTTAAACTCCAAGCTCTTTATTTAGGTTCGTTTAAACATCTTTTCTAGATCGGAGATAGGGACCTTGATGATCGTTGGTCTGCCGTGCGGACAAAAGTAAGGCACTTGCGTGGCAAACAGGTCGTTTATAAGGTTGAGCATCTGCGGGCGAGACATCTTTTGTCCTGCTTTAATCGCCGCCTTGCAAGCGATGCTGGCAGCCAAATTTTCCCGAAAGTTGTTTTGTTTTTTTAGCCTTTGTTCCAAATCTTCAAAAAAAGCGATGAAAAACTCGGCTGAGTTCCAATCTTTTAACTCGGTGGGTACCTCTTGCACCACCACCGAGTTGCCACTGAACTCCTTGATGAAGATTCCCGCCTTGGCAAAAAGTTCTTTGTTTTCGCGCACCGTCTCTTGGATGCCCGCAGCCAGATAGCCTGGCAAATCGACCACAATCGGAAAAGCTAGGTTTTGGGTGACCACTGCCGCTCCGTTTAACCTTTGCAAAACTTGTTCGTAAAGTATCCTCTCGTGAGCAGCGTGCTGGTCTATTGCCAAAAGCCCATGCTCGTCTTGGATGAAGATGTAGCTCTGGTGCAGTTGCCAAGGGTTGATGATGCTCAGCTCCGAGACCACTTGGGTGACAGTCTGAGCGGGGCTTTTCTCTTCTGGACTAAAATCTTCTTCGACCTTCTTGCCGAAGATATCTAGCTGCTCAGCCTCAGAGTGCAAAGCCGGAGAGCCACCTTTTTGCAGGCGGTGTAATATCTGCTTTTCATTCTCTTGTAAAGGAGCCAAGCTCTCTTTGACCCTCTCTTGCAAATCGTCGAACTTCTTCTTCTCCCACGCCAAATAGGCGAAGTTAACCGCCTTGTTGACATTGCGATACACTAAGGCGGTGTCAACAAAGCGCACCTCTTGCTTGGCAGGATGAACGTTGAAGTCGACCAGCTTGGGGTCAACTTGTAAAAACAAGATAAACGGCGGAACTTTGCCGCCAAACTTCTTGATAATCGGCTCATAACCTTTGGCAATGGCGTGGTAAACCAAACCGTTTTTGATAAATCTTCCGTTGATAAATAGATATCTAAGATTGGGGAAAATTGGCAAAGATTTCTCAAAATTGCCGATAAATCCTCTCACGGCGACCGCCGAAGAGTCGAAGGAGTCCACCGGGATAAACTCAGCTTGTGTAAATTTGCTACCAAAAACGAGCTTGATCCGCTTTTCGGCAGAGTTTACGGCAGGGTAGTCGAAAACTTTTCTATCGTTGTGGTAAAGGGTAAAATGGATGTGAGGATGGACTATCGTCTGTTGATGTAGGTAGTTGAGGATGTGGCGATACTCTACCTGTGTTGATTTGAGGAACTTCCGCCGGGCGGGCACTTTTAGAAATAGGCTGGAGATTTTGACGGTTGTGCCGGTGTTGCCGCTACATTTTTCTACCGCTTTTAGCGTCCCGAAGTTGAAGATGATCTTGTTGGCTGTCAGATCTTTTTGGCTCTTGCTGATCATCTCTACCCTTGCCACAGAAGCGATACTCGGCAGAGCCTCACCTCTGAAACCTAGGGAGTTCACGCAGAAGATATCTTCTTCTGTGGCTATCTTGCTGGTGGCGTGCCGCTCGAAAGCCAAAAGCAAATCTTGCGAGTTCATCCCGTGCCCGTTGTCGGTAACGCTGATGCCGCGCTTGCCGCCCATCATCGTCCGCACCTCAATCTTGTCCGCTGCGGCATCGATGGAGTTTTCCACCAGCTCTTTGACGATGGAGCAGGGTCGCTCGATAACCTCGCCGGCGGCGATTTTGTTGGAAACTTGTTCCGATAAAACTTTTATCTTACTCATTTTTTCATTTTGTCCCTAGGGTGATTTTTTTGGTAACTTTCTTTGAGTTTGCTCAGGCTCACATGGGTGTAAATCTCGGTGGTAGATAAGCTGGAGTGTCCCAACATCTCTTGCACCGCTTTTAAGTCCGCACCCGCATCCAAAAGGTGCGTGGCGAAAGAGTGGCGAATGCTGTGGGGCGTGCAACCTTTGCTGTCTGCCACTAAATCTAAGTAGCGGCAGATAATCTGACGCAGCTGGTCTGGGTCCAGCGGCAATCCGCTCTTGGAGACGAACAGACTCTTTACATCTTGAGGGTTGAAGCTGTCTCTGATCTTCCAGTAGTCCATAATCGCTTCTCTGGCAGGCTTGCCGATCGGCACGATCCTTTGCTTGTTTCCTTTGCCGATAAGGTCGATTAGCCCTTTCTGGAAGTCGATTTGCTCCATCGTGCAGGTAGCTACCTCCGATATTCTGAGTCCACACGAATACATCAACTCCAGTATTGCTCTGTTGCGTAGAGCAAACTTGTCTTTATTCCCTGGGATGCGTAGCAAACTCTCCATTTGCTTTTGGTCCAAAAACACCGGCAGATGCGGGCTAAATTTGGGCAACTTCATCCCCGCGGTGATGTTCTTGGCAACGATCTTCTCCTTGAAAAGAAAAGCAAAAAACTCCTTGATCACCACCATCTTGTGCGCCATCGAGCGGTTACCCAGCTTTTGTTGCATCGCTTTGCTAAAGTAAGCTTTCAAGATATTTTTGCTAACTGCTTTGATCTGGATATTGTCTCCTAGGGCAGAAAGTAAGAAGTCGGCAAAGCTTTTCAGCTCTTTGCGGTAAGAGATAACCGTGTTTTGGGCTAACTCTCTGGCACGCAGATAGTCTAAATATTTATCGATGTTTTGTTGTATCATTGCAAAGAAAAACCTTTGAAATTTGCCCTTTGGTCAAGCAAAAAGTGGGTTTATTAGCAAACTTTTTTACTTGGGCAACGCCATAAGCTTCTGGTGACAGACAGATTATTTTAGCTAATTTTAGAAAACTACTTGCCTTATTTAACTAAACCAGAGTTTTTGAACTGGAGAGTAGCTGAATCGGGGTGTGGCTCAGTCTGGTAGAGTACAGCGTTCGGGACGCTGGGGCCGTAGGTTCAAATCCTATCACCCCGACCATTTTATTCGTTTTTTAAAAAAAAGTTTATTATTTATAGAAGGAATTAAGTTATGATGAAAGAGTTCTTGGAAGGAAAAAAGAAAATATCTGTGATCGGTTTAGGTTATGTGGGTCTTCCTTTGGCAGTAGAGTTTGGCAAGATTATCCCCACGGTCGGTTTCGATATCAAAACAGATAGGGTAGCCGAGATAGCCCGCTGTGAAGAC
This sequence comes from Cloacimonadales bacterium (SeqCode), assembly GCA_965228195.1. Classification (GTDB taxonomy): domain Bacteria; phylum Cloacimonadota; class Cloacimonadia. Next base: position 1,299,375 of record OZ245797.1, read on the forward strand.
TCGACCCTAGAGACTAGCCCAAATGAGCTGAAAAGTGCTCACCTTTTGTCTGTAACTAGCAAGATTGAGGATATCGAAGATTGTTGTTTCCACATCATCACCGTGCCCACTCCTGTGGACGAGTTTAACAAGCCAGACTTGCGCCCTTTACAGTCGGCAAGTACCACCGTCGGCAAGATCTTGAAGAAGGGCGATATTGTCGTTTACGAATCGACCGTCTATCCGGGAGCCACCGAAGAGGAGTGTATCCCCTTACTAGAAAAGTTTAGCGGGCTCAAATTCAACCAAGATTTTTTCGTCGGTTTCTCGCCTGAGCGAATCAACCCCGGGGACAAAGTGAACACCTTGACGACGATCAAAAAAATCACCTCTGGCTCTAACGCCGAGACTGCCGATTTGGTGGACGCCCTCTACTTGCAAATCATAAAAGCCGGCACCCATAAAGCTTCCAGCATCAAGGTTGCCGAAGCGGCAAAAGTTATCGAAAACACACAGCGCGATATCAACATCGCCTTTGTCAACGAGCTTTATATGCTTTTTGAGAAGATGGGTATCGATGTAAATCAGGTGCTCAAGGCAGCAGGGACGAAGTGGAACTTCTTGAACTTCTCGCCCGGTTTGGTCGGTGGTCACTGCATCGGCGTTGACCCTTACTACCTCACCCACAAAGCGCAATCTATCGGTTACCATCCCGAGATTATCTTAGCCGGACGCAGAATAAACGACGGCATGGGAGCTTATGTTGCCGAGCAAATCATCAAGAAGATGATTAAAAAAGGGCAAAAGATTTTGAATAGCAAGGTGTTAGTGATGGGTATAACTTTCAAAGAAAACTGCCCAGATATCCGTAACACCAAGGTGATTGATGTGATCAAAGAGTTGGAAGATTTCGGTTGCCGCGTGGATGTTTGCGACCCTTGGGCAGATCCCCAAGAGACCAAAGACGAATACGGAATAGAGCTAGTGGGAAAGCCCAATTTTAAAGATTATGCGGTGGTAGCTCCTTTGGTTGCTCACAACCAGTTTGAGGACCAAGATTTTTCCAAAGTAAACTCAGGCACCTTGATCTTCGATTTTAAAAATATTTTGAAATAGTTATGAGAAAAACAAAAATATTAGTCACGGGAGCAGCGGGGTTTATCGGACATCACCTTTGTTTGCGCCTCTTGCAAGAGAACTACCAAGTGGTGGGACTGGACAACATCAACGACTATTACGATGTGAGCGTGAAGTATGGGCGCTTGGCTCGGCTGGGCGTGGCAGAAAGCCAAATTCAGTGGAAGCAAACTTTGCCTAGCTCCACTCACCCTGATTTTAGTTTCGTTCGTGCCAACCTAGAGGATAAGACCGTTTTAGACCAGGTTTTTGCCCAGAACAAGTTTGATAAGGTTTGCAACCTGGCAGCCCAAGCCGGTGTTCGTTATAGCCTGAGCAACCCTGATGCTTATATCCAAAGCAACATCGTCGGGTTTTTGAATATCTTGGAGGCTTGTCGTCACTACGGGGTGAAATCGCTCTCTTACGCCAGCTCGTCTAGCGTTTATGGACTTAACCAGAAGCAACCTTTTTCCACTCAAGATAATGTCGATCACCCCATCTCGCTTTACGCTGCCAGCAAAAAGTCGAACGAGCTGATGGCACACACCTACTCACACCTTTTTGGAATTGCCACCACCGGACTTCGATTTTTCACGGTTTATGGACCTTGGGGCAGACCAGATATGGCTTTATTCCTCTTTACCAAGGCGATTCTCGAAAACAAACCTATCCAAGTTTACAACCACGGGAAGATGCAAAGGGATTTCACCTACATCGACGATATCATCGAGGGTATTTTTCGGGTGATAGAAAACCCTGCCACCGAAGGCGAGAACTGGGATGCGCAAAATCCCGATCCATCTTGTTCCCTCGCCCCTTACAAAGTTTACAACATCGGTAACAGCGCACCGGTGCAGCTTATGGATTTTATCGGGGCGCTAGAGAAAAAGCTGGGCAAAGAGGCGGTCAAAGAGTTTATGCCGATGCAGGCAGGGGATGTGCCAGCCACTTGGGCGGACACCCAAGATTTAGAGAAAGATTTGGGTTACAAACCTTCTACAGATGTTCAGACGGGCATCAACAATTTTGTAGATTGGTATAGACAATTTTTTGGCGTTTAACAGTTTAGATTTTTATCAATTTAATCAAGGAGTGATTTTATGAAAGAGTTAGTAGTTATTGCCCTGGGCGGCAACGCTATCAAACAAGCAGGAGAAGAAGGAACAGCGGCGCAACAGTTCGCCAATATCGAGATAGCTTCCAAGGAGATCGTAAACCTCAGCCAAGCCGGCTACAAGTTGGTGGTTACTCATGGCAACGGTCCTCAAGCCGGAAACTTGCTCATTCAACAAGAGGAAGGGAAAGATTTGGTGCCGGCTCTGCCTTTGAATGTTATCGGTGGAATGACCCAAGGACAGATCGGTTATATGTTCCAAAACAGGTTGCAAAACAACTTTAGCCTTGCAGACAAGAGCGTTCCCGTGGTTTCGTTGGTTACCCAAGTTTTGGTGGACAAAGACGATCCCGATTTTCAAGATCCTTCTAAGCCGGTAGGACCTTTCTACTCGGAGGCTGAAGCCAATACCCTTAAGAAAGACAAAGGTTATGTGGTAAAAGAGGCAAAGCCTGGTGTCGAAAAAGGTTGGAGAAGAGTGGTGCCATCTCCAGAGCCGATCGACATCGTAGAAAAAGATGCGATCAAAGCTCTTATCGCCTCTGGGGCTGTAACCATCGCTTGTGGTGGTGGTGGTATCCCCGTCAAGAAAGATGGCAAACAGATCATCGGCATCGAAGGTGTTATCGACAAAGATAAGACTGGCGATGTTTTGGCTCAATCTGTAGGAGCCGATGTTTTGATGATCCTCACCGATGTGGAACACGCCCTGATCAACTACAACAAGCCAAACCAATCGGCTGTAGGTTCGGTAACCGTCGCTCAGATGCAAAAGCTTTTCGACGAAGGTCACTTTTTGGGTGGTTCGATGGGCCCGAAAGTGGAGGCTGCTATGCGCTTTGTCAAAGCGACGGGTAAGAAAGCGATCATCACTTCTTTGGACAAAGCCGGCGAGGCTTTGGCTGGGAAGACCGGAACGATCATCAGCGCTTAAAACCGTTTTTTTCAATTATTATAAAAGTGACCTCTTGTAAAAGCAAGGGTCACTTTTTTTTTGTGGGAAACCTTGAAAATGAGATTTTTTTTTTAAGGTTATCGAAAAAAAAAGTTGCCTAAATAGTTGGGGTCTATTAGTGTTGTTCAAACAGTGACAGAACTTGAAGTTGGGATAAAATTGATAGGGGGTGCTTATGAGAAGATCTGGTGTTGTTAGGGTTTTTGCTCTTATGGCGGTGATTTTGTTGGGGAGTAATCTTGCTTTTTCCATAGAGGCACGCGATATTATCGCGAAGTCGGAGGATGCGTTGCGGGGCAAGACGCAGGTGATGGATCTGGAGGTTAGGATCAAGACGCCAAAGTGGGAGCGCACCATGCGCCTGAAAAGCTGGGAAAATCGTTTGGCAAAGAAAAGCTTTAGCGAGATTGTTGCTCCTGCCAAAGACGCTGGCAACCGGTTTCTGTTGATTAACAAGCAGATGCGCCACTATGTGCCCAAGTTGCAAAAGGTGATCAAACTCTCTGCCTCGATGATGTTGCAATCTTGGATGGGATCCGATTTTTCTAACGACGATATACTCAAAGAGTCGAGCATCTTGAAAGATTACTACCACACTTTGGCGGGGCAAGACACCGTAGCGGGGTTTGAGTGTTATCGGGTTATCTTGCATCCGAAACCAAAAGCGGCTGTCGTTTGGGGCAAGATCGTCTATTACGCTCGCCTTGCCGACTTTTTGCCAGTTCGGCAGGAGTTTTACAACGATCATAATGTTTTGAAGAAGGTTATGAGTTTCAAGGAGTTCCGCCAGATGGGAGGTCGGACAATTCCTACCGTTTATCGGATGCGAAGTGTGAAGAAGAAAAATCGATATACGGAGATAACCGTTAAGAGTGTTAGATTTAATCTGAAAATTCCTCCCAAAATGTTCAGTTTGCAAAACCTGAAAAGGAGATAGCCGGTGAACCTTAAGGGACAAATGGCTATCGTTTTTATTTTGAGCTGGCGAAATGTGTGGAGCAATAAGCGGCGGACCGTGTTGACTTTGCTGACCATCGTGGTTGGCACGGCTCTGATCATCTTGAGCAACGCCTTTGCCAAGGGCTCTCACGACGATATGATCGAGACTGCCGTTGCCAGCAATGTGGGTCATATTCAGGTTCACGAGAAAGGGTATTGGAAAAACAGAAGCATCGACTACGGCTTTGTCTTCAGCGAAGAAATACGGCAAGAGCTTGTGAGCCTTGACGATGTGGAAGCTTTCGCCTTGCGAGTTAACGCCATGGCGCTACTTTCGTATCAAGACAACACCGCAGGGGTGATGATTCAAGGGGTTGACCCAGAGCAAGAGATAAAGGTTTCTACAATCAACAACTACATCCTCAAAGGGGGCAGGTATCTTAGGGCTGAGGATAGGCAGCAGGTGGTGTTGGGGGAGAGTTTGGCTAAGAATGTTGGCATGGGAGTGGGAGACAGCTTTGTCATCATATCGCAAGGGTTTGACGGCTCTATCGCCGCAGAAAATCTGGAGGTGGTGGGGCTTTTCAAAAGCGGTAATCCTGAATACGACCGCAGTTTGGTGTTGATGCCCCTGGAGCAGGCGAAGCAAAGTTTTAGCATGATGGGTCGGATCACGACTTTGGTGGTTCGCATCAAAGAGTTTAAAGCTTTGGCAGATGTCAAGAGCCGTCTGATGGCGATGGTGAGCCAAGAAGATATAGAGGTGATGGGTTGGGATGAGTTGATGCCTGAGCTGGTGCAATACATCGTTATGGACAACATCGGGGCTTACATCTTCGATATGGTCCTTTTTATCGTGGTCGCTTTCGGGATTTTGAACACCATTCAGATGGCTGTCTTCGAGCGGACCAGGGAGTTTGGTATCATGTTGGCAGTGGGCACGACGCCTTTTCAGATTGTGGCAACGATTTTGGTGGAGACGGCGATTATTGCGGCTATGGGCGTTGTTCTGGGAGTAGCTTTGGGCGCATCGATGAGCTACTACTGGCAGGTTAATCCGATTTACATCGGTCAGTATGCTCAGCAGATGTCGGTCTATGGGGTGAACATCTTGAGTATGTCAGCCGACGCCACTTGGCTGAGCGTTACTTTGACGGCGATTATCACCTTTAGTCTGGCTGTTTTGTTCTCGATTTTTCCAGCCAGGCGCGCCGCTAGACTCAAGCCGGTGGAAGCTATCAGGCAACTGTAAGAAAGGGGGAGTAGAAGATGAACACTTTCGTCAAAATAGCCTGGAGGAACATCTGGAGGCACAGACGCAGATCTTGTGTGGTCGTTTTATCGATAGCCATTGGCATCTTCGTGATGATCTTCTCGGCTGGATTTATGAACGGGATGAACGCTCAGATGGTGGAAAACACGATTAACACCTCACTAGGACACATTGCCATTCAAGACAAAGGTTTTCAAGACAACATGAAGCTGGCTCGCAACTTCTATCCCAAAGAGTCTATCATCGCTCTAATCGAGGCTGGCACAAGGCTTAAGAGTTACGCTCCTAGGGTCAAAGTGCAAGGGATGGTGCAGTCTAGCGAAGCTTCCAAAAATGTGATGATCGTAGGAATTGAGCCAGCTTTAGAGAAGCAGGTTTCCAAGATTTATAACTACACTAGCCAAGAGGACGGCAGTAGTTTTTTGAGCGGCTCGGACGAAAACCGCATCTTGATCTCTAGGTCGCTGGCAAGAAAGTTAGATTTGGTTGTTGGCGATCGGATTTCGGTCTTGGTGCAAAACAGCGACAACCAGATAGCAGGTGAGGGGTTTCGGGTGAAAGGGTTTTTCACCACACCCTCGGAAAGTTTCGACAAATTCGTTGTTTATGTCGGTTTAGCGAAGTTGCAACACCTCACGGGCATCGGTGATAACATCTCCACAATAACCGTTCGATTGGCAGATAAGAGGTGGGCAGAACCAGAAAAGCAGCGGCTACTCAAATCTTTAGCTGGGGAAGAGTTGGAGGTTTTGAGTTGGAAAGATATGGCTCCCAACTTGCTGAAGGCGATCAAACTTTTCGATTCGATGATGATAATCTTTTACATGATAATCTTTACCACCGTGATCTTTACCATCGTCAACACTCTGATTATGGCGATTATGGAGCGGTTTCACGAGATTGGGGTGATGAAGTCGCTGGGGACTCGCCCTAGTTGGATATCTTTTATGGTGATTTTCGAGGCGATAAACTTGGGACTGGTGGGGCTTTTTATCGGCACGGTCTCAGGGCTTGTTTTGGTTTTTGCTCTTTCTATTTACGGAATGGATTTTTCGTTTTATCTGGAGACGATGAGAAGTTGGGGCAGTGGCAGTGTGATATACCCCGTGGTTACCGTAAAAGATGTTGTGATTATCGGTTTGCTGGTGATTGTCACCACGGTTGTGGCTGCTATTTATCCGGCTTATAAGGCGGCGAAGATCAAACCGCTGGACGCACTTCACTATATATGAGATTAAGGAGAGGTTATGTCTTTAATTCAGACGAAGAACTTGGTCAAAGATTATCTGAGTAGCGATATTGTTGTTAAAGCCGTCAGGGGCGTGAGCCTGGAGATTAACAAGGGCGAGTTTGCGGCTCTTTGGGGTCCTTCGGGATCGGGGAAGACCACCCTTTTGAACATCATCGGGGGGCTGGACAACGCCACCAGTGGCAAGGTTAGTGTTGACGGGCAAGAGCTGACCAATATGAGCGCCGGGCAACTCTCCGATTTGAGGTTAAACAAGATCGGTTTCATCTTTCAAGCTTACAACCTCATTCCTGTCTTGACAGCTTTGGAAAATGTGGAGTATATCTTGTTTTTGCAAGGCGTGAAAAAGTCGGTGCGACGGCAGCGCTCTGTTCAGATGATGCGCAGTGTGGGGCTTGGCGACAAGCTAAACTCACTTCCTGCCAAACTATCCGGTGGGCAACAGCAGAGGGTCGCGGTGGCTCGGGCGATGGTCTCACAGCCGGGGATCATCTTGGCAGATGAGCCGACGGCTAACCTCGATCAAAAAACGGGAGCCGAACTGCTGGATGTGATGCACACTCTTTGTCGAAACAGCCAGACGACTTTCTTGTTTTCTACGCACGATCCGATGGTGATGGACAGATCGGAGAGGCTTATCCATCTGGTGGATGGGAAGATTGCCGGCGATGAAGTCCGTTGCCAAGATTAAGGTTGGGGTCGATCTGTGCGAGTGATTTTCTTGCTGATGGTGTTGTTTTTGCCGATAAGTTTGTTGGCGAACGACGCTTGGGATTACGAAAATACAGGTGGATGGGGGTTTAAGCTCAGGGGCAGCTACAAGAACCTTTTTATTTATCAAGAGAAGAAAGAGGTTGGTGCAGATTTGCAAAGGGTGCGACTCTCGCCCAAGATAACTTACGGCGAAGATTTCGTTTTTTATGTAGATATAGACAACCAGCTCATCGGCTCAAACCAAGGCAAGGTAAGTGAGTTTGAGCGCTTTTGGAAGGAGGATGAGTATAACAGCTTTTTGCATCTTTCTAGGACAGCTTATCAGAGTGAAGAGGTTTGTTACCAGCAAAAAATCCACCGTTTTTACTTTAAGTATAGTTTTGAGAACTTCATCTTCTCTTTGGGTAGGCAGCAGGTTCGTTTCGGCTCAGGGCGCTTGTGGAACCCTTTGGATATTCTTAATCCAGTGGATCCAGCCGCGCTGGAGGGCGCCGGTGAGCAGGCTGGCACCGACGCTTTGCGGCTAGATTGGTATCCAGACGACTTGTCGGAGCTGGCGATCGTTTACAATCCCAAAAGGAGCCAAGACAAGATCGAAAATCTCGATGGGGAGAGCAGCAATTATTTGCTGCGGCTGAAAAGCAGAGATTACGCCTTGCTGCTGGGCTGGGTTGCCAAGAGGGCTGTCTCTGGCTTCGATTTGTCGGCTGATTTGTTGGACGGCAACTTGAGGGCAGCGCTGCTGGCTGCCAAGCCTCAGGGAGAAAGCTGTTTTGTGCAGGCGAGTGCCGGCTACGAATACACTTTTGCCAATGGGCTGTATCTACTCTTAGAGCAGTTTTATAACCAGCGAGCCCTTGGCGACGATGAGGATCTGGCTGCAAGCTACGAAGATTTTGTTGCCAAGGGGTTTTCGGAAGATAACTACTACATCTTGTCCAACCGCATCTTGACCAGCAACAGATTTTACAGCGGGGTGGCTTTGGGTTACGACTTTTTCCCTTTGCTGGGTGGAGACTTGTTTTTGGTTTGCGATATCGAAGGGGCAGCTGTTTTGGCGATGAGTAGCTTGACGGCAAGCGTCTGGGAGAATTTAGATGTTTGTGTTGGAGCGATGATGGCAAAAGATTTTGGGACGGGCAAAAGCTCCGATTTTGAGCCTTTTTTGGGCAACAACCTTTGGACGGCGTCGCTAAAGTTCTATTTTTAAACCTGCTTTTCAGGGGTAGAATTTTTTTCTAAAATAAAAAAAGCAACCTCTTTTTGACAAGGGGCTGCTTTTTTTTGTTAATTAAATTATGCCGAGATAGCTTCGGTTGGGCAAGAGCCTATGCAAGCACCGCAGTCGATGCAAACATCTTCTTTGACTTTAGCCTTATCGTCCACCATTTCCAAAGCTTCCACAGGACAAGTGCCTACGCAAGCACCGCAACCAACGCATTTGCCTTCATCAATTTTTACAGCCATTTTAATCCTCCAATCTTATTATTTTGTGTTAAAAACATTTTCTCTTTTGTTTGTGTCAAGTAAATTGCCAGACAACTTGCCCAAAGCAGAGCGTTGTAGGTTAGTTTTATGGGGAGGTGATGTTGCGGATGCCTTTGGTAGAAAAGGCGTTCAGCTCAAGGTTGGCGAACTCTTTTTTTTGGTAAAGCTCCACGGCTGCGGCTCCGATCATGGCAGCGTTGTCGGTGCAAAAAGCGAAGCTGGGGAAGTAAGCTTTATTGCCAAATTTTGCTCTGAGTCTGGAGTTGGCAGAGACACCACCGGCGACGACGATCTTGTCGATCTGGTGAGCTTTGGCACACGCCATGGTTTTGTGGTAGAGGCTATCGACGATGCTCTCTTGGATGCTGGCAGCGATGTCGGCAAGGTGGTTTTGGACGAAGTCGGGTTTGGCTGAGTTCACATAGTTCATTATGGCAGTTTTCAGCCCCGAGAAGCTGAAGTTGAAGTTGCCTTTTTTGTTTAACGCTCTGGTGAAATGAACGAACTTGGGGTCACCTTGCTTTGCCAAGTCGTCAACCAGTTTGCCCCCCGGGTATCCAAGGTTTAATATCTTGGCGCTCTTGTCGAAAGCTTCTCCTGCGGCGTCGTCCACCGTGCCACCTAATATCTTAAACTCGCCAGAACTCAAGAAGTGAGCTAGCTGGGTGTGTCCACCGCTGACGATCAGGGCAAGGTAGGGGGGAGTCAGCTTTGGGTAGTCTAGTCGTATGGCAGCCAGATGCCCGAGCAGATGGTTGACGGCGATCAGTGGTTTATGCTCGGCGTAAGCCAAAGCTTTGGCGAAGCTGACTCCAACCAGGAGCGCGCCGATTAACCCCGGATTGACCGACACTGCCACCGCATCGACATCTTTGGTAGTGATGCCCGCGGTTTGCAGTGCCTTATGGCAGACGCGGGTGATATTCTTCAGGTGGTCGCGGCTGGCTAGCTCCGGCACGACTCCGCCGTATTTTTGATGCACAAACTGGCTGGAGACGATGTTGGAGAGCACCTTGTAGTCGGTGTCTATCACGGCAACCCCGGTGTCGTCGCAAGAAGATTCGAAGCTGAGGATGATCTTTTTTTTCATCTGTTTCTGAGCATATTGATGCCCACGACCACCAAGATTAGCGGCCAGATGTAGTTCCAGTTTATGCGGATATCGATGAAGTTTGCCAAAAAGAAGAAGCTGCCGATCCCGATTAAGATAAAAGCTCCCAGTTTCATTTTTTTCTCTCCTGTTACGATGTTTTATTTTGGTAACGGCAAAGCCAAGTGACAAGTGGTGTGTCTTTCTTTGACATAGAGCCAGATTTTGCCGTTCATTTTTTCGATTAAATATTTGCTGAAGTTTAGTCCTAGCCCCAATTTTTGGGAGTTTTCTTGCAAAGCCATGGGGCGAGAGTCTGGTGAGAATGGATTTTGCAAGAAAGCTTCTACTTCATCTTTGTCGGGCATTTGCCCGTCGTTGCGGACGAAGATGACTAGACTGTCTTGGTTATCGACTCGCTCGTTGTCAAATTTAGATTTGCGGGAGCCGATCTCTAGATAGGTTTGGGCGTTTTGCAAGCCGTTGAGGATCAGGTTGTCCAAGATGAGAAGGAAAGATTTCTTGTTTACCTTGAGTTGGTCCAGCTCGATCGAAAATTTTATCTTCAACCTCTTTGTCAGAAATTGGTAGTTACTCAAGACCTTTTGGCTGAGTTCTTCTAGGCTGTAACTCAAGTGGCTGGTGAACTTTAGCGAGTTAGGATGGCTAAAGAAAAAAGCGGAGTTTATGGTGTGTTCTAGGCAGGCGAGTCGATAGATCGCTTGGTCTGTGTCGGCAGGCGATTGTTGCAAAGATTTTTTGATCTCTTTTACGGGTGCCAAGAAGTTTTTGTCGATGATCTTGATGGCTGCGGTCTTGGTTTGGGTCACCCTAGTTTGCCTTTCTAGTTGCACCTTTAGAGTTTGGTTTAGCTTAAAAGATTGCAACATCTTGTCGATGTAGTCGGTAAAGGTGTGCATAAACTCTTTGTTGATAACCATTTTGGACGAGCCTTCTTCGGTTTGAAAAGTGTCCAGATACAAAAACGATTCGATCTTGTTGTCCAAGATGATCGGGTAGAGCATTATTTCAAACTCAGGGATAGAAAATCTTTGCAAGGTTTGGACGAAGCTTTTGTCGGCAACCAGATTGGAGGAGATTTTGAAGAAGCTTTTTTTCTTTTCGAAGGTGTCGATCAGGTAGTTGGAGACGAAGTTTTGTAGTGGGATATACTCCCCTTGCTCGTCCAGACCAAATCGCCAAAGGTTTGCCCCCGAGATGTTGTCCAGATAATCTTTTTCGATCCAAAACCCTCTTTTTGCCTCGGTGATCTCGATCAAGAAAGTCAGGATATTTGCCATGATCTGCTTGGTGTCCAGACAGCCAAGGATGTTCAGGTTCATCATCTTTTCTAGCAATCTTTTTTGTGACTGGATCTGGTTGATATTGACGATCTGGAAGATGACATAAGATAGGTAGGGCAGAAGTTTTTTGAAGAGGTTGATCTCTTTGATTTTGTAGGGGATGTCGCTATCGTTCACCAAGACGATAAGGCCTTTGGTCACTCTGTCTATCTGCAAGGCAGCCACCAAGGAGTTTTTGCTAAACTTATCGATCTTTTGGCTGAGGAAATTTTCTTGGTAGTAGCAAACTTGTTGCAAATCGACATTTTGGTTGTAAAATTCCTCTTTTTCGACCAAGATTAAAAATCCTGATGGTGCAAAAAATCTTCTGATCATTTGCCAGATGAAAAACTTAATTCGTTGGATATCACGGACCTCCAACATTTTGAGGAAGTTTTTTTGTTGGTCGGTGATGCTAATCTGCTTCTGGGGATTGAACTTGAACTTGAGCAGACGAGAGAAATCTTTTTCGTGGTAATGGTAGCGTTTTTTCACCCTTTTGGCGACCTCTTGGGGCAACCCTTGGCAGATTTGCTCAACTTTGGCTTTATACTCCAAAAAGTAGCTTTTTGCTTTGCTAGGTAGCTTGTAGTAGTCCAAGATCTGGATGATGATACAGTAATATTCCAAGATTTGCATAAAGTAGTTTTTGTCTTGGCAAATCTTTAGAGCTTTTTTAGCTTTTTCGAAGGCGCGTCGGTAGCCGATTTTGCCTCTAAAGAGCTTGATTTTTAACTTCTCCAGCTTGGCGTGAGATTGCCAGTAGCCGAATTTGTATTTTTCGCACAACTCGCTGAGTTGCTGGCAGATGATCTGGGCTTTCTCAAATTCGCCTTTGTCGGTGTAAACTTTGCCCAGTTTGTAGAGCAAGATGCAGTGGGCGTAGTTGTGGGTGTTTTTGACCATATTTATGGCGTGGTCGAAGTGGGTGATGGCCAGATCGAACTTCTTTTGGTGGTAGGCGATGCTACCCAAGAGGCTGTAGTAGTGTTCGTAGTGGTCTTTGTTTTTGAAGTAGAGGTGTGAGTTTTGTTCTAGTTTTTGCTCTAGTTGGTTCGATTGACCGGTGGCGATTAGATAGACGAAGAAGGTGCGGACAAGGGGGTCGAAGTTCTTGACTTCCCACTGGAAAATCTCGGGGCGGAAGTCCAGCACATAGTGGTAAAAATCGCCGTAACCTTTGTATTTCATAAGGCAGGAGGAGATATGCATCTGGCACATAGCGTAACGCTTTTCGTTTTTATTCTCTTGGCAAACTTTTTTGGCTATCTCGAAGTAGTTCACCGCTTTTTGGAATTTGCCCAGCTTCAGGTAAGCTTTGCCGTAGGAGTAAGAGACGCGGAGCTTGCCTTGGGGGTAGTCCTGGGAGATTTTTTGAGCTTTTTTGAGGTATTTTAGGGCTTTGCCAATATCGCCCCCGGTAAGGTAGAGTCCGCCAAGGTCGATGTAGTTGTTGCAAAGGCCGATCAGGTAGTTTGCTTTCTTGAGGATAGCTTGAGCCTTTAGATAATATTGTTCGGCTTCTTCTAGATCTCTTTGGATATGCAGGCAGTTAGATAGCAGCTGGTAAAGCTTTGCCAAGATATACTCTTCTTTAATTTCGGCAAGTTGGTGAGTGTTAATAAACTCCCGCAAGATCAGGGTTGCTTTGGCAGGGTTGGTGTTTTTCAGCAGCAGCTCGGCTTGCATTATCACGCGGTAAACTTCGTCTTTCAGGCAAATAGGGTGGTAGTTTTCCAGCAAGATTGCCGCTTGGTCGAGCTTGTTTAAGATGAGTTTATTGCGAATCTTGCGAATCTTGAGGATGTTGTCTAAGGGTGAGGAGTCGAGTTCTATCTGCTTGAACAACTCTTCGGCCAAATCAGATTTGCGAGCGTCTTGCAAGAGGATAGCCCGCATTTTGATGGTTTTCTCTTTTGGGAATTGGGACAGGAGTTGTAAACTCTTCAGGGAGTTAAGCTTGGAGTTGAGCGTCAAGAGTAGCAAATCTTTTTCTAAGAGTTCTTCTTGTAGATAGCCAAGTGAGTGGAGCTTGCCGACTTGGAAGTAGTGGTGATAAGCTTCTTGGTATTGGTGCTTTTGCAGATGCAGCTCGGCACAAAGCAGGCTATATTTCCTTATTTTGACAAAATCTTTTAGGTGAAAGGCGTAGTCGAGCAGCCCCTCGCTGATAGCAAGGCTTTTAACGGGCAGTTTTTGAAAGTAGGTGATGGCGTTTTGAGCGATCTCTTTTTTTTCGGCTGGGGTGAGTTGCTGCCGCAGGCACTGCTTTATCTGGGTAGAGTTGAACTTGTAGATCTCGTCTTGGTGGTGAACGATGTGAGCGTTTATTAGCCCCGAGAGCAAAAAACAACTTTTCTTTTGCTCGATTTGTAAAACTTTTTGCATAGTTTGGCTGGTGATAGGCAGCAAGAGGAAAGCCAGTTTTTTGATCAGGTTGTAGTCGGGCAGGTGTTGCAAAGAGGCTAAGATGGACTGTTTTATATTGGAGTCGATCGCCACCGGCAGGCGGTAGTCATCGGGAACTTTCTTTTGTTTGAGCAGGTTGTCTTGGTAGAGTTGCAAGACGATTTTCTTGATAAACTTGGGGTTGCCGGCGGCTTTTTCTATGATCAGCTCCAAGATGGCATCGCTGATCTCCACCCCTTTGCTGACAGAGAGGATGAACTTTTTGGACTCAGGGTAGGTGAGGCTGGGAATAAACTTCTTGTTTTTGTGGACCACGGTGTCTATGGTGTCGTGCTTTTCGCCCGAGAGCACCAGATAAACGGGATGAGAGCTGATCTCTTTGGAGATGATGTTCAAAGCTTTGATAGTTTTTTCTTTTAAGTAATCGACGTTCTCGATGATGATGACCAAACTTTTTTCTGCGGCTGCGGAAAAGAGAGTTTTCTTGATGAACTCGGTGTCCACGGCGATGTTCTCTTGGCTGTCGGGTAGAGCCAGAGCCTCTTTTTCCGATTGAAGCAAAAACTTCTTGTATTTTGCGGAGATGTGGGAAAACTCTTTGGCAACCCCTTTCAGGCTCTGTTTGTCCATCGTCTCTTTGGCGATAGTAAAAAGAGGATCGGTGTTTTGGCTGCTGCATTTGTAGGAGAAGGTGGCGTAGTGGTCGCTGAAGATGGAGTAGCGAAACTGTTTGAGCAGAGTAGATTTGCCGATGCCGTAGTCACCGATGATGTGCAAAATTTTGCCGTTTTTTTGTTGATGGACGGTCTTGAGGTTAGCCAGCAGTTGATCCAGAAACTTGCGGTGGACGGTGCCTCTGCCAAAACCGAAAGGGACGATACTCTCTTTTTTGCTTAGTGTGATCTTCTCTTTGGGCGAGTAGTGATTGATGTATTGCAAAAGATCCATCGCACTTTGAAATCGCTCCTGCGGGAACCTGTTCAGTAGACGCAAGATGAGAGTGTCTAGCACCGCGGGAACTTGGGAGTTGATCTTGGAGGGCGGAGTGGGGTAGTAGTTTTCGGTGTTTTGCAAGTTTTGAATCTGATGAATAGAGAAAGGGAAGCGACCGCAAGTGATGTAGTAAAGGACGATCCCTAGAGAGTAAAGGTCGCTTTGGACGCAAGGTTTTTCGCCTTCGTATATCTCGGGAGCCAAATAGGGGAGGTAATCGACGATAAGCTCTTGTTTGGAGAGTTCGATATCTACGAAGTTGCACTCCAAGATTTTGATATCTAAGTTTTTGGGGTTGTATAAGATGTTCTCCAGACGCAGGTTTTGATGGAGGATGTTCTCTTTGTGGAGAGCCTCTAGCCCCAGGCAAAGACCTTTGATTATCTTAAAAACATCTTTGATCTCCAAGAAGATGTATTTTTCTAGCGATGGTAAGTCGTTGTAAGAGGTGATGGAGTAGATGTTTTTGCCGAAGACGCCAAAGTCGAAGGTGCGCACCAAGTTGGGATGTTTGAGCCCGGTGAGCCTGGTGAGTTCGTCGGCTGAGAAGCGCGAGTAAAACTCTTGGCTGGAAAGCTCAGAAAAAAGTTTGAGCACATAGTTTTGGTTGTCGCGGACATCTTGAACCTTGTAGATGGTTGACCAAGAGCCTTTGTAGATCTTTTCGACGACTTCGTAACGATTTCCGATTATCATAAGCTACTAGATTAGTTAACTCTTTTGTTTGATCTTTTGTAAGGTGTGGATAAGGACGTAAGATACAAGGGTAACCAGGAAGAAAAAGAAGAGTAAGAAGGTGATCGATTGCAAAGTTTCGATGATGGTTTTGTAGATTTCCAAGAAGAACTTGTCGGCGTTTAGGGTGAGCAAAGGCAAATCGGGATCGGTTTTTTTGAGGTATCTTTCCAAAGAGTAGATGTTCACCCCGCCGCTGAGTCCGATGACATAGATGGCGAAATAAACATAGCGAGTAAAAACTTGGGCGATCTTTTCTTGCACCAGCTTTGCCAGGATGGTTCTAATCGATTTTGCGAAAATCTTGTTGACTAGAAAACTGACGCTGACAGAAGTAAAAAAAGTGATGAGAAAAAGTTTAATAAACATAATTGTTTAACCTACCTTACTTAGATTTTGATGATTTGAAAGTAGTAGCTCATATGTTGGTAAGGGCGTCAAGAAAAAAAGATTTTAGCTTATGTTTAGTTTTGTGAGTAGCCACTTTGGAAAAGGGTTGTTTTTTTATCAAGGGCGAATTAGAAAGGGATACCAAATGAAAATGAACAAAAATATTTTTGGCTGGATTTTTTACGATTTTGCCAACTCCTCTTTTACGACGATTATCGTGACGGTGGTTTATAGCGTCTATTTCAAGAATGTTGTCGTGGGCAATGGTGAGTATGCTACGGCTTTGTGGGGTTGGGCGGTGAGTATCTCGATGGTGTTGGTGGCTGTATCCTCACCGATCCTGGGGGCAGTTGCCGACTACTCCCGAGCCAAGAAGAGGTTTTTGTTTATCAACTGTTATCTTTGTGTGATTTTCACCTCTCTTCTTTATTTCGTAGGTGAAGGTGATGTTTTTCTGGGGATGACTTTTTTTGTGATTGCCAATTACGGCTTTAACTGCGGTAATGTCTTTTACAACGCCTTTTTACCCGAGATATCCAACAAGTCCAACATCGGCAAGATCTCGGGGTTTGGTTGGGGGGTCGGCTACCTAGGGGGTTTGGCATCTTTGTTTTTGGCTTTGGGTTTACTCAAAATCGATGTTCGTCTCGTGTTTCCGATGGTGGGAGCTTTTTTTGGTCTACTTTCCATAGTCACTTTCGTCTTGCTCAAAGAGGTGAAGATGCCCTCTAAGCGAACCAACTACATCAAGACTGCCACGCGCCGGCTCAGTCACACCTTTGCTAATATAAGGAGTTACAAAAATTTGCTCAAGTTTTTGATCAGCTACCTTATTTATAACGACGGGATCATTGTGGTGATCGCCTTTGCCTCTATCTACGGGGCGACTCAGTTTGGGCTTAGTAGCTCCCAGCTTATCTACTACTTCATCTTGGTGCAACTCACCTCGATGTTGGGAGCTTGGGGTTTTGGTTATGTGCTGGACAAGGTGGGGGCTAAGAGAACGATCTTGACCACTTTGTTTATCTGGTCGGTGGTCGTCTTGTGGGCTTTTTTTTGTGAGTCGGCTTCTGAATACTATCTGGTTGGACTCTTGGCAGGTATAGCCATTGGCTCCTCGCAATCTTCGTCTCGGGTGATGTTGGCACGGCTGACTCCCAAAAAAAGGGTGAGCGAGTTTTTTGGTTTCTACTCTTTCACGGGCAAACTTACCTCAATTTTGGGCCCGGTGGTTTATGGACAGATAGCTTATCTGACAGGCTCGCAACGCTACTCTATCTTGTCGGTGCTTTGCTTTTTTGTGGTTGGTGGACTGCTGCTGCTTTCGGTCAAAGAGCCTAATAATAGATGAAATTATTGTCTTATTAGACGGATGTCACCTTTCTCTTGTGTGGACAAGAAAAAGGTAACCGAAAGAGAAACCAAAAAACGAAATTGATAAGCTAATTGCCAAAATTAAGCTTCGCACGACAATTTTGCTCGTGCTATGAATCTCGTTTTATCACGGGCGGTGATATAGTCACATCGCAAATTGCGTAGCTCGCTCGATTAAGCAATTTACGCTTCCCAATTTGAGTTTTTATTAGCCCCTCCCGCCCGTTTGTTCTCTTTGAGATGGGGAATTTTTGAAAAAGTCCCGCTGAAAGCCTCACCTCCCGAAAAGATGACAGTCCCACAGTTCCCGATGCAGGGAAGGCAGAAAGTTAACATCCTCCTTATTTAAAAGAAAAAAAGCGTCATCAAAACAAAAACAGATTGACAAAAAACAAAGACCCATTAGAAATAATCTTGAAAAAAAATAATTTATTCAGGAGAGTACGGATGGTACAACAACTACATCGTAAAATAAAAAAAATATTTCTACTCTCCATTCTATTCGGTTTGACAGGTTGTCCTTTTATACCAGGAACAAGCCCCATTCCCCCTGTAGATAGATATATGGTAATAGGAGAAAGCATAAATTGCAAATTTAAAGCATCTTTTAAAAATTTTGGAGTACTTGTAAGAGATTCATTGCTAAATGTATATAATCCTGATACAATAAACGTTTTTTTGCTATCTCCTTATGAAGGGAGTGCTACTTATTCTTACGATTATCATAAATCTTTACGAGACCAAACCGATACGGGAATTAAATTCTATGGATTTAAGAAAGGAGATAAGATACGAGCTATAGTTTGGGAAACAGGAAGTGATTCTTATGATTTTTTTGGTAGTAATATTTCCAGCAGATTAGGACCTTTTGGCGACAACGATTTTACGGAAGAAGAGTTTACTACATTATTGCAGAGGGTTGATGATTATATAGACAGCCATGGTGGCAAATGGGCGAAGCGAGCCGGCGAAAACGACACAGTGCTGATTTTGGGGAATTATGAATAACAAATCATACTGGGAAAATATTACTTATAAGGTACGGATGGTACAACAACTACATCGTAAAATAGAAAAAATATTTCTACTCTCCATTCTATTCGGTTTGACAGGTTGTCCATTTGTTCCCCCTGGTAGTAATACTACAGTTGAGGATGAATTGTTAATAATTGGGAATAAGTTAGACTGTGCTTTTAGAATTAGTTATAAAAATTGTGGAGGAATTTTTGTAGATGATTCCTTGGGGCAATCCCAATATTCAGAAGATTTATTTTTATTTTCACCTTCTAAATTGCCTGTAATCAACGATTTTGATATAACTAAATTTATGAAAGATTTTAGTGATACAGGAATCAAACTTTACGGATTCGAAAAAGGTACAATATTGCGAGCCATGCTTCTAAGTCACTATGATATTCGGGACACTTATGATATCATAGGCGAAGAATTTTATGATAAAATGGGACCTTTTGGCGACAACGATTTTACGGAAGAAGAGTTTACTACATTATTGCAGAGGGTTGATGATTATATAGACAGCCATGGTGGCAAATGGGCGAAGCGAGCCGGCGAAAACGACACAGTGCTGATTTTGGGGAATTATGAATAACCAATCTTATTGGGAAAACACTATTTATTCAGGAGAGTACGGACGATTTTGGGACTGGTTTTTTATGGAGAGATAGCTTATCTGACAGGTTTGCTTCGCTACTCTATCTTGTCGGTGCTTTGCTTTTTTGTGGTGGGTGGACTGTTGCTGCTTTCGGTCAAAGAGCCGCTCCATTAAGTGAAAAAGTTTTTTTAAAGGCGGTTGACAACTTTTAACAGCGTTAGTCGGTTGGTTTAAAAATATTAGCAGGGATGTAGATAAAGGAGAAATTATGAAAAAGATAGCAAAAGTTTTGTTGTTGGGAATGTTGCTTTTTTTGGTCGGATGTATCATCGATGATGAAGGTGATTGGGAATACACTTATTTGATTACTTGTAGCGATAGCTTAACCGATTGCCAGGTGGATTTGAAATTCGTAGATCTTGATGGCAGGACTTTTATGAACAGCGTCAGTTTGCCGTGGAGCACCAAAATTTTTATTTACGATAGGGACGATGAGTCTATCACTCCTGAATTGGAAGTTGTCAGTGATGGCGAAGACATTGGTATTAAGGCGGTTATCACAACTGCGTTTTGTAAAGATGGTGAAACAAGTTTGGAGAGGTTTCCTCGAACTGCCAAGTATAATAATTTGAGTTCTTTAGATCTTTATAATAAATTTTGCTCTTTAACGAGTTCGGTTGAGTACGGTATTTCAGCGGAAGACAGACAAAAGTTAGACTCCATTGTTGATGCTTTTTTGGACGCCGACTATCAGTATTTGGGAAAGATGGCTGAAGGCGCAGATTATCTAAAGATTAGCCAGTAGCAGGGGAAAAATCTTTGTTTGGTTGTTGAGCGGTTTTTTTTCTGGGACGATAAATCTGCCAGGGGAGTAGGATTTTGCGGCTTTTTACTCTTTGCCACAAAAACAGATTGACAAAAAACGAAGACCCAATTTTAGAGACTTATAATCATATAGTGAAAGTGGTGACTGTAGTTCAGTTGGTAGAGCGCCAGATTGTGGTTCTGGTTGTCGTGGGTTCAAGTCCCATCAGTCACCCCATTTCTTTTTTTAATCAAAAAAATCAATCAAAAAAAATAATTGGAGGAGATTATGAGTAGAGTTCATAATTTTAGTGCTGGACCGGCTGTGCTTCCTATGGAAGTGTTGGAAGAGGTTCAAAAAGATTTAGTGTCTTACAAAGGTAAGGGCTTGTCGGTAATGGAGATGAGTCACCGCTCACCTAACTACCAAGCGATTATCGACGATGCGATGGAGAGAGCCGCCAGACTCATGGGGTTAGGCGACGACTACTCGATCTTGTTTTTGCAAGGCGGGGCTTCGACCCAATTCTTGATGACCGCTTTGAACTTCGGAAGCAAGAGCAAAGATTGCTGTTATGTGAACACCGGTTCTTGGTCGACTGCTGCCATCAAAGAGGCTAACATCTTGGGTCTGAAAACAAATGTTGTGGCAAGTAGCGAAGACAAAGGGTTTACTTATATTCCCAAAGATTTGAGTGGAGTTCCTGCTGACGCTGCTTATCTGCACATCACTACCAACAACACCATCAGAGGAACTGAGTATATGGAGTTGCCTAGCGTATCAGCACCACTGGTCGCCGATATGTCTTCTAATATGCTCTCTAGACCTTACGATTTTAAGAAATGCGATTTGATCTATGCGGGAGCGCAAAAAAACATCGGACCTGCTGGAACTGTTTTGGCTGCCATCAAAAAATCTTTTGCCGATAGTGGAAACAGCGGACTTTCTACGATGATGGATTATCGCACCCACATCAGCAAAGGCTCTATGTTTAACACACCTCCGACTTTTTCTATCTATGTAGTTGGTTTGGTGTTGAAATGGATCGAGAACAACGGTGGATTGGCTGGAGTGAACGAGCTGAACAAGACTAAGGCTAATAAGCTTTACAACTTGTTGGATAACTCCGATTTTTATCGTGGCACGGTTGTGGCAGAAGATCGCTCGCTGATGAACATTCCTTTCAGACTCAACTCCGAAGAGCTGGAGAAGAAGTTCTTGGCTGAGGCTGGAGCCGCTAATATGTTGTCGTTGAAAGGACACAGATCTGTAGGTGGTTGTAGAGCTTCTTTCTACAACGCTATGCCGATGGAAAGTGTTGATTTCTTGATCGACTTTATGAAAAAATTTGAGAGCAACAACAAGTAAGTTAGCTCTTTTAATTACTGATTACAGGTGGTAAGCTAGCCGAAAGGCTTTAATCGATAGCTTTGCTGGTCTTACCACCTTTTCTTTTTTTTGCTTGCCCGTTGGAACTCTTTGGGCGGGTAAATTCTTAACAGTTTTCTTGGAGAAGATATTGGGTAACCTTTTGCCAGAAGGTTTGGATATGCGGTTATCCAATGTTTAGCCGATGTTTTTAAAATAAAGAAAGTTCTTAAAATAAACTAAGTTTGGAGATTTTATTGTAGTATGAGTATGGAAAGTTTGAAAAAATTAAAAGTGAAAGAGCTTTTGCAACGAGCGGAGCTGTTGGGCGTGGAAAAACCTTCGAAGAAGAAAGGTGACCTTTTAGCCCAAGTTGTCCAAGCGGAAGAAGCTAGCAAAGAAAGACAAGCGTTAGCCGCTCAAAGCAAGCAAGAGACAACACCGCAGGCACCCCTTGAGAAATCGGAGCCTAAGCCAGAAGAGAAAAAAAGCAAAGAGAGGCATGTCTGTGGCTGTTTGGATATTATGTCTGACGGCTATGGATTTTTGCGCTGGCAAGAGAATAACTACTTGCAGAGCGACTCCGATGTCTATGTCTCGCAGTCTCAGATTAGGCGATATGGACTGAAGAAAGGGCATATGGTCACGGGTGTTTGTCGCCCCAATCGGCAAAGGGACAAATACTCGGCGCTGGTGAATATCACTTTGGTGAACGGTAAAGATCCTCAAGAGCTGAAAGGGTTGAAGAAGTTTGAGAAGTTGGTGCCGCACTTTCCTGAGGAGCGGTTCGTGACCGACCAGCCGCAAAGCAATGTTGCCGGCAGGATGATCTCGCTTTTCACACCGGTGGGCAAAGGGCAAAGAGGTTTGATAGTGGCAGCTCCCAAGACTGGTAAAACGGTGCTACTACAGGAGATAGCCAACACGATTTTGCGTTATAACAAAGCTTATATGATTATGCTTTTGATCGATGAGCGCCCTGAAGAGGTGACCGATATGAAGGAGCATCTGCTTCCCGAAAACTCGGAGGTGGTCGCCTCCACTTTTGACGAGAAGACCTCGAACCACATCAAGGTGGCTGAGATGGTGATCGAGAAAGCCAAGCGAATGGTGGAACTCGGGCAAGATGTGATTATTATGTTGGATAGTATCACTCGTCTGGCGCGAGCCTACAACAACGAGATTCCCTCCAGCGGCAAGACGCTCTCGGGCGGTATAGATGTGGGGGCGCTGCACTATCCCAAGAAGTTTTTTGGGGCAGCTCGGAACATTCGCGGCTGTGGGAGTTTGACGATCTTGGCGACCGCCCTGGTGGACACCGGCTCCAAGATGGATCAGGTCATCTTCGAGGAGTTCAAAGGCACCGGCAATATGGAGCTTAATCTGGACAGGTCTTTGGCCGAGGCTCGCATCTATCCGGCTATCGATTTGGTGAAGTCTGGCACCAGAAGAGAGGAGCTACTTTTGAGTGATATGGAAAAAAATAAGACTTATATCATCCGTAAATATTTGGCTGCCAGCGACGGAACTGCCAAGGGTTTGCAGACGATTATGCGCAATATCGATGCCACCTGCGACAACGAAGAGTTTTTGAATAAGATGAACGGCTCTCGTTAGTAGAAAAAAGAGTTTGACAAAAAAGTCGCTTTTTTGAGCGATAGGAAAAGAAATTTTGCCATTAAGGGGAGACGATGTTCAAACAGGTTGAAACGCTAAAAAAGACGGTAGAGAGTTTTTGGGGGTTTGCTGCGATTTATTTGTTGGTGGCTTTGCCTACTTACATCTTGCCGCTTTATGGCTCCAACTCGCTTTTGGCTTATATGATGAGTGGGAACGGTCTTTCTTTCTGGTTTCATCTGCTTTGTCTGGTGGTGCTTATTTTTTTGGCTAAACGGCGAGGGAGAGTTGTTGGCAAAAGTTTGTTGGTGGTGTTCGCCCAGTTGGCTTTTGTTTTCGACTTGGTGGTTTTTTTGAACTTCGTCCCTTTTGCGGCTACCTGCATGCACATCTTGGTGATCGTAAATGCCAAGGGTAAGATGGAGTGATGGCTATTTTTCAAGGAGAGTAAAGAAAATCGACCTTATCAAGATTAGAGAAGATTTGCACAAAATCCCTGAGCAAGGGTTGCAGGAGAAGCTGACTCAAGCTTATCTTCTGAAGGTTTTGGGGCAGTTTTCTTGTTTGAAGCTGCGTTTTTTGGGGACAGGGATCTTAGCAGAGTATACACAAGGGCAAGGCAAATACAAACTTTTTCGGGCAGATATGGACGGTTTGCAAGTGGATGAGCAGACCAGGGCAAGTTTTGCCTCGCAGCACAGTGGCTGGATGCACGCTTGCGGACACGATATTCATATGAGTGTGCTGCTGGGTTTGATCCAGAAGGTTGAACAAAATAGATTGAAGAAGAACTTGCTTTTTTTGTTTCAGCCTGCCGAGGAGTTGGGGTTGGGAGCAAAAAAGGTGATAAGCAGTGGCGTCTTGAAAGATTACGAAATCGAGGCAGTTTTTGCCTTGCACATAACTCCCGACTACGCGGTGGGGCAAGTGGCGAGCAAAGCGGGGACGATCTTTGCGGCAGCTCAGGAGTTCGATTTTGATATTGTGGGCAAAGGAGCCCATGCGGCAAAACCCCAGCAGGGTAGGGACGCTCTTTTGGCTGGTTGTGAGTTGGTGCAACTATTGCAAAGGCTCAAAGAAAAAAGCAATCGGATTTGCGTTGGCGAGTTTGCCTCGGGTAGTGTTCGTAACGCCATTGCCCAAAGGGCGATTATCAAAGGGACGCATCGCAGTTTGTGCAAGCAAGATAAGATTGATTTGAATAAGCATCTGGAGGCGAGCGCCCAAGAGGTCGCACAAAGATATGGGGTAAAGATAGATTTGCGTTTTGGGGCTTCTACCACCGAGGTTGTCAACCACAAGGAGTTGTTGGCGAAGATGAGCAGAAGCTTGCCCCAAGGTGTTGAGTTTAAAAAAGCTCCCGTGGAGTATACGGCAGAAGATTTTGGCGTTTTGAGTAGCATCTATCCTGGCCTTCTTTTTTGGCTTGGGGGTGGCGTGAGCCGGCATGGCTTGCACAATGGAAAGTTTTTACCCGATAGCAAAGCTATTGCGGTGGGAGTGGAAAGTTTTTACTGTTTGATATGAAAAAGTTATTTTGTTTTTTGTTTGTTTTTTGTTTGTTGGGCGAGCTGTTCGCTGGTGATGTTTTAGTCAGAGTGGGCAAGAGCTTTTTGACCAAACAAGATCTTGATGCGTATCTGGAAGAGAACTCTTTGAGCGATAGGGTGAAGGGGCTGGAGGCTCTTATCAAGCAACAGCTGATTTTGAACTACGCCAAGGAGCAAGGTGTGCAGGTGGCAGATCAAGAGGTGTTGCAATATTTTAAGAACGAGTTGAGGCAGAGCTTAGACTTGGCAGATTTGCGGGAGATGGAGCTTGCCGACTCACAAGAGCTGAAGATAGTGCGCCGCGAGTTGACGATGATGAAGGCTCGGGAGCTGATCAGATCGAGCTTGGATGTGGATGTGAAAGCGCTTTTGCAAGAGTTCCTTTTGCAAAGTGCCAAGATAAACATCTCTTATTTCTTGGCAGATTGGGAGCTATTCGATTTGCCCGAGAGTTTCACCTACTCCGATTTGGAAGATTTTGCCGATGAGCGTTACGGGATGTTTGACAAGCTGAAGAAGATCAAGTTTGAGTATGTGATCGTCTTGGAAGATGAGGACGAGTCGGCGAACGATTTGAGTTTTTTGTTTGAAGATTGGCAAGTGGGGTTGCAAACTTATCGCAAGAATGTGGCTAAGCAGCTTGCGCAAGATCTGCAGAAAGCTTGGGAAGACGACATTAAACCCGATAGAAAAATCTTTAGCACCGGCTATCTTAGTAGCAAGCAGAAGATTGCCGAGTTTGAACAAGTAGATTTGCAACCTGTTTTTGAGAGCGACAAGAGTTGTTTTTTGTATCAGATCGAGGGCGGATTTTTGCTTATCAAGAAAGCGGATAAAAAAAATGTTGCTTATTTTTCGCAAGAGGGTGATTACGCAAAGGTGATCAAAGATTATATCGCCTGGGTGGCAAAGCAAGACCAGAGCCAGCTAGACCCATACAAGAGCTATTTTGAGCAGAACTTGTTCTCTTTGGCTGATAAGAGGGTGGGGGTAAGGATAGAGTATTTCGACTCCAATTCTCTTAACTACTTGCAGAAGCTAGATTTAGAAACGAAGATTTTGAGTGACGAGCTCAAAGAGAAGGTGGAAAAAGATACCACGATTTTTTTCTTCTTGGATAGGTTTGCTTATGATACCAGAGATTTGACCCAGCAGATTCGCAAACAGGTGCAGCGAGGTGCCTTGTTCGGGAGTCTCAAGGATGGAGATAAGATCTGTCATTACAACACGATAGTTTATAACTCTTCTTACTTGCCGAGTTTTGAGCAGGCGAAAAATTATCTTTACGACCAGGTGGTGTTGGATGAGCAGAAGCAGAAGAAGTATAATCTGGAAAACTACTACAAGAAGCATTTGACCAAGTTCCAAAGACCTTTGCAACTGGGAGCCAGTGGCCTTAGAGTGAAGTTTTCAGATTTCGATACGGTGCAGGTGGAAGATGCGCAGGTGGAGAACTACTATTTGGAGTATAAGGCAGATTTTGCCACGGCAGGCAAACAAAGGTACGACTTCATCTTCTTGGCGGACGAGAGCAAGACCAAACAGGGGTTTGTCGATTATTTGCACGGGATTATCGGCGGGGAGAACTTCTCTTATCTAAAGCGTTGTTTTGGTGACAAGTTTACCGGGCTGACGGGTAATTTCTTGGATTATGGAGATATTGATAGCTACTTAAAAGATAAGATCAACTCTTTGGCTGTCGGGCAGATTAGTAAACCTTTTTACTATCAGAGTGGTTGGCTCTTCTTGAAGAAAGGCAAGGAGTTTGAAAGCAGTTATCTTGATTTGGAGAAGGCAAAAGAGTTTATCTATCAGAAGCTAAAAGCCAAAAAACAAAAAGAGCTTGCCAAGCAAAAGATCGACCAGCTGAACCAGAAAGTAGGATGGTATGGCAATCTGAAAAACTACCAAGAGTCCGATTTTTACTTTCAAACGGAGTTTCACTCTATCGACGAGCCTTTTTCCTATCTTGGCAACTTGATGCCTTTCGAGGGTGATTTTGTGAAGATGTATTCGCGCAAGAAGTTTAACAAGATTTTCAACTTGGAAGATGGTTATGCAATATTTTTCTTGGACAAGCTTTATAAGTCGGCAGTTTTGCCTTTCGAGCAGGTGAAGGCGAAGATCGTCGAGCAGATCGAGATGGAGAAAAACGAGGAGAATGCGCGGCAGTTTTTGAAGATTTTTACCAACAATTTGAACGGTGGAGACCGCACCGCACGAAAGTTTTTGAGTTATTTGGGCGGTCAAAAGAGCTTGCCAGGTTTTTCGCTGGACAACAAGATCCCTTGGACGACTCAAGAGGAGAATAGGCAGATTTTCAAGCTGGCGATGAAAGGCTCTTTGGGAGAGTTTCGTCCGGCGATTTACTTGTCTTGTGGCAAATATTTGGTTTATCGGGTCGACTCGCGCACAATCTTGTCGAAGAAAGAGTTTAATCAGAAGCGCAACGCCTATCTTGCCGATGAGTTGGACAGGTTGAGCGAGCTTTGGTTAGAAGAGTATCGCCAAAAGGTGATGATAAAATATTATAGGTGATGAAATTGAGAAAAGTTTTTTTTCTGCTGCTGGGGTTTTGTTTTTTGGCAGCTTGCTCTGGTGAGGGAAGTTTGGACAAGCCGAAGCCGGCTTTCGTATTCAAAGGGTCGGGAGTTTTTTTGGACAGCGTTCCTCCTGAGTATGAGGTTTTTGTGAACAAGATTGGTCAGCTGGGTTTTGTGCAACCGCCTGGCTGCGTGATCGTTCCTGATAATAAGAAGATGTTCGATATCGTGGGGCAGATGGCTGTGGTTGGCTACGACCCTATCTACTTGGTGGACGATTTTGGTTTTGCCGAGAAGCTGACCAAGAGGTTTGGGCGCACCACTTTCTTGCTTAACTACAAGTTTGGGCAAAACACGGTTAAGGCGAGGTTGAATTGGAACAAGGCGAGCTATTTAGCCGGGGCGATCGGGGCGATGATGGTGGAGAACCACCGCTTTGCGTATCTTGGTTGCGACTCTGTTTCTGGTGAGGCTTTTGCTCAAATCAACTCTTTTGCCTTGGGGGCAAGGTTTGTGGATCCTACTGCTGAGGTTAGTTGGATTAAGTTGTCGGTTGACAAGAAGTTGAGCTTTGCCGATCAGCTGAAAAAAATCAAGAAAGAAGATTACGGCTTGCTGGTTTTGGGTGAAAATAGCAAAGAGTTGGAAGCGGCTGTGCAGAAGCTGCGGTGTCCGTTTATCGGCTTTGGACAAGATAGCCAAAAGCAAAGAATGGCAAGGTTTTATTACAACTACACCCCGCTTTGGGTTCGGACTTTGCAAGATTTTGTTTTGGACAGCTTGAGCTCGAGCTACGATTATGGCTTGAGAGATTACAGCGTCGGTTTGACCGAGTATGGAAAAAATATTCCACAAGAGAAGATTTTCTTGCTGGATAGTGTTCTTGTTCATATCGACAGTAGCCAGATTTTTGTCGGTCCTATTTTCGATAAAAACGACAACCTGCGG
The DNA here is from genome assembly GCA_965228195.1 of Cloacimonadales bacterium (SeqCode). Lineage (GTDB taxonomy): Bacteria > Cloacimonadota > Cloacimonadia. Next base: position 1,326,982 of record OZ245797.1, read on the forward strand.
GTGAATTACGGCGACACCATTATCGATGCGGAGATAAGGTTTATGGATTGGGTGGTAAAAGGGGTGGGGGAGTAGTTTGTTTGGTGGCTAGTAGGAACGGATAGAAAGTCAATATAAGAGACAAACGTCAAGATGGTGAAAATGAACAGGTTTTGCTTAAAGCAAAGTAGATTTTGTAAGAATTTGGCGTAAGCAAAGAGTATGTGGAGTAAAAGTATGAAGAATGGAACTATTTATCCAAAACCAAAGGTTATAGCAGAAATTGGTTGTAATCACATGGGTAAAATAGAGATAGCAAAAGAGTTGATAGATTTAGCCAAAGCCTCAGGGGTAGGTTATGTAAAGTTTCAAAAAAGGAACAATAAAGAATTACTAACAGAAGAGCAGTATAATTCGGCTCATCCATTTCCTCCAAACTCTTATGGAGAAACCTATGGTGCTCATAGAGATTATTTAGAGTTTTCGGCTGAAGAGCATAAAGAATTAAAAGATTATTGTGATAGTATAAACATTGTTTACAGTACTTCTGTATGGGATCTTACCAGTGCAAAAGAAATGATTAAGTTTAACCCAGAATTCTTAAAAGTTCCTTCAGCCTGTAATAATAACTTCAAGCTTTTAAAGGTTTTAAGGGACGATTATAGGGGTCAAATACAGCTTTCTGTAGGAATGACAACAAAAGATGAGGTTGAGAAAATAGTAACATTCTTTGAAGAGAAAGAGCAGGCAAAATCAAGGTTATTAATTTATTCCTGCACATCTGGCTATCCTGTACCAGCTAAGGATGTATCTTTGTTGGAAATAAATTGGCTTTATAGTAAGTATGGAAACAGGGTAAATGGAATTGGGTTTTCTGGGCATCATTTAGGAATAGCTATTGATATTGCTGCCTATGCTCTTGGAGCAAGTTGGATAGAGCGTCATTTTACTAAAGATAGAACATGGAAAGGAACAGACCATGCAGCATCGCTAGAACCAGGTGGGCTTCAAAAGTTGGTAAGAGATCTAAATGCTACTTATGAAGCACTACAATACAAGCAAACTGAAATACTTCCAATTGAGCAAGTTCAGAGAGACAAGCTAAAGTATAGGGGTTAATCTATGAATATAGCCTTTATTCCTGCAAGATGTGGAAGCAAATCTATTCCGTTAAAAAATATTAAAGAGTTCTGTGGAAAACCATTAATCTATTGGAATCTTAAAGCCTTAGAAAACTCAGAAAAGATTGATAAGGTTTATGTTGCCACAGACTGTAAAGAGATAGAAGATGTTGTAATAGGTTTTAACCTTTCAAAGGTAAGAGTATATCAGCGCAAGTCTGAAAACGCATCAGACATTGCCAGTACTGAGTCTGTAATGTTAGAGTTTATAGATCTAAATAGTTTTAACAATAAAGATCTTTTTTTGCTTGTTCAAGCAACATCTCCGCTAACACAAACAAAAGATTTTGATAAGGCAATTGAAAAGTTGCAACAAGAAAATGCCGATTCTCTCTTGTCTTGTGTAAAAACAAAGCGTTTTTTTTGGACAACAGATTGTAAACCCATAAATTATGATTTTTGTAATCGTCCCAGAAGGCAAGATTTTGATGGCATTTATATGGAAAACGGTGCATTTTATATAAACTCTATTGAAAATATAAAAAAAGATGAAAATAGATTGAGTGGCAAGATAGCTATTTATGAAATGAAAGAATTTACTGCTGTAGAAATTGATGAAGAAGCGGATTGGATAATAGCCGAAAAGCTGATGAATAGGTTTGTATTAAAAAAAACGAAAACAGCTAAAATAAAGCTATTTTTATCAGATGTTGATGGTACTCTAACTGATGCTGGTATGTATTATGATTCAAATGGAAATGAGCTTAAAAAATTTAATACCCACGATGGAAAGGGTTTTGAGTTACTTAAAAAAGCAGGAATAAAAACTGGAATTATAACCAGTGAGAATACAAGCATAGTTGCAAATAGAGCAAAAAAGCTGAAAGTAGATTATCTTTATCAAGGCTTAGAGCATAAGGGAAAGCTTGATGTAGCAAGAGAAATATGCAAAAAAGAGAGAATTTCACTTAATGAGGTCGCCTATATAGGAGATGACATAAACTGTAAGGAGCTACTTGAAAATGTTGGTTTAGCAGCTTGTCCAACTAATGCACTTGAAGAGATAAAAAATATACCAAATATTATTAAGCTTTCTAAAAAAGGTGGTGATGGTGCTATGAGAGAGTTTGTTGAAAGGATTATAGGAAATAAATAATTGATAAATAGAATCAAATCTTTAAAAACAAACAAATACTTTAAGAACTCGTCATGGTTAATTTTGGAAGAACCTGTTGTTGGAGATAGGTAGAAAACTTATTATATGTAGGTGAATGAGTTGAATAAAGATATTTCTAATAAAAAAAGATTGGCTAAAAATACAATAATGTTGTATGTGCGTATGCTGTTTTCAATGTTTGTAAGTCTTTACACTTCGAGGGTTTTACTTAATACCTTAGGTGTAACTGATTTTGGTATTAAAAGTGCTGTAGGGGGACTAGTTGCAACATTTGCAGTTATCTCTGGGAGTTTGAATGCATCAAGCCAGAGATTTTTAACATTTGAACTAGGCAAAAAAAAAGGAAAGGTAAGTGACATCTTTTCAGCTTCTCTACTTGTACATATTATACTTGGTTTGTTAGTTTTGATTTTTGCAGAAACCTTAGGCTTATATTTTCTTAACACCTATATGGATATTGACAGTTCTCGTTTAGTTGCTGCAAATTGGGTTTATCAATTTTCATGTTTTACATTTATTATTTCTTTAGTTTTTGTACCTTATCATGGGGCACTTATTGCATATGAACGGATGGGATTTTTTGCGTTTATTGGAATATTTGATGTAGTGTTAAAATTGGTTCTAGTGCTTTTATTGCCTTTTTTCAAAGTTGACAAATTGATTGTTTACTCCTTTTTATTGTTTTTAGTAAGTATATCGGTTCAATTACTTTATATTTTTTATTGCTATTATAAAATAAAAGATATCAGGTTGAAATTTGTTTTTGATCTAAAGCTGATGAAAAAAATAGCTAGTTTTGCTGGTTGGAATTTTATCGGAGCCAGTTCACATATTTTAATGACTCAAGGATTGAGTATTCTACTAAATCTTTTTCACGGAGTTATTGCTAATGCTGCTTATGCAATATCACGCCAAGTACAAAATGCTGTAACACAATTTATTTCAAACTTTATGACAGCCTTAAACCCTCAGATAACAAAATCTTACGCTTCTGGAGATGAAAGAAATACAAATAATTTAATTTTTTTTGGTGTTCGTTTTTCTTACTATTTAATTCTTTTAATATCGCTTCCTATTATTCTTAAAACAAATTATATATTGACTGTCTGGTTAACAAAATTTCCTGAAAATACAGTTATCTTTGTTAGGCTGGTGCTTATATATTCCATTTTGCAGACATTTTCTAACCCATTGATAACTTTAATGTTAGCAACTGGTAATATTAAAAAATATCAAATTATTGTTGGTGGTATTCAAAGTTTAAATTTCCCTTTTTCTTTTATAGTATTAAAATTAGGATTTCCAATGTATTCACCATTGATTATTTCAATAATATTATCTTTAGTTTGTTTTGGTTTTAGATTATATCTTCTTAAAGGTTTGACCAATCTACCAGTGATTGAGTATATAAATAAAGTTTTGTTAAATATAATTTATGTTACTATTTCTTCTCTTTTGGTACCGCTAATTTTGATACAATATTTGCAAAATGGCTTAGTGCAATTTATTATTATTGGTTGTACTTGTGTTATATGTACAATCTTCAGTGTTTACTTTTTAGGCTTATCTAGTAGAGAGAGAAAAAATATTTATAAGATAATAAAAAACAGAGTGTTTTTGTCAAAAGATTATTATGAAAATAATTGAAAGTAAGCAAGAATGTTGTGGTTGTAGAATCTGTGAGCATATATGCCCAGTTTCTGCAATAAAAATGATTTTGGATGAAGAGGGTTTTTTATATCCTTTTATAGATAAAAGTTTGTGTGAGGATTGTGGGCTTTGTAAAAAAGTTTGTTCTTTTATAAAGGAAAAAGTTAAGTTCGATAGATTAAACAACAGCTTATTTTATGCTGTTAGGCATAAAGATATTAGTGAGATCTTGAAGAGCCGTTCTGGTGCTATGTTTGTTGTTTTATCTGATTATATTTTAGTTAAAGAAGGAGTTATTTATGGAGCAGGTTTTGACAAAAACTTGACGGTTATTCATAAAAGAGCTACTTCAAAAAAGGATCGTGATGAATTTCGCGGATCAAAGTATGTTCAAAGCGATCTTGGTTCAACTTTTAAACTTATTGAATTAGATTTAAAATCAAATAGATACGTTTTATTTAGTGGAACACCTTGTCAATGTTCGGCATTGTATTCTTTTCTTGAATATACTGATACGTCAATTGAAAAGCTTTTTGTTTGTGATTTAGTTTGTCATGGGGCTCCCAGTCCAAAAGTTTATAGTGATTTTATTCATTATTGTGAAAAGAAAAATCATGCCAAGGTTATCTCTATTAATTTACGTGATAAAAGTATGGGTTGGAATGAGCATTTAGAAACGGTAACTTACGAAAACAAAAAAAAAGAAACTGGAAGTATCTATAGGCAATTATATTATTCAAATATGATTAATCGTCCTTCTTGTAGTAATTGCCGATTCGCTTCTACAGATAGATACTCTGATATTACTTTAGCAGATTATTGGGGAATTGAAAGGCTATCAAAAACATTTAATTATGACAATAAAGGTGCTTCATTGGTGATAGTAAATACTAAAAAAGGGAAAGACCTTTTTGATAAAATAATTGAAAAAATTTTTTATCTTGAAAGTAGTTTAGAAAAAAGTGTTCAACCTAATTTAAAACAAGCAACTCCGATGTCTAAAAAAAGAACTCAATTTTGGTCGGATTATAATCGAAAAGGTTTTGGGTATATACTAAAAAAATATTATAAAGTTTCAAAATTAAAAAGATTATTTAAAAAGATTATTTCTTTAAAAAAGCATCTAGCTCAAGTTAATGATTAAAAAATCGGAAAAAATATGATAAAAAAAATTGGAATATTAACTTTTTTTAATGCTGATAATTATGGTGCTGTATGGCAAGCATATTCGTTACAAAAAATATCTGAATCTTTTGTAGATAAGAAAAAGTATGAAGTAGGTATTATAAATTATAAAAATCACTCTATTCAAAAATCTTATCGTCTTTTTACATCATTATATGGAGCAAAAGGATTTCTTCAGATTATTAAATCGTTAATAAAAAATATTATTTATTTAAAGTCTATAATATCGAAGATGAAGAGATTTTCTAATTTTAGGCGGTGTGATTTTAATATTTTAAGCAGTAATTGGGAAGATTATTCTGTAATAATTTGTGGGAGTGACCAAATTTGGAATTCTGAACTAACAAAAGGATTTGATCCTATTTATTTTGGAGAAATACCTAGTTTTAATGGAAAATTAATTGCTTATGCACCCAGCAATGGAGGGGAGAGTTTAAATAATTATTCTGGAAATAGCTATTTGAAAAACTTTGATTATATATCTGTACGAGAAAAAAGTATGATTGAATCTTTTTCTCAATATGACAAGATGAGAACCACTGAAGTCTTGGATCCCGTATTTTTAAATACTAAAGAATTTTGGGATAAAAAGGTAGCAAAGACAAAAAAAAGTAAATATATTCTTTTATATGAAATAAAAAGTAATCCTAATCTTTATATAGATGCGCAAAAACTGGCAGAAATAGAAGGATTGGAAATTGTAAGATTAGTTTATACAGGCATGTCAATAAATAGAAAAGAGAAAAAAGTAACTTATGTGAAAGGTCCTTCTCCTGAAGAATTTTTAGCTTTAATAAAAAATGCTTCTTATGTTTTAACAACTTCTTTTCATGGGACAGCGTTTTCAATTATTTTTGAAAAACAGTTTTATGTTTATAGTACAGATATGGGACCAAGCAGAATATTACTTTTACTTAAAAAAATGGAATTAGGTAAACGTTGTGTTGATTCTATAAATTTTGATAAACTTAATATGATTGAGTTTGAAGAAGTTAATATAAAGCTTAATTTATTAAGGAATAAATCCTTAAAATTTTTATATGAAAGTCTTAATTTTGTGAATTGTTAAGTTTTATAAATATTCATTACAAGTATAAAATTCTTGTAAGTCGTTAGTATTGATTATTTTAAGGTATAATAATTTATGAGGTTTAAAATGAATCTTTATTTATTGAAGAGGTATTAAATGAAAGTTTTATTTATAGCCAATAATTGTAGATCAAAAAATAATACAGAATCAGGTAGTAATATTAACGGTTTAATGAAAATTATTGGTGATATTTACTATTCCAAAGAAATTGATTGTGAAAAGCATATTTATGCTACCAGCCAATGTTTTAGAAAAAACCCTTTAAAATCAAAATTTTATAATCTTGTTACTTGTTTTTTTTCTATAGGGATAAAGAATTATATTAAAAGTTTTAAAATATTATTTTCAAATATAGGAAGTATTAAGAACACTAAAAAAGAAGTAATTGATAATTTAAGATATGCTATAGTACAAAAAAAAATAAAACAGATAAATCCAGATATTATTCATTTTCATGATCTTACAAAGATTAACATAGATTTAATTGATTATGCTTTAGATAATAATTACAAATGTATTTTAACCTTGCATCTTTTTATTGGTAAGCAATCTGATTTATTAGAATATAAGTTATTAAAGGAGCGAGAAAAAAAATTTTTTAATAGAGGAAATTTAGAAAAATTAACAATAACTTGTGTTAGCACGAAAATGAAAAACAGATTAATTGAAATTTACCCTAAAATGGGCGAAACTAGAATTAGTGTAATATTAAACGGTACAGATTATGTTCCTTTAGAATCTATAAACAATGATATAAAAAAAAAGCTGAATATTTCTTTAAATAGAAAGATATTTTTATGTATAGGAGGAATATCTAATAGAAAGAATCAATGGCAGCTTCTTCAGGTCTTATCAGAAATGAATGAAAATGAATTGAAGAGAATTGTAGTAATATTCATTGGAACATTTAATAAAGAAGAGGACGAAAGAACATTTGAAAAATTCTGTAAAAAAAATAAATTAGAAGATTCTGTAAAGTATGCTGGTCCTTTATCTGTAAAGGAGATGCATAATTACTATAAACAAAGTGATTTTGTTATTTCTGTTAGTAAGAATGAATCTTTTGGTCTAACTTTTATAGAAGGATTTAGATATGGGCTTCCAAGTATCCTTTTTTATGATTTAGATGCTGTTGATGATTTATATAATGAAAAGGCTATGTTGTTAATAAAGGATAGATCTAATGAAGCTTTGCAATTGGGAATTATTGAATCGTTAAATAGAGCTTGGGATCATTATTATATATCTAAATATTCTAAAAACTTTACAGTAGATGTTATGGCTAAAAATTACTTAGAACTTTATTATGATGTTTTTACAAGCAATTGCAAATAAAAAGTATATATACTTAGATGGTGCCATGAGAAATTAGGATTATAAGTTAAAATAAATGATAAATATTATGAAGCAAAGAATAAACAAGAATGAATAAACTAATAAAAAGCCTAACTCCACCACTGCTATTGGATAAAGCAGTAGTTTTAAGAAATTACAAGCACTTTGTAAAATACAAAGAGTTGGTAGCAAAAAATATTGAACTAAAAAATATACATAAGGGTAAAAGGTGTTTTATTCTTGGTAGTGGTTCTTCAATAAAAAAAGAAAATCTAAAACTTCTTAAAAGTGAGATAGTTTTTGCGTTAAACAATTTTTATGTTCATGAAAATTTCCCGGAAATAATGAGCTGGGATTGTCCAAAATATTATATGACGGCGCCAATTCATCCGCCACAAACTGAAGGTGAGTGGAAGGCATGGTTTAAGGATATGGAAGGGCATGTTCCCCAAAACACAAGAATGTTATTTGGCCTTAATTGCTATGAAGGTAACATAAAATACATATTTGATAAATATAATCTATTTGAAGAGCATAATACAAATTGGTATTATGCAGGTGTAAAAGTAGGTGAATATTATAAATTTAAAGAGAAAGATATAGATATAACAAATATGGTGTGGAGTGCAAACACTGTAAGTATTTATGCTTTGATCTTTGCTATTTATATGGGATTTGAAGAGATCTATTTATTGGGGATGGATCATGATTATATGTGTAAACCAAAAGATAATTGGCGATTTTATAAAGATGCTGTCCATCAAAAAGACGAGACAAAAAGATTACTAAAAAACAAATCATATAATCAACACTCTTTTAACGCTACTTCTCAAATATTTCGACAATATCAAATATTAAAAGATAATAACAGTAATAAGATATTTAATTGTTCAAATATTTCATTATTAGATATTTTTGAATATAAAAATTTTGGAGATATTATCAAATGAATAATTTTATACCAATATCATAACCAAGTATAGGTATAAAAGAGATAACAGAGATGTTACTATTGCAACAAAATCAGGTCGTGTATCTTTTCTTGGCAAATATATCAATATATTTACCAAGAGAAATTTGCTAATTGCTGCAGAACAAAGTATTCAGTAGCTACTTTAAATTGTTTCAAATGGTATCGTCTTAAAGTATTTTACTTTGGGTATTCAAGGTCGCAAAGTTGTAATTTTGACCAAAATAAATAGAAATGCATTAAATAATATTTACTTAAAATTAGAAAAAGTAGTATGAGAGATTTTACACCGCAAATGAGACTTGAGGTGACGTTTCAAAGTTGGTGTAAATTTAAAAGGTAGAAAAAATGGTTACATCGTGAAAATATTAATGGTTAATACATCAGATATAAAAGGCGGTGCAGCGAGAGCTGCCTATCGACTACATAAGGCACTCCTAGATATTGGAGTAGCTAGTCAGATGTTGGTGCAGGATAAGTTTAGTGATGATTTTACTGTTATAGGACCATCTACAAAGCTACAAAAACTTATGGGTAAGCTTCGTCCAACAATGGATCAATTGATAACTAAGTTTTTTAAAAATAAGTCAAAAATGTTGTTTAGTCCATCTTGGCTTCCTTTTAGTAATATAGTAGATAAAATAAATAAAATAAATCCTGATATCGTTCACCTCCATTGGATATGTGGTGGAATGATGAAAATACAAGATATAGCCAAGATAAAGGTCCCTATAGTTTGGTCTCTTCATGATATGTGGGCTTTTACTGATGGATACCATTATGATGATAATTTTGATATTTGTAAAAATGGCTGTATAGTGGAGCATAAAAACTTTCTATCAACTAGTATATTTAAAAGGAAAAAAAAATCTTATAGCCAAAAAAAAGATATGACAATAGTCGGTTTGAGCCGTTGGTTGAATGAGTGTTCAAAATCAAGCACTCTTTTGAAAAATAAAAAACATGTAAATTTACCCAACCCTATAGATATAGGGGTTTTTAAGCCATTCGATAAAGAAAAGTCAAGAGAACTATGGGACTTGCCAAAGAAAAAAAAGCTAATACTCTATGGTGCGATGAGTGCTACAAGTGATCCAAGGAAAGGGTTTAAAGAGTTAAGTGAAGCTGTGGTTAAAATGAGAAAAACAGATAGTATTGAGCTTGTGGTTTTTGGTAGTAGTAAACCGCAAAGTGCACCAGACTTTGGGTTTAAAACATATTACCTGGGCTGTTTGTCAGACGATATAAGTTTAGTTACACTTTATAGTGCGGTTGATGTAATGGTTGTTCCTAGTTTGCAAGAAGCATTTGGTCAAACAGCAAGCGAAAGTATGGCATGCGGAACTCCAGTTGTAGCATTTTGTACTACGGGCTTGTTAGATATTATAGATCACAAATTAAATGGTTACTTAGCTAAACCTTTTGACACTACAGATCTTAAAAATGGGATTGAGTGGGTTTTAAATGCTTCAAATTATGATGAGCTTTGTGTAAACGCTAGAGAAAAAGTAGTGAGAGAGTTTGATAGTAAAGTGGTGGCGAAAAAATATATTGAGCTTTATGAGGAAATTTTAAGTGAAAAATAAGCCCAAAGTTTCGGTTATTACTGTTGTTTTTAATGGCGAACAGTTTTTAGAAAGCACGATTTTGAGTGTTCTTAACCAAACTTATGACAATGTAGAGTATATTATCATAGACGGTGAATCGACCGATGGCACGGTCGATATTATCAAAAAGTATGAAGAAGAGATAGATTACTGGGTTAGCGAAAAAGACGCTGGGATTTATGATGCGATGAATAAAGGGATAGATATAGCAAGTGGAGAGTGGATAAACTTTATGAACGCTGGTGATACGTTTTACAATAATAGTATATTGGAAGATGTGTTCGAGGTCAGCGACTTTGAGGGTATAGATATTGTCTATGGGCATGTAAATCATATTTGCAAAGGTTATTCTTATTTAAAAAAATCTGTGTCTATCAAAAATATAGAGTATAAGATACCTTTTTGTCATCAGAGTTCGTTTGTCTCCAGTGAATATCACAAAAAAAATAAGTTTAGTTTAAAGCATAAACTTATAGATGACTATGTTTTTTTCTATGATGCGTATAAAAATAAGAGAAGGTTTAAGCAGATTGATCTGATAGTCTCGAAATTTTTGAGAAACGGTATATCTACTGGAAATAAAACAAAATGTTCAATAGACAAACTGCGTTTTTGGAAACAAAGAAAGGTGCTGAGTCCAATAAAAACAATATTTTTCTTATTGTCGGTTGTGAAAATTTTTATTGATAAAACATTGCCTCAAAGAGTTTTTAAAATAATTATTAAATGAGTGTTAACAAATTTAAAATTGTTTACCTTTTGTTTGGTTAAAATTCTCCCCTTGACAGAGCCAAGGGTAAAAGATTGTTGGAGAGGTTAAATTTTATAGTAAGGATTTATGAATGAAAACGGCTCTAATTACGGGCATAAACGGGCAAGATGGCTCTTATCTGGCAGAGTTTTTGCTGAGCAAAGGGTATCAGGTTTGTGGAATTATTCGCAGATCTTCTTTTTTTAATACGGGCAGAATTGAGCATCTGTATTTGGACGATTTGATCAAGGATATGCACCATAAAAGGAAGATAAAGCTTTTTTATGGTGATATGACCGACTCTTCTAATCTTATTCGGGTTATCAAGCAGACGCAGCCGGACGAGATTTACAACCTGGCAGCACAATCGCATGTGCAGGTCTCGTTTGAGGTGCCAGAATACACCGCAGATACCGACGGAATCGGAACGATTAGGATATTGGAGGCGGTGCGCCTTTTGGGGATGGAGAAGAAGACCAAGATTTATCAAGCCTCGACGAGTGAGCTTTATGGCAAGGTGCAGGAGATACCACAGACGGAGAAGACGCCTTTTTATCCTCGTAGTCCTTATGGTGTGGCTAAGCAGTACGGTTTTTGGATCACGAAAAATTACCGAGAGTCTTATGGGATGTTCGCTTGCAACGGGATTTTGTTTAATCACGAGTCTGAGCGTCGAGGTGAAACTTTTGTGACGCGCAAGATAACCCTCGGGGCGGCAAGGATTGCCAAGGGGTATCAGAAGAAGTTATATCTGGGCAATTTGGACGCCAAGCGTGATTGGGGTTACGCCAAAGATTATGTGGAGTGTATGTGGCTGATGCTGCAACACGATGAGCCGGAAGATTTTGTGATAGCCACCGGTGAGCAGTGCTCGGTGCGAGATTTTTGCGACTTGGCTTTTCAGGAAGCGGGAATTACGCTCAAATGGGAAAGAAGTGGTTTGGATGAAAAGGGCGTGGACGCCGATAGTGGAAAGGTTTTGATCGAGGTTGACCCGCAATACTTTAGACCAGCTGAGGTGGAGACGCTTTTGGGAGATCCCAGTAAGGCAAAGAAGCTGTTGGGTTGGAATCCACGCAAAACATCTTTTGCTGATTTGGTGAAAATAATGGTCAAGCACGATTTGGTTTACGTGGAGAAGCGGAATTTGCTTTGTCAAAGCGGTTTTGAGTTTTGAGCAAAAAAATGAAACTCGATTCGAAAATATTTGTGGCAGGGCACAGAGGCTTGGTCGGCTCGGCGATCGTCAAGAGCTTGCGGGCAAAAGGTTACACCAATTTAGTTTGTAGAACTCACCAAGAGTTGGATTTGATCTCACTGGTGCAAGTAGAGAAATTTTTTGAGCAAGAAAAGCCCGAATATGTGGTTTTGGCTGCGGCTAAAGTTGGTGGAATTGTAGCCAACAATAGCTATCGAGCCGAGTTTATCTATGAAAATTTGCAGATCCAAAATAACGTTATTCACCAAAGCTATAAAAATGGAGTGAAGAAGCTGCTATTTCTGGGTAGCTCTTGCATCTATCCTAAAAACGCTCCGCAGCCGATGCGTGAGGATGCTTTGCTCACATCCCCCTTAGAGTACACCAACGAGCCTTATGCGATTGCCAAAATCGCGGGGATCAAGATGTGCGAGGCTTATAATTTGCAATATGGAACCAACTTCATCTCGGTGATGCCCACCAATCTTTACGGTCCTAACGATAATTACGATTTGGAGAAGTCGCATGTTTTGCCGGCAATTTTACGCAAAATTTATTTGGCGAAGTTGCTGTCTGAAGACAATATTGATGCTGTGGTAAAAGATTTGCAGGTAGAAGATTTTGCTCAGGCAAAGAAAATTTTGCAAAAATTTGGCGTCAGCAAAGAGCGTGTAGAGATTTGGGGCAGTGGCAAGCCCCGGCGAGAGTTTCTTTACTCCGAGGATATGGCAGACGCTTGTGTGTTTTTGCTAGAGAATGTTGATTTTGCGGATATTACCAAAGGCCAGACGGGTGAGATTAAAAACACGCATATCAACATCGGTTCGGGCAAAGATATTTCTATCAAAGAGCTTGCGGAGATGATCAAAGATGTTGTGGGATATAAGGGAGAGCTTTATTTCAACACAGACAAGCCCGATGGGACGATGAAAAAGTTGACAGATACAAGCAAACTAAATTCATTGGGTTGGAGATATAAGGTGGAGTTGGAAGAGGGCGTGAGACGAGTATGGGAGTGGGTTTGATCTGATGTTGCTTAAAATTGGGTGGTGGATTAAAATGTTATATTATTAGAAATTATATTGGAGATTTTAACTAAATGAAAAATGTGTGTTTTATTGGAATGGGTTATATTGGTTTGCCTACAGCTACTTTGGTGGCAAGTAAGGGAATAAAAGTTTTAGGGGTAGACATTAATCAAAATGTGGTTAATACTATAAACGAAGGCAAAGTACACATTGTAGAGCCTGGTTTGGAAGAGCTAGTAAAAAAAGTGGTTAAAGATGGTAATTTGCGTGCTTCATCGAAAATAGAAACTAGTGAAGTTTATTTAATTGTGGTTCCGACTCCTTTTAAAGGAAATAAAGCTCCTGATATAAGTTATGTAAAGGCGGCTACGGATTCTGTGATACCTTTCTTGAAAGAGGGAGATTTATTTATTATTGAATCTACTTCACCAGTGCATACCACAGAAAATATGGCTACTAAGATTTTTGCCGCAAGACCAGAGTTGAAAGGTAAGATTTATATTGCTTATTGTCCGGAGAGAATTTTGCCTGGAAAAGCTTTGGAGGAGTTACAAGATAACGACCGTGTTCTTGGGGGAATTGATCCCATCTCTACAGATAAAGCTTGTGACTTTTATGCTCAATTTGTCAAGGGAGAGTTGCATAAGACTAATTCTAAGACGGCTGAGATGTGTAAACTCACCGAAAATTCTTCTAGAGATGTACAGATAGCTTTTGCTAATGAGCTTTCGATTATTTGTGATAAGGCTGGCATTGAGGTTAGGGAGTTAATCAAATTTGCTAATAAACATCCTAGGGTAAATATTTTGCAACCAGGTTGTGGAGTGGGTGGGCATTGTATCTCTGTGGATCCTTGGTTTTTGGTATCTCAATTTCCTAAGGAGAGCAAGCTCATCAACAAGGCTAGAAATATAAACGATTATAAGTCAGATTGGTGTGTTGAAAAAATTATTAATGAATGCCACAAATTTAAAGAAAAACAAGGTAGATGGCCGATTGTGGCTTGCATGGGTTTAGCTTTTAAACCAGATATAGACGATTTAAGAGAGTCACCAGCAAAATATATTACTCAAGAGTTGCTTAAAGGTTCAAATAGTAATGAGGTGCTAGTTGTAGAGCCAAATATTAAGGAACATTCGGTCTTTAAACTGACAGACTTCAAAGAAGCTTACGAGAAATCAGATATTGTTGCTTTTCTTGTTGCTCATAAAGAGTTTAAAACATTGGCTAAAATTGAGGGAAAAATTATTCTTGATTTTTGTGGGGTGCTTTAGTGTCTAAGAAAATACTTTTAGTATTCGGAACACGACCAGAGGCTATTAAAATGGCTCCTTTGGTTAAGGAGTTTCAAAAATATCCTGAAAAGTTTGATACAAAAGTGTGTGTTACAGCACAGCATAGAGAGATGCTGGATCAAGTATTAGATATATTTGATATTACTCCAGATTATGATTTAGATATTATGAAATCTGGGCAAGATTTGTACGATATAACTTCAAGAGTTATTCTTGGAATGAGAGATGTGCTAAAAGAGGCAAAACCAGATATTGTATTTGTTCATGGAGATACCTCAACATCAACAGTTGCGGCATTGGCAGCATTTTATCAACAGATACCTGTGGCTCATATAGAGGCAGGTTTGAGAACCAATAACTTATATTCTCCCTGGCCAGAGGAAGCAAACCGACAAATAACTGGTAGATTAACAAAATACCATTTTGCTCCCACTCCTCTGTCCAAAGAAAACCTTTTAAAAGAAAATGTTAATGAAGAGAATGTTTATGTAACAGGAAATACTGTGATTGATGCTCTTTATATGGTGTTAGATAAAATAGAGTCAGATACCATTCTTAGATTTAACTTAAATAAACAGGTTGAAAAAAAAGGATATAAAATAGATTCAAATAGAAAATTGATTTTAGTTACAGGTCATAGAAGAGAAAATCATGGTCAAGGTTTTACAAATATTTGTAATGCATTAAAAGATTTAGCTGAAAAATATCCTAATAACGATATAGTGTATCCTGTTCATTTGAATCCAAATGTTCAAAAGCCAGTACATAAAATTTTAGATGGAATTGATAATGTTCATTTAATTCAACCTTTGGAGTATTTGCCATTTGTTCATCTAATGAGTCATTCATATTTAGTACTTACTGATAGTGGAGGTATTCAAGAGGAAGCCCCAGGATTGGGTAAACCAGTAATAGTGATGCGAGACACCACCGAGAGACCAGAGGCGGTTGATGCTGGAACGGTTAAACTTGTTGGAACAAAAAAGGACTTAATAGTTAAGGAAGTATCTCAACTAATAGAAGATAAAGATTATTATAATAGAATGTCACAAGCCAATAACCCTTACGGAGATGGGAAGGCTTGTGTGAGGATTGTGAAAAAATTGAGTTAATTATGTTTAAAAATAAAATTTTAATGATTACTGGAGGAACCGGTTCTTTTGGTAATGCAGTTTTAAAGAAGTTTATAAATTCTGATTTAAAAGAGATTAGAATTTTTAGCCGTGATGAAAAAAAACAAGATGAAATGCGAAATGAGTTGAAAAATTCAAAACTTAATTTCATAATCGGAGATATTAGAGATTTTGATAGCATAAATGGAGCTATGAGAGGCGTTGATTATCTTTTTAGTGCTGCTGCTTTAAAGCAAGTTCCTTCATGTGAATTTTATCCGATGCAAGCAGTTAGAACTAATATTTTGGGTTCTGAAAACGTTTTGGAAGCAGCTGTTAAAAATAAAGTAAAAAAAGTAGTTGTTTTGAGCACGGACAAAGCAGCTTACCCAATAAATACTATGGGTATGACAAAAGCTATTATGGAAAAATTAGCTATTTCAAAATCTAGAGACAAAAGGTGTGTTGAAAATCAAACAATAATATCTGCTACTCGCTATGGAAATGTTATGTGTTCACGAGGTTCAATAATTCCTTTATTTATAAAGCAGATAAAAGAAAATTTGCCTTTAACTTTAACTGTTCCCGAAATGACTCGCTTTATGATGTCCCTTGAAGACGCTGTTGATTTAGTTTTGTTTGCTTTTGAAAATGCTAATCCTGGAGATTTATTTATTCAAAAAGCTCCGGCTGCAACAATATTAACTTTGGTAAAAGCAATAAAAGAAATTTTCAATGCAAATAATGAGATAAAAATTATTGGAGCCAGACATGGGGAAAAAATGTATGAATCTTTGTGCACCAGTGAAGAAATGGCGAAAGCTGAAGATATGGGGGATTTTTATCGTGTTCCTGCAGATTTGCGAGATTTGAATTATACTAAATATGCAGAGAATTATGGGCATAGAGTTGATCATAAAGAGTATAATTCGGATAACACCAGGCAACTTACGGTGCGGGAAATGAAAGAATTATTGTTGAAATTAGATTATGTAAAAGAAGATTTAAGAAAATGATACCTTTAATAAAACCTTATTTTCCTAAAAGGGAAATTTTAATGCCAAGATTAGAAGAAATTATTTATAGCGGGTATGTCGCAGAAGGACAAGCTGTTTATGATTTTGAAGATAAATTTAAAGAATATATAGGAAATGAATATTGTTTAGCTGTGAATTCGGGGACTTCCGCTTTGCATTTAGCGTTGGATTTGATTGGTGTCGGGAAAGATGATGAAGTAATAAGTACTCCTATGACTGCTGAACCTACAAATACAACCATTGCAATGGTCGGAGCAAAGGTTGTTTGGGCAGATGTTAATCCTAATAACGGACTAATAGATCCTAAATCTGTTGAAGAGCAGATAACAGACAAAACAAAAGCAATAATAGCTGTTCATTATGCTGGCATGGTTTGCGATATGGATGAACTTAATAAAATTTCCGATAGGTATAATATTCCTATTATTGAAGATGCTGCACATGCTATGGGAAGCAAATATAATGGGGAAATGATAGGTTATAACTCACCTTATACAGCATTTTCCTTGCAGGCGATTAAGCAAATGACAACAGTTGATGGTGGATTTCTTTGTGTGAAAAACCAAGAACATTATGATAAAGCAAGAGTTAAAAGATGGTTTGGTTTGGATAAAAAAACTTCTAGACTGGATAATGATATTAAAGAAGTGGGATATAAGTATGCCATGAACAATGTAAATGCGACTATTGGTTTAGTTCAAATGAAATTTTTGAAAGAAGTAATTGGTAAATATGTAAATAATGGAAAATTTTTTGATGAACAGTTAAAAAATATTTCAGGTTTAGAATTAATATCATACTCTCCAAATACAGAAGCTTCTTACTGGCTATACACAATGAAAGTTGATGATAGAGAAAATTTTATTAAAATGATGGAGAGTAATGGAATTATAGCCTCACCTCTCCATCATAGAAATGATACTCATTCTATATTTGCTGGCTCAAAACGAGAATTACCTGGTATGGATAAATTCTACAAAAATTTTGTCCATATACCTTGTGGTTGGTGGTTAAATAGTGAAGACAGAGAAAAAATAGTTAAATTGGTAAAAAAAGGTTGGTAATGATACCGCTATTTAAAGTTTTTATGCCGGAAGATTTAAATATTTCTGATGTTTTATATTCAGGGCAATTAACTTATGGAAATTATACCAAAGAATTTGAGCATAAACTACAAGTATTTGTGGGGAATCCCAATATATTGACAGTCTCCGGGAATTCTGTTTTTTTTGCTCTTAAACTTATAAATATCAAAGAAGGTGATGAGGTCATTTCCTCTCCGATGGCGTGCCTTGCGACTAACCAACCTGTAGTTTATGCTGGAGCTAAAATAGTTTGGGCTGATATTGATCCGAAAACCGGCAGTTTAGACCCCGTCGATGTTAAAAAGAAAATTACTTCAAAGACCAAAGCTATTTTACATTATCATTGGGGGGGGTATCCTGGTTATATAAATGAGATAAATAAGATTGGAAAAGAAAAAGGTATTTTTGTTGTTGAAGATGCTTCGGAAGCTTTTGGATCTGAATATTATGGTGAAAAATTGGGGAATACAAATACAGATATAGTTTGTTATTCTTTTACACCTGTTAGATTGCCAAATGCAATTGATGGTGGTGGACTTGCTTTTAATAATAAGGACCTTTTTGAAAAAGCAAAAAAAATGCGTGATTACGGCATTGATAGGTCAAAATTTAGAGATAAGTTAGGAGAGATATCGGATCAATGTGATATAAAAATGCCTGGCAATGCTTGTGCTATGAATAATTTTTCAGGTTATATTGGCTCTATACAAATGGATTACATTACGGACTTGTATAAGAAGCAAAGAAATAATGCCTTAAGATGGGAGAAATATTTCAAAAAGGATAGTTTAGTAAAATTATTAAAAAAGAGAGATGAAGTAAATCCTTCTTATTGGACTTTTACTATTTTATCAGAGAATAGGGATAAATTACTAAATGCATTTAGAAGAAAAGATTATTATGCTTCTAAAATGCATTTGAGAAACGATTTGTACTCCGTATTTAAGCTCTTAGCCAAAGATTTTAAAGGAATCAATGAATTTTCAAATAAACAATTAAACTTGCCATGTGGATGGTGGGTTGATAATATTGTGAAAGATGAATTATAATTTGAAACTCATTAAACATAAACAGATTTCAGAAAAAGAGATTTCAGAAATCTGTAATATCAAATCTATCTTTGGCAATTATAGTCTTGATAGTCAAAGAGAGTGGTTAAAAAGTAATTTAAAAAATGAGGATTTGCATTTTTTTCTATATAAAAGAAATGAGTTAGTAGCGTATCTTAATTTAATTGAAATTACGGTTATTATTGATGGAAATTACTTAGAGGCTTATGGGATAGGTAATGTTTGTTCCAAATTTAAAGGTTTGGGATATGGTAATAAGTTAATGGATGAATTAATTAAATTCTTAATTCATGATTCCAAACCAGGATTTTTATTTTGTAAAGATAGTTTAGTGGGGTTTTATAAAAAAAATGGGTGGAATATTTTAGAATGTGATAAATCAGAAATTTTGAACAATGTAAAAATTAAATCAATGATTATTAACTATAAAGATAAGATAAAATTTTTTAAATATAATGGAAAACTGTTTTAACATATGAAAATAGCAGCAATAACGATAACTTATAATGACGATTATAAATTTGATGAGTGGTATCAGCATTATTGTGAATACAAAGATGAATTATTTATGCATATAATTGTGGATAATAACTCTGATGGTGAATATAAAAAAAAACTAAAAGAAAAATTTAAGGGTTCACATATTATTTTCAGAAAATCTAATGGTGGTTGTACAGGCGCTTATAACGATGGAATAAGCTATGCTTTAAGCTGTGCCGAAGTAGACAGCATTATGTTGATTGGTAATGATATTAAATTACAAAAATTATCTGCTACTAAATTATGGGAAAGTTTGTTTTTTGATTCTATGTTGGGGATGGTTGCTCCTGTTTTATTAGAAGCTGATTCTGACATTGTAAGTGATTTTGGTTGCAAGATTTCAAAATTTCTTGTTATGCAGCCTTATTGTGAAGGGGAAGAACTTTCTAATGTAAAAGATGAAATTTATTATTGTGAAGCATTGACGGGGGGAATGAATTTGGCAAAAAGAGAGTTTTATGAAAAAGTAGGTTTGCAAGATGAAAAATTATTTATGTATTCTGATGAGGTCGATATGGGTATTAGGGCTAAAAAAGCAGAATTTAAAATGGCTTGTATTAGGGATGCAATATCTTGGCACCAACATATAAACGAAAATGTTAAAAGAGACCGAAGACAGCCTTTTTCTAAATATTTAATGGGAAGAAATAAAGTTTATATTGCAAAAAAACATTTTGGATTGGCAAAAGTTTTAATCATTTTCTTTTTCTATTTTTTTGGTGCAGGATTTAGAGTTATTCAGAATTTGTTTAAAGGTGATTTTCGTATCATTAAAGATTATATCTGGGTTATGCGGGGCTCAATAATGGGTTTAATTGGGAATATGGAACCGAATAAATTTTCTCAGCCAAGATGAACAAATAATGGAAGAAAGCAAGCAGTATAATACAATTTTTAGAACAACTATTTTATTTGGTTTTGTTCAAGCTTTAAATATTCTGGTTAAAGTTATTTTAAATAAAGTTGCCGCTATTGTTTTGGGAACTAAGGGTGTTGGGTTAATAGGGCTTTTTAATTCTGCAATAGGAATGTTAAAAACCGGAACAGGATTAGGCATTTCCCAAAGTGCCGTTCGAGATATTTCTGAGGCAAATGGTGAAAAAAATATTAAACAATTTTCTAAAGCTATTGTAACTACAAATTTTGTAATTGTTTTCACTTCTTTGTTCGGGCTAATCTTTACGGTTGCCATATCACCTTTATTAAGTAAATGGGTATTCGACGATTATTCGCATGCACTTAGTTTTGTCCTTCTTTCTCTGGCTGTTGCCTTTACGATCTTAAACGAAGGCAAAATGGCAATTTTAAAAGGGATGAGGAGATTAAGGATATTGGCTAAATCCAATATATTAGGGGCGATAGCTGGATTAATTTTATCTGTTCCCATATATATAATTTATAAGGTGGAGGGAATTGTACCAGTATTGATAGTTATTCCTTTTGTTTCTTTTTTATTCTCTTTTTATTTTGTAAAGAAAATAGAATATCAACATTTAAAGTTGTCTTATAAAGAAATTTTTAAAAATTCTTGGCCTATGATTAAAATGGGGGTTGCTTTGTCTTTTGCAACTTTTCTCGGTCATATCTCTGTTTTTATAATTTCTGCATTCATTGGCAGTAGCGAAGGAGGGTTAAACGATTTAGGACTTTATAATGCTGGAGTTATGATCATGGTAGGATATTTTAGTGTAATTATTAATGCTCTTACAACCGATTATTACCCCAGAATTTCTGCTGTTAATAAATACAACGACAAATTACAAGAAGAACTTAATCAACAGTCAATAGTTAGTTTATTAATATCTTTTCCGTTGATAGTATTTTTTTTATTTCTGCTGCCAGTTATTATTCCGATTTTATACTCTGGGGAATTTTTGCCAATAATTGATTTTGTGAGAATCGGGATATATGGCACATTAATAACTATATGCTCAAATCAATTAGACTTAATTTTGATCGCAAAAAACAATACAAAAACCTATACTATTATTTCAATTATATTTAGGTCTTTAGAAGTTGCAATTTCTATTTGTTTATATACTTTATATGGATTAATTGGTATGGGCATAGCATTTTTATTAATTGCTGTTTTGCATATGGGAATAATGGTTATAGCGGTGAACAAACTTTACAGAATAAAATTTAATCTTTTGTTTGTGAAAACTTCCGGTATCGTTTTACTATTTACTTTAATGGCAAGTTTTTTAAGTTCGCTGGATTTTATTGTATTAAGATATTTAATTGGGGGAATTTTGCCACTTTGTGCATGTGGATTTTCATATTATTATTCTAAAAAAGTTTTAAACTTTAATATATTAAGCATTTTATCAAATAAAGAAAATAAGAAATGAATAATTGGATAATTACTAAAGACAAAAAATGGGTAGATAAGTGGAATGAATTTGTGCTTTCTGATAAGGACAGTAGTTTCTTACAGTCTTTAAATAGAGCTAAATCTTATGAAAAATACGGTATGAATTGGGAGTTATTATTATTTGTTGATGGAAATGATGAAATATTACTTGGTTCAGCGAATATAATTGTTAAGTATTTATTTTTTACTATCTATGTATGTTCATACGGATCAAGTTCTAATTATACTTATAAAAATAAAAAATTTCAAGAAGATTATCTTCAAGAATTCTTAAAGAGAGCAAAGCAATTAAAAGCCTTTGCCTCACAAATAACCATTTTAAAGGATTTTACCTTAAAAATAGAGAAAGAACATTTTGAAAAAGTGTTGTTCAATATTATTTCTTCTCCAAAATATCTTAATTTGATTAATTTAAAAAATGATTTGGGAGAATATTTAAGTGATGAAGAAATTATTGCAAGTTTTTCCTCCAAAGGAAGAAGAGATGTAAGAAGTTCGTGCAGAAAAGGGCTTATTAGTAAATTCCCTAGAACTGAGGAGGAAGTAAAAGAAGCTTATTCTTGCATAGAAAGTAATGCTGTTAATAAAGGGTACTTTGTGAGAGATTGGGGGGGGATGAAAGATTTTATAATGGATGGAATAAGAACTGGTATGATTTATATGATATCGGCTTGGTATGGGGACAAAATTCAAGGTGTAATTCTATTGGAAAAATCTTCTAATTATTTAAACTATTCAATGGGAGGGGTATTCAGGCATAAACCTGATTTATTAACCGGATATTTTTTGCAACTTGAGTCAATGAAACTTTCAAAAGAGTTGAATTTGGAATTTTATAATGTATCTTATGGCGGACCTCCTAAAGTGCAAAAATTTAAAAACATGTTTAATCCTATTTTGGAAGAAAAGTACAAAACTATTTTTTTTATTCATAATAAGTTAAAATTTCTTATTTTTAATTTTTTTTATAATACGACAAGAACATTTATTTTTAACATTGTTAAATTTAAAAAAAGACTATTTTAATGAAAAAAATTTATTTAACTTTTGATATTGAAACTATAGTTTCAGGAATTAGTCGCAATACTAATTGTTTAGCCGGAGTTTACCTCTCTTCAATGTTTATTGCTGAAGAACTTAGAAAAAGAAGTTTAAAAGCAACTTTTTTTATAAGTTTATCTTCTAAGCAAAATAAAATAAATCAATCGGAATATTCCGATTTTCTAATTTGGCTGATTCAAAGCTTAAAAGCTTACGAAAACATTAAACTTGAGCCTCATATTCATGCTCTTAATTTACCAGTAAAATTTTCTTGTAAATACGATGCATTCAATAAATATAATTTTGAAGAACAATTAGAACTACTTCTATACGCTAAAGATTTTTTTAAAAAACAAGATATTGATGTTTGTTCTTTCAGACCCGGAGGTTTTCAATTAAATGATTCTTACTATTTATCTCTACATGAAGCCGGCTATTTTAATAGTTCTTTATTAAATAAAAAAGAAACTTCCAATATTGATTTGATTGAGGATAAATTTTTTGAAACACCTCCTTTTTTATGCAATGATGGAATTAAAGAGTATCCTGTAACCTCTGTTAAAATTCGTTCCATAAAACGAAAAGTAGAAATTTTAAACTTATCTCCGGATTTTTTTACTTTGGAATCTGTAAAAAAATATTTATTGCAATTAAATTATATTAATATTAATTTTCATAGTTTTTCTGTTTTCTTGAACAGACTAATAAGAGAAAATCATAAAAATTTAATTGGAAACAACCTAAGGTTTTTATTTTTTGAAAATGTTGTGAGTAAATTTCTAAAATCTTTTTCTATAGATACTATCAATAAGAAAACTGTAATTTCAAAAGAGTTTATCAAATGGATAGATTTTATAAATGAAAATAAATTTGAAACATTTTTTATCGGAGAATAAAATAAATTTGAGATGATAAATTTTAAAACCTATAGATTAAACTCATTGATAATAATATTATATTTTTATCAATATGGATTACTAATTCCTTTTAATATTTTAGCGAAAGGACAATATCCGATAATGATATTTTCTTTGTTTTTAGTTTTATATGCATTTACTAAAAACACTAGAGTAAATTTGAATACAATTATATTGTTTATTGTCCCTTTTTTGTTGTTATTTGTTAAATTGCCTTTTGAAGGAACAAATTCTGATATAAATGTTGCTAATGAATTTCTGATATCGTATTTAACTATAGGACTCTCAGGAATATTTCTTGGTTCGTTAAATTTTTCTTTAGATGATTTTTTATATTATGGATATAAAATAGCATGGGTAAATTTTTTTACTCTATTTTTAATTCCTTTACTTTCTTTATACGGTTCTGAAGTAAATTATATGAGATTTGGGTATGCATTACTTCCGAGTATTATTTTTTCATTTATTTATATTTTAAAAATGAAGAAATTAGCTATCATTTTATTCCTTTTGTCTTTTCTTGAATTGTTAATTTTTGGTGCAAGAGGTGCTATGTTTTCTGTTGTTATTTTTTGTGTATTATATCTTTTTTTTGTTTCTAAATTAAAAATGAAAGTTATATTTTCTTTTTTAATTTTTGTAATTTATTTCGGACTGAAGTATGTTCTAACTTTTATTATTAAATTTTTAGCAAAATATAAAATAGAATCATATGCAATTACAAAATATTTAAATGTATTAAACGGTAATTCATTTAGTTCAACAACCTCAGGTAGAGATATAATATATGAAACTGCTTTATCAAGGATGAACGAATCTTTTTTATTCGGTTCTCCATTTAATACATGTTATATTGATACCGGTTCGACTTATTATCATAATATTTTATTAGATATATTAGTTAATTTTGGTGTTTTTGTTTTAGTATTTTTTTTACTGTTTATGTTTTTACAATTTTATAGAATAGGGAAAACGAAAAATAAAGAACTAAAACTTGTTTTTTCTGTATTATTTTCAATATCTATAGGAAGATTAATTTTAAGCTCTTCATTGTGGCAACGGCCTGAATTTTGGCTGTTTATGGGGTTTTGTGTCAATTTTAGTAAAAGGTATAAAGTTTTTAAATGAAACGAATAATACTTTTTCACCAATATTTTTTGGGTAAAAACGATGCTGGTGGTTCTAGATGGAATCAATTCACAAAATTTTTTATTGAAAAAGCAAATCTAAAAATAGATGTTATTGCTGGAAATATTCATTATGCTACAGGAGAAAGAATAGGAGGTAAAACCTTTTATTCAAAAAAAAATATTTCAGATAAAATAATTGTTCATCGAACTTGGACTTATTCGGGATATAACTCTAATTTTTTGGGAAGGGCTATAGGTTATTTTTCTTATACTTTTTCTGCTTTTATAAGGGCATTCTTCTTAAAATCGGTTGATACTATTATTGTTACTTCTCCATCTTTATTCATTGGTGTTGCTGCCTTGTTATTAAAGTTATTCAAGAGAAAACCTTTCATTTTTGAAGTTAGAGATTTGTGGCCAGAATCAGCTATTGCTACAGGAGTCATAGCGGATGGTGGAGTAATGGCAAAGATTATGTTTGTGATAGAGTCTATGCTTTATAAGCATGCAAAGAAAATTGTTGTTTTAACTCCAGCGTTTAAAGAAAATATTGAAAAGCGTTTTCCAAAGTATAGTGATAAGCTTGAGATTATAACCAATGGTGCCGATTTTGAAATTATTCCTAACAATATTGATTCAGAAAAGTTGAAGAGAAAATTTGGTTGGAAGGATAAATTTGTATTTTCTTATTTTGGAGCTCACGGTGTTGCCAATGATTTAATCCAAGTAGTGGAGGTAGCTCAAAAGTTTAAAGATAATTCTAAATTGCACTTTGTTTTGGTTGGCGATGGAATGCAAAAAAAGATGTTGAAGCAAAAGGTTAAAGAGTATGATCTGAATAATGTTGAATTTGTGGATTCAGTTCCTAAATCGGAGGTGTTTAATTATATATATGCTTCAGATATTTGTATGGCAATATTGAAAAAAACGGATACCTTTAAGACGGTTTACCCCAACAAGGTTTTTGATTATATGGCTTGTTCAAAACCTGTTTTTGTTACTATTGAAGGTATTACTAGAAAACTTATTGAAGATTCTGGTGCTGGATTTTATTCAGAGCCAGAAAACTTAGAAAAATTTGTGGAAATGGTGAATAAAATCGTAGGTTTAACTAAAGTCGAATTGGCTGAAATGGGTAAAAAGGGAAATGAATTTGTTAGAGAAAACTTTGACAGAGAGAAGCTTTCTTTAGACTATTTAAAAATAATTGAAGAAGTTAATTAAGATGTATAAACATTTTTTTAAAAGGCTAATCGATTTTTTTGTTGCTTTTATGGGTTTGATTATAATCTCACCTATTTTGCTAATTTTTACATTATTATTGGCAATTGCGAACAAAGGCAAACCGTTTTTTGTACAAAAAAGACCAGGAAAGAAAGAAAAAATTTTTAATATTGTAAAATTTAAAACTATGAATGATGCCAAAGATAATAATGGGCATTTGTTGTCTGATGCCAAAAGATTGACAAAAATTGGGAAATTTGTCAGAAAAACTTCTATTGATGAGCTTCCGCAACTTTTTAATGTTCTAAAAGGAGATATGAGTTTAATTGGTCCGCGACCTTTATTGCCAGAATATTTGCCTTTATATAATGCAGAACAAGCCAGACGGCATGAGGTGAGACCTGGAATAACAGGTTGGGCTCAAGTGAATGGTAGAAATGCTATTTCTTGGGAACAAAAGTTTAAACTTGATGTTTGGTATGTAGATAATCTGTCGTTTTTGACAGACTTACGAATAGTTTTTAAAACAATAAGAAAGGTGTTTGTTTCTGAAGGTATTTCTCAAGATGGACAGGCAACTATGGAAGTGTTTAAAGGTAATTTTAAATAAAAATGAACAATATATTGATAAGTTCTGCAGGAAGAAGAGTTTCTTTGGTTAGAGAATTTCAAAAAGAGTTAAAGAAAGTGTATCCAAAGTCTAAAGTTTTGGTTGTTGATTTGAATCCTGATTATTCTTCGGCATGTAGAGTGGCTGATAGTTATTTTAAAATTTGCAGAGTTACGGATGCGAATTATATTGATGAACTTTTGAAGATTTGTTTGGACAATAATGTGGGTATTGTAGTGCCTACAATTGATACAGAACTTTTAGTTTTGGCTGAAAATAAAGAAAAGTTTAGAAAAAATGGGATTGAAATTATAGTTTCTAATAGAGATTTTATTCTTAAATGTAGAGATAAGAGGCTTATTCATCAATTTTTTAAAGAACAAAATATTGATGTTGCCAAGGAGATTGATAGAAAAAATTTATCATTCCCATTTTTTGCAAAGCCTTATGATGGAAGTTGTTCTCAAGGCTTATATTTTGTTAAAGATAAAGCATCCTTAAATCAAGAAATTCTGGATAATGAGAGTTTAATGTTTTTAGAATATATAAATCCTAAAGAGCATGATGAATATACTTTGGATCTTTATTACGATAAAAAATCGGAACTTAAGTCGGTTGTTCCTCGTTTGAGAATTGAAGTAAGAAGCGGAGAGATCAATAAAGGCATTACAGTGAAGAATTTCTTGGTGAAATATGTTCAAGAGAGATTGGCAAATGTGGAGAGTTTGTACGGGTGTATTACCTTTCAAGCTTTTGTTAATAAAACAACTCAAAGAGTTGTTGGTATAGAAATTAATCCTCGTTTTGGAGGTGGATACCCTTTGAGCTATAATGCTGGGGCTAATTTCCCTAAGATGATTATTGATGAATATATCCTTAATAAAAGCATAGATTATTCTGATGCGTGGGAAGATAATTTGTTGATGCTACGATACGATGATGAAATTTTAGTTAAAAATGTTGATTGATAAAAATTGTCTATTGGTTTTCGATTTAGATGATACTTTGTATAAAGAAATCGATTTTTTAATTTCTGCTTACAAACAAATTGCTAAGTATCTTGCACCAAATAATTGGCAATTTTTATTAGCTAAAATGATCGCTTCCTATAGATTGGGTAAAAATGTTTTTGAAATCTTATCTATTGAATTTAATGTTAGTATAGGAAGTTTGCTTCTAATGTATAGGAATTATGTTCCTGATATTAAATTATCGGAAAGTACAAAGGATTTTTTAGAAACTATTAAATCGAAAGGAATTTCTTGTGCTTTAATTACAGATGGTAGAAGTATGACCCAACGAAATAAAATAAAGGCTTTAGATATAGAAAACTATTTTTGTGAAAATATTTTAATTTCTGAAGAGTTTGGCAGTACAAAAGAAACTGGGAAGTCTTTTGTGTTTCTTGATAAAAAATTCCCTAATTTACAAAAAATTTATATCGGAGATAACATAAAAAAAGATTTTAAGGCTCCTAATTACTTAGGTTGGGAAACTATTTGCTTAATTGATGACATAAGAAATATTCATATAAATGAATATACAAATTGTGATAAAATATTTTTACCTAAATTTTTTGTTTTTGACTTAAATGAAATATTAGATAGTAGGAGTTTTTAATGAAAACATTCAATGAATTGAGAAAATTGTTATTTGGTATGGATATAAAAGAAATTATTTGTGATAAAAATTTTAACAAGAATTTTAATATTAAAGGCAAAAAGTTTAATAATAGCGGTAATAAAGAAAAAAAATCTTCTTATTATGACGGATATAGATTAAGAGAATATAAAATAGGGGAAAATTTTGAAGCTTTTGTGTTTGAAAACGATAAAGGAAACAAGATAGAGTTGCATGGAGAAAACTCAACAGGTGGTAAGAAAGAATTTACCGAATATATACAGCAAGAGTATAGCAAAAATAAAGAGTTAAAAATTTTAGCCTTAGAGGATATTTATTAATAATATGAAAAAAAAAATCTACCTATCTTCTCCTAATATGGGTGGAGAGGAATCAAAATTTGTTCAAGAAGCTTTTGAAACTAATTGGATAGCACCTTTGGGTCCGAATGTAAATGGTTTTGAGCAAGATTTGTGTGATTACACTGGAACAAAAGCTTGTGCGGCTCTTAGTGCAGGAACTGCAGCAATACATTTAGCATTAATAATGCTTGGAGTTAAAAAAGATGACATTGTTATTTGCTCAAGTTTTACTTTTTCGGCTTCGTGCAATCCTATCGTTTATCAGGGCGCAAATCCAGTTTTTGTGGGTAGTGAGTCGGATACTTGGAATATGTCATCCAATCTTTTGGAACAGGCAATTAAAAATTGTATATCTAAAAATAAGAAGCCGAAAGCGATTATCTTGGTTCATCTTTACGGAATGCCGGCAAAAATGGACGAACTGATGGAGATTGCCAATAGATATGAAATTCCCGTGATAGAGGATGCGGCGGAAGCGCTTGGCTCAACTTTCAAAGGCAAAAAATTGGGAACTTTTGGAAAATTTGGAATTTTGTCGTTTAATGGAAATAAGATTATTACTACTTCTGGTGGTGGTGCTCTGATCTCTGATGATGAAAATGCGATAAAAAAATCTCGTTTTTTGGCTACTCAAGCCCGAGACGATGCTCCTCATTATCAGCATTCAAATATTGGTTATAATTATAGAATGAGCAATATTGTAGCTGGTATCGGCAGAGGACAGATGAAGGTTTTGGATGAAAGGGTTTCCCAAAAAAGGGAGATTAATCGCTGGTATGGCAATCTTTTGGCAGATGTTGATGGTATTGGATTTTTAGCAGAGCCTGATAAAAACTATTTTTCGAATCAGTGGCTCAGTTGCATTTTGATAGATGAGGTTAAGGTTGGATTTAGTAGAGAAGATTTACGATTGGCTTTTGAAGCAGAAAACATAGAGGCAAGACCTTTGTGGAAGCCGATGCATTTACAGCCTGTGTTTGCTAATTGTGAGGCTTTTGTAGATGGTACCTCACAAAAGCTTTTTGAGCAAGGTTTATGTTTGCCCTCGGATACCAATATGGGAGCCGCAGAAAGAAAGAGGGTAAAGGAAGTGATTGAAAAAATTTTACTCAAAAACTAAAGAAATTTCGATTTAAATTATATTTTTTCACCAAAGCTTTTAAAGGCTGTCTAAAATATGGCGATTTGCGCAAAACAATCTTTAGCAAGGTTCGTTTGCTAATATCTCGAAAAAAAAACTGTCTTGATGTGGGCGATAAGCTCTATCTTTGCCAGAAGTTGTAGCTTTCTATAAAAATATTTTTCCAAACTTAAAGAAGAAAAGTTGTTGACGCTTTTTTAGTTCAGTAAAAAGTGAACCAAAATTAACTAAATGAAGTAATTGATTTTAAGGAGTTGTTTTTGAAGTTAAAACTGACACAAAGCCAAAAAAGGCTGATTCAAAAAACGGCGAGCATGGAGGAGAAGCGTGGGTTTAAGCCTTCGGTCTCTTTGGTAGCGGGGCTTATTTTGGTCACGGGGAACAAAGGCTTGTGTTTTGAAGATATTCAAGATACGCTGAAGATGAGCAAGGGGGCAGTTAGTTTGGCTCTGAACCTTTTGATGGGTTTGGGCAAGTTGGAAGATTTTAAGAAGTTTAATGAGCGCAAAAGGTATTTTCGTATTCCGGCAAACTTATCTTTGAAAGATCATATCGAAACTGCCAAGGAGATGTTTATTGAGTTTAGAGAGTTGATGAGCCAGCTGCTTGACGATGAGCAGATCGTCTTTGAAGAAGAGTTTGAGAAGATGATGAGGGAAGATTTGGAGTTTGTCAGTTTTGTTTCGCAAAAGGTGACCGACGCCGTAGAAGAATGGAAGAAGGAAAAATATGAAAAGAATTAGCGTTTTATTTTTGGCAGTCTCGTTCTCTTGCTTGAGTTCGTTGACTTTGCAAGAGGCTAAAAAGATGGCTTTGCAAAACAACCTGGAGTTGTCTTCGACTCATTACGAGCAGAAACGGACCAAGAAGCTGTATTGTCAAGCTTTGGGTGAGGCTCTTTTGCAGGTAAATCTGGTGGGTGGCTACTCTTACAAAGAGTCTGAGTATCAAGATCCAGATGCCGATTATGTGCAAGCAATCACAGATTTTCGTAGCTCTGTGCCGGATATGATTAGCCAAGACGACAGGTCGTTGGCTGCCGAGATTATTGATTTGCAAGATGCCAACGAGCCAAACAAGAAACAGTCCGACTTTGCTTATGGGATACAGGCGAGTCAAGTTTTGTCTTTGAAAGTGCCTTTTGGCGTGAGTATGGTGGGCGATGTGGCAGATATCAGCAAGATTCAGGTCGATCTGAAAAGGCAAGAGGTTTTGTTTACGGTGAGTAAACATTACTACACCTTGCTACTGGCTAGTCAAGAGTTTGAGATTCAAAGGCAAGCCCTTGAGATTGCTCAGCAAAACTTTCAGCAGGTGGAGAGTATGTATAAAAACGGTTTGGTGTCGCAATACGACTATCTTAGGGCAAGGTTAGAGGTGACCAAGCAAAAGCCGAAGCTTGAGCAGTCGGATAAGAACTTGGTGCTGGCACGGCAGAGTTTTAAGAACTATGTGCGTTGGGATCAAGAGAAGCCGCTGGAGATTACCGACTCTTTGCAAGTGCCCAAGATTAAGGTGGAAGAGTTGTCTTTGGCGCTCCAAAAAGCCAGTAGAGAGCGCAAAGAGATCAAGATGGCTCAGCTTATGACTACGATCAAGAAGAAAGATTACAAGATGGAGCAGCTTGGTTTTTTGCCCGATTTTCAGGCGAGTGTTGAGTATAAGAAGTTTTCGCAAGTTTATGAGAAGAGCTTGGAGTCGGATAATATGGGCAACTACTGGCAGGTGAGTCTGGGAGCTTCGATGCCCCTGTTTACCAGTTTTGCCCGCTGGAACAAGGTGGCAGCCAAAAATTACGCTTGGAGGCAAACGAAGACGGATGAGTTGAAGACGCAAGATCTGGTGAAGTTGGATGTGCAAAACAGCTACTACACTTTGATCCAGTCGCAAAAGAGTTGGCAATCGCAGAAAGAGAATCTGGCTTTGGCTAAGACAGCTTTTGGCATCGCACAAGGACGATACGACAACGGTATCTCCACGCAGTTGGAGTATTTGGACGCCACTTTGCAGCAAAATGTGGCAAAGTTGGGATATTTGAATAGTGTTTACGACTATATTATCGCGTGGGAAAGTTACAAAATGGCTATAGGGGAGAATTTATGAAAAAGTTATTACTAATGAGTTTGTTGCTGGCAGGAGTGCTGGCGTGTTCACAGGAGAAGAAAGAGAGTTTGGCTGATATTCAAAGAAGAGAAGGTGTGCCGGTCAAGGTGCAAGAGGTGAAAGATCGAGAGTTTAGCAAGGAGATCTTTTTTACCTCCAGCTTGCAAGGGTATAGGCAGACCAACGAGTTTAGCCCTATTGCCACCGAGGTTTCTCAGATTATGGTCAGTATTGGAGACAAGGTCAGCAAAGGGCAGACGATTTTGCGTTTTCCAGATGATAAGCCCTCGGCTAACTATTTGCAAGCAAAATCTGCGCACGACAACAGCTTCAAGACTTATCAGCGGATGAAGAAAGTTTACGAAAAAGGCGGCATCTCCAAGCAAGAGATGGACAACATCACCACGCAGTATCAGGTGAATAAAGCTAACTTCGAGTCTGCCTCGCAGTTGGTGTCGGTTACCAGCCCCATAGACGGGGTGGTGACGGCGATGAATGTTAGCTTGACGGACAACATCTCCAAAAACGATTTCTTGTTTACCGTCTCGGATATGAGCAAGCTGAAGGCGAAATTTTTTGCCAGTGAGGATCAAGTTGTTCAGATGAAGTTGGGACAAGCGGTGAGAGCGGAGTGGAACGAAGTGGAGTTGAGTGGAAAGATTAGTCAGTTGTCGATCTCCAAAGACCCAAAATCCAAGAGCTTTGTTTGTTTTGCGGAGTTCGAGAACAGCGACAAGCGGGTGCTACCGGGAGTGCTAGCCGATTTTTATGTGCAGGTTGTCGAGCAGCCGAAGGCGAAAGTTGTGCCTTTTAAGGCGGTGCAAAAAGATGAGAACGGCGATTATGTTTATGTGGTAGAGCAAAATGTTGCCAAAAAAAGGTATGTGGAGATCAAAGAGCAGAACCAGAAGATGGTGAGTGTGGACGGTCTTATGAGCGGAGAGAGCCTTTTAATTGCCGGCTATAATATGGTTTACGATAATTGTAAAGTTAAAGTTGTTGAGTAGTAAAGGCGGAGTAAGATGTTTTTATCGAATATTTCTATAAAGCGACCGATTATGATGACCATGGCTTTGTTGGTCTCGATTATTTTTGGAGCGCTGGCTTATTTTGAGTTGCCGATGAACCTGTTTCCCAGTGCCGATATTCCGTATGTGACGGTGCAGACGATCTATCCGGGAGCAGGACCGCAAGAGGTGGCTAGTGGCGTGTCGGATATTTTGGAAGATGAGATTGCCACGGTTTCCAAGATCGAGGAGTTGAAATCTTATTCGATGGATAACTTCTCTTTGATAATGGTCCGCTTCGAGTTGGATAAAGATGTGGATATTGCCAAAGACGAGGTGAAGGCGAAGGTGGACGCCGTGGTGAACGACCTTGCCGATGGGGTGCAGTTGCCGGTGGTGGAGAAGTTTGACCCTACCCAGACGCCGATTATGCAGCTGGTGATCTCTTCTGATAATATGACCCCTTTGGAGCTTTACGATTTGGCAGACAATCGCATCAAAGACCAGTTTAACCAAGTGGAAGGCGTGTCGGCGGTCAATTTGATCGGAGGAGTGGAGCGAGAGATAAAGGTGGAGATGAGCTCCAAGGTGGCTCGTCAGGAGCTTTTTACACCATTGCAGTTGGCACAGAAGGTTGGTTTGGCGAATGCGGATGTTCCTTCTGGTAGTTACAGCGTGGACGGGCGTGAGATCTCGGTGAAGAGCAAAGGGTTGTTTGTCAGTCTAGATCAGATGTCCAAATCTAAAGTGGTGACACCAAGGGGCATAAAGCAGTTGGGTCAGATAGCTACGATAACCGCTGGCGAAAAAGAGATGGACACCAAGGCTCTATTTTACGACAACCAAAACAAGAGGTCGGAAAAGAATGTGATTATGCTGGAGATTGTCAAATCCTCGGAAGGTAACCCGGTGAAGATCGCAACCGATGTCAAAAAGAAAATAGAGAGTTTGCTTTCCACTTTGCCTTACGGAACCTCTTTGCAGATTGTCAAAAACGACGCTGATTTTATCGAAGGCTCGGTGAAAGATACAATCAGCACCCTGTTTTTGGGGGTGTTGTTCACGGCGATAGTGCTTTTGTTTTTCTTACATGATCTTAGGTCAACCTTGATCGTGGCTTTGTCGATGCCTGCCTCTTTGGTTTCCACCTTCTTGGTGATGAACTGGATGGGGTTTAGCTTGAACGTTTTGTCGCTGATGGGGCTGAGCACCTCTGTGGGTGTGCTGGTGTCCAACTCGGTGGTGGTGATCGAGAACATCTTCCGCCATATGCGTAAGGGCGATGGTAGGCGGAGTGCTTCGGCTAGCGGAACTGCCGAGGTGGTGGTGGCTGTGGTGGCAGCTACTCTAACCAATGTGGTGGTGTTTGTGCCGATCGGTAGTATGGATTCGCTGATGGGGATATTTTTTCAGGAGTTTGCTTACACGGTGGTGATAGCCACGATATTTTCGCTGATCTACTCTTTTACGCTTACCCCGATGTTGGCGTCGCTAATCTTGCCGGAAAACCAGAAGAAGGGTAAGCTGGGTTTGACGATCGAAACTCTCTTGGACAAGGTAGATGTTTGGTATGGCAAAGCTTTGGAGAAGATAATCCACACGCGACTGCGGGCGATAATGACGGTGGTTTTGCCGTTTGTGCTTTTGGTGATTACCATTATGTGTGCGGGGCTAGTCGGTTCGGACTTCATCCCTTATATGGATAATGGCGAGATTACCATGGATGTGACCATGGCCAGCGGAACCAGTATGGACGAGACTGAGAAAACTTATCTGGAGTTGCAAGAGAGGGTGGCAAAGTTGCCCGAGGTTAAGCTGATTTTGACCAAGTTGGGTAGCCAAGGTGAGCTGGATAAGGGCGACAACCTAGGCACGGCTTACATCAAACTGGTGGATAAGAGCAAAAGGAGGGTAGGAGCCCCTGCGGTGGTGGAGAAGATCGCCCAAGAGGTAGCCGACTATCCCGGAGCGGAGATTAAGATTGAGGTGAAGACCGAAGGAATGGGAGCCGCCGTGCAGTTCGATTTGCGCGGACCGGATCAAAAGAGGTTGGAGCTTTACAAAGATATGATAATGACTAAGGCTAGAGATGTGCAAGGGTTGATTAACTTCAAGAACTCCGTAGGAGAGTCGAAGTTGCAGGTGGAGCTTTTGCCCAAGCGGAAGATGTTGCAAGATCTGGGCATAGATATAGCTACTTTGGGGAGTATGGTAAGGGCGTCTATTCAGGGGCTTACTCCGACGCAATACGATATTAGTGGCGACAAATACGACATTCGGGTGAGTTACGAAGATGAGTCGGTTAGCAGTCTGGAGAAGATCAGAAGCATCCCTATCGTTACCTCTAAGGGCGTTTTTGTGTTGTCGCAACTGGCACAGGTTAATTTTGCCAAGGTGGCTAACAAGGTGATCCACGATAATCGCATCAACTCGATTCAGTTCACGGGCTCGAACGCCGATGGTGTGTCGCTCTCGGAGGTGGTGGACAAGGTGCAAAAAATGTTGAACGATCTGGATTTGCCCGCAGATTATACCGTCTCTTGGGGTGGTAACGCCAAAGAGATGCAGACGACGATGTCGGAGATGGCAAAGGCTGGAATCTTGGCGATTGTGTTGACCTATATGCTTTTGGCAGCGATCTTGGAGAGTTTCATTCAGCCTTTTTACATCTTGGCGACTCTGCCGTTGGCTGCTATCGGTGTGGTTTGGTCGCTTATCTTGGCTGGGCTGAGTTTTAATATTATCACGATGATGTCGATGATAATGCTTATCGGGATCGTGGTCAATGCGGCGATTCTGCTACTGGATTACACCAACCAGCTTAAAAGCACGGGACTCTCGCCACGGCAGGCTCTTTTGGAAGCTTGCCCGACGAAGCTGCGTCCGGTGATAATGTCGGCGATCGCCATCGCCCTTGGGATGTTGCCGATGGCTTTGGGTATCGGCGATGCTGCCGCGGAAATGCGGATAGGGATGGGTGTGGTGAGTATCGGTGGTCTTGCCGTGGCAACCTTCTTGACTCTGTTTGTGATCCCGGCTATCTACTACTTGTTGTCCCATCGGGTGAGGTAAACAATATTTGAGAAGTTGAGGTGGACAAGTTATCGGTTTTTGCTTTTGTTGACGTCCTATTGGTTAAAAGCGAGCAGTTTTGCTTTTTGATGATTAGAAAACGCTTTTAAAAAAGAGTGAAAAGACCGAACTAGCAAGGAGTTTTGAAATGCAAAAGTTGAGCAAAATGACGAATTACGAAAAGAGTTACGCCAATTTTAAGTGGGAGATCCCAGAGTTTTTTAATTTTGCCAGAGATGTTTTCGACAAATGGGCAGAAGATAAGCAGAAGATTGCCATGGTGTGGGTGGACGATGCGGGCAACGAGAAGAAAATATCTTATTATGATTTTGCGCAAAGGTCGAAGAAAGTTGCGAATCTCTTGAAAAGTAGAGGCATCAAAAAAGGTGATATCGTTTTTTTGGCGATGCCCAAGATCGAAGAGTGGTGGGAAGTCAACTTGGCTTGCATTAGGCTAGGGGCAGTTGTTTCCCCGGCGACGACAACTTTAACCGATAAAGATATCCGTTACCGGCTGGAGCTCTCGCACGCCAGTTGCGTCATTTGTGATGAGGAGTTTGCCAAGAAAGTGAATATGGTTAAACGAGTGGATAAGAGCTTGCAAACTTTCATCTATGTCAAGGATGAGGGGAAGATCAAAGACGATGGCTGGTTAGATTATCAGGCGGAGGTATCAAAAGCGTCAGACGAGATTGCCACCGTGGAGACCAGAAGTGACGATATGTGTTACCTTTACTTCACCTCGGGAACCACCGGGATGCCCAAGATGACCGTTCACACGCACGCCAGCTACCCTTATTGTCATATGATGACCGGCAGGTTTATGCAAGATCTGCAAGAGAACGATTTGATGCTGACGATCACGGACACCGGTTGGGCGAAGATCGCCTGGGGTGCTTTTTACAATGTGTGGAATCTGGGGGCGACAGCTTTTGTTCATCACAGCAAAACTTTTGCTGCTAAGACGACGCTGGCTCTTTT
The DNA here is from genome assembly GCA_965228195.1 of Cloacimonadales bacterium (SeqCode). GTDB lineage: Bacteria > Cloacimonadota > Cloacimonadia. Next base: position 1,363,794 of record OZ245797.1, read on the forward strand.
GGAGAAGTATCCGATCACCCATTTCTGCGCACCGCCAACGGTTTACCGACTCTTTTGTTTGGAAGATTTGGCGAAATACAAGTTTTCGGCTTTGAAAAAGTGTTTGTCGGCAGGTGAGCCACTCAACTCGGAGGTTTTTAACATTTGGCAAAAAAATGTCGGTGTTCCTATTTGTGAATATTATGGACAAACCGAGACGATTTGCTTGGTGGGGACTTTCCCTGGTCTAAAGCCGAAGCCTGGCTCGATGGGTAAGCCGGCTCCAGGATACTATGTGTCGGTAATCGATAAAGACGGTGCCGAGCTGGGAGTTGGACAAGAGGGTGATATTGCCGTGCGGGTCAAACCCAATAGACCGCCGGCTCTTTTCAAGGAGTATCTGCACAATAAGAAGTTAACCGAAAAAGTTTTTTTCAAAGAGTGGTATCTGACGGGAGACAAAGCTTACAAAGACGAAGATGGCTATTTTTGGTTCGTGGGTCGTAGCGACGATGTGATTATCAGCTCGGGTTATAGGATAGGACCTTTCGAGGTGGAGAGTGCTTTGCAAGAACATCCTGCCGTGGCAGAGTCTGCGGTGGTCTCCTCGCCCGATCAGATCAGAGGCGAGGTGGTCAAAGCTTTCGTGATTTTGAAAAGTAGCTACCAAGGCAGTGATGAGCTGGTGGTGGAGTTGCAAGAGCATGTTAAATCAACCACCGCACCTTATAAGTATCCTCGCAAGATTGAGTTCGTTAAGTCTTTGCCCAAGACGATCAGTGGTAAGACCAGAAGAGTGGAGCTGCGCGAAAAAGAGTGGAGTAAAAAGAGTTAAAAAGTAAATATTTTGCTAAAACCGTTTGACACAAAAACGGTTGGTTTCTTATTTGTTCTTGTTATTGAGTTTATATTGAAGCGAAACTTTGTAAATATCGGTTTTTTTTGGGGAAAGAGCCGCTTTGCAAAGTTTCGTTTGTTAATACGGAGATAAAATTATGAGTATGATTTCTATTATCAACGAGTTGGCTAACTTAAAGCAACTTGACAGAGACGACCTTTTGGTTGTGTTGAAAGAAAGTTTGTATGCGGCGATTGCCAAAAGGCTGAAAAGACCGGCGTCACTAGAGATTGTGGTGGATCAGAGCAAGAACGAGGTTTACGCCAAAGTCGCCAAGGAGGTGGTGGAGAGTGATCTATACTTCGATGAGATTTCTCTGGAGGATGCGCGCCTGAGCGACCCATCGGTGAACATTGGCGATGAGGTAGATTGCCAGGTGATGGTCTCGGAGTTTGAGCCCAAGACGATCAAGATCGCCAAGAAGCTTATTCAAGACAGGATCAAAGAGCTGGAGAACGATCGGGTGATGTTCGATTTTAACAAGCAAAAGCATCAGGTGGTGACCGGCAAGATCAGAGAGACCAAGTTTAACGACTTCATCGTCGATATCGGTTACACAGATGCGGTGTTACCGGCGGACGAGCAGATCTCTGGTGAGTATTATCGGGTGGGTAACATCGTGCAGGCTTACATCGTCGATGTGCGCAAGATTCGCAACCGAGTGATGATCGTTTTGTCCAGAACTCATCCTGAGTATATCAAGAAGCTTTTGGAAAACGAGGTGCCAGAGGTGGCCTCGGGTGAGGTGCAGGTGAAGAAGATTGTCCGCGATCCGGGGGTAGAGACCAAGATCGCTCTTTTCTCGGAGAACCCCAATATCGATTCGGTCAGCTCCTGTTATGGACCAAAAGGGTTGCGCATCAAAGAGATTTGCAAGAACTTGGCAGACGAGAGCATCGATCTGGTTTATTGGAGCGACAATCTGGAGCAGTTCATTGCCAACGCGGTGGGCATAGATTTCGTGGAGAAAGTTTATTTGGCTGAGCACGGCAAGTTTGCCAGGGTGATCACCAACCAAAAGAACAAAGCTATCGGCAAGGGTGGCATCAATGTGAAGCTGGCTGCTAAGTTGACTGGCTACAAGATAGATATCTTCACTCAAGAGGAGTTCGAGCAGCAACTGGAGAAGGAGCGAAGGGTGATGAGCCATATCGACGATTTGGACGGCATCACCCAAAAAGCTTTGGATGTGCTGAAAAGCAACGGTTACACCTCGGTGGAAGATATTTTCAGGGCGTCGGTGGAAGAGCTTTCCAACTTGCCAGGTATTGGTCAGAAGATGATCGAGAAGCTGAAAAGGTCGGCTGAGCATTTTTGATTTGGCAACAGCTAAAAGATGAAGATAAAGGGGCTACGACGGTGTGTGGTGTGCAAGCAAAGAAAGAAGCAAGCGGAGCTGCTACGTTTTGTGATGTTGGAGGCAAGACCTGTTTTCGATGATAAAAAAAGAGTGTTTGGCAGAGGGCGTTATGTTTGTAGAGGTTGCTTGGGATTGCTGGACAAGAAGATAAAAAAGTTTTGAGCTATCGGATGTTGATAGCTTATGGAGGAAAATTTTGAGTATAAAAGTAAAAGATTTGGCTAAAGAGATGAAGATCGCTTCGGCTGCTTTGAAAAGTTATTTGAAGATTGTGGGCATTGAGGTGAAAAACCATTTGAGTGAAGTTAGCGACGAAGAGGCTCAAAAGGTTAAGCAGTTCGTTCAGCAGAAGATGACGAAGATCCAAGATGCTCAAAGGAAGACCAAGAAGATACATCAAAGCAGAACCCCGCGTGGCGGCAGAGATGCCGGTGGAAAGGGCGAGAAGAGGTATGGTCAGCAGCAGCAGCAAAAGAAAGCTTATGGTCAGTGGAGCTCCTCGGAGAAGCTGGATAAGAGCAAATCTCCGGGAGGTGGTTACAGCGGTAAGAGCAAAGACGGCAAGAAAAGCGTCAGTGTGGACGAGACCGCCTACAAGAGCAAGACCAAGAAGAAAAGAGTTTTTAAAGATAGCAAAGATGGCGGTGGGGGAAACTTCAACAAAGCTAAGCGCAAGAAAAAAGATGAGGAGATCGCCAAGAGTATTAAGCAAGTTTTGGTGGGACCTGCCAAGAAGAAAAAGTATAAGAAAGAGGCTAAGAAAGTAGATGGTCAGAGCCTGAAGATTACGGTGAGCGAGTTTACTTCCTTGGCTGAGTTGTCTAAGCTGATGGATGTTGACCCCTCGGAGATCGTCTCTTATTTGTTCAAACAAGGGCAGATGGTGACTATCAACCAGCGCTTGGACAAAGATACCTTGGAGTTTATCTGCTCGGAGTTCAACTTCGAGGTGGAGTTCGAAGAGGAGTATGGTGCTCAGATGATCGAGCAGGAGACGGCTATCGAGTCTGCGGATGTGCCTTTGGAGTCCAGACCGCCGATTGTGACGGTGATGGGACATGTCGATCACGGGAAAACCTCAATCTTGGATTATATTCGCAAAACTAAGGTGACCGCAGGAGAGTCGGGGGGAATTACCCAGCACATCGGAGCTTATCAAGTTACCTCCAGCAAGGGCGTGATAACTTTCTTGGACACTCCTGGTCACGAGGCTTTTACAGCCATGCGGGCAAGAGGAGCGAACGTCACCGATGTGGTTATCATCGTGGTGGCTGCCAACGACGGTGTGAAGCCACAAACCGTGGAGGCTATCGACCATGCCAAAGCCGCGGGAGTGGAGATGGTGGTGGCGATCAACAAGATGGACCTGCCTGAGGCTAATGTCGATAAGACTATTGGCGATCTGGCGAAACACAATATCTTCTTGGAAGGTTATGGTGGTAATGTGGTTTGGGCGAAATGTTCAGCCAAGACGGGAGAAGGGATAGAAGATCTTTTGGAGTCGGTGGCTTTGGTGGCTCAGATGAAAGAGCTGAAAGCGAAAGTTGATTGCAACGCCAAGGGTGTGGTGATCGAGGCGCAAAAAGACCAACAGGTAGGCACCAAAACGACGATTTTGGTGCAAGAGGGAACCTTGAACAAGGGCGATATCATCGTTTGTGGCTCTACTTATGGCAGAGTGCGCAAGATGGTGGACGAGACCGGCAAGCAGACCAAGCAGCTGGGACCTTCGGGCGTAGCTGTGATTTACGGTCTGAAAGAGGTGAGCAAAGCGGGCGATGTGTTGAATAAGATGGACAGCGAGAAGCTTGCTTATCAGATTGCCCAAGAGAGATTTAATATGCGCAAGAAGCAAAAGGGCTTTATGACGCACACCAATATGAGCAACCTTTTTAAGAGGATCAACCAAGAGAATTTGCACAAGATTAACCTTTTGATCAAGGCCGATAGCGATGGTTCGATCGAGGCTCTCAAAGACTCTTTCCAGAAGCTTTCGACCGACGAGGTGGAGGTGAAGATTATTCACGCCGCCGTGGGTGGAGTGTTGGAGACGGATGTCTCTTTGGCTTCGGCATCGGATGCGATCATCGTCGGTTTTCATGTGCGCACCAGCAACGAAGCCAAGCTTTTGGCAGACAACGAGAAGGTGCAAATCAGGCTCTACACGGTTATCTATGATGCCATCGACGATTTGAAAGATGCGATGTCTGGTCTGCTTTCTCCAGAGGTGATCGAGGTTGCCGGTGGAATGACGAGGCTGAAGAAAGTTTTCAAAATCAAAGGTGTGGGCACTATCGCCGGTTGTGTGGTGGAAAAGGGCGTGGTTCGCTCCGACGCTTTGGTGCGGCTTTATCGTGATGATATTCTTATCTACGAGGGTCAGCTCTCCAGCTTGAAGCATTACAAAGACGAGGTGAAAGAGGTCAAGGCGGGAACCGATTGTGGCTTGAGTATCGAAGGGTTCAACGACTTGAAAGAGGGCGATGTCATCGAGACTTTCACCAAAGAGGAAAAAGAGCGGCGTATTCAATAAAAATTGTGAAAGCAACCTTTTTTTAAAGGTTGCTTTTTTTTTGATTGCAAAGGGTTGCCTTGCGGTGAGGGAATTGTTTCGCTTTCAGCGAGACTTATTTTTTTCTCCTGCGGAGGGCTTACTCTTTTCGGATTGCCGAAAAGAGTAACAGAAAAGACAACTCCGCTTAAGAACGCCAGCGACGGGGCGTGTCACCAGCAGAGTAAAAAAGTGTGGTTGTTCCCGCTTATTATCCACAGTTTTTTCATTTTTGGCATCTGGCTTTGCACCTCTACTTAGAAAGTGATTGGTGTCACTGGTTTAACAAAGTAAGGAAAAGGGGCTAATTCCCCTTTAAGCGGAGGATTACCCCGCCTCTTTAGATAAAGCAAGCAACCACCCTTTCCGCCCAGCTGGGAGGGAGAGGGTGCTTGCTTATTTGCTTAGGGGCGGGGTGGTACTCTCCGCTTCATCGGGGTCACTTATTTTCATTTGCTCGGTTGAGCAGAGACACTTGGCACTCTCGTAAGGGATTAAAAACGAAAGACCAAAGTGATTAACCAGTCAGGAAAAAATCTCGGAGATGCTCTCCGCCACGGTAATCTGTAAGACATCTCACGACCTGTCTCTAGCGAGTTGAAGCGGAGCGGTTTTCTTTTCTCTCCCCTCTCTTTTCGTTGAGCGCTCAACGAAAAGAGAGGGTCTGGCTGAAAGCCAAGAACCAAAAAGAGGTGACACCCATCGCCGCCAGGCGAAAGAAAACATTCCCCGCTGGAAGCGATAAAGCCTGAAAATACCGCTTGACAGCAAAATATTGGTTAAGATTTTAGGGCGAGTCAGGAGTCTGAGGGAAGCGACGACGCTAAAGCAAAGATTAAGTTTTTCCATGCAAAACGTAGACGGAGGTAGCGGCAACATCTTAGCGAGCAACGCCGAAATTGAAATGACAGCCAGCGTGGCTTTGGTGTATGGAAATTGTGAAGAATTAAAGGGTGATTAAATTTATGCAAAAACGTCATACAGATCGAAAAAGATATTTTCAGGAACAGGCAATAACTACAGAAAAATATGTTTTGCCTTTTATTGAAGGAATTAAAAATATTGGGAAAGAATCTTCCATTTTGGAGGTTGGTTGTGGGGAAGGAGGAAATCTTGTTCCTTTTTGTAAGCGAGGTTACCAAAATATTGTTGGTATAGATTTGTCTAAAAATCAAATTGAAAATGCCAAATGTTTTTTTGAAGAGTTTGAAAATCACAATAAGGTGACTTTTATAAATGATGATATCTATAACATCAATCCTGAGACTATTGGACAGTTTGATTTAATAATAATGCGGGATGTTTTGGAGCATATACATAATCAAGAAAAATTTATGAAATTTATTCTAAATTTTTTAAAAGATGATGGCTTACTTTTTATTGGCTTCCCTCCATGGCAAAATCCTTTTGGTGGTCACCAACAACTTTGCAAAAGTAAAATTTTATCAAAAATGCCTTACTTTCATTTATTGCCATCTTTTTTATACAAAATAGTTTTATCTATTTTTGGAGAATCAAGGTCAAAGATAAAAGGATTATTAGAAATAAAAGAAACTGGAATCTCTATTGAGAGGTTTAACAAAGTTTTAGGCGATAATCAATATCTTGTTAATAAAAAACAATTTTATTTTGTAAATCCTAATTATGAAGTGAAATTCGGGTTTAAACCAAGAAAAATCTGGAACTTTTTATCAATTTTCCCGTTTTTTAGGAACTTCTTCATAACGACGGTTTATTTTATAATTTCAAAAAAAGTGAGAAAAGTATAACAAAAGGTTTTTGTAAAGTAAGAGGGAGCGAGCTGTTGCTCGCTAAAATTGATAAGTGCTAATTTCAATCCTTTCCTGTCCTTTTGGACGGGAAGGGATTTTTTCTTTTTTTTTTGATTGCAAAGGGTTGTCTTGCGGTGAGGGAATTGTTTCGCTTTCACACCTACGGTGAGTCCCTCTCTTTTCGTTGAGCGCTCAACGAAAAGAGAGGGAGAGAAAAGAAAACGCCCTCCGCTTCAATTCGCTAGAGACAGGTCGTGAGATGTTTTAAGAGTTCCGTGGTAGGGAGCATCTCCGAGATTTGTTCCTGATTAGGCTAATCACTTTGGTCTTTTGCTTTCAACACCTTAAGGGAGTGCCAAGTGTCTCTGCTCAACTGAGTAAGTGAAAATGAGTGATCCCAGTGAAGCGGAGTATACCATCCCGAATCTGACCTGACCACATAAATGAAGTCTTGATTGATTAGCCGTATTTATGTGGCAGCTCAGAAAATAAGATTTAAAAAAGAAGAATGAAAAATTCCACCCCATCCTTTTCCCACTAGTGGTGGTGTTATTTTTTTCACTTTTATTTTTAATTAACAATTATCCATTGTAACTCATCAATTGCTTTGGAGCTGAAGCGACAAAGCCTTCGGGGATAATCTCCGCTTAAAGGGGTCTTCTTATTTTCCTTGACATTGATAAGCCAGTGACACTAATCATTTTCTAAATAGAGATGCAAAGCCAAATATCGAAAATAACAAGACTACGGGTAATAAGCGGGAACAACCACACTTTCTTACTCTGCTGGTGACACGCCCCGTCGCTGGCGTTTTGAAGCGGAGTTGTCTTTTCTGTTACTCTTTTCGGCAATCCGAAAAGAGTAAGCCTTCCGCAGGAAAAAGAAGATATTGCTTTGATGTTCAAAAAAAGGCGGAGAATCACCGTAGGTGAACAATCGGCTAAAAAACAAATCTTTCTCGAAAGATCTGTTTTATCTTGTCTGGAGTAAGAACGAAAATCTCTTTGAGGAGCAGATGAATGGAAGCGCCTTCCATCTGTTTGCTGATTTGTAAGGTGTTGGCAGTTGGCAGTTGAATGTCGCGGACAATTTTTCGCAGGTTGATCTCTTTGCTTTTGCGGTTGGTGACCCAAAACTCATCTTGCTCTAAGAAGGCGCCGAGTTGTGATGGGCAGATAGGTTTATGACACTCTATTTGGTATATTTCGCCTTTAGGGGCAGAATGTTTGGTAACCTTTTGCACTTTTAAGATCGGAACCAGGTAGTTGTTTTTTAGCTTGTCGTAAACCACTTGGGTGGCAACCTCTTCCCGTAGGAAGATGTCTAAGTATTCGCATTGACCCTCTACTCCCAGAGGTAGCGGAGGGCAAAACTTTAGTTTGGGCTTTTTGTGGAAGCCGCTGGTGAAGACCAAAGGCAGTGTGTCGGTGACCACGATGCGGTAGAGGTGTTTGATGAAATCTAGGTGTCCTAGGTGTTTTAGCCCGCCACTTTTGGGATAAAAAAGGCGATAACGAAACTGGATGTTTTCGGCAGTGGTAGATTTGACGATGGGCTTTAGCTGATGCTGCTCCATCGGCGGGGAAAACTGCAAGGTTAGTTCTTGGCCGCAGACACCACAGCCACTGCAATCGCCATGGTAACAGTCTTTGGTGGTGGAAGCGTTTTTGGCTTTGGTCAGTTCCTGCAAAAGAAACTGGCGTGTTACTCCGCAGTCGATAAACTCCCAGGGTAGAGGTTGATCCAGCGGTTTTTCGGCGATCTCCTCAAGGTTTAGGTGTTTTGACCAGATGTCGCTGCTCAGATGTTCACTCCAGCCGTCCATCTTGGCTCCGTCTTGGTAGGCGGATAAGATCGCTTTGCCGGTTTGTCGGTTGCCTAGAGCCAGGTGAGCTTCCAAGAGGAACGAGAAAAAATCTAGGTGGTTGAGTTTGACGAAACGATACTTCTTTAGTTCGTTTTTTAGCCAAAAGAAGTTGTGGCGCACATACTCCACGCTGGCGCAAGCTTGCCATTGAAAAGGGGTAAAAGGTTTGGGAATGAACGGCGAGATGGTGATGTTGATTTTTAGCTTCTTGCCGGCTAACTGGACGATTTTGTCGATGAGCTGAGGGATAGCGGCGATATCCTCCTTTTGTTCAAACGGTAGCCCGATCATAAAGTAGAGCTTGATGTTTTGCCATTGGTGAGCAAGGGCGATGCGGACAGTTTTGAGGATATCTTCTTGGCTGATATTTTTGTTGATGATGTTGCGAAGGCGTTGACTGCCAGCCTCGGGGGCGATGGTGAGTCCTTTTTGTCCCGCTTTTTTGATGAAGCCGATGAACTCGTCGTCCAGAGAGTCCAGACGCAAAGAGGGCAGAGATAGCCTGCTGTGCTTCTGCTTTAGGGCTGGGACGAGTTGTTGCAAGAGCGGTTTTATTTGGCTGTAGTCACCGGTAGATAGGCTGACCAAGGAGGTGTCTTCCCAGCGGCAAGCGTCCACTTGTTGTAGCGTGTTTTGGTAGATGGTGTTAGCCTGGCACTCTCGCAAGGGGCGATAGATGTAGCCAGCTTGGCAAAAGCGGCAACCACGCAGACAGCCGCGCATCACTTGGGCAACATAGCGGTTGTGAACGGTGTTGATAAGAGGCATCAGCTGATTGGTGTATTGAAACTTGGGGTTGTCTAGATCGGTGCATTTGCGGGCAGCCACGGGATTTTCGCCAAAGGCGGGTAGGTAGGTTCCTTCTATTTTTGCCAGCTCGGCTAGTTTTTCACCTCTGGTTAACCTCTTTTGGGCAAAAACTTTGGCTATCTCCAAGATCGCTTCTTCGCCGTCTCCTAAAAGGAAAAGGTCGAAGAAATCTGCCAAGGGCAAAGGGTTGAAAGCGCAGGGTCCGCCGGCGATGAGAATGGGGTGCTCCTCTTTTCTGTCTTCGCCTTTCAAGGGGATGCCTGCCAAATCTAGGCACCAGAGGATGTTGGAGTAGGTCAGCTCGGTTTGCAGGGTGAAGCCCACGCAGTCGAAATCTGCCAAGGGCAGTTTGCTCTCCACTCCGAAAAGAGGCAAGTTCAGCTTTTGTAGAACCTCGGCTGTCTGGGTGTCGGGAGCGTAAGCACGGTCGCAAACCACGCCTTTTTCGCCGTTTAAGATGGAGTAAAGCAGTTTTAAGCCGATGTGGGAGAAGCCAACCTCGTAGGTGTCGGGATAGACAAGGCAGAAGTTGGCGGTGTCCTCTCGGGGCGTTTTACCTCTGGCTCCGATCTCGCTACCCAGATAGCGAGAAGGTTTGAGAGTCTTTTCTAGCAAAGGTGAGATGTCGATAGGTTTCATGGCCTGGTCTCTTCTTTTTCTTTGATGAGGATGATGAACGGCAAACAAAGCAGGTTGATGATAGCGGCGATATAAAAGGTGGGGTGAAAGCCGTAGAGGTCGAATAGTTTGCCAGAAGCGAAAGCCATCAAAGCGTTGACGCCTAAGTTTATCGCCATGAAGATGGCGTTGATGAAAGCGGGGTTGTCTTTGTCGGCGCTGTTGATCACTGCCAGCAAGATGGGCCCGTTGGCAAAAAGGGTTAGGCCTAGTCCGACCAGGCAAATTATGGAGACGATGGTGTTGCCCGAGTAGAGAGCCAAAGCTACCAAGAAGCCGGAGGCAGCCACTGCGGTGCCAACCAAGATTTTGCGCTTGGAGAGTTTGTCGGAGAGTGTGCCGGAGCAAAGCACGCCCAGCGCTCCGAAGAATTGAACTACTGCTAAGGCTGAGCCGCCGATGACAAGGCTTTTGCCTAAAGATGTGTAGTAGGTGGGCAAGAAGATGGTGACCGAAGATTTGAGGATGCCGGCGGCGGTGTAGATCCCGGTGATGCCCACGATTAAGCCAAGGTGCTTTTTGAGGGAGTGGTGAGCTTTGAGGCGCCTGGATTTGGTTTTCATCTCTTTTTTGATATCTTCGTCTTTCAGCTTCCAAAAAAGGTAGATGGTGGTCAGCACGACAGGGAGCAAGAGGTAGTAAAGTTTGTGTAGCCCTAGGTTGGCGACTGCCCAGACAAAGAGGATAGGCCCTATAAAGCGAGCGCTTTCGCCTCCGAGCATATAAAAGCTCATACCTTTGCCGATCATCTTGTCGGAAAGGTGTTTGACCATTACTGGCGCAGGGATGTGGAAAAGCAAGACATTGGTGCCGCAAAAAAGCAGCAGAAGCACCAAGGTGAGGTAGTTGGGACACTCAGCCAAGAAGCACATACAAATAGCGGTGACCAAGGGGCCGAAGGTGACGAAAAACTTGAGGTTGACCCGATCGGCGATCATTCCCAAAAAAGGGTTAATCAAAGATGGAGAGCGAAAAGCGACATTGAGCATGGCCGCCTGCGAGTAGTTGAGGCTAAGGCTTTTGATTAAGATGGGCAAAAACGGAGCGATAAACGAGGAGTAAACATCGTGGGTGAAATGGCCAAAAGAGACTAATAAAACTTTTGAGGTTTTGAACATAGCAGTTCCTATTGATTTTGAATGGTGTTAAGTTGTTTTGAAATTGTTGGTTAGAGTTTTTTTTGTTCGTCGTTTAATTGACAGGGGGCTTTTTAAGCGGTCAAGGCTGTGATAATATTCATCTTTTCTCCAGTTTAGTGGTGATGGCAGCTTCTACTGCTGGGGGGACAAAATCTTTCAGATCGCCGCCCAGGGATAGTAGTTGCCTGACGATAGATGAGCAGAGGTAGAGGTTTTTAAAATCGGGCAAGAAGAAGATGGTCTCTATCTCGGGGGAGAGCTTTTTGTTGGTGAGGCTTTGTTGCAGTTCGTATTCGAAGTCGCTGACGGCACGAAGCCCTCGGATCAAGGTGGGAGAGTTTTTGCGTTTGGCATAATCGACGATAAGACCAGTGAAGCTCTCCACTTGGACATTGGGAAAGTGGCAGACAGCTTTTTGGCAAAGTTCGGTTCTCTCGCTCAAAGAAAAAAGTGAGTTTTTGCCTGTGTCGTGAGCCACGGCGACGATGAGCTTATCGAAAAGTTTGCTCGCTTTTTCCACGATGTTCAGGTGTCCGTTGGTGATCGGGTCAAAAGTCCCAGGGTAGATAGCGACTTTACTCATCTTTTAGGCTCGGTTTGGACAAGAAGCTAGGTAGGTAGTTGTTTTTGGCGTGTTGAATCTCTTTGATTTTGCGAATGGTGATCGGCTGTTCTTCGGGCTTTTTGGCTATCTGTTTATCACGAACAAAGCTGAGCTTAGTCTTGATCTCTTCGCTACTTTTTTTCTGGGTAAACTTGTCGGAGATGTTAAGACCTGTTGCCACGAGGATTATTTTGATCACCCCAGAGAGGCTTTGGTCCATTACTAGACCCTTGATGATGTCCACATTGGGGTTGATCTTGTCGGCAACTATCTCGGTGGCTTGTTCGAACTCGCTCATCTGCAAGTCGCTGCCTCCGATGACATTGATAATCACCGAGTCGCAACTCTCTAGGTTCATATTGGTGGTGATGATGTTTTCGAAAATTTCGTCGAAAGCGTCTCCGATTCTGTTTTCGCCGCGTCCGGTGCCGCTACAGATGATGGCGTAACCTTTGTCTTTGATAACTTTTTTAATATCGGCAAAATCGACATTGATGTAGCCGGTCTCGTTCATAGTAAGGCAGATGCTGTCGATGATATCCAAAAAGGTGTGGTTGCCTTTGGAGAAAGCGTCGAAGACGGAGAGGTTTTCAAACTTCTCCAAGATCTTTTGGTTAGGGAAGACGATCAAAACATCAGAGGCTTCTTTCATCTTCAGCAGCCCTTCTTTGGCGTTGTCTAGCCTGATTTTCCCCTCGGAGTGAAAAGGCAAGGTGACCGCAGAGATAGTCAGGATGTCCATCTCTCTGGCCGTTTCGACGATGAAAGGAGTGGCTCCTGAGCCGGTGCCACCGCCCATACCGGCAAGGCAAAAAAGGATGTCGGTGTTTTCCAAGGCGTCCACGATCAACTGTTTGGACTCTTTTGCCGATTCCAGCCCAATCTTGGGGTCGGAGCCAGCGCCCAGTCCAGAGGTTATCTCCGCTCCGATGTTGAGGATATGGGGCAACTTCTTATTGTTGAGGTCGTTGCAGTCGGTGTTTATTGCCAAGGGGTAAAAAGAGCTTTTGGAGTTTTTGACGATGTAAGACAAGATGTTGGAGCCTGCCCCGCCGATGCCGAAAACTTTGATGTTGCCTTTGTAAGCTCTGGGATGTTTTGCTATCTCTATTTGCATGAGCGACCTTTAGATGAAATCTTTGAAAAATTTGGCTATTCTGGAGAAGAAGTCGTCTTTAAAAAACTTCTTGTTCATCTTGGTCGAGTTTTTTTTGTTTACACATTGCAAAAGCAGTCCAACGGTGGAGGCGTATTCTACATCTTGCAGGCGAGTTATCTTCTCGCCACAGAACTTCTCTAGGTTGGGTTTTTTGGCACAGACGAACATCTGAAAAGTTTCGGTGAGCATCTCTTGCAAGACGGGCAGTTTGGCACAGCCACCGCAAAGGACAACGCCCACGGAGATGTTTTTGAGGATGTTGTTGTTCAAGAAGTTGCTGTAAATCTCGTCCACCATCTCTTTGGAGCGATAGTCGATGAACGAGTTTATCGTCTTAGCAGTGACCGCCTTGACTCTTTGCCCGTTAAGCTCGGTGACATCGATGCTTTGGTCTTGTCCGATATCGGATATTTTCAACTTCTCGGCAGTTTTGGTTTTGGTGTTCAGTCCTATTGCCAACACCTCGGTGATGCTTTTGCCACCGGTGGGGACAACTTTGGTGTAGTAGAGGGTGCCTCCAGAGTAGATGCTGATATCGCAGGTGCCGGAGCCGATGTCCAGACAAAGGACGCCGTAGTTTTTTTGTTCTTTTTCCAAAACGGCAGTGGCAGAAGCAAGTCCGCTGTAAACAAAGCGAGTGACTTTGCGTCCAGCCAGCTCCACGCACTTCTTGATATCGCGCAGGTTGGAGCGTTTGGCAAAGATGATGTGGACTTCTGACTTGAGCTCACACCCGTATTTGCCCACGGGGTTTTCGATCAAGGTCGGATCGTTGTCGATAGCGTAGTTGCGAGGGATAGCGTGGATGATGTTCAGGTTCTCTTTGTCTTTGTTTTCCAGCATCGCCTTGCTTTTGGCTTTGTCGATGACATCGTTGATGTTTTTCTCTTTAATCTCTGCCTCGTCGTAGTTGCTGATGGTCACCGTTCCTTCCACATTGCGATGCTCGATGTAGTCGCCAGAGATGCCCACTAACACTGACTCGATCTTGGTCTCAGCCTCTTTTTCTGCTTGATTTAGAGCTTCGAGGATGCTGTCTTTGGTGCGGTAGATATCGCTGACGATGCCGCCTTTGAGACCTTGGGAGGCGCACTCGCCACTGCCCAAAATTTCTAGCTTTCCTTGGGGAGTTTGGCAGGCGATGACCGCACAAATCTTGCTGGTGCCGATATCTATGACGCCAAAGTTTTTGAAATTATTCATCTATCTGTCTGACTCCTTGTAGATTAGTTGATTCTTGTAGGATAAGTCTATCATTTTGTTTTTGAGGTCAATACTTTTCTCCAAACTTTTTAGCCGTTTTATTTTGCCCAAAATATCTTCTGAGCCAAGGCAGACGAAGTTTGTCGGTGAAGATTTGAGGAAGTAAAGTTTTTCTTGCTCGTAAAAAAATTCGGAGATTTGGGAAGCAAACTGGCTATCGCCTTGCAAAATCTTTTGGTAAAGAGAGAAGATCTGGTCGATCTTGGGACTGCAGATGGTGTCGCCAAGGGAGTATTGGGGTAGCTCTAGGTCGATGATCGGCACCGGGGAGTAGCCTTGGAACTCCATCACGATTTTCTCTTTGCTCAAGGGGGTGTAGTAGTTTTTGGTTTTGAGTAAGAAAAAATCTTGGCGCAAAAGGGGAACGATCTGAATCTCGTCGGTCCAAATCTTGTTGATCTGGCAGTCGGCTATCCGGGGTGATCTTAGCTTGCTCATTACCATCTTCTTATCGACGCTAAAAAGATTTTTGCCCAAAAACTCGTTGAAGCGAGGGTCGCTCTGCTTTTTTCCTTTCAGGTGGATCGATCTTATCTGGAAACCAGATAAACCCAAGATAGTCAGGCTAGTCAGGAAAATCAGCGCAAATATCAGTATAAACAACTTTTTCTTTTTCATAAAATTTTTATCTCCAGAGTCAGATTGGTTTTGAATTTGGCAGCTACTTCAGTTTGGACGAGCTCGATGAGTGCCAAAACATCTTTTGCCGTGGCAGTTCCGGTGTTAACGATGAAATTGGCGTGTTTGGGGCTGATTTTGGCACCACCGATCTGGGTGCCTTTTAGCCTTGCCTCGTCGATCAGTTTGCCGGCTGGCACGGTTGGTGAGGGGTTGGCAAAGATGCAGCCCAGGTTGGGAAGCTTCAGCGGTTGTGAGCTTACCCTTTTGGCGATGTTTTTGTCGATGGTAGCTTTGATCTTTTTTGTCGGTTTGGGCGTTAGCCGAAGGCGAAGCCGATGGATGTAACCGCTCAAGTCGGTGTGACGGTAGGAGTAGTCGAAGCTGGTGATAGTTTTTTGGCAACCGTCTTTAGCGGTGATGTAGGCAGCCTCTACCAAGGGGCAGATCGTTTTCCCGTAAGCTCCCGCGTTCATCTTCACCAGTCCGCCGACGGTGGCAGGGATGCCAGCCAAAAACTCTAGTCCGCCAAGGTTTCGCTGGGCAGCTTGCCAGATTAGGTAGCCGATGTTGACTCCCGCAGAGACGACAACGCAGTTTCCGTCAAACTGCAAGCTTTGCGGAAGTAGCCTATCGCAGAGTAGCTTGTGCTTGCCGGTCAATAAGGTGTTGGAGCCGCCACTGACGACCTGGTAACCTTGGCTCAAAAGGGTTGTAACTTCGTGCAAATTTTGTGGAAATTGCCCTGGAGCGTCTATTTTGAGGTGAGATCTGATAGTTCCAGTTTTGATAAGATCTCCTTGCCGTATTGGTAAATATCGCCAGCACCGAAGGTTATCAAGATATCTTCTGGTTGCAAAACGTTCAAGGTGGTCTTGACAATATCTTGGTCGCTATCTATCTTGTAAACGCCTTGGTGGTTGCAACTGATAGCCGCATTGCTGATAAGGGAGTTGTCTACGCCTTCCATTTTGGGCTCGCGGGCAGGGTAGATGGGAGCCACCAAAACCAGATCGGCGTCCATAAAAGATTTGCCAAACTCCTCGGCGAACTCTTTGGTGCGAGAGTAGAGGTGGGGTTGGAAAAGAGCGACGATGCGCCCGTCGGTGGTGTTACGGACACCTTGGAGAGTGGTTTTGATCTCGGTCGGATGGTGAGCGTAGTCGTCGAAGATCAAGATGTTTTGTGCCGAACCGACCTTTTCTAGGCGTCTTTTCACGCCGCTAAACGCTTGAAGCGCCTCTTTGATCGTCTCAAAATCCAGATCCATCTCCAGACTTAGCAAGATAGCCAGCAAGGTGTTTAGCACATTGTGTTGCCCGACCAGATTGGTCTGTATCTTGCCCAAGAGTTGGTTGTGATGGTAGAGGTCGAAGACGGTGGAAGCTTTGTGAAACCTGATGTTTTCTGCCCTCAGGTTGGCTTGCCTAGAAAATCCGTAGGTGACAATTTTTTTGCTGATGCGGGGTAAGATGTCTTTGATGTTCTCGTCTTCCAGACAAACGGCTACCAGACCGAAGAAAGGGACGCTGTTGGCGTATTGGATGAAAGCGTCTTTGACCGCAGGTAAATTTTCGTAGCAGTCTAAGTGTTCTAGCTCGATGTTGGTGATGCCTGCCAAAATTGGGTTGAGAGACAAGAAAGTTCGGTCGTATTCGTCCGCTTCCACCACGATGCAGTCGCCTTGCCCGATTTGGGAGTTGGTGCCGATGTTTTTGACGATGCCTCCGACGATGATAGTTGGTGAGAGTTTGGCGTAGTTGAGGATGTGCCCGACCATCGAGGTGGTGGTGGTTTTGCCGTGGGTGCCGGCGATGCCGATGCCAAAGCGCATTCTCATCAGCTCGGCGAGCATCTCAGCCCTTTTGATCACCGGAATGTTGAGACCCTTGGCAGTGATGACCTCGGGGTTGTCCGGTTTGATAGCCGAGGAGATGACCACCACATCTAGGTTCTTGCTAATTAAGGTAGCGTCGTGACCTTCGGTGATCTTGGCTCCTTTTTCCAGCAGGTATTGGCAGTTTTCGTTTAGGCGCATATCTGATCCGGTGATGACAAACCCTTCTTTGAGTAGGATAGCGGCGATGCCGCTCATGCCGATGCCACCGATGCCGATTATGTGGATTTGTTTGGTCTTTCTTAACATTGGTTTTTTGCCTTTTGTTTTTTAAAAAGATGAGTTTAACTTAGCTTTTTGGGTAAGCTTAAGTTGAAATTTACAAATAAAGGTCAGGTTAAATTGACAAGCACTTTTTTTAAAAATTAGTTGCTGGTTTGATTGTCAAAAAAAGAGCTTGACCTTTTCTCAAAAATATTTGTTTTCGTTTAAAATACGGTTTTTGTGTAGTAAGGTGGAAATTTGAAATTAAGAAATTATTTTAACTCTCGAAAAACTTTGATAGAGAAGTTTATCAAGGAGCGGATGGAAGATTACGATTGTCCAGATTTGCTCAAAGAGGGGATGCTCTCAGAGCTTCTCAGAGATGGTCGCAAGCAGCGTGGTATCTTTCTTTTTGCGGTTTATGAGCTGTTGAAGGGTAAGAACAACACCAGTAGTATCAAGAAGTTGGTGCCGGTGGCAGCGGCTATCGAGTATCTGTATGCGGGTCTGTTTGTGCACGATCACCTGCCGTGTATGTACACCTACGACAAGACAAAGCTGCATCAACCTTGTTATCAGAAGTATGGTAAAGCCAATGCGGTGCTGATAGGGGATGCTTTGATTACCGAAGGTTTTGCCATCTTGTCCGATTTGGCGAAACCCAAGTCGGCGATCTATTGCATCAGGGTGTTAGCCGACGCTTTTTCTAGTCGAGGGGCTATCGCTGGATACGCCGTGGAGACCAGCTCTATTTGTAAGAAGATCAAAGAGAATGTGCTCAAGTATATCCACACCAAGAAGAGTGCCAATATTTTTCAGGCTATTGTCAACATCGCTTGCCATTTTTACGGAGAGGTGAGCCAAGATGTATCTTTCGATTTGCGGGAGTACGCACTGAACTTTGCCGTCGCCAAGGAAATTTTGCGGGAGACGGTGTTGTTTGTGGAGATCAAAGAGGGACGCACTCAGGTGAAGAAGATTGTGGATAAGTTGACTTATCCCGAGGTTGAAGGGTTGGACAAGTCGATAAAGGCGATCCGAAAACTGCTGAAAACGGCTCAAGGGGTGGTCGAAGGTTTTGAGAATAATGTCGTCTTGTTGGAACTTTTGAGTATGATACGGCATGAGATCCCTTAACGGAAATAAAAAAAAGAGTTCTTAGGTGAAGGTTGCTAGATCGATTTTAGGGGAATTTAGAGGGAAACTTTACGCCTTTTTTGGTTGGAAGGGCCCAAGTTTTTTGTGCTTACTCCTTTTTGCTAACACTCTTTGGGGTTTTCACATCAACAATCAGATTCCTTTTTTCCACATTTTTGGAGTGCCGAGTCCCGAGCCAGCTCAAATATCTAGCGGCAAGCTTACCTTGATTTCCGATATGGCGCACACCAGTTTTTACAAGACCAATGGTAGTAGTGTCTTTTATGTGCGTGGCGAGAGTTTTACTTTCAACTTGGTTGGTGATTACGGTTTGGGCGACAACTGGCAGATCGGTTTTGAGCTACCTTATATTTTCCAAAGAGGATCTTATTTGCAAGAACCCATAGATGAGTATCACCACTTGCTGGGATTGGGTAGGGTGGGAACCAAAGAGGGTGAAGACCCGGGGTTTTATCTGAATATCCCTGGCGGTCTTTGTTATTTGTTTGAAGGAAAAGAAGATTTTGGCGATCTGATCTTGAAGTTGAAGCGGAACATTTACCGCTGCGACAAGTTTTTGGCCAGTGGTTTGCTCTACTGGAAGTTGCCCACGGGTGATAAAGAAGCTTTCACGGGCAGTGGTAGTCACGACTATTCGGTTGCTTTGAGTTTTGCTCATCCAGGGGAAAAGTTCGGGTTTGACCATTTTTGGAGTTACTCCTATCTGGGTGAATTTGAGCCGTTGCAAGATTTTCAGCGCAGTAACTTCTTTACTCTGGATTGTGGGGTAGATTACTACCGCAGCAAGAGCCTGACTTGGCGCGCTCAACTCAATGGGAGCTCCGCTTATTATAAGAATACGGGGTTTTCTATTTTGGATCAAGGGTCGTTGCAACTAATTTTTGGTGCGAAGTATCGCAAGCAAAACTGGGAATGGCAATTTTTTATGGGCGAAGATCTTTTTGTGTTGCACTCTCCCGATGTTAGCTTGACTATTGTTACCGCTTATCACTTTTGAAACTTTAGTGAAACTAAAAAAGTCTTTGACAGAAAAACTTGCCATTGGAGATTACGACGGTGGAGGGATTTTGAGCAAAGAACAAAAAGCTATCGACCTCTCGGGTTACGATCTGAGGCAACTAGAAGGTTTGGCTGCGGAGCTTCGAGAGCAGATAATAGATGTGTGCGCTACCAACGGTGGACATTTGGCGCCGTCTTTGGGGACGGTGGAGCTGACTTTGGCTTTACTCAAGGTGTTCGATGTGGAGAAGACGCCGATCGTGTGGGATGTTGGGCATCAGAGCTACGCTTACAAGATATTGACCGGCAGAAAGCAAAGGTTTCACACTTTGCGCCAGTTCGGTGGATTGAGCGGGTTTAACAACATCTTCGAGAGCGATTACGACGCCTTTTCGGTGGGACATTCGTCAACTTCGATCTCGGCTGCTTTGGGACTGGCTACCGCTTATCCCCAGAAGAAGGTGGTGGCAGTGATCGGTGATGGAGCGCTGACCGGTGGAATGGCTTTCGAGGCGATAAACCATGCCGGCCATCTGAAGCCGTCCAATCTGGTGGTGATTTTGAACGACAACCAGATGTCGATCTCGCCCAATGTAGGAGGAGTGCAGAAAGCTTTGACCAACTTCTTGGTGTCCAAAACTTACAACTTCTTCAAGAAAGAGGCTTACGACTTGTCGAAGTTGTTGCCCGAGAACATTCGCAAAACTTTGCTACAAGGCTCAAAGAAGATGGAAGAGAGTTTGCTGAACATCTTTTCCAAAAGCATCTTCTTTGAAGATTTTGGGTTTACTTACATTGGCCCTGTCAATGGACACAATCTGGCACAGCTGGTGAAGCTACTTGCCAAAGTGGATGCGAATGTGGTAGGACCTGTTTTGGTGCATGCCATCACCCAAAAAGGAAAAGGTTACCAGTTCGCCGAGGCAGATCCCCAGAGGTTTCACGGGGTGTCGCCTTTCTATATAAAAAGCGGTAAGAGTAAAAAAAGCTCGGAATTAGGTTACGGGGCGGTGTTGGGGCAAAGTTTGCGGGAGCTGGCAAAGCAAAATAGTAAGATTTGTGCGGTGGTGGCAGCGATGACCCAAGGGGTGGGACTGGATGAGTTTGCCCGGGATTTTCCTGAGCGATTTTACGATGTGGGCATCGCCGAACAACATGCACTCACTTTTGCCTCCGGTTTAGCCCGAGGCGGCAAGAAGGTTTTTGTGGCGATCTACTCCACTTTTATGCAAAGGGCTTTCGACCAGATGGTGCACGATGTGGCGATGCAGAAGTTGCCGCTGGTGGTTTGTTTGGATAGAGCAGGGCTGGTGGGAGCAGATGGAGCCACGCATCATGGTGTGTTTGACTTGGCTTACTTGCGCATGGTGCCGGGGTTGGTGGTGTTAGCGCCAGCCAGCGCACAGGAGTTGGAGCGGATGCTGATCTGGGCGGCAGAGTATCAAGAGGGCCCGGTGGCAATTCGTTACCCACGGGGGAAAGCGCCCCAAGAAGATTTTGGAGCGTTCACCTTGGGTAAAGCCAAGAGCCAAGGGCAGGGCAAACAGGTGGCAATTTGTGCCATCGGCGGTAGCTTGGAAGATGCTCGGAAGGTGGCAGAGCTGATGAACGATGCTAAAGATGACGACAAAAAACTAAAGGCGAGGGTGATCTATTACAACTGCCTAAAACCTTTCGATGCTGAGGTCTTGGACAAGGCGGTGGCAGATGGAGTCAAAGAGTTTATCACCATCGAAGACGGCGTGCTAAACGGAGGGTTTGGGGAGTGTGTCAGCCAGCGATTGTGTGGCAAAGGGGTGCGGGTGATGAGTTTTGGTTACGAAGATGAGTTTGTGCCACACGGCACGGTGAAAGAGTTGAAAAACAGTCTTGGCCTTGAGCCAAGCCAAATTTATAGAAGATATCTTCAAGGAGAGAGGTATGATTAAATTTAATCTTAACGGAAAAGATGTATCTGTGGACGCAGATCCTTTGAAATCTTTGGTAAGAGTGATACGAGAGGATTTGGGATTGACTGGAACCAAAGTGGGTTGCGCAGAAGGAGAGTGTGGTGCTTGCACGATTCTTTTCGAGGGCAAACCTGTTACCAGTTGCACGATGAACCTTATTCACGCCGAGGGCAAAGAGATCAAAACGGTAGAGTGGGTTTCAAAAAGCAAATTGGGTCAGATTATCAAGAAAGCTTTTTATGAGGAAAACGCAGTTCAATGCGGATTTTGTTTCCCAGGGTTTATGGTGAGCACTTATCATTATATAACTAATGGTGGATCTGATGATAAGCAGAGCATCAAGAGAGCTATGTCGGGCAATGTGTGTCGTTGCACCGGCTATGAGAAGATAATCTCTGCCATTCAAAAAGCGTGCAAAGACGCTAAGGGGGTGTAAGATGAGTAACAGTTTAGTTAGAGTAACGAGTTTGGCAGACCTTTTTGACAAGAGCGGTGCCTGCACCGGCAACTACTGCTATTTGGCTGGTGGCACAGACATCAATGTCCAAATCCACAAGCAGATGATAAAAGATAACACCATTTTCTTCATTAGCAACTTGGAGGAGCTTAAAGGCATCCAAGTGAAAGGCGATGAGCTGATTATTGGTGCCGGAGAGAGCTTTGGACAGATTATCGGCTCTGAGCTGGTAAAGAAGAGTGTCAGTTTGTTGAGCGACTCGTTGGTCAACTTCGCCTCACCACTACTGCAAAACACGGCAACTATTGGTGGAAACATCGCCAACGGCTCTCCGACTGCCGATGCTACTCCTATCTTGTTGGCTTTGGATGCGCAGGTGCTTTTGGTTAGCGCCAAGGGTGAGAGAAAGGTCAAGCTTTGTGATTATTTCACTGGCTACAAGAGGTCTGTCTTGCAAAAAGGCGAGTTGATAAAGGCGGTGATAATCCCTATCGAAAAAGGGATGAGCAGCTTTTACAAGAAAGTCAGCTCACGCAAATCTTTGACGATCGCCAAGGTCTCTTTGGCAGCGGTTTATAGCAAAAGCGGGGATAAGTTCTCTAGTTTGCGTATCGCCGTGGGTAGCCTTAACGAGTATGCCCGCAGATTGCCGCAGGTGGAGAAGGTGCTTTTGAGCGGTGGTAGCGATGCCGAGTTGCAAGCCGCTTTGAAAAAAGAGATTACCCCCATTACAGATCTTCGCTCCGATGCCGAGTATCGTTTTGATGTGACTTACAACCTGATAAAAGCTCTGGGAGAGTAATGCAATACACCGTTTTAGCTAGAAAATATCGTCCGCAAACTTTCGAGCAGATCTATGCGCAAGACCATGTGACCAAGATTTTGATTAGCTCTGTGGAGAAAGACAGGATTGCGGGAGCGTATCTATTTACCGGGCCAAGGGGAGTTGGTAAAACCTCTTTGGCTCGGATTTTTGCCAAAAGCCTGAACTGCTTAGAAGGTCCGACGGTGCATCCTTGTGGTAAGTGTAGCAACTGCACCGAGATAGAGAAGGCGATCTCTTACGATGTGGCAGAGATAGATGGAGCCTCCAACACCGGCGTGGACGACATCCGCGAGTTGCAGCGAGAGCTGATGTTTACCACTACCTCCTCGCGCTACAAGATCTACATCATCGATGAGGTGCATATGCTCTCCACCAGTGCTTTTAACGCTTTGCTGAAAACTTTGGAAGAGCCGCCAGAGCGGGTGATTTTTATGTTTGCTACTACCGAACCGCACAAGATTTTGCCGACCATCCTCTCGCGCTGTCAGCGGTTTGACTTAAAGAGGATACCTTTTGGGGCAATTTTGGACAACCTGAAGGCGATATGCAAGCAAGAGAAGATACAGGCTCAGGCGGAAGCTTTGGCTGTGATAGCTCACAAGGCTGATGGCGGGATGCGTGATGCTTTGTCGCTTTTGGATCAGATGATCTCTTACTCTTCGGAGAAGATCTCTCACCAAGATGTTTTGTTTATGTTTGGGATAATCTCTTGGCAAGTTTATTTGAACATCTTGGAGAAGATTATTGGCAAAGATACGGCAGGTGTGTTGGAAGAGTTTGCCCGAGTGGTGGACGATGGCAACGGGGTGGTGGAGTTTATGGTGGGTTTCTTGGAGTTTTTGAGCTCGCTGCTGACGCTTTTTTATAGTGGCAAGAGTCAAGAGATGCCAAAAGATGTGGCAGAGAAAGCTTTGCAACTGGCAAAGAGTTTGGGAGAGCGCACCTTGATTTTGATAATCGACATCTTGGCTGAGACTGTGGGCAAGATCAAGCAGGCTGGCAATCAAGCTTTTGTGGCTGAGCTGGCTTTGATACGCCTTTCCAAAGTGGAGCAGCTGAAGTCGGTGGACAAGATTATCACTTACCTGAAAAGCAATGCGGGCAAAAGCGTTGTGCCGGTGGTCAACACTGCCAAGGTAGCAACGATCAGCAAGCCGAGTGTGGCAAGCAGCAGACCAGTTGTTGAAAGCAGCAGACCAGTTGTTGAAAGTAGCAGACCGGCTGTTGAAAGTAGCAGCTCAATAGCAGAGGTGACAACCTCAACTGCAGTAAAACCCACACCGAAATCTGAGCCGAGTAAAGAGGAAACCCCGAAGGTAAAGCCCCAACCAAATATTTCCCCTAAAAAAGTCGAAGCTAAGACAAAGAGCCAAGAACAGGCGAGCCCGCCAGAGAAGAAAGAGCTGACTCAGAGTCAGTTCGATGCGGCGTTGCCAGAGATAAACGACCTTTTGAAAGATAACGATTTTGGAATGTATCTGACCAACTTCTTTGGGGAGTATCCGAAGAAGATTTTGCCGGGGAATGTTTTGCAGATCGAGCTTCCCAACAAGCTGGAGCAGGCATCTTTTGGAAAAGATGCGGGTTCTTTGGTGAAGATGTTATCCAGCTTTTTCGGGGTTAGTTTGCAACTGTCGGTAAAACTGAGTTCTAAGGGAAAGATCAGACGAACCGCAAGCGTGTCTGATGCTTCTACAAATGTGACAAAGCCAACTCAGGTGGAAGCCAAAAAAGAGAACGAAGCTTTGGCAGGGATAAAAGACGCCAAGGTGGCTAAGTTCATCGAGAAAATCGACGGAGAGATAATAAAGTAGAGGCTAATACTTTACTATTCCTCGGTCTCTGGTGGTGGCTGTGATCGTCTTGGCGACCGCCTTGAGGCAGGAGATGCTTCTGGCGTAGTTGGTGCGAACAGGGCTGATGGTGCCAAGGTAGCCAGGGATGCCGAAAAGGTTGTATTTGGCGTAGAGCAAAACGAATTCTCCCCAATCTTTATCAGGGAGGTCTTCTCCCAAAACGATGCCGATGTTATCTTGCGGGTCGTTCTCTTGCATCAGTTTCACCAGCACCTCTTGTCGCCTCATCATAGAGAAGAAGTTGAGGATGTTGTTCTTGTCGTCGAACTCGGTCTGTTCCAAAAACGAGATGTTGCCGTCGAAGTTTAGAAAGTAGCCGCCCATCTTGGTGAGCGCCTGATAAAGCTCGGCTAGAAAGAAGTTGAGTAGCGAGTTCTCTTGGTGCAGATCGTTATCGAGTAAGTATTTGGTTTGGATATCGTAGATGCGCATCCCCGCAAACCTTTGGTTGACATAGCGCACCAGCGCTCCGAGTTGCTTGGCTGTGATCTGGTAGTTACACTCTCTCAGGAGCGTTTTGTCTAGACCCGAGCCGAGGCTGACCACGAAGAGAAGCTTTTTGGTGGAAATTTTGAACACGCTTAGCTTTTGCAAAAATTCGTAACCCATTTCGGGCTCGGCAACGAAGCTCAGTTGCCCAGTGGAGAGTGCCAAGATTTGTAAGATGGTGTCTAGCATGGAGGTGGCGTCGCGGAAGTTGTCGCAGATGATCGTTTTTAGGTGGTCGGTGTTGCCAAACATCTGGCTGGAAAAGTCGTTTTGTTTGAGATACTCTCGGTAGCCGAGGATGGTGGGAATCCTGCCGGAGGAGGTGTGGGGCTGATAGATCAGTCCTTTTTCTTCTAGGCGCACAAGGTCGGTGCGGATGGTGGCAGGGCTTTTGTCGGAAAAATATTTTTTGCAGATATAGCCAGAGGCCAGAGGGGTCGAGCTTTGACAATACTCTTGGATAAGGCAATCCAGTAATTTTTTGCGTCGAATAGTTTTTTTGTTCATAATCTTAAATATTTCTCCAAGATAATTTTGATATTGGCAATCTTTTCGGAGGTTGCTAGAAAGTCAAGTTTCGATTTTTTTAGTTGCCTGACCACATAAAGAGGGTCTTAAATTATTAGCATTCTTTATGTGGTCAGGTCAGAAAAGAAAAAATTGGAAACGAAAAATGAAAAATTCCACCGTAACTTTGCACTTTTTTCAGGATAGTCCACCAATTTGCTTATTTTAATCGTTTAAGTTGTGAAACCTTTGTGAGAGTGTGTGGCAGAAATAAAAGAAACACTTGACGAAATATTAGCAGTTAAAGTTTTTAGTTTAATCAATAGGATTTTTGTGTTTTTCAAAATGAGTAAATTGTTAATATTAAGTCTGTTATAAAAATTTCAAAAAAGGGAGGGAGGAGATGCAAACTATTTTAATAGAACTTGTTAAGATTATTACAGATAATCCAGCAAATATTGGAATTTTCTTTTTGCTTTTCGTTTCTCTTGCTGTATGGATTACTTGTAAAGTTAAAGATTTTTATTATAAAAATTGCAAAGTAAGAAAAGATAATCAAGAAAGAATTGATAGAGAGTTTAACGAGATAAAAAAAGAGGGTGAAGAAAGGGACTCCAAAATAAATTTGATTATTCACAAGATCAACAATATTTGTCATTCTCTAAAAATTGAAGACATTGCCCCTACAAATCTTTATCAAGCAAATAGTCCTCTTGCTCTTACAGATTTGGGAAGGGAATTGATGATTGATTGTGGAGCAAACGATGTTTATAAAGAGTTAAAAGCTTTTTTTATCGAAAAAGTGAAAAAAGAGTCTCCATTTAGCAATTATTTAGATTTTGAAGAAAAATGTTTTAATGTCATTTTTGTAGAAAGTAACAACAAAGCTTTTGATCAAGTTAAAAATTTTGTTTATGAAAATCCAACTTATAAAAAAGCTCCTATATCTTTGTTCAATATAATCAAAATGCTTTCTATTATTTTACGAAATGAACTTTTAATCAACAATAAAGACATCGTAAAAACTTCTTAAAATTACATAAAAATATAAAAGACTAAGCGTAATCGCTTAGTCTTTTTTTTGGCTAATCATCTGACCACATAAATGCGGCTATCGATTTGAGATTTAATTTATGTGATCAGGGAGCGGGAGCGACAAAGCCTGCGGAGGGCTTACTCTTGTCGCCTTCAGCGTGACCCTCTCTTTTCGTTGAACGCTCAACGAAAAGAGAGGGGAGAGAAAAGAAAACCGCTCCGCTTCAACTCGCTAGAGACAGGGCGTGAGATGTTTCAAGAGTTCCGTGGCGCAAGAGCATCTCCGAGATTTGTTCCTGACTAGCTAATCACTTCGGTCTCTTGCGTTTTCAACACCTAAAGGGAGTGCCAAGTGTCTCTGCTCAACCGAGCAAATGAAAACGGCTGACCCCGATGAAGCGGAGAGTGCCACCCCAAATCTGACACCAAAATAGTTGCTAATCATTTTTTGATTATATTTTGGTGTCAGAAAAGAAAAAATTGGGAATGAAAAGTGAAAAAATTCCACCGTAACCCGCACTTTTTAGAGCATCATCCTACTGATGGATTCCTGCCCTGCTCTACCCAGCTAGGCGGGGATAATCTCCGCTTAAAGGGGTCTTCTTATTTTCCTTGACATTGATAAGCCAGTGATACTAATCACTTTCTAAGTAGAGATGCAAAGCCAAAAGCAGAAAATGACAAGACTACGGGTAATAAGCGGGAACAACCACACTTTTTTACTCTGCTGGTGACACGCCCCGTCGCTGGCGCTCTGAAGCGGAGTTGTCTTTTCTGTTACTCTTTTCGGCAATCCGAAAAGAGTAAGCCCTCCGCAGGAGAAAGCGATAATAAATTGCATTGGATAATTGTTAATAAAATAAAAGTGAAAAAAATTAACACCATCACTTAGTGGGAAAGGATGGGGTGGAGTTTTTCATTTTTAACTTTTATTTTATGACCTGACCACATAAATACGGCTAATCGTTTGAGACTTCATTTATGTGGTCAGGTAATATTTGTCCACCGCAAGCTGATAAGCCAAAAAAACTGTTTACAACTTCCCGCTTTGTTTATCTTTGGGATGAGACAAGTTTGCTTGTGGCAACATCGAGTTTGTTGGTAAAATTTAAATTTGTGAAGAAGGGAGTTCGTTTGGGAACGAAGCATATTTTTGTTTTGGGAGGAGTTTTATCCTCTCTAGGAAAAGGTGTGGCAGCAGCCAGTATCGGTTTGCTGCTAAAGAAAATGGGTTACAGGGTCAACATGCAAAAGCTCGATCCTTACTTGAATGTGGATCCGGGGACGATGAGTCCGTATCAGCACGGCGAGGTGTTTGTCACCGAAGACGGAGCGGAGACAGATTTGGATCTGGGACATTACGAGAGGTTTATCGACGAATCGCTCAGCCAAAGATCTAACGCTACCTCCGGCAGGGTGTACGAGAGGGTGCTTTCCAAAGAGCGCCGAGGCGAGTATTTGGGCAAGACGGTGCAGGTCATCCCGCATATTACCGATGAGATAAAAAAGCTTATTTACGATGCGCGCCAAGATTACGACATCGTCATCACCGAGATCGGTGGCACCATCGGAGATATCGAATCTTTCCAGTTTCTAGAGGCGATCAGGCAGTTCACTCTGCAAGAGAAGAGCCAAGATTGCATGGTAATCTTGCTGACCTACATCCCTTTCATCAAAGCCGCTGGCGAGCTGAAGACCAAGCCGACACAACATGCGGCAGTGAAGTTGCGTGAGTTGGGGCTACATCCAGATATGCTTTTTTGTCGTAGCGAGTTGCCTTTTTCCCAAGAGATCACCGAGAAGATCGCTCTTTTCACCAATGTTCGCGCCTCGCATGTGATCAACGCCATCGATGTCAACTCTATCTACAAGTGTCCAGCCAACTTTATGAGCCAAGCGGTGCATACTCTTATTTGTGATCGGCTTCAGTTGCAGAGCAAGAAGATAGATTTTAGTGACTGGCAGGCGATGATCGATGCTATCGATAATCCCCAAGATCAGGTGAGCGTGGCAGTTTGTGGCAAGTATGTTGAACATCAAGACGCCTACAAGAGCATCGTCGAGGCGTTTATTCACGCGGGAGCTTTCAACGGCGTGAAGGTGAAGATAAAGTGGATAGACACGCGCAAGTTGCAGAGTAAGGCTGAGATCGACAAAGCTCTAGAGGATGTGAGCGGGGTGTTGATCCCCGGCGGTTTCGACAAGAAAGGCTCTGAAGGGAAGCTGTTTGCCACCAGATACGCCCGTGAGCATAAGTTGCCGTTTTTCGGGATTTGCTTGGGGATGCAAGTGGCAAGTATCGAGTTTGCGCGCAATGTTTGTAATCTGAGTGATGCTACCTCCACCGAGTTTGAGCAAAAAACGAAAAATCCGATCATCCACATCATGGAAGATAAGAAATATCTGGAAAATTATGGCGGCACTTTGCGTCTGGGTGCTTACGACTGTGTGCTTAGCGAAGGTAGCTTAGCCAAGAAGATTTATGGCAAGGCGAAGATTAAGGCAAGGCATCGTCATCGTTATGAGTTCAACAACGCCTATCGGAAGCTTTTGCAAGAGGCAGGTTTGAGCATCTCGGGGCTTTCGCCAGACCAGATGTTGGTGGAGATCGTGGAGATTGCCGACCATCCTTTTTTCATCGGAGTGCAGTATCATCCCGAGTTTCAGTCCAGACCGACCAGACCAGAGCCTATTTTTAGAGAGTTCGTAGCGGCTGTGATGACTCATCACGCCCAAAAAATAGATAAGGGGTTATTATGTCAGAATTTAACAACTTAAACTTCGATAGGTTTAAGAGTAAAAAAAAACAAAATTTGCCCAATTTGCCCAAGATTCCTGATTTGTCGGGAAAAAGTTTTTTGTTGGGGTTGGTGATACTTTTTGCGATTTTGTTTCTTTATTCGGGATTTTATACGATAGACCCAGACGAGGCTGGCGTGGTGCTTCGCTTCGGCAAGTATCAAGAGACGACTGAGCCGGGGCTACATTTCAAGTTGCCGCTGGGAGTAGATAAGGTGATCAAAGTCAAGATTACCCGCGTGCACAAGGTGGAGTTTGGGTTTCGCACCGTCTCCTCGGGAGTGGTCTCCAAGTTTGCTAAGAGTGGCTACAAGGGCGAGTCGCTGATGCTCACCGGAGATTTGAATATCGCCGATGTCCAGTGGATCGTTCAGTATCAGATCAAAAATCCTTACAACTATCTGTTTCATATAAGGAATGTGGAGAACACCATCCGCAACTTGTCGGAGGCGGTGATGCGTGAGCTGGTGGGTGATCGCTCTGTGGATGAGGTGATCGTCATGGACAGGCAAAAGATAGCCATCGGAGCCAAAGAGAAGTTGCAAAAAAATCTGGATGAATACGGCGCTGGGGTGATGATCAACATCGTTAAGTTGCAAAATGTAAACCCGCCTGAGTCGGTGCAAGACGCCTTCAACGAGGTCAACTCGGCTAAGCAAGAGCAGGAGAAGATTGTCAACCAGGCTTGGCAAAACTACAACAAGATTATCCCCGAGGCGAAAGGAAAGGCGAAACAGCTTTTGGAGCAGGCGCAAGGTTACGCCATCAACAAGACGAACCGTGCCAAGGGTGATGCCGATAGGTTTGAGCAGATTTATGCCAAGTATCGTCTGGCGAAGACGGTGACCAGAACCAGGATGTATATAGAGGCGATGCAGGTGGCGTTGCCGCAGGTGAAGAAAGTTTACATCGTAGATAAGAGTCAGAAGTCCATCTTGCCGCTTTTGGATTTGGGCAAAGGGGAGGTGAAATGAGACATTGGAAATATGCAGCTCTTTTGGGCGTAGCTTTAGTGGTGCTTTTTAGCAGTTTTTACACAATCGGTGAGGGGCAACAGGTGATAATCACCCAGTTTGGCGAGCCGATCGGCGGGGCGATCAAAGAGGCGGGGTTGAAGATGAAGATTCCGTTTGTGCAAAAGGTGCATTTCTTTGACGAGCGAATCTTGGAGTGGGACGGCGATCCACAACAGATACCCACGGCGGACAAGCGCTATATCTGGTTAGATATGTTTTCTCGCTGGCAGATAGAAGATCCGCTGAAGTTTTATCAGGCGGTGCAGATGGAGAAGTTGGCTCACGGTAGGTTGGACGATATCATCTCGGGCTCGGCTCGTGATATTGTCTCTTCCAATAAGCTCATCAGTGCCGTGCGCTCCAGCAATCGTCAGATGTCTTACTCCGAGGATACTCGCTCGGAGGTGGTCAACGAATCGGTAAAAATTCAAGTGGGCAGATCAGATTTGGAAAACAAGATTTTCGATTTGTCGAAAGACGAAGTGGCAAAATACGGCATCAAGCTGATCGATGTGAAGATCAAACGGATCAACTATGTTCAAGATGTGCGTCAAAAAGTTTACGAGCGGATGATCTCCGAGCGGCAGAAGATTGCCGAGAAGTATCGCTCGCTGGGTAAAGGTAAGAAGGCTGAGATCGAGGGTATGAAAAGGCGTGAGCTGGACAACATCGAGTCGGCTGCTTACCAAAAGGCGCAGTCGATCAAAGGTAAAGCCGACGCAAAGGCGATAGCGATTTATGCCAAAGCTTACAACAAAGACCCTGAGTTTTATAGCTTTATGAAATCTTTGGAAGCTTACAAACAAACCTTGAACCAAAAATCGGAGCTGATTTTGTCCACCGATTCGGAACTGTTCAAGTTTTTGAAAGGTAGCAATATCAATTAGTGGGACTTTTTTCGGACCAGAAGTTTATGCAGCTGGCTCTCTGTCAAGCCCAGAAGGCGGCTCTGGCAGGGAATATCCCTATCGGTGCGGTGCTGGTGAAAGATGGCAAAGTGGTGGCAGAGGCTGGCAACGGGCAGAAGTCAAACAGGCTGGCGCACGCCGAGAAGTTGGTGATCGAGTCTTTGATCGCCCAAGGCGAAGTTTATTTTTATGACTACACCCTTTATGTGACGCTGGAGCCTTGCGTGATGTGCGCAGGGATCATCCAGTGGGCGAGGGTGGGGACGGTGGTGTTTGCTGCCGACGACCCCAAGTCGGGGGCGATGGGCTCTTTGTTTGATATCGGGGGTGATGGGCGCCTCAACCACAATCCGATTGTGCGCAAAGGGGTGTTGGCACAAGAGTGCGGGCAGATTTTGCGGGACTTTTTCTGCCAGAGAAGATGAGAAAAAAAGAGGGAAGCTTTTGAGTTTTTTTGAGATTTCGATGTTGGTGTGCTTCGGTGCCAGCTGGCCAGTGAGTATCGCCAAATCTTGGCGCACCAAGCAGGTCAGGGGCAAGAGTCCGCTGTTTATGATGCTTCTGCTTTTGGGCTACCTTGCTGGAATTTTGCACAAATTGTGTTACAATATGGATTTTGTTATTTGGCTTTATGCTCTTAATTTTTGTTTAGTGAGTGTGGATTTGTTTTTGTATTACAAATATAAAGCAAAATAAAGTTGGTAAATTAAGGTTCTAATTTGCGGTGATTATTTTAATTGATTTTGTTTCATATCTATATATGTTAGATTCAGAGTCGTATTTATAGCCATCTAATTTAATATTGCAAGAGGGCATATTGAAAATAAATAGAGCTTTTGAATTTCCGTTACTTAAGGTAGAGTATTTCCCATCCGGATATCCAGGGACGACAACATTTTTCCAATTCTTATGCCCCCAATCTTTTATTCCCCAACCACCATTTTCACCATAATACGAACCATCTGATAGTTGTACAGCATCTATTTTTAATTCTTGGTTTTCATTAACTTCAATGAAATACATGTTATAATTTCCATAAAATTTTTTGGTGCTATTGCTTATTCCTAAATTTTTTGCTCCATATTTTCTTGGGTTTAAATCTGAAAAATTTTTAGTAGCCATTAGTTTTGAAAAAAGATCGTCACTAGAATAGCTTGTTTTATAATCAAGTCCCCAAACGGAATATGTAAAATTTTCTTGTGTTTCTTCTATCAAACCAATACTTATTCCATTATGATATGCACCCAAAATGTTGGACATAAATTAATTTTTTAAGAATTGATTTCTGTATTGAATCGGACTTAATCCATTCAATTTCAGCGATATCCTCTCGCTATTGTAATAATCTATATACTTCCTCAATCTAGCAATAAAATCTTCTTTATTTTCAAATTTCTCCCCATAAAACATTTCAACCTTCAGTCTGCCAAAAAAACTTTCCATAATACTGTTATCCAAACAGTTTCCCTTACGAGACATACTTTGTTTTATATTTCGACTCTTCAATAGGTTACAATAGTCGTCCTGCCAATATTGCCAACCTTGATCAGAGTGCAAAATCGGTTCTGCACCCTCAGGCAAGTTTTTGAATAAACCTTCCATCATTTGCTTAATTTGAGCCATATTTGGCGAGGTAGAAATCGAATATGAAACTATCTCATTACTATACATATCAAGGATTGGTGACAAATAAATTTTTTCCCCACAAACATTAAACTGGCTTACATCGGTGGTCAATTTTTCGTAAGGCTTTGTCGCCTTAAAATTTCTATCGATCAAATTTGGACTCTTGTTGCTCACAGCGCCCCTGAACGAATTGTATTTTTTCTTTTTGATCTTGCCTCTAATCTTTAAACTTCTCATCAATTTCAAAGTTGTTTTGTGATTTATAAAAATTTTTTCCTTCCGCAGATCAATCTGTATCCTTCTGTAACCGTATGCCTTATAACTTTTTTCATAGATTTTCAAAATCTCCTTTTCCACATTTTCGTATTTGTTAGGTTTATCCATCGATTTGCAACAATAGTAGTAGGTGCTTCGGGACATTTTTGCGATTTTCAGTAGTAATTCAAGTTTAAATTCTTGCCTTAGATCAGTAATTACTACCGCTATTTTGATTTTTTCACGCTCTGCGCTAAATCTAAGGCTTGCAATTTTTTTAAGAATTTATTCTCCGCTCTAAGTGTCTCATTTTCAGACAATAACTCTTCTAAATACTTTTTTTCGACCTTCTTCAATTTTACTTTCTTTGGGTTCAAATGCACTCCTCGACGCTCTTCCATTAAAGCTTCTTTACCTTCATTTTGATAGATTTTAACCCATTTCCTGATAGCACTATCACTGCTAGTACCTTTTAAATAAGGAAAATACCTTCTTAAAATTTCAGCAAAACTCATTGAATCAACCAATCTTTTCTTCACAATAAATAGCTTAAATTCAGGGCTATACTTTCTTTGTTTCCCCATAAAAAACACCTCCAAAAAGTGTCCAGTTTTTTGGGTTCATATCATTACTTATGATGCAGTTTTTACTTAGTTGATAATTTGTATTACTAATTCGTAGCCAAATTTTAGTATTGTCAGTAATTTTTTCTTCGGGGTAAGATACTTTTAATTGTTCTTTAAGGCCATTTTTTATATGATTTTCGCACCAATTTGATCCTGCAGATTCTACTCCAGCAAAAATTCCATTTTGGCCAAGGCTTGATACTGCCCAAATTACTACTTGCTTTATTCCTTTTTTTGCAAGTGTTACTCCTTTTGCTTTGCCTAAAGTTATTATATTAAAACCAATATCAGCTAAAATAACTCCTTGCATATCTCTAGTTGCAATATATTTTGCTGCTTCATTTACAGTAGTAATATATTGGGTATAATTTATGCTAAAACTTTCAAAATTTTCAGCTTCAAAATTGTTGATTTTGTACGCATTATATCCAAGATCAACTAAATTTTTTACTATTGCAGCAGTGGTAATACATTTAATGGTTAGTATTATTGTTGCAGTGGTAATAATGAATGGTTCAATTTTAATTGAAGATGATGTTTTAGTTGTTTCCATATCTTCAATTTTAACTTGATTTATTCCATATAGAGTGTCATTTTTGTGGGGGAATAGAAGCAATTCGCCATTTACAATAGTGGAGGATATATTTATTCATTCAACACTTTCTCCATTTTCATTCACAACTCTTACAAGAAATTCCTTATTCAATTTATCTGATTTTAGAGTTAGCTCGCCATTTGCATTTGTGGTGTCCGTAGAGTTTTCATAGTCAGAGATATCATTGATTTCAATATAATCACCAAAAGTTGTTTCAGTATTTCCGTAATCACTAGATTCTTCTTCAGAATTACTATTTTTATTAATTCCTAGAATATTACACCCTATCATAAGTTGAAACGACAACAAAAGAACAATTAGTCTCTTGATAAATTTGATTGAGATTTGCATTTCAAATTCCTCCAGAATTTTGTTAACGTTTGTTAGTTGTTCTTTTTTTCCCAAACGATCTCCGCTTGTGATTTGCGCAAGTAGAGCGGCTCAAGGGCGGAAAGTGCCTGAGAGTCGAAGCTCAAGTCGGGGTTGCTTTTTTGGATGAGGAAAGATGCTAAGGGCAAACTTTGGGCAAGGCTGGCTGTTTTCAAACTCAGGTGCTGGCTGTGTTTTTCGATGAGTGGGTAGTTGTCGCCGCTGATAAGGAACTCTCCTTTGAGATTTTGGAAAAATTTTGCGATGTTGTAACATCCGGCAGGCACGATTGGCTTGAGGTGTTGGTCGTAAACGGCTGCGTAAATCTCTTTGGTTTTGGCATCGCAAAAGCTGATCACCTTTTTTCTGTAACCAGCCAGAGCCATAGCTCGCATCTGCAAGGAGTCTATGGGGACGATGGGGATGTTGTGAGCAAACGATAGACCCTTGGCTGTGGCTAGACCGATGCGGATGCCGGTAAACGAGCCCGGACCTACGCAAAGGACGATCTGGTCGAGGTCGCTCACTTCCAGTTGGCAGATTTGCAAAGCTTGGTCTACCATTTTCATCAGGCGGGTGCTGTGGGTGCCTTGGATGTCCAGATAGCAAAGGTATCTAATTTGTCCGTCTTGAGCCACGGCGATGCTGCCAGCGTTGGAGTGGGAGTCGAGGGCGAGAATATTCATAGCCAGCTTTTAGATGGCAAACTTGGCTTTCTTGCCGCTGAGGACTGCCAAACAGTCGTCAAAACACATCTGTGCCATCTTGGTGCGAGTGGCTAGGGTGCTGGAGCCGATGTGCGGGGTGAGGACGACTTTATCGTTGCCCAGTAGCCCCGGGTTTATCTTTGGCTCGTCTTCAAAGACATCGAGTCCTGCTGCAGCTATTTCGCCTTGTGATAAGGCGTCCACCAAATCTTGCTCTTTGATGATGGCCCCACGCGAGGTGTTGATAAGGATAGCAGAGTTTTTCATCTTTTGTAGCTCCTTTTTGGTTATCAGGTGTTTGGTGGCAGGCGTCAGCGGGCAGTGCAAAGAGATGTAGTCGGAGTTGGCGAGCAAGGTTTGCAGATCGACCATCTTGCCACCGATGGCATCTAACTCTGGATTTGGTTTGTGCGTGTAGAGGATCGGCATGCGAAAGCCTTGCGACATCTTGCCCATGGCTGTGCCGATGCGACCCGAGCCGATAATCCCCAATGTTTTGCCGACGATATCTTGCCCCATCATTAGGGTAGGCTCCCACTGCCGAAAAAGTCCTGCTTGCACATAGCGGTCGGAGGCGACGATGAGTCTGGCGGTGGACATCAGCAAAGACCAAGCCAGCTCGGCAGTGGTGTCGGTAAGCACATCGGGGGTGTTGCAGACGATAATCCCTTTGCTTTTGGCGTAGGCGTAGTCGATGTTGTTGTAACCCACGGCGTAGTTGCAGATAACTTTTAGGTTTGGCGCTGCGTCGATAATCTCTTGGTCTATTTGGTCTGCCAAAACGCTCACTAGAGCATCAGCCTCTTTGATCTGTTCTTTGATTTGTTGGTGGCTCATCAACTCCTTGGATTGGTTGAGATAAACTTGGTAGCCCAGCCTTGTGAGATCGGGCATATAAGGTAGTTTTTTGCTGACTAAGATTTTCATCTTTTCCCCTTTTTGATTGTGTCTTGAGCAGATTTTTTCTAGCGGAGTCGGTCAAGAGGAATTTGCAAAATTTTGCCCCAGAAAAAAAGCCGCTTTCATAAAAAGCGGCTTTGGAATAAAACTTAATCTGAAACTAAAATTTATTCTTTTTTGGTAAAGCTTTGTTTACACGCAAAGCTCTTCCTTTAACTTCTTTCTCGTTAAGAGCTTCGATGGCAGACATGCCAGCGTCTTCGCTGTCCATCTCTACGAAGCCAAAACCTTTTGAACGACCGCTTTCACGATCCATGATAATTTTTGCAGAACTAACAGTTCCGAACTCAGCAAAAAGCTCTTCTAGCTCTTGCTCTGATATGCCCCATGACATATTTCCTACATAAATGCTAATCATTTAATCTCCTATGATCTCTTGCGAGGTTACTATTTCTTTGAACCTCATCCTTGAGGACATATCCATTTTTTTCTGTTAAATGGTCAAACTTTGATTTGTTTTTTTTTATTTTTTTCACCTTACGGTGAGTTTGCCTTTTCGCCTTCGGGACTGAATTGTTTCGCTTTCAGCCAGAGATGTTGCTCATCTCTGGCAGAGAGCTATTTTTTTGCGGGGCAGGTCAGAAAATAATAATTAAAGATGAAAAATGAAAAAATCTATCCTAACCCTTTTCCCATTAATTGACGGTGTTAATTTTTTCACTTTTATTTTTAATTAACAATTATCCAATTTAACTTATCAATTGCTTTGGAGCGGAAGCGACAAAGCCTGTGGTTCACCTTCAGCGAGACCCTCTCTTTTCGTTGAACGCTCAACTAAATATGTTTTTTTCTCCTGCGGAGGGCTTACTCTTTTCGGACTGCCGAAAAGAGTAACAGAAAAGACAGCTCCGCTTCAATTCGCTAGAGACAGGGCGTGAGATGTCTCAAGAGTTCCGTGGCGGGGAGCATCTCCGAGATTTGTTCCTGACTGGCTAATCACTTTGGTCTTGCGTTTTCAACACCTTGAAAAAATGCTAAGTGTCTCTGCTCAATTAAGAAAGAAAACGGGTGACCCCGATGAAGCGGAGAGTGCCATCCTACCCTTCTAAGCAAGCAAGACCTAGTCTATCCCGCCCAGCTAGGCAGGGCAAGAATCTTGTTTTCCCCACTCATCCTCATTCCTAGCTGAAGCAGGAATCCATCAGTAGGACGATGCTCTGAAAAGTGCGGGGTTGCGGTGGATTTTTTTTCACTTTTCATTCTTAATTTTTAATTTCTGACCTGACCACATAAATACGGCTAATCATTTGAGACTTCATTTATGTGGTCAGGTCAGATTTGGAGCGGGCTAGAAACCTTGATATTTAGCACTTTGCTTGCTATTACTTATACAAAATGTTGGCGGTAGTTTTTTCTTTCTTAAATCTAATAGGGTCATAATTTTTTATGTTTGGTTGAGTTATATTGTCACTAAAAAATAACACTTCGTTCCCAATTCTGCTTTCATATGCAGTGTGTTTGAAAGAAAACTCTTTTTTAATGCAATCAGAATAT
The DNA here is from genome assembly GCA_965228195.1 of Cloacimonadales bacterium (SeqCode). GTDB lineage: Bacteria > Cloacimonadota > Cloacimonadia. The sequence goes on from OZ245797.1 coordinate 1,401,224, forward strand.
AATTTCTGAATTTCAGGAACATTGTCATATGAAATAATCCATTTTATGTTTTCAATTGATTTAATTTTATCACTTACATTTTTATGATTATTTTCTTCATAATGGTTCATATATAATGTACTTGCTTTAAGATAATATGGTGGGTCAAAGTAAAATACTACATTATCATTTTCTGCTTCGTTAGTAATCATATCAATTAGATTGATTGCATCTTTTCTATAAAGTCTAATTTGCTTTTTTTTCTTTGAAATAGACTTAATTCTATTTATCAGGTCTTCTTTGTTAAAACGGCAATCCATTAAATAGTTTCCAGTTTGTTGAATTCCTCCCATAACACCAGCATTAATTATCCCAGAGCGGTTTGTTCTATTTAAAAAAAAGGTAGAAAATCCAAGTTCTAATAAATTTGCTTTCTTTTTATTCTTTTGAATATCTTTTTGCCTTTTCCATTCTTCAATTGAAAGGTCTGCATTATAGATTAATTCACATAATTGATTTGTTTTATGTAGAACGGAATGCCAAAATGCATATATTGAGCGGTCTTTGTCATTAATGGTAATACGCTGAACATATCCTTCCATTAGTAGAAATAATGCAACTGATGCACCGCCAGAATATGGTTCAACATAATGACCATTTATGCTATTATCCACACAAATCTTTGCAATAAATGCTGACAACTTATTTTTCCCGCCTGGGTATCTTAGTGGTGAATAAAACATGTATTTCTAAAATTTACTAGTATCTAAAGAATTATACAAATCGGATTCTTCTTGTAGCATAAACTCAATAAGTTCAATTAAATTGTCACATAAACCTTTCCCATCGGAAGGAATTGCGCCAACACGATAATTATGTATTATTTGATGCATATTTTGTAAATTGAAACTTTCAAATGCTTTTCTGTAACTAGTGTCTATGATTAATTCTGTAAATTTATTTTTTAAATAATTGAAATCTGTATAAGGACGTTTATTTCCTTTTTTATCATTATATGCTAAATTAAACCAATTTGCAGTACTAATTGGTTTTCCATTAGGTTTATTTGTGTTTTCTACGATAAATTTTAAAGTACATTCAAATGTAACTCTAGTTAAAGCAGTTTTTGCATTAGCAAAATTATTTTGGTCTAAGTTATAACATTCATCAATGAGTTTTTTTAATGCATTTGGTAGTTTTTTTCGTTTTAATGATGGTCTTGTTTTAACACGATGTCTTGGTCTTGAAGAATTATTTTTCGTATTTGATGAATTTGTATTCTGATTTGATTCAGATGAATTGTTGTTTGTATCTTGATTTGAATGATTAGAATTTGTATTAGATTGTTTTGATTTATCAGAGTTATTTGAATTACTAGTATTTGAAGATGTATTGTTTTTATTTGTTGAATTTGGGGATTGTGTTTCAGTTTCTTGATTATCTGTATTATCGTCTTCTTGCTCTTTTTGTGGAGGGAAACCAAATAATTTAAGATTGTCAAGGAACTTTTCTGCACCTAAACTATCAATAGTTCTAGATGTTGTATTTGGATTTTTTATTAAGTATGGTACTATGGCTTTTATGTAGGACTCAAATAATTCTTTATTTTTCACTAAAATTTCATTAGTATTTCGTCTAAAATTATAGCCGCATTTTGCTCTCCCTTTAAAGAGCCTTTCGAAAACAATTGTTTTACCTCCAGTAGTACCTCGGCCGTCTCTAACAAGCTTTTTAAAATCTTCACCTTTATATTTTACAGCTTCGTGATAAAATGTTGCTGCTTTTATTAAATCTTTAGGATTAGAATCGATTTCGGATAATGATTCAATAGAGTTTCCAGAAGCAAATAATCTATATATTTCTAATGCTTTTGCTATTCTTCCCCATTTTTTAAAAAGGCTACTATTGTGTTCAAGTCTAATTCTAGTATCTAAGTCGTTAGCATTGTGATACTCTAAGACAGGTAATTCTTCTATTTCAAGTCTAGATGTAGATAAAACAAATTTATTGGGAGTTTGTAATGCTTTAACTGCTGCACATCTTCGATTACCATCTTTAACAATATATTTATCATCTTTTTTTATGACCCATAATGGTCTATCTTCATAAAATTCATTTGCATTAGATATTGCCTCTGCTATTTCATCAGCAGATTCTGAAAATAATAGATATTCAATTAAATCACTTTCATTATCACTTCCATTGTAAAGTTCAGCAAAACGAGGATTATCCTTATCCAAAACTAGGTTTTCCAGTTTTACAACTTTTGATGTGTATTTTTTATTCATAGTCTTTAACTTAGGTTAAGTTTCTTATCCTATCGATTGTTCCTTTAAATTACCGCCAACAATCCACTAACCGACATTCGTCGTTAGCAGTAATTTGGTGTTATATACGATCATTTTTCCTTCTGTTTTTTCTAATATTTTCATCATTTTTTCCAACCTTTTCCCTATTCGATAAATTTTATTGTTTGTGTCAAGTTCTAAAAAAATGTTGAATAAAAGTTTTAATTTGAAGAAATTTTGTTTGGAAAAGTGAGAAGAGTTGTAACAAGGGGTTATTTTTTTATCAGATATATTTTATTTTGCTGTGTTCTTAGCCTTGTGGATAACGGTCTCGACTAAACGGCGTAGTCAGTTTTTGTTGGCTATGAACGTTTTAGCCATTGTTAGCGGCTGTTTTTATTTTTTTTCTTTCATAAAACTCGTTTTCATATGTAATTGCCCACCATTTTTGATAAATTTCTCTGCTCTTTCCATTAGGAAGTAGTCAAGTCTTTCTTTTCTTCCACATGATGCCTTCAAATACTTCATAAATTCTCTGTAATCCATTACATTTAAATATATCTTTTCATTTAGCATTGCAAGCATCACTTTTTCCTCTATTTCTTTCCAATTTCCCAAGTGTATCAATTCTGAAACTAAAACTATACAATGAGGAATTAATGTCCTATCGAGATTTATTTTTTTCCCTGCTTCAGTAAAAATTGGTAAACCTTTCTTTATACTATTACTTGCGCCAATCAACTGTTTAACTCCTTTTTTAATGTCTTTTTTTACATTCGCTATTTTTCTTTCAAGAGTCTGTTCTTGATTCAATTTTAGTATTCCCAATGCTTTCGTCTCAATAAGAAAATTTCCATATTTGTGGTAAGCGAGTATATCAATCAATTCTCTTTTTTTATTATTTTTTTGTACGTCTGGATTTAAGTGGATGTTATTGAGAAACAAACTTTCCATTGAGTACCAAATTTGCTTTTCGAAAACACCACCTTCGTCTTTATCTGATATATTGATTTCTTGATTATCGGCAAAACCAACAAGATGCTTGTGAATTATATTCCAATTTTTTATCTCGCATGGAATTGATTTAGTTTCGATTTTATATGAATTGGAAGTCTTTTGAGAAGGGTCAAGAGAATATACAAACGAATCCATTGATAATGATACGTTTGAATTTTGATTTCCTGCATCTACATATAAATTCTTATCACCTTTCATAAATTTCAAAATCGTAATTCTATCTTCTTCTTTTATTGTCAATTCAGCAGTTGCAGAGCAAGTCAATAATTCATCATACAATTCAATTATTACTTCTTTTTCGTTTAGTATTCTCGTTAGTCCTTCATAATCTCTTTTGAATCTACAAGGCTGAGTTATAAAAATTGGATTTGTAGAGTCATCATAAATTCTTGAGCCGTTAAGAAAGTATATAAAATCGTCTTTTTCATCTTTTCCAAATAGAAGTTCTATTCGGCATCCATTTATTAATGAACGAATAACATTTGATGGAATTTTTAGTGAAATTTTATATCCGTATTTATCCGAAATGAACCATATTCCAACATCTTCCCCTTTCATTTCTTGATATATTTCGTCTTGTTGGTTCATTTTCTTTTTTATTAATAGCCGCCAACAATCCACTACCCAACATACGTCGTTAGTAGTAATTTGGTGTTATATACGAACATTTTTTCTTTTGTTTCTTCTAATATTTTCATCATTTTTTCTAACCTTTTCCCTATTCGATAAATTTTCTTGTTTGTGTCAAGCTCTAAAAAAATGCTGAACAAAAGTTATGCTTTGGGATAAATTCCCTTGCAACACCAAAACAACTCTTGACAGAAATGGTGAGACAAAAGTTTTAATTTGAAGAAATTTTGTTTGGAAAAGTGAGGAGAGTTTGCGATGTATGAAACGATTGACCCCAAGAAGAAGAGCGCCAAGATAGAGGCTGAGGTGGCTAAAAAGTGGGAAGAGATAGATATTTTGGGCAAAAGCAGTGCCAAAGGAGACCAAGATTTCATCTTCTTTGAAGGTCCTCCCACAGCCAACGGTAAGCCCGGCATTCACCATGTGATGGCAAGGTCGATCAAAGATACGGTTTGTCGTTACAAGACGATGCAAGGTTTTCGGGTGAAGAGGAAAGCTGGTTGGGATACCCACGGTTTGCCTGTGGAGATAGAGGTGCAAAAGCAGCTGGGTTTGGACGATCGAAAGAAGATTTTGGATTATGGAATAAAGGAGTTTAATCAAAAGTGCCGCGAGTCTGTGTTTAGTTACGAGAAGCTCTGGCGCAAGATGACCCAGCAGATGGGTTACGAGATAGATTTGGACAACCCTTATATCACTCTGGACAACGATTACATCGAGTCGGTTTGGTGGCTACTGGAGCAGATGTGGAAAAAGGGGCTTTTGTATCAAGGGCATAAGGTGGTTCCTTTTTGTCCGAAATGCGGGACTCCTTTGTCTTCGCACGAGGTGGCACAAGGTTACAAAGAGGTTAGTGAGTCTTCTGTGTATATCAAGTTTCGCAAAAAAGGTCAGGCGAACACCTACTTTTTGGCATGGACGACCACGCCATGGACTCTAGCCGGGAATGTGGCTTTGGTGGTGGGAGCAAAGATAGATTATGTGCAGGTTGAGTGTGAGGGCGAATTTTACATTTTGGCAAAAAGTTTGTTGAAGGTGCTGGATTTCGATTACAAGGTGGTGCAGGAGTTCAAGGGAGCCGAGCTTTTGGGGCAAGAGTATGAGCCGCTTTTTGGGGTAGAGAAGTTGCAAAACGAGAACTCGCACAAGATTTACGCGGGCGATTTTGTGACCACGGAAGACGGAACGGGAATTGTGCATACGGCAGGTATGTATGGCGAGGACGATTATAAGGTGTGCAAGCAGAACGATATTCCTCTGGTGCATACCGTGGGTGAAGATGGCAAGTATAATCAGAACTTCCCGATGTTGGAAGGTTATTTCGTCAAAGATAAAGAGGTCGAGAAGCAGATCATCATCTTCTTGAAAGAGCGTGGTTTGTTTATGAAGAAAGAGAACTTTAAGCATACCTACCCTTTTTGTTGGCGTTGTGATAGTCCGCTTCTTTATTATGCGCGCATGAGTTGGTATATCAAGACCACCGACTACAAAGATAAGATGATAAAAGAGAATAACAAAGTCAACTGGGCGCCGCCTTTCGTGGGTGAGGGTCGTTTTGGTTCTTGGCTGGAGAACAACACCGACTGGGCGATCTCGCGTGATCGTTTCTGGGGGACGCCGCTCAATGTTTGGATCTGTGAAGATTGCCAAACGCAGGAGAGTGTCGGCTCCAAGGCAGATTTGCAAGCCAAAGGCAAGTTGGCTTCTAGCGGAGCTGCTGTGCCGGACAACCCAGAGCTGCACAAGCCGTTTGTGGACGACATCGTCTTGAAATGCCCCAAGTGTGGTGGGGTGATGCGCCGAGTGCCACAGGTGATAGACTGCTGGTTTGATAGCGGGGCGATGCCTTTTGCTCAGCACCACTACCCTTTTGAGAACAAAGAAAATTTCGATAAGCTTTTCCCTGCCGACTTTATTTGCGAGGGTATCGACCAGACCAGAGGTTGGTTCTACTCTCTTTTGGCGATCTCCACGATTATCAAAGGTCAAACGCCTTACAAGAATGTGCTGGTCAACGATTTGATCCTAGATAAGAAAGGTAAGAAGATGAGCAAGTCCAAGGGGAACACGGTCAACCCTTTTGAGATAATGGATGAGTTTGGAGCGGATGCCGTGCGTTGGTATCTTTTGGCTGGCAGTCCTCCGTGGGTGCCGACCAAGTTCGACGGAAACGGAGTCAAAGAGGTTGCCGGTAAGTTTTTTGGCACCTTGAAAAATGTTTACTCTTTCTTTGCTACTTATGCCAACATCGATGGTTATAGCGTGGAGGAGCCAAGACAGGTGAGCAGTCGTATCGACGGCTGGATTTTTTCCAAGCTGAATGCGCTGATAGCTTATGTGCAAGAGCGGATGGACGCTTACGATTTGACCAAGGCGGTGCGAGCCGTCCAAAACTTTGTCTGTGAAGATCTTTCCAACTGGTATGTGCGTCGCTCCAGAGAAAGGTTTTGGTCTTTCGATTTGACCGACGACAAGAAAGACGCTTACTACACCTTGCATGCGGTGTTGGTGGCTCTGACCAAGATGATCGCTCCCGTGTCACCTTTTTTGGCAGACCATATCTATGGTGCGTTGACCGGGCAAGAGTCTGTCCATCTGGCTGATTTTCCAGTCTGCGATCCTGCCAAGATAGATGCGGAGCTGGAGAAGAAGATGGACACCGTTATTCAGGTGGTATCTTTGGGCAGGTTTGCGCGTAACAACGCCAGGCTCAAGGTCAGACAGCCTTTGGCAGAGATTAAGTTGCCCCGTAGGTTGCAAGAGGTGGTGGCAGGGATGGAAGATTTGATCTTGGAGGAGATAAACATCAAGCGGGTTAGTTTTGTGGACGAAGGGTTTGTCTCTTATACTGCCAAGCCGAACTTCAAGAGCGTGGGCAAGAAGGTGGGCAAGCGGATGAAAGCTTTGCAAGAGTATCTGCTCACCGCCGATGTGGAGGGCATAAGAGAAGCTTTCGCACAAAACAAGGAGTTCCCTGTGCTTTTGGATGGGGAAGAGTATAAGCTGGAGAGCGAGGATCTGGTGCTGGAGATCAAGAGCTTGGACGGTTATCAGCTGGAGACAAATGGCGATTTTTTCGTGGCTCTGCAGACGACACTGACAGAGGATCTGGTTGCCGAAGGGTATGCCCGCGAGCTGATTAACAAGATTCAGTTTACCCGCAAAAACTCTGGCTATCAGGTGATGGACAGGATAAATGTCAGCTACTATTACAGTGAAGATCTGGAGGCGATGTTGGCTGGTTATCTGGACGATCTGAAGAAGGAGACGCTGGCAGACAGTTTTGAAAGAGCGGACTCTAGTCAAGGGATGCAAAAGTGGGATATCAACGGGCTGGAGATCTATTTGCTGGTGGAGAAAGTTTAAAGTTCTTAAGGGGAAAAGATGTTGAGTAACAAAGAGATAACTCGTTTGGCACGGGAGAGCTTGGCAGGCAAGTGGCTTTTTATGGCTTTGGTTACTTTTGTTTACACCGTTGTGATGGGTGCCAGCTCGCAGGTTCCGCTGTTGATGATCACCGGTAGTTGCTTGATTGCCGGAGCCATGGGGGTCGGCTACTTTTCTGTTTGCTTGAGAGTTGCCCGAGACCAAGAGATTCAGCTTACCGATCTGTTTTCTGGTTTCAAGATTTTTGGGAGAGCTTTCTTGCTTTACTTGTTGGTGCTTATATTTTTGATGTTGTGGACGCTGCTTCTGTTTGTGCCGGGGGTTATCGCTATTTTGCGCTATAGTTTCGTTTACTTGGTAGCCGCAGATGAGCCGAGCCTTTCGGCTGTGGAGATTATCCAGAGAAGCAAGCGGTTGACCTATGGTTATAAGTGGCAGATTTTTTGTTTGTATTTCCGCTTTTTGGGCTGGTTTTTGTTGAGCTCTTTGAGTTTTGGCATCGGCTTTTTTTGGAGTATTCCTTACTTTAATCAATCTATTACTCAACTTTATTTGGAAGTTTTGCAAGAGAAAGGTTAAGAAAAAATAGTGTTTAGTCTTGAGTGCTAAGTTATAATTTTGAGGTTTGTTAGGCTCTCTTAGTTGTTTGCCTTGGAAGAACTTTAGCGCTCAATTGGAAGAGTAAAAAAAGTTGGAAAGTGATAAATTAACAGAGATATTGACAGGAAAATAGTTGTTTTTAGTCTGGTTTTTGAAGTTTGTTAAATTGAGGAGGATAAATGCTTGGATACAAACCAGCTTTTTTAAATGGTAAAGGAGTAGGTTTTGGTGCGGGATTTAGCAATTTTTTTAGGGGAAACGAAAAGTTGAAAAATATTGAGGAGATTGTATTTAAATCTGATGTTGATGCTTTAAAATTGGATTGGGAGCAGATAGGTAAAGATATCAATTTTTCTATAGGTGCTTATGAACAAAAAAGTAGTAAAAAATAAAAACCACAATAAAAAAATAGTAGCTCGTGAAACTTCTGTTAGTTTTAAAGGACCTATTCCTCCCCCGAATATTTTGAGTTGTTATGAGGAGATATCTCCAGGTGCAGCTCAAGAAATAATTAAGATGTCTCATTCTCAAACTAATCACAGAATGGAAATGGAAAAGTTGTATTTGTCTTCAGCAGTAAAAGATTCTAAGCTTGGACTTTGGTTTGCTTTTATCGTCGCTATGACAACTATCTTATTTTCTAGCTATCTAATTCTTGTTGATAAGGTAATTGGAGGAACTGTTTTGGGGTCAACTTCTGTTTTAGGTAGTTTGACAGGAGTTTTCATCTACGGTTCACGAGATAAAAAGAGTGATAAATAAGTTTGCAAAGATTTTAAGTGTAATAGAAGTTCAAAAATGTAAGTTGTAACTTAAGGGTTGACAACAAATAGGTAGACAAAATATTAGCCTTATTAAAGTTGAAATAGTGTAAACAGGAGACTAGCAGATGTATGCGATAGTGGATTTTAAGGGTATGCAGTTTAAAGCTGAAAAAGATAAAGTCGTCAAAGTGCCTTTTTTGAGTGATGTAGAGGTCGGCGCCAATATGAGCTTGGACAGTGTTATTTTTTACAAAGATGGCAAAGATGTTGTTTTGGGAACTCCCATTGTGGACGGCACCAAGGTAGATGTTGAGGTGATGGCTCACAAAAAAGATAAGAAGGTGATCGTTTTCAAGAAGAAGAGAAGAAAAGGTTACCGCAGAAAACAAGGACACAGACAAGATTTCACCGAGATTAAAGTAAAAGATATTGTAAGGAGCTAATCAATGGCACATAAGAAAGGGGTCGGTTCGTCCAAGAACGGTAGAGATAGTAATCCTAAGTATTTGGGTGTGAAGAAGTATGGCGGTGAGAGTGTTATCGCTGGCAACATCATTGTTCGTCAAAGAGGCACCAAACTCAAACCGGGCAAGAATGTTGGTTTGGGCAAAGATCACACCATCTTTAGTTTGACCGCGGGTAATGTTTTGTTTACCACCGGTAGGAATGGACGCAAGTTCGTAAATGTAGTTTAAATCAAATTTTTCGATAATAAGCAAGCTTGTTTAGCGAGTTTGCTTTTTTTTATAGCTAAAGGGAGTAAAGTATGACCCGAAAGTTGGAGATGAAGCTTTTCAAGATTTTTAGCACGATTTTGCAAAAAAGCATAGACGACCCGGTGTTGCAGTTTGTGAGTATTAACGATGTGAAGATTGCCAAAGATCTGTCGCTGGCGAATGTGTTTGTTTCTTGTTTTGACCCTAGGCAAAAGAAGGGCGATGTGTTGAAGCAGTTGGCAAGGAGTGCCGGTGTGTTCAAAGGTGAGTTGGCAAAGCTGAAAACTGTTCGCAAGATTCCCAACTTGAAGTTTATCTACGACGACACCACCGAAAAAGCGATCGATTTGAGCGGGAAGATAGCCGAGCTGGTGGAGTAGTGCTTGGCTTGCTTGTTCTGATAGGGCGAGAGCTACAATAGATGATGAGAGCTACCACCAAATCTGTAATCTACGCCTTGATTTGTGTTTTCCTGTGGTCGCTAATCCCCATTGTGGCTAAGCTCGGACAGGTTGGACTGGATAATCACCAGTTTCTTTTTTGGTCGAGCGGCGTCTCTTGGATGACTTTCTTGGTAATCTGTTGGCAACAAAAAAAAATCAAGCTGATTTTGAGCCTATCGGCAAAAGATTGGTCTGTGGCGATCTTCTTGGGGATGTTGGGTAGTTATCTTTACTACATCTTGCTTTACTACGGCTATGCAAACGCCAAAGGGATCGAGGTTTTGATAATCCAATATTGTTGGCCGATTTTGGTGATTGTTCTTTCTGTGCTGATTTTGAGGGAGAGGCTCAACAAAAGGAAAGTGATGGCGGTGATCTTGGGATTTTTGGGCGTCTTCTTGGTTTTAAGCAAAGGCAGATTGAGGGATATCTACTTGAGTAACTTGGAGGTGGACGGCGTCGTTTTGTTGGCAGCTTTTGTCTTTGGGCTTTTTTCGGTGTTGAGCAAGAAGGTCAAAATCGATTCTTTGTCGCTGGTGAGTGTCTACTTTCTCACGGCAACCATCATCTCTTTTGGTAGTATGATTTTTTTCTCGGAGTTTTGTTTGCCCACCCGAGGCACTATTTTGCCGATATTGATAAACGGAATTTTTGTGAACGGCGTCTCTTATATTTTTTGGATTGGAGCTTTGAAGGCAGGTAAAGCGTCTTTCGTTGCTCTGTTTATCTTCTTAACGCCGGTGTTCTCGACCCTCCTTCTGATCTTGTTTTTTAAAGAACCTTTTTATTTGGTTTATGCGTTTGGGATGGCTTTGGTGATACTTGGCGGACTGCTTAACAAAGAGTAGAGTTAGACTACTTTTGAAGAGTATCTTAAGATAGCTGGCGATGTTCAAAGGCTCGACTTAAACTCAGACAAAGAAAAATCTACCACCTCTTGTGCATCCAAAACCACTGTTCGGGGTAGTTCAAGATGTGCTTTTCTAACGATTGGCTGATTTTTTGGGTCAGCTCAGGGATCTGCTGCTTGTTGTAGTTACTACCGTCTAGTGGTTTTTCGGCGATGACTTTGAATCCTTTGGAGCTTCGAACGCAGACGATAGGTTGCACCATCGCTCCGGATTTGATGGCAAACTTGGCAGGACCTTGAAAAACGGAGGCTGGTATGCCGAGCCAGTTTTGTTTGAGCCCGACTTTGCGAGCGTTTTGGTCGATCATAATGCCGATACCCTCGTCTTGCTTCAACGCCTTGAGGGTGCCTTTGAAGGCGTTTTCTAAGAAGATGCTCGGCACGCCGTTTTTAAGGCGGATTTTCTCGATGTATTTGTCTAAGTGGGTGTTGCGCATCCTTTTTGCCAAGGCGTTCACCTTAAGGTTCATCTTTTGGGTCATATATTTCATCCCGATTTCCCAGTTGCCGATGTGCAAGTTGGGGTAGATGATGCCTTTGTGTTGGTCGATGGAGTGTTGTAGATTTTCCAGACCCTCTATCTCGAACTTTTTTAAGAGTTTTTGTTGGTTGCAAAAGAAAAACTCGTAAGCCAGCAGTGCCAGATTGCGATAAACCCCTTGGCAAAGCTTGGCAATTTGTGCCTGGCTTTTTTGGGGATAGACCATCTTCAGCTGTTTGACAACCAGCTTCTTCCTGATTTTGAAAAGAAGAAGCAGACGGACGAGGATAAATTTTTGCAAAAATCCCGGTAGGGGCGTGAGCAAAGCTTTGGCAAGGATGAACCCCCAGTATTCCCAGAAGTTTTTTCGGGCATTACTCATAGTAGGTCTCCAATCTTTTGTTCCAGCCAGCTAGCCAACCTCTTTCTTGGGGAGCCATCTTGATGCGGCGCTTTAGCACTAGCTTGGCAGCGTCGGCAAACTGGTGAGCGGGCGATTGAGCTTGGTTGTCCATACTCTCCAACACTTGTAGTAGACCCCAGTAGCGACCGTGGTAAGACTCTTTGGGGTCTAGTCCTTCACCTTTGAAGTTGACATAGTCGAGCATCGCATAGACGCCGCTCATCGACTGGGAAAGCTTCTTGATGTTGGTTTGCACCTTCTGCTTTTGGGAGCTTGCCGCGATAATCTTGGGGATCGCCTGCTGTAGCCGAGCGACCAAGAAGTTGGTCTGCTCTTGTTTGCACCCTTGTAAAAATTTGTAAAGTTGCTTCTTTTTGGCAGAATCTAGCTGTGAGTAAAACTCCTTTCCCGATTGCCAAGGGCAAGCTGTGGTGTCAGATAGCCAGCTCGGCAGGGTGTGACCAGTTTTTTGCAAGTAGGTCAAAAACAGAGGGAAGCTTTCCACGAAACGCTTTTTTTGACCTTTGGGATACCAGATGAAGTGGGCGATGCCCAGCGAGAGGAAGTTCTCTTTTTGGTTCCACTGCAAAAGTTTGGACTGTTTGAGGTCGGTTTCGTTGATGAAGATCCTTTGCGAGAGGAGGTTGGCTTGTGTTTTGGAGATGCAAATCTCGATGGAGTGCAAGCTGTTGCAAGATAATATAGATAAGAAAAAGAGAAAAAAGCAAACTGTTTTGTATATCAGGCTCATATTTCCTTTGTTTTTAATGTAGTTAATGATTTTAATATTTTTATGCAAAAAAAAGGCAGGCGATTTTTGAGCAAGTAAATTTTGTTTTTTTTTGACATTTGGTCAAATCTTCAAAACTTGTCTTTATTTTATGGTATTTAAACAAAAGTAGGTTATTTTGATTAGAGTTGTAAATTCGGAGTTCGTCACCAGTGCGGTTAAACCCAGCGGTTATCCGCCGGTGAGTTGTAAAGAGGTGGCTTTTGTAGGTCGGTCTAATGTGGGCAAATCGTCGATGATTAACGCCATATTGGGCAGGAAGCTTTTGGCGAAGATATCTTCTCGCCCGGGCAAGACGCAGCTGATTAACTTTTTTAGGGTGGTGAGTAAAGACGATGAGAAAGATCTCAAGGGTGAGCTTAGTTTCGTAGATTTGCCCGGCTACGGTTACGCCAAGGTGAACCTGCGGGAGAAAGAGGCTTGGCGATTGATGATCCAAGCTTATCTGGTCGGGCGCCCGCAGCTACTGGGAGTGGTGGTGTTGGTGGATATTCGGCACAAGCTGGATTTTAAGGATCAGCTGATGCAAGAGATGTTGCAGGCAGAAAATATCCCTTATCTGATGGTGGCTACCAAGAGTGATAAGTTAGCCAATGGCAAGATCGCCTCTATTTGCAAGAAAAATTTTCCTTTTGCGGTGGTGCCTTTTTCGTCGAAGAGCAAGAAAGGGGTTGATAAGGTGTTGAAATGGGTAAACGAGCTTTAATTTTTTGCTTGTTTCTGGGCGGATGGCTTGCTTATGCGGGTCAAGAGCAGAAGCTGGATATGGTGTTGGAAGAGATCGAAGAGCAGAAGCACCAGATAGATAAGATTAGATCGGAGCAGGGTGAGTATTCGAAGAAGATCGATGTTTACAGCAAAAAGCTGAAAAATGCCCAGTCGCGGATGAAATATTTGCAAAATAAATACTCGGGCAAGAGCAAAGAGAAGCGGGAGTTGACCAAGCAGATCGATAGATTGAAGAGTAAGATTGGCGAGATTAAGGAGCTTTATCTTCTTTCTTTTATAAGGCTTTACGAGGCTGAGTATATCGAGGAGGAGCCGATCAACTCGAGTGTGCTCAGCTCGATGGTGCGTGCCTCCGACCAAAAGGTCGCCCAGTATAGTCAAAAGAACTTGAAGTTGAAAAACAACACCGTCAGCTTGAACAGGCAAATACGAGATTTGGAGCAGAAGAGAAAGAAAGAGCAGGAGAACATCACTTTTTCGCGTTATGTGACCTCGGCAGTGAGCAAAGATTTGGCTGAGAGCAAGAAGAAAGAGAGGCAGGTGAGTAAGAAGTTGGCTTTTTTGCAAGAGGAGCGAGACAAGCTGGAGAAGATCATCGCCAACTTGAAGTTGGAGCGGCAAGTTTCGGGCTACTCCTACAAGTTTACTGCCAGCGATATTTTGTGGCCAGCCAAAGGAGAGGTGGTGGAGAACGATTTGCGTCGCAGTGGTTTGGATATCAAGACCAAGAGCAAGTATTGTCGGGCGGTGGACGATGGAGTGGTGGCTGAGTATAAGCGTCTGGGTAACAAGAAATGTTTGGTGGTTGACCATCGCAACGGCTATATCAGTGTCTATGTTTACAGGGGTAGCACCTTGGCAGAGCTAAGGGGACAGGTGAAGCGGGGGCAAAATCTGGCAGCGTTGCAGTCCGATCTGCTTCATTTCGAGCTGAGGAAAAACTTGAAAGAGTCGGTAGATCCGCTTCTTTTTTTTCGGCAATAAGAGACGATGACAAAAGTTAATCTGCATTTTACCGGGTTTATGTTTGGAGTGGGAGCGCCCGTGGGCGATCTGTCGTCTTTGCAAAAAATCAATCGTCTGAAAGACAGAGGTCAGGGGAAAGCTTTCATCGTGCTTTTGGCGAGTTTGGCAGAGTTGTCACAATACACCGATGTAAGCCGGAGGCTGCAAAAGTTTTTGGCTGAGTTTTGGCCCGGAGGCTTGACGGTGATTTTGAACTGCAGGGTGTTGCCACATCTGGAGAAAGACGGATTGGTGGCTTTCAGGGTGCCAGCCGATGAGCAGCTGCGGCGACGACTATTACAAGATGGTGCCATAGTCAGCACCAGCGTTAATCGCTCGGGTGAAGAGCCGCTCGAAGATTATGGTCAGATTATGGAAAGGTGCGGAGATTGGTTCGACGATGATTGGGTGCCAAGTGGGGTGAGAAAAGCGGCTGGGACGCCATCGACGGTGGTGAAGATAGATGGCGAGAAGCTAGTTTGTTTGCGGGAAGGGTTGCTCGATTTTGCCAAGGTGAGGCAGGTGTGGAATGCTCTTGGCTAAACTGCTAAAATGCCAGAGGGTGGCGATCTTGACGCACACCAACCCAGATGCGGACGCGCTGGGCTCTTGTTTTGCTTTGCAGATGGTGCTAGGCAAACAAAGGGCAAGGGTGCTGTTGGACTCGCAGGTGGTCAGTCCCGTGTTTGGGGAGTTCGGCTACCAGAAGGTCAAGCTTGAGGATGTGGATGCTAACGGCTTCGATGCCGTGGTGGTGGTGGATGCGCACCAAAGTTCGCGTCTTGGCAAGTGGGAAGATTTTGTGGGTAGGTTCGATAAAGATATTTTTGTGATAGACCACCATTGGCTGGGAGCAAATAAGCTGGCGAGCAAGATGGAGATTATCGACCCTACCGTCGTTAGTGCGGGGGTTTTGATCTTTAATCTTTGCCGAAAGGTGGTAAACAGCTGGGAGCAAGCTAAGAAGACTAAGTTTGCTCGTGCCATCTACTACACGATATTGGGAGATACGGACGGATTTCAAAATCGCAACTTGGACGCCGAATGTTTTTTGGTGTGTGCGGCTTTGCTCGATTGGGGGTTGAACCCGGGGCAAGCTTACGAAGATTTTTTTTGCCAGAGCTCTTTGCGGGAGTTTGAGTATTTGGCAGAGGTTTATGCTGGGCTACAAGATTTTGAGCAAGGTAAGATCGTGTTCGCCTTTAGCTCTTTGGAGCTGCAAGAGCGGCTGCAATTTGTTTACGACGATTTGCCTTCGGTGGTCGGCAGACTCAAGCGGCTAGGAGATTATCGGGTGATCGTGATGTTCAAGGAGAAAAGTGAGGGTGTGTATAAGCTTAGTTTTCGCTCCAAGTCGATGGATGTTCAGTCGATTTGTCAGAGGTTTGGTGGTGGCGGACACCGTCTGGCAGCCGGATGTGAGATAGCTGGCGACAAAGAAAAAATTGTAAAGGAGGTCTTGGCTCTATGCAGGGGCAAGCTTTGAGGGGGGTGCTGCTGGTGAACAAGCCCGCAGGGATAAGCTCTTTTGGAGTGATAGCCAAGATACGACGAATCTTGCAAATCAAGAGAGTGGGGCATTGCGGCACTCTGGACAACTTTGCCACGGGCGTTTTGGTGGTGCTGGTGGGCAGAGCCACCCGTTTGGCTCGCTTTGTGTCTGTGCAAGACAAGCGCTACACGGCGACGATCGTTTTTGGAGTGAAGACCGACACGGCGGATATCACGGGCAAGCAGATAGCCAGTAGCGGGTTGCCGCTGGAGTTGAGAGCAGATTTGGTCGAGAAAGTTTTGAGTATCAATTCGCAGGTGCCACCGATCTACTCGGCGATAAAGGTGGATGGCAAGAGGGCTTACGCCTTGGCACGCCAAGGGGCAGAAGTGAAGATGAAGCCGCGTGAGATAAAGATTTCTGAATTTAAGGTGAACAGTTTTGACGGCAAGCGGCTTAGTTACACGGCGAAGGTCTCCAAGGGGACTTATATTCGGACCCTGAGTGAGGACATTTGCCAGCTTTTGGGGGTGGTGGGCACTACCCAGAGTTTGCGGCGAGACGAGTGTGCCGGCTTTGAGCTGGCGAGGTGCGTGAGCATTGAGGAAAAGACAGATAAAGAGTGTTTGCTAAAGGGTATGCTCTCGCCCGATGTGTTGATACCAGAGTTTGTGAGCCTGGAGGTGGACGAGGAGTTGTATCGCAGATTTTGTTGTGGTAATCCTTGGGAAGAAGAAAGAGCCAAAAATGGCTTTACAAAAATATACCATAAAAAAGAGTTCGTGGGTGTGGCGTGGTCAGAATTGGGAAAGGTTCGCCCCAAGATAGTATTTTAGTTTGGAAGTTTAAGAGTATGAAAAGATTGATTGATATTTTGTTGGTTATTATATTTGCGCAAGGGCTACTGTGGTCTGCGGCACAAAATGTGGAGCTGAGCACCAAATTTGATACTCAAGAAGAGCGGAGCGCTTGGTGGAATAGTTTGGAGTATCAGTGGAAGCTGACTTTCAACAAGCTCTTAGGAGTGGGTAAGACGACCAAAAGACCCAAAGATATCTATCTGCAAGGGCTACTAAAAAGAACCACTCTTTTTCTTTATGGCTATGAGCTTACCAACATCAGCGGTTTGAGGCAGCTGGATCACTTGGAAAACATCAACTGCTCTTACAACAAAATCACCAGCTTAAAAGGTATTGAGAATTTGGTGAACTTGAAGGAGTTGAAGCTCAGTGACAACCGCATAGAGTCTTTGTGGCGCATTAAAAACCTTACCAAGTTGGAGTATTTGCGAGCCGATTTCAACGATTTGCAAGATTTGAGAGGGTTAGAGAGGTTGCAAAACTTAAAAAGGGTTTATGTAAAGAGGAACTTCATCACCTCTATAGTACCTTTGGCGAACAAGCCGCTTTTGGAAGAACTTTCTATCGAGCACAACCAAATAAGTTCGCTGCAGCCTTTGCGGACGAGTCGTAGGCTAAAAATATTGTTGACGCAACACAACTTGCTGACGAATATCAAAGGGTTGGAGCAGCTAAAAGATCTGGAGCGGGTGTTTATCTTCAAAAACAGATTGACCAGCCTAGAGGGGGTGCAAAACCTCAAGAAGCTGAAAGTTTTTTTGTATTCCGAAGATAGCAAGATCTTGCCCGAGTCGGAGAAAGATAAGGTGAGAAGGTATTTTGCCCGCAAGAAAGCGATAAAGTTTGGCTCTATCGGTGGACTGATTTTGCTCTTGGGGGGAGGTTTTTTGGGGTATATGCTACTGAATGTTGCCAAACGCCTGAGAAGACGCAAAGAAAGGCGGCAAGAGTTTTTGCGGTTACAAAAGTTGTTTGCCAATCAGAAAGCTTCTTTCTTTAGTAACAAGCGCCGCCTGCATCAGTGGTGGAATATTTTGGAAAAGCAGTGGAAGCGGGTGTTTAATGTCCATCTGGACAACGGTTTTTCTTTGTTTTTGCCCAGCGAGGATAACTTGCGGGAGCTGGTGAACAGCAGGTTTTATCGAATGCGAGCCGACAACCTCACCAACTTATCTGGTTTGCGTAACTGCACCAAGTTGGAGCGGTTGAGTTTTTATAAGGAGAGTGATAAGTTTTTGAACTCTTTTTCTAACTTGAGATTTATGGGTCGGTTTAGCAACTTGAAAAAAATAGAGTTTACCAATAAAAAGATCAAGAAGATTAAAAATTTTGCCGGCTTGGCGAAGATGTTTCAGATAGTGGTGGCTGCCGAGGATGTGCCCTACACCCCTAAAGGGAGCATCGTCGATGTGGCAGAAGATACGACATTGCGCTTCAACTATCCGATCGTGGCTATCGGCAATTTTGAAGGGTTGCACCTTGGGCACGCCAAGATTTTGAACAGGCTCTACTCCCGAGCCAAAGACACGGGGGGCGAGGCTTTGGTGATGACCTACAGGGCGCATACGCAAGAGCATTTCAGGAGAAAAAACAATCAAGAGATAGAGCCGTATCTGATCTTGGAGAAGCAGCATAAGGAGAATATGCTTTTTCACAAATTTGGGATTCACTCCATCTTGTATCTAGATTTTCAAGAGGTGTCGGAGCTTTCGGCAGTGGAGTTTTTCGACAAGATTTTGATCGAGAAGTTGCATGTGCGAGAGATCGTCTGTGGACACGACACCAGATTTGGCAAAGACAGACAAGGCGATTTGCGATTGTTGCAAGATCTTTGTAGACCCTATGGCATCAAAGTCCGGCTAGTGGAGCCTCTTATGATGGGCAAAGAGATAGTGTGTAGCAAGCTGATCAGACAGAAGATAAAAAAGGGCGAAATTAACGGCATCAAGCGTTATTTGTCACGCAACTACTCGATAGTGGGAAAGGTGGAAAGTGGGCGAAAGGTTGGCGGGAGGTTGGGCTTCCCGACTCTGAACCTAAGACCGATCGAACCGCACAAGATCTACCCAGCCGAAGGGGTTTATATCACTCACACCCGCGTCGGGGACAAAGGTTACTACGGGCTTACCAATGTGGGATTTGCGCCGACGGTGCGAGACGATGAGAGGACAAAGACGATAGAGAACTATCTTTACAAGTTTAACGAAAAGATTTATGGGCAAGAGGTGAAAGTGGAATTTTTGCAGTTTTTGCGAGCCGAGAAGAAGTTTGCCTCACACAAGGAGTTGGTGGCACAATTAAAAAGCGATTTGAGGTCGTTGAAGCAATTTATAAGGGTGCATTAAATGAAAGTGAAAAAAATGTTGGAGCTGATCGATGGCAAGCTCTTGAGTTCGCCAGAGCATCTGGAGTATGATCTCTCTTTTGGGGTCGCCTCGGATCTTATCAGCGATGTGCTGATGTGTGTCAAAGACTCGGCTGTGTTGTTCACGGGTCTTGTTAATCATCAGATAGTGCGGGTGGCAGAGATGGTAGATATGCAGGCGGTGGTGTTTGTGAGGGGCAAAAAGCCCAACGATGAGATTTTGGCTCTGGCAAGTGAGCACGATCTGCCTATATTATGCACCAACTTTTCTTTGTTTGAGTCTTGTGCTAGAGCCTATCAAGGTGGCTTGAAAGCTTTGCCGATAAAGGTGAGTATCGATGAATAGTTTTGCGTATAGTAAAGACAGCCAGAGGGAGCCAGCCAAGTTTTTGGCAGAGTTGGAGCAGCCAGCCATAAACTTCGAGTTTGCTATCGAATGCAAAGATTTTGTGGAGTCGGGGACTGCCACTACCAAGATAAAGAAGCATCTGAAGAGCTTGGGCATAGACACCGGGTCGCTACGGCGGTTTGCGGTGGCTAGTTACGAGGCGGAGATAAATGTGGTGGCTCACTCCAAGGGTGGCAAGATGATAGCAGGGATCTACCCCGAGTTTGTTCACTTGCGCTTCGTGGACGATGGTCCTGGCATACAAGATATCGAAAAGGCGATGCGTCCTGGTTACTCCACGGCTGACGATTTGGCTCGCTCGATGGGGTTTGGAGCGGGGATGGGTTTGCCTAACATAAAAGATAATGTGGATGTTATGCTTCTTTGCTCCAACGCCAAGACGGAGCTAGATTTGGTGGTGTTTTTTTGAAGATGAAAAAAAGTGGATGGAAGATGAAAAGTAAAGAGTGTGTGCAGGAGAATAAAGATAAGTGTATCGGATGCACGAGGTGCATCAGGGTTTGTCCGGTTTCGGCAATCAGGCTCCGCGATGGTAAGGTGGAGATAAACAGGCACAAGTGTATCAGCTGCGGACAGTGCATCAAGGTTTGTCCGGTGGGAGCTATCCAAAGCGTTTACGACGATTTTGACCAACTGCTGCAAGACGCTCGTTTCAAGTATCGGGTGGTGCTTTTGTCGAATGTGTTTATCGGGCAGCTGCCACCCAAGGTAGATTACCAGATGGCAACCGATGCGCTTTTGTCACTGGGGTTTGACAAGGTGATCGACGAGAATATGATCACCGGGGTGATGGCTCCGATCTTTGCTCAGAAGCTGAACGAGGCTAAGTTGCGGCCGCTTATCTCGTCCAACTGTCCTGCCATCGTTCGTTTGATCCAGATCAAGTACCCTTCTTTGCTTCCCAACATCTTGCCACTGGAGTCTTCGGTGGGAATATTGAGCGCCTACTATCGAAACTACATCGCAAAACAAAAAGGGCTTAAACCCGAAGAGATAGGCATCTTTTCGGTGGCTCCTTGTTCTGCCCAGATCACCGCTTTCAAAAATCCAGTCGGTCAAGAGAGCTCTTTTCAAGATGGAGCCTTGGCGATGAGGGATGTTTACAATCGGATTATGCACATTTGCTACAGTCAAAGACAAGACGAGAAAAAGCAGGCGCCCAGCAGTGGTAACTCCAAGCGGCACGAGAATTGGGGGATTTACATCTCAGAGGGCAATCAGGTAAAGAAAAGCAACTTCAAGACTTTGGCAGTCAGCGGGTTTAAAGGAGCCAAAGATATTTTGTCCAAAATCGAAGGTGGACAGTTAGACTACTACGACTATGTCGTTTTGCGCAGTTGCACCAACGGATGCGTGGGCGGGGACTTGAATGTGGAGAACCCTTTTATCGCTTCCAATCGCATCGCCTCCTCAGATATCGCTTTCGAGAAGATCGACAAAGAGCTTTTTTACAAGTTGTTTGAGCAAAGGGAGTTTGAGCTGAAGAAAGCTTTGTTGCCTGTGGATGCTGCCGTGGAGAGTTTGTCGATGCAAGAGAAGATAGTTAAGATGAAAAAATACGAAGATATTAAGAAACTTTTGCCGGGCAAAGATTGTGGTATTTGTGGCTGTCCGACTTGTGCGGATTTGGCTAAAGAGATAGTTGACGGCAGGGCGAAATTTTCCGATTGTGTCTTTAATATGCAGGAGAAAAAAGAGATGTCTTTACCAGAGATGATAGATCTTATCGGGGGCAAGTTGCTCACCAAAGATAAAGAGTTGTCGCAGGTGGTGGTCAGTAGCGTTTACACGGGCGATTTGCTCTCGGATGTGATGGCCTCGGCTGGCGATTGCCAAGTGTGGGTGACGATAATGCAACACCAAAATTCGATAGCGGTGGCATCGCTCTTGGAGATCGAGGCGATAATCTTTGCCAAAGACAAGGTTCCGGAGCAAAGCGTGATAGACAAAGCCAACCAAGAGGGAATCGTTTTGATAAGCAGTCCGCTGACCTCTTTTGATATTTCGGGAAAGTTGTATAAGATGGTGGTGGTTAAGTAGATGGTTTGTAAAGCCGATTTGCATATGCACTCCGTTTTGTCACCTTGTGGCGATTACTCGATGTCGCCCTCGCTCCTATTTCAAAAAGCTGCCGATTTGGGGTTTCAGATGCTCTCTATCACCGAACACAACAGCTTGGCAAACTCTAAAGCTTATGCGAAGATTGCCAGTAGTTTTGGCATTCACCTTATCTATGGAGTGGAGATTCAGACCAGCTTGGAGGTGCATCTATTGGCTTATTTTCCCGATCGTGGGTCGGCAGAAGCTTTCGATAGGGAGCTTTACCGAAGTTTGCCCGATATCCAAAACAAGAAAGATTTTTTTGGAGATCAGGTGCTTATCGATGATCAGGAGATGGTGTTAGGTTTTGAAAAAAGGCTCTTGTTGAACTCGGTTAGCTGGGATTTGCGACAAACTTTTGCCAAGGTGAAAAGCTTGGGAGGGCTGCTGGTGGCATCGCATGTGGACGCCGATAGTTTTAGCATCAGATCGCAACTGGGCTTTTTGCCGCAAGATGTTAGCTTTGATGCGCTAGAGGTGGTGGGCGATCTTTTGCCGTGGCAGGAGTATAATCTTGCTTTGGTGCGTAACTCCGATGCTCATTATCTGAAAGATTTTGGCAACAGGTTTACCGAATACCAGATGGAGGAGATCGGTTTTGCGGGTCTGAAGAAAGCTTTACAAAAAAAACAGTTTGAGACTAAAGTAATTAAATAGGGGGCGAATGTGGGAAAATGTGATAATGAACTATACACTCAGCTGAAGAAGATAATCGAAGAGAAGTTGAGCTTGCAAGACCCTTTGATCGAGATTTTACGAGAGGCACAAAGTTTGTTTGGTTATTTGCCCAAAGAGGTGCAAGTTTTTATTGCCGAGCAGATGGATCTGCCGGTGAATAAGGTTTATGAAGTGGTGACTTTTTACAACTTCTTTTCGATGACGCCACGGGGCAGGTTTGTGATCAATGTTTGCACGGGGACCGCTTGCTATGTGAAGGGCGCGGCAAAGGTGATCGAGATGTTGGAGCAAGAGCTGGGTATTGGTCTAGGACAGACCAGCCCAGATAACAAGTTTACTCTCTCGTCGGTGCGCTGTGTGGGAGCTTGCTCTTTGGCACCGGTGGTGGTGATAGGTCAAGACACTTATGGCAAGATCACCACGCGTGAGCAGGTCAAAGAGATCTTGGGCAAGTATTAACTAGCCCTATAAAGATAAGGTAAAAAAAGGTTATGCAAGACATCTCTTTGCATCTTCTGGACATTTTGCAAAACTCGGTCAGTGCAGGTGCCAGCTTGATTGTTTGTCGGTTTAGCAAATCTTGTGACACCTTGAGCTTGAGCGTTGCGGACAACGGCAAAGGTATGGACGAGAAGACGCTCCAAGCGGCGCTGGACCCTTTTTACACCAGCAAGGAGCATCGCAAGAAGAAGGTCGGCTTGGGCATTCCGCTTTTTGCTCAGAGCGCCCTGCTCTCAGGGGGAAGTTTCGATTTGCAATCTTCACCCGGTGCCGGCACCAAACTGGAGGCTGTCTTTGTGCAATCGAGCATCGACGCTTTGCCTTTGGGAGATGTGACCACGACGCTGATTACCTGCATTATCGCTCATCCACAGGTCGATTTTGTGCTGGAGTGTGAACAGGGCAAAGAGTTAGATAGTTTTGACACCCGTTTGATCAAGAAGGAGCTGGACGGACTGCCTTTGGATCAGCCGGAGATAAGAAGTTTTATGGAAGAGGTTCTTAACCAACAGATGGTAAAATTGGAGGAAAGATGAAATCTTTAGCAGATTTGAAAAAGTTGAAAGAAGAGGTTCAAAAGAAGATGAACCTGAGAAATTCGGATTACAAATATAAGATCGTGGTAGGAATGGGCACCTCAGGCATAGCCATGGGCGCCAGAGAGGTGATGAAATCTTTCTTGGACGAGATATCCAAAAGAGATGTTGCCGGAGTGGTTGTTACTCAAAGTGGCGAGAAAGGAGCCTCTAGCATGGAGCCGGTGGTGGATGTGATCGAGAAAGACGGCAAAAGCGTCACCTATTGTCAGATGAGTGCCGAGAAGGCCAAGAGGGTGATTAGTGAGCATATCGTCAACGGGAATGTCATCAGTGAATATTTAATCTGAGAAGGTCAAGATGTTAAAACGAATCGATGTTTTGCTCTGCTTTGGCTCTGGTTGTGTTTCTGCCGGAGCCAAGAAGATAAAACAGGAGCTACAAAAGTTGGTGCGTGAGTCTGATATTGAGAGCGAGGTGAACATCATCGAAACCGGTTGTATGGGACCTTGCGACTACGGACCTTTGATGCTGATCTATCCAGAGGGCGTTTTTTACAAAGAGCTGAAGCCTGAGGATATGAAAGAGGTGGTGCAGGAGCATTTCATCAAGGGCAGAGTCGTGGAGCGACTGCTGATGAAAGATGAGTCGAGCACTCAAAAGGTTATCCGCAATGTCGAGGATGTGCCTTTTTATCAAAATCAGACCAAGGTGGCTCTGAAGCACTGCGGATACATAGACCCTGAATCTTTGGAGGAGTATGTAGCCGTGGACGGTTACGCCGCTTTGGGTAAGGTGCTGGAAGAGATGTCGCCCGAGCAAGTGATAAAACAGATCGAGATCTCGGGGCTGCGGGGTAGAGGCGGAGGGGGATTTCCCACGCATCTCAAGTGGCAATTTGCCAAGAAGGCATCCAGTGAAGACGGTAGTAAATATATTATTTGTAACGGCGACGAGGGCGACCCAGGCGCTTTTATGGACAGATCTTTGCTAGAAGGAGATCCGCACAAGGTGCTAGAGGGGATGATGATCGCCGCTTACGCAGTGGGAGCTACCAAAGGTTTTTTTTATATCCGCGCCGAGTATCCTTTGGCGATCCAGAGGATAAAGTTGGCTATCGCCAAAGCCGAAGAGTTTGGTCTATTGGGAGAGAACATCTTAGGAAGCGAGTTTAGTTTTCAGCTGGAGGTTCGCACCGGGGCAGGAGCTTTTGTGTGTGGTGAGGAGACCGCCCTTATCTCGTCGATCGAAGGCAAGCGGGGGCATCCGAAACCGAAACCGCCTTTCCCTGCTAGCAAGGGACTCTGGGGTAAGCCGACCAACATCAACAATGTGGAAACTTTTGCCAATGTGCCTTCGATAATCTTGCAAGGCGGTCGGTGGTTTGCGGAGATGGGAACCCCAAAAAGCAAAGGGACAAAAGTTTTTGCGTTGACCGGAGATGTGAAAAACACGGGGTTGGTGGAGGTGCCCATGGGCGTTACTATAGGTGATCTGATCGATAAGGTTGGAGGCGGCATCAGTAGTGGCAAATTTAAGGCTGTCCAACTGGGTGGACCCTCGGGAGGTTGCCTGACCAAAGAGCATTGGGATGTGCCGATAGATTACGATTCGCTTACCGCCAAAGGGGCAATGATGGGATCTGGCGGGGTTATCGTGATGAACGATAGCAAGTGCATGGTCAATGTGGCTAAGTTTTTTCTGGAGTTCTCTTTGGAAGAGTCTTGTGGTAAGTGTTCGCCTTGCCGAGTGGGACTCAAACATCTGCACAACATCTTAGAAAAAATCACGGCAGGCAAAGGGACGATGGCAGATTTGCAAGAGCTGGAGAAGGTTGGCAACTTGGTCAAGAAGACCTCTTTGTGCGGTTTGGGACAGACGGCTCCCAACCCGGTGTTGTCAACTTTGCAATATTTTAGGAACGAGTATGAGGAGCATATCAAAGACAAGAGATGCTCTTCTTTGGTTTGTGCCGATCTTTTGCATTTCCAGATAGATAAAGATAAGTGTGTCGGCTGCTCACTCTGTGCCAAAAAATGTCCAACCAGTTGCATCGAAGGCTCCAGAAAGCAGAAGTTTTCTATCTTACAGTCGGAGTGTGTGAAATGTGGTAACTGTTTGGAGGTTTGCCCTGTGGGTGCGGTGAGCAAGTTGGCAGGAAAAGGAGAAGATGATGAGCAAGAGTGTTAAAGTTTTGATAACCAGAAGGAGGTTGTGTTGACAGATTTTACTAAATATCCGCCCAAGCCTGAGAATATTTTGCAGATTTTGCATATAGCTCAGGATGCCAACCCTTGGCAGTATCTGAGTGAAGATGATTTGATTGAGGTGGCTAACTACTTGAAGATGCCTTACAATCAGGTTTACTCTGTGGCGAGTTTTTACTCGATGTTTGCCCTGCAGCCCAGAGGAAAGTTCGTTATCAAGGTTTGTTTGTCGCCGCACTGTGTGGTGCAAGGCTCGGACAACCTTTTCGATTATCTCAAGAAAGAGACGAAGAGCCTAGAAGATGTGAGTCTGGAGGCTTGTCAATGTTTGGGCGTTTGTGGCAATGCGCCGGTGGTGCTGGTGAACGACAAGATTTATGGAAATATGAACCAAGAGAAGCTGGAGGGACTGCTGCAAAACCTGAAAGGGGGCGAAAATGTTTTATAGATCGCATCTGCTTTTTGTGGTGGACGAGCACACCTTGGACAAAGGGGTCAAAGATGTTATTGCCGCTATGCGCGAGCAGCTAGCCGAAAACGGTTTGGACAACGAGATTGGAGTGCTAGAGACGGGAACTTTGGGCTATGTTTCCAAAGGCGTCCACTTCATTATCTATCCCGACAATCTGCTTTATCACAATATCACTGTCGAGGATGTTCCTTTCATCGTCTTGGAACATTTTTTGAAAGGGCGCCCGGTGAAGAAGTTTTGTCAAGCTGCCAAACAAGAGGTGGAGTTTGCTTATTCAAAAAGAATAGTGCTGAAAAACTCTGGCAAGATCAACCCCGAGTCGATCGACGAGTATATCGCCGTGGATGGGTATCAATCTCTGGGGAAAGCTCTGGAGATGGGGAAAGAGGCTGTTTTGGAACAGATAAAAAGCTCCAACTTGCGTGGACGCGGCGGTGCGGGATTTCCTACGGGTATCAAGCTGGAGATGACCGCCAAGCAAGAAGAGAAGCAAAAGTATATCGTGGTGAACGCCGACGAGGGAGAGGCGGGCACCTTCAAAGATAGGTTGATAATGGAAGGCGACCCACATAAGCTTTTGGAAGGAATGATGATCGCAGGGTTTGTGGCAGGAGCTGACACGGGCTTTATTTATATTCGCGGTGAGTATCACCTGTGTATTAACAGGCTGAAGAAAGCGATCCAGCAGGCACGCGAGTATGGCCTTTTGGGGAAAGATATTTTGGGTAGTGGTTTCGATTTTGATGTGATGGTGAAGGTAGGGGCAGGGGCTTATGTTTGCGGTGAGGAGACGGCTCTATTGAACTCCTTAGAGGGTGGCAGAGGCAATCCTCGCTCCAAACCGCCTTATCCTGGGGTGAGCGGACTCTGGGGGAAACCGACGGTGGTCAACAATGTGGAGACTCTTTCCAATCTGCCTGCCATCGTGGAAAAAGGTGGTCAGTGGTTTGCCAGCATTGGCACGCCCAGCTCTTGTGGGACGAAGGTTTACACCATCTTGGGCGATGTGAATAGCCCCGGCTTGATCGAGGTGCCGATGGGAACGACTCTCTCGGAGATCATCTTCAAGTATGGAGGTGGACTCAAAGAGGATAAGAAGTTTAAGGCTGCCTTGGTGGGAGGCGCTGCGGGGATGTTTTTGCCTTCTGAGCTTTTGCAGATCAAGCTAGATTTTGAGAACTTGTCCAAAGAGTCTGCCGTGCTAGGTTCGGGAGCCATCTTGATTATGAGCGAAAAGAGCAGTATGCTCAAAGTTTTGCGCTCTATCTTGAACTTCTTCTTGCACGAGTCTTGTGGAAAGTGTAGCCCTTGTCGCATTGGTTGCAAGGTGCTGGTTAATCTGCTAGACAAGATCTTGGCAGGAGAAGGTAGCAGAGAAGATGTCAAACGGTTGGAAGAGACAGCCAAGTTGATGCAAAAAACATCTTTTTGTGCCTTGGGACAATCTCCGATGATGCCTATTAGCAGCATGGTGAAGTATTTCGGAGACGAATTTGAAAAGTTTATAGGAGAGTAAAAAAAATGCAAATAACGATAAACGGAAAGAAGGTAACGGCTAAGCCAGGGCAGACGATCATGGAGGTTGCCCGTGAGAGCGGACATTACATCCCGAGTTTGTGTTATCATCAAGATTTGACTCCTACCGGCAACTGTGGAGTTTGTGTGGTGAAGATAGAAGGGACAGGGCCACTGAAAAGAGCTTGCGTGACTCCAGCCGAGCAGGGGATGTCGATAGTGACCGACTCGCCCGAGATACGCAAACTTCGTAAAGAGCTTTTGTCTTTGATTTTGCTCGATCACGATGTGAAATGCCCCACTTGTGACCAAAACGGTAAGTGCGAGTTGCAAGAGCTGATCAACTATATGGATATTCCGGAGTCGAACTACGAGCCGATTTTTGAGAAGGCGAAGGTGGACAATCTGGGACCTTCGATAGTAAAAGATACCAACAAGTGTATCCATTGTGGGCGTTGCATCGTGGTGTGTAACGACATCCAAAAGGTGCACGCTTTGTGTGTGAGTGGCAGAGGCTTTGAGAGCAAAGTAACGGCTGCCTTCGATGCCAATCTTGCCGATAGCCCTTGTGTGAACTGCGGTCAATGCACCGTCTATTGCCCGGTGGGAGCCTTGAAAGAGAAAACGGAGATCGAGCAGGTGCAAGAAGCTTTGTTCGATCCCAGCAAGGTAGTGGTGGTGCAAGAGGCTCCTTCGGTGCGGACGGCTCTAGGTGAGGAGTTTGGTATGGACCCGACCAAGGTGACGGTGGGCAAGATGTATGCGGCTTTGCGCAAGTTAGGGTTTGATAAGGTTTTCGACACCAACTTCGCTGCCGATTTGACCATTATGGAAGAAGGCTCGGAGCTGATTCAAAGGATTAAAGAGGGCGGAACTTTGCCGTTGATAACCTCTTGTTCGCCAGGCTGGGTGAAGTTCGTGGAAACTTACTTTCCAGATTTTTTGCCCAATGTCTCCAGTTGCAAATCTCCGCAACAGATGTTCGGGGCGATGGTCAAGACTTACTTTGCCAAGCAAGAGAAGATAGACCCTAAAGATATTGTCAGCGTGTCGATTATGCCCTGCACAGCCAAGAAGTTCGAGGCTAAGCGTCCGGAGATGAACTCTTCGGGCTACCAAGATGTGGACTGCGTGCTGACGGTGCGGGAGTTTATTAAGATGATAAAGGCAGCCAAGATAGATTTTGTAAACTTGCCCGAGGAGAGTGCCGACCAGTTGATGGGTCAATACACAGGGGCAGGAACCATCTTCGGTGCCACAGGTGGAGTGATGGAGGCTGCCATTCGGACGGCTTACGCTATCTTGTCGGGCAAAGAGCTGGGCAAGCTAGAGGTGGAAGCGGTGCGTGGCATGCAAGGCATCAAGGAGGCTAGCTTGGATATTCCCCTGAAAGATAGCTCGACCACCTTGAGTGTCAATGTGGCTGTGGCACACGGCTTGGGCAACGCCAAGAAGCTTTTGGAAGATGTGCAAGCTGGCAAGAAATCTTACCACTTCATCGAGATAATGGCGTGTCCCGGTGGCTGTGTGGGCGGTGGCGGTCAACCTTACGGCTCTAGTATTGCCGACCGTGCCAGACGCGGCGAGTCGCTTTACAAAGAGGACAAAGATTGTGAGTTTAGAGCCTCGCATACCAACCCGATGATCAAGAAGATCTATAAAGAGTTTTTGGGTGAGCCGCTCTCGCATGTTTCGCACAAATATCTGCACACGCATTACCAACAAAGAAGCAAACTGACGGGGAAGCAAGGGTAGAGTTTCTGACCACATCAAACGGTTAGCCGTTTTTATGTGGTCAGGAAATTGTAATTTATGATCTGCTTAAAGAAGTTAATAAAAAAGTGCTTGAATATTATTTTTAATTGGTATATAAATGAAATTAGATTTTGCAATTATAATTCCTATGGCAAATGAACAAGAAGATTTTGGTTTGTTATTGGGTTATAGGTTGTATGGTATTACCTCTGGTTATCAAGAATTCTATACCAAAAACATATTGAAAAGGGTTGTATGAAATTCACAAATTTAACCATTATTATTACAGCGATGGATGAGACTTACTCTCTAAAAAAGACCGTTGATACAATTATGAATGAAACAAACGGAGCGTATATTGATGAAATTATAATTGTTTTGAGCGAAAAACGAGGTAGTTTTGCTTGCAAAGAGGTAACCTTAAAGTTAGCAAAACAGTACAAAAAAGTTTCTTATATTTTCCAAAAAAGACCTTTTGCAGGGGGAGCTTTACAAGATGGTTTTGATATTGCCAATGGATCTCATATTGTGATAATGTCTGCTGATTTGGAAACAGATCCGCATTTAATACCACTTATGATTGAGCAGTCGATACTAAATCCGGATAATATAGTTACTGTATCACGTTGGTGTAAAGGTGGAGGGTTTTATGGATATAATAAAATCAAACTATATCTTAATTATATTTTTCAAAAGTTAATTGCAATAATGTTTTTTTCTGATTTAACAGATATCACATATGGCTATAGGTTGATTCCCACCAATCTTGTAAAAATAATTGATTGGAAAGAATTAAAACATCCTATGTTTCTTGAAACAGCGGTTGTTCCATTAAGGCTTGGTGTTAAGTTTTGTGAAATATCAGGAAAGTGGAAAGCCAGAACCGAAGGAGTTTCTCAAAATTCATTCATAGCAAACTTTAACTATTTTAAAACTGCCTTTAGAGTCAGATTCAGTAAAAAAAATAAATTAATCAGGCAATAATTATAAAAAAAATAATAAGGTCAATATGAAGAATACTTTTTTGATAATTACTTCAATTGCAGATCAAAACCATCCTGTTTTAAGGCAGTTTGCAAAGGAAACGCAAAAGAGAGGAATAGAGTTTATTACGATTGGTGATAGCAAAAGCCCCCGAGATTTTGATTTAGATGGTTGTGATTTTTACTCTCTTGAAAAGCAACAGAAATTAAACTTTAAATTAGCAAAAATGTTGCCTGAAAAGCACTACTCGAGGAAAAATTTAGGATACTTAATTGCCGCTTCAAAGGCAGCAGAAGTAATTGTTGAAACAGACGACGACAATTTGCCTTTGGAAGATTTTTGGAATAGCCCCCAAAGGCAAGTAAAAGCGCATTTGCTAGATGACAAGGGTTGGGTAAATATTTATAACTATTTTACCGAAGCTCATATTTGGCCAAGAGGTTTCGCTCTTGAGAATATTTTGAAAAAATTACCTACATTGAGCGAACAAGTTTCGATAAATTGCCCAATTCAGCAAGGACTTGCCGACGAAAATCCAGATGTTGATGCTATTTATAGGCTTACTCTACCTTTGCCAATCACTTTCAATAAGGGTAAGAGTGTTGCTCTTGGTAACAATTCTGTTTGTCCTTTTAATAGCCAAAACACAACATGGTTTAAAGAGGCTTTTCCTCTTTTATATTTGCCTTCTTATTGTAGCTTTAGGATGACAGATATTTGGCGTTCTTTTGTGGCTCAGCGAATAGCTTGGAGTTGTGGTTGGCCTATTTTATTTCATAGTAGCACTGTATGGCAAGAAAGAAATGACCATAATCTGATGAAAGATTTTCGAGATGAAATACCAGGCTATAATAGTAATGCTCAAATAGTTGAAGCTCTAAAAAATTTGGATTTGAAAAAAGGAATCGATAATATCCCAGATAATATGCAATTATGTTACAATAAATTGATTGAGTTGGATCTGGTAGCTAAAAAGGAAAGTCCTCTTTTAGATGCTTGGCTAAAAGATATTAGCTCATTTGTTTAAGGGAATTTTAAAATAGTACAATAACTAGAAAAGGAGTTAAATATGAATTATTTTAACCATAATTACACCAAAATCTTTTTATTTTGTTTGTTGTTTTTAACATCTATAATAGTTGTAAAAGATTACACAAGTTTTGAAAAAAACAAATTTTCTGGTTATGATGAACAAATGTGGACAGGCTCTTCAATAACGGCTTATAATATGTTTTTTAAAAATTATAAAAGGAAAAATGTAAATCTGGAGAGGTGGTTTTATAGCTATTCACAAAAGCATAGCTACAATTTTAGAAGAATGCCATACAAGCAAGTGCAGTGGTTTGACGATGCTCTTTGGACTTCTGGATGGAAATCTCCTAACACGGCGAAATTTATTATGGGGTTTTTTGTGAACAGTTTTGGGGACAACATTGATAAAGAAGGTTATTTTTATCACTATACTGCGGATAAAGAAAAAAATAAATGGCCAGGAAGCTATGTCCCTAAAGATTTAATAAAGTTAGCCAGATTAGCTAATGGTATGATGACTTTTTTTTCTATTTTGATTATATTTTTTATAGGATATAGATTTTTTAATTTTTATATCGGTTTATTTTCATCGCTTTATTTGCTTTTTAACAAAACTTTCTTGATAGTAAATACTCAAGCGAGAGTTTCTAGTGCTTCTCTTTTCTTTTCTTTTTTGGTGTTGCTATTTTTTTTACTTTTTCTGGAAGAGCTTTATAAAAATGACAATAAAAAAAGTTATTGGTATAGTGCAATAATAGGCGTTTGTTTCCCTTTGGCAGTGGGAGCTAAACTGAATGCAGCTTTGATTGGATACTTTTTTGTCGTGTTTTTTGCTCTAAATTTGTTTCTTTTGTTGAAAAAAAAGGCAGTAGAGAGTAAAAGTAAAAATGGTAAGGTTACCATAGAGTATATACGTACAAAAGAAAGCTATAAAGTGATCCAAAAAATGGTTTTTTGTTTTGCAATAATATCTGTCTTGACAGCTGCTATTTTTATTTATACTAATCCTACCTTGTACGATAAACCAATATTGAAAATGATGATGATGCAAGAGTCTGTTAAAGATTTTTTTGATTTAAGAGCAAGAGCTTTGAACAGCACTCATATCAATAACTCATGGTTTGTTTCTTTTTGGTATGTGATGAAGAGAAATTTTTTGAAAGTTGACAAATCTTTTCTGGGGACAATTGGTGCGGTTATGCGAATAAAGTATAACTTTTTGGATTTCCTTTTTTTTATGACAGGATTTGTTTATTTGATTAAAAAAGGAGTTAACAAGATGAAAGAAGCCAATAGAATGAATAAGGAGTTATCGATCATTATTTGGTTTTTGATCTGTATTTGGGGAATATCGAAATTTATTTGGATAGATTGGGGTAGATATTATATGCCTTTGTATATAACGAGTCCTATAATTATTTCTATAGGAATAATGGAATCTTTTAATTATTTAAAAACTAAGATCGAGGCTTTTAGGCTAGCTAGGTAGGCTTATCTGACCTGACCACATAAATGAGGTCTCGAATGATTAGCCGTATTTATGTGGTCAGGTCAGAAAATTAAAAATTGGGAATGAAAAGTGAAAAATTCCACCCCATCCTTTCCCCACTAAGTAGTGGTTTAATTTTTTCACTTTTATTTTTAATTAACAATTATCCAATATAACTTGTCAATTGCTTTGAAGCGGGAGCGACAAAGCCTGTGGTTCACCTACGGTGAGTCCCTCTCTTTTCGTTGAGCGCTCAACGAAAAGAGAGGGGAGAGAAAAGAAAACGCACTCCGCTTCAACTCGCTAGAGACGGTTCGTGAGATGTCTTAAGATTTCCGTGGCGTAGAGCATCTCCGAGATTTGTTCCTGACTGGGCTAATCACTTTGGTCTTTCGTTTTCAGCACCTTAAAAAAGTGCCAAGTGTCTCTGCTCAATTAAGAAAGAAAACGGCTGACCCCAGTGAAGCGGAGAGTGCCTTCCCGCCTAGCTGGGAGGGATAGGTGCTTGCTTATTTGCTTAGAGTGCGGGGACAACCTCCGCTTAAAGGGGAATTAGCCCCTTTTTATTACTTTGTTAAGCCAGTGACACTAATCACTTTCTAAATAGAGATGCAAAGGTTAGATGTTGAAAATGACAAGACTACGGGTAATAAACGGGAACAACCACACTTTTTTACTCTGCTGGTGACACGCCCCGTCGCTGGCGCTCTGAAGCGGAGTTGTCTTTTCTGTTACTCTTTTCGGCAATCCGAAAAGAGTAAGCCCTCCGCAGGAGAAAGAACAAAGCAGGACTGTCCAAGAAACAGCTTGACGGTTTTGCTACGATCAAAAATCTTGCCATACTAAAAGAAATGGAGTTTGCCTCCTACCTTGTGGTGCGGGTTGTTAGCTTTTTTTTTAAATAAAAGATGCTGAAAACTTTAGAGACACCATTCAAGGTTTATTGAGTTAGCTACGGTTTAGCGAAGTTTTGCCAGAAAAAAAAACTAACTAAGCGGTAATTGGTGTTAAGACAGGCAAATTGTATTTTTTACAGTTTGCTTTTTTTATTGAGGAAATAATTATACAGGAATTTAAGATAATAATCATTTATCAGGAGGTCAATTATTATTCGTATAAGAAAGGGTAAAGCAAAGCGGAAGCCCACTGTATCCAAAGAAAGGATAAATAGCGAGATCAGAGTTGAGCAAATACGCTTGATTGGCGAGGCTGGCGAGCAAATTGGCGTCGTTTCGTTGTCCGAGGGGTTGAGCAAGGCGAGGGCTGCGAATTTGGATTTGGTGGAGGTGTCGCCCAAAGCTTCTCCTCCTGTTTGTAAGATTTTGGATTTTGGTAAATACCACTACCAAAAAGAGAGGTCTTTGCGCGAGTCCCGCAAGAAACAGCATATTGTTTTGACCAAAGAGATCAAGTTTGGACCTCTTACCGACGAGCACGATTACCAGTTCAAGCTCAAGAATGCGATAAGGTTTTTGCAAGCCAAAGATAAGGTGCGCTTCACCGTCAGGTTTAAAGGTCGTCAACTAGCTAACAAACAACTGGGTTTTGATTTGCTAGAGAAAATTAAACAAGATATGGTAGATTACGCCAAAGTTGACCAAATGCCTTCCAGTGAGGGGAGAGTGGTTTATATGGTGATGTCGCCGTTACTAAAAAAGAGTAGTTAAAAAAAAGTAGGAGTTTACTATGCCTAAGATTAAAACTCGTAAGGGAGCAGTTAAAAGATTTAAGCTGACTTCCAAAGGGAAAGTTAAAAGAAATCAAGCTTTTGCAGGACATATTATGACCAAAAAAAGCCCCAAAAGAGAAAGAAACTTGAGAGGCTCTAGCCTGGTGAGTAAGGCTGATGTGCCTAGAATAAAGAGAATGTTGGGTTAAGGGGGATAAAATGCCAAGAAGTACCAATAATGTAGCTGCCAAGAAGAGAAGAAAGAAGATTTTAGACTCCGCCAAAGGATATTTTGGAGGAAAGAGTAAACTTTATCGCACTGCCAAGTTGGCTGTGGAAAAAAGCGGTCTTTACGCTTACCGTGATAGAAAGGTTCGCAAAAGAGAGTTCCGCAAGTTGT
This sequence comes from Cloacimonadales bacterium (SeqCode), assembly GCA_965228195.1. Taxonomy (GTDB): domain Bacteria; phylum Cloacimonadota; class Cloacimonadia. The sequence continues at coordinate 1,435,830 of OZ245797.1, forward strand.
GGATCGTGCGCATCAACGCCGCTGCCAGAACCAACGGGCTTAGTTATAGCCAGTTTATAAGTGGTCTTAACAAAAGCAACATCCAACTCAACAGAAAGAGCCTTGCCTATCTTGCCATGCACGACAAAGAGGCTTTTGACAAGATTTGTGAGCAAGTGAAATCTAACCTAGAGAACTAAAAAGCGAAATTAAATTAGGAAGGTTTTGACAGATGCAGACAAAGTTGGAGCAAATATACGCCGAGCTGAAGAGTAAGCTGGAGTGTGCCAAGAGTAGTCACGAGATCAACAACATCAAATCGGCTTTTGTGGGTAAGAAGAGTCAGATATCTTCTTTGCTGCTCAAGATGAAGGAGCTACCCAAAGAGCAAAGGCCGGAGTTTGGTAAGTTGGTGAATGTGGTCAAGGGCAAGATTTTGACCAAGATTAAGTCTGCTTTGGAGGTGGTGGAGTCTGAGCAAAGAGGCGCTGAAGTCGATTTGACCATGCCTTCCAGAAGAAGAGCTCTAGGAAGGTTGCACCCTTTGAACATCGTCTCTCGCCAAATCGAAGATGTTTTCATCTCCATGGGGTTTGAGATATCTTCTTATGGCGAGGTGGAAGACGAGTATCACAACTTCGATGCGCTCAACACCCCGGCTGATCACTCGTCTAGGAACATCACCGACACTTTTTACACCAACGGGGGCAAGCTCTTGCGCTCACAAACCTCCACCGAACAGATCAGGGTGATGGAGAACTTTAAGCCTCCCATCAAGATTATTTCGTTGGGCAGATGTTATCGCAAAGATAGCCCTGATGCCTCGCACTCGCCTGTGTTTCACCAGGTGGAAGCTTTGGTGGTGAGTAGGCACACCTCTTTTACCGACCTCAGGGACACCTTGCAGATGTTTGCCACCAAGATGTTTGGTGCCGATGTCAGCTCTCGCTTCCGTCCTCATTTTTTTCCGTTTACCGAGCCTAGCGGCGAGATAGATATCTCTTGCGTGGCTTGTGGCGGCAAAGGTTGCCCTGTGTGCAAAAACAGCGGTTGGTTGGAGATGGGCGGTTGCGGAATGGTTGATCCTAATGTGCTGGAGAATGTCGGTATAGACTCCGAAAAATATACCGGCTTTGCTTTTGGTTTGGGTATCGATCGCATCACCATGCTCAAATACAAGATCCCCGATATCCGGACGCTTTTTGAAAACGACATAGAGTTTTTGAAGCAGTTTTAGTTAAAGGTGGAAGAGAGCCAAGGTTTGAGTGAGTAAAAATTTTGCCGGTTTATCAGCAAAAATAGTTTAAAGAATTAAGAGTTGTAGTTGAGGAGAACAGATGAAAATATCTTTGCGATGGTTAAAACAGTTTGTAGATTTTGATTTGACGATAGAAGATTTTACCGATAAGATAACTTTTGCCGGCATAGAGGTGGAAGAGGTCATCGACTCTTTGACAACCATTAAAGATATCGTGGTGGCAAAAGTGCTTAAGGCCAAGGCGCATCCTAACGCCGATCGCTTGCAACTTTGCACCGTGTTCGATGGCAAACAAGAGCACCAAGTTGTGTGTGGCGCTCCCAACTGCAAGGCGGGGATGGTTTGTGCTTTTGCGCCGGTGGGTGCTACGATAGGCGATTTTAAGATAAAGAAAGCCAAACTGCGGGGCGTGGAGTCTTGCGGGATGCTTTGCAGTGGCAAAGAGTTGCAGCTAAATAGCGACCACAGCGGGATAATGGAGCTGGATGCAAACGCCGAGTTGGGCATTCCTTTGGCACAGCTGGGTTACGGAGATGTGGTGGTGGATGTGGAGATAACCCCCAATCGTCCAGATTTGCTGGGAATGGTGGGTATCGCAAGAGATGTGGCAGCAATCTTGGGCAAACCTTATCGGACGCCAAAGACGGCAGAGCAAACCTTTACCGCTGGGTTGTTGCCTTGCGGGGTTCAGCTGATAAACAACGAGCCTGAGGCTTGTCCTCGCTTTACCCTGACGCAGATAGACGATGTGAGTGTCAGCACTCAGATGCCCGACTGGATGGTGTCCGCCCTGGATGCTAATGGGGTGAATAAAGTTAACGACTTGGTGGGGGTGACCAACTACTTGCTTTTGGAGCAGGGTCAGCCGATGCACGCCTACGATTTGGACAAGATAGAAGGTGGTGTGGTGGAGGTGCGTTTTGCTCGCAAAGGTGAGAGCTTAGAGGCTCTCAACGGCAAGACTTACCAGCTTCGTGACACAGATTTGGTGGTAGCCGATGCGGTGAAGGTGCTGGGTATAGCCGGGGTAATCGGAGGTAAATCTTCTGCCGTTAGCTTGAGTACCAAAAACATCTTGCTGGAGGTAGCCAACTTCGCTTACCCATTTGTGCACAAAACCTCTCACCATCACAAGATTTTCACAGACGCCTCTTATCGCTACGAAAGAGGGTTGTCTGCCAAGGCGCTGGACTACACCGTTCCCAGAGCTGCTCAGATGATGGCGCAGGTGGGCAAAGGGAAGCTGGAAAGCGTCTACGCTGACTCAAATCCGCAAACCATAGCAGACAAAGTGGTCACCGTTCGCCTGTCTAGAGTAAAACGAGTTCTCAATGTGGATATAGACCCAGACAAGATTATCGGCTACCTTACCGCTTTGGATTTGGAGCTAGTGGGGCAAGAGCCAGATTTGCTGAGCTTCAGAGTGCCTTACTTCCGACAAGATATTTATCGTGAGATCGATTTGATCGAGGAGATCATCAGGTTGCACGGGTTTAACAATGTTCCTTCTACTGCCGAGCGCAAACCTATCGGCGATAGGCAAAAGCGTCAAATCAAGAGGAGTAGCGAAGATTTCTTGGTTTTGCAAGGGTTTTATCAGGCGATGAACACCAGCTTTGTGAGCTGGGAGCAAACCTGCGCAACTGCTGAAGAGAAAAAAAGTGTGGAGCTGACCAACCCGCTGGGAGCCGATATGGCTTTCTTGCGAAAAGAGCTGATTCCGCAGCTTTTGAAAAATGTGGAGTTCAACCTCAACAAAGGTCAAGATGCGGTCAAACTTTTCGAGCTGAACAAAGTTTATTTTGAGCGTGAGGACGGTTTTGCCCATGAGCCTTTGCAACTGGCTTTGGTAGCTTGTGGTAAGGCTGAAAGGCTTCACTGGTCTGAGCCGGAGCGAGATTACGATGTTTACGACTTGAAAGGGTTGCTCGAAGATTATCTTGCTGTCTTGGGGATCAAAGATTACCGCTTCTCCTGCTCCCAAAAGCAGGTTTTGTTTGATGCCGCTTGTAGTTTGTGTTTGAGTGTGAAGGGTCAGACAGTGGCAAGTCTGGGCAGAGTGGAGCGCTCGATTGCCAAAAGGTTTGGAGTGAAGAAAGAGGTTTTTGCGCTTATCTTTGATTTTGAGAAGGCGCTCTCTCTTTTGGACAAAAAAGATTTCCAGTTCGCCTCACCCCAAAAGTATCCCAGTGTGAAAAGAGATTTGTCGATAATCGCCGCAAGAAAACACGGCTATGAGGATTTGGTGGCAAAGATGAAAAGTAGCTCTAAATTTTTGCAAAGCGTCAGGCTCTACGACCAATATAGGGGCAAAGGGATAGACGATGACAAGAGGAGTTTGACTTTCGCCCTCGAATTTTTTTCGAGTGAAAAAACCTTGACCGATGACAAGGTTGGACAAGAGTTTGAAAAGATAGTAGCGGCGATGCAAAAAGAGTTCGGTGCAAAGCTTCGATGAAAAAATTGTCGAAAATAGAAGATAAAGTAAACAGGCTGGTAAACAAATGTAGGAGATTGGAAGCCGAACTGGATCAAGGCGTGCTAGATTTTAACAAGGCAAACACCAATCAACTAATGGAAGCCGAGGTAGAGACGCTCAGGCGGGAGCTGGCGGGCAAAGAGGACAAACTCAGCCAGATTACCGCTAAGATGGAAAAGTTGCAAAGCCTTGTAAAAAGCTTATGAGTATCGTATCGGAAAAGGTTTCGGTAAATGTCAATGTTTTTGGTCTTCCTTACGAGTTTAAAGTGGATGCCGAAAGCAAAGAAAAGTTGTTAGAATGTGCCAAGAAGCTGAACAGGTTAATAGGTCAAAAGTCGCGCCAGACCGGGGAGTCAACCTCGCAGATAAAGATTTTGACTTTGCTTTGTTTGGACTTCTTGTCAAACCAAATGGATAGCGACGAAGCTATCGGTAGGATAGAAAATTTGTTGGATAAAAGCCTGTAATATTGGTGATAGACGGCTAGTTATATCATTTGAACTAGTTATAATAAGGGATGTAAGCTCCTGCTTTTGGCTCGAGCCGAGATTGTACTCGGATTTGCAAAGCAGTGTTTAGATAAGTATCCCACCTTGAATTTAAGTTCAAGATAAGTCGTGCTACACGGTATTATGGGCTCTTTTTAATTAAGGAGAAATTATGTTACAAACATTGAATTATAGCTTCATTGCGGGTAGTTTATTGCTGCTGGCTTTGACGCTTTTGCTCAAAGTGAGACTCTCGGGGAACTACAAAAAAGCACAGAAAACCATCAAAGATGCGCAAAAGAAAGCCGAAGGGTTGATAAGCCAAAAGATGAGAGAAGCAGATAGTTCTCTGGCTAAGAAAGAGAAGAACCGTTTGCGCAAGATCTCTAACCGTGAGGAGGAGTTGCGTCGCCAAGAGAACGCTTACAACAAGAGGATCAGCAAGCTGGATGTTCGGCTTGAGTCTTTGGACAAGAAAGAGGAGAGCATCAAGAAGCTGGGCGATAACTTGCAAAAGAAAGAGAAAGGCGTCGAAGAAAGAGCCAAGCAGGTCGATGGGATCATTGCCGCTCAAAACGACAAGTTGTCACAAATCGCCGGTTACTCCAAAGAGGAAGCTTTGGATGTGCTGATGAACAACCTTTTGGAAAAAGCCAGAGAAGGTGTGGCTCGCAAAATCAACGACATCGAGCAAGAGGTGAAAGAGAACGCCAAAGAGAAGTCGGCTAAGATTTTGGCAGACACCGTCCAAAAGTTGGCTGTCGACTACGCTTCCGATTCGGTGGTGAGCGTGATAACCTTGCCCTCGGACGAGATGAAAGGTAGGGTGATCGGGCGTGAGGGTCGTAACATCAGGACTTTCGAGAAAGAGACAGGCGTGGATGTGATCGTGGACGATACGCCAGGAGCCATCGTCTTATCTTGTTTTTCTGCCGTCAGAAGAGAGATCGCCTCGCACGCAATGAAGAAGCTGATCGAAGACGGTAGGATTCATCCAGCCAGGATCGAAGAGGTGGTGAAGAAGTCTAAAGCCGAGATCGAGAGAAGAATAGAAAATTACGGCAAGAAAGCTTGTCTGAAGATGAATGTGGGAACCCTTTCCAGAAACATCGTCAACCTTATCGGGCGTTTGCATTACCGCACCAGTTATGGACAAAATGTGCTCAAGCACAGTATGGAAGTGGGCTGGATTTCGGGAATGATCGCCATCGAGCTTGGCTTGAACCAAAGGTTAGCCCGCCGAGCCGGATTTTTGCACGATATTGGTAAAGCCATAGATTGTGAGGTGGATGGAACTCACGCCATCATCGGTGGTAACTTCGCCAAGAAAAACGGCGAGAAGCAGGTGATTGTGGATGCGATCAAGGCTCACCACGAAGAGGTGGAGTCTAGCAATATTTACTGCCCGATCGTCCAAGCTGCCGACTCTATTTCGGGGGCAAGACCAGGGGCTAGGCGTGAGGTGTTGGAGTCTTATGTGGAGAGGCTAGATAAGCTTGAGGAGATTGCCGGCTCTATCGATGGAGTGAAGCAAACCTTTGCCGTGCAAGCCGGTAGAGAGCTGCGGGTGATCGTCAACCCCGAGAAGATCAAAGAGGACAACTGTGCCTTCTTGGTGGAAGATATCGTCGGCAAGATCGAGGCTGAGATGCAGTATCCAGGGCAGATCAAGGTTACCGTGATCAGAGAAAACAGGATGTCGGGTATAGCCAAATAATGAAGATTCTTTTTGTAGGTGATATCTATGGTAGTCCTGGGCGCTACTTGATGCAGGAGCATTTGCCCCAGCTGAAAAAAGAGTTTGAGGTAGATCTGTGTATTGCCAACTGTGAGAATATGAACCACGGGCGCGGCGTCAGCCAAGCTTCTATAAATCAGATGAAAACTGCGGGGGTGGATCTTTTCACCTCGGGAAATCACCTTTGGGACAACAAACAAAGCTTGGACTTTATCGCTTCTTGTCCCCAGATTTTGAAACCTGCCAATGTCCAAGAGTCGGCTTTGGGTAGTCGCAGTTATCGCTTTCAGTTGCCAGACGGTAGCCAGTGCGGAGTGGTGTGTCTGATCGGGCAAACTTTTATGCCGGCAGCAGATTTTCCTATTCCGGTGCTGGAGCAGATTTTGGCTACGGATTTGGCAGGGGTGGAGAACATCTTTGTCGATTTTCATGCCGAGGCTACCGCCGAAAAGCGGGTTTTGTCTTTGCACTTCGATGGCAAGATCTCTTGTCTGGTAGGCACGCACACCCATGTGCAGACCGCTGACGAGCAGATAATGCCCCTTGGCTGTGGCTACATCACCGATGTGGGCATGACCGGTGGTCACCTCTCGGGCATTGGCGTTCAAAAAGAGATTGTGATCCAAAAAAACATCAGCGGTATGCCGGTCAGATACCATCCATCTTGGGAAGGGCTGCAGATAAACGCCCTTTTCGTGGAGCTGGCGCAAGGCAAGAGCGTTAAGATTGAGAGAATAAAAAGGGGATATGAGCAAGCTACGAGTAGTCCCGCTTCTGCGTCAACTAAAAGCTGAGATCAAAGAGCAAGTCGCCGGTTGCCCCAAAAAGCCTGTCTTGATGGTAGTGTTGGTTGGCCTTGACCCAGCCTCTTTTATCTATGTCAAAAACATTCAAAAAAAAGCCAAACAGCTGGGGATTGAGTGCCAAATAAAGAGCTTTTCTGACTCTGTTACCCAAAAAGATCTGGAGAAAAGTTTGCAAGCTTTGGCTGATGATGCTACGGTCGATGGAGTGATGGTGCAAAGACCTTTGCCAGAGGGGTTAGATCTGAGGGCGCTGCTGAAGATTTTGCCGGCAGATAAAGATGTGGAAGGGGTGGTGGACGAGAATCTGGGCAAGATCATCTCGGGAGATAACGCTGCTTCTCCTTGCACGGCAAAAGCGGTCTTTGAGCTTATTCAAAGCCACAATCTTTTGCAGTTTGGCACAAGAGTGGTCATAATGGGCATCTCCACTCTGGTGGGCAAGCCGCTTTTGAATTGGCTCTCTTACCATGGTGGCGTGCAGGTGACGATGATCGATATCAACACCCCTGATCCGAAAAGTTACACCAGACAAGCAGATTTGTTGGTGGTTGCCATCGGTTGTCCGCAAGAGGTGAGATCTGACTACATTAAGCCGGGAGCGGTGGTGATAGATGTGGGCATCAACCAGATTAAGGTCGATGGACAAGAGGTGGTCGTCGGCGATGTCGATTTTGACGATTGTAAATCTGTAGCCAGTGCCATCAGCGTGGTGCCGGGGGGAGTGGGACGAATCACCACCTTCTGCATCTTCAAAAATCTTCTTTTTTTGTGCAGGCAAAAAAAAAGTGCACAAACTGGTAATTAAGGGAAGTTGAGATGGTTCACAGCAAAATCTTGGGAGATCACAATATAAACAGGGCGCTTCTGAATATGTCTTTGCCGGCGATCGTGGGCATGAGCGTGGTGGCTACTTACAGCCTTGTTGACACCATCTTCGTGGGGCATTGTGTGGGCCCGATGGGAATTGCGGGTGTGTTCATCGGTTTTCCTTTCCAGATATTCATAATGTCCGTGGCAATGATGTTCGGCGTCGGTGGTGGCTCGATAATCTCCCGAGCCTTGGGCGAGGGCAGAGTTAGCCGAGCTTACTCCACTTTGAGCACGGTCGTTTTTGGCACGCTGGCAACGGGGGTGATCATCACCGTGGTGAGCGTTTTGGGGCTTCCTTTTTTCTTGCGATTTTCAGGAGCCGAAGGGCTGGTGTATCGCTACGCCCAGCAGTATCTGATCGTTATGATCTTGGGGACACTTTTTTTTATGGTGGCTTTGGTTGCCAACTCTTTGCTGCGTGCCGAAGGTCGTAGTAATGCGGCGATGTGGATATTGGTGTTGGGTGGTGGACTGAACATCGTCTTAGATTTTTTTATGATTTACCTATTTGATATGGGAACTTTTGGTGCCGCTTTAGCCACCGTGATCGCTCAGATAGTGGCTAGTTGCTATGTCGTTTTCCACTTCTCCAAACACGCCAGTCGTGTCCACTTCGAGCGTTTAATCTTCGATTGGAGGATTTTTAAGCAGACGGTGGTTTTGGGTTTTTCTTCTTTCATAAACCAAGTAAGCTCGTCTATATTGGTGGTGGTGCTTAACAACCGTTTGGCTGCCTATGGCGGCGGCGTTGCTATCGGCATCTTCAGTATCTACCATCGCATGGCTATGCTTATCTGTATGCCTGTCTATGGGTTAGCCCAAGGAATGCAACCGATAGCCGGTTACCATTTCGGCTCCAAAACCTTTAGTAAGGTGAAAGAGGTTTTTCACAAGGCGAGTCTTTGGGCGACTCTGGTTACCACCCTTGGATTTGTGGCGATGTGCTTCTTTCCGTCTCTGGTGATAAGCGTCTTTACCTCCGATGTGGAAATTTTGCCTCAGGGGAAGACCGCTTTGGTGCTGCTTAGTCTGGCGTATCCGTTGGTCGGCTTTCAGATGATCGGCTCGATGGGTTTTATGTCCATCGGCAAGTATCGTCCGGCTCTGATCCTCAACACCTTGCGCCAGCTGATTTTCTTGATCCCTTTTGTGTATCTCTTATCGCCAATTTTGGGTATCACCGGCATCTGGATAGCTTTTCCCATCTCCGATGTTTTAGCTTTTGTGGTGACTTTGCTTTTGTATCATCGCTATATTCGCCAAGTGGAAAAAGAGTATTAAGTAGATGAGGGTCTATTTTATCTCCGATGCGCATCTGAAGCCTGTTCCCAAAACAGACGAGGATCTGCAACGGCAAGCCAGAGTGGTGAAGTTTTTGCAAGGCATAACCGGCAAAGCCGATCTTTTGGTGGTGGCAGGAGATTTTTTCGATCTTTGGTTCGATTGGAAAAACATCGTTCTTTCCCAGTTTTTCCCCGTCTATTGTGCCTTGAAAACTTTGAGAGATAGCGGGTGCCGGATCAAGATGGTCGCCGGCAACCACGATTTTTATTTTCGTTTTTTCTTGCAAAAACAGCTGGGTATTCAGATTTACCGACAAGATTGTAGTTTGCAGATAGATAAGCTTAAAATCTTCGTTACGCACGGCGATAGTCACGGCAAAAACGATTTTCGTTATCGGTTTTACAAGTTTTTGATCAGATCGAAGATTTTCGAGCTGTTTTTTGGCATAGTTCATCCTGCTTTGGGGATCAAGGTGGGATCTTTGGCTTCTCGTAGCTCTAGAGCGCGCCGGGTGGACGATCAGAAGCTAGCCAAGAAAGAGGGTGAGCTTTTTTCGTTTGCCCAAGCGAAGATAGAGCAAGAAGGTTACGATCTGGTGGTGATGGGACACACTCATCGTCCGCTTCTTTTGCCGGCAGGAAAAGGGTTTTACGCTAATTGTGGCGACTGGCTGGTGCACGACTCTTTTTTAAAGATGGAAGATGGAGAGATAAAGGTTTGTTATCAAAAGTGACTAAAAAGATTGTCGCAGTTTGTTGCAAGATCTTCAAAATAAAGGGAGGTATGAATGTCAAAGTATAATGTGTCTTCTTCGGTGGGTAAAATTTTTCGGCTTTTGGAGTGTTTGGCAGCCAATCAACCGATCACTGCCCCTGAGATCGGTAGGAAGTTAGAGTTCAACAAGACAAACACCTATCGGCTTTTATCGACGCTGGTCGATATTGGTTATATCTACAAAGGTGAAAACGGTTACAACCTGACTTTTAAGCTTTTGTCTTTGGGGCGGACGGCTCCTGTGACCAGAGTCCTTAGAAGCATCGCCGAGCCGGTGATGGAGAGGTTGATGAGCATAGTTCACGAAAATGTTTACTTAACGACGATGGTAGAGAGCAAAGTTTTTGCTATCCACAGCATCAAATCGCCTGAGCACCATCTGATGTTAAATCCTGAAAAAACTTCGGTTTTCCCGCTTTACTCTTGCGCCTCGGGCAAGATATTCTTGGCTCATATGTCGGATCAGCGAAGAAAAAGTTTGCTGGATAAGCTAGAGTTTGTTCAACTGACTCCAACGACACTGACCGATAGGCAAGAGTTAGAAAAAGAGCTTAAGCAGTGCAAGAAGCAAGGTTATGCCATCGAAAACAAAGAGTTCTCCGAAGAGCTGGTTTCGGTGAGTGCGCCTATCTTCGGGGTAGAGGACGAGGTGTTGGCGTGTTTGTCTTTTTCAGGTCCCAGCATCAGGGTGTCCAAAGAGAAGATACAGGCTCACATCGACGATGTGGTCCAGGCTGCTATGGAGATAACAAAACAGATTAGAAAAACATAAAACGGTTTTTTAAGGAGAGATTATGATAGTTTGCAAATTTGGTGGAACATCTTTGGCTGACGCCGCTAACATTAAGAGAGTTGCCGAGATTATCAAGAGCGATCCCCAAAGGAAGATGGTGGTGGTTTCTGCTCCCGGCAAAAGGTTTGCCGAGGATATTAAGGTGACAGACTTGCTTTACTCGCTGGCGGCGAGTAAGTCCGAAAAAGAGAGGTTTAACCAGATTTTGGCAGAGATAAAATCTCGCTTTATACAGATGATAAAAGAGCTTGAGGTCGAAGGGAAAGAGGTTTTGTCGGCTTTAGAGATTATTGCTCAAGAGATTTTGCAAGGGGTTAGTCAAGATTTTATCGCCTCTAGAGGCGAGTATCTAAACGCTCTTCTGATCAGTGAGTATCTAAAGTTTCGTTTCGTGGACGCCACCGAGTTTGTTCGCTTAAACGACGAGGGTGGGATAGATCCACTCACTTACGAGCTGGGAGCAAAAGTTTTGGATTTGAGCAAGCCGACGATCGTGCCAGGATTTTATGGATTAGACAGCAAAGGTAACATCAAAACTTTTTCTCGGGGTGGTTCGGACATCTCAGGAGCGATTTTGGCAGTTTGTGTCAAAGCGGAAGTTTACCAAAACTGGACAGATGTTTCGGGAGTGATGAGTGCCGATCCAGATTTTGTAAAGACTCCTGCTTTCGTCCCCGAGATAACTTACGCCGAGCTTCGCCAGATGGCTTGCTTTGGGACGAACGTTTTTCACAGCGAGGCTATTGCCCCGGTGGCAAACGCGGGCATCTCCATCCAAGTCAAAAACACCTTAAGACCCCAAGATGCTGGCACCACCATCTCTTGCAGTCGCTCGGTGGACAAGATGCCGATCGTGGCAGTCTCGGGATTAAGAGGTTTGCGCAAGGTAACCATCGGCAAAGAGAACCTCAACCAAAGTCAGCTCACTCAAGCTATCTCGCAACTGAACGCTCTTGGTTTCAAATCGATTTTTAGTCGTTTCGCAGCCGACTTCGCTTATATTTATGGTAAATACCAAGCAAAAGATTTGCCTTCTGGCTCTGAGTGTGATTTGAGCTTGTCGCCAAGAAAATTCACCGTTTTGGGACTGGTAGGTCAAGGACTAGACTGGGAGAAAGTCCTAGTGTTTGTAAAAGAGCTACAAGCCTTGTCAGTTGTGGATTTTAGCTATGAGCAATCTTCGAATACGGTGGCTATCGTGGTGGAAGATAGTGACTTCCAGGAAGCTTTGCAAACTATCTCTAGCAAAATAAAGTAGCCCTCTTTTAGAAGTGGTATGAAAACTCAAAACACCTTGAAAAACAAAAAGTTGTAAAAAAAAATTGACATCGACATAGCTATTTTGCTTTATGTCTTATAACAAGTTTTGTTTAAAAAAAAGAAGATGAGAAAAAAGCAGAAGGAGAGGTCAAAAGTTGAAAAAGAGATGGTTTTTTAGTTTTGGACATGTAGAGTGGGTGAAGAGTTACACCTTCTCTTTCTCCAACAAAACCTTCTTGTTTTTGCTTTTTTCTTTTTGTCTGCTCTTGTCGATAAGCTTGTGGAAAGCTAGTGAGATCGGTCTTTATTTCGATAAGATAGCTCGGCAAGAGAAGCTGGAGCAGGAGAACAAGATTCTCAAGAGTCAGCTGAGTGAGTTTAACCAAGTTATCGACTCGGTGCAAGAGAAGCTGGGGGCTGTGCGTGCTTGGGAGAGCGAGATTCGCAAGCAAAGGAACTTCAAGCCGGTCGATCCGCAAATCCGCGAGATGGGTATCGGTGGTGTGCCTTCTCTTGATAGTGCCACCTCCAATTTGCCTTCTGAGCTTCGGCTAGATTGTGCCTTGTTGAAGTTGCAATTAGAGCAGCTAACTGCCAAGGTGGATCTGGAAGTGGATCTGATGTCGGAGCTGAAGAAGAACAGCGACTTTCGCCGTGATATGTATGAAAACACTCCCACCATCTACCCTGTTTACGGCTATGTGACCAGTCCTTACGGCTACAGGATTCACCCTATCTTGGGCAGAAAGATTTTCCACGAAGGGATAGATATTGCTAACCGCAAAGGCACTTATGTCCACGCCACTGCCGATGGAGTGGTGATAAGGTCTAAGGTGAATGGGAAAGGTAGTTTTGGCAACAACATAATCCTCAGGCACAAATACGGATTTTCTACGCGTTATGCTCACTTGTCGAAGGTGTTGGTGAAAAGAGGGCAGAGAGTAAAAAAAGGTGAGGTGATCGGTTATATGGGCTCCACCGGGCGTTCTACCGGATCGCACTTGCATTATGAGGTGCGTAGATACGGCAGATACAGAGATCCAGAGCCTTATCTTATCAAATCTACCGATTTAGATTTGGCTGCAAAATAGTTTTTGTTTAGTTTTTTTTACTTCAAAAATTCTCTGGCGTGGAGAGGTTTGGAGTAAATTTTTTATATAAGGCTAATTTTTATGAAAAAAAGTTTTGAAGAGAGTATGAAGCAGATTGATGAAATCGTGGACAAGCTTGAGCATAGCAATCTGGAGTTCGACCAAATCTTGGAGTTATACAAAGATGGGCAAGAGTTGGTAAAAAGCTGCAAGAAGAAGCTAGAGGTTGTCGAAAATAAGTTGATAGAGCTAGATAAGGAGCAAGGTTAAAAAGTGTATAAAGCTTTAAAAAAAGATCTCAAGAAAATCAGAGAGACCGTAAACATTCAAATCGATAGGTTTTTGCCGCGCAAAGATGAGTATCCCAAAAACATTCACAAGGCGATAAGGCACTCGCTTTTCGCTGGTGGCAAAGGTATTCGCAGTTATATGCTGATCAAGATCTACTCGATCTTCAAAGAAGATATTAAGCCCGTTTTGCCTCTTGCTGCCGCCTTGGAGATGCTTCACACCTACACTTTGATTCACGACGATTTGCCTTATCTGGACAACGACGATTTTCGCCGAGGCAAGCCGACTTGCCACAAACTTTTTGGTGATGATATAGCGCTTTTGTCGGGTGACACTTTGCTTATTTTTGCTTTCGATATCGTCTCCCAGATGGAGATTACCGACAAGTTGAAAGCTGAGATTTTGAAGAGGTTTACCAAGATGGCAGGAGCCCGTGGATTGGTAGGTGGTCAGTGGGAAGATATAAACTGTGAAGGTAAGAAGGTGGACAAGCAGAAGCTGGCTTACATCCACAACCACAAAACCGCTGGCTTTATCAAGATTACCGCTACGCTGGCTTGTTTGCTGGCAGATGTTTCGGCAGAAGAGACCGAGCTTTTGGAAGAGTTTGCTGATAATGTGGGACTCTCTTTTCAGATAGTGGACGACATCTTGGATATCGAAGGCACTTTTCAGGAGCGAGGCAAATCTATCGGCAAAGATGTAGAGGCGCAAAAAGTCACCTACCCTTCTTTGTATGGACTACAAGAGTCCAAAAATCAGGTGGAGGCGATGATGCATAGAGCCAAAGAGATTTTGAACAGATATCACGACAAAGCTTTGATGTTACAAAGATTTACAGATTACCTTTATCTGAGTAAATGGTAAAGATAAGATTTAAGAAGTTGTCCGAAAAAGCTCGTCTGCCCAAGGTGATGAGCGAACAAGCCGCAGGGGCAGATATCAGCGCTTGTCTTGAGAGGGAGCTGGTGATAGCCGCGGGCGAAGTTGTGCTGGTGCCGTGCGGATTTGCCATGGCCATACCCCAAGGTTACGAGGCTCAGATAAGACCTCGAAGTGGTTTGGCTGCCAAGTTTGGTATCGGAGTCTTGAACTCACCCGGGACGATAGACTCAGATTATAGGGGAGAGGTGAAGGTGATATTGGTGAATTTTGGTAAGAAACAGTTTAAGATAAACAGTGGCGATAGGATTGCCCAGATGGTGATTGCAAAGTTGCCCAAGGTTAGTTTTGAGTGCGTTGATCAATTGAGTGCCACTACAAGAGGTAGTGGCGGATTTGGTCATACAGATCTCTAGTGCGATAAGGAGTGTTTATGGCTAATTTAAGGAAAAGGATCTCGGAAGAGATTTTGCGAATCAAAGAGATGAATGCAAAAATCTTGGCAGAGTATGGAGACAAAGAGATTTGCACGGTCACCCCCAAGAGTATTTTTGCGGGGATGCGTGGCATAGTTGAGGTGGTTTGCAACACCTCTTATGTGGACGCTCAAAAAGGGTTGATCATAAAAGGTTACACCTTGGAAGAACTCTCCGACAAGAGTGCCGAAGAGGTTTTTTTCTTGCTTTGCACGGGGGTTTTGCCAGATAGGGACGAGCTCAAATGTTTTCAAAAAAATCTGGCTCTGCGCTCCAGTGTCCCCAGAGAGGTTTGGAACGTCCTTTTTGCTTTGCCAGACAACACTCACCCCATGACGATGTTCAGCATCGCTATCTTGGTTTTGGAGCGAGAGTCGGTTTTCAGGACCAAATACGAAGAGGGGTTGCGCAAAAAAGATTTTTGGAAATCGACTCTGGAAGATTGTTTGGAGTTGATCGCCAAAGTGCCTAGTATCGCTGCGGCTATCTACCGAATCCGTTACGAGAAAGACGACCTTATCCAAAGTTACGACAGCGAGCTAGATTGGTCGGCTAATTTCGCCTATATGCTGGGTATCGACACAATCGACGAAGAGGTTTTTGCCGATTTGATGAGGCTGTTTTTGGTGCTTCACTGCGACCACGAAGGGTGCAACGCCAGCGCTTTTACCTCCAGAGTGGTCAGCTCGACCTTGTCAGACTGCTACAGATCTGTCTCTTCGGGGTTAAACGCTTTGGCAGGACCGCTGCACGGACTGGCTAACCAAAATGCGCTCAAGTTCATCTTGGACATCAAAGATAGGTTCGATGGTTGTCCAAGCAAAGAGGAGTTAAATAAATACTTGCAAAGTTGGCTCGATATGGGCAAAGTTATCCCTGGCTACGGACACGCCGTTTTGAGGCAGACCGACCCAAGGTTTACCGAGATCAAGAAGTTTGCCGATAAACATTTGCCAGGTAACGATTTGATCAAGATTGTTAATCTGATGAGTCAGGTGGCTCCTGTGGTGCTCAAAAAGCAAGGCAAAGCCAGCTCGGTCTATCCCAATGTTGATGCAATCTCGGGAGCGGTGCTTTATGCGCTAGGCTTGGAGAGATTTGATTACTACACCGTCATCTTCGGGGTTTCCCGAATACTGGGATTTTGCGCTCAGCTGATTATTGCCAGAGGCGTGAACTCCTCGATTATGAGACCAAAAAGTGTAACCAGCCAGATGCTCGCCGATATGGCAGCAACTAAGTAGAGAGTTTTGAAGCTCTTTTTGATTTGAGCGGTGTTTTCAGTTGAAACGAATTGGTTTGGCTTAGAGAAAAAATTAAATGAACATAAACATTGATTGCGATTTTTTGGTGGTAGGCTCTGGTATAGCGGGCTTGATGACCGCTTTGCATTTGTCAAAAGATGCCCAAAGTTCGGTGGTGCTTATATCCAAAAGTGAGCTAGAAGAGAACAACTCGTTTTATGCTCAAGGTGGCATAGCTGCCGTAGATGCCCAAAGGGTTGCCTTGCAAAAAGACGATTACGCCTCTCATATAGAAGATACCCTCAGATCTGGTGACGGTTTGTGTAATCACAAGGTAGTAGCCAGGTGTATCAAAGGCTTTTACGACTCGGCTATTAAAGCTTTGCTGGATTTGGGCGTTAATTTTAGCTGCCACCAAGATGATGGCTTTATCTTGCATCAAGAAGGCGGACACAGCAGTGAGCGTATCTATTGCGTAGATGACCACACGGGGCGAAACATCATTCAGACCCTTATAAAAAGGGTGAAAGAGGCTGAAAATATCCGCTACCTAGATTATCATATGGCAATAAATCTTATTACTCAAAACTACCTTTTGGCAAGCACCAACTTTAAAGACAGTTGCCTTGGGGCCTATGTTTTAAACATCAAAACCAAAGAGGTTAGGACCATCAGAGCCAAAAAAACTGTTTTGGCAACAGGCGGAGCGGGCAAGGTTTTTAAATACACCAGCAATCCAGAGGTGGCAACCGGTGATGGCATTGCCATGGCTTATCGGGTAGGGGCTAGAATTGCCAACATGGAGTTTGTTCAGTTTCATCCCACCGTTTTGTACCAGCCCGAGATAGAGGTAAAAGAGCGTCGCTTTTTGATAACAGAGGCTCTCAGGGGCGAAAATTTGGGTGGTATATTGACCTTGAAAAAAGAGAGTCAAACGGACTTTGTGCTAGAGTTTGACGCAAGGGGTTCACACGCCACCCGAGATGTTGTTTCTAGAGCCATAGACACCAAGATAAAGGAGCTGGGCTTGCAACATGTTTGGCTGAATTTGAGTCAAGCGGTTACCGGTAAAGACAAAGATTTTTTTCAAAAACATTATCCCAATATTTATAAGAAATGTGCCGAAAACGGTTACCATCTAGAGAAAGATCCCATTCCCGTGGTGCCTGCAGCCCACTATGTTTGCGGTGGCGTAATGGTCGATAAGAACTCCCTTAGTGATGTAAGTAACCTCTATGTGGTGGGCGAGTCTGCCTATACGGGCTTGATGGGTGCCAATAGGCTTGCTTCTAATTCGTTGCCAGAAGGTTGCTACTATGCCATTAAGGCAGCCAGACACGCTATTAAGAGTAAAAACATAGATCTCTCCGAGCTAGAGATACCAGATTGGCAAACCTTGGGAGATGAGAAAAGTTTGGATAAGGCAACTATGAACCAATTTTGGGATATAACCAGAGAGGTTATGACTAACCTTTGCGGAATAGAAAGAAACAACCAACGCCTTTATCTGGCTGCCAAAACTACCGACTCCTTGGCCATGGCAGCTCACGATATCTACAAGAAATTTCCTCCTTCGCTGCAAACGCTTGAGCTGCGAAACTTGACCCTGGTGGCAAGAATGATAGCGTTTTGTGCCTTGTCACGCAAAGAGTCGCGTGGTTGTCACTATAGGGGAGATTGCCCTCAAAAAGACGATAAGTTTAAGATGCCAACGGTTAACAAAAAAGATATTTTTCCAAGGATTTAAACGATGAAAGAGATGGATATGTCAATTATAAAAGATATACAAAGGTTGAAAGAAGAAAAAAATGCGGTCATCTTGGCACATAACTATCAACCAGCAAAAATTTACCAGGTGGCAGATTTCGTGGGCGATAGTCTAGAGCTGGCTAAAAAGGCTAAGGCGGTAGATGCCAAGATCATCGTTTTTTGCGGGGTAAGATTTATGGCAGAAACTGCCAAGATATTAAACCCTGGAAAAAAGGTGCTTTTAGCAGCCCCGCAGGCTGGTTGTCAAATGGCAGATATGGTGGACGCTGCCAAGGTGCGTGCCGCTAAAAGTAAGCACCCCAAGGCGGTTGTCGCTTGTTATGTAAACACAACAGCCCAAACCAAGACAGAGTGTGATGTTTGTGTTACCAGTGCTAATGCGATTAAGGTGGTAAGCTCTTTAAAAGAGAAGCAGGTTATCTTTGTGCCGGACAAGAACTTGGGTGCCTGGGTTGAGGCAAACTGCCAAAAAGATATTATTTTGGTAGAAGGTTTTTGTTATGTGCATAACAACATCAGCGTGCAAGATGTTGAGAAGGTGAGAAAGCTCTATCCTGAGGCTCCCATAATGATTCATCCTGAGTCCAGACCAGAGGTGGTGGCTTTGTGCGATTTTGTTTGCTCTACCTCACAGATGATAGCGGTAGCCAAAGAAACTCAGGCTAGTACCCTTGTGGTGGGCACCGAGCTAGGAATGATAGCTAAACTAGAGCAAGAATGCCCCAATAAAACCTTTGTGCCGCTAAAAAAAGATGCGATCTGTGCTGATATGAAGTTGACAAGCTTGAAGATGATAAAAGATTGTCTGAAAAAAGGTGTTGGCGAGATCAGCCTAGAGCAAGAGGTGATTGATAAGGCAAGGGGCTGCATCGATAAGATGCTTAGCTTGAGCTAAGACAATAGGAATTATACAAATGAATAGAAAAAAAGCCGTTGAGCAGGTTTATCAAAAGGGTGGGCTTTTAAGCTTTGAAAACCCGGAATATTTTAGGCAGGTGGGTGATTTTATCACTACCGCCTTGCGTGAGGATGTTGGCACAGGCGATGTTACCACTCAAACGGTGATTCCCGCAGATTTAAAGATGAGTGCCGTTATCAAAAGCAAGCAGGCAGGCATTTTTTGCGGGCAGCAAGAGCTTAGCTTTTTGTATAAGAGCAAGGGCGTTAGTTTGAATTTCTTGGTAAAAGACGGGCAAGAGATAGCCAAGGCTCAACGCCTGGTGGAGCTTACCGGACCCGCTCAGTCTTTGTTAACCTTAGAGAGGGTTGGCTTAAACATTGTGCGAAGGCTATCAGGCATAGCTACAGTTACGGCTGCTCACGCAAGACTTTTGCAAGGATCGGGGGCAAAAATTGCTGCCACGCGTAAGGTGGTAACCTGTGAGTTGATGGAAAAAAGAGCAGTCTATCTAGGGGGTGGGCTTACGCATAGGCTTGGTCTTGATAAGCACATTATGATAAAAGATTGTCATCTGGATATTATTCGCAAGTTTCAAGGAGAAAATGCCATAGAGTCGGTCATCTCAGCTAGCGAAAAGATGAAGATCCCAGTTGAGATAGAGGTTGAAACCCTGGAAGATGGTCTTTTGGCAGTTAAAAGTTTTGCCAGTAGCAGCTACGCCGGCGTGCCAATAATAATGTTAGATAATATGGCTCCGGCACAAATTGAAACCTTTTGTAATATGCTTACTGAGCAGGGTTTGCGAGATAGGGTGCTACTAGAGGCCTCAGGCGGAATTACGCTAAACAATCTTGCCGAATACGGAGCCTCAGGGGTAGATGTTGTCTCAACCTCTGGGGTAACAGAAGGCGCTTCTAGTCTAGATTTGCATCAAAAAATGGAGGGTTGATGGGGCTAAGATTAGATGCCATTTTTTGTCAACTACCCTATCTCCACCTCTTCTTCTTGTTTTCCTTTTAATTTTTGTAAAACTATTTTCAAGAAGCCGTCTTCCATCTTGGCTTTGATGGTTGAGCCGTCAGCGTCCAAGGGAAGGTCTATTTTGCGCATCACTTTTTGGTCGCCACTTTCTTTGTAATAAAACTTCTCTGTCTCTTCTTCTTGCTTGGTTTTCTTCTCGGCTGTTATCAGCAGTTGATCGTAACACCTCTTGATCTTGACCTCGTCTTTGGAAAATCCGGCTAAGTTCAACTTCACCAGGTAGTGGTCGTCTTTGTCAACGATGTCCAAGGTTGCCTGATTGGTAAAATCGAAAGGGTTTTGCACCCCTTGGCTGATAACCTTGGCTAAACTGTTAAACATGGAAAGCACTGGGAAAAAATCGTCATTTTTTTTCATAATAATCTCCTTATTTTAAGTTTATTTCTAATAATATTCACAAGTAGTAGTTTTGTGTCAAGGAAA
The DNA here is from genome assembly GCA_965228195.1 of Cloacimonadales bacterium (SeqCode). Lineage (GTDB taxonomy): Bacteria > Cloacimonadota > Cloacimonadia. Next base: position 1,455,680 of record OZ245797.1, read on the forward strand.
AAGTTTAAGGTTGTTGCTTTTTACTTCAGCCAGATATTTTCTTGTTCTTCTGCCTGGGCGTAGAGCATCTGGTCGCCGCAAATAACGGTGGCTGCTTGCTTTTTTGCCAGTTGGAGTAAGGTGGTGTTTTGAGGTTGATAGACGATGTCCATCACGATTTGTCCAGATTTGAAATTGCTCAGTAAACTTTTCTCTTCGTTCATTCCCACCTTGGTGGCGTTGATGACGACGTCAAAATCTGCACTTATTTCTTGGGCACTCTTTAGAGTTATCGACGAAAAATTGCCAATGGCAAAAAGCGGTTTGCTCTTTTGCAGATTGCGGGCAGCGATTGTTACGACAGCTTTTTCGCGGATTAAGCCGAACAAGATAGCTTTGGCAGCTCCACCGTTACCCAGCAGCAGCACCTTTTTCCCCGCAAGAGAGGTGATTTTTTGCAAAGGGCTAATGGCTCCAATGTAGTCGGTGTTGTAGCCGCGAAGTTTTTCGCCTTCGTTGTGAATGGTGTTGATAGCTCCGATTTTCTGGGCGGTGGGGTCAACCTTGTCCAGTAGACCGAAGACGGTTTGTTTGTAGGGCATGGTGACAGCTAGGCCTTCCCATCTGTAGGCGACGAACTTTTTTAAGAAGGTTTGCAACTCTTCTTGGTTATCGATGGGGAAGTTGACGAAAACAGCGTCGATATTTTTGGCAGCGAACTGCTTGTTGTGGTAGGCTCGCGAGAAGCTTTTGCCGATGTTTTGACCGATAAGTCCATAAACTTTGGTGCTTGGGTTGACCCTTTGGATGTGGTAAACCTTGAGTAAACTCTCCAGAGCTATTTGTCCCGGAGCCACGGCTTTTTTGGCAGTTAAAAAAGAGTAGGTGAAAAAAGAGCCGTATTTGAGAGATAAAATTCTGGAAAGCTCGCCCTTTTCGCCCATGCCAAAAGCGATGAGGTTGGGATATTTTTGCAAAAGGTCGAAAAGCAAGAAGTTGTCGTTGATATTTTTGACCATGGTGGCAACCTTCACACAGTAAGGCTTTAGTTTTTGCATCTTAATGACCGTTTTTTCTAAATCTGGAGGTGTTAGGGCGAAGTTGTGGTATGAGAGGATAATCTTGCTTTTTAGTCGCCCAAAATCGATGTTGTCGCAATTTTCAAACTCGATGTCGATAAACTGGAAGCCGAGTCGGTTGATTTGGTAGATAGCTTTTGCATACTCCTTTCCGCAGAGATTGCTTTTTCCCCCTTGGTTATTGGTGCGCAAAGTTGCCAAGACGCCTTTTTTTCTCCAGCCTTCTAACTCCCGGCTGGCAGGGATTTTGTCCAAAAAATCTAGACGAAACTCAGCTAAGTGGTTATTTTTCAAGACAAAATCAATCTTCTTTTGGCAAAGAGCCAAGCTGGTTTCGCTGACGCAGACACAAACTTTGGGCAAGTAAACGCTGGAAAAAGGCTTCTTGATATAAGAATTTAGCCTTTGGCAATGTTGGAGTAGTTCCTTAGCTTTTGTTTTCAACTGCTTAATAGAGCCGTCGTTTTCAATAGTGTAGCTACTTGATGTTAGCAAAGCGTTGCCAAGCTGAGTATCTATCCGTTTGAGGTAAGATCTATCTTTGGCTTTTAGGCGGTCTTTGAGCAGATCTTGCTTACTTTTTACTCGGATAACTAAATCGAAACATTTGCTGATATCAAGGGCAAAAACGGGTGGAACCTCGACGAAGATTAGCTTATTTTTGCTTTGCTCGATTTGTTTTTCTAACTCTTCCAATATTTGGGGATGGGTGATGGCACCAAGCTTGTCTAACTTGTTTGGATCGGCGAAAACCAGCTTAGCGAGCTTTTTTTTATCGATTTTGCCATCGGCGGTAACTATTTGCTGCCCGAACTCTTGGACAAGGCTTTGTTGGACGGCATCTAAAATTTGGTGTCCGATTTGGTCGGCAGAGACGATATGGGAGCCAAGGCTTTGCAAAGCATCACAAAAGGTAGATTTTCCGCTACCGATGGTGCCGGTGATGGCGATAAGAGTTCTCTTTTTTGTTTTGTTTATCACAAGCAAGATTTGATCTGAGCGATGATCTTGTCGAAACTTAAGTAGCTTTTTTGTAGCTCTAGCTTTTTTAAGAGTTGCCCGATTTTTTGTAGATTTCCGATGATGATCACATCGCTTTTCTCGATTTTGCCCACAACCGTCAGTTTGTGGGTGGCAACATCGATGCCGATAGAAAGAGCCTCTTGTTTGAGGATGTTCACACTGCCCACAGGAAGCTGGGTCAATCTGATATTTAGCGGCATCATCTTTCTTGCCAAAATCTCAACGCCTTGCGGACTACAGCCAAGTTCTGTTAGGATAGCTTTAGCATCACCGAGATCTTTGGGGGAAATTTTACTTGATTTGATAGACAAAGGTAATAAATCCTATTTGATTTTCTTTGGATAAGATGGGGTTGAATTTCCATTGGAGCAAAGATTGTCGGCTGATTTTTTCCAAAACTGGGTTGGCTCTTTTGACGATGACGATGTTAGAAACTTTTCCTTGCGGAGACAAAACAAAGCGCAGTTTTACTTTGGCGTTTTGTTTGAGACCTTCGGGGTATTTGGGCAAAACTTTGGCAACGATCTTGCGGTTGGTCACCTCGCCTTCCAGCTGGTAGTTTTGACTACTCTCTTGCTTTTTGAGCTCTTTGGCAAACTGCCTGAAAAACTCTTGGTCGCTAATTTTCTCTTCGCTTTGGCTCAGCACCGGGTTTGCTGGTTTCGGGTTTAGGTTGCTGATGGTGTTGCCGATCTCTTCTTTTGCCACCACCTTGTTTTTGGCTAAGATCTTTTGAGGTGAGCTGCTTATCTTCTTGTCTAAAGATTTGCTGATACTTTTGGGTAGGTCGATTTTTTTGGGAACATAGTTGTTGGCAAGACCCTTTTTGATGCTTTTTTTGCCACTAACACCGCCTGAGAAGATGCCCACGATCTGGAAGTTGCGGGGAATGTTGTGCAAAGGCGTGTCGTAGGTAAAAAACAAAAATAAGGCGATGATGAAAAGGTGAATTGCCCAAGAGATAAGGTAGCTTAATCTTTTGTCGTTCATACTTTTTGAAGAGGGCTTAATTTGTCCCGATGTTGCGGGTAGCCAGACAAAACTTGGTGGCACCCGAGAGTTTGGCTACATCCATGACTTGGACGATCCTTTGAAACTGGAGGTTTTTATCGGCTTGAACCACGATAATTTTTTGCGATTGCAGTTTATCCAGCTTCTCGCGCAGCAGTCCTGGCAAGTCGTCCAAATCTATTTGGAACTGGTCTAGATAAACTTCGCCTTTTTGGTTGATACTGATGAAGATGTTGTCGGTGTAGTCGCTTTGGTTGCCAGAGGCGTCAGGAAGATTGACCTTGATGCCCGAGTAGGTGATGAAACTGGAGGAGACCAAGATGAAAATCAAAAGAAGCATAATGATGTCCGTAAAAGAGATCAGAGCCACCGAGGTAATCCTTTTTTTCTTGAGAGCCATAAAGCGTTAAAACTCCCCGACTATCTGGTTAGCTTTTTCTTGCAGATCGACCGCTTCGTAGTCGATTTTGTCGATGAGTTGGTTGTAAAAACTCAGAGCTAAGATGCCGACAACAAGCCCTGCCACGGTGGTGATAAGAGCTTCCCAAATTCCCCCTGCCAAAAGGGAGATATCGACGCCACCTGCGGTTTGTTGGATTTTCATAAACACCTTGATCATTCCCAAAACGGTCCCCATAAATCCGAAAAGTGGTCCGACGGCAGCGATGGTGGAGAGTGTGCCCAGTCCTTTTTCCATCAGGTGCAACTCTTTTTGGGTGCCGGCAGAGATGGTTTGTTCCCAGTTGTGCAGATCGCCATCTTTGGCTTTCAAGATGTTGGCAAACACCCGCGCAACAGGGATGGTGTCCACCGCCTGACAAAGTTGCTTGGCTCTTTGGGCATCTTTTTCTTGAGCAGCTTTTTCAAATTCGATCAAAAAATCTTTCTTTTCTCGCTTCATCTTCTTCAGGGTCAAAAATTTTTCGATGATGATAGCCATTGCCACGACCGACAAAGCCGCTAAAACTATCATTATATATCCGCCTTTGACGGCGATTGCAAAATAACTCATCAACTCTCCTTACAACTTTTTAAATTTTTTTCGTTTATTTATCAAAAATGGCAGTGATCTTCTCATCGGGGAGTTTGCCCAGCAAAGAGACAGACACAATCACCAAACTGGCGATAATAAAGCCAGGTAAAAGTTCATAAATATCGAAGATGCCGCCGTGAAGCCAATTTTTCCAAACGATGATGGTCAAACCACCGCAGATCATCCCAGAGATAGCCGCAGAGCCGGTCATCCTTTTCCAAAAAAGGCTGAACAAAATAATCGGTCCAAAAGCGGCGCCGAAGCCAGCCCAAGCGTAAGAGACTAAATCTAGCACGCTGGAGTTTTGGTCGGAAGCCAAGTAACCAGCCAAGATAGCCACGCCTACCACCGTGATCCTGCTGATATAAACCAGCTCTTTCTCGCTTATTTTTCTTTTGATGAAAAACTTGTAAAAATCTTCGGTAAAAGATGAGGCGACCACGATCAGTTGTGAGTCGGCAGTGCTCATCACCGCAGCCAAGATCGCCGCTAGCATAATTCCTGCGATAAGCGGGTGAAAGAAAACCTCGATCAGAAGCATAAAAACTTTCTCGGAGTCGAATCCTGCCGGAGAGCCAGCGATGTTGGTGTGAGCGTAGCCGATAAGACCGACCAAGATGGCAGCAAAAAGGCAGATCACCGTCCAACTCACCGCAATGAATCGCGCCGGGCGAATCGCCTCTTCGGATTTTAACCCCATAAAGCGAGTCAGGATGTGCGGTTGACCGAAGTAGCCCAGCCCCCAAGCCATAGAGGAGAGGATTGTCAATAGTCCCACCTTTTTGCCAGTGTCGAAGATGCTCAGTAGTGGCAAGTGGCTTTGGATTAAGGTTGGGTTGTTTTTGATAAGGGAAAAACCGAAGATGCAAACAAAGCAGATGGCAAAAAACATCAAAAGCCCTTGAAAAAAATCTGTCCAAGAGACGGCTAAAAATCCGCCCAAGAAGGTGTAACTGATGATGACCACTACCGAGATGAGCAGAGAGTAAAAGTAGGAGATATCGAAAACGGTGGTGAAAAGTTTGGCACCTGCCACGAAGCCAGAGGCGGTGTAGAAGATGAAGAAGATGATGATAAAAGCGCCAGATAAGAAGCGGAGCACCTTGGTTTTGTCTTGAAATCTGACCTCTAAGTATTCGGAGATGGTCAAGGAGTTGTCGGCAGACTCGGTGAAGCGTCGTAACTTTTTGGCAACGAAAAGCCAGTTGCACCAAGTGCCTAAAGCAAGTCCAAGAGCCATCCAAAAAGCGCCGCCAAGACCTTTGCTGTAAACCGCTCCGGGTAGTCCCATCAGTAGCCAGCCACTCATATCTGAGGCACAAGCGGACAAAGCTCCGACCCAAGGACCTAAAGATCTGCCGCCCAAAACATAGTCCGACAAGCTGTCTGTTTTGCGGTAAAAGTGTAATCCGATAAATAACATCGCCACAAAATAAAGGCTGAAAGTGAAATAGATGCTTCCGTTGTCTGTAAACATAAAATCTCCTTGATTGAAAATTGATTTGTTTTATGGTCATCTTTCTTAAAACCTTATTATTGTCAAATTTTAAAAAAAGAGCTTTCGATCGCCAGAAGGTAAGAAAATTTTGTTTTGGTTAGGTTTTCAGGGGAAAAAGTGAGTTAAATGTGTTGACATCAACTACCGATTAACAAATCTCTATTTTCGGATATTTGTTTGATTTTCAGAAGGCGATTTATTAGGCAAAAGAATTTTTTATAGAGATGATTAAATTTAAGATAAGTAGAAGGGGATATTTGGGATGAACCTATCGCAAAAATTGATTAAGATGCAAGCTATCGACGATAAGATTACCGCTTTTTTGCAAGAGTCTGGTCATTTGCCACAGCAGTTGAAGCAATTGCAAGATGCGGTGGCACAAGATGAGCAAAACTTGCAAGCGGCGGTGGACGAGCAGAAGGCGTGCAAAGAGGCTCAGGGCAAGCTGAACTTGGATGTGGAGTCGAACAAAGGGTTGATAGATAAGTATCAGCAGCAGCTAAACAGCGTCACCAATAACAAAGAGTATAAAGCTTTGAACAGCGAGATCGCCTTGCTTAAAGGCAAAAATAGCGATATCGACGAAAAAGTTTTGAAGTTGATGGAAAAAGAGAAGCTGTTGGGCGAGCAAAAAAAAGAGGCTGAAGAAAAAACTCAGCAAAGCAAAAGCGCTCTGGAAGCTGGACAAACGGAGATCAAAGCTAAGATCGATGTTGTCAAAAAGCAGATCGAGGAGCAGAAGGCACAAAGAAATGCGATAGCCAAGGAGCTGCCCATTGGCGTGGTTAAACAGTATGTCCTTTTGATAAAGAAAAAAGATCGCAAAGCGGTGGCTTTTGCTCACAAAGAGGCTTGCAGTGAGTGTGGGTTTCGCCTGCGACCACAACTTCTTTTGGAGTTGGAGTCGGGGACACAGACGAAAGTTTGTGAGAATTGTGGTAGGTTTTTGGTCGGTAGCCCAAAGACAGACGAGTAGTTTTTTTCAAGGAGAAGATAAGATCTCTGCCGAAACTGGCAAATTTTGCCAGTTTGGAAGGAAAGTCCGAACACCAAAGAGCAGGTTACTTCTTAAGACGAAGCCTTGGCGACAAGGAACTAGCCCCACAGAAAGATACCGCCTGACACCTATTTTTATCTCCACAACTGACTGCAAATAAATAAGGAAATAAAAATAGGTGTCAGGTAAGGGTGAAATGGTGGAGTAAGAGCCCACCAGCGGAAGGCGTGAGCCTTTCGGCTCGGGATGCTTTAATCGGTGCAATGCCAAATAGGAGACTGCTAGAGGTTGCTCGCCTTGTTTAAGGTCTCGGGTAGGCAGCTAAAGGCTGAGAGTGATCTTTAGTCTTAGATAAATAGAGATGGTTTGACCCACGATTAGGTCAAAGACAAAATTCGGCTTAATATCTTTTCCTTGAAATGTTTAGACGCTTTTTTATTTAGGGTAATATTGGAATTATTAAAAAGATAAATTATGGTGAGAAAATGAAGCGTTCTTGGATATTGTCGCCTTGCATATCGAATAAAAGCTTGAGCGAAGAGTTGGAGAAAGAGTTTGACTGTGGGAAGCAATTTTCTCAGATCTTGTTAAACTCTAGGGTAGACTCCCTTTCCAAGGCGAGAGCTTTTTTGTCTCCTTCGGTCAAAGATTTGTTAGACCCTTTTCTTTTTGTGCAGATGGAAAAAGCTGTGCAGATGGTGCTGGCTTCGATAAAAGCGAAGCAAAAAATCTTGATTTACGGAGATTTCGATGTGGACGGCGTGACTTCGGTTACCGTTCTTTACAAGGGTCTTTTAGATTTGGGAGCGAATGTAAGCTTCTTTATTCCTGATCGTTTGCAAGACGGATATGGACTCAGTGACGGTTGTATCCAAAAAATTTTGCAAAAGCCGCCCTCTTTGCTGATCACGGTGGACTGTGGTATCTCGGCAATAAAGCAAGTGAAAACGCTGGTGGAGGCTGGGGTTCAGGTGATTGTCACCGATCATCACTTGCCCAAAGGGGAGTTGCCGCCCGCCGGAGCCATCTTGAATCCAAAGCTGGAAGATAGTGGTTACCCTTGCAACTGTTTAGCCGGTGTGGGAGTGGCTTTTAAACTTCTGAGTGGAGTGTGTCAAACCTTGCAAGTTGACTTAGTCAAACACCTTTACCCTTACTTGATTTTCGTCTGCTTAGGCACCATCGCCGATATTGTGCCTTTGGTGGAAGAGAATAGGACTATGGCTAGAGTCGGTTTGCTCTCCATAAAAAATCGTTTCAACAAAGGACTCACCGCCCTTATCGAGGCTTGCGGACTAAATCCAGACACCTTGAACTCGGGTAATATCGTCTTCAATGTTGCCCCGCGCATCAATGTGGCAGGTAGGATGGGCAATGTGTTGCAAGCCGTGCGGCTTTTTCTCAGCGAAGACAAGCAAGAGATTGCCCAGATCGTGAAGGAGCTGGAGGAGTTGAACTCCATCAGAAGAAGTCAGCAGGACGAGATATACGAGCAGGCTTGTCGGCAGATAGCGGAAAAATACCCAGATGAGCAGACGCTGCGGACTCTGGTGGTCAGCGACCCCAGCTGGCATGTGGGCATCATCGGCATCGTCGCCTCCAAGTTGGTGGAGAACTACCATCGACCTGTTGTCGTGCTGGGTGAAGAGAATGGCGTTTTAAGGGGATCGGCTCGTAGCGTTGCGGGGTTCAATATTGCCCAAGCGATCCAGACGGGGAATGAGTTTTTGCTCGGCTTTGGTGGACACAAATATGCGGCAGGACTGAGTATGATCAAAGAGTTTTTGCCCGAGTTTGAAAAAAGGTTGCAAACCTACACCGTAGCTCATTTGGACAAGGAGATGGTCAAGCCAGTTTTTGCAATCGATGCCCAGATCAAAATAAGGCAGATCGACAACCGCTTTGTCCGGCTACTGGCTAAGCTCTCGCCTTTTGGTCCTGGCAATCACAAGCCTGTTTTTTGCTCCAAGGGGCTAAAGATAGTCGCCAGCCCTAGAATCGTGGGACAAAATCACCTGCAGCTGAGGCTGACCGATGGGGAGAAGGAGCTGAGCTTGATCGGTTTTGGTTTGGGCGATTATCAAAAAAAATTAAACTACAGCTCCAAGGTGGATATCGTTTACGCCTTGGATTTTAACTATTGGCAAGACAAGGTGTCTATACAAGGATATTTGAAAGATTTAGATGTTTATGAAGATTGATAAACCGCTTTGGTTGCCGGTAATCTCGGCGCTGCTTTTGGCTTTGGCTCGACTAGATTTGGGGCTAGGATTTTTGGTGTTTGTAGCTTTTGTGCCCTTGTGTTTTTGGCTATCTTTGCCCAAAAAAAATAAGAGGTTGTGGCAAGCAGCCGCTCTTTTCAGCGTCTGTTTCAACGGAATTTATCTCTACTGGATAGCTTATGTGAGCTTTTGGGGTTATGTGGGTATCGTCCTATTTTTCATCCTCTATTTTGCCCTTATCTTCGCTTTGATTCAGCAGAGCTGGCGCAAGTTCCCAAGGCTTAAGTTCCTTGCTTTTGCCACTTTTTGGATATCTTTGGAACTTTATATGAACTACACCGAGCTGGCTTTTCCTTGGATTTGCTTGGGCTACTCGCTGGCGGACTACCTCTGTCTGATTCAGCCGGTCTGTTGGGGCGGAATGAGCGTTTTGTCTTTGGGGATAATCGCCGTCAACTACTGTGTGTTCTCTTATCTGACTACAAAAAGAAGGCGATTTTTGGTTGGAGGGTTGGCTATCTTGGTGGTGTGGTCGCTTTTGGGACTTTACCTTTATCAAGCTACCAAGGTCAGAGCGGTTGACAAGAAGGTGGCAATCTTGCAACCCAACATTCCTTTGGCGGTGAAGCACAGTTTTGGTGCCAACGCCAAGATGTTGCAAAAATATGAGAAACAGTTAGATAAGTTAAGTGGTCAAGAGGTCGATTTGGTTTTGCTCCCCGAGAGCGCGATCATGGGATTTCCTTTGCACAGCCAGCCGCTGGCGCAAAGAGTAAAGATGATGAGCCAAAAAACAGATGCTACCCTGTTTTTGGGATTTTTGGATTATAAGCTCACCGACACGAGGGTGGAGTATACCAACTCTTGCTCGATGATCGATACGGCTGGGAAGATACTGCCTATTTACAGCAAAAACATCTTGGTGCCGCTGGGTGAGCGGGTGCCTTTTTTAGATTTGTTCCCTTTCTTGTGGAACTTGAAACTGGGGCAAGCCAACTGGGAGTATGGACAAGGGGTTAAGTTTTACCGCCTAGACAACTATGTTTACTCGCCCATAATCTGCTACGAGATCGCTTTTGCCCGTCACTTGCGCAAACTTGCCAGGGCTGACTTCATCGTCAATTTGACCAACGACGCTTGGTTTGGCAGATCGGTGGGAGCCACCCAACATATGCAGATGACCATCTTCAGGGCAATCGAGTTAAGGCGAGCCATCTACAGATGCGCCAACACGGGCTATTCGCTCATCGTTTTGCCCACGGGCGAGGTTTTGCAAAAGTCACCCCTGTTTTCCGATAAAATCATCGTGGAGAAGCTTTATTTGAGTCAGACGGACTCCTTTTACTCTCGCATAAATTTGGAGTTTATCTGGGTGATTTTGGCTTTGTTGTTTTGCGGGGGACTCTTGGGCAAGAGCAAACTTTTTAAAAAAATGTTAAGACGCTATAAGGAAAGTAAGAAATGAAAAAGTTTATCGCTGAGTTAGCCAGCAAAGCCCCGACTCCGGGTGGAGGTTCGGCTGGATGTGTGGTAGGAGCCATCGGGGTGGCAGCAGCGAAGATGGTGCTTAACCTCACCAGGGGCAAAAAAAAATATTTGCAGTTTGAACAGAGCAATTTCGAGGCTTGGCAAGAGCTAGAGTGTTTGGCAAAAGAGTTTTTGCTTCTAAAGGACAAAGACGAGCAGGTTTTCGAGCTGGTCAGCCGAGCTTACGCCTTACCCAAAGGAGACAAGAAAAGTCAAGAGCTACAAACAGCTCTAAAGACGGCGATGCAGCCGCCTTACTCGGCTCTGGAGATATCTTTGCGCAGCCTGGAGATCGTGCAAGGTTTGCTCAAAACGACTAACTCCAACCTGATTAGCGATTTAGCCGTGGCAGCAGTAAGCTTAGAAGCGGCAGCAAAAAGTTGCTATTTCAATGTGATGATCAACATCAAGTATATAAAAGATGAGGAGTTTTGCAATTTTTGGACTCAGAAGGCAAACGCCTGTTACAAAGACGCTTTGGGCATAAGCCAGACGGTGCAAGCCAAGATTTTGCAAAAGATAATTTAAAGATAACGGAGAGACGAATATGTTTACGATTTTGACTGGAGGAGCCGGATTTATCGGGGCAAACATCTTGCGCGAGCTGAACAAAAGAGGCACAGACAACATCATCGTGGTGGACAACCTAGGCAAGAGTTCCAAGTGGAAAAATCTGGTCGGCTGTAAGTTTGAGAACTATTTTAACAAACAAGAGTTTTACGATTTGATAAACGACGATTTTCACTATTTCGGCAAGATAAAGTCGGTAATCCATATGGGGGCTTGCTCGGCAACCACCGAAGAAGATATGGACTACCTGATGCACAACAACTTGCACTACTCGCAGTTGATGTTCAATCTAGCCCAAGAACACGGAGCTCCTTTTGTTTACGCCTCTTCGGCTGCCACTTATGGCGATGGAGCTTTCGGTTTCGACGATGAGCAAGATATTTTTCGCCTTCGTCCGATTAACCGCTATGGCTACTCCAAACAGCTTTTTGACACTTGGCTGGATAAAAATGGATACTGGTCTAAGGCGATAGGGGTGAAATTTTTCAATGTGTTCGGTCCACGGGAAGACCACAAAGGCTCGATGGTGTCGATGGCGTATCGTGGCTATCGGCAGATAGAAGAGACAGGCAAGATAAAGCTTTTTGCCTCCGACCACCCAGACTATGAAAACGGTGAGCAGCAGCGAGACTTTATCTATGTCAAAGATTGTGCCAGAGCGGTTTGTGATTTGGCAGAAGGCAAGCATATCGGCGGGCTTTACAATCTAGGCACCGGCGTGGCTCACTCTTGGAACGATTTGGCAGAAGCTATCTTTGTCGCCGTCGGCAAGAAGAAAAAGATCGAATACATTCCTATGCCCGAAAAACTCAAAGGCTCTTACCAATACTTTACCAAAGCAAAGATGAGCAAGTTGGCTTTTGTGTTGCCCGATTTTAAGTTCACCAGCCTTGCGGACGCCGTGAGAGATTATGTGGAAAACTACTTACAAAAATAAGATGAAAAATTTTTTCTTTAGCAAGTACGAAAAGGAGACTTATAAGGTTATTCCTGACGATATCTAGTGGTGGTGTAATTTTTTTTTGTGACAAATCGGTTGAAAGAAAAAGACACAAGTTTTGCTGATTGCTCGATCTTGAGAAAATCAGATTTGTGTTGTAAATTTTATGATTTAAGGAGAAAAAATGAAGATTATACCCGAACCTTTTAAGATAAAGATGGTCGAGCCACTGCAGATGATAGATCGCCAAGCCAGAGAGAAATCTCTTGTTAAGGCTGGCTACAACCCCTTCTCACTCAAGGCTGAGCAGGTTTTTATCGACCTGCTTACAGACAGTGGCACGGGCGCTATGAGCGACAGGCAATGGGCAGGCCTTATGATGGGCGACGAGTCTTATGCGGGCAGTCGCAACTTCTACAACTTTCAAAAATCGGCACAAGATGTTTTTGGCTATGAGTATATCATCCCCACGCATCAAGGCAGAGGCGCCGAGCAGATCCTTTTCCCGCAGTTGATCAATAAAAAAGGTGACTACTTCATCAGCAATATGCACTTCGACACCACCAAAGCTCATGTGGAGCTGTGCGGAGGCGTGGCTATCAACGCCATTACCCCCAAAGCTTTGGACACCGCTACTTACGACGACTGGAAGGGGAATTTTGATTTGGCGAAGTTGGAGCAGATCATCTTCGAGAAAGGCGCCGAGAATGTGGCAGCCATCATCATTACCATCACCTGCAACTCTAGTGGTGGACAGCCGGTGTCGATGGAGAATATCAAAGCCGTCAGCAAGATTGCCAAAAAAAATAAGGTGCCGGTGGTGTTCGATTCGGCACGCTTCGCCGAGAACGCCTACTTCATCAAACAAAGAGACCCCAAATACAAAAACAGGAGCATCGCCGAGATAGTCAAAGAGATTTACTCTTATGGTGATTGCCTTACTTGCTCGGCAAAAAAAGACGCCATCGTGAACATGGGAGGCTTAATCGGGATCAAAAAGAGCCGCGAGTTATTCGACGCTTGCCGCTCCTATCTGGTGCCTATGGAAGGTTTTCCCACTTATGGTGGACTCAACGGTAGAGATATGGAAGCCGTGGCTGTTGGACTCAAAGAGGGCATCGAGTTCGACTATCTGCACTCTCGCATTGGGCAGGTCAAGTTTTTGGGCGATTTGCTCAAAGAGGCTGGAGTGCCGATTCAGTATCCTACTGGAGGTCACGCCGTATTTGTCGATTGTGCCAAAATCTGCCCGCACATTCCTTTCGATCAGTTTCCCGCTCAAGCGGTGTGTAACGCCGTTTACTTAGAAGGCGGAGTCAGAGCCGTGGAGATTGGTTCGTTTTTGTTGGGACGCGATCCAGTCACTGGCGAAAATCTCCGCTCCGATTTGGAGTTGATGCGCTTGACTATCCCACGCCGAGTTTACACCGATAACCATATGCGATACATCGCTCAAACCGTGATAGCCGTGGCAAATAGCGCCAAGAAACTCAAAGGGTTCGAGTTCGATTATGAGCCTAAAGTGTTGCGCCACTTTACCGCCAGACTCAAACCAAAAAAATAGTAAAGACCGTTAGCTTTGTTTTCCTCCTCCTCAAGAATAAATTTGGGGAGGATTTTTTCGCCTAATAGGCGATGGCATATGACCACTAAAATATAGTCTTAAAATTATAGCTTCATTTTAGTGGTCATAAAATAAAAATTAAAGATGAAAAATGAAAAATTTCATCCAAACCCTTTTCCCACTGAGTGATGGTGCTAATTTTTTACACTTTTATTTTTAATTAACAATTATTCAATGTAATTTATCAATTGCTTTGGAGCGGAAGCGACAAAGCCTGTGGTTCACCTACGATGAGCCCCTCTCTTTTCGTTGAGCGCTCAACGAAAAGAGAGGGGAGAGAAAAGAAAACCGCTCCGCTTCAAAACGCCAGCGACGGGTCGTGAGATGTTTTAAGATTACCGTGGCGGGGAGCATCTCCGAGATTTGTTCCTGACTGGCTAATCACTTTGTTCTTTGCGTTTTCAACACCTTAAAGAGAGTGCCAAGTGTCTCTGCTCAACCGAGCAAGTGAAAACGGCTGACCCCGATGAAGCGGAGAGTGCCATCCCACCCAGCTAGGCGGGAAGCTCCCTGCCCCTCCCACCCTCATTCCTAGCGGAAGCAGGAATCCATCAGTAGCACGATGCAAAAAAAAGTGCGGGCTTGGAAAGGGAAAAAAGCTCTAATTACTTAGTGGGAAAAGGATTGGGTGAATTTTTTGTTTGATATTAAAACTTCAACTCTAACTTCGTTTCATAACAGTTATTATACTCTCCATAGTTATCTCTAATAGAAAGAATAAGCCTATAAACTCCACTTTGGTCACAATCAATAGAAATTTCAGGATTTTTTGTATAAGCAAAACTATTAACAACTTCATCACCAACATTCGGGTAAAATACAACTGTATATTTAAATTCCGAATAATCACAAGAATTTCCTAAATAGTTTAATATATTTTCATCTTTGTGTTCAAAATCTTGAAGTCTGAAAGTATAAATTCCTCTGTTTGAAATATCATTTTTTTGTCCTACTGTATAATAAATATAGTTTAAATCAAAATTTAAACTGCTCGTAAAAAATTCTTGTTCAATAGGGAAATATTCTTTATCATCCAACACAATATACCGCAAGCTGGGCACCCGATTTTCCACCTCGAAGCTGAACACCTTGCTGACTTCGTTGCCTTTATCGTCGGTGACGATCAATTTTATCTTGCCTTCACCGACAAATTCGTTGCAATAATATTGGGCATCATTCCCCATAGCCAATATCCTAAAATCTCCTGTAGGAGAAGCTTTATACCATTCAATATCTTCAATCGCAACATTCTCGTCTGCAGAGATATTGGCTGAGAGCTGCAAGGTGTCGCCCAGATAAAATGTCGAGCCGTTGCTGCCAATGTGAACAGTCGGAGCGTCAGCCGTGGTGATGTTCACATCGTAGGTTTTGCTTACCGTCACTCCATCGACTTGGTCATCTTTCACCGCTAAAGTGAGAGTGTATGAGCCTTCGTTGTCATAAGTGTGAGTTGCTGTTTGCCTGTAGCTTTTTTCACCATCGCCAAAATCGATGTAATATTGCAAGTCTGCAGATTCGCCAGGAGTAGAACTCGACAAATCGATTTTCAATACAGCTGGGCTATATCCTTGCAAATCATCAGCTGATACTGGTTGATCATCGATGTAAAATTCAGCGTCCAAAACAGGAGAATTTTGTGGAATATTGAAAGAAAGGCTCCGCATGTCGCTGATGTAATTTTCGTTATCGATAGCGTAGTAATCAACCGTGTAATCGCCTTTATAAGGCAAACTAAACACCTTTTCGTCAGCTGTAAAAGAGACCGAATCAACCCAATTATCATACTCTGAGCGGAGAACAGCTACATAGCTCTCAACTTGACCATCGCTATCGGTGGACTCCATTTTTAGCTTTATTTGTTTATCGCCTGCAGACACAAGCTCGTAAGAGGCGAACACAGAAGGTGATTTATTGTCATATATCTCTATTTTTTTAGATTCTGAATATTCTGTATTGCCTATTGTTATTGAATAAGTGAATTTTAGATCTCCAGGAACCCTAATATCTTTAATATTGATTGTGTTAATTGCTGAAGAAGAAAAAGGCTCGCTGCCACAAAGATATGTTTCAGAAGGTAAAACAAGACAGGAAGATTTTAAATTGTCAGAAGTTTGAATAATATAACCAGCACTATCTAAAGACGAAAATTCAGAAAAACTATCTGGAACAAATGACCATTGAAAAGCAATATTGCCAGTCAACCCTTCTTCGTTAGTGATGTACCAAGAAAATTCCGTATTTGTAAAAACTCTAAGGCTCGAAGGAAATTCGGCAAAATTAACTCCATTTTTGGTATTTGAATTTTCAGCATCATCTTTAGAAGTTAGGTTACAACCAAATAATGGTATTAAAAATAAGATAGATAAATATCTTAATTTCATTTTTTGCTTTCTGTTTTATCTGTCAAACAACCCAGCAAAACCAAACAAACTCCTACCAAAAGCACAAAAAATTTATTCACTTCTCTTCTCCCTTTTTTATTTTATTCTTAAACAACTAATATATTGATTTTCTATTGATGTATAACTATCTCTAAAAGTCAAAAAAACTTTATAAAGTCCTTTCTGATCACAATCAAGATTGCTCAAATTTGGGTTGCTACTCTCACCAAATTCCTTAATAACTTCATCGCCACTATCGGGATAAAAAACGACCGTATATTTAAACTTAGAGTAATCACAAGCGTTCCCGTTGGAATTGATTATTTCAGCATCTTTATGAGAAAATCCCGTCATTTCAAAGCTATATATCCCAGGATTATACGACTCATACGAAATATAATCAGTATGAATTTCAGGACGAATTTTATATTCATAATCCCTCACCTTCTCCAAGCTCTCCTCATCAAGCTTAATATACCGCAAGCTCGGCACCCGATTCTCCACCTCGAAGCTAAACACCTTACTGACTTCGTTGCCTTTATCGTCGGTAACGATCAATTTTATCTTACCTATGCCCACAAACTCGTTGCAATAATAAGATGTTGAAATATCATCAGAAAAAAATAAATATTCTGCACCATCAGCTTTCATTTTGTGCCATTGAATTTCTTTTATTTCTACACCCTCGTCTGCAGAGATATTGGCTGAAAGCTGTAAGGTGTCGCCCAGATGAAATGTCGAGCCGTTGCTGCCAATGTGAACAGTCGGAGCCTCAGCCATGGTGATGTTCACATCGTAGGTTTTGCTCACCGTCACTCCATCGACTTGGTCATCTTTCACCGCTAAAGTTAGAGTGTATGAGCCTTCGTTGGCATAAGTGTGAGTTGCTGTTTGCCCGTAGCTTTTTTTACCATCGCCAAAATCGATGTAATATTGCAGATCATCTGCTTCTCCAGGAATAGATCCAGATAAATCGACACTCAGCTTGGCAGGGGCAAATCCTGCAATATCGGTAATGCTCTTGCCATCTAGCATAAAACTACCTTTCAGAGTAGGGCTAGCTTGAGTAATGTTAACTTCCAAGCTCCGCTTATCACTCAAATAACAATCGTTATCTACCGCATAATAATCTACATCATATTTGCCCTTGTAAGGCAAACTAAACACCTTTTCGTCAGCTGTAAAAGAGACCGAATCAACCCAATTATCATACTCTGAGCGGAAAACAGCAACATAATTCTCAACCTGACCGTCGCTATCGGTGGACTCCATTTTCAGTTTTATTTGTTTATCGTCTGCAGACACCAGCTCGTAAGAGGCGAACACAGAAGGTGATTTATTGTCATATATCTCTATTTTTTTAGATTCTGAATATTCTGTATTGCCTATTGTTATTGAATAGGTGAAGTTTAGATCTCCAGGAACCTTAATATCTTTAATATTGATTGTGTTAATTGCTGAAGAAGAAAAAGGCTCGCTGCCACAAAGATATGTTTCAGAAGGTAAAACAAGACAGGAAGATTTTAAATTGTCAAAAGTTTGAATAATATAACCAGCACTATCTAAAGACGAAAATTCAGAAAAACTATCTGGAACAAATGACCATTGAAAAGCAATATTGCCATTCAACCCTTCTTCGTTAGTGATGTACCAAGAAAATTCCGTATTTGTAAAAACTCTAAGGCTCGAAGGAAATTCGGCAAAATTAACTCCATTTTTGGTATTTGAATTTTCAGCATCATCTTTAGAAGTTAGGTTACAACCAAATAATGGTATTAAAAATAAGATAGATAAATATCTTAATTTCATTTTTTGCTTTCCTTTATAAAAAAAGTTTGCTCTATTATTTTGAAAAATCACAATTAATGTAGATCATATTTACTGAAGAAATCAGCGGAAGTTTATTTTTTTTATTGTGCTTCCCTTTAGCATTTTAGAACTTGATTGCCTGTCAATAATTTTTTTTAGGACGAAATATTATATTTCCCTTATATAAGCCATCTAGCAAATCATAAAAAATCTCTTGACCTTTTTTTCGCTCTGCTTTTTTTTCGAGAATATTATAAAGATTGATCGAAGTGTTTGGCGTTGATAAAAAAGGAGTGTGAACCAAATGAAAGCGACTCGTAATTTTTTCTTGGTAGGAGGTCAAGGCGCTGGCAAGACCACCTTTTGCGAACAGGTGCTGGCTAAGGCTGGCGTTATCGGTAGAGCCGGTAGCGTTGCCGATGGTAATACGGTGATGGATTTTTCGGCTCAGGAGATTGAGCAGCAAAGTTCGATAAACTTGTCGTTGGCGCAGTTCGATTGGAAAGGGACCAAGGTGAACTTGATCGACACGCCGGGGAATCCTGATTTTGTGGGCGAACAGATGGTGGCGACCAAAGCGGCTGAATCGGCAGTTATTTTTGCCAGTGCCAGTGCGGGTTATCAAGCTAGTTTGGAGTTGTCTATTGGCAAACTGGAGGTCATCCCTTCTGTGTGCAAGGCGATTGTGATAAACAAGATGGACCAAAAAGATGCCGACTTCGATGGCGTTTTGCAACAGATTAAGGAGCGTTCCAACTTGTCTCCCGCTCCGATTTGTATTCCCATAGGTCAAGGTAGCGATTTTCAGGGCGTGGTGCATCTGATTAAGCAAAAAGCTTTTATTGATGGTAAAGAGCAAGCGGTGCCGCAGCAAATGAAGAGCAAGGTGCAGGAGGCTCTGGAGATGCTCAACGAGGCGGTTGCTCAGACCTCGGAGCAGATGTTGGATGTTTATCTGGAGAAGGGTGAACTGGATCAAGAGCAGTTGTTGCAAGGACTGAAAGCGGGCATTCGTGAGGGTCAGATTACGCCGGTGTTCGCTTGCGCGGCTAGTTTGGGCAAGGCTGTGGGCGTGAGTTTGGACTGCCTTATAAGGGAGTTGCCTTCGCCTTTGGAAGATAACCAGATCAAGGTGATCAAAGACGGTCAGGCGAGTGTGGTCGAAGCCTCAGACGACGCTCCGACGCTGGCTTATATTTACAAAACTATCTCGGAAGAGTCGGTTGGCACGGTCTGTTTTGTGCGAGTGATGGCAGGCAAGTTGCAAGCTGGTGAGAGTTTGCATGTCCCTGAGACGGGGAAGAAGGTTAAGATTGGTTCGCTGCACAAGACCGTGGGCAAAAAGAGAAAAGAGGTGCAGGAGTTGACGGCTGGACAACTGGGGGTTTTGGTGAAGCTCAAAGATTGTCAAAGTTTGAACACCTTGAGCAAAGATGGTAGTTTGCAGGTGCAACCGCCGATTTTGCCCTCACCTTATGTGTGGCGAACGATTGTGGCTGAGTCGCAAGATGATGAGAACAAGCTGGGCGAGGTGCTAGACAAGGTGTTGCACGAGGATAAAACTTTGCATCTGGACTATAACCAGAAGACGCGCCAGTCGGTGCTTTCGGGCATTAGTTTGACGCAGTTGGAGATGATCAAGAAGAAGCTGAGCGATCTTTACAATGTCAAGTGTAACTTGCAAGAGCCAAGGGTGCCTTATATGGAGACGATTAACAAGAATGCCCAGAGCCACTATCGGCACAAGAAGCAGTCGGGTGGTCGAGGTCAATTTGCCGAGGTTTACTTTCGCATATCGCCGGTAAAAAGGGGCGATGGGTTCAAGTTCAAATCTTCGATCGTCGGTGGAGTGATCCCCAAAGGGTTTATCCCCGCTATCGAAAAAGGTTTAAAAGAGACGGTCGCCAAAGGCATCGTGGCTGGTTATCCTGTTACCGATATGATGGTGGAGGTGCACGACGGCTCTTACCACACGGTCGACTCTAGCGAGGCTGCTTTCAAGACCGCTGCTTCTATGGCGCTCAAAGAAGGGTTTATGGAGGCTCAGCCGGTGATTTTGGAGCCTATTCACAATGTGAAGATAAATGTGCCGGCGGAGTATATGGGCGATGTTATCAGCGATCTATCCTCGCGCCGAGGAATGGTGAGTGGGATGAGTCAAAAGGGTAAAAATCAGGTGATCGAGGCTTCTTTGCCGCTCTCGGAGCTGTTCAGTTATTTTCCTACTTTGAAATCTTTGACTCAGGGCAGAGGTAGGTTTGTGCAAGAGTTTTCGCATTATCAAATAATGCAGCCAGATCTGGCAAAGAGGTTGATGGCATAGGTCTGACACTAAAATGGTGTCAGACCTACTTGGATTTGATAGTCGGGTTGCTTTTTTTTTGCTTTCAGCCAATATGTCACCTTTCTTTGTTTATTCACCTACGTTGAGTTATTCTTTCTTGCAGGGAAGGTAAGCATCCTTTCCCTTCCTTATTTTGCTAAGTAAATTATTATTGCTTTCTCCTGCGGAGGGCTTACTCTTTTCGGATTGCCGAAAAGAGTAACAGAAAAGACAACTCCGCTTCAAAGCGCCAGCGACGGGGCGTGTCACCAGCAGAGTAAAAAAGTGTGGTTGTTCCCGTTTATTACCCGTAGTCTTGTTATTTTCTGCTTTTGGTTTTGCATCTTTACTGAGAAAGCGATTTTTGTCGCTGGCTTATCAATGTAACTAAAATAAGAAGACCCCTTTAAGCGGAGATTGTCCCACAGCTTTGTCGCTCCCGCTCCAAAGCAATTGATAAGTTATATTAAATAATTGTTAATTAAAAATAAAAGTGAAAAAATTGACTACCACTTAGTGGGAAAAGATGGGGTGGATTTTTTCGCTTTTAACTCTTATTTTCTGGCACCAAAATATAAGCAAAGAATGATTGCAACTATTTTGGTGTCAGATTTGGGATGGTATTCTCCGCTTCACTGGGGTCACTCATTTTCACTTACTCAGTTGAGCAGAGACACTTGGCACTCTCGTAAGGTGTTGAAAACGAAAGACCAAAGTGATTAGCCTAATCAGGAAAAAATCTCGGAGATGCTCTGCGCCACGGTAATCTTTAAACATCTCACGAACCGTCTCTAGCGAGTTGAAGCGGAGGGCGTTTTCTTTTCTCTCCCCTCTCTTTTCGTTGAGCGTTCAACGAAAAGAGAGGGTCTGGCTGAAAGCCAAGAACCCAAAAGAAAAGTAAAAAACTCCTCGCCTTTAGGCGACAAAACCACTTCCCAAAAATAATACTGGACAATTTTCAACCAAATCTTTTGTCAGAGTTAAAAAAGACGAACTTGTTTAAGGTGGTTTTATCAAAAAAAGGTATTGAGGTGTTATGAAAATTTGTGTTTATTGTGCGTCGGCAGAAGAGATTGAGCAAGGTTACAAAGATGCTGCCAAGGAGCTGGGGGAAAAGATGGTCGCCCGTGGGCATACTCTGGTGTATGGTGGAGGAGATGTGGGGCTTATGGGCGAGCTAGCTCGAAGCATTAAGGCAAAAGCTGGTTACACTCTAGGGGTTATCCCGCATAAGCTCAAAGATCTAGAGCTGGCTTACAAAGGTGCTAGCCAGATGATTTTCACCGAAAATATGCGGGTGCGCAAGTCGGTGATGCAAGATAACGCCGATGGTTTCATCGCTCTGCCGGGCGGATACGGAACGCTGGAGGAGGTGCTGGAGATGATAACTTTGCGCAAGCTGGGTTACCACCAAAAGCCGATTGTTTTCTTGAATACGGCTGGCTTTTACGACAAGTTTTTGGAGTTTATCAGCTTTACGATCGAGCAGCGCTTTTCGGCTGCCGACAACCTTTTTGAAGTTGCGGACAGCCCAGAGCAAGCCCTTGCTTTGTTAGAGGTAGCTATCCTCAAACCTTAAATTACCAACCTTTAGACGATTTAACTTAGCTTTTTTGGCGAAACTTTTCCAGTAAACTTTGCGCTAAGGTGATACTTTTTTCGACAGCAGCAGCAGCTGGTCCTCCGAGCAAATCTCGCTTGTTTACGCAGGTTTGCAAGCTGATGGCAGGGTAGATATCTTCGCTGAAAATCGGTGAGAACTTTTGGAATTGAGCCAAAGTCATCGTCTCGATGTTGATCTTCTCTTCTAAGCAGTAAAAAACGATCTGCCCGACGATGTGGTGAGCCTTCCGGAAAGGCAGCCCCTTCTTTGCCAGATAGTCGGCAACATCGGTGGCGTTGGTGAAGCCGCCTTTGGCTGCGCTCAGCATCTTCTTCTCGTTTATTTTCATGGTGGCAAGCATCGGTGAGATGGTCAAAAGGCATCCTTTGAGCGTGTCGATGGTGTCGAAAAAGCTCTCTTTGTCCTCCTGCATATCTTTGTTGTAAGCTAAGGGCAAAGATTTGAGCGTGGTGAGAATGCCCAGCAAGTTTCCATAAACTCGCCCGGTTTTGCCTCTGATCAGCTCGGCGACATCGGGGTTTTTCTTTTGAGGCATGATGCTCGAGCCGGTGGAGTAGGCGTCGTCTAGGGTGATAAACCCAAATTCGTCGCTAGACCAGAGGATGATCTCCTCACAGAGTCGTGAGAAGTGCATCATCAAGATGGAGGCAGCTGCTTGAAACTCGACGATGTGGTCGCGGTCGCTGACGCCGTCCAGGGAGTTGTGAGTGACATCGGCAAACCCCAGCTCTTTGGCTACCATTGGTCTGTCCAGAGCAAAAGTTGTGGTCGCCAAAGCTCCTGAGCCTAGAGGACAAGTGTCGGCGCGGCGCTGGCAGTCGGCAAATCTGCCCAAATCTCTTTGGAACATAAAGAAGTAAGCCATAATGTGATGAGCGAAGGTGATCGGCTGCGCCTTTTGCAGATGGGTGTAGCCGGGCATTATTGTGGTAAGATTTTGGCGAGCGATCTTCAAAATCGTCTCTTGCAAATCTACGAGCAAGCTTTGCAAGTTTCCAACCTCTTTTTTGAGGTAAAGCTTGATATCCAGAGCCACTTGGTCGTTGCGAGATCTACCCGTGTGGAGCTTCTTGCCCACGCTTCCGAGCTTGGCAGTAAGCAAAGTTTCGATGTTCATATGGATATCTTCGGCAGCGGGGTCAAACTCGATCTTGCCAGCGGCGATCTCTTTGCTCAGCTCTTTTAGTCCAGCCACCAGCTTAGCGGACTCTTCTGGCGAGACTATTTTTTGCGCTCCCAGCATCTTGGCGTGCGCCAGAGAGCCTTGAATATCTTCTTGGTAAAGCTTTTGATCGAACCCAATCGACGAATGGAAATCTTCCACTAACTTGTCGGTTTGCTTTTGAAATCTACCACCCCAAAGTTTACTCATTTTGTTCCCTCTTGATTTTAAAATTTGTTAAAAAATCTAAAAACGGTGCGATATGTCAAGGCAAATAAAGAAGAAGAGTTTACTCTTTATGATGTAGAAGATAACTATATTTGATTGACAAAGTTCTTTTGGACAAAAGTCTTAAATTAGAAGGATGAATAGCTAAAAAACAGGTAATATTTTGGTGGTGAATATTTTAAAAGATAATTCTAAGATAATTTTTGCATATCAATCTTCACCACGCCCACTTTTCGTTTGGTGGCAACGATTTTTGTCCTCAGACGGTGGTTTTGCAGCCGAGCCAGAGGGTAGAGGGCGTATCCGCTACCTCCTGGGGATAAACATCGCTCAGTGGCATCCAGCACCTGCTCTTGGGTGCATTTGATCTCGAAGCGGGCGATTTGTTTGCCTTGGTCTTGGGGCATCTTGCCCGAGTTGACGGGGAAAAAGGGTGGATTGCAGACGACAAGGTCGTATTTTTGGCGGTGAGAGTTCAGATCTTGGCAGATAAAATTTGTTTCTAATTGGCAGATTTGGGCGTTTTTTTTAGCCAGTTGGATAAGGTTTGCTTGGATGTCAACTCCGCAAATATCCCAAAAGGGGCGAGCCAGTTTGAGCATAAAAGCTAAGATGCCGCAACCACAACCTAAATCTAAAACCTTGAGGTTTTCTTGGGGATGATTTTTTAAGACCGTTTCCACCAAGAAGTTGCCGTCGCTGGAGATAGCTTGTCCTGCCGAGGTTTGATAGATGAACCTTTTTTTGCCCGGCAAGATGACTTTTTGCAGAGTGGAGGCAGGAGCCGCTATAGTTCTATCCAATTTTTCAGGAGTTGCAGTCCCGCTGTGCCGCTTTTTTCGGGGTGAAACTGGGTGCCGTAGATGTTGCCTTTTTGTAAGATCGCCCCGAAAGTCGTCTGGTAGTGGCAAGTCGCCAAGATGTCGTCTTGGTTTTTGGCTTTGGGGTAGTAGCTGTGGACGAAATAGAAGTTGCTTTGCTGGGCGATGTTGGCAAAGATGGGGTCTTGTCGTTGGAACGAGATTTGGTTCCAGCCCATTTGAGGCACTCTTTGGCAGGTGAACTTCTGGCACTTCCCTTTGAAAAATCCAAACCCTTTTGCCGATGGTGCTTCGGTGCTGCCTTCCATCAGCAGTTGTAACCCCACACAGATGCCCAAGAAAGGCTTGTCTTGCTTGATCCAGTCCAAAAGGGTAAGGTAGCAGCCCGATTTTTCTAGCTTGGTGCTGGCTTGTCCGAAGTGTCCGACCCCGGGCAAGATGATCTTGTCCGCTTTTTGCAAATCTTGTGGTGATGAGGCGATGATGTGCTTGGCGTTGAGGTAGTTTAGGGCGTTTTGCACAGAGTGGAGGTTGCCGGCTCCATAGTCGATTATGGCAATCATTGTTTCCCCTTTTGGTTTTTAATCAGCAAATACGAACTCAGCGGGACGCCGATGTGGTCGGCGATCACTTGGCATTTGGCTTTGAGGAAGAAGTAGATGGGCAAGTTCGTGTCGGAAAGAGCTTCGTAGTTGCCTTGCCCTTTGCTGATGATCAGATCCGCTTCTGCCAAACATCTTTGGAAGTCGGCTGAGCAAAGTTCGGGCACGGTTCCAGGAGTTTGCGCTCCCGAGCTGACCACGGTTGCCACGCTGTCCAAGCCGATCTTTTTTGCCCAGTGGATGGTGATGTCGTTGATCACGGGCCGATGGCGAGTGGCGTAGATTATCGGTTTGTTTATCTGCTCGATGAGCAGCTTGTCGAAAACCCCCTCGGCGGTGTTGTCACCTAAGTAGACGATTTTTTTGGCTGTTTGCACATCTTGGGCGAACTCGTCGAAGTCGTCGATGGTAAAATCGGCACTCAGCACGCTTTGCAGATCTTGGCCCAGATCGAAGATTTGATGGGCGCCTAGGTCAATGACGTTGCCGGCGATAGCCAGACGACAGGCGGTGAAGAGCGGGTCTTTTGCCTCTTGGAGCTTGGTTTGTAATAGCGGCAGGTGTTTGATAGCCTCGGCAACATTTTTCTCTTTTATTTGGGCGTAAGGGTCTTCTTTTTGCAAAAAACTTTTTAGTTGATTGTGGATGAAGAAAGCTATCTGGGGGGAGGTGGCACTCACATCAATTTGAGCGAAGAGAGCGCCGGTTTGGTCGATAACTTTCTTTTGAGCCTCTTCGTCCAATCCGCAGATTTTGGCTAAGTGCAGGGCTTGGCGCAAGAAGCAGGGGAAACACTCTAGATAAGTTTTCATAAGCTGCCTTTGGTGGAGGGTATTTTGTCGGTGGCTCTAGGCAAATAAGCACTGGCGAAGCGCAAAGCTTTTGCTAGCGCCTTGAAACAAGCCTCCAGTTTGTGGTGGTCGCTGCGTCCGTAGGGCATTCGCACCACCAGATTGGCAGGGATGTTTTGGGCAAGTCCCGCGAAGAAGTCGGGCATCAGGTCCAGATCTAGCTCGCCGCAAAATTGCCGAGCGAACTGGCAATCGTATTGTAGATAAGCACGACCGCCCAAGTCAACTGCCACCACCGCCAGAGCCTCATCCATCGGATAGACGAAGTAGCCACTGCGCTCGATGCCTTTCTTGTCGCCCAGAGCCTTGCCGAAAGCTTGCCCTAGAGCGATGCCGACATCTTCCACCAGATGGTGTTGATCCACATGCAGATCGCCCCTGGCTTTCACCCGCAGGTCGAAAAGCCCGTGTTTGCACAGCCCCTCTAGCATATGGTCGAAAAATCCGATGCCGGTGTCTATCTGGTAGTTGCCTTCGCCATCCAGCTTTAGCTCGATCTTTATCTGGGTTTCGTTCGTGTTTCTTTCTATGGTCGCGGTTCTGTTCATTCTAGCACCAACTTCTTTATCTCTTTAATGTCGCTCAGGTGGTAATCTGCGCGCTTGTCTTCCAAAAGGTTGATGGCAACACAATCGGCAGCCAGGGCCGAGCTGATATCGTCCACGGTGTCGCCCACATAGGCGATCAGCTTCGCTTTGCTTCGATTTTGCAAAAGCTTTAGACCGTAGCCGTCGGGTTTGGGTTTGTCTTGGGTCTCTTCCATGGCTACGATTAGCGGGAAAAATTTTTCTGTCTTAAAAAAACGAAGGGCGTAGTCGATATCTTTTTTGGGTCTTCCCGAGAAGATCGCTAAGGGGCAATTTTCGCTCAACGCCGCTAAGTCCTCTTTTGGCAAGAGCCACCTCTCCGTTTTTTTGTTTTCGAGGTAAAATTTTTCAAACCTTTCTATGATCTGCTCTTTGTCGATCTTTACTTTTGCTTTTAACAGCAAGTATTCGGTTAGATCCCAGTCGTTGTTGTAGCCGCCTTTTTTTCGCACGCGGTCAATATCTTGACTGGAGACGCAAACGCCGGTGAAGTGAGCGACAGTGTCTTTGATCGACTGGATGTAAGATTGTTGGACATCGATGAGGGTGCCGTCCATATCGAAAGCCAAAAGCCGATTTTGCCATAGCTCTTGGAAAGCTGCTCTGAATATCTGGTTTTGCTCAAGGGTTCCCATAGAGATGCGGATATAACTTTTGAGCAGAGGGTTGCTGCCTTGGTGACGCACCATCACGCCCTGCTTTGCCAGCTTTGAGTAGATAGCTTTGCTCCAGATGCCCGTTTTGACGAGTAAGAAGTTGGTCTGGCTAGGCAGATAGGGGATGTCAAGCGATCTGAAAAAGGACTCCATCTTTTGCTTTTCTGCTTTTATGGTGGATAAGATCAGACGAAAGTGGTCATCGTCGGCAAGGGCTATCTCGGCTGCTTGCAGGGAGAAGTAGTTGACCCTGAAAGGCAGGGCAACTTTGTAAAGCAAAGCCATCGTCTTGGGGTCTGCCATGGCAAAGCCTACTCGGTGTCCAGCCAAGGCGTAAGCTTTGGAAAAAGTCCTGAGCACGATCAGGTTTTCGAACTTTTTAATCAAGCTCCAAAGTTCTGTGTCGGCGAAGTGAATGTAAGCCTCGTCCAAAACCAGCAGAGAGTCGGGGGCAGCTTGCAAGATCTCTTCGACTTGGTCTTTGCTTAACATATCTCCGGTGGGGTTGTTGGGGTTGACCAATATGATCAGCTTGGGATTTTTCTTTGCCGCTGCCAGAAACTGTTTTTGAGGGAAGTTCAACTGCTCATCGTAGCTGATTTTGTTGACTCGGGCGTTTTTGCTTTGCAAGAGCAGGTAGTAAACCGAGAAGGTGGGAAACGGGATGAGGACTTGGTCTCCCTCCTGAAGAAAAGCTTCCAAAATCAAGGTGATCGCCTCGTTGGAGCCGTTGCAAACCAAGAGTGAGTTGGCATCGATCTGAAAATGTTTAGCCAATTTATCGACTAAGCGGTCTTCTTGCGGATACACTCCCGATAGCTTGGGGTCGAATTTGAGCTGGCTCAATCTCTTGGTGGGCGGCAGGTTGACCTCGTTAAAATCAAGGCGGATCTTTTCGACTCTGTCGGCAGGTGGTCCTTGATAGGGGGCTAAGTTTTCGACGCTGGGTTTGGTTTTGATCATAAGATAACCTTGTTGAGATTATACTCCAAGATGTCGCAAGCGCCCATTTTTTTTAGCTTGGGCAAAAGAGCCGGCACATCTTGGGTGTCGATGGTGATTTTGACGGCGAAACCAGCCTCGCCAGCCAAAGGCATCACCGTGGGAGATTTCAGGGCAGGCAGTTTGTCGATAATATCTTTTTTCTCCATCGGGATGTTCATCTCGATCATAGATTTGTTTCTACCCAAAAGGATCGCCTCAAACAGCATCTTCAGCTCCAAGATTTGTTGAGATTTCCAGGTGTCGTTCATAGCGCTTTTGGTGGCAACGAAGTTGGTGGCAGACTGCATCAAGGTGGCAACGATTTTCAGGTTGTTGTCTCGCAGAGTGTTGCCGGTGGAGGTGTTGTCGATAATCATATCGGCGTCTTCGGGTGGATACACCTCGGTGGCTCCGTGCACGGTTAGGAGTTTGTAGTCGAAACCTTGCTCGCTCAGCCAACTCTTGGCGATCTTGGCGTATTCGGAGACGACGACGATTTTTCGTTTCTTCAGCTCCTCCAGAGTCAGGTTCTCGGGGATGGCAGCGATGATGTTGACAGGGTTGAAGCCCAAGGGTAAGATGGTGGTCAGGTGGTTGTTTGCCTCCGACTCCAAAATCCAGTCGTCGCCGCTGAAACCGATGTCGTGTCTGCCCAGAGCCAAAAGGTTGGGGATGTTGCGCGGCTTCATTATCTTGAGAATCAGATCTTCTTTGTTGGTGGCAGGGCGCAAACCTCTGCCGCTGAGAGTTAGTCGGATGCCGGCTTGTGCCAGCAGCTCTTTCACTTGGTCAAAAATTCTTCCTTTGGGTAAAACTAAGTTCAATTTTTTCATACTGTTTCCTTTATTCGGCTAAAATATTTTCAATCTCTTGGATCGTTTTTAGAATCTTTTTTTTCAGGCTCTCTCGGTCAAACTCTTGCTTAAAATCTTCTTTTTTTCCTCGGCTGTTCAAAACTTTTTTTACCCCTTTAATGGCGTAACCTTGGGTGTGTAGCATATACTTTATCTCTTCTAAGAGCTTGATATCTTTCTTGGTGTATTGCCGCTTGCGTCCAGAGAGCTTGCTGGGAGAGAGTTGTTTGAACTCGTTTTCCCAATAGCGGATGGTGTGATCCGGCAATTCTAGGAGGTTACAAACCTCTCCGATAGAGTAGTAAGCTTTTTTCATAATATTCGGAAACAAAACCAAGAGCGTCCAGATTGTAAAGTGGAAATTCTAAAATTTTTGGTTGACAGTCCACAACTCTACTTGAGATTATAAACGCAATTTGGGTGAAGCAGGTTTTTGAGCAGAGTTTAAGCAAATTTTTGTATTTAATTAGGACAAGAGATGAGAGTAAAGAAGTTGATATTTTTGGTGGTCTTGGTCAGTTTTTCGCTGTTGTGGGGCATCAAGATGGTGAAGGTGCCAGGGGCAACTTATACCAGAGGTGACGACTCGGAGAAGAGTGATCTGTTTCCGGTCCATCGGGTGAGCGTGAAAAGTTTTTATATTGGCAAGTATGAGGTGACCCAAAAGCAGTGGAATAAGCTGATGAAGAAAGCTAGCCCGTTGGTGGTGGGTGACAACTATCCGGTTGCTGATGTGAGCTGGTGGGACGCCGTGGAGTTTTGTAACAAACTCAGCCGAAAAGAGGGGTTGCAACCTTGTTACAATCCGCTCAAAGGGAAAATGGTAAAGTGTAATTACGACGCCTCGGGCTATCGGTTGCCCTCGGAGGCTGAGTGGGAGCTGGCTGCCATCGGTGGTAGCGACCAGTTTCGTCAAAAGTATGCCGGGAGCTCGGACATGTTGGAGGTGGGCTGGGTGAAAGATTCTGTTCCACATCCTGTCGGGCAAAAAAAACCGAACAGATTGGGGATTTACGATATGACGGGGAATGTGTTTGAGTGGTGCAACGACTGGTACGACATCTACTATTACAAGCTAGCGGCAGTTCAGCCCGACAACCCCAGAGGTGCAAACTACGGGAGTTTTAGGTCGATCAAAGGTGGCTGCTACCTAGGTGGAACAACGGATGCGACGGTCTTTTACCGCAGTTTTGCTCGCCCGGTGCGACGCAAATCTTCGATAGGTTTCAGAGTGGTTAGGTCTTACAAGTAGACGGTATGAAGATACTGGAAAAATACTTGATCAAAGAGTCTTTCAAGCCGTTCATCGGGGCTTTGGGGGTTTTTACATCTTTGTTTTTAATCGATATGATCATCAGCAAGCTGAGTTTGATTATTCAAAAGAAGCTCTCGTTTATGACGGTGTTGAGTCTGTTTGGTTACAACCTGCCGGCGATGGTGGCTCTGACAATCCCCATGGCGATACTTTTCGCCTCGATAATGACTTTTGGCAAGTTGTCTATCGATAACGAGCTGACGGCGATAAAATCTTGTGGGATCAGCATCTATCGCCTTTTGCGTCCTTTGTATATTTTGGTGATCGTCTTTTCTTGCTTTATGCTTTATTTTAATCACATCATCTTGCCGGATAGCAACTACAACTCCCGAGACCTGCTTATCCACATCGCTTATCGCAACCCTATCAGCAACATCAAGACCGGCGTTTTTAACAAGAACCAAAATATTTCCGATCTGGTGATTTATGCTGGGGACAAAGACGAGAAATATTTGCGTGATGTGATTATTTACAACAAGGGACAAAGGGAAACTTTTCAGATAGTTAGCGCCAAATACGGTTCGATAGATTTGGCGAACAACGGCAACGATTTGATTGCCAGACTCTATGAGGGTGAGATTCACGAGAAAAGCTTGAAAAACCCGAACTCTTATCGGGTGGTGAAGTTCAAGCGGTTCAACTTCAATATCTTCGGCACCACCGGCGATAGCAATCTGCGTCACACACTTAGCGATAGAGAGATGAACACCAGGCTGATGTTGGAGAAGATTGATGCTAACCAGAAGGTGGTGTTGACCGCCGACTCTTTGCGGGCGATCTATCATCAAAAACTGGAGAAGATGAGCCACGGGAAAGATTATGACGCCTTGACTACCAAGATGTTGCAAGAGCAAAACAAGTCCAAGCGTTTCCAAGGTTACAACTACGCCTACTGGGTGGAGATTCACAAGAAAAACGCCTTGGCTTTTGCCTGCATTATCTTCTTGTTTTTGGGCATCCCGGTGGGTTTGATGGCGAAAAGTAGCGGTGTGGGAGCCGCTTTTGGATTTAGTATGGTGGTTTTTGTGCTTTACCATTCGATGCTGATCGGCGGTGAGGAGCTTGCCGATCGGGGGTTTATGTCGCCGTGGCTGTCGATGTGGCTGGCGAACATCGTGCTGGTAGTTTTGGGAACGATGCTCACCTGGAAGTCGCGACGAGACACCAACGCCTTCGATTCGGTGAGGTTCAAGCTGCGCAAGTTTTTTAGTAAGTTTGCCAAAAAGAAAGGAAACCAATTTTGATTAAGATATTAGACCGCTACATTTTAGGATCGTATATAAAAAACTTCGTGCTGATAAGTATGTCTTTTTCGGTGCTTTTCATCGTCATCAGCATTTTCGATAGGCTCACCAGATTTATGAAATATGGAGCCACCTTGCACGAGGCTTTGTCTTACTTCCTTTACAATATGCCTTACCTTTTTATTCTCACCTCGCCGGTGGCAGTGTTACTGGCGAGTCTGTTTTTGATGAACAAACTCTCCAAGTTTAACGAGTCGATCGCCGTCAGAGCCTCGGGACGGAGCATCGTCAGGATGGTTTTGCCGGTGTTCATCTTCGGCTTTTTTTACAGCTTCTTTGTGATGTGGGTCGGTGAGGTGATCTTGCCCAAAGCTATCCAATTGAGGGAATACACATATGTGGTCAAAATCAGAGGCGAGAAGATGGAAGATATCAAACGGCGAGCCAACATCAACTATAAGGCGAAAAACAACGTTTTTTTTAATATCGGGTTTTTCGATGGCTACAGTAAGAAGCTTTACAACATCGATATTGTCCAGTTTGACCCTGCCACAGGGGGGCTAATGCAGACTATTGCCGCTCAGTCGGCTGTCTGGGAGGACGACCAGTGGCTGTTCAAAAGGTGCTATGTGCGCAAGTTTGAGGACGGAATGCCCACCGAGGTGGAGTTTTTCAAAGATGGCAAGGTGATCCCGATCGTGGATGTTAAGCCGATAGATTTTGTCAAATCTTCCAAAGACCCTTTGGCGATGAGTTATACCGAGCTCAAAGAGTATATTCAGCGGCAAGAGAAGGTGGGCGAGAAGTCGCTTGCCGAGCGGGTCGATTTGGCGACGAAGCTGGCTTTTCCTTTTGCTAATCTGATAATCTTGTTTTTTAGTGTGCCGATGGCTTCGGCTTCGGTGCGGAGCAAGACCAGGAGCGTGGTGTTTTTGTTGGGTTTGGTGGTTTGCTTTGTTTATTTGGCAGCCCTGAGGGTCAGTCAAAACCTTGGCTACACAGGGGTTTTGCCACCTTTTTGGGCAGCTTGGGGACCGAATATTTTGTTTGCTTTCTTGGGACTGTGGTTTGCCAGCAGAGCAGAGGTGTAGCCTGACCACATAAATACGGCTAATCAATCAAGAGTTCATTTATGTGGTCAGGTCAGAAAATAAAAGATTGGAAATGAAAAATGAAAAAATTCCACCACAACCCCGCACTTTTTTTTGCATCGTCCTACTGATGGATTCCTGCTTTCGCTAGGAATGAGGGAAGAAAGGCAGGGAGCTTCTTACCCCACCCAGTTGGATGGGGACAATCTCCGCTTAACGGGAAATTAGCATCTTTTCGTTACTTTGTTAAGCCAGCGACAAAAATCACTTTCTAAATAGAGATGCAAAACCAAAAGCAGAAAATGACAAGACTACGGGTAATAAGCGGGAACGACCACACTTTTTTACTTTGCTGGTGACACGCCCTGTCGCTGGCGCTCTGAAGCGGAGTTGTCTTTTCTGTTACTCTTTTCGGCAATCCGAAAAGAGTAAGCCCTCCGCAGGAGAAAAAGAAAGGTGACAGTTCGGCTGACAAGCCATATAACCACCCTTTCTGGTTTACGAAAAAAAACCTCTTGACAAGATTATGACGGTTAGTATTATTCTGACAATGGGGCGCTAGAGACTCCAGATAAAAACCTGTTTGACCGCTAGTAGTGGCAACTTTTTAAATTTAAAAGGAGGGGATTGTGAAACGGTTAATACTTTTATGGGTGGTAATCTTGGGAGGATTGCTTTTTAATTCGTGTTCTTCGTCCACTGGTTCTAGTGGTGGCGGAGATCTGGCAGTGCAGCTAACTGCACCAACAAACAAGGCGTCGGGGCAAAGCACCGACTTGAAACTAACTTGGAGCGGCTCTGGTTTGGTTTACGATCTTTATCTGGGCAGCGCAGCCGACAACTTGGCAAAAGAGGGCGAGACAAGCGGCAAAGAGTTTTCGCCTGATGGTTTGACCTGCAACACCACCTACTACTGGCAAGTGGTAGCCAAAAACGAATCGAGCCAAAAAGCCAGCGACATCTGGAGCTTCACCACCGACGCTGAGCTGAAGGTGAGCTTGTCTTCTCCGAATGATCAAGAAGTGGTAAGTGATAGCAGTAGTATCACACTTGTTTGGGGCGGTAACGCCGAGAGCTACGACTTGTATGTGGGTGAAGATGAAAACAGCTTGAGTCTGAAAGAGAGCGGCTTGACTGAGGAAAGCTATAATTTGACAGGCTTGAAAAAATCAACAGGTTACTACTGGAAAGTGGTGGCAAAAGGCAAATTTGAGAATAAAGAGAGTTCTATCCAATATTTTAAGACAAGAGGCGATGTGTTTGTGGAGTTGGAGTATCCCGAGGATGGAGCTGAAGAACAAGAGACTAATCTTTTGGTTTGGGATGGCGGTGATGGTAATGATGAAGGTTATAAATACGATATTTATTTCGGTCAGTCTCCTGATGATTTGAATTGCGTGTTTGAGGATTGTGAAGAGGAGAAATGTCGGGTCAGCTTTGGCAAAGGGATCACATACTATTGGAAAGTTGTCGGTAAAAAAGATGGCGTAGAGGGTGGAAGTAGCGTTTGGAGCTTTACGAGCAAGAGCGACCTTGTTGTTGCTTCAACTTCGCCTGGATTGGGAGAGGATGTTTATAGTAATAAGGTGACTTTTGAATGGGACGGCACGGCAGATGAATACGATTTTTGGCTGGGAACAACCGAAACTGTTATGGAAAAGATTGACTCGGGACTCGTAGGGTTGGAGCATCAAGTCGATCTAAAGTATGACAAACAGTATTTTTGGAAAGTTGTGGGTAGAGATGCCAACTCGGAGTGTGTAAGTTTAACTAAAAATTTTAACACAATAAAGCCTTCGTTAACCTTGAGCGCTCCAACCGACAATGCTGACACAGAGAGTATAATGCCAGAATTGAGCTGGAGCGGAGTTGGTGTGAGTAGTTACACCGTTTGGATGGGGACATCAAAAGATAATATGGAAGTGAAGGTTAGCGGTTTGACCGGCATAAGCTACTTTCTTGACCAGCTTGAACTTAACCAAACTTACTATTGGCAAGTGGTAGGCAAAGACGATGAGAACAATCAGGTGGAGAGCGAGGTTAGAAGCTTTATCACGGAACTTGGGACCTATACCAACACCATCGGGATGGAGATGGTGCGGGTGAAGGCGGGCACCTTCCTGATGGGTAATGAGGATTACGCGAGTCCGGTGCACAGCGTGACGATCAGCCAAGACTACTACATCGGCAAGTGCGAAGTGACCAACGCCGATGTGGTGGCTGTTTTTAACTGGGCGAAAAACAATGTGAATGGAGTTAACTTTAGCGAATCTTCGGTTACTTATGGCGGAAACGAGTTGCTAGATTTGAACGCTTGGAGTTGTCAAATTGGTTTATCGGGCGGTAGTTTGTGTGTGGAGAGTGGTAAAGACGATTTCCCAGTGATAGAGATTAGTTGGTATGGAGCGGCAGCTTTTGCCGATTTCCTCAACCAAAAAGAGGGAGTGAATAAATATAGTTTGCCTACAGAGGCGCAGTGGGAGTTTGCGGCGCGGGGTGGTAATCGTAGCAACGGCTATACTTATGCAGGCAGTAATACATTAGGAGATGTGGCTTGGTATTGTGAAAATTTTGACTGTAAATTCCACGAAGTAGGGACGAAGCTCGCTAACGAGCTGGGTCTCTACGATATGTCGGGCAATGTTAAGGAGTGGTGTAACGATTGGTATGGAGGTTATCTTAGTGAGGCGGTAACCGATCCTCAGGGTCGCAACACAGACTATTATCGCGTTTTGCGTGGCGGCGGCTGGGGCAGCGATGCTAGAAGTTGTAGCGTGGCTTATCGCAGCTACGGCCTTCCGAGCGCCAGCTCTAGCCACATCGGATTTCGCCTTATCTGTTCACCATAGTTTGAGCTAAAAAAAGTGATTAAGCCAATCTTCACCAAGTAGGCAAAAGCCTACAAGGTGAAGATTGAGATTAAGAGCTTAGGAGGGAGTTGGGCAAACGCAAATTTTTGCGTTTGCGGGAGAGTATTTTTTAGGCACTTTTTAATAAAAAGTGCCTTTTTTTATGTGGTCAGGTGAGAAAAGAAGAATGAAAAAAATCACTCCACCTAGCTGGTAGAGTGGTTTTTTCTTTCCTCTCCCGCCCAGCTGGGCGGGGAGTTTTTCGCCTAAAGGCGATGATATGTCACCTACGGTGGGTCTCCACCTTTTCTTTGACCGCTCAAAGAATAGGTGGAGGGGAAAAGAAAACGCACTCCGCTTCAACTCGCTAGAGACGGGTCGTGAGATGTCTTACAGATTACCGTGGCGCAGAGCATCTCCGAGATTTGTTCCTGACTGGGCTAATCACTCTGGTCTTTCGTTTTCAACACCTTAAAAAAGTGCCAAGTGTCTCTGCTCAATTAAGAAAGAAAACGGCTGACCCCGATGAAGCGGAGAGTGCCACCCAATCTGACACCAAAATAGTTGCTAATCATTTTTTGCTTATATTTTGGTGTCAGAAAATTAAAAATTAAGAGTGAAAAATGAAAAAATCCACCGTAACCCCGCACTTTTCAGAGCATCTTTTCAGAGATGGATTCCTGCTACGCCTAGTTGGGAGGGACGGGTGGTTGCCTGCTTGCCTAGAAGGAGGGGATAACCTCCGCTTAAAGGGGAATTAGCCCCTTTTCGTTACTTTGTTAAGCCAGCGACAAAAATCACTTTCTAAGTAGAGGTGCAAAGGTTGGGCGTAGAAAATGACAAGACTACGGGTAATAAACGGGAACAACCACACTTTTTTACTCTGCTGGTGACACGCCCCGTCGCTGGCGCTCTGAAGCGGAGTTGACTTTTCTGTTACTCTTTTCGGCAATCCGAAAAGAGTAAGCCCTCCGCAGGAGAAAAAAACATATTTCGTTGAGCGTTCAACGAAAAGAGAGGGTCTGGCTGAAAGCCAAACCACCAAATCTCCGCAAGGAGAAAGCAATAATAATTTACTTAGCAAAATAAGGAAAGGAACGGGTGCTTACTTGCCCTGCAAAAAAGAATAGTCCACCGCAAGGTGATAACCCAAAGGGAAAAGTAAAAAACTCTTCGCCTTTAGACGAAAATAGAGACTCACCGCAAGGTGAATACCTTGCGGTGAGTCTCTATTTTTTCCCCTTGACATCTAAACCTGCTTTTCAAAGGTTGACGATATTAGAAATGAACCTAAGACAGGAGGAAAAATGTCTAAAAAATTAACGATGGATGGGAATATGGCAGCAGCCCATGTGGCTTATGCCTTTTCGGATGTAGCTTCGATATATCCTATTACTCCCTCGTCAGATATGGGTCAATACGCCGATCTTTGGGCGTCGCAAGGACGCAAGAATGTGTTTGGTCAAGTGCTGGATGTTACCGAGATGCAATCGGAGGCTGGAGCAGCTGGAGCCGTGCATGGAGCATTGTCAGCTGGAGCTTTGACCACAACCTTTACAGCTTCTCAGGGGCTTCTTTTGATGCTCCCGAATATGCATAAAATCGCAGGGGAGATGCTTCCGACTGTTTTCCATGTTTCGGCTCGCTCGCTTGCTTGCCAAGCTTTGTCAATTTTTGGTGATCATTCGGATGTGATGTGCGCTCGTAACACCGGTTTTGCTTTGATGGCAGCCTCTAACGGACAAGAGATTATGGATTTGGCTGTGGTATCGCACCTGGCTACGCTCAAGTCTCGCATCCCATTTTTGAACTTCTTCGACGGTTTCCGTAACTCGCACGAGATCTCTAAGATAGATGTTTTGGATTACGACGAGCTGAAAGGTCTTTTGGAGATGAAGTATGTCAGAGAGTTCAGAGATTTGGCTCTTAACCCTCAAAATCCGATGGTAAAAGTGGCAGCTCAAAACCCTGATGTTTACTTCCAAGGCAGAGAGAGCTCCAACAACCACTACGAGGCTTTGCCTGAGATAGTGCTAGAGTATATGAAAAAAGTGGCAAAAGTCACCGGTAGAGATTATGGTCTATTCGACTATGTAGGTGCCTCCGATGCGACAAAAGTCGTGATTTGTATGGGCTCTGGCGCTTCTACCGTAGAAGAGACTGTCGACTATATGAACAAGAATGGCGAGAAAGTTGGTTTGATAATGGTGCGTTTGTATCGTCCTTTCTCGGTAGAGCACTTGAAAGCTGTTTTGCCAGCTTCTGCCCAAGATATTATCGTTTTGGATAGAACCAAAGAGCCGGGATCTATCGGCGAGCCACTTTATATGGATGTGGTAGCCGCTTTTGCAGACCAAGGTTTGAATATCGTCGGTGGACGCTACGGCTTGTCTTCCAAAGAGTTCACTCCGTCGATGGTAAAAGCTATCTTCGATTTGGCTGGCAACGGATTGCAACACGGATTTACCGTGGGCATAAACGACGATTTGAGCGGCAAATCTATTGCGGTGACTCAACATATCAACACCTTGCCAGAAGGCACTGTTAGTTGTAAATTCTGGGGTCTTGGTGCCGACGGAACCGTGGGAGCCAACAAGAACTCGATCAAGATTATCGGTGACAACACAGATATGTATGCTCAAGGTTATTTCCAATACGACTCTAAGAAGTCTGGTGGCGTCACTAGGAGTCACTTGCGATTTGGTAAGAAGCCTATCTTGAGTGAGTATCTTATCACCAACGCCGACTTCATCGCTTGTCACAACCCTGCCTACATCGGTCGTTACGATATCTTGGAAGGTATCAAAGAGGGTGGAATTTTCCTTTTGAACTCGCACTACTCTAGCCAAGAGGTTTTCTCTAAGTTGACCAAAGATATGCAAGAGACGATCATCGCCAAGAAGATCCGCTTCTACAACATCGACGCTTTGAAGATCGCTCAAGCCAGTGGTTTGGGTGGTAGGATTAACACCGTGATGCAAGCCGCTTTCTTCGCTATCTCCGAGATTTTGCCCAAAGATAAAGCGATCGACCTGATCAAAGAGACGATCAAGAAAACTTACCTGAAGAAAAAAGGTCAAGCTGTGGTGGATATGAACTGGAAAGCTGTGGACGAGACAAGCAAAGCTTTGGTGCAAGTGGAAGTGCCAAGCAAGGCATCCAGCTGGGTAGAGGCGAAGAAGCTCGTTCCTGCCGATGCGGACGACTTCACCAAGAGCGTGATCGAGCCGATTATGCACGAGAAGGGTGATGATATCCCTGTGTCCAAGATGCCTTTGGATGGTAGCATGTGCACCGGCACCGCTGCTCTGGAAAAACGCGGAGTGGCATCGCATGTGCCTACTTGGATTGCCGATAATTGTATCCAATGTAACGCTTGTTCTTTGGTTTGTCCTCACGCGGCTATCCGTCCTAAACTGATTGCCAAAGACGATTTGGCAGACAAACCGGCTGGATTTAAAACTATCCCAGCTATGGGCAAAGACGGTGAGAAATACGAATACAGGATGCAAGTTTATGTGGACGACTGTCTTGGTTGTGGCGTTTGTATCAACGCTTGTCCGAAAGACGCCTTGGAGTTCAAACCTTTTGAGGAAGAGCTGGAGCAAAGAGAGAACTTGAAATATTTCCAAAGCAAGCCTGAGGATGTTTGTGGCGATATGGTGCCTGCCACCACGATCAAAGGATCGCAGTTCAAACAACCTTTGCTGGAGTTCTCGGGAGCTTGTGCTGGTTGTGGCGAGACCCCATATGTGAAGCTGCTTACTCAACTTTTTGGTCAAAGGATGTTGGTCGCTAACGCCACCGGATGTTCTTCTATCTGGGGTGGAACCTTCCCATCTATTCCTTACTGTAAAAACAAGAACGGTCACGGACCTGCTTGGGCGAACTCCTTGTTCGAGGATAACGCCGAGTATGGTTTAGGCTTTAGACTGGCAGTCGATGCTAACAGAGTCAACCTCAAGACTGCCATTGGCGATGCTGTAAAGGGTTGCACCGGTGAGTTGAAACAGCTTTTGCAAGAGGCTCTGGACAATTTCGACGCTAAAGACGATCAAGCTGTGGCTAGAGCTATTCGTATCAGAGAGCTTTTGCCTGCCGAGAGTAAAGATGAGAGCCTTAGCCGCGTCATCGAGTTCCAAAACTACTTCGTAGATAAGTCTATCTGGGCTTTCGGTGGAGACGGTTGGGCTTACGATATCGGCTTTGGTGGTGTGGATCACGCCCTTGCCACCGGCAAGAACATTAATATCTTGGTGATGGACACCGAGGTTTACTCTAACACCGGTGGACAAGCTTCTAAGGCGACACCTATCGGGGCGATTGCCAAGTTTGCCGAAGCTGGCAAGCCGCTGAACAAGAAAGACCTAGGCATGATGATGATGAGCTACGGCTATGTGTACGTGGCTTCTTGCTCTATGGGAGCGGATCGCAACCAACTGATAAAAGCTATGCGTGAGGCAGAGAGTTATGATGGTCCGTCTATCGTGTTCGCCTACGCTCCTTGTATCAACCACGGCATCGATATGAGCAAGGCTCAAGACGAGGAGAAGTTGGCAGTGGACACAGGTTACTGGCCTTTGTATCGCTTCAATCCAGACTTGGTAGCGCAAGGGAAAAATCCTTTCCTTTTCGAGAGCAGACCTCCGGTGAAAGATGTTAAAGAGTTCTTGCAAAACGAGAAAAGATACACATCTTTGATGGCGATGGATAAAGAGAAAGCCGAGAAATATTGGGCTGAGGCTCAAAAATTCGTGGACGCTCGCTTTGCCCATTACAAGAAGATGTCCGAGTAAAGTTAACCATAAACCAAAAAGCTTCCCGTTCAGGGAAGCTTTTTTTTTGGCAATCGAAGAAATAGATTGACAGTTTTAAGGCAGCTAAGATTTTGGTGAAAATTAGCACTCGATGTTGGTGATTGCCAGACGAAGATGTTTTTTGATAAGGAGTTTGAAAGAGAAGATGAGCAAGATTGACGAGAATAAAAGCAGCGAATGTAAAGAAGAGGCGAAGGTTGAACAAGAGCCTACGCAGTCTCAGAAGCAGCCGAAAGCAAAGCTAGAGTCCAAGAAAGAGAAGCCCAAGCCAAAGAAAGAGAAGAAGCTTTCTACCAAAGAGAAGCTGGCAAAGTCGGAAGAAGATGTTTTGCAGCTTAAAGACCGTTTGGCACGGAATTTGGCAGAGTTTGAAAACTTTCGCAAACGCTCGATCAAAGAAAGAGAGCAGTGGATAAAGTTTGCCACCGAAAAGATCATCTTGGAGGTTTGCGATGTGCTGGACAACTTCGAGCGCGCTTTGGACTCGGGAGCGCAGAAGCATCAGTTTGAAGATTTTATGAAAGGCACCAAACAGATATACACTCAGCTGGCAGGTGTGTTGGAAAAAGAGGGAGTGGAGAAGCTGGAGTCGCAAGGCAAGGAGTTTGACCCTGAGTTGCACGAGGCTCTCTCGCATGTGCCTGCCAAAGGCGTGGAGAAAGATTGTGTGGCTTTTGTGATCAAAAACGGCTACAAGAAAGGCGATAAGATACTGCGCCCGGCTCAAGTGGCTGTGTGTAGTGGTGAGTAGATTTGGGATTAAAGGGGGAGTTATGAAGTTTTTGGCTATTAACGGGAGTCCGCACAAACAGGGGAACACCTCGATTTTGCTCAAGAAAGTTTTGGATGTTGCCAAAAGCAAAGGGCATGACACCGAGCTTTTTCAGTTGCCTAGTCAAGATGTGCAAGTTTGTTTGGGTTGCCGACAGTGCGCTGTCAACAAAGACGAGAAGTGCGTTATCGACAAAGATTTTTTGAACGATGCGGTGCAAAAGCTTAAAGAGGCTGATGTGATCGTCTTGGGCTCGCCCGTGTATGTGGCTGGGGTAACCGCGCAGATGAAAGCTTTCTTGGATCGAGCCGCTTTGGTGTGCCGAGCTGGCGGATTTTTGCTCAAAGACAAGGTGGGGGCAGGAGTGGTGGCAGCCCGTCGCGGTGGCACTTTGCCCACGGTGGATACCATCAACCACTTCTTTGCTATCCAGCAGATGCATATAGCCGGCTCAACTTACTGGAATTTTGGTCTGGGGAATGCGCCTGGCGAGGTGCTGGAAGATCAAGAAGGGCTTGCCAACATGGAGAACTTGGCAGAGAACCTTTTGAGGCTGGCGACCGCTTTGCAATCTAACCAAAAATAAGCAGGCAGTTATGATAGATTTTAGGTTTCAGCTACCCACCGAGATATTTTTTGGCAAGAGCGCTTTGGACAACTTGCCAAAGCTGATAGAGGGCAAGAAAGTTTTGCTTAGTTACGGATCGGGGAGCATCAAAAATAGCGGGCTTTACGATAAGGTGGTGCTGGCTTTACAAGCAAATGCGCAGAAGTTTGTCGAGCTGGCAGGGATAGAGCCTAACCCCAAAGTTAGTAGCGTCCGCAAAGGGGTTGCTTTGGTGAGAGAGCAAGGCTTAAATTTCATCTTGGCTGTGGGTGGAGGGAGTGTGGTGGATTGTAGCAAGTGCATCGCCAGAGCCGTCTATTATGATGGTGATGCTTGGCAGATGGTCAAAGAGTCTGGTGATACAGAGAAAGCGCTGCCTTTGGGATGTATTATCACCTTGGCTGCTACCGGCACGGAGAACAACCAAAATGCGGTGATCTCCAACGACGAAACCTTGGAGAAGATACCGACTTATAGCCCTGGGCAGATCCCCAAGTTTGCTCTACTTAATCCTGAATACACCTACAGCGTCAACGCTTACCACACGGCGGCAGGTGCGGTGGATATTATGGCTCATATCTTTGAGCAATACTTTTCTCCGAATTCGAGCAAGGCGGCAATGGTCAGCGACCAGTTTGCCATTGGTCTATTGAAAACTTGTTTAAACTATGCACCGATAGCGCTGGTCAAGCCAAAAAATTATCAGGCGAGAGCGAACTTGATGTGGTCCTCGACGATGGCTTTGAACGGACTTTTGTCAGCGGGCAAGCTTACCGATTGGGCGAGCCACCAGATAGAGCATGGCGTTTCGGCTGTGTCGGATATCACCCACGGAGTGGGCTTGGCGATTATCTTTCCTGCTTGGATGGATTTTGTGCTTTGGCAAGGGGCAGACAAGGCGAGGTTCGAGGTTTTGGCAACGGAGCTGTTTGGTATCGAAGGAAAAGATAAAGCTGCCAGATTTGTGGAGAAGCTAAGGGAGTTTTTCGTCTCGTTGGGGATGCCAGAGCGGTTGTCGCAAGTGGGGGTAAAGAAAGAAGATCTGAGGTTGATGGCAGAGAAGACGATGTTGTCGCGAAAAGAGATTGGCGGATTTTTTAAGTTAAATCAGGACGATGTGTTGCAGATTTTGCAAGCAGCGTATTAAAAAAAAATATTAAATTTTAAAGGAGAATATTATGGGAAAGATAATAGGAATAGATTTAGGCACCACTAACTCGTGTGTGACGGTGATGGAAGGTGGTAAGGCGGTGGTGATAACCAACGCAGAGGGCAACAGAACCACGCCTTCGGTGGTAGGATTTAGCAAAGATAAACAAAAGTTGGTGGGACTCTTGGCAAAAAGACAAGCGGTGACCAATCCCAAAAACACCATATTTTCGGCAAAGAGGTTTATCGGAAGACAGCTTAGTGAGCTAACAGAAGAGGTGAAGACGGTTCCTTACGAGGTTAAACAAGGTAAGAGCGAGGCGATGTTCCATGTGGATGTGGAGAACAAAGATTTTACTCCGCAAGAGATCTCGTCGATGATCTTGGCTAGGATGAAAGAGACGGCTGAGTCTTATTTGGGACAAAAGGTTACCCAAGCGGTGATCACCGTGCCGGCTTATTTTAACGACGCGCAAAGGCAAGCTACCAAAGATGCGGGCAAGATTGCAGGTCTGGAAGTAAAGAGAATCATCAACGAGCCGACAGCAGCTGCTTTGGCTTATGGGGTGAACTCCAAGAAAGAGGAGAAGGTGGCAGTTTATGACCTGGGTGGTGGAACTTTCGATATTTCGATTTTGGATATTTCCGATGGAGTGATTGAGGTGCTTTCTACCAACGGTGATACGCACTTGGGCGGAGACGACTTCGACCAAAAGATAATTTCTTGGATCTTGGAGAAGTTCAAGGCACAAGAGGGCATTGACCTGGGTGGAGACGCCACGGTGATGCAGAGGTTGAAAGAGGCTGCCGAGAAAGCCAAGATTGAGCTCTCGGGAACCACTAGCGTGAACATCAACTTGCCGTTTATCACTGCCGATGCCACCGGGCCAAAACACCTTGATCTGAGTTTGAGCAGAGCCGAGTTCGACTCTATGGTTGCCGATTTGATTGCCAAAAGCATCGAGCCTTGTCGCAAGGCGATGAGCGACGCTGGATTGACTCCAGACAAGGTGGATGAGGTGCTGTTGGTGGGTGGTTCTACCAGGATGCCTGCGGTGGTAGAAGCCGTGGAGAAATATTTTGGTAAAAAAGCGAATAAGTCGGTGAATCCAGATGAGGTGGTAGCCACAGGGGCTGGTATCCAAGGTGGAATCCTTAGTGGCGATGAGAGTGTGGACGATGTCCTTTTGTTGGATGTGACCCCGCTGACTCTGGGAATAGAGACGATGGGTGGCGTGATGACAGCTTTGATCGAGCGTAACACGACTATCCCTACCAAGAAGTCGCAAGTGTTTTCGACAGCTGCCGACAACCAGCCGGCGGTGAACATCAAGGTGCTGCAAGGAGAGAGGCCGATGGCTGCGGATAATAGGGTTTTGGGGAACTTCGACTTGGTCGGATTGCCACCAGCACCCAGAGGTGTCCCTCAAATCGAGGTGACTTTTGATATCGATGCCAACGGAATTTTGCATGTGACTGCCAAAGATAAAGGCACCGGCAAAGAGCAATCTATCAAGATCGAAAGACCGGGCTCACTCTCGGAAGAGGAGATCGAGAAGATGGTCAAAGAGGCTGAGGCGAACAAGGCTGAAGACGACAAGAGGAAAGAGCTGATTAACGCTAAGAACGAGCTGGACACCTTGATTTTCTCTACGGAAAAATCTTTGCAGGAGTATGGCGACAAGCTGGGCGAAGACGAGAAGAAGAAGATCGAGGAAGCCCTGAAAGAGGCTGGCGAGAAAAAAGATAAAGCTACCAGTAAAGAAGAGGTAACCGCAGCTCGTGATGAGCTGGCTGGCAAAGCCCAAAAGATCGGGGAGATCTTGCAAGCCGAGATGCAGAAAAATCAAGCCGCTGGGGCAGATGCTGCGGGAGCAGATGGACAAAACCCTGGCTCGGCGGAAAGTGGTAAAGCCAAAGATGGACCGGTGGACGCCGATTTTGAAGTGGTGGACGACGACGAAAAAAAGTAAGTTAATTTGCTTTAAATAAAGGTAGTCAGAGAAAGGCGAAGATTTTCTTTGCCTTTCTACTGGCTATATTTTCCTTGGTTTTCATCTGTCTGACTCCTTTTTATTTAAAAGGGGAAAAGGAGTCAAACAAATGAGAAGTGAAAATTTTTTTTTCAAAAAAAGTATGGAGTTTAGAAAATATTATGTCTAAAAGAGATTATTATCAAGTGCTGGGTGTTGACAAAAGCGCCAGTGCTGCCGAGATAAAGAAAGCTTATCGGAAGCTGGCGATGAAGTTTCACCCCGATAAAAACCAAGGTGATAAAGCGGCTGAGGAGAAGTTTAAGGAAGCCTCCGAGGCTTACGAGGTGCTCTCGGACGAGAGCAAAAAGTCTCGCTACGACCAATTTGGGCACGCGGGGATGAGCGGAGCGTTCGGTCATCAAGGTGGTTTCCGTTGGTCGGACTTTACCCATGGCGGAGACTTTTCCGATGTTTTTGAATCGGAAGGGTTCTCTTCGTTTTTTGGAAATATTTTCGGTGGGCGCAGATCCAGCAGAAGGGCAA
Organism: Cloacimonadales bacterium (SeqCode); assembly: GCA_965228195.1. Lineage (GTDB taxonomy): Bacteria > Cloacimonadota > Cloacimonadia. Next base: position 1,500,428 of record OZ245797.1, read on the forward strand.
ATCGTGGCGAAGATTTACAGATCAAAGTTAGCTTGAGCTTGCAGGAGATTGCCGAGGGTTGTCAAAAGAAGATCAAGCTCAAGGTGAAAGAGGCTTGTCCGAAGTGTGGGGGTAGTGGAGCTGCCGATGGCAAGAAAGAGGTTTGCTCGCAATGTGGAGGAACAGGACAAGTTCGTCAGGTGCAAAACTCACTTTTTGGCAGAATGCAGACGGTGGTGGAGTGTCCGTCTTGTGGTGGCAGTGGGCAGAAGATTAAAAATGTTTGTAAGAGCTGCGGCGGTAGTGGTCGCCTTGAGAAGCAAAAGACGGTGATGGTCAAGATCCCGGCTGGAGTAGAAGAAGGACAGTATCTGCGCCTGGAGTCCCAAGGCAATGTGGCTGTCAATGGTGGACAAAGAGGCGATTTGATCGTGGTCATCTCCGAGAAGGAGCATCCTTTGTTTGCCCGAGACGCCGAGAATTTGTATGTCGATTACCCCATAAGTGTGTCTACGGCTGTGCTGGGCGGGCAGGTGATCATCGACTCTATCTATGGGGGCAAACTGAAGCTGAAGGTGGCTCCTGGCACCGAATCGGGCAAGGTTTTGCGGGTGAAGGGACAAGGTTTGCCCGTGGTAAATCGTGGCTACAAAGGCGATCTGTTTGTGAGGATCTCGGTGGCTATCCCCGAGAAGCTGAGCAAAGATGAGAAAAAGTTGTACGAAAAACTTGCCAATTTCGATGCCAAAAGAGAGCTAAATCCAAAAAGAACTTTCTTGGATAAGATGAGAAATTTTTTCTAAAGTTTTTTTTTCAGAAGAGGAGTTTTTATGTCGAAAAGATTTTTAAGCCTGTTTTTGCCGCTACTGATTTTGGGTTGTGCCTACAGTTTTGGGGGAAAAAGTTTGTCGCACCTGAAGACGGTGAATGTGCAAACTTTCGTTAACTCGACGAGTGAAGATTGGCTGGACGAAGATTTGCTCAACTATTTTTCCACCGAGTTTGGCTCTAGCAGTAGCCTCAAGACGCAAACCAAAGACGCCGATTGCGTTTTACGCGGTGAGATTATGACTTATGTGGACGAGGTGAACAAGTACGATTCGGACGACAATGTGGAGAACTACCACATCAAGATGAGTTTCAAGGTGGAGTTTTACGATTTGGTGAAAAACAAGATGCTTTACTCTGCCTCCAGCAAAACTTACAACATCATCTATGTGGTTGGAGATCCAGACAATCCCGATATTACGGCGGATGTGACTATCTTGGATGCGCAAGACAACGACCGCGACAAGTTCGATCTGATTATTAAACCCGAGATCTTTGCCGAGTTGTTCGATGAGATTAACAACTCTACCTTCGAGTCTTGGTAGCTGGCTGTTTTGAGAATAAATAAGTTTTTAGCTTTTTGTGGCTTTGGCTCCCGAAGGAGCGTGGAGAGTTTGGTTTCTGCCGGGAAGGTGAAGATAAACGACGAGGTTTGTCGTGAGCTGAGTTGGAGGGTTAATCCGCTGGAGGACAAGGTGGAGGTGGATGGGGTGCTGGCGAAGTATAACGATGAGAAGATCTATCTTATGATCAACAAACCCCCGGGCTATCTGGTCTCTCACAAAGACGCTTTTCAGCGGAAGTTGGTTTACGATCTATTGCCAAACTTTGGGATGCACCTTTTTGCGGTGGGTAGGCTCGACTACCTCTCGCAAGGGCTTTTGCTACTGACCAGCGATGGCGATTTTGCCAACAAGGTTATCCACCCGCGCTACAAACTGGAAAAGGTTTACAAGGTGAGCGTCGATGGCTTCTTTGATCAGGAGATGGCAGCCAGGCTCCGTAGTGGAGTGAAGATCGACGGCAAGATGACCCTGCCGGCAAAGGTTTATATCAACAAAGCTTCTACCGACAAAAGTAGCGTCAAGATCGTCATCAAAGAAGGACGCAAGCGGCAAGTTCGCAGGATGGTCTCGTCTGTAGGACTAGAGGTGACCAAGCTGGTGCGGTTGCAGATCGGGGGGCTTCAACTGGGCAACCTGCCTTTGGGAATGTGGAAGTTTCTCTCCGAGCGTCAGATCAAAAACCTTTTTCACCAATAGCTCAAAACCTTTCCCAAATTCAGTCAAAAAATCTCCAAAATAGAAAACTTTTTGGGGAAAAAGTTGGACAAATCACCGCTTTATTAAAACCTGCCAAATTAGAGGTGATGTATGAAAGAAAAAGTTTTGCTGACGATTTTGGACGGTTGGGGAGTGGCACAAAAGGGTGCGGGAAACGCCGTTGAGGCTGCTAATACCCCTTTTTTGGATAAGCTGGAAAAAGATAACGGAGCGGTTGCGCTTTTGCCTTCTGGCTTGGCCGTTGGTCTGGAAGAAGGCACTATGGGTAATTCTGAGGTGGGACACCTCAACATCGGTGCAGGTCGCATCGTTTATCAACTAAACACGCTGATCGATACGGCGATAGAAAGTGGCGAGTTCGACCAAAACCTTGCTTTGAATGCGGCGATCGACAACTGCTTGAGCAAAGGCACAAACTTGCATATCTTGGGGCTTCTCTCCGATGGCAAGGTGCATTCAAATCCGAACCACTTATTGGCTTTCTTGCGTTTGGCATCTAAGCGTGGTTTGTCTTCCCAGAAGATTTTTTATCACATCTTGACCGACGGTCGTGACACCTTGCCTCACTCTGGTAAAGGGTTTATCGAGAAGTTTTGTCAAGATAGCAAGGGACTGTGCCAGATAGCAAGCGTTTGCGGGCGTTACTGGGCGATGGATCGAGACAATCGCTGGGACAGAGTCGAGCGAGCTTATCGTTGTTTTGTCGAGCGTGAGGGTGAGCAGTTTCCCGATGCGGTGGCAGCCATTGAGGCTAACTACGCAAAAGATGTGACCGACGAGTTCGTTCAGCCGAGCGTGATAGGTGATGCTCCTGGCGTTGCCGATGGCGACTCGCTCTTCTTTTTCAATTTCCGTGCCGATAGAGCCAAGCAAATCTCTTCTGCTTTCGCTCAGCCGGATTTTTCCGATTTTTCCAGAAAGCCGATAAAAGAGCTTTGTTTTGTGACTATCTCGCCCTACAGTGTGGATCTGGAAGATTACGCAAAGATAGCTTTCCGTTTGCCCGAGCTGAAAAACATCTTGGGTCAGGTGATGCAAGATAACGCCTGTAAGCAGCTGCGCATAGCGGAGACGGAGAAATACGCCCATGTCACCTTTTTCTTCAACGGCACAAAAGAGGAGCCTTTTGAGGGCGAAGAGCGGATTTTGGTTCCGTCGCCAAAGGTGGCTTCTTACGATTTGCAGCCGGAGATGAGCGCTTATTTGGTGCAAGACAAGCTGGTAGAGCAGTTGAAGGGTGATAAGTTCGATCTTGTTGTTTGCAATCTGGCGAACTGCGATATGGTGGGACACACGGGAGATTTTGCGGCAGCCAAGAAGGCGGTGGAGACGGTGGATGCGGTGATGAGCAGAGTGGTGCCAACTGCCCTCTCTCACGGCTACAAGGTGCTGGTCACAGCAGACCACGGCAATGCCGAGAAGATGCTAGATAAGGACGGCAACATATTTACCGCTCATACCACCTCGCCGGTGAAGTTGATCTTGGCTGGTTGTGGCAAAGATAGGCTGACAGATGGCAAACTGGGGGATATCGCTCCGACGATTTTGGAGATTATGGGAATTGAAAAGCCCAAAGAGATGACCGGCGAGAGTCTGCTGCGTTCCTAAAAGAAAAATTTTTTATAGAGAGAAGAGAGAGAAAAAAAATTGGAAAGTTTTGAGATTGTAAAAAAAGTTAAGAGTGGAAAGGTTTCAGCCGAGTCTGTGGTGAGCGATGTTTTGGCAAAAATCAAGGCGAGGGAAGATTTAAACGCCTTTATCAGCGTGTTCGAGCAGAGAGCCTTGCAAAAGGCCAGAGATCTGGATGCGAAGATTGCCAAGGGTGAGCAGGTCGGCTCTTTGGCTGGTTTGCCTATTTCACTGAAAGACAACATCGCCATAGCCGGGCAGAAGATGAGTTGTGGCTCTGCCTCTTTGCAAGATTACCGAAGTCCATTTGATGCCACGGTGGTAGAGCGTTTGGAAGCCGAAGACGCCATAATCGTGGGCAAGACCAACTTGGATGAGTTTGCCATGGGTGCCACGGGTGAGTATTCGCATTTTGGTGCTGCTAAAAATCCGCTGGATGTTAGCCGCGTGCCAGGAGGCTCCAGCAGTGGAGCGGCAGTGAGTGTGGCAGGGGGAATGGTGCCGGTGGCTTTGGGCAGTGAGACGGGAGGATCGGTGAGGCTGCCCGCCTGTTACTGTGGTTTGGTGGGACTCAAGCCGACTTATGGCAGCGTTCCTCGTTACGGACTGACCGCTTTCTCCTCTTCGTTAGACCAAATTGGTGTTTTGAGTAGCAGCGTGGCAGAGAACAAGCTGATCTTCGACTGCATCAAAGGCGGCACAAAAGAGGATATGACCAGCCGAGAGTATCCCCCCAAAACCAAGATTCGAGCAAGCAAAGAGTTGGTGATCGGTTTGCCCAAAGAGTATTTTGATGTGTTGGATCAAGAGTTGTCACCCCGAATTTCTGGGTTTATTCAGAAGATGAAAAAGCAAGGGTTCAAGTTCAAGTCAGTTTCGATACCCTCTAGCAAGTTCGCCGTGCCCACTTACTATGTGCTGACCACCGCCGAGCTTTCTTCCAATTTGTCTAGATTCGATGGAGTGCGTTACTCGGCGCGTCAAGCAGATGAACAAGGGGTGATGGAGATGATCAGAGCTTCTCGCTCGTTTGGATTTGGCACCGAGGTCAAAAGAAGGATAATGCTGGGAACTTTTGTGCTTTCGGCTGGCTATTTTGATGCCTATTATGGGAAAGCTCTGCAGGCTAAAGCCAATTTCGAGCGGGAGTTTAGCGATATTTTTGCTGGAGAGTGTGATGTTATTTTGGCGCCGGTGGCGAACTCTTTGCCGCCGAAACTGGGCGAGCGTTGCCAAGATCCGGTGCAGATGTACAACACGGATGTTTTTACTTGCAGTGCCAATATCGCTGGCATTCCAGCCTTGAGCGTGCCGATCGAGAAAGTGAGTGCTAAGGTGCCTTTGCCCCTGAGTGTTCAACTGATGGGAGACAAGTTTTGTGAGGAGCAGCTTTTTGCCTTGGGGCAAGAGCTGGAGAAAGTAGTAGATTGTTAGAGGTTTTCGCAGACGAGAAGCGAAAATACTTTTATTTTAAGGAGAGAAAAGAAGATGATAACCAAAGAACAAGTTGAGAAGGCGCTGGACAAAATCAGACCAGCTATCAAAGCCGATGGTGGCGATGTGGAGTTAGTGGAGATTTGTGATGATATGGTGGTGAAGGTCAGATTGACCGGGGCTTGTAGCGGTTGTCCGATGGCTGCCTTGACCCTTAAACAAGGAGTAGAAAGAGTCTTGAAGGCAGAGTTGCCCGAGATTAAAGAAGTTGTGGCAGCTTAATAGCATTTTTCTACAAAAAAAATAGGACAACAGTATGTGTGGAATAGTTGGTTATATAGGCAATAAACAAGCTTTACCGGTGGTTGTCGAAGGGCTCAAGAAGCTAGAGTATCGTGGTTACGATAGCTCTGGTGTGGCTCTGGTGCAAGCCGATGGCATCAAGATTACCAAGCAGACGGGCAAGATTATCAGGTTGCAAGAGAAGCTCAAAGAGCAAAATAGCGAAGGTAGCATAGCCATAGGGCACACGCGCTGGGCGACGCACGGAGAGCCTTCGGTGGAGAACGCTCATCCACATTGTAGCTCTGATGGCAAGATCTGTTTGGTGCACAACGGCATCATCGAAAATTACAAGTTTTTGCGCCAGGAGCTGGAAGCGAAAGGTTTTACATTTCGCTCTCAGACCGACACCGAGGTGTTGGTCAACCTGGTGAGCTACTTCAAGCAGAAAGTGGGGAAGACCAAGAAAGCTCTCCAGCTGGCTTTGAAGAAGGTGGAGGGGACTTATGGGATCGCCTTGCTAGACTGTGAGGAGCCCGATAAGATTTACGCCGCTAGGTGTGGCAGCCCTTTGATTATCGGAGTGGGTAGTGGGGAAAACTTCGTGGCGTCGGACACCAGTGCCATTATGATTCATACCTCCAATGTCATCTATTTGGACGACTTTCAGATGGCGTGTATCAGCAAAGAAAATTTCGATATTACCACTCTGGACGACGAGCCGATCATCAAGAAAATCGACAAGGTTGATTGGGATATCTCGGCGATTACCAAAAACGGTTACGAACATTTTATGCTCAAGGAGATCTGCGAGCAGGCGGAGACGGTGCAAAACGCTTTTCGAGGAAGAGTGAGCAAAGCCAATTGTAGTGTCCGTTTGGGTGGCTTTAACTTTAGCGCCCGCGATATTAGGAACCTTGAGAATATTCAGTTCGTGGCTTGTGGAACTTCGTGGCACGCGGCGCAAGTGGGTAAGTATCTGCTGGAGAAGGTAGCCAGAATCCCAGTGAGTGTGGAGTATGCCAGCGAGTATCGCTATCGTAACCCGATAATTCCCAAAAACACGATCGTCATAGCCATCAGCCAGTCGGGAGCCACGGCAGACACCTTGGCAGCGATGCGAGAGGCGAAGAAAAGAGGAGTCAGAGTTTACGGGATCACCAATGTGGTGGGCAGCGAGATCGCCCGCGAGTCTGACGGCGGCACCTATCTGCATGCGGGTCCTGAGATAGGCGTGGCTTCGACCAAAGCTTTCACCTCGCAAGTGACCGCTCTAACGCTTTTGGCTTACTACTTTGGACAGGTTCGTGGAAGTGTGGACTCTCAGCAGGTGGCAGATTTTATCGATGAGTTGGAAGCTTTGCCTGCCAAAATAGACGAAGTTTTGCAGATCAAAGAGCAGATCAAACAGGTGGCTGATCTGATAAAAGATAGTCACAACGCTCTGTTTTTGGGTAGAGACATAAACTTCCCCTCGGCTTTGGAGGGAGCGCTCAAGCTCAAAGAGATCTCTTATATTCACGCAGAAGGGTATCCAGCCGCGGAGATGAAGCACGGCCCGATCGCCTTGATCGACGAGAATATGCCGATTGTCTCTATTGCGCCTTGTGATGCTCTTTACGCCAAGGTTATCTCCAATCTGGAGGAGGTGAGGTCTCGCAAGGGCAAGATCTATGCGGTCGCCTCAAAGAAAGACGAAAATCTGGAGGCGATCTGCCAAAAAGTTTTTTATGTTCCGCAAACCTCTTGGGCTTTGATGCCGATTTTGGTGAGTATCCCCTTGCAACTACTCTCTTACTATGTGGCGCACGAAAAGGGGTTGAATATCGACCAACCCAGGAATTTGGCAAAAAGCGTGACCGTAGAGTAGCTTAGCGAAAAAGGAAAAGGAGTTTTTTTGAAAAAGACATTAACAGAAATTTTTTTGGAGAGTGGAAAGAAGTTTGGGAAGAAAACGGCTTTCATAGATGCTACTAGCGGGAAGAAGGTTAGTTATAGCAAAGCTTTGCTGGCGGCTCTTTTGCTGGCTGATAAGATCAAGAAGATGCCCGGAGATAGGATAGGGGTGATGATCCCCACCTCGCCAGGGGGAATGTTGACCATCGCCGCGGCTTTGATGGCTGGCAAGGTGCCGGTGCTGATAAACTACGCCACCGGAGCGATAAAAAACAGTCAATACGCTTTGCAGAAGTGCAAGCTGCAAAAGACGATAACCGCCAAAGCCCTCTTGCAGAAGCTGGAGCTAGAGCCTACCCAAGAGATGGTGATGGTCGAAGATTTGTTGGCTAGTGCTAATCTTTTGGACAAGCTCAAAGCTTTGTTCAAAAGCAAAAGATCTGCTGAGGCTATCTGGCGTGGTTTGCCCAAAGCAAGTGAGAAAGATTGGGCGGTGATGCTCTTGACCACCGGTAGTGAGTCGGAGCCGAAGGTGGTGCCTCTGACGCACAAAAACATCGTCAGTCAACTCAGGGCTATTCCCAAGATTTTGGATTTGACCGACAAAGATGTTTTTTTGGCTTCGCTGCCTTTGTTCCACAGTTTTGGATTTACCACCAACTTCTGGCTGGGTGTAAGCCTTGGGGCGAGCATGGTCACCGTGGCTAACCCATTGGATTATAAGCTGGTGTGCCAAGTGGTGCCCAAATATAAGGTCACTTTTTTGACCGGGACTCCTGTCTTTTTTAGGGCTTACCTGCCCAAAGCCAAGAGTCACACTTTTGATTCTGTCAGGATCACCATCTCGGGAGCGGACAAACTACCAGAGGGTTTGCGCAGCGAGTATAACAAGAGGTTTGGTAAAGAGCTTTGTGAGGGTTACGGCGTCACCGAGGCATCACCCGTGATCAGCACCAACAGGACAGGACATCACCAGCCTGGTAGCATCGGCAAGGTTTTGCCAGGCGTTCAGGTGAAAATTGTGGCTCGGGACAGCCAAAAAGATGTGGCAGTGGGAGCCGAAGGACGCCTTTTGGTCAAGGGTGAGAATGTGATGGGCGGTTATCTGGTGGGTGATAAGCTGGATAGTAGCGCCTTGCAAGACGGATGGTACGACACCGGCGATATTGCCGTGATGGATAAAAATGGATATCTGTGGCACAAAGGTAGAGCCAAGCGGTTTTTGAAAATCGGTGGAGAGATGGTCAGCTTGGTGGTAGTAGAACAGGCTTTGCAAGGCTACTTCGACCAAGGGGTGAGTTACTGTGCCGTGGAGGTGAGCAAAGCCGATGGTTCATCTTGTGTGGGGCTGGCTGTGAACACTCGGTGTGAGCTTTTGCAGATGAAGAAGTTTTTGGTGAAAGCGGGGCTGAACGCCTTGAGCGTGCCTTCCAAGATCTTCGTCTTGGATGAGATCCCGATAATGGGTAGTGGCAAGGTCGATTTTAGAGCCGTTCAAGATATTTGCACGAAGATGAATAAACAAGCTTAAGATAAAGGATTTTCAATGATTTTGCAAAAGATGTTTATAGAGACAGCCAAGAGACAAAAAAATAAAACCGCTTTCATCGACGGCACCAGTGGCAAAGAGATAAGTTACGAAAAGGCTTTGATTGCGGCGATCATCTTGCAAGAGAAGATAGCTTTTTACAAAGAGAAAAACATCGGCATAATGATCCCTACCTCCGGTGGCTGTATGATAGCCGTGGTAGCTACCTTGATGGCTGGCAAGGTGCCGGTGATGATCAACTACTCCACTGGGGCTATCAAAAACTCTATCTTTGCGCGTGAAAAGTGCGACTTCGATCTGATTATTACCTCGTCGGCTCTTTTGCAGAAGTTGCAAAAAGAACCACTCGAGGGGATGATTTTCATCGAAGATTTTATCGGAGACATCTCTTTATTTGCCAAGATAAAGGCCGCTGCCATCGCCAAGATGCCGGCTGCGTTGATTAGCAAGATGGTGAGGATGGGACAAGAGGAAGATTATGCGGTAATCTTGTTTACCTCCGGTAGTGAGAAGACGCCCAAGGCGGTGCCTTTGACGCACAAAAACATCTGGCAACAGCTGGAGAGTATCCCCAAGGTGTTGCCTATGTGTAGTGATGAGATTTTCTTGTCTTGCTTGCCTTTGTTTCATGTTTTTGGTTTCACGACGATGTTTTGGTTGCCGATCCGCTTCGGCAACACGGTGGTCACTCATCCCAATCCGCTGGAGTATCGCAACATCTGCAAATCTATTCAAAAGTATCAAGCCACCTACTTCGTGGCAACGCCCGCTTTTTTCAGGGCTTATCTGAGCAAAGCTAACGACGATACTTTTGCCAGTATCAAGGTGATGGTCTCGGGAGCCGACAACTTGCCCGAGAGTTTACGCCAAGAGTATCTACAAAGGTTTGGCAAAGATATCTGGCAAGGTTACGGGGTGACCGAAGCCTCGCCGGTGGTGGCAGTGAACAACGCAGAAAATCACAAGCCAGGGAGTTTGGGCAAGGTGATGCCGGGAGTTAGGGTGAAGATCGTCGATGTGGACTCTGGCAAGCAGTTGCCCGCCGGGAAAGAGGGTAAGGTGCTGCTCAAAGGCGATAATGTGATGGGAGGCTACTACCACGATAAGCTGGAAACGGACAGACATTTTGTGGATGGTTGGTACGACACGGGCGATATGGGGGTGATGGACGAAGACGGCTTTTTGTGGCACAAAGGCAGGCTAAAAAGGTTCGTCAAGATCGGCGGTGAGATGGTGAGCTTGGCAGCCGTGGAACACGCCTTGGAAGATTTTTTTGAGGACGATGTTTTGTATTGTGCGGTAGATTTTTTCGATGAGAAGAAAGGCGCTCACATAGCTTTGGCTCTCACCCAAGAAGAAGATTTGAGCAAAATCCGCGAGCATCTGACCGGCAAAGGGTTTTCGTCTTTGTATCTGCCCAAAAAGCAGATCGTCTTAGAGGAGATACCGCTGATGGGTAGCGGAAAAGTTGATTTTAGACAGGTGCAAAACCTTTGTAACCAGATAAAAAATGGAAATTGAGAGAAGGGGGGAAGTTATGAAACAGCAAGAGTTGTTGGCAAGAAAGTTTGTGGAGATAGCCAAAAAATTTCCAAAGAAAGTTGCTTTCATAGATGGGGTGAGTGGCAACAAGATAACTTATGGCAAAGCTTTGATCGCGGCGCTTATCTTGAAGAAGAAGTTTGACGCTTACAACCACAAGAAAATCGGGATGATGATTCCCACCTCGGGTGGAGCGATTATTGCTCTGGTCGCCGCTCTTTTCTCGGGGAAGATTGCGGTGATGATCAACTACTCTACGGGGATTTTGAAAAACTGTCAATACGCCAAAGACAAATGCGGGGTGGAGATCATCCTCACCTCCAAGAAGCTTTTGGAGAAGTTTGAGGTAGAGCCGACCAAGGCGATGGTGCTTATCGAAGATGTTTTTGCTGGGCTAAATGGGTTAGACAAGCTGGCAGCTTTTGCCAAGTCGAAACTGCCGAGTTTTGCCCTCAAGGCGATGGTGAGCAAGGTGAGACTAAAAGATGCTTGCGTGATGTTGTTCACCTCGGGGAGCGAGAAAGATCCCAAGTGCGTGCCGGTGAGCCAAAAAAACATCTTGAGCCAACTGAGCTCCTATCCTGAGTTCATCCCGATGCGCTCGCAGGAGATGGTGCTGGCGAACTTGCCACTTTTCCATGTGTTTGGCTACACGGTGCTTTTGTGGTATGGTCTTTATTACGGAGCCACTTTGGTGACGCATCCCAACCCTTTGGAGTTTAAAACGCTTTGTGATATATTCAAAAAATATAAGATCTCTTTCACGATGGGAACGCCCAATATGTTTAGCTCTTATCTGAAGTATGCCGATGACGACACCTTTGCCGGGATCAAAACGATGATCGCCGGAGCCGATAAGCTGGGGATGAAGACGAAACAGGAGTATAAGCAGCGTTTTGGCGTGGAGTTGTTTGAAGGTTACGGAGTGACCGAAGCCTCGCCGGTGATCTCCACCAACATCCCGGGGTTTGACAAGTTCGGCTCGGTGGGTAGACCCTTGCCGGGGGTGAGAGTGAAGATCGTTGACGAGAAGACCAGAGCGGAGTTGCCCAAAGGCAAAGAGGGTAAGATAATGGTCAAAGGTGATAACATCATCACTGGATACTACAACGACGAGGAAGAGAGTTCGTTGCGGTTTTGCGACGGCTGGTACGACACGGGTGATATGGGGGTGATGGATAGTGACGGTTATCTCTGGCACCGCGGCAGGCTACGCAGATTCGTGAAGATTGGCGGCGAGATGGTCAGTCTCTCGGCGATAGAAGGCTCTTTGGGCAAGATTTTCTCTGAAGGGTTGCAATTTTGTATGGTGGGCATTCCTGATGATAAGAAAGGAGCCAAGCTGGTGCTGGTGACCAGCGCAAAGGTGAGCAAGAGTGGCGTGAACAAACAGCTAACCAGTGATGGATTTTCTAAGATCTATTTTCCCAAGAAATATTTGGTTGCCAAGGAGTTGCCGATAATGGGTAACGGTAAGATAAACTTTAGACAGGTGGAGCAGATGGCCAAAGAGATGGAGAAGTAATGAATGTTTGTTTAAATTTTTTGAAGAGCGCCAAACGGTTCGGCAGTAAGTCGGCTTTCATAGATGGTGTGAGTGGAGCCAAGATCTCTTATAAGAAAGCTTTGATCGCGGTGCTTTTGCTGCGCAAGAGGTTTAAATCTTACAAAGGTAAGAATGTGGGAATGATGATTCCTGTCTCGGGCGGGGCGATGATCACCATGCTGGCTTTGCTGGCTTGCGGCAAGACGCCGGTGATGATCAACTACACCACGGGCATCAGGCGAAACTGTGACTACGCCAAGAGCAAATGCGGCATCAAGAAGGTGATAACTGCCAAAGGTTTGCTGAGCAAACTGGGAGTCAAGAAGAGTCAAGAGATGGTTTTGATAGAAGATATGTTCAAGCAGTTTTCTGTCTTTGCCAAACTCAAAGCGGCTCTTTTGTCCAAGTTGCCTTACGGGATTTTGAAGAGTCTGTTTGTCAAAGTTGATGAAGAAAAAGATAATATCGTTTTGCTTTTCACCTCGGGCAGTGAGAACAGACCCAAGGTGGTGCCGATAACCAATAAAAATGTGGAAGGGCAAATCTTGGGGACGATCAAATGTTATGATATTAGTCAGAAAGACAGATTTTTGGCGTCTTTACCTTTGTTCCATGTCTTCGGTTTTCAGGGCAACTTCTGCATCCCGCTTTATTTGGGGGCAACTATCATCACCTTGAGTAATCCGCTGGACTACAAGCTGACTTGCAACGCCATCAAAGAGTATAAAGCTACCTTTATGATGGGCACGCCCACTTTTTATGCTGCCTATCTGCGCAAGTGTAGTTCTGACACTTTCCGCTCGGTGAAGGTGGCTATCTGTGGGGCAGACCGTCTGCCCAAGGAGCTACACCAAAGGTATTTGGAAGAACACAACCTGTTTTTGATAGAAGGTTACGGGACGACCGAAACCAGCCCTATCTTGACCAACAACAGATTCGAAGATTATCGTCTGGGCAGTGTGGGCAAAGCTTTTCCAGGAGTGAAGATACGGATAGTGGACACCGAATCGGGCGAAGATTTGCCCGCCGGTAGCACCGGCAAGATCTTGGTGCAGGGTGACAATGTGATGAAGGGTTACTATCACGATGTGGAAAATACCGATTTGCACTTCCGCTACGGCTGGTATGACACTGGGGACATGGGTTGTTTGGACGAGGAAGGTTTTTTGTGGCTCAAAGGTCGCTTGCGCAGGTTCGTCAAGATCGGTGGCGAGATGGTCAGTTTGGTGGCTATCGAAAGCGTGTTGAGCGAGTTTTTCAAAGACGAGGAGATACTTTTTTGCGTGGTGGACATTCCCAACGAGAAAAAAGGAGCCGAGGTGGTGCTGGCAACCACTGCCAAGATCGACAAGATCAAGATGAAGAAGTGGGTGAAAGAAAACCTCAACGAGATCTCGGTGCCCAAGACGGTTTTCGTGTTGAAGCGGATACCTTTGCTGGGCAGTGGCAAGGTTGACTTTCGCAAGGTGGAGAGGGTTTGCCGAATTTTTTCGCAAAAGCGGACTATCTTGGGGCAGTTGGCAGACGAGATGGGTGTGAATGTTTGAAACAATAAACCAAGTGAGAGTGAGTAACCCAAAGTAAGGAGCGGCAAGGTGAAGATCGAGGCTCAGATGTATAAGGAGTTCAAGTTTTGTGTTCGCTGTGGGGCAAAGCTGGAGATTAAGCCCGATAGAGAGGAGAAGATAAGAGCGATATGTCCTGTATGTGGCTGGACCAAATATCTTAATCCTATCCCCGCTGCGGTATGTTTGATCGTCAATCAAAAGCGTGAGGTGTGTATCATCAAGCGGAAATTTGAGCCGCGGGCGGGCAGTTGGGCTTTGCCATCGGGCTATGTGGAGATCAACCAGACTCCGGCGCAGGCAGCCGTGGAAGAGATGAGAGAAGAGACCAACCTCACCGGAGAGGCAGGCGACTATCTGGGCTACTTCGTGGGAACCTCGCCCATTTATCACCGCGTCTTTTCGTTTGGCTTTGTGATGACCAACTGGAGCGGCACCCCCAAAGCGGGCGACGACGCCGTCGATCTCAAGTTTGTCAGTCTAGATGCTGATTTGAGCTTCATCCCTTTCTCTTCTCATCGTCACTTTTTGGAGAGTTACAAACTAAAATACCAAGGTTGAGGTGGTTTAATTGCAGTTAGTTAGAAGTTATTTGGACTCCATCTGGAAAAGCGGGCAAGATTTTTTTGCCAACTACTACAACTTTTATCAGATGTTCACTTTTTTGGGCGTGCTGGCTGTTTGCTTTGTGTTGTCCAAGATTTTGTTAAAAGGGTTTAGAAAGACGAAGTTATCGGCTCGTCACGAGAAGTTTTTGGAGCTTTTTAATCTGGTGATGTTCCCCTTGCAGACGATTTTCTTTTTGACAATTATCTACATCATCAACGAGAAATTTTTTGAACACTCTTACATCTTGTTTTTTTGCCTGAAGTTTTGTTTCTTGTGGGCGGTGGTTCGTTTTACCAAGTTTTTTCCCAAAAAAAATATCCTTTTCACTTTCATCTCGGTGTCGATCGTCAGTCTGACGGTTTTGAGCATCTTGGAGATAGAGCAGGCGCGGCTTACTTTTAACTTAGGCAACTTTGCCGTGAGTGTTCACGGGCTTTTCAAGAGCCTGGGGATAACTTGCTTTCTTATCTGGCTCTTCTGGCAGGTTAACTCGCGCATAGAAGGGTTTATCCAAAAGCAGTGGGATTTGCCGCCGAACTCCAAGGAGCTACTGGTGAAGGTGAGCAATGTGGGCATCATCCTTGTGTTTGTCTTGATTGGGTTGAACATCTTGGGACTAAACCTGACCGAGTTCGCTTTCTTGACTGGATCTATCGGTATCGGTGTCGGTTTTGGACTGAAAAATATCATTGCTAACCTGGTTAGTGGCTTCATCTTGCTACTGGACAAGACTATCCAAAAAGGAGCCGTCGTCGAGATTGGGGGCATCTCGGGAACGATCACCAACATCGGGGTTCGCAACACCATAGTTCGTAGCTTCGAGGGAAAAGAGATTTTGATTCCCAACGAGAAGTTTATCAGCGACAAGGTGATCAACTTGACGCTATCCAACAAGCAGATGCGCCTGACGGCAAAAATCGGGGTGAGTTACGACTCAGACCCAGCCAAGGTGAAAAAGATTTTGCAAGACACCTTGAACAACAACAGATTTGTGGCAAAAAATCCGGGGGCGAGAGCTTACTTGTCAGATTTTGGTGACAGCTCCATAGATTTTTCGGTGCTTTTTTGGGTGGAAGATATTAGCACCGAACTGTATCAAGCCAGAGAGAGCGTGCTGATGGATATCTGGCAGGCGCTCAAATATAACCGCATCGAGATTCCTTTTCCTCAGGTGGATGTCCATCAAAGGTGAAATTTTTATGTGCAGGAGCCAAAAGATGAAAAATAAGATTGTCGTGCTGACTATCGGCAACGAGATTTTGCTGGGGAAGACGGTGAACACCAACTCGGCTCTTATCGGTCAGCAGCTGTCGCTGGCGGGCTATGAGGTCGTCGCCAATTTGGTGTGCGCCGATACAAAAGAGTCGATAACAAAGACGCTGGAATACGCCTACAGCTTGGCTGAGGTGGTGGTCTGCACCGGCGGGCTGGGACCGACTGCGGACGATATCACCAGAGGAGTGGTGGCAACTTTTTTCGGCAGTGAGCTGCAATGGAACGATGAGCTGTGGCAAAAGATCAAGAGGTTTTACGAAGATCGCACCGGGCAAGAGGTTTGCCCAAACAACAAGGCACAAGCGATGGTGCCGCAAAGGTTTTCTTATTTGGTTAATCGAGTGGGGACGGCTCCAGCCCTCTACCGTTCGATAGGCAAGCAGAAGATTTTTCTGCTGCCGGGAGTTCCCGCCGAGATGGAGTTTTTTATGCAAGAGCTGGTGATGCCCCAGCTGGCAAAGATCTATCCACCGCGTCAGTTTTTCTTACAGACGCTGCACCTGGCTGGGATGCCCGAGGCTTTGATCGCGCAAAAGAGCGCCGGGGTCAACATCGCCGATGGTGTGAGCTTGGCGTATCTGCCCCAAGGTGGATTTGTTGACTTGCGGGTTTATGGTCAGAATGTGTCTGGGTGCCGGGCTCTTTTGGCTGAGTTGGAGGAGCTTTTTGCTCAGCAGATAGTAGGTCGTGGCGATGGTGATCTGGTGCAGGAGCTGCACAAAAGACTGTTGCAAAAAAAGGTCAGCTTGGCGATAGCCGAGTCTTGCACCGGGGGGATGCTCACCAGCAAGCTGGTAGATTTTGCGGGTAGCTCGCACTATTTGCTGGGTGGGGTGGTGAGTTATGCTAACAGCATCAAGCAGAAGATCTTGGGTGTGGATGGCAAGCTGCTGGAGCAATACGGTGCGGTTAGTAGCCAAGTAGCACAGGCGATGGCAAAAGGCGTCGCCGACAAGTTCGGCTCAGATTTGGCAGTCGCCATCACCGGCATAGCCGGCCCAGACGGCGGCTCAAAGCAAAAACCGGTGGGGCTGGTGTGGTTCGCAGTCTATCACCAAGGGCGCATGCACTGTTTTAGCAAAAACTTCTCGGGAGAGCGAAACAGTATCAGGGAAAAAGCTGTGAATGTGGTGGTGGGGTTTCTGCTGGCGCAAGAGTATCTGACCACATAAATTAAGTCTCAAATCTTTAGCCGCATTTATGTGGTCAGAAAATAAAAATTAAAGATGAAAAATGAAAAATTTCATCCAAACCCTTTCCCTTTAAAGTGATTAAATTTTTTCTCCTGCGGAGGGCTTACTCTTTTCGGATTGCCGAAAAGAGTAACAGAAAAGACAACTCCGCTTCAGAGCGCCAGCGAAGGGGCGTGTCACCAGCAGAGTAAGAAAGTGTGGTTGTTCCCGTTTTTTACCCGTAGTCTTGTCATTTTCGGTATTTGGCTTTGCACCTCTATTTAGAAAGTGATTAGTGTCGCTGGCTTATCAATGCAGGGAAAACAAGAAGACCCCGTTAAGCGGAGATTGTCCCCATCTAGCTGGGCAAGGTAGGAAACTCCCTGTCCCTTCTCCCCTCATTCCTAGCGCAAGCAGGAATCCATAAGTAGCACGATGCAAAAAAAAGTGCGGGGTTGTGGTGGAATTTTTCATTTTTCATTCCAATCTTTTCTTTTTTGACACCAAAATATAAACAAAAAATGATTGCAACTATTTTGGTGTTAGATTTGGGGTGGCACTCTCCGCTTCATCGGGGTCACTTTTTTTCCGTTCTTGGTCGAGCAGAGACACTTGGCACTCTTTTAAGGCGTTAAAAACGAAAGACCAAAGTGATTAGCCTAATCAGGAACAAATTTCGGAGATGCTCTCCGCCACGGTAATCTTAAGACATCTCACGACCTGTCTCTAGCGAATTGAAGCGGAGCGGTTTTCTTTTTGATATGCACCCAAAATGTTGGACATAAATTAATTTTTTAAGAATTGATTTCTGTATTGAATCGGACTTAATCCATTCAATTTCAGCGATATCCTCTCGCTATTGTAATAATCTATATACTTCCTCAATCTAGCAATAAAATCTTCTTTATTTTCAAATTTCTCCCCATAAAACATTTCAACCTTCAGTCTGCCAAAAAAACTTTCCATAATACTGTTATCCAAACAGTTTCCCTTACGAGACATACTTTGTTTTATATTTCGACTCTTCAATAGGTTACAATAGTCGTCCTGCCAATATTGCCAACCTTGATCAGAGTGCAAAATCGGTTCTGCACCCTCAGGCAAGTTTTTGAATAAACCTTCCATCATTTGCTTAATTTGAGCCATATTTGGCGAGGTAGAAATCGAATATGAAACTATCTCATTACTATACATATCAAGGATTGGTGACAAATAAATTTTTTCCCCACAAACATTAAACTGGCTTACATCGGTGGTCAATTTTTCGTAAGGCTTTGTCGCCTTAAAATTTCTATCGATCAAATTTGGACTCTTGTTGCTCACAGCGCCCCTGAACGAATTGTATTTTTTCTTTTTGATCTTGCCTCTAATCTTTAAACTTCTCATCAATTTCAAAGTTGTTTTGTGATTTATAAAAATTTTTTCCTTCCGCAGATCAATCTGTATCCTTCTGTAACCGTATGCCTTATAACTTTTTTCATAGATTTTCAAAATCTCCTTTTCCACATTTTCGTATTTGTTAGGTTTATCCATCGATTTGCAACAATAGTAGTAGGTGCTTCGGGACATTTTTGCGATTTTCAGTAGTAATTCAAGTTTAAATTCTTGCCTTAGATCAGTAATTACTACCGCTATTTTGATTTTTTCACGCTCTGCGCTAAATCTAAGGCTTGCAATTTTTTTAAGAATTTATTCTCCGCTCTAAGTGTCTCATTTTCAGACAATAACTCTTCTAAATACTTTTTTTCGACCTTCTTCAATTTTACTTTCTTTGGGTTCAAATGCACTCCTCGACGCTCTTCCATTAAAGCTTCTTTACCTTCATTTTGATAGATTTTAACCCATTTCCTGATAGCACTATCACTGCTAGTACCTTTTAAATAAGGAAAATACCTTCTTAAAATTTCAGCAAAACTCATTGAATCAACCAATCTTTTCTTCACAATAAATAGCTTAAATTCAGGGCTATACTTTCTTTGTTTCCCCATAAAAAACACCTCTAAAAAGTGTCCAGTTTTTTGGGTTCATATCATTTCTCCTCTATCTTTTCGTTGAGCGTTCAACGAAAAGATAGAGACCCACCGTAGGTGACACATCTCACGCAAGGGTGAAGCAAACAAAATCCACAACATTTGGTTGACATATTTTTCTCTTAATTTGATTTCGGCTCAAATTTATTTAAGTTATGGAGGATGAGATGTTTAGATTTGATGAAATTGTGACTCCAAAAAGCTTGCCCGAGGCTGCGAAATTGATGGCAGATTCAGGTAGTAAGGCTGTTGCTGGGGGACTTTTTTTGAGATTTGCCAAGAGTAAGTGTCGTAAAGCCGTTGATTTATCGGCTTTGGGACTGGATTTTGTCAATAAGAGCGGTGATGTTGTGGAGATTGGTGCGACCACTTCTTTGCGCAAGGTGGAGCTGGAGACAGCCAAGTTTTTTGGTGGAGCGCTGAGTAAAGCGGCTTCTTTGATATTGGGAGTGCAGTTCAGGAACATGGCAACCATCGGTGGTGCGGTGATGTCTACTGCTGGATACTCCAATATGATTACCGCTTTGGTGGCTTTGGACGCCCAGTTGGTGTTCGCCTCTGGCAAGAAGATGAGTGTCAGTGAGTTTTTGGCTAGCGATTGTGGAAACGACCTTTTGGAGAAGATCGTGATCAGCGACAACTTCGACGGCGTAAGTTTTCAGATATTGCAACACACCACCTTGGATATTGGCGTGTTGAATGTAGCCGTTGCCAAAAAAGGTAAGAGCTTGGCTATCAGTGTGGGTGCCAGACCTCAAGTGGCTGTGCGAGCAAGCGGAGCCGAGCAAGCTTTTGCTCAGGGCAAAGATGCGGCGAGTGTGGCAAGTTTGGCTGCCGCAGAGGTCAAATTCGGCAAAGATATCAGAGGTAGCCTCGAGTATCGCCAAGCTTTGGCTGAAGGTTTAATCGAGAGAGCTATCGTGGAGGCAAGCAAATGAAATTAGATATTAAATTGAATGGTGCGCCCAAAACTTTTCTCATCAAAGATGACGAATATTTGTTGGATGTGCTTCGTGACAACGGCATCACCAGCGTGAAAAGGAGTTGTGATACTTCCTCTTGTGCGATGTGCACAGTGCTTTTGGACGGCAAACCGGTGCTTTCTTGCTCGTTTTTGGCTTCCAGAGCCCAAGGCAAGTCTATCACCACCGTAGAGGGCATCAAAAAAGAGGCGGAAGTTTTCTTCAAGGCGATGAACCAAGAGGGTGCTATCCAGTGTGGATATTGCGACACCTCGCTGGCTTTGACCGTCTATGCGATGGTGCAAGAGCTGGGAGCAGATTTGAGTGAAGATCAGATCAGACATTACATCAACGGAAATGTGTGTCGTTGCACCGGTTATGTTAGTCAAATGAGGGCTATCAAAACTTATTTGGGAGGCTTGAAATGAGTAGTGCTGTAGGTAAATCGATTCCTAAAAAAGATGGTGAGGGTATCATCAATGGTAAACCTGTTTATACTAACGATATAGCTAAAAGAGATCCAGACGCCTTGGTGGTCAAGATCTTGCGTTCTCCGCACGCTTACGCCAGGATCAAGTCGGTGGATGTTAGTGCCGCTAAAGCCATGGAAGGCGTGGCAACGGTGATGACCCACCAAGATAAAGATATTCCTCGAAATATCTACACCCGTGCCGGGCAAGGTTTCCCAGAGCCATCTCCTTACGATAAGTTCATCTTGGATGAGTATGTCAGATATGTGGGTGACGAGGTTTTGGCAGTGGCAGCCGTGGATGAGAGGACAGCACAAGCGGCTTTGGACTCTGTCAAAGTTGAGTATGAGGTGTTAGAGCCGGTGTTGGACTTTGAGAAGGCAGAAGGACATAAGAGCGTTATTCACACCGAGCCAGAGGCTTGTGAGCTTTTCCCGATTGGGTTTGACCCCAAGAAGAACTTGGCTGCCTCTTTCTTTTGTGAAGATGGCGATACCGATGCCGAGATGCAGAAGAGTGATATCGTGGTGGAAGATTTCTTTTACACCCAGGCTCAAGCTCACTACTGCGGCGAGACTCACACCTGTTACACCTATATGGATGGTTACGACAGGCTCAATGTGATCAGCGCCACGCAAGTTCCGCATCATATCAGAAGGATCATCTCCAAGGCTTTGAACTTTGACCGCTCTAGGATACGGGTGCATAAGCCCAAAGTTGGTGGCGGTTACGGTGGAAAGCAGCAGATTCACGGCGAGATGCTTGCCTGTATTACCACTTTGCGTACCGGTAAGCCTGCTATTTGCAACTTTACTCGTAAAGAGGTTTTCGAGTCAACTTTTGCTCGTCACCAAATGAAGTTCAGGGTGAAGATTGGAGCCAACAAAGACGGCTCGATCAACGCCTTGGATATGGATGTTTTGTCCAACACGGGAGCTTATGGTGAGCATGCGCTGACTGTGTTTATGTTGGCCGGTGGCAAGACTTTGCCGCTTTACGCCGTCGAGGGTCGTTGCAAGGCGGTGCGCTTCGGAGGTAAGGTGGTTTATACCAACAAAACCCCGGGTGGAGCTTATCGTGGTTACGGCGCTATGCAAGGCAACTTCGCCTTGGAGTCGGTGATGGATATGCTGGCAGAAAAGGTGGGTGTGTCTCCTGCCAAAATCAGGGAGATCAATATGATCAAAGAGGGTCAGACCTCTCCACTGTTTAGGTTGATGGGTGAAGGCACCGAAGGCAAAGCCATGAGCATCGAATCTTGTAAGCTGGAATACTGTGTGAAAAGAGCCAAAGAGATGGCTGGTTGGAACGATGAGTGCCAAGTGACAGATTTGGGCAACGGCAAAGTTCGCTCACAAGGTATGGCTATTGCCATGCAAGGATCTGGTATCGTGGATATCGATATGGCTTCTGCGGCTCTCAAACTGAACGACGACGGTTTTTTCAACCTGACTATGGGCGCCACGGAAATAGGACAAGGTTCTGATACGATCTTGGCTCAGATAGCTGCCGATGTTTTGAACATCGACACATCTCGGGTGATCGTCTACTCTTCGGACACAGACCTTACTCCATTCGATCCAGGGGCTTACGCTTCCAAGACCACTTATGTGACCGGTAACGCCGTGATCAAAACTGCCAAAGCGATGAAAGCAAAAATCGAGGCTAAAGCTGCGGCTATCTGGAAAATTGAAGCTAAAGATGTGGAGTTTGATGGAAAGTTGGTTAAGTCTAAAGATGGTAAAAACTCTATCACCATCGAAGATTTGGGCTCAAACCTTTATTACGATATGGGTATTGGCGATCTGAAAGGTCAGTTGATGGCTTGCGAGTCTTTCGTGCCTGAGGTTTCGCCTCCTCCATATATGGCAGCTATCGTGGATATCACCATCGATAAGGCGACTGGGCATTACGATATTAACGACTACATCGGCGTGATAGATTGTGGTGGATTGATCAACCCTGCTTTGGTGAAAGTGCAAGGTGAGGGCGGTTTGGTGCAAGGTATCGGTATGGCTTGCTACGAGGATGTCGTCTATTCCGACAAGGGACAGATGCTGACCAACAACTTGTTTAACTATAAGTTGCCTGCCAGAAAAGAGGTACCGAAGATTTCGGTGGAGTTTGCTAAAAGCTACGATCCAACAGGACCTTACGGAGCCAAGTCGATCGGTGAGATTGGTATTGACACCCCTATGGCAGCTATTGCCAACGCTATTTATGCAGCCACTGGTGTCCGAATAAAAGATTTGCCTTTGTTCCCTGAAAAGATTTTGATGGGAATGAAAAAGTGAAACTTTTGAGATGAAACAGTAAAGACCTTCTTTTTTTGAAAGGGGGTCTTTTTTTTAAAAAAGTTATTATCAGGGAAATGCGATTAGAAAAATTTGCCGATAAAATTTTGGGCTACTTTGTTTGTTTGTCGGTGATAAGGAGATCAGAGGATGAAAGAAAAAATTTTGGAATTGCAAAAAAAAGTTGATCAAGCTCTTTTGGGTGGAGGACAAAAGCGGATAGACGCTCAACACCAAAAAGGTAAATGGACTGCGCGTCAAAGGATAGACTACTTTTTGGACGAGGGCAGTTTTGCCGAGATGGATATGTTCGTTACCCACAACTGCGTCAACTTTGGGATGGAGAAGAAGAAGGTGCTGGGCGATAGCGTGGTCACCGGATCGGGTAAGATCGATGGTCGTTTGGTCTATCTGTTTGCCCAAGATTTTACGGTGAACGGCGGCTCACTCTCCAAGGTGCATGCGGACAAGATCTGCAAGGTGATGGACGAGGCGATGAAGGTGGGGGCGCCGGTGATCGGTTTGCTCGACTCTGGAGGAGCCAGAGTGCAAGAGGGCATCGACTCTTTGGCAGGCTTCGGCGAGATTTTTGTGCGTAATGTGATGGCATCGGGGGTAATCCCGCAGATTTCGACTATCTTGGGACCTTGCGCCGGGGGGGCTGTCTATTCGCCGGCGATTACCGACTTCACCATTATGAATCACGAGAACTCGTTTATGTTTATCACCGGACCAAAGGTGGTCAAGACGGTGTTGCACGAGGATATCAGCACCGAAGATTTGGGCGGAGCGAATGTCCATATGCGCAAATCTGGTGTGGCTCAGTTCAAAGGTGAGGGAGAGCAAGACACGCTGGATCGGGTTAGGTCGCTACTGAGCTACATTCCCTCCAACTTCAGGCAAGCTCCTCCTCAGAGGCAGAACAACGACCCGGTGGACAGGAAGACCAACTCTTTTGAGGAGTTGGTGCCGGAGAATGTGAACAAAGGTTATGATATCAAAAAGGTGATAACCGAGATAGTGGACGAGGGTGAATTTTTGGAGGTTTCCAAAGATTTTGCCCGCAACATCGTGGTGGGCTTGGCACGGATGAACGGCAAAAGCGTGGGAATCGTTGCCAATCAACCGGCTTATTTGGCAGGCTGTTTGGATATAAACGCCTCGGTGAAGGGCGCCCGCTTCGTTAGGTTTTGTGATAGTTTTAACATTCCGCTGGTGGTGCTGGAGGATGTGCCGGGCTTTATGCCAGGCTCTACTCAGGAGCATGGGGGGATTATCCGCAACGGTGCTAAGCTGATGTACGCTTTTGCCGAGGCAACCGTCCCCAAGATTACACTCATCTTGCGCAAAGCTTATGGTGGTGCTTATATCGTGATGAACTCGCGTCATCTTTACGCGGACAGAGTGGTGGCGTGGCCAACGGCTGAGATAGCGGTGATGGGCTCCAAGGGCGCTGTGGAGATCCTCTTCCGCCGAGCTTCCAAAGAGCAAGCAGAGCCAGAAGCTTTTATGGCAGCCAAAGAGAAAGAGTATCAAGAGAAGTTCGCCAACCCTTACGATGCGGCGTCAAAAAGTTATATCGATGGGGTTATTTTGCCTGCCGATACCAGAGCTTACCTGATTAACACCTTGGAGCAGCTCAAAGATAAGAAAGTCGAATTGCCTGCCAAGAAGCACGGCAACATTCCGCTTTAGGACAAGTAAAAATTAAACAGAAGGAGAAAAGGATGAAAAAAATAAACGGAAGGCTTGTTATCTTGGGCTTGCAACACACTTTTGTGATGTTTGGTGCTACGGTTTTGGTGCCGCTTATCACGGGGTTAGATGTGGGAGTGACTTTGTTGATGGCAGGTCTTGGAACGCTTCTGTTCCATGTTTTGACGAAGTTTGAGGTGCCGGTGTTTTTGGGCAGCTCGTTTGCTTTTATGCCGGGGATTATCGCTGTTTCTAAGTTTCAAGGCGGCTCGCTCTCGGAGGCTTGTGGTGGTATTGTGCTGGCAGGGCTGGTGTATGTGGTAGCCTCTTTCGTGTTCAAATGGGTAGGTTACGACAAGCTGCATCAGATATTGCCGCCCCATGTGACAGGACCTGTGATTATCTTGATCGGACTGCTTTTGGCTCCGGTGGCTATCAACAACGCCAAGGCTGCTTACGCTCCGCAAATAGTGGCTCAAATCGGTGAAGGTGGAGCTTGGTTTATCGCTTTGTTTACTTTTGGTGTGGCAGCTTTTGTGAAGATCTTTTTTGAGGAGAGGAACAAGCTTATCTCTATGCTGCCTGTCTTGATCTCTTTATTTTCGGGTTACCTTTTGAGCATCGCCATGGGAGTGGTAGATTTCTCACCTGTGGCTCAAGCCAGATGGATTGGGTTGCCAAACTTCGTGATGGCAACCTTCACGATGCGTAGTGCCTCGGTGTTGGTGCCGGTGGCTATCGTGACTATCGTCGAGCATTTTGGTGATGTGCTGGCTATCGGCAATGTGGTTAAAAAAGATTTCATCAAAGAGCCAGGGGTGCACAAAACTATCTTAGGCGATGGATTAGCTACTAGCTTGTCTGGTATGTTCGGTGGACCTGCCAACACAACTTACTCCGAGAACACCGGTGCGGTGGCACTCACGGGAGCTTACAACCCTATGATAATGAGGATTGCGGCTTGTTTTGCCATCTTGCTGGCTTTCATCCCCAAGTTCACTGCCATCATCGCCACGATTCCTAGTCCGGTGATTGGGGGTGTCTCTATCTTGCTTTTCGGGATGATCTCGTCTATCGGTATTGGCAATATGATCAGAGCCAAGATCGACTTCACCGACCCAAGACCTTTGATGGTCACCGCCTCTATTATGGTGATCGGTTTGGGTGATGCTGCCATCAAGATTGGTAGTGCTGAACTTAAAGGACTTGGTTTGGCAGCCGTTTTCGGCATCGTTCTGAACGGAATTTTCTTGCTGACAACCAAAAAGCCTATTAAGGAGATCAACACTTTTTAGGTGAGTTAAACTTTTTTTTGAGTAAGGTAGTCTTCACCGAGAGGGGAGGCTACTTTTTTCTTTGGGGATGAATTGTAATAATTACAAATTTGTATTGACAGTTATTTTGTAGATTATCTTTTGGAGCCGTTGATGATCAAAAATAAGAGGTGTCCGAAGTGGAAAAGTATGCCAAGATTTTGCAAGAGAAGTTTATCTCGCCTTCGATTCAGAGGGTGAGCGTTTTGCGTTATCTGGATCTTAATCGCTGTCATCCCACCGTGGAAGATATTTATTTGGCTCTAAAAAAAAGTTTGCCTACTCTTTCCAAGACAACCGTTTACAATGTGTTGGAGCTTTTGGAGAAGAAGAAGATTATCAAATCTATCAGCGGTGCAGACGCAAGGGAACATTTTGATTTTAACCGCGCCCCGCATGGGCATTTCCAATGCATCAGGTGTGGCAAAGTTTTCGATGTGAAGACTAACTTTGTTTACAAGGGAGGGCAGATGATCGAGGGACACAAGATTAGCGACTACAACTTGGTTTTTAAAGGGGTTTGCAAACATTGTTTGGCACACGAGCAGCAAATTAAAGATAGTAAAGGAGTCAGCTGATGCCAGAGTTGCCAGAGGTGCAGACGATAGTCAGTCAGCTGAGCCAGAAGATAATCGGCAAAAAGGTCAGCCGGCTGAAAGTGGTGAGCAAAGCTTGTGTGGGTAATCCGCATGGCTTTGATTTGCAGAGCCTGGGGACGGTGAAGACGGTGGAGCGCCGCGGCAAGTTTATCATCATCGGGTTTGACAAGAAGATCAAGGCTGTTGTTCATTTGCGGATGACCGGTAAGCTGGTTTGGGAAGAAGACAGCAGGGTGGTGGAGCCAAGGTGTTTGCGAGCCGAATTTGTCTTTGCAGAGGGTGGCAGACTCCTTTTTTATAGTGTTCGCGGGTTTGCTCGGCTGGATCTGTGGAGCGAAGAAGACAAGGTGCCAGGTTTGGAGAAGTTGGGGCTAGAGCCTTTTGATCGGCGCCTTGATGTGGCAAAGTTGCAGAAGATGATGGCTGGCAGGAAAGTGGCTATCAAAAGCTTCTTGCTTAATCAAGAGCTGATAGCGGGCATCGGCAATATTTACGCCTGCGAGATTCTTTATCGCACCGGAGTTCATCCGCTGACACCAGCGGGCAGTGTGTCGCCGCAAAAAGTAGCCGAGCTTTTGCAAAACACCAGAAGTGTGTTAGCCAAGGCGGTGGAGTGTTGTGGCACCACGGTTAGTGACTACAGGGGCATAGACGACAAAACAGGGCAGTTTCAAAACTTTTTGCAAGTTTATCAAAAAAAGTGTTGCCCAAAAGGACATAGTTTGCAAAAGTTAGTTGTGGCTGGCAGAGGCACATATTTTTGCCCAGTTTGTCAAAAGTTCACTCCAGAAACTGGAGCCAAACAGATTTATATCGAAAACCGATGAGGAGAGAAAATTGAAAGCTAAAAAGATCAAGGAAGGAGTTTATTGGGTTGGTGCCATCGATTGGGATTTGCGCAACTTTCACGGATATTTGACTCAAAAAGGCTCTACCTACAACGCCTATCTGATTGTGGACGAGAAGATTACCTTGATAGATGCGGTGAAGGCGACACTAAAAGATCAGCTGTGGGAGCGGGTGAAGAGCGTGATAGACCCAAAGCTTATAGATTATGTGGTGGTAAACCATGTGGAGATGGATCACTCGGGTAGTTTGCCTCAGGTGATCAGGTGGGCGCCTCAAGCTACGATAGTGACCAACAGCCAAGGTAAGTCGGGGCTAGAGAACCATTTTGGCAATATTAGCAAGGAGTGGGACTTTCATCTGGTCAGCAGTGGCGACGAGCTTTCTTTGGGTAAACGCAGTTTGCAGTTCGTGCAGACACCGATGGTGCATTGGCCCGACAACATGTTTTCTTACTGTCCGCAAGAGAAGGCGCTTTTTTCCAACGACGCCTTTGGACAACACATAGCCGGTTTGCCTAGGCTGGATAGCGAATACGATTTGGGTTTGTTGATGTCGGAGGCGAAGAAGTATTATGCCAACATCGTTTTGCCTTATGGAGCGCAGGTGCAGAAAGCTTTGCTGGCAGCCAAAGATTTGCAAATCGACTATATCTGCCCTAGTCACGGTGTTATCTGGCACGAGCAGATCGGGGCAATAGTGGAAGCTTACCGGCGCTGGTCAGCCAACGACACCAGCCAGAAGGCGGTGGTGGTTTACGATACGATGTGGGGTTCTACCAAGTTGATGGCCCAAGCTTTGGTGGACGAGTTTGAGGAGCAAAACATCGGGGTGGAGCTGGTGAATTTGCAAACCACGCACATCTCGGATATTATGACCAAGCTGGTGGAGGCTCGTTACATCTGTGTGGGTTCTCCTACCTTGAACAACAACATCTTGCCGACGGTGGCAGCTTTCTTGTGTTACCTTGGCGGGCTTGCCCCCAAAAACCGCATCGGGCTTGCCTTTGGTAGCTATGGCTGGGGCGGACAGAGTGTGCAGATAGTGGAAGACGCCTTGCAGAAAGTGGGTTTTCAGATGATGAGCCAGCAAAAAAAGCGGTATATTCCTAGTAAAGAAAGCTTGCGCCAGATCAGATGTGAGTTTGGGCAAGAGTTAAAAGAAAGAAAATAAGGAGGAAGAAGATGAATTTGGACAATTTGATGAAAAAAGAGGAAGCAGAAGGTAACGAGAAACATTTGCCTTACATTGAGGTGAAACCTTGTAGCACTTGCGGAGAGTTGTCTGTAACCGTCCGTGTGGGTGAAAAAGTTTTTCATCCCAGCACCGAAGCGCACTTCATCGAGCATATTGCGTTGCACGCTTTGACCAAAGACGATAAGTTGGTGTTCATCACCAGATTTGAGTTGGGTAGAGAGAAGACGGTTCCTTATGTTATCACGCATATCAAGAAGGGGATGTTCAAGGAGATTTTCGCCGTTAGCCTTTGCAATGTTCACGGATTGTGGGAAAGTAGCGTGGCTATAAAAGAGTAAAAAATTTAATCGGAGGAAATATGGATTTAAAAGGTTCTAAGACGGAAAAAAATTTGATGGAAGCTTTTGCAGGGGAGTCTGAGGCTCGTAATAAATACACCTACTTCGCCAAAGTTGCCAAGAAAGAGGGTTACGAGCAGATCTCAAGAATATTTTTGGAGACTGCCGAAAACGAGAAAGAACACGCGAAGTTGCACTTCAAAGCGCTTGGACTTTTGGGCGACACCATGGCAAACTTGCAAGAGGCTGCCGAAGGCGAGAATTTCGAGTGGAAAGAGATGTATCCCAGAATGGCGAAAGAGGCTAGAGAAGAGGGCTTCTGCGATCTGGCTGTTATGTTCGAGAGGATCGGCGATGTAGAGGAGAAGCACGAGGCAAGATACAAGAAGCTTTTGCAAAACATCAAAGATGGCGTCGTTTTTGAAAAGTCTAGCCCAACCCAGTGGAAGTGTTTGAATTGTGGCTACATTCACGAAGGAGCAAAAGCTCCTCAAGAGTGTCCTACTTGCAAGCACCCCAAAGCTTACTTCGAGGTTTTGTGTAAAAATTATTAAGGAGATAAAGATGGATAAGTTTGTATGTGATGTTTGTGGTTATGTTTATGACCCAGCAGAAAACGATAATGTAGCTTTTGCCGACTTGCCTGAAGATTGGGTTTGCCCAGTCTGTGGCGTGGGAAAAGATCAATTTTCAAAAGCGTAGAGTGTTTAAGAGGTTGCCTTTAGCGGGCGACCTCTTTTTTTCTTTTTAAAAAAATAAGGAGGCATTATGGATAACGCAGTTTTGTATAGCCTGACTTATGGAATGTATGTGGTGGGAGCCGCAGCAGAAGACAAGGTGAACGCCCAGATAGCCAACACCTGTTTTCAGATAACCTCAGATCCCAAGATTTTGGCAGTGTCGATCAACAAAGATAATTACACCCACTCTTTGATAAGCCAAGGGGGTAAATTTTCGCTCTCCATTATCTCCACTCAGTGGCAGATGGTAGATGTGGGCAACTTCGGCTTTCGCACCGGCAGGGAGTTCGACAAGTTTGCCAAATACGACTATCAGCTCTCGCCTAACGGTGTTCCGCTTATTGAGCACAAATGCGTGGGTGGAGTTTGGCTGGAGGTGGTAAACAAGGTGGATGTCCACACGCACACGATTTTCTTGGGAGAGGTCAAGGGAGCCAAGAGCTTCGATAGTAGTCTGTCGCCGATGACTTACGCCTACTATCATAGTGATCTCAAAGGGAAAGAACCCAAGGCCGCACCTTTGTATCGGGGCTGATAAAAAAAAAGAGTAACAAGCAAGGTTGCTGCCGGCTAAAACAGTTTAGCGGGTAGCAATCTTTTTTTATTTAGGGAAAAAGATAAAAAAATCTTGGCAAATTTGTGAGAATTTATTGCTAACATCTATAAAGGTAAAAGTTGGGAGATTATGGAAAGATTTAGCGGAAAGCCAGATTTTGTGGCAATAGATTTCGAGACAGCAGTAGCGCACCAGATATGTGCGGTGGCTGTGGTGAGTGTCAAGGCAGGCAAGATCGTCGATGAGTTTTACACCTTGGTGCGTCCCAAGGGCAACTACTACAACTACCATAACACTCAGGTGCATGGCATAACCGCCTCAGACACGATGGGAGCGCCAGTTTTCAGGCAAGTTTACCCCGTTTTGGCAAGACTCTTGCACTCCAATGTGGTGGTGGCACACAACGAAAGTTTTGATAGAGGAGTGCTGCAAAAAAGTATGCAGGAGATAGGCAAAGATTACGCCGAATTGAATCTGCCCAGCCGCTGGGAATGCACCTTGCAGATCTATCGAAGCAAAGGGTTTAAGCCTGCCAACCTGAAGGCGTGCGCTACCAAAATGGGGGTTGAACTCAACCACCACGAGGCTTTGAGCGACGCTCGGGCTTGTGCTAAACTGTATTTGATGAGATAGTTTTTTTTTAGTTAAAAGATTTTAGATAAGGAGATAATAAAGTGGAAGAGCTAATAGAGAAAGGGCAAAAATATTTGATGAACACCTACGGGCGATTGCCGATCGTGCTGGAGAAGGGAGAAGGTAATATTGCCCAAGATGTGCAAGGAAAACAGTATCTCGACTTCTTGGGCGGCATAGCCGTCAATGGACTCGGGCATTGTCACCCTCAGATGGTCGCCAAGATAAAGCAGCAGGCGAACAAGCTTATTCATTGCTCCAACTACTATTGGAGTGTGGAGCAGATAGAGCTTGCCAAAGATTTGGTTGAGCTGAGTTGTGCCGACAAAGCTTTTTTTGCCAACTCAGGAGCCGAGGCGAACGAAGGAGCCATTAAACTCGCCCGCATCTGGGCTGAGAAAAACTACGGCAAGGGGAAGAACAAGATTTTGACCCTGAAAGGCTCTTTTCACGGTAGAACTTTGGCAACTTTGACGGCTACAGGGCAGTCAAATTTTCACAAGTTTTTTTCTCCTTTGCTGCAAGGGGTGGACTATGTGGATTGTGATATGGAGCAGGTCAAGGCGAAGATGAGCGATGATGTTTGTGGTATCTTGCTGGAGCCGGTGCAGGGAGAGGGCGGAGTAAATGTGTTGCCAGCCGATTTTATGCAAGAGTTACAAAGTTTGTGCCGTCAAAAAAATGTGTTGATGATTTGTGATGAGGTGCAGTCGGGTATTGGCAGAACGGGCAAGTTTTTTGCCTACGAGCATAGCCAGATCCAGCCAGATATCATCACCTGTGCCAAAGCTCTGGGCGGTGGGTTGCCTATCGGGGCGATCTTAGCCAAAGATCAGGTGGCAGCGGCTTTTTCTCCAGGCGATCACGGCTCAACCTTTGGGGGTAATCCGTTTGTTTGCAGTGTTGCCAAAGAGGTGATAAATATCGTTGCTGAGCCAGATTTTTTGAAAAGCGTCAACCGCACCGGTGGCTACTTCCGTCAAAAGTTGGCTGAGATAAAGGGCGATAAGTTCAAACAGATAAGAGGACTGGGGCTGATGATAGGCGCCGAGTTGCACAAACCAAGAGCCAAGCAGATAATGAAAGAGTGTGCCAAACAAGGGCTGCTTTTTTGCACTTGCGGTGATGCCACCTTGCGATTTTTGCCGGCGTTGAACACCAACATCCACGATGTGGACAAGGCGATCGAGATTTTGGAGAAAGTTCTTTACTAGTTTGGGACCAGAGGGCTCAAAGCCAGAGTTGGCAAAGAAGACAAGATAATTTTTTTGGGAAAGGAGAAGCAGATGAACCTAAAGGGAAGAGATTTTATAGCTTTGGAAGATTGGAGCAGACAGGAGATCGAGTATCTACTGAACTTGGCGAGTGAGATAAAGGCTGATTTTAAGGCGGGCAAAGATTACAAACCGTTGGCTGGCAAGACTCTAGGACTTATTTTTCAAAAAAGTTCCACCAGAACCAGAGTCTCTTTTGAGGTGGGGATGTCGCAGCTGGGTGGTTACCCTCTGTTTTTGTCGGCAGCCGACACGCAACTGGGTAGAGGCGAGCTGATAAAAGATACTGCCAGAGTCCTTTCGGGTTACTTGGACGGGATAATGATCCGCACCTACGACCACGATGATGTGTTGGAGTTAGCTCAATACGCCGATATTCCGGTGATAAATGGCCTAACCGACTTGCTTCACCCTTGTCAGGTGATGGCAGATTTATTGACGATGCAGGAGTGTTTCGGCAAAGATTTGAGCGGTAAGAAGTTCGTCTATATCGGTGATGGTAACAACATGGCACACTCCTTGATGATCGGTTGTGCCAAGATGGGTATGGAGATGGTGGTGGCAGCTCCTTCGGGATACAAGCCATTGGAGGAGTATGTCCAAAAGGCGACGAAGTTGGCTGCTCAAGAGGGCGGAAGCTTCGTGTTGACCGACGATGTTCGCTTTGCCGTGCACGATGCCGATGTGCTTTGCACCGACACTTGGGTGAGTATGGGGCAAGAA
The DNA here is from genome assembly GCA_965228195.1 of Cloacimonadales bacterium (SeqCode). Taxonomy (GTDB): domain Bacteria; phylum Cloacimonadota; class Cloacimonadia. Next base: position 1,532,687 of record OZ245797.1, read on the forward strand.
GAGCAAAAGCAGGAGAAGATCAAGAAGTTTATGCCTTTTCAGTTGGACAAGAAGCTGCTTGGTTTTGCCAAACCTACGGCGGTGGTGATGCACTGTTTGCCGGCTTATCGTGGTTATGAGCTGACCGATGAGGTGATAGAGTCCAAACAGTCGGTGGTTTTCCAAGAGGCAGAAAATCGTCTGCACGCCCAAAAAGCTATCTTGGCTGCTTTGCTGTGACGAATTTTTGGTGCAAAAAAAACTATTGTGGTTATAACTCTTAAGGTAAAGTAGAAACAAAAGAAGGTTATGCGTAAGATTATTCATGTGGATATGGACGCATTTTTTGCGGCGGTGGAGGTGCGAGACAACCCCAAACTACGGGGCAAGCCGGTGATAATCGGCTCTTTGCACAGACGGGGGGTGGTGAGCACCTGCTCTTATGAGGCAAGGGGCTTTGGAGTGCACTCGGGGATGAGTTGTGTGCGGGCGCAGAAGCTTTGTCCCAGGGCAATCTTTATCGATGGCGGCTTCGACAAGTATCGGGGCGTTTCTGCTCAGATTATGGAGATCTTTAAGGAGTTTACCCCTTTGGTAGAGCCTTTGTCGATCGACGAGGCTTTTTTGGATGTTAGCCATCTGGGCAACCAATCTGCCTCTTATCTGGCGCGTGATATTAAAGCCAAGATCAAGAAAGAGACTGGCTTGACCGCCTCGGCAGGTGTCTCTTACAACAAGTTCTTAGCGAAGATAGCCTCGGATATCGACAAGCCCGATGGTTTTACGGTGATCTTGCCCGAAGAGGCAGAAGATTTTTTGGGCAATCTACCCATAGAGAAATTTTTTGGTATCGGCAAGGTGCTGGCCAAGAAGATGAAAAGCTTGGGCATCTACAGCGGTGGCGATTTGCGTTTTTGGCAGATGAGCGATCTGATACGGCAGTTTGGCAAGAGTGGAACTTTTCTTTATCAGGTGGCACGCGGGGTGGACGAGCGTCCGGTGGTGCCAGCCAGACAGCAAAAATCTATCGGCAAGGAGACCACCTTCGCTCAAGATTTGTGGGCAAGGCAGAAGATGGAGTTTGAGCTGAAGAAGCTGGCTTATCTGGTGGCTGAGAAGCTGAAGGGCAAAGGTAGAACTGCCAAGAGTGTGGTGCTGAAGATCAAGTATGCCGACTTTCGGGTGGTGACCAGAACCAAAAGCTTTTTTGCGGGGACAGACAGCTTTGAGCTTCTATTCAGGAGTGTGGTGGCTTTGCTGCAACTTCATTGGCAAAAAGGCAAACCGGTGCGACTCTTGGGAGTCAGCGCCACGGGTCTGAGCGCAGTGGAAGGCAGGAGTTATACCCAAATTTTGCTGCCGTTTTTTTGACTTTGTTGGGGGATTTTGGCTTGTGCGGTTGGCTCTGGTGCGAATTGCAAATGTGTATGGATGCGAAGGGTTGGCAATTTTACTCTTTATTTTCAATTAGTTGTTTCAATTCTTCTTTACTTGGTAATACAGTCTGGTATTTACTTGCAAAAATTCGTTGATTGTCTTTGGGTAATGTAATTTGTACTAAAGTTTTATTTTTCTGTTTGCAAAGTACTATTCCAATCGTCTTGCTTTCCTCTGCTGTGCGAACAAATTCATCGTAATAATTAACATACATCTGCATTTGTCCTAAATCTTGATGTTTTAGTTTTCCTATTTTCAGGTCGATAAGCACAAAGCATTGCAGCAAGCGGTTATAGAAAACTAAATCCACGTAAAAATTATCATCTTCAACGGTAATTCTTTGTTGACGTCCAACAAACAAGAAACCTTTGCCTAATTCAGTTAGGAAGTGCTCTAATTTGCTGATGATTGCTGTTTCTAAATCTGATTCAGTATATTTATCTTGCTCTTCCAGACCTAAGAAATCAAGTACATAAGGGTCTTTTACTGCATCGCTTGGTTTGGTAATTAGCTGTCCTTCTTTACTTAGTTTTTTAATACCGCTTTTATCTCTACTCAATACCAGTCTTTCATATAGCGATGAATCGTACTGACGTTCAAATTCACGAACTGACCACCCATTATTAATGGCTTCTATCTCGTAAAACTTTCGTTCTTCTTCATTGTCGATTTTGACAAGTTGCAAGTAATGTGACCAACTTAGTTTAAAAGGATTTTTTGATTTACGCAATAGTGTTGCATATTTTTCGGTTTCAGAATTCGCAGACAGTGTTTGCGATTTTGAGTAAATCACATAAAACTTACGCATTTGTTCCAAATTACGCACAGAAAAACCTTTGCCAAATTCTTTTGTTAATCGTTGTGAAAGTTCTTTTAGGGTTGACTTACCGTATTCTGCACGTTCTTTCCCTTTTTGCTCGTCTTCGATTATTAACCTACCTATTTCGAAGTAAGTTAATGCCATTGCGTGATTTACGTTGGCAACCACAAACTGCCTGGCTTCTGATAATAATTCGGTTATCCTGCCAAATAAATTATTTCCCGATTTTGATATTTCGTTATTGCTCATCTTTTGATTGTTCAGATTTGTTAATTATTTCGTATAAATAGGATAAAAACCAAATAGTGATTCCTGTTTTCACTTTTAAGCTTCTAACTTGATTCTCAGAAATACTTATGATCGGTTGATGAATATTACATAACACATAATAACACTCGCAAATAAAATCAATATCATTTCTCGTGAAGTAAATTCTATAAAAGTCTACTTTTGATGTAAAATATTTTATCTTTTTTTTCCTGTTGAGACCGTGAATTTGAGATAATTGTTTTTTCCCAGAGTGATAATTTTTAAATTCATTCTTGAATAAATCAGAATCTTTCAATTTTGTTTTTGGTGCAAGTTTTTGGTCAATTAAATATTCCAAAATTGTTCTTAATGATGTCAAACAATGACGAAACCTGTCTGGATTTGAAGTGTCATTGATAACATAATTAGCTCCATACCAGAGATTATGTAAATTAAGTTTTTTTAAAACAGGCACTAAATGTTTATTTAAAAGGGTTTCTTTTTCTTTAATATCATCTTCGGGTAAATCTGAAGTAAGGGTTTCTTTTAACTCCTCTGTAGAAGAAATATTTAATATCTCAAAATCGGTCAGAAAACTAAACTGTGTTTCAGGATTTTTCTGAAATCTTTTAATTGTTTCTGCCATTCTGCGAATACTATCAGGTATTTTAAGTGTTTGTAGATAACTGTAGTCTGGTAGATTGAATTGAGGAAGGTTAAGAACGGGTAGTTTTGCAATGATTTTCGATTGCTGTTTTAAAATATTAAGGACTGGTGCTGGAATTTTAAATTTATCATAGGCACTTGTTAAAAGTCTTTGCCTTTCTACAACCTTTTTTGTTTCTTCAAGTGCAGCCATGTTTGATAGTTGAGATTTAAAATTATTTTGTATCACAATCATTTGTTTTACAATATTGGGAATATTGTCTTTCATTTCCTACCATTCTAAAACTTTTTAATAAAATATCTTTTAATTAAAATCCTGCAATGTACAATTTTCAATTGTTAATCTATTCGAAGTGTGTCTACAAAAACCAAATGGGCTATGCGTGCGATGACTTCTTTTTTGTATCTCATACAATTACTCGCTATCATCATTGATCATATAATCCTTGTCTGATTCGTTGTCCACATTGTTTATACTTTTCTTTGCCTTTCTCAGCTAGCTCCTATTCGTCAAAAAGATTAAGCTGAACTTCTTTGTCAAATAAAATAGTCCTGGCTTTGGCTCTTTCGTCGGTGATTCACCTGCGGTGGGCTATTCTTTCTTGCAAAGCAGGTAAGCACCCATTCCCTTCCTTATTTTGTTAAGTAAATTATTATTGCTTTCTCCTGCGGAGGGCTTACTCTTTTCGCTTTAACTAGTGGTTCACCTACGGTGAGTCCCTCTCTTTTCGTTGAGCGCTCAACGAAAAGAGAGGGGAGAGAAAAGAAAACGCCCTCCGCTTCAATTCGCTAGAGACAGGTCGTGAAATGTCTTTAGAGTTCCGTGGCGTAGAGCATTTCCGAGATTTGTTCCTGATTGGCTAATCTCTTTGGTCTTTTGTTTTCAACACCTAAAAGAGAGTGCCAGGTGTCTCTGCTCAATTAAGAAAAAGAAAACGGCTGACCCCAGTGAAGCGGAGAGTGCCACCCCAAAGGCGATGGCTCTGACGAGCCAAAGCCAGATAAAAAATCGGGAATGAAAAGTGAAAAATTCTACCTCATCTTTTCCCCACTAAGTGATGAGGTTAATTTTTTCATTTTTATTTTTACTTAACTGTCCAGTCCTAAAATAGTGGACTCGTTTTTTTATTTATTAAACCACATTTTTTAATTCTAAATACACAGCTTCAGGCGTTTTATAATTCAAAGCGATGTGATACCTTTTATTGTTATATACATCCACAAAAATCTTCAACTGCTCTCTAACCTCTCTCACGCTAGAAAACGTAGCGTGAAAGCCAAACTCATTCTTCAAAGTGTTAAAAATCCTCTCAGCACAGGCGTTATCATAGCACTTACCATCGCCAGTCATGCTTATCCTAAAATTGTTTTTCTTCAAAAAATCGGTATACTCTTTGCTGGTGTATTGCACCCCTTTATCGCTGTGATGAATGCAATTGTCGGGCAAATTAAACCTCTTTATCGTCTTTTTCATCACCTTAACAGACTCTTTAGCCAACAAAGTGGTCGCCGCATTATAACCCAAAATCTTCCTTGTAGCCAAGTCTGTAACCAAACTAATATAACAAAATTTATCCCGTGGCAACTTGATATAAGTAATATCTGTAACAATCGCTTGCCCAAATTTGTTGACCGTTTTTTTAAAATCTTTCATCAAAAGGTTCGGGAAAGTCTGACTGACGCCACTAGAGTGCTTAACTTTTACCTTATAAAACTGACACTGCAGATCGTTTTTACGCATAATATCCAGCAGGCGATCACGCCCAATTTTGATATCAAACTCCTCTTGCAAATGCTTTTTAATCTTTCTGGCTCCACACATCAATCCTAGCTTGCGAAGTCCTCTAATACGCTGGCAAACAAGGTTTTCGAACGCCTCAACTTTTGCCAAGTTTTGCTTCTTTTTATAAAAACCAGACTTGCTTATACCAAACCACTTGCAGACAGAATTTACCTTAAGAGGCAACTTTTTAGCCACTATTTTTTCCCTAATTTCCTCAATTCCTGTACTTCGGGCTTTTTTTTTAACTCCATTCCAAAATCTCGCTCGCCAATTTCGACACATTTTTCAAGGCAAATCTTATCTAAAGTCAACTTTGAAACAGCCTCTTTCAGCGCTAAATTTTCTTTCTTCAATTCATCTATCTCTTTTAAAGCACTATGCTTATCTGACAAACTCACGTAAAAGACCTCCTTATAAGGTGTTGAAATGTTTTTTTTCTTTAACCAATTATATATCGTCGCAAATCCGACTCCATAATATTTGCTAGCCTCTAAAACTGTCAACTTTTTGTCTTTCACCAGCTGCACAACTTCTGCCTTAAAAGCTTTCGAATATCTAAACGTTTTTCTTCTCTTATCCAAATTTCCTCCCTAATGGGAGTCCACTTTTTTCAGGACGAGGCAAACAATTATCCATTGTAACTTATCAATTGCCTGACCACATAAATTAAATCTCAAATTCTTAGCCGCATTTATGTGGTCAGGGAGCGGAAGCGACAAAGATGTGGGGGACAATCTCCGCTTAAAGGGAAATTAGCCCCTTTTCGTTACTTTGTTAAGCCAGTGACAAAAATCACTTTCTAAATAGAGATGCAAAGCCAGATGTTGAAAATAACAAAACTACGGGTAATAAGCGGGAACAACCACACTTTTTTACTCTGCTGGTGACACGCCCCGTCGCTGGCGTTCTGAAGCGGAGTTGACTTTTCTGTTACTCTTTTCGGCAATCCGAAAAGAGTAAGCCCTCCGCAGGAGAAAAATAGTAATCCCGCCGCTTTCCCTTGACAAAAAAAGTGATAAGAAATTTTTACATAAAATTTTGGGGAGTTTTATGCGATTTTATAATAGTAATAACCGTAACCAGATAGTGGACTTGACTACAGCTATTGTTCAGGGGATGCCCAGCGACAAGGGGCTTTATATGCCGTGCAGTTTGCCCAAAGCCAGATTTTTGTCGGCGATCAAGAAGATGAGCTTGCCAGAGATCTCTTTGGAGATTGCCAAGGCTTTCTTGTGCGAAGATTTGAGTAGCTCGCAAATTCAAGATATTGTCCAAGAGTCGATTAACTTCGCCGCACCGGTGGTGGAGGTCGAGCAAAACATTGGCTCGCTGGAGCTTTTCCACGGACCGACGCTGGCTTTCAAAGATTTTGGAGCGCGCTTCATGTCTCGTTTGCTGGGTGAGTTGAACAAGACTCTGGGCAAGCAGATAACGATCGTGGTGGCTACCTCTGGGGATACGGGCAGTGCGGTTGCCAACGGGTTTTTGGGGGTTGAGGGTGTTCGGGTGGTTATCCTTTATCCGTCGGGCAAGGTTAGTCCCTTGCAAGAGAAGCAGCTGACCACCTTGGGGCAAAACATCACCGCTTTGGAAGTGGCTGGTGATTTTGACGATTGTCAGGCGATGGCAAAAGCGGCTTTGTCCGATGCCGACTTGGGTGCCAAGATGCAGATATCTTCGGCAAACTCCATAAACATCGGGCGGTTGATCCCGCAAACTTTTTACTATTTTGGCGCTTTTGCTCAGCTAGAGCAAGACAGCTTTTGGGTGAGTATCCCTAGTGGTAACTTTGGCAACCTGACGGCTTGCGTCTTTGCCAAGAAGATGGGGTTACCGGTAGAGAAGATTATTGCCTCGTGCAACGCCAACAATGTGGTGCCTAGATATTTGGCTTCGGGGAATTATGCTCCCAAAGCCACGCTCCACACCATAGCCTCGGCGATGGATGTGGGCAACCCGAGCAACACGGGAAGGTTGTTCGCCTTTTACGATAACGATCTGGAGAGGTTCCGCCAAGATTTGGAAGGAGCCGACTTCACCGATCAAAAGGCACGCGCTGCTATCAAAGAGGTTTATAGCAAGTTCGGCTACTTGATGGATCCGCACGGCGCTTTCGCTTATCTGGGTTTGAAGCAGTTTCTGCCAGCGGATAAGTTCGGCGTTTTCGTGGAAACGGCTCATCCAGCTAAGTTTACCGAAGAGATGGAGTCGATCTTGGGTGAAAAACCGGAGTTGCCGGACAGATTAGCGGCTTACGCCAAGCGGGAAAAAGTGGCAATCCCAGCAAGGAGCGACTACGACGAGTTCAAGCAGTTTTTGTTGCAACTATGATAATCAAGACGCCCGGCGATAGTATCGCCTACGCCAAGAAGCTGGCAAGTAGGTTGACTGTGGGAAGCGTGGTGTGTTTTGAAGGACCACTGGGTGTGGGAAAAACATTTTTGATAAAAGCTTTGTGCAAACAGCTAGGTGTGGTCGATGAGGTGACCAGCCCCTCTTATGTTTTGTTGAACTGTTATGAAGGCAAGGTGCCGATTTTTCATTTCGACTTGTATCGACTGCAAGAGGTGGAAGAGGTTTACGAGCTGGGTTTGCCAGAGTGCATAGAGCAAGGCGTGTGTTTGATAGAGTGGCCAGAGTTGGTGGAACCGATGCTACCCAAAGACGCAATTAGGCTGAAGATGAGCTTTAGCCAAGAGAATTTAAGACAGATAGAGGAAGATTGATGCAAAACAACGACAAGCAGATTATCGGGCTGAAAAAGCAAAAATTACAGAAATTGAAAGATCTGGGGATAGATCCGTATCCGATAGCCAGTAAACGGACGGCGAGTATTAGGCAGCTGTTGGACGATGAGCAACGGTTTATCACATCACAGAAACAGGTGGTGCTTTGCGGTAGGTTGCGGGCTCTTCGCCGTCAGGGCAAGATTGGGTTTGCCGATCTGGAAGACAGCGGCGGCAGGTTGCAACTTTATGTGAGCAAGCAAGAGACGGGCGATGAGAACTACGAGGTTTTCAAGCTTTTCGATTTGGGCGATATTGTCCAGGTGTCGGGAGTAGCTTTCGTGACCAAAACAGGACAGTTTTCCCTGAAAGTCAAAGAGGTTGTGATGCTGAGCAAAGGAATAAGACCTTTGCCGACGGTCAAACAAAAACAGGTGGACGGCAAACTGGTGCGCTTCGATGAGTTTTCGGACACGGAGCTGCGTTATCGCAAGAGGTATCTTGATCTTATTTTGAACCCATCGGTGAAACAAACTTTCGTCTATCGGGCGAAGATAGTTGCCAAGATCAGGCAGATTTTGGACGAGCGCGGATTTTTGGAGGTGGACACCCCGGTGATGCAACCGCTTTACGGTGGGGCGAACGCCAAACCTTTTACCACTTTTTACAACTCCTTGGGCAAAGATTTTTTCTTGCGCATAGCCACCGAGCTTTACTTAAAAAGGTTGATTGTGGGCGGATACGAGAAAGTTTATGAGATTGGCAAGAACTTCCGCAACGAGGGAGTTGACCGCACCCACAACCCCGAGTTCACCGCCATAGAGCTGTATCAGGCGTATTCGGACTTGGATGGAATGATGCAGATCACCCAAGAGCTTTTGGTGCGCGCGGCTAAAGAGGTGATGGGCAAGAGCGAGTTTTTGTTTAACGGACACAAAATCAGGGTGGAGGCGCCTTTCAAGAAAGCTTCGATGGTCGATTTGGTGCGGGAGCAGACAGGTGAAGATTTTTCCGATTTGGATTACGATAAGCTGGCAGCTTTTTGCCAGAGCAAAGGCATAGAGGTCAAAGCTTCGATGGGAGCAGGGGCTTTGTTGGCAGAGGTTTTTGACGCTTTTGTGGAAGAGAAGTTGGTGCAACCGACCTTTGTGGTGGACTACCCCAAAGAGATCTCGCCTTTAGCCAAACAGAAGAGTAGCCAGAGTCTTCTTACCGATAGGTTCGAGCTTTTCATCGGCGGCAAGGAGTTTGCCAACGCCTTCTCGGAGCTTAACGACCCGCTGGAGCAGTCGGCGAGGATGGAAGATCAAGCCAAGAAGCGAGAGATGGGTGATGACGAGGCGAACACGGTCGATTACGATTTCTTGGAGGCTCTGGAGTATGCGATGCCTCCCACCGGTGGACTGGGAATAGGGGTGGATCGGATGATAATGCTACTCACCGAGAACGACTCGATCCGCGATGTGATGTTGTTTCCACAGATGAGACAGGTGAAATAAGAGGATGGTGAGTGTGAGAAGGCTTGGTTTATCGCTAGTTATTTTGCTTTGGGCAGCTTTTTTGCCTGCCATCAAGGTGGTTTACTCCAACTCTTCGCAAGGTGAGGAGTTCAACACCAAAAAGATCGGCGAGATAGATTACTACAATGTTTACGAGCTGAAGAAGCTTTTCGATGTGCAGATAGACGAAAACACGATGGAGAACAACCTGACCCTGGCTTTCAAGAAGCAAAGACTCACTTTCTTGATTAGTGCCAGCTATGTGATTTTGGATGATGATATTTACAACTTCTCTTACCCTTTGCGACTGGTGGAAGGTAAATACTACTTGCCGTTGACCACCCTGAGTATGATTTTGCCCAAGTTTAACACGCAGTTTAGTTACAACAAAGCCAAGGGCGAGATAGTGGCTGATGACAACACCTACCAGTCATCGAAGATAGATATGGTGGTGATCGACGCCGGGCACGGGGGCAAAGATCCCGGGGCGGTTGGCAAAAGCTCTTACGAGAAAAACTTGACCTTGAAGATATCGCAAAAGGTAGCCAAAGCTTTGGCAAAAAACGGCATAAATGTGCTGCTTACCCGCAACAAAGACGAGTTTGTCGAGCTGCGCAAAAGGGCACAACTAGCCAACGATTACAAAGCCGATCTGTTTATCTCTATCCATTGCAACGCCTCTAGGCACAGCAACCGAAAGGGAGCGGAGGTTTTCATCTTGTCCACCTCCAAAGTGACCGACAAGAGGGTGGAAGAGGCGATCGCCGTGGAAAACTCGGTGGTGAGCAAGTATGAAGGCGAGTCGGCTTTGGCACATTACAACGACTTGGACTTTGTGCTCAAAGATATGGCTCTCTCGGAGCATTTGCTAGCCAGCAACGATTTGGCGCATTGCGTGCAAAATCAACTGGTTAGTTTGACTGGTTTTCACGATAGAGGGGTGAAGCAAGGACCTTTTTATGTGTTGAAGGGCGCTTTTATGCCTGCCATTTTGGTGGAGCTAGGTTTTATCTCTAACCCTAAACAGGAAAGGCAGTTAAATTCGACGAGTTATCAAGATAAGTTTGTGCAGGCAATAATAAATGGAGTGATGAAGTTTAAAAAAGATTATGAAAAAATTTAGTATTTTATTGGTGGCTTTGGCTGCTTTTTCGCTCTCTTTTGCTGAAGAGAGTGACAAGGTGAGACATTTTTACGAAAAACAGTATCAGCAAGCTTTGTTGGACAGAGATTTCTTGCAGGCGTATTCGGTGTTGAACAAGATGGAAAGAAAGCTTGCCGACGAAGATTTTTCGGGACAAAAGGCGAGTGTTCAAGACTCCATCTTTGCTGTGGCAATCTATAGCCAAGAGAACTTTAACGCCGACAAGGCGGTGGAGTATTTGCAATTTTATCTGCTCAAATTCGACGATAAGAAGCTTCAGATTTATCAAAAGTTGGCTCAGATCTACAGGCAGGCAGGTGAGCAAGATACGGCTCAATCTTTTTGGCAAAAGGCGCAAGCTCTGCGGGAATGAACTTTTAGTTAATCTGCTGATACCCTAAATAAGGGTGTGGGAGATGGAAGGTTGCTGGCGGCAGGGTCTTGCGACTAATTGTAACTGGCGTAGCTACAATGTAAAAAAAAAGAGGTTATTTATGAAAAATTTTAGATTTTGCTTGCTTGTTGTTTTGATCTTGTTGGTGGTCGGATGCTCTTTTTTTGAAGAAGATTCGGATAGCGATGAGATTGATGTGATTACTCCAGATGCACCCTATTTGTCGGTATTTGTGGATGAGCAAAAAATTAAAGTTTATTGGAACGATTTTCAAAGCTGGGAAGCTGATAATGTGGAGATTTTTAGAAACGGGAGCAAGATTGCCAACGTTTCTGGAGATTTAAGCGATTATACAGATAGTGGTCTAACTATAGGACAGACTTACAGATATAAGTTGCGTTTGGTCAAAGATGGACAAGTTGGTGACTATTCTCCTGAGAAGAGTGTGCTTTTGGAAGAGTTAAATTGTGAATTGAGTTTAGGTGATCTGAAAGCTTTTTTTGTCGATGAACAAGGTTATCAAATTTTGAAATTGAAGTTGAAATTGGCATCGGAAAAAGATGTTTATCTGGTTTTTACCAACAGCAGCGAAACCGATGGGGTCGATGATCAAGACTACTCTGTTAGTAGCGATAATATTAGTTTTAACTCAAATTCAAATATGTCTATTATGTCAAGTGAGTTAGAGACTAAAACCAGATTTGAGCAGGCAGTTTTGCCGTCGGTGGGTAAATTAATAGAAGGCGAAAAAGAGGCGGTGGAAACCAAAGCCTCTTTGTTTTCAGTTTCGGCAGCAGTGACCTCGGTGGAAGATACGGAAGATTTCTGGGAGGTGGCAGACTCTCCTTATAGATTTGTTGCTGCTACTTGTCGTAAGGTGGTGAGCGCAGACACAAAATTTGGCAACAAGACGCTTAATATTTGGGTGGAAGACAGTTGTTGGCAAGCAAGTTGTATAACGCAAACTATGGTCGATGCGATGGCTGACAAGTTCCTGAAAAGTGGTAGTGATAACGATATCTACGATTGGGTGACCAATATTTGTGGTGAAGAGTGGGGAAGTAGTTCTAAATCTGTTATTAAAGCTGGGCAACCGATAGATATTTTGCTTTGTGATATAAAAAACGACAGTTTAACTACTGGCGGGGTGTTGGGCTACTTCTGGGGTGGCAACGCTTATACGGATGAAAATTACTCAAACCAAAGGGTTATGTTTTGCATAGATGCGCCTATCTATGCCAACGGTACTGGAGGAGATGCTGGTTGGAATGTGGAAGATTATTATCCAAGGGTGATCATTTCGACTCTGGCGCACGAGTTTCAACATATGATCAACTTCTATCAGTTGCAAGTTTTAAATGATGTGGTGCATGAGACTCGGCTCAACGAGATGCTTTCGATGAGCATCGAAGATTTGGTGGCTTACAATCTTTATGGGGACTACATTTCGTCGCCTTACTATTCTCGCTTTAAAGAGCTGAACGAAAACAACGACTATTCGTTGAAAGAATGGCCTTCGGCTGATACGAAATATTATGCCATCAATTATGGTTTCGGCTCTTACCTTTTGCGTCAGTTCGACGGAGCCAACTTCGTTAAAAATATTTATGCAACAAAAAAGAAAAACACAGATGCGGTGGAAGAGGCAACGGGTAAAAACTTTGCTGGCTTGATGCGAAACTGGGCAGCGGCTTATTTGCTCTCCGATCAAAGTGTGAGCGATAGTGATTACGATTATAATGATGACTTGGGCAGTGAATTGAACGGAATTAGCTACGATCTGGTTAGTATCAACGCTTACGAGCAAGGAACCCCCAAAGTTTTTGATTTGAACGATATTGAGAGTATCAGCCCTTTGGCGAATAAATACTACTTGCTAAAAAAAGATTTGCCTGCCGGTAGTTACACTTTGGGTGTTAAGATGTTGGACGAAGATTTGAGGCTGAGTGTGGTAGTCAAATAAGGAGCGTGATGATGCGAAAAGTTTTTTTGGTGTTTGTTTTGGGGGTTTGTTTTATGGGGATGAGTGCGCAAAAGCGGGTCAGCGGTAAGCTGGCAATGGTGGGCAATGAGCCGTTTAGTTATTACATTATCAATTGTTCGGATGGCAAAAGGCTAAGGCTAGAGGGCAAAAGTCCCCAGTGGATTCAGTTGCAAGGCAGATTGGTGGAGCTGGTTTATCTCAAGACTGACAAGAAAGAGTTCTTTCCGGTGGTGAAGGTGATCGAGCTAAAAGCTAAGTAGTTTTTTTTTCAAAATAAAGAAAAGTTTGTGCCACAGACGAAATCTGTGGCTTTTTTGCTTAGCGTTTTTTGTTTGACAAACTTTAGGGTCAAAAAAGGATAGTTTTAAAATTAGAAAGGTTTGGTTAAAAATTGTGATGAAAAAAGTATTTTTTGTGAGTTTGTTTTGTTTTTGTTGTGGAGGTTTGCTCGCTTATTCCGCTTTTGGCAGAGTGGGGTTTTTGCAACAAGATTTGGGTCGAGATATTTACTCCACCGGTTCTGGTTACACCGGCTCGGCAGATCTGTTTCGCTTCAATGCGGGCTTGATAAACCCTTCTATGGCAGTGACTGCCGCAAATGTGAAGTTCTCCACCGGCCTTTGTGCCGCTTGGCGATACTTTGAAAACGACGATAATCAGCTGGAACTCTCCCGAGCCAGAGAGTATAACTTGCCGTTTTTCAATATCATCTTTCCTTACCACGATAACTTCTTCGCCTTAGATTTCGCCTCGGGCTACTCCAGCTCTTACGAGTATGGTCACGACAACATCAAAGAGGAGTATTTTGCCAATTTTTACCGAGTCGGCATGGTTTATGCCCGCAAGACCCCTTGGTTCAATGTGGGTGTGGGTGCTAATTTCTATTTGGGTTCTATCCAAAACGACTTGATTACCACCACGGCAGATCACTTTAATTTTGCCGACACCACCAACGATTACGACTACGATTTTGACTCGACTTATACGGTGTCCGAAGATTTTGATGGCAGGCAGGTCTCTTACAACATCGGTATCTCCAAGCAGTTTGCCAACTTGTCGCTGGGAGCTTACTATTACCCTTGTGTAACTATCAAGGGTGATAACAGCTTTAGCAACACCTCAACTATTTTCCAGACGACTAAATACGCAGATGTGGACACCGACTCTACTTACTCTTTGCAAGATAGTGTGGTGGTGACAGGCTCTGAGAGCAAACAGATAAAGCTTCCCGAGATTTATGGATTTGGATTAACTTATCAGATCGACGAGGCTTGGAAAGTTAGTTTTGATGCCGATTACCAGATTTGGCAAGAGTGTTCCTTTTTTGAAGGGGTAAAAATGGACAACACCTTTAACTTCGGGGTCGGTTTGGCTTACGATAGTCAAAAAGAGCCTTGGTATTGGAATATCCCTTTTCGAATCGGTTACTATCGCAAGGAGTTCCCTTTCGAGGTTGGGGGCAATTCCCTTGAGGAGCAAGGGGTGATGCTTGGGTTTGATATTCCGGTGAACAAAGCAGGTGACTCTAGAGCCAGTGTTGCCTTGCAATACTCGAATCGCGGCAGTAGAGCTGACAACGGTTACAACGAGCAGGAGATCAAGGTGTCGATCGGCTTTGTCGGTTTTGATATCTTCAGATCGAGAAAAAAGTTGACTCAAAAAAGAGATATTCCTATCTCTTCGCAAGCCGATGACCAATATTAAGAACAAGAAAGCGTATCACAACTTCTCTTTTTTAGAAGATTTCGAGGCTGGCATCCAGCTTTTGGGCACCGAGATAAAGTCGATAAGAGAGGGGAAAATAAACTTTCTGGACGCTTATGCTCACTTGGAGAAGGGCGAGGTTTGGCTCTCGGGTTTGCACATCTCACCGCACAAAACTGCCAGTTTTTTTAATCACGAGCCGATGCGTAAACGCAAGCTGCTTTTGACCAAGAAAGAGATACGGCGTCTGACAAAGAAGATTGCCGAGAAAGGGCTGACCATCGTCCCCAAGAAGCTCTACATCAATAAAAAAGGGCTGGCAAAGTTGACCATCAGTTTGGCCAAAGGAAAGAAGATGCACGACAAGCGAGAGTCGCTCAAGAAGAAAGATGCCAAGCGAGATATGGCTCGGATGTTGAAAGGAATAAAGTGAAAAATATAGCAATCTTAGGATTTAGTGGCTCGATTGGGCAGTCTACGGCAGCCGTGGTCAGGGCGCACCCAGACAAGTTTCGTATCGTGTTGGCTTCGGCACATCGGGACAGTAAGAAGCTTTTCGATTACGCTTTGGAGTTTAACATTCCCAAAGTCGTCTTGACCGGCGTGAGAAAAGCCAAGTGCGATGTGCCAAAGGGCGTCAGCGTCTATTACGGCAAACAAAGCCTTCTTAGTCTGATAGCCGAGCAGCAGATGGATATCTTGCTTAATGCAGTTGCGGGGTCGGCAGGTTTGGAATACTCTTTGGCAGCTGTGGAAAAAGGGGTCGATCTGGCTTTGGCAAACAAAGAGACTCTAGTGATGGCTGGCGATCTGCTCAAAGAGAGGTTAAAAATCTCGGGGAGCAAGCTTCTGCCGGTGGACAGTGAACATTCGGCTATTTTTCAGGTGATGAGGGGCGATGATTACCGCTCGATAAAGAAGCTTTATTTAACCGCTTCTGGGGGACCTTTTTTGGACAGACCCTTAGAAACTTTTGCCAACATCAAAGTTGAAGACGCTTTAGCGCACCCCACTTGGGATATGGGCAACAAGATATCGATAGACTCTGCCACGATGCTCAATAAGGCTTTGGAGGTGATCGAGGCGCGCCACCTGTTTGATGTGGAGTATGAGCAGATAACGCCGGTGGTTCATCGCCAGTCGATAGTCCACTCGATGGTGGAGTGTTTGGACGGCTCTATCTTGGCACAGATGAGTAGCCCTTCGATGACTCTGCCCATCTTATACGCTTTTTCGCATCCGGAGCGGATAGAGGACGAAGGGGTGAAAACCAACCTTTTTGAGCTGGGGAAATTGAGCTTTGAGCAGATTGAACAGGAGAGGTTTCCTTTGTTTTTTAAAGGGGTTGACGCCGGCAAAGAGGGAGGTTTGGCTCCAGCCGTCCTTAATAGTGCCTCGGAGGCGGCAGTGGCTCTATTTTTGCAAAAAAAAATATCTTTCCCTGAGATTTGTGCGGTGGTTTGTCGAAAGTTGGACGGTTTGCAAAATGTTGCTTTGCCCTGCTTGGAGCAGATTTTGGCAATTAACCGTAAAGTTTACGATGAAGTTTTGGCTACCTACTCTTAGTTTTTTTCTCGGTTTTTCGCTTTTGCAGGCGAAGACCCAAATTATCTTTAATGCTGATTATGAGTATCTAAACATCAGTCAAGACCCCTCTTTTTACGAAGACAAAAATCTGAAAAACCTTTATAGTAACAACAGTTTGAAACAGGAGGTTTACGGATCTGATAACCCTTTGGATCACGGAGCGGTGTTTTTTACTTTTAAGACCAAAACGGATGTTACCGCCGGGGTCGATGTTTTTGCCGACATCGTTTGCGAACACAGAGGAGCCTCGTATGGTAACCGTTCTGCGGAAAATATGATAGTTTATCCGCAAATAAGGTTACAGCTTGACAAAGAGCTTTGCCAAGGCGTAAAACTTTCTTCTCATTTTGGCGACAAACAAAACTTCAGGCTAAATCAAGGGCTTTACATCTTCAATATGAACACCAGAAGCATTGAACAAAATTTTCGCTTTGGTGATAAGTTTTCTTACAACTTCTTGTGGGTTGCCGATATGGTGGAGAGCATCGGCTTGAATACGGACGATTTTTTTGCCAACAGCTGCGTTTTTACTTTCGGTGATAGCGCCTGTGAATGGAAGAGTCAGGTTAATGTCGCCTTGGGTTTGTGTCTGGGCGATATGGATCAAACATCCGATCGGGTCAAAAACACTTGGAGTGGGGGAGCTACCTTGAGCTACCAAGATTTGTGGGAAGGCTACTTTTCGCTCGGCACCAGAGATGGGGCGAGCCGCGGCGCTGCTTATCTTTTGGGAGGCAACTACGCCAAGCTCACCGCACAAAGGGAGGTTAGCTTCAACTTGGAGTCGCGCTACTACGAGGTGAACTTCTTGGACGGCCTTAAGAACGATGTTGATTATCGCGATACAGATGCCGACGAGAAAGCCAACACGATCGGTGATGAGTTGTTTCCTTTGTCTTCTTATGGTGATCGTTTCTCGCAGTTTGCCGTGTTTACCGAGTATCAAGGTTATGGCAAATTTGATGGAGAGTCTAAGATGTTGGCGACGGATGTTTGGGGTGTGAGTGTTTGCTCTGGTTGGTTGGAGCGGTTTTACGACTTCTTCGTTAGTTTGGCTATCGATTTGAACTACATCAAACCCGAGGTTTTGGACGGCACCTTTTACCCTTTTGTTACTCTCAAGGTTGGCTATGAGCCTTTTAAAAACAACAAGATTGCGGTGATGATGAGCAATAAAGGGATGAACCTGAACAAAAACTATCCCACATTTTACGCTTACAAAGAGCCTTTTTTTGGGCTCTCTTTTAGTCGCGATTTGGACTTTAATTAAACAAAATTTAAGAAGGAGGAGATTATGCTGAAGATAGCCGTGTTAGGTTATGGGGTGATGGGACATTTGGTGGAGTCACTCTCTACCCAGATGAGCTGCCAGGTGGTGGCAAAGATCGACCCCAAGCTAGGGGTGGAACTATCGCAAGAGAACTTGAAAGATGCTCAGGTGGTGATAGATTTCGCACTTGGCTCTTCTGCCGTGGAGAACGCCCGCAAGGTTTGCAGCTGGGGGAAGAAGATAGTGGTGGGAGCCACCGGGTTTGATCTGCAGGAGCTACAGAAGGTGAAGGGTGATATCATCTATGCCTCCAACTTCTCGGTGGGGGTGAACCTTTTTATGAAGGTTGTAAAACAGGCTGCCCAGCTTTTTAACCAGGTGGCAGATTACGATGTGTGCGGGCTGGAGTATCATCACAGCCGAAAAATCGACAGCCCTAGCGGAACCGCTAAGAGCTTAGCCGAGATTTTGCTACAAAACATAGCCAGAAAAAGTCGCTTGATGGTAGAGCGCTCTGATAGGAAGATCGCCTCAGATGAGTTGCATTTTGCCAGTGTGAGGTGCGGAGATATCCCCGGCACTCACCTTATCAACTTCGATTCGACAGCCGACACCATAGAGCTGAAGCACACCGCCAGAAACAGGCAAGGGTTTGCTTTGGGAGCTTTGCGGGCTGCCAAATTTATTTCGGATAAGAGAGGATTTTATCGGTTTGAGGACGTTTTTGACCAGATTTTGGCGAAGTAGATTTAGCAAATTAACTCTTGACAATATGTTTGTTTTTTCGAGTTTTAGATAAAAATTGATTGATGGGTAAGCTTTTTTTCACATTTTAAAGATTAGATGGAGATTATTATGGAAAATTGGGATTTGAAGAGGTTAAATAAAGGCGTTAAAAATCTGGATTTTATCGACTTTAAACTCTCACAATTAGCCTCTTTTGCTTTTGGATTGATGCTGGTGAAGTTGCTTCCTTTCTTGCGTAAGATAGGGTTTAAGAAGATTTTAGGTTTGATGATTTTGAGTGGATTAAGACCTTGTTACAAGTTTTTTGAACAGAGCCAAGCGGAGCAGGAACTGCCTGAGGAAACTTCGGCGGAAGAGAAATAGAGATTTTGGTAAGGAGCAGAGAAGATGGGTAACCTAAAGGCTATCAAAAACAGGATAGAGGGCGTAAAATCTACCAGACAAATAACCAACGCCATGAAGATGGTGGCAGCCAGCAAGTTGCGCAAGTCTCAAGAGGCGATAGAGGCAGCAAGGCCTTATGCCAACTTGGTAGGCGGGATGCTTGCTTGTGTGAAGAAGAAAAACACCCAGTCTGTGCATCCTTTTTTCTTGAACAAAAAGACGGGCAAGTCGGCTTTGTTGGTGGTGACCTCCGACCGTGGTCTTTGCGGTTCTTTCAATTCCGAGATCGTCAAGAAGGTTAAGTCTCATCTGGATGTGAACGAAGATGTGGATGTGATCTGTGTGGGCAAGAACGGAGCGGTGGCTTTGAAGAAGGTTTGCGAGGTTTACAGCGAGTTTACCGGGCTTTTTAACAGTATGGATTTTTCTGTTGCCAAAGATATCACCCAGATTGTGTTGGATCTGTATCTGAACAAAGGTTACGAGAAGGTGGATGTGATTTACAACAAGTTTGTTTCGGCTATCCAACAAGAGATTATTTTTAAGAAGCTTTTTCCTATTGAACCATCTAGCCAGGAAGGTTTTTCGCTTACCGATTTTTTGTATGAGCCGGACGAGGACGCCATCATCGAAGAGCTGGGCAGGAAGTATATTGCCGTGGAGATTTGGAGAGTCCTTTTGGAGTCTTCGGCAGCCGAACAAGCAGCCAGGATGACGGCGATGGACAACGCCACCGAGAACGCCAGCGAGATTATACAGAGCTTGTCGCTTCAATACAATAGAGAAAGGCAGTCGGCAATCACGGGCGAGATTATCGATATTGTGGGTGGAGCTGAAGCTATCAACGAATAGTTTTCTTACTGACTGACTAGAGTAGAGAAGAGAAATTTCGAGCTACCTCACTTCAAAGAAGAAGAGTTGAGGTAGCTTTTTTTACAAGAGATATTTTTTAAGGAGTTAAAAAAAAATGTTAAGAGTTTCGATCGTGGGAGCCACGGGGTATTCGGGAGTGGAGTTGGTGCGCATACTGCTAGATCATCCCAAGGTGGAGCTGGCAGATTTGGTGTCCAGAAGCTATGTGGGGCAAGAGTTCGCTCAAGTTTTTCCCGCATTTCGAGGCAAGCTGGATAAGGTGTGTAAGGCTTTGGATGTAGTAAAGCTAGCCCAAAGTGGTCAAAAGCAGCTTGCGTTTACGCATCGGCTCGTGATTAAAAAAACTGGCAGTTTTGTGCGGTGAGATGTGCAAACCCGAGAGCCAAACCTCGCCCTTCTCCAAGTGAGCATAAGCGTCCAGAAAGTTTATTTTCCCCTCTCTTATCGACTTTATCTCGGTGCCCAAAAGCTGGATGCCAGCCTCGAAATCTTCTAAAAAAGAGAAGTTGTGATACGCTTTCTTGTTCTTAATATTGGTCATCGGCTTGCGAAGAGATAGGAATATCTCTTTTTTGAGTCAACTTTTTTCTCGATCTGAAGATATCAAAACCGACAAAGCCGATCGACACCTTGATCTCCTGCTCGTTGTAACCGTTGTCAGCTCTACTGCCGCGATTCGAGTATTGCAAGGCAACACTGGCTCTAGAGTCACCTGCTTTGTTCACCGGAATATCAAACCCAAGCATCACCCCTTGCTCCTCAAGGGAATTGCCCCCAACCTCGAAAGGGAACTCCTTGCGATAGTAACCGATTCGAAAAGGGATATTCCAATACCAAGGCTCTTTTTGACTATCGTAAGCCAAACCGACCCCGAAGTTAAAGGTGTTGTCCATTTTTACCCCTTCAAAAAAGGAACACTCTTGCCAAATCTGGTAATCGGCATCAAAACTAACTTTCCAAGCCTCGTCGATCTGATAAGTTAATCCAAATCCATAAATCTCGGGAAGCTTTATCTGTTTGCTCTCAGAGCCTGTCACCACCACACTATCTTGCAAAGAGTAAGTAGAGTCGGTGTCCACATCTGCGTATTTAGTCGTCTGGAAAATAGTTGAGGTGTTGCTAAAGCTGTTATCACCCTTGATAGTTACACAAGGGTAATAGTAAGCTCCCAGCGACAAGTTGGCAAACTGCTTGGAGATACCGATGTTGTAAGAGACCTGCCTGCCATCAAAATCTTCGGACACCGTATAAGTCGAGTCAAAATCGTAGTCGTAATCGTTGGTGGTGTCGGCAAAATTAAAGTGATCTGCCGTGGTGGTAATCAAGTCGTTTTGGATAGAACCCAAATAGAAATTAGCACCCACACCCACATTGAACCAAGGGGTCTTGCGGGCATAAACCATGCCGACTCGGTAAAAATTGGCAAAATACTCCTCTTTGATGTTGTCGTGACCATACTCGTAAGAGCTGGAGTAGCCCGAGGCGAAATCTAAGGCGAAGAAGTTATCGTGGTAAGGAAAGATGATATTGAAAAACGGCAAGTTATACTCTCTGGCTCGGGAGAGTTCCAGCTGATTATCGTCGTTTTCAAAGTATCGCCAAGCGGCACAAAGGCCGGTGGAGAACTTCACATTTGCGGCAGTCACTGCCATAGAAGGGTTTATCAAGCCCGCATTGAAGCGAAACAGATCTGCCGAGCCGGTGTAACCAGAACCGGTGGAGTAAATATCTCGACCCAAATCTTGTTGCAAAAACCCCACTCTGCCAAAAGCGGAATAAGCGAGCAAACCTCCACAACAAAAACAAAACAAACTCACAAAAAATACTTTTTTCATCACAATTTTTAACCAAACCTTTCTAATTTTAAAACTATCCTTTTTTGACCCTAAAGTTTGTCAAACAAAAAACGCTAAGCAAAAAAGCCACAGATTTCGTCTGTGGCACAAACTTTTCTTTATTTTGAAAAAAAAACTACTTAGCTTTTAGCTCGATCACCTTCACCACCGGAAAGAACTCTTTCTTGTCAGTCTTGAGATAAACCAGCTCCACCAATCTGCCTTGCAACTGAATCCACTGGGGACTTTTGCCCTCTAGCCTTAGCCTTTTGCCATCCGAACAATTGATAATGTAATAACTAAACGGCTCATTGCCCACCATTGCCAGCTTACCGCTGACCCGCTTTTGCGCACTCATCCCCATAAAACAAACCCCCAAAACAAACACCAAAAAAACTTTTCGCATCATCACGCTCCTTATTTGACTACCACACTCAGCCTCAAATCTTCGTCCAACATCTTAACACCCAAAGTGTAACTACCGGCAGGCAAATCTTTTTTTAGCAAGTAGTATTTATTCGCCAAAGGGCTGATACTCTCAATATCGTTCAAATCAAAAACTTTGGGGGTTCCTTGCTCGTAAGCGTTGATACTAACCAGATCGTAGCTAATTCCGTTCAATTCACTGCCCAAGTCATCATTATAATCGTAATCACTATCGCTCACACTTTGATCGGAGAGCAAATAAGCCGCTGCCCAGTTTCGCATCAAGCCAGCAAAGTTTTTACCCGTTGCCTCTTCCACCGCATCTGTGTTTTTCTTTTTTGTTGCATAAATATTTTTAACGAAGTTGGCTCCGTCGAACTGACGCAAAAGGTAAGAGCCGAAACCATAATTGATGGCATAATATTTCGTATCAGCCGAAGGCCATTCTTTCAACGAATAGTCGTTGTTTTCGTTCAGCTCTTTAAAGCGAGAATAGTAAGGCGACGAAATGTAGTCCCCATAAAGATTGTAAGCCACCAAATCTTCGATGCTCATCGAAAGCATCTCGTTGAGCCGAGTCTCATGCACCACATCATTTAAAACTTGCAACTGATAGAAGTTGATCATATGTTGAAACTCGTGCGCCAGAGTCGAAATGATCACCCTTGGATAATAATCTTCCACATTCCAACCAGCATCTCCTCCAGTACCGTTGGCATAGATAGGCGCATCTATGCAAAACATAACCCTTTGGTTTGAGTAATTTTCATCCGTATAAGCGTTGCCACCCCAGAAGTAGCCCAACACCCCGCCAGTAGTTAAACTGTCGTTTTTTATATCACAAAGCAAAATATCTATCGGTTGCCCAGCTTTAATAACAGATTTAGAACTACTTCCCCACTCTTCACCACAAATATTGGTCACCCAATCGTAGATATCGTTATCACTACCACTTTTCAGGAACTTGTCAGCCATCGCATCGACCATAGTTTGCGTTATACAACTTGCTTGCCAACAACTGTCTTCCACCCAAATATTAAGCGTCTTGTTGCCAAATTTTGTGTCTGCGCTCACCACCTTACGACAAGTAGCAGCAACAAATCTATAAGGAGAGTCTGCCACCTCCCAGAAATCTTCCGTATCTTCCACCGAGGTCACTGCTGCCGAAACTGAAAACAAAGAGGCTTTGGTTTCCACCGCCTCTTTTTCGCCTTCTATTAATTTACCCACCGACGGCAAAACTGCCTGCTCAAATCTGGTTTTAGTCTCTAACTCACTTGACATAATAGACATATTTGAATTTGAGTTAAAACTAATATTATCGCTACTAACAGAGTAGTCTTGATCATCGACCCCATCGGTTTCGCTGCTGTTGGTAAAAACCAGATAAACATCTTTTTCCGATGCCAATTTCAACTTCAATTTCAAAATTTGATAACCTTGTTCATCGACAAAAAAAGCTTTCAGATCACCTAAACTCAATTCACAATTTAACTCTTCCAAAAGCACACTCTTCTCAGGAGAATAGTCACCAACTTGTCCATCTTTGACCAAACGCAACTTATATCTGTAAGTCTGTCCTATAGTTAGACCACTATCTGTATAATCGCTTAAATCTCCAGAAACGTTGGCAATCTTGCTCCCGTTTCTAAAAATCTCCACATTATCAGCTTCCCAGCTTTGAAAATCGTTCCAATAAACTTTAATTTTTTGCTCATCCACAAATACCGACAAATAGGGTGCATCTGGAGTAATCACATCAATCTCATCGCTATCCGAATCTTCTTCAAAAAAAGAGCATCCGACCACCAACAAGATCAAAACAACAAGCAAGCAAAATCTAAAATTTTTCATAAATAACCTCTTTTTTTTTACATTGTAGCTACGCCAGTTACAATTAGTCGCAAGACCCTGCCGCCAGCAACCTTCCATCTCCCACACCCTTATTTAGGGTATCAGCAGATTAACTAAAAGTTCATTCCCGCAGAGCTTGCGCCTTTTGCCAAAAAGATTGAGCCGTATCTTGCTCACCTGCCTGCCTGTAGATCTGAGCCAACTTTTGATAAATCTGAAGCTTCTTATCGTCGAATTTGAGCAGATAAAATTGCAAATACTCCACCGCCTTGTCGGCGTTAAAGTTCTCTTGGCTATAGATTGCCACAGCAAAGATGGAGTCTTGAACACTCGCCTTTTGTCCCGAAAAATCTTCGTCGGCAAGCTTTCTTTCCATCTTGTTCAACACCGAATACGCCTGCAAGAAATCTCTGTCCAACAAAGCTTGCTGATACTGTTTTTCGTAAAAATGTCTCACCTTGTCACTCTCTTCAGCAAAAGAGAGCGAAAAAGCAGCCAAAGCCACCAATAAAATACTAAATTTTTTCATAATCTTTTTTAAACTTCATCACTCCATTTATTATTGCCTGCACAAACTTATCTTGATAACTCGTCGAATTTAACTGCCTTTCCTGTTTAGGGTTAGAGATAAAACCTAGCTCCACCAAAATGGCAGGCATAAAAGCGCCCTTCAACACATAAAAAGGTCCTTGCTTCACCCCTCTATCGTGAAAACCAGTCAAACTAACCAGTTGATTTTGCACGCAATGCGCCAAATCGTTGCTGGCTAGCAAATGCTCCGAGAGAGCCATATCTTTGAGCACAAAGTCCAAGTCGTTGTAATGTGCCAAAGCCGACTCGCCTTCATACTTGCTCACCACCGAGTTTTCCACGGCGATCGCCTCTTCCACCCTCTTGTCGGTCACTTTGGAGGTGGACAAGATGAAAACCTCCGCTCCCTTTCGGTTGCTGTGCCTAGAGGCGTTGCAATGGATAGAGATAAACAGATCGGCTTTGTAATCGTTGGCTAGTTGTGCCCTTTTGCGCAGCTCGACAAACTCGTCTTTGTTGCGGGTAAGCAGCACATTTATGCCGTTTTTTGCCAAAGCTTTGGCTACCTTTTGCGATATCTTCAAGGTCAAGTTTTTCTCGTAAGAGCTTTTGCCAACCGCCCCGGGATCTTTGCCCCCGTGCCCGGCGTCGATCACCACCATATCTATCTTCGATGACTGGTAGGTGTTGTCATCAGCCACTATCTCGCCCTTGGCTTTGTTGTAACTAAACTGCGTGTTAAACTTGGGCAAAATCATACTCAGGGTGGTCAACGGCAAGTAGTATTTACCTTCCACCAGTCGCAAAGGGTAAGAGAAGTTGTAAATATCATCATCCAAAATCACATAGCTGGCACTAATCAAGAAAGTGAGTCTTTGCTTCTTGAAAGCCAGGGTCAGGTTGTTCTCCATCGTGTTTTCGTCTATCTGCACATCGAAAAGCTTCTTCAGCTCGTAAACATTGTAGTAATCTATCTCGCCGATCTTTTTGGTGTTGAACTCCTCACCTTGCGAAGAGTTGGAGTAAACCACCTTGATGGCAGGCAAAAAAGCTGCCCAAAGCAAAATAACTAGCGATAAACCAAGCCTTCTCACACTCACCATCCTCTTATTTCACCTGTCTCATCTGTGGAAACAACATCACATCGCGGATCGAGTCGTTCTCGGTGAGTAGCATTATCATCCGATCCACCCCTATTCCCAGTCCACCGGTGGGAGGCATCGCATACTCCAGAGCCTCCAAGAAATCGTAATCGACCGTGTTCGCCTCGTCATCACCCATCTCTCGCTTCTTGGCTTGATCTTCCATCCTCGCCGACTGCTCCAGCGGGTCGTTAAGCTCCGAGAAGGCGTTGGCAAACTCCTTGCCGCCGATGAAAAGCTCGAACCTATCGGTAAGAAGACTCTGGCTACTCTTCTGTTTGGCTAAAGGCGAGATCTCTTTGGGGTAGTCCACCACAAAGGTCGGTTGCACCAACTTCTCTTCCACAAAAGCGTCAAAAACCTCTGCCAACAAAGCCCCTGCTCCCATCGAAGCTTTGACCTCTATGCCTTTGCTCTGGCAAAAAGCTGCCAGCTTATCGTAATCCAAATCGGAAAAATCTTCACCTGTCTGCTCCCGCACCAAATCGACCATCGAAGCTTTCTTGAAAGGCGCCTCCACCCTGATTTTGTGTCCGTTAAACAAAAACTCGCTCTTGCCCATCACCTCTTTAGCCGCGCGCACCAAAAGCTCTTGGGTGATCTGCATCATTCCATCCAAGTCCGAATACGCCTGATACAGCTCTATGGCGGTGAACTCGGGGTTGTGGGTGCGGTCAACTCCCTCGTTGCGGAAGTTCTTGCCAATCTCATAAACTTTCTCGTATCCGCCCACAATCAACCTTTTTAAGTAAAGCTCGGTGGCTATGCGCAAGAAAAAATCTTTGCCCAAGGAGTTGTAAAAAGTGGTAAAAGGTTTGGCGTTCGCCCCACCGTAAAGCGGTTGCATCACCGGGGTGTCCACCTCCAAAAATCCGCGCTCGTCCAAAATCTGCCTGATCTTGGCAACTATCTTCGCCCGATAGACGAAAGTTTGTTTCACCGATGGGTTCAAAATAAGATCAAGATACCTCTTGCGATAACGCAGCTCCGTGTCCGAAAACTCATCGAAGCGCACCAGTTTGCCGTCCACCTGTTTTTGTTTGACCGTCGGCAAAGGTCTTATTCCTTTGCTCAGCATCACAACCTCTTTGACTTTCAGGGAAAACTGTCCTGTTTTGGTCACGAAAGCTACTCCCGACACCTGGACAATATCGCCCAAATCGAAAAGCTTGAAAACCTCGTAGTTCTCATCGCCCGTCTCTTGCTTGCTCACATAAAGTTGCAACCTGCCGCCGCTGTCTTCCAGATCGGCAAACCCAATCTTGCCCTGACGGCGAAGAGCCCGCAACCTACCGCAAAGCACCACCTGTTTCTGTGATGTGATAAACCGTTGCTCATCGTCCAACAGCTGCCTAATACTCGCCGTCCGTTTACTGGCTATCGGATACGGATCTATCCCCAGATCTTTCAATTTCTGTAATTTTTGCTTTTTCAGCCCGATAATCTGCTTGTCGTTGTTTTGCATCAATCTTCCTCTATCTGTCTTAAATTCTCTTGGCTAAAGCTCATCTTCAGCCTAATTGCGTCTTTGGGTAGCATCGGTTCCACCAACTCTGGCCACTCTATCAAACACACGCCTTGCTCTATGCACTCTGGCAAACCCAGCTCGTAAACCTCTTCCACCTCTTGCAGTCGATACAAGTCGAAATGAAAAATCGGCACCTTGCCTTCATAACAGTTCAACAAAACATAAGAGGGGCTGGTCACCTCATCGACCACACCTAGCTGTTTGCACAAAGCTTTTATCAAAAATGTTTTTCCCACACCCAGTGGTCCTTCAAAACACACCACGCTTCCCACAGTCAACCTACTTGCCAGCTTCTTGGCGTAGGCGATACTATCGCCGGGCGTCTTGATTATCATAGTTGCAACAAAAACTGCTTGAACTCGTCGTAGTCGCTCCTTGCTGGGATTGCCACTTTTTCCCGCTTGGCGTAAGCCGCTAATCTGTCCGGCAACTCCGGTTTTTCACCCAAGATCGACTCCATCTCTTCGGTAAACTTAGCTGGATGAGCCGTTTCCACGAAAACGCCGAACTTATCCGCTGGCAGAAACTGCTTCAAACCCAGATAAGCGAAAGCGCCGTGCGGATCCATCAAGTAGCCGAACTTGCTATAAACCTCTTTGATAGCAGCGCGTGCCTTTTGATCGGTGAAGTCGGCTCCTTCCAAATCTTGGCGGAACCTCTCCAGATCGTTATCGTAAAAGGCGAACAACCTTCCCGTGTTGCTCGGGTTGCCCACATCCATCGCCGAGGCTATGGTGTGGAGCGTGGCTTTGGGAGCATAATTCCCCGAAGCCAAATATCTAGGCACCACATTGTTGGCGTTGCACGAGGCAATAATCTTCTCTACCGGTAACCCCATCTTCTTGGCAAAGACGCAAGCCGTCAGGTTGCCAAAGTTACCACTAGGGATACTCACCCAAAAGCTGTCTTGCTCTAGCTGAGCAAAAGCGCCAAAATAGTAAAAAGTTTGCGGGATCAACCGCCCGATGTTTATGGAGTTTGCCGAAGATATCTGCATCTTGGCACCCAAGTCGGCATCGGACAAAGCCGCTTTTGCCATCGCCTGACAATCGTCAAAATCACCAGCCACTTCCAAAGCGGTGATGTTTTGCCCCAAGGTGGTCAGCTGCTTCTCTTGCAAGGGACTAACCTTGCCCGACGGATAAAGGATAACCACCCGAACACCCTCAACCCCCAAAAACCCGTTGGCAACCGCACTGCCCGTATCCCCAGAGGTAGCCACCACGATCGTTATCTGCTTGCCCAGAGTCTTGTTCAACTCACCCAGCAAACGAGACATGAAGCGCGCTCCAAAATCTTTGAAAGCCAGCGTCGGTCCGTGGAAAAGCTCCAGCGAGCCAATGTTTTGCTCGACCTCCACCACCGGTGCGGCGAAGTTAATCGACTCTTGGACAATATCTTGAATTTGCGAGCTACTCAAATCTTCGCACAAGAAAGCCTTGGCAATCTCCAAAGAGATCTCTGGCAAGCTCATCTTCTTGATCGCCGACAAAAATCTGGCTTTGGGCAAACTGCACGGCATATAAAGCCCCTTGTCGCTGGGCATCCCCTGAACAATAGCTGTAGTCAAGTCCACTATCTGGTTACGGTTATTACTATTATAAAATCGCATAAAACTCCCCAAAATTTTATGTAAAAATTTCTTATCACTTTTTTTGTCAAGGGAAAGCGGCGGGATTACTATTTTTCTCCTGCGGAGGGCTTACTCTTTTCGGATTGCCGAAAAGAGTAACAGAAAAGTCAACTCCGCTTCAGAACGCCAGCGACGGGGCGTGTCACCAGCAGAGTAAAAAAGTGTGGTTGTTCCCGCTTATTACCCGTAGTTTTGTTATTTTCAACATCTGGCTTTGCATCTCTATTTAGAAAGTGATTTTTGTCACTGGCTTAACAAAGTAACGAAAAGGGGCTAATTTCCCTTTAAGCGGAGATTGTCCCCCACATCTTTGTCGCTTCCGCTCCCTGACCACATAAATGCGGCTAAGAATTTGAGATTTAATTTATGTGGTCAGGCAATTGATAAGTTACAATGGATAATTGTTTGCCTCGTCCTGAAAAAAGTGGACTCCCATTAGGGAGGAAATTTGGATAAGAGAAGAAAAACGTTTAGATATTCGAAAGCTTTTAAGGCAGAAGTTGTGCAGCTGGTGAAAGACAAAAAGTTGACAGTTTTAGAGGCTAGCAAATATTATGGAGTCGGATTTGCGACGATATATAATTGGTTAAAGAAAAAAAACATTTCAACACCTTATAAGGAGGTCTTTTACGTGAGTTTGTCAGATAAGCATAGTGCTTTAAAAGAGATAGATGAATTGAAGAAAGAAAATTTAGCGCTGAAAGAGGCTGTTTCAAAGTTGACTTTAGATAAGATTTGCCTTGAAAAATGTGTCGAAATTGGCGAGCGAGATTTTGGAATGGAGTTAAAAAAAAAGCCCGAAGTACAGGAATTGAGGAAATTAGGGAAAAAATAGTGGCTAAAAAGTTGCCTCTTAAGGTAAATTCTGTCTGCAAGTGGTTTGGTATAAGCAAGTCTGGTTTTTATAAAAAGAAGCAAAACTTGGCAAAAGTTGAGGCGTTCGAAAACCTTGTTTGCCAGCGTATTAGAGGACTTCGCAAGCTAGGATTGATGTGTGGAGCCAGAAAGATTAAAAAGCATTTGCAAGAGGAGTTTGATATCAAAATTGGGCGTGATCGCCTGCTGGATATTATGCGTAAAAACGATCTGCAGTGTCAGTTTTATAAGGTAAAAGTTAAGCACTCTAGTGGCGTCAGTCAGACTTTCCCGAACCTTTTGATGAAAGATTTTAAAAAAACGGTCAACAAATTTGGGCAAGCGATTGTTACAGATATTACTTATATCAAGTTGCCACGGGATAAATTTTGTTATATTAGTTTGGTTACAGACTTGGCTACAAGGAAGATTTTGGGTTATAATGCGGCGACCACTTTGTTGGCTAAAGAGTCTGTTAAGGTGATGAAAAAGACGATAAAGAGGTTTAATTTGCCCGACAATTGCATTCATCACAGCGATAAAGGGGTGCAATACACCAGCAAAGAGTATACCGATTTTTTGAAGAAAAACAATTTTAGGATAAGCATGACTGGCGATGGTAAGTGCTATGATAACGCCTGTGCTGAGAGGATTTTTAACACTTTGAAGAATGAGTTTGGCTTTCACGCTACGTTTTCTAGCGTGAGAGAGGTTAGAGAGCAGTTGAAGATTTTTGTGGATGTATATAACAATAAAAGGTATCACATCGCTTTGAATTATAAAACGCCTGAAGCTGTGTATTTAGAATTAAAAAATGTGGTTTAATAAATAAAAAAACGAGTCCACTATTTTAGGACTGGACAGTTAAGTAAAAATAAAAATGAAAAAATTAACCTCATCACTTAGTGGGGAAAAGATGAGGTAGAATTTTTCACTTTTCATTCCCGATTTTTTATCTGGCTTTGGCTCGTCAGAGCCATCGCCTTTGGGGTGGCACTCTCCGCTTCACTGGGGTCAGCCGTTTTCTTTTTCTTAATTGAGCAGAGACACCTGGCACTCTCTTTTAGGTGTTGAAAACAAAAGACCAAAGAGATTAGCCAATCAGGAACAAATCTCGGAAATGCTCTACGCCACGGAACTCTAAAGACATTTCACGACCTGTCTCTAGCGAATTGAAGCGGAGGGCGTTTTCTTTTCTCTCCCCTCTCTTTTCGTTGAGCGCTCAACGAAAAGAGAGGGACTCACCGTAGGTGAACCACTAGTTAAAGCGAAAAGAGTAAGCCCTCCGCAGGAGAAAGCAATAATAATTTACTTAACAAAATAAGGAAGGGAATGGGTGCTTACCTGCTTTGCAAGAAAGAATAGCCCACCGCAGGTGAATCACCGACGAAAGAGCCAAAGCCAGGACTATTTTATTTGACAAAGAAGTTCAGCTTAATCTTTTTGACGAATAGGAGCTAGCTGAGAAAGGCAAAGAAAAGTATAAACAATGTGGACAACGAATCAGACAAGGATTATATGATCAATGATGATAGCGAGTAATTGTATGAGATACAAAAAAGAAGTCATCGCACGCATAGCCCATTTGGTTTTTGTAGACACACTTCGAATAGATTAACAATTGAAAATTGTACATTGCAGGATTTTAATTAAAAGATATTTTATTAAAAAGTTTTAGAATGGTAGGAAATGAAAGACAATATTCCCAATATTGTAAAACAAATGATTGTGATACAAAATAATTTTAAATCTCAACTATCAAACATGGCTGCACTTGAAGAAACAAAAAAGGTTGTAGAAAGGCAAAGACTT